>CAWEHA010000001.1:0-1189009 GCA_963808855.1 uncultured Actinomycetota bacterium | reverse complement strand
GAACCCCTGACCCTCTGCATGCCATGCAGATGCGCTACCAGCTGCGCCACAGCCCCAACGTCCTACGGACCGGGCGATACTAGCCAACCGGCTCGACCGCCACGAAATCGCCCCGGCGCGGCGCTGTCACGCTGATTCAGCGTCCCGGGCCGGGCCACCTACGATGACGCCTCGTGTCGACGCTCGCCTACCGACCCGAGCTGGACGGCCTGCGCTCGGTCGCCGTGTACCTGGTGGTGGCGTTCCACGCCCACATGGTGCTGCTCGAGGGCGGGTTCGTCGGCGTCGACCTGTTCTTCGTGCTCTCCGGGTTCCTGGTCACCGGCGTGCTGCTGCGCGACCTCGACACCCGCGGCCAGATCCGGATGGGCCACTTCTACGCCCGGCGGGTGCGGCGGCTGCTGCCGGCCGCCGTCGTGGTCATCGTCGCCACCGCGCTGCTGCAGGTGCTGATCGCCTCGCTGCCCGACCGGATCGACATGGTCGACGACGCCCGCGCCTCGCTCCTCTACTACGCCAACTGGCACTTCCTCTTCGAGGGTCGCGAGTACTTCGCGCAGGGCGCCGACAGCAGCCCGTTCCTGCACTTCTGGTCGCTGTCGATCGAGGAGCAGTTCTACATCGTCTACCCGCTGCTCCTGCTCCTGCTCGTGCGCTTCGCCGCGCGGCCGGTGCGCGCCCTGTGGTTCCTGCTGACCCTGGTCACGGTGGTGTCGGTGGCGCTCCAGGTGTGGATCGCGCGCGACGACGTCAACTACGCCTACTACGCCACCCACACCCGCGTGTACCAGCTGAGCGCGGGCGCCGCGCTGATGCTCCTGGTGCGCCGGATGGCCCGGCCGGTCTCGTCCGGGAGCCGCGCGGAGACCCGTACGCCGCTCGGGGCCCCGTGGGCCACACCGCTGGCGGCCACCGGGCTCGTCGGCATCGCCGTCACCGCCAGCACCCTGCTCGAGGCGTCCCAGTCGACCCGCGGCCTGCTCACCACGCTGTTCTCGGTGCTCGCGATCTGCGGGCTGTGGTGGGCACCCCAGGGGCTGGCGTCCCGGCTGCTCGCGCTCCCGGTGCCCCGCTACCTCGGCCAGATCTCCTACGGCACCTACCTGTGGCACTGGCCGGTGGTGCTGGTGCTGCAGCAGGTCTTCGACGTCCGCCCGCTGGTCCTCGCGCTGCTCACCGCCGCCGTGGCCACCGGGCTGGCCGCGCTCAGCTACCAGGTGTTCGAGATGCCGATCCGGCGGGCGGGCTGGATGCACGCGTTCAGCTGGCCGGTGGTGGTGACGTCCCTCACCGCGAGCGTGCTGGTGTTCGTGTTCGTGCTGCCCGCCGTCCTCAACGTCGACCGTCGCCCCTCGCTCAGCGCCGGTGAGGACACCTCGCAGGTGACCTCGCTGACCGCAGACCTCGACCGGCCGGTGCCGCCGGGTCTCGACCTGGTCGCGGCGTCGAAGGACACCGGGCCGAAGAGCAAGTACTGCACGGCCGACGACCTCGACGGTTGCGTGTTCGAGGACGGCGACGGCCCGCATGTGCTCCTGCTCGGCGACAGCCAGGCCCGGACGGTCGCCCCGGCGTTCCTGCGGATGGCCCGCGACCACGACCTCAAGCTGTCGACGATGATCCGGTCCGCCTGCCCGTGGCAGGTCGACCAGGTGAACGAGCGCTCGCGGGAGGAGGACCAGGAGCAGTGCCGCTCCGAGCGCGAGGACTTCTACGCCGACGTGCTCCCGCAGATGGACGTCGACGTCGTCGTCATGATGGGCCTCTCGCGGTCCGAGGACTACTGGCGGACCAGGCTCAGCTCGCCGTCGAGCCCGCCCGGCGAGACCCTGGAGCAGCTCCAGCTGCGCACCACCGAGAAGACCGCCGACGTGATCGAGGAGGCCGGCCCCCGGCTCGTCATCATCCGCAGCACCCTGGGCACCAACGGGTTCAACCTCAACGGCTTCGAGCCCCTCGACTGCCTCGCGGCGGCCAAGACCCTCGCCGACTGCGCGGTGTACCCGCCGCTCGAGCGGCCCGTCGTCGACGCCGCCTACGACCTGCTCGCCACCACCCGTGACGACGTCGCCACGATCGACCTCAACCCGATCATCTGTCCCGACCTGCCTGTCTGCGCCCCCGTGATCGGCCGGACGATCGTGTGGAAGGACCCCGACCACGTGACGGCGACGTTCCTGGTGCAGCGCCGGGAGCGGATCTGGAAGCAGCTGGTCGACACCGGGCTCCTGGAGCAGGCCGGCGGCTGAGGTCGGCTCACACGCCGCGGTTGAACGACTCCAGCCGCAGCACGCCGTCGACCGGGTGCTCCACCAGCTCGGCCCAGGCGCAGTTGCGGAGGCCGCGCAGGGTGCGGAACTGGTCGTCGGGCCAGCCGAGCACCGCGCCGAGGGCGATCCGGGCGGCCCCGCCGTGGGTGACGGCGACCGCGGTCTCCCCGGGCGCGAGCGCCGCGAGCAGGTCGCCGATCACCGCCGCCATCCTCGTGCGGACGGCGTCGGTGGGCTCGGCGCCCGGGCACGTCGTCGTAGTGGCCCTGCTGGAACCGGGCGAACTCCTCGGGCGCCAGGTCGGCGTACTCCTCGTGGGTCAGGCCCTCGCGCTCGCCGAGCGAGAACTCGCGCAGCCGCGGGTCCGGGGACGCCGGCAGGCCGGTGGCCTCGGCCAGGTACCCGGCGGTCTCGCGGGCCCGCGCCAGGTCGGAGGTCCACAGCAGCGACGGCGCCATCGCCGCCACCTCGGAGGCCGCGGCGGCCGCCTGGGCGTGCCCCGCGTCGTCGAGGCCGGGGTCGAGCTGCCCCTGGACCCGATGGACGTGGTTCCACGCCGTGCGGCCGTGGCGGAGCAGGACCAGGCGACGGGGCCGATGGCTCACCGCTGGTGCGAGACGACGTCGGCCGGCAGGTCGATCGTGGGGCAGTCGCGCCACAGCCGCTCGAGGGCGTAGAACGCGCGCTCCTCCTCGTGCTGCACGTGGACCACGATCTCGCCGTAGTCGATCAGCACCCAGCGCCCGTCGCGCTGACCCTCGCGGCGGATCGGCTTGGCGCCCGCGTCGCGCAGCTTGTCCTCGACCTCGTCGACGATCGACTTCACCTGCCGGTCGTTGGTGCCCGAGACGAGCAGGAAGGCGTCGGTGATGGCGAGCTGGTCGCTGACGTCGAAGGCGACGATCTGCTGGGCGAGCTTGTCGGACGCCGCGCGGGCGGCGGTGACGACGAGGTCGACGGCGTGGTCGGTGGCGGTCATCTCGGATGTCCTCAGGACTCGGGGTCGGCGTAGAGGCCGTGCTTGGTGATGTACTGGACGACGCCGTCGGGCACGAGGTACCAGACCGGTCGCCCCTGCCGCTGGCGCTCGCGGCAGTCGGTGGAGCTGATGGCCAGGGCGGGCACCTCCACCAGCGTGAGCCGCTCCTGCGGCATCGCGGCGATGGCGGCGGCGTCCAGCTCGGCGCCGGGCCGGGTGCAGCCCACGAAGTGGGCCAGCTCGAAGAGCCGGTCGGCGTCGCGCCAGCTGAAGATCTCGGTGAGCGCGTCGGCGCCGGTGATGAAGTACAGGTCGGCGTCGGGGTGCTCGGCGCCGAGGTCGCGCAGGGTGTCGATCGTGTACGTCGGCCCCTCGCGGTCGATGTCGACGCGGGACACCTGGAACCGCGGGTTGGCGGCGGTGGCCACCACCGTCATGAGGTAGCGGTGCTCGGGCGGCGAGACCCGCCGCTCGGACTTCTGCCACGGCCGGCCGGTCGGCACGAACACGACCTCGTCGAGGCCGAACCAGTCCTGCACCTCGGAGGCCGCGACCAGGTGGCCGTGGTGGATCGGGTCGAAGGTGCCCCCCATGACGCCGACCCGGCGCCGGGTTGTTCCGGGCACGGTGTCGCTCAGCTGTGCTCCCGGCCGCCGCCGAACGCGATGAGGGCAGCGAGCATGAGCAGCAGGATCAGCAGCGCGCCGGCGCCGACCGCCCAGGCCGGGACTGCGGGCTCGCCGTGGGTCTCCTCGGCGGCCCGGACGACGGTCACGGCAGCGGTGGACACCAGGCTCGACATGGGCGTCAGCCTAGTGGACGCCGTTGTCCGGGCGATCAATGGAGGGCGAAGTCGACGCCGAGGAAGAGCAACGCGAACCGGGCGGTGCGGCCGATCAGGATGGTGGGGACGAACACCCACATCGGCATCCGCAGGAAGCCGCCGACCAGCGCCATCACCAGGAGCGGGGGCACCCCCAGGAAGGCGGCCACCAACATGACGCCGCCGGCGTACCAGGGGCGCCCGTGGGTGCGGTCGACCCACTTCTCGTAGGACGCCTTGGTGCCGGGCTTGGAGAGCCGCTTCTGGGCCCATGCCGACTCGGTGCCGCGGCGGGCGATCTCGTACCAGACGACCTTGCCCACCGTCGCCCCGACGCCCGCGGCCAGCCCGAGGGAGACGGCGGCCGCGGTGCCGCCGCCGGCCGTGCCGGCTCCGAGGATGTAGACCTCGATCGGCAGGAACGGCAGCAGCGAGGTCACGAACCCGATCACCAGGGTCGTGAGCCAGAGGATCACCGGAGGCCGGCTCCGGCGTCGGGGGCCCGTTCCGGCACGGGGATCCCGAGCTGCAGCAGCCAGCGCAGCGACACGCACTTCACGGCGAGCAGGGCGAGCGCGATGACGAGGCCCGCCCACCACCAGCCGGTGACCAGCAGCAGCACCGCGAACAGCGCGGAGTTGGTGGCCTTCGCCGGCTTCGACCAGTTCCAGCGCCAGATCCGGCGGTCGACCTCGTAGAAGTAGTTGGGACTGCGGATCGGCCAGGCCAGGAAGGCCAGCGACAGGTAGAGGTCGACCACCATGAACTCGAGCAGGTAGACCGCGACCGGCACCACCATCTCGGGCTGGAGGAAGGCGAAGCCCACGTAGAAGGCGGCGCAGTTGAGGCGGTCGCAGAACATGTCGATCGCGGCGCCGATCCGGGTCTCGCAGTCGAAGATCCGCGCGTAGGTGCCGTCGACGATGTCGCCGACCCAGTAGACGACGAGCCCGACGACGAGCAGCGTCAGGTCCTCCTCGTAGGCCGCCGCCAGGCACAGCGCGAGCGACGCCACGGTGCGGATGGCGGTGATCACCGTGGCGCCCGTCCAGAGCCGCTCGACCGACGCGTCGGCGAAGGTCGCGCGATTGGCCCCGGTCACGCCAGAACCCTAGCGAGCGAGGGTGCCCGGACCCGGCTTCCGGGTGAACGTCAGCGCACGTGTCCGTCGCCGGTGAGGACGTACTTCGTGGCAGTCATCTCGGGCAGGCCCATCGGGCCGCGGGCGTGCAGCTTCTGGGTGCTGATGCCGATCTCGGCGCCGAAGCCGAACTCGCCGCCGTCGGTGAACCGGGTGCTGGCGTTCACCAGCACCGCCGCGGCGTCGACGGCGGCCACGAACCGGCGGGCGGCCGCCTGGTCGCGGGTGAGGATCGCCTCGGTGTGGCCGCTGGAGAAGCGCCGGATGTGGGCGACGGCGGCGTCGAGGTCGGGCACCACGGCGGCCGAGATGTCGAGCGAGAGGTACTCGCGGGCGTGGTCGTCGTCGGTGGCCGCGACGACGCCCGGCAGCGCAGCCACGGTGGGGTCGCCGTGCACCGTGACGCCGGCGTCCTGGAGGGCGGAGACCAGCCGCGGGAGCAGCGAGTCGGTGTGGGCGGCGTGCACGAGCAGCGACTCGGCCGCGTTGCACACGCTGGTGCGCTGCGTCTTGGCGTTCACGACCACCGCCACCGCCTGCTCGGGGTCGGCCGAGGCGTCGACGTAGACGTGGCAGTTGCCGACGCCGGTCTCGATCACGGGGACGGTCGACTCCTCGACCACGCTCTGGATCAGGCCGGCGCCCCCGCGCGGGATGAGCACGTCGACCAGGCCGCGGGCCCGCATCAGGGCCTTCACGGTGTCGTGGGAGTCGGCGGGCACCAGCTGGACGGCGTCGGCCGGCAGCCCGCTCGCCGTCAGCGCGTCGCGCAGCACCGCCACCACTGCGGCGTTGGACGCCGCCGCGCTCGACGAGCCGCGCAGCAGCACCGCGTTGCCGGACTTCAGGCAGATCCCGGCGGCGTCGGCGGTGACGTTGGGGCGGGCCTCGTAGATCATCCCGACCACGCCGAACGGCACCCGCACCTGGCGCAGCTCGAGCCCGTTGGCCAGGGTGCTGCCGCGCACCACCTCGCCCACCGGGTCGGGCAGCCCGGCCACCTCCCGCAGCCCCGAGGCCATGGCCGCGACCCGCCCGTCGGGACCACCGGTGAGGCGGAGCCGGTCCACCACGTTGGCGGGCGTGCCTGCGGACTCGGCGCGGGCGACGTCGTCGGCGTTGGCGGCCAGCACCTCGGCCTCCCGGGCGAGCAGCCCGTCGGCCGTCGCGTGCAGCGCGGCATCCTTCTCGGCGCGGGTGGCGAGCGCGAGCTCGTGCGCGGCCTCCCGGGCCCGCGCGGCCAGGGCGGTCACGTCCTCTCGGGTGGTCACGTCTCGAGGGTAGTGACGCCTACGGTGCAGGGGTGAGCGACGACCGACCGATCTTCGTCGTCCATCGGCACGACGCCACGCAGCTGCACTTCGACGTGCGGCTCGAGGTCGACGGCGCCCTCGTGTCGTGGGCCGTGCCGAAGGGGCCCTCGCTCGACCCGCGCGACAAGCGGCTCGCCGTCAAGGTCGAGGACCACGAGCTGTCGTACGCCGACTTCGAGGGCCGCATCGGCGACGGCTACGGCAAGGGCACGGTGATCGTGTGGGACACCGGCCCCTTCGACAACCTCACCGAGAAGGACGGCGAGCCGGTGGCGCTCGTCGACGCCGTCGCGGGGGGCCACGTGAAGGTGCGGCTGCACGGCACGAAGCTCACCGGCGCCTTCTCCTTCCGCCGCACCCGCATGGGCGGCGACGACGCCAACTGGCTGCTCATCAAGGTCGACGACGAGGGCGCCGACCGGCGCCGCCGCCCGACCTCCACCCAGAACGAGTCGGTGCTCAGCGGGAAGACGAACGAGGACTTCGAGGAGGACTGACTACGCGAGCCGGCCGAGCATCTTCCGAGCGGCGCCCAGCGACTGCGGGGACTTCCGGACGTCGGACCAGGGGTCGCCGGTGCGGGCCAGCCGGCGCGGCAGCGAGGTGACGGTGTGCTGGTCGGGGCGCACCCGGGAGACCTCGTCCCAGGTGATCGGCACCGACACCGAGGCGCTCGCGCGCGGCCGGACGGCGTAGGGCGGCACCGCGGTCTGGGCGTAGCCGTTGCGGCCGATGTCGACGTACACCCGCGTGCCCCGGTTGGCCTTGCGGTGCTCGAGCGTGAGCAGGTCGGGCTCGCGAGCCACGAGCACCTCGGCGCACTCGCGGGCGAACGCCCGGACGTCGTCGAAGGAGAGCCGCGGCCGCAGCGGCACCAGCACGTGGTAGCCGCGCGAGCCGGTGGTCTTCACGAACGTGGTGAGCCCGAGGTCGTCGAGCAGCTCACCCACCAGCCGGGTGGCGCGGCGGACGTCGCGCAGCGTGCCGCCCTCACTCGGGTCGAGGTCGAAGATCAGCTGGTCGGGCTTCTCGAGCGAGCCCTCCCGACACAGCCAGGTGTGCGGGGTGATGCAGGCCTGCTGGGCGAGGTAGACGAGCGTGCGGGCGTCGTCGACCACCACCTGCCGCTGCGGGCCGTCGACCCCCTCGACCTCCACCGTGCGCACCCAGTCCGGGAAGTGCTTCGGCACCTTCTTCTCGTAGAACGACGGCCCGTCGACGCCGTCGGGGTAGCGCTGCATGTTGACCGGCCGGTCGCGCAGGTGCGGCAGCATCACCTCGGCCACCCGCTCGTAGTAGCGGGCCAGGTCGAGCTTGGTGACGCCGGGGAACAGCTCCTTGTCGGGCTTGCTGATCTCGACGCCGGCGACCTCGTTCATTCCCGCACCACGTCCTTCGCCGACTTGTCAGTGCGCAGCCCCAGGAACCGCGGGTGCCGCAGCTGGCCGCCGCTGGTCCACTCGGTGAAGGCGAGCTCGGCCACGAGCCGCGGCCGCGCCCAGTGCACGCCCTTCCGTGGTGGCGTGCCGACGGTGAGCGGGCTGGCGTCGACCTCCAGCTTCGTGAGCCGCGCGTGCAGGTCGCGCAGCACGGCGTCGGAGAAGCCGGTGCCGACCTTGCCGGCGTACACGAGGTCGTCGCCGCGGTGGTAGCCGAGCAGCAGCGCCCCGAGCGCCACCCGCGAGCCCTCCGGGTCGGTCCAGCCGACCACCACCAGCTCCTGGCCGGCCTCGCACTTGAACTTGAGCCAGTCCTTGGTGCGGCCGGTGGTGTACCGGGCGTCGGCGCGCTTGGCGATCAGCCCCTCCCAGCCCTGCCGACAGCACTCGGCGAACCACTCCTCCCCCGCCTCGGCGTCGCGCGGACGACGGTGCGGGGTGGAGCGCACCGGGCCCGTCGAAGGTGAGCAGCGACCGCAGCCGCCGCTTGCGCTCGAGCAGGGTCTCGCCGCGCACGTCCTCGCCGTCGGCCCGCAGCACGTCGAACACGTAGAAGTACACCGCCACCCCGCTGCGCCGCGCCTTCTCGGCGCTGGACACGTGGATGCGTGGCTGCAGCCGGGCGAAGCTGGTGCGCGACCCCTCGAACGCCACCACCTCGCCGTCGATGACGAACCGCTCGCTCGCCTGCTCCTCGAGCGCCTCGGCGATCTCCGGGAACGCGACCGTGACGTCGCGGCCGCTGCGCGAGTAGAGCTTCGTGCCGCGGCCGTCGCGGACGGCGAGGCACCGCTGCCCGTCGAGCTTGCGCTCGTACACCCAGCCGGCGTCCCAGAACCGCTCGTGGGTCAGCGTCGCCAGCGCGGGCTGCGGGACGTCGACCACGAACGCGACGCTACCGGGATCAGCCCTTTCTCTTCTCGATCTCCTCCGCGGCGGCGGGCATCACGTTGTTGAGGTCGCCGACGACGCCGAAGTCGACGAGCTCGAAGATCGGCGCCTCCTCGTCCTTGTTGATCGCGATGATCGTCTTGGACGTCTGCATGCCGGCGCGGTGCTGGATGGCACCGGAGATGCCGCCGGCGATGTAGAGCTGCGGCGAGACGGTCTTGCCGGTCTGGCCGATCTGGAAGGCGTGCGGGATCCAGCCGGAGTCGACGGCGGCGCGGGAGGCACCGACGGCGGCACCGAGCGAGTCGGCGAGCTTCTCCACCGGCTCGAAGTTGCCGCTGGTGCCGCGACCGCCGGACACCACGATCGCGGCCTCGGACAGCTCCGGACGACCGGAGGCCTTGCGGGGCTGGGAGGCCACGATCTGCGCCTTCTTCGCGCTGTCGGACACCGTGGCCGAGAACTCCTCGACCTCACCGGCACCGTCGGACTCCTCCGGCGTGGCCGAGTTGGGCTTCACCGTGATGATCGGCGTGCCCTTGGTGACCTTCGCCTCGACGGTGTAGCTGCCCGCGAACACGCTCTGCGTGGTGGTGCCGTCGTCGGCGATGTCGACGGCGTCGGTGATCAGGCCCGACTCGAGCTTGATCGCGAGCCGGCCCGCGATCTCCTTGCCCTCGAAGGAGGAGACCAGCAGGATCGCGGCCGGCGAGGACTTCTCCGCCAGCTGCTGCAGCGCCTCGGCCTTCGGCGCCACGAGGTAGCCCTTGATGTCGGCGTCGTCGACGACGTAGATCTTGTCGGCGCCGAACTTCTTGAGCCGCTCGGTGGCGTCGGAGGCCTGGTCGGAGCCGCCGATGAAGACGGCCGACGGGCTGCCGAGCTTCTTGGCCAGGGCCAGCAGCTCGAGGGTGGGCTTGCGGACGGTGCCGTCGACGTGGTCGACGAGAACGAGAACCTCGGACATGTCGTCCCCTCTCAGATGAACTTCTTGGAGGCGAGGAACTCGGTGAGCTGCGTGGCGCCCGAGCCGTCCTCGTCCTTGACGATCTCGCCCTGGGTGCGCGGCGGCCGCTCGTTGGTGGCCGACACCTCGCTCCAGGCCACGGACAGCCCGACGTCACCGGTGTCGACGCCGAGGTCGCTGAGCGAGTAGGTCTCCAGCGGCTTCTTCTTGGCCGCCATGATCCCCTTGAACGACGGGTAGCGGGCCTCGCCGGTCTGGTCGGTCACCGACAGCACCAGCGGCATCGTGCCGCCGATCACCTCGGTGGCGGTGTCGCCGTCGCGCTTGATCCGGATCTGGTCGCCCTGGCTCTCGATCACCGAGGCAAAGGTGACCTGCGGCAGGTCGAGCCGCTCGGCCAGCATCGCGGGGACGACGCTCATCGCGCCGTCGGTGGAGGCCATGCCGCAGATCACGAGGTCGGGGCTGCCGGTCTTCTCCACGGCCTTCGCCAGCACGAGCGAGGTGGCGACGGCGTCGGAGCCGGCGATCGCCTCGTCGGACACGTGCACGCCCTCGTCGGCGCCCATCTGGAGAGCCTTGCGGACGGCGTCCACGGCCTTCTCCGGGCCCACGCACAGCGCGGTGACCTTCACGTCCTCGGGGCTGTCGGCCTTCTCCTTGAGCACGAGCGCCTGCTCGACGGCGTACTCGTCGAGCTCCGACAGCAGCCCGTCGACGCCGTCGCGGTCGACGGTGTGGTCGGACTCGAACCGGCGGTCGGCGGTGGCGTCGGGGACGTACTTCACGCAAACGACAATGTCCATGGTGGTCGGCCCGTCGCGGGCCCCTCCTGATCACTTTCGGGTGGCCGGCGGGAAGCCCCGAGGGGTGCCGGCGTAGCGGAGGTTACCCGCGCGTCACCTGGCTCGGTACACGCGACCGCGGTGGTCTATCTCACTCATGAGGTACGCGCTCGAGGTCCGCGAGCCAGGCGGTGGCCGCGGCGTCCGAGGGCATCCGCCAGTCGCCGCGCGGGCTCATGGTGCCGCCGGCGCTCACCTTGGGCCCGTTCGGCAGCGCCGAGCGCTTGAACTGGCTGGCGAAGAAGCGGCGGCAGAACACGTCCAGCCAGCGCCGGACCGTGGCGAGGTCGTAGGCGACGCGCCGCTCCTCGGGGTAGTGCGGCGGCCACTCCCCCTCCTTCGCGTCGTGCCAGGCGTGCCAGGCCAGGAACGCGATCTTGCTGGGCGTGTAGCCGCGGCGCAGCACGTGGAAGAGCGTGAAGTCCTGCAGCGAGTAGGGGCCGACGGAGTCCTCGGTGCGCTGCGGCAGGTGGTCCTCGCGGGTCGGGATCAGCTCGGGGGTGATCTCCTGCTCGACGATCTCCCGCAGCACGTCGTCGGTCTCGCGCTCGAACTGGCCGGACTCCGCCACCCACCGGATGAGGTGCTGCACCAGCGTCTTCGGGACGCCGGCGTTCACGTTGTAGTGGCTCATCTGGTCGCCGACGCCGTAGGTGCACCACCCGAGCGCGAGCTCGGAGAGGTCGCCGGTGCCGAGCACGATGCCGCCGCGGTGGTTGGCGAGCCGGAACAGGTAGTCGGTGCGCAGCCCCGCCTGCACGTTCTCGAAGGTGACGTCGTAGACCGGCTCGCCGTCGGCGTAGGGGTGGTCGAGGTCGCGCAGCATCGTGCGAGCGGCCTCAGTGATGTCGAGGGTCTCGAAGGTGACGCCGAGGCTGGTGGCGAGCCGCGTCGCGTACTCGCGGGTCGTCTCACCGGTGGCGAAGCCCGGCATCGTGAACGCGTGGATGTCGGTGCGGGGCCGGCCGAGCCGGTCCATCGCCTTCGCGGCCACGATCAGCGCGTGCGTGGAGTCGAGCCCGCCGCTGACGCCGATCACCACCTTGGGCTGCCAGGTGCCCGACGACCCAGCGCTCATCGCGGAGAGCCGCTGCTCCAGCCCGGAGACCTGGATGTTGTAGGCCTCGTAGCAGTCGAGGGCGAGCCGCTCGGCGTCGTCGGGCACGAACGGGAACCGGTCGACCTTGCGCCGTAGCCCGACGTCGCCCGACGGCGGCGACACCTCGAAGCCGATCGTGCGGAACGGACGCCGCTCGGTGAGCCCGGTGCCGCGCCGGTTGTCGTCGAAGGTGCCCTGCCGCAGCCGCTCCTGGCGGATCCGGTCGAGGTCGACGTCGGCCACTCCGAGCTGCGCCGTGGCCGGGAACCGCTCGGTCTCGACCAGCAGGTCGCCGCACTCGTAGACCATCGTCTGGCCGTCCCACGACAGGTCGGTGGTGGACTCGCCCTGACCCGCGGCCGCGAACACGTAGGCGGCGCTGCAGCGGGCGCTGGCGCTGCGCACCAGGAGCCGGCGGTCCTCGGCCCGGGCCACCGTGATCGGGCTGCCGGACAGGTTGGCGAGCACCGTTGCGCCGGCGAGCGCGGCCTCGGCGCTCGGCGGCACCGGCACCCACATGTCCTCGCACACCTCGACGTGAAGGGTCAGCCCGGGCACGTCTTGCGCGGTGAAGAGCAGGTCGGGGCCTAGCGGCACGGTCTGGTCGCCGAGCACGATGCTCTGGCCGTGGCGGTCGTCGCCCGGCGCGAACCAGCGGCGCTCGTAGAACTCGCGGTAGGTGGGCAGGTACGACTTCGGCGCGACGCCGAGCACCCGGCCGCGCTGGATCACCACGGCGCAGTTGAGCACCCGGGTGCCGTGCACCAGCGGGGCGCCCACCACCAGCACCGGCCGCAGGTCGGCGCTGCCGTCGACCACGGTGGCGATCGCCTGCCGCACGGCGTCCAGCAGCGTGTCCTGCAGGAACAGGTCGTCGACCGAGTACCCGCTGAGTGTCAGCTCCGGGAACACCGCCACCGCGACGCCGTCGTCGTGGCACCGCCGCGCCTGCTCCAGCACCCGCTCCGCGTTCGTCGCCGGGTCGGCGATCGCCACCGGCAGCGTGCACGCCGCCACCCGGGCGAACCCGTGGGCGTACGCGGAGTAGAAGTCCACACCCGTGAGTCTAGGGAAGGCGCCCGTTGCGATAGTCCCTGACGCA
This sequence comes from uncultured Actinomycetota bacterium, assembly GCA_963808855.1. Lineage (GTDB taxonomy): Bacteria > Actinomycetota > Actinomycetes > Propionibacteriales > Nocardioidaceae > Nocardioides. The sequence continues at coordinate 1,176,140 of CAWEHA010000001.1, read as the reverse complement.
AATCATGGTGTCCGGCCCCGCAACCATGATTTCCGTCAGGGACTATCCCCCCGGACGACCGATGAGTAGGCGGGGCGGGGGTGGTCAGAGGGGTCATGACCCTGACGACCACCATCAGCCCGTGCCTGTGGTTCGAGGACTCGTTGGAGGAGGCGTCCGCGTTCTACACCGGCATCTTCCCGCGGTCCTCGGTCGGGCACCTGACCCGCAACCCCGACGGCAGCGTGCTGGCGGGCGACTTCGTGCTGGACGGGCTCACGTTCCGTGCGATCAACGGCGGCCCGGCGCCGTTCGGGTTCTCCGAGGCGATCTCGTTCAGCATCGCGTGCCGCGACCAGTCCGAGACCGACTACTACTGGGACTCCCTGGCCGACGGCGGCGAGGAGTCGATGTGCGGCTGGCTCAAGGACCGGTACGGCATCTCGTGGCAGGTCGTGCCGAGCCGGCTCTACGAGCTGTTGTCCGACCCGGAACCCGCTCGCGCCCGGGCCGCCATGCAGGCCATGCTGCAGATGCAGCGGATCGTTGTCGCCGACCTCGAGGCCGCCGCCGACGCCGCCGCCCCGGCCGGCGCCTGAGCGACCCGAGCACCGGAGGACGGATGACCGAACGCGACCGGCTGCTCGCGGCCTACGACGGGCAGCTGCGCACCGACGCCGAGACGCCCGGCGCACTCGCGGTCACCCGGCACGGTCCGCTGCGGCTGGTCACGCTCCGCGGCGGGCGCGGGTTCGTGACGTATCGCGACCTGGGCGGCGCCGACGCCGACGGGGTCCGCGCGCTCGTCGCCGCCGCCGTCGACCACTTCGACGCACTGCCCGACGTCGACCGCGTGGAGTGGAAGACCCGCGGCCACGACCACGCCCCCGGGCTCCACGAGGCCCTACTCGACCACGGCTTCGAGCCCGAGGAGCCGGAGTCGATCATGATCGGCGACGCCCGCGCCCTCGCCGTCGACGTCGACCTGCCGGACGGCGTCACCCTGCGCCGGATCACCGTCGAGGACGACGTCCGCGCCATGACCGCGATGCAGGACGAGGTGTTCGGCGACTCCGACCCCAGCCAGGCCGACGCCATCCTGCGCCGCCTGGCGCGGGGCGACCTGATCGAGCTGTGGGTGGCGGAGGCCGAGGGCCGGATGATCAGCGCCGGCCGGCTGGAGCCCGTGCCCGGCACCGCGTTCGCCGGGCTCTGGGGCGGCGCCACCCGCCCCGAGTGGCGCGGCCGCGGCATCTACCGGGCGCTCACCGCGGCCCGGGCCCGCGCGGCCCTCGACCACGGCTGCACGCTGGTCAACAGTGACTCCACCGAGTTCTCCCGGCCGATCCTCGAGCGCGCCGGGTTGCAGAAGGTCTCCACCACCACGCCCTACACACGGAAGATGGAATCGCCATGAGCACACGACTGAACCCGTACCTGATGTTCCGCGGCAACGCCCGTGAGGCGATGACCCGCTACCAGCAGGTCCTCGGCGGCGAGCTCGACCTCAACTCGTTCGCCGAGTTCGGCGGGATGGGCGTGCCCGAGGAGGAGCAGCAGCAGATCATGCACTCGCAGCTGGCGACCAACGACACGGTCGTGATCATGGGCTCCGACGTGCCGAGCACCATGCCCGACGAGGTGGTCAACGGCACGGTGAGCCTCAGCGGCGACGACGAGGCCACGCTGCGCGGGTGGTGGGACGGCCTTGCCGAGGGCGGCACCGTGCACGTGCCGCTGGAGAAGGCGCCGTGGGGCGACCACTACGGCCAGCTCGCCGACCGGTTCGGCATCACCTGGATGTTCAACATCGCCGAGACGCCGCCCGCCGAGTGAGGGAGCACCCACCGCACGTCTCTGACGAGGAGGTGCTTGCCGCCGTCCGCACGCACTGGGACGACGACGCCGCCGACGTCGAGCACCTGCCGGTCGGGTTCGGGGCGTACCACTGGCAGGTGCGCGTCCGCGGCCGGCCGGCGCTGTTCGTGACCCTCGACGCGCTCGGCGCCCGCCACGACGCGCGGTCGCTCGAGGCCGCCTACGCCGGTGCGGCCGAGCTCGCCTTCCGGCTGGACTTCGTCGTGGCCGGGCTGCCCTCGGCCGGTCTCACCTACACGGTGCCGCTGGCCGGCGGTGCCCTCAGCTGCACGCCCTGGGTGTGGGGCGAGCGGCCACCGGAATCACCGGCGACCACTGCGGCCACCGCCACGACGCTGTCGCGGCTGCACGCCGTCACGCCCCCGGCGGGCCTGCCCCGCTGGGAGCCGCTCGTGCCGCCCGATCTCGGCGACCGCCTCGCGGCCTCGGTCGCCACGCCCTGGGACGGCGGGCCGCTCGGCGAGCAGGCCCGGACCGCCGTCTCGGCCGGCCTCGACGACGTCCGGGCCCGGATCGACCGGTACCTCGCGCTCGCCGAGTCCTCCGCCGACCGGTCCTGGGTGGTGACGCACGGCGAACCACACGTGCGCAACCAGCTCGCCACGCCGGTGCGCACCCTGCTCATCGACTGGGAGTCGGTGCGGCTGGCCCCGGCCGAGCGCGACCTGCGCTGGCTTCCCGAGCCCGCGGGCGCCGACCCGGGGATGCTCACCTTGTTCGACCTCGAGTGGCACCTCGACGAGGTGGCCCAGTACGCCGGGCGCTTCGCGGCGCCGCACCCCGGCGGCCCCGACGACGAGACCGCGCTCGCGGGCCTGCTCGCCGAACTCCGCCGAGTCGGCGGGTGATGTCACGTCAGACGGCCCGTGTCGGCGCGTCATGACGCGCCGACTCGGCGTTCGGACTCAGTCGCGACGGAAGGTCGCGACCCAGAGCCGGTCGGCTTCCTCGAGCCGCACCCGGCGGACGCCGTCGACCTCGAGCCGGGCGAGGTCGGCGAGGGTGAGCTGGAACGGCGGACCCTGCTCGTCGACGCCGGTATCGCGCAGCGTCACCACCAGCAGCGTGCCGCCCGGCGCGGGCAGCGACGCGACGCCGGCGGCAATCGCGCTTCGCGGCGGGTCGGGCACGGACTGGAGCGTGAAGATCTCGACCACCAGGTCGAAGCCGCCGACGAGGTCGGCGGGGAGGTCGGTGGCGTCGGCCACCCGATAGTCGACCGAGCTCTGCGGGTGGCGGGCGCGGGCCTGCGCCACCGCCGTCGGCGCCTGGTCGAACGCCGTCACCGTGTGCCCGAGCCCGGCGAGGTGCTCGGCGTCGGCCCCGAGCCCGCACCCGACGACGACCGCGCGGCCCGGCTCCGGCCGGGTCTCGTCCAGCCAGGAGAGGAGCAGCGGCATCGGCTGGTCGCGGCCCCACGGCATCGCCAGGTCACCGGCCGCGCCCTCGGCGTAGAGCCGGTCGAACCACGCCGTCGGCTCCCCCGCGGCGATCGCCTCGGCCGCGAGCTCGTTGGCCCGCGGCTCCCAGTCCTCGATCACCGGCTCACCGTAGTGACCGCCGACACAGCGACGGCTCCGCCGTCCGTGGCTAGCCTGAAGAGGTCCGTGGACCGGGCCCCGGCCGCGAGACGCCACAGATCGGAGACTCGACGATGAGCACCCCCGAGGAGACCGCGCCGTACGGCACCGGCCCCGCCACGGACCGGCCGACGATCAAGCGGGTGCGCACCCACCACCTGCGCGAGATGAAGGAGCGCGGCGAGCGGTTCTCGATGCTCACCGCCTACGAGCAGTACGCCGCCGCCACCTTCGACGAGGCCGGGATCGAGGTGCTGCTGGTGGGCGACAGCGCCAGCAACAACGTCTACGGCAACGAGACGTCGCTGCCGGTCACGGTCGACGAGCTGATCCCGCTCACCCGCGCGGTGTCGCGCTCGGTGCGGCGCGCGCTCGTGGTCGGCGACCTGCCGTTCGGCTCCTATCAGGCCGCCCCGGAGCAGGCGTACCTCACCGCCGCCCGGTTCATGAAGGAGGGCGGGGCGCACTGCGTGAAGCTCGAGGGCGGGCGCGAGATGGTGCCGCAGATCGAGCGGCTGAGCCGTGGCGGCATCCCGGTGATGGCGCACATCGGATTCACCCCGCAGTCCGAGCACGCGCTCGGCGGCTACCGGGTGCAGGGTCGCGGCGAGACCGGCAGCGAGGTGCTGGACGACGCGCTGGCCGTGCAGGACGCGGGCGCGTTCGCCGTCGTGATGGAGATGGTGCCGGGTGACGTCGCGGCCCAGGTGACCCAGAAGCTCACGATCCCCACCATCGGCATCGGCGCCGGCGCCGGCTGCGACGGCCAGGTGCTGGTGTGGCAGGACGCGTTCGGGCTGCGCACCGGGCGGATGGCGCGGTTCGTCAAGCAGTACGCCGACCTGCACGCCGTCCTCCTCCAGGCGGCACGCGACTACGACGCCGATGTGAAGTCCGGTCTGTTCCCCGGCCCCGAGCACACCTTCTGAACTTTGCCCGAGACTGCGGCCCCTCTCGGGGGGCACGGCGGTTAGCGTGCGCACATGCGACGACGTTCCCCCCTCCTCCTGTCCGCCGTGCCCGCACTCGTGCTCGCCCTCGTGGCCGCTCCGGGGGTGGCGCCCACCTCGACCGCCGCCGACCGCGCCGCGCCGGCGTCGGTGCGCGAGCAGCCGGCCGCCAAGGCGGCACCGGCGCTGCGGGTCACCACGTGGGTCCGCGGCCTGAGCCACCCGTGGGACATCAAGCCTCTCGGTGACGGCCGATTGCTGCTCACCGAGCGCAGCCCCGCACGGCTGAGCGTGATCAACCGCGGCAAGCGCACCACCGTGCGGTTCCCGACGAACTACGTGTGGGACAGCGGCGAGACCGGCCTCATGGGCCTCGAGGTCGACCCCGCCTTCCCGCGCAACCGGCGCTTCTACACGTGCAGCGGCTGGCGACTGGGTGGCGGCCGCCACGACATCCGGGTGCAAGCGTGGCGTCTCGTCGACGGCCGCGCCCGGCTCGCCAAGGTGCTCGTGAAGGGCCTCCCCACCACCTCGGGCCGGCACGGCGGCTGCCGCCTCCTCATCACCCGCAGCGGCGCGCTCCTCGTCGGCACCGGCGACGCCGCCGTCGGCACCAACCCGCGCAACCTGAGCTCGCTCGGTGGAAAGACGCTGCGGCTGAACCGGATGACCGGGCGCCCCGCGGTCCGCAACCCGTTCTACCGCTCCGACATCCGCAACCGCCGCTACGTGATGACCTACGGCCACCGGAACGTGCAGGGCCTCGCGCAGCGCTCCGACGGCACGCTGTGGTCGATCGAGCAGGGCAGCTTCCGTGACGACGAGGTCAACCGGCTGGTCGAGCGCGGCGACTACGGCTGGCACCCCGTGCCCGGCTACAACGAGAGCGTGCCGATGACCGACCAGGGCCTCCCCGGCCCGCAGGTCGCGGCGAGGTGGCGCTCTGGCAGCTCGACCATCGCGACGTCGGGCGGCACGTTCGTGTACGGCCGGCCATGGGGCTCCCTGTCGGGCACGCTCGCGGTCGCGGCGCTCAAGGCCGAGCGGCTGGTGTTCATGCGGTTCAACGCCAGGGGCCGGCTGCAGAGCACGTCCGCGCCCACCCGGCTGCGCAACATCGACCGGCTCCGCACCGCCGAGCAGCTCGGCAACGGCCGGCTGCTGGTGCTCACCGACGGTGCGGACGGCGGCGGCCGGATCCTCATCGTGTACCCGCGCTGAGGCGGCGGGCTCAGCTCCAGCCGAGCAGGGCCGCCCCGGCGACGAGCGTCACGAACCAGGCGAGCGTCGCCGCGGCGGCCACCCACGGCAGTCGGCGCGGGTGGCTGGACCACCAGCGGCAGCACTGCACGAACAGCACCACCCACACCACCACGAGCAGCGCGACCACCCACCACGGTGCGACCAGCGCGCTGGCGCCGTACAGGAACAGCACGCACGGCATCGCCGCCATGCCGATCCACGGCCAGGGGTCGGCGGCCGGCGCCGCGGAGCTCCGGCGAGCCATGCTGGTCGTCAGTCCTCGAGCTCGTCGTTCCAGTTCGGGTCGTTGTCCCACGCCTCGGTGCGCTCCCGCGCCTTCTCCAGCGCCCGGGCGGCGTCGGCCTCGGAGTCGTAGGGGCCGAGCCGGTCCTTGTAGGCACAGCCGTCCTGCGGCTCGACCCGGTGGTGCTCGAGGCAGTACCAGAACTTGTCCGACATGGCCCCGAATCTAAGTCACGAGGGGCACGTGAGCGTCACAGGCCGAGCGCGCCCAGCGCCGCCGCCACCTGCTTCGGCGAGCGGTCGCCCCGCACGAACGCGTGCGGGTGCCCCGAGAGCCGGTCGATGATGCGCTGGAGCTCCACCGGTGCCCCCGGGTTGCGCTCGTCGCCGATCTCCAGCACGCGGGCCCCGCGCGGCGCGAAGGCGGAGAGGTGCAGCGCGGATCCCGAGTTGCCGGCGATCACCTCGGCCCTCGCCACCAGCCGCAGCTGGTCGTCGAAGGCGAGCTGCTCGGGCTCGACGACCTCGAAGCCCGCGCGGGCGAAGACGTCGTCGAGCCTCCGGTCGCGCTCGAGGGTGGAGCGGGAGCGGGCGTGACCCTCGCGACGCCGCTGCTCGTTGTGCGAGGTGCGGGACAGGAACAGCCGCGGCGGACCGCCGGCGTCGCTCGCGAACGGGGCGGCCATGCGCTCCCACACCTCACGAGCCTGGGGGTGACCCCACCCGTTGGCGACGACGGTCCGCGACGGCACCACGAGCTGGTCGACGCGCAGGCCGTGGCGCCGTCCCACCACCTCGACGGCCCGCCCGCCGTGGCCGGCCAGCTCGAGCGCCCGCAGCATCCACTCCTCCTGGTGGACGGGCTTGCGCAGGTACTGGTGGAACACCAGGCCCTCGACGTCGGGCTCGTCGGGCCACAGGGTCGTCACCGTCTCGACCAGGAAGTGGCCGAAGTGCTGCACCCAGTGGCCGCCGTACAGCCACCGCCCCGCCAGCGCGGGCACGCCCGGGTTGACCTTGGTGCGCATCGCGTCGGCGGGCACCCAGGGGTGCCCGCGCAGCCCGCCGATCTTCTGCGACGAGACGACCAGCCGGCCGCCGTCGTAGACCGCGCCGCGGAGGTAGCGGTGCGGTCGCTGGTAGGTGCGCAGCGGCCCGTGCTCCACCCTGCTGAGGAACGCGTCGTCGACGACCTCGACGGTGGGGGTGTCACGGGGCCGCATCGGGAAGGTCGGGATGCGCCACTGCGGAGTGTCGGCCGGACGACGCCGCCGCAACCGCCCCAGCCTGCTCACCTCGCCGCCAGGGTCGGCGCGGCCGGCCCGCGCGGTGGGCCGTCGTGCAGGATCCGCTGGAAGAGCAGATGGTCGCGCCAGGCGTCGTCGATGTAGAGGAACTGCGGCACCAGGGCGTACTGCTCGAAGCCGTGCTTGTGCAACACGCCCTGCGAGGGGAGGTTCTCGACCATCGTGCCGGCCTCGATCCGGTGCAGGCCGAGCTCACGGCCGCGCTCGACCAGGAAGCCGAGCATCGCGCTCGCCAGACCCTTCCGCAGGTGGCCGACGTCGACCCAGTAGCCCGCCGTGCCGCCCTGCATCGCACCGCGGACGATGTTCTGCAGGTTGGCCCGGCCGACGGCGTCCGACCCGTGCTCGCCGTGGTGCCACAGCACCCAGCCGTCGAAGTAGCCGCGCTCGGTGGCGGTGAGCTGGCCCCGCACGACCTCCGCCATCCCGGACGCCGTGCCCCAGTCGGCCGGGCGCCGCGACTCCCACCGCGCCATGTGGTCGAGGTTGCGCACATGTGCCGCCGCCAGCGCCGCCGCGTCCGCCTCGCCCAGCGGGCAGAGCTCGTACCCCTCCGGCATCACGGTCGGCGATGGTACAAGCGCGCCCGCTACGATGCTCGGGCGAACGGGCCGGCCGGGCGACCGCGTGGAGGAGACTCCCCGAGGAAGGTCCGGGCTCCGTAGAGCAGGGTGGTGGGTAACGCCCACCCGGGGTGACCCGCGGGACAGTGCCACAGAGAACAGACCGCCTCTCTCGTCGCGAGGCGAGAGCGGTAAGGGTGAAACGGTGGAGCAAGAGACCACCAGCACGCCGGGCGACCGGCGTGGCTCGGCAAACCCCACCCGGAGCAAGGTCAGACAGCGCACGCTCGAGGGCTGCTCGCCCGAGTGCGCGGGTAGACCGCTGGAGGCCGCCGGCAACGGTGGTCGTAGATGGATGGTCGCCCCCGCCCTCCCGTGAGGGAGGCGGGACAGAACCCGGCCTACAGGCCGGCCCGTTCGCCACGAACCCGCCTGCAGGAACGCGACCTCGCGGTCACGTGACGAGCAGGCGGGCGCGCCTCACTCCCTGATGCCGATCGCGTCGACCGGCCGGTTCCGCATGGTGCCGCGCGTCGGGACCATGGTCGCCAGCCAGGCGAGCACCGCCGCGCCGAGCAGCACGGCCGCGAGCGACGTCGCCGGGACGTCGGGTCGCGGTGAACCTGTGACAGCCCGGGCGAAGGGGATCAACGTGGCAGCCGCGACGGCTCCCCCGATCCCCCACCCCAGCAGCACCAGCATCGCTCCCTCGATGCGCATCATCCGCCGGACCTGACGGCGCGATGCACCGACCAGCTGCAGCAGGGCGTACTCGCGGCTGCGACCTCGGATGGCCAGCATCAGCGTGTTGAACACGGCGAACGCGGCGAACGCGATCACCAACCCGAGCAGCAGGTAGTTGACCCAGCCCTGGGTGTCGGCGTTCGCGTCCTCGGTGGCGGCGATGAGCTCCGCGCCCCCCACGACGGTGGTGGGGTGGTCGCGGTGCAGGGCGGCGACCGCCGCCGCCGTCCGCTCCGGGTCGTCCCCGTCTGCCGCCAGGACCACCGACAGCAGCGGGTCCGTCACGTGGGCCTCCACTGCGGACCAGGGCAGTAGGACGTCGGCGAAGCCGAGCGACCGCTGGTAGACGGCGACCACCGTGGGCTCGTGCACGGTGCCGTCGCCGAGGCGGAGGTGAACGGGTTCGCCCAGCTCCGCGTCGAGCCCGGCGACGGCCTCCTCGGACAGCGCCACCTCGCCGTCGCGCAGCGAGTCGAGCGACCCCTTGCTGACACCGAGGTCGAGCACGCCGCCGGGCGACTCGCCCACGACTGCCTTGGCCGCGTAGGGATCCAGCTCGTAGTTGCCGTACACGCTGGTGTCGGCGAGCCCGACCACCGCTCCGGACGACGCCGCGACCAGGCCGTCGATCGCGCCGGGAGGCAGGCCGGCCGCGCCGGACGCGACGACGTGCTCCGCCGTGATCCGCTCGCCGCCCTGGGATCCGGACTCGGCCTCCAGGGTCGACTGCTGGAACAGCGTCATGCACGCCACGCCGACGGTGAGCGCGAGCGGGATCACGGCCGCGGCCATGCGCCGCACCTGCGACTTCACGTTGGCGACCGCGAGGAACCCGCTGGCACCGAGCACGCGACCCGCCACCGACCCGACGACATGCACGCCGACGAGCACCAGGAGCGGCGCGAAGAGCGTGACCGTCAAGATCGCGGCCATCAGCGTCGCGGGCACCAGGGCGGGCGCGATCGACGGCCGGACCGATCCGGCGACGAGGCACAGGGCGCCCGTCCCGCCGGCAGCGACCAACCCGGCGACCGCCCGGAGCCACCCGATGCCGCGACGTGAGGTCGTCGAGATCGTCAGGGCCTCGATCGGGCGCACCTTGCCGGCGCGGCGGCCCGCGACGTACGCGGCCACCTGGCTGACCATGAGGACCATCGCCACCGCGGCGACGGGGGGCCACACGCTCATCCCGGTCTCGAAGGACCCCGGGAGCAGACCCTTGTCACGCATGGCCGCGGCGAGCAGACCGCCGAGCCAGAAGCCCGGCCAGACGCCGACGAGGGCCCCGACCAGCGTCACGGCCAGCGTCTCCCGGGCCAGCAGCCGGCGCACCTGCCGGGGCAGACCGCCGATCGCCCGCATCAGCGCGATCTCGCGTTGGCGTTGCTGCACGAACAGGGTGATCATGCCGGCCAGGACGAGGGCGGCCACGAACAGTGCGATGCCACCGAGCGAGCCGCTGATGGCGATCAGGCGCACGCTCGCGTCGGCGTTGTCCAGGAACTCGGCCTTGCCGCGGTCGGTCCCGGTCAGGACGACGTGCTCGCCGCCCACGAGCTCCTCGACCCGTGCGGCGACGGTCGCCACCTCGGCGTCGTCGGCGACCGTGATCGCCAGCAGGTCGGCCTGGTCAGTGGAGCCGTAGAACGACTGCGCGGCGCGGTCGGAGAAGAAGACCGACGACTCCTCGCCGAGCACCGCCGCGCCGACGGGACGGGCGACACCCGAGACCACGAGGCTGGTGTCGTGCCCCGCGACGACGGCGGCCGTGGTGTCGCCGACGCCCAGCCCGGCACGCCGGGCGAGGCCACGGTCGAGGACGATCTCGTCGTCGTCGGCCGGTGCCCGGCCGTCGGTGAGCTCGAACGGCGTGACCGTCGCGCTCGTCCAGGCGTGCCCCAGGGACGACGAGCCGTCCGGGCCGGGGACGGTCTCGCCGTCGACGACGACGTACGCAGGGAAGGAGACCTCCGCGACGACCTCGGCGATGCCGGGGACCGAGGCGACCCGGTCGGCGAGGTCCACCGGAACGCGGACTCGCTCGGCGACGACACCGCCGACGGTCTCACGGTCGGCCCCGCTGCCGCGATGCTCGCGGACGGTCTGGTCGGCGGTGACCACGATGTCGGCGCCCGCGAGGCGCTCGGCGGGCACGTCGCCACGGATCCCGGCCTCGAGCAGGGAGCCCGTGGCGGTCACGAGGGTCGCCGCTGCCATGACGGTGACGAACACGCCGACGAAGCTGAGCCAGCGGAAGCGAAGACTGGAGAAGGCCAGGAACCACATGGCTCAGCCCTCCAGGTGGGTCATGCGGTCGGCGACGCGGTCGGCCGTGGGGCCGACCAGCCGGTCGACGATCCGACCGTCGGCGAGGAACAGGACGCTGTCGGCCCGCGCGGCGGCGAGCGGGTCGTGGGTGACCATGACGATCGTCAGCGCGTGCCGGTCGACCGACTCGCGCATGAGGCCGAGGATCTCCCCGCCGGTGCGTGAGTCCAGGGCGCCGGTGGGCTCGTCCGCGAACACGACGTCGGGGCGCATCACCAGGGCGCGAGCGATCGCGACCCGCTGCTGCTGGCCGCCCGAGAGCTCGGACGGCCGGTGCTTCATCCGCTCGGCGAGCCCGACGCGCTGGCCGACCTCCGCGAGCCAGCTCCGGTCGACCCGCGTCCCGGCGAGGCGAGCGGGCAGACCGATGTTCTGCGCCACGTCGAGCGACGGCATCAGGTTGTAGGCCTGGAAGATGAACCCGATCCGGTCGCGGCGCAGGCGGGTCAGCGCACGCTCCGACATGGCCGCGAGGTCCGCCCCGCCGATCCGGACGTCGCCGCTCGTCGGGCGGTCGAGGCCGGCGGCGACGTGGAGCAGGGTGCTCTTGCCGGACCCCGAGGGGCCCATGATGGCCGTGAACGTGCCCGGCTCGAAGGCGGCGGTCACGTTCCGCAGGGCGTGCACCTGCTCGGCCCCGCGCCCGTAGGACTTGGAGACGTCGGCCACCTGGGCCACGGGCGCCTGGAGTCCCGTCGGTGGGTTGATGAGCTGCGCGGTCATGGGATCGCCTTCTGTAGTGGGGTTCTGCACGACTGTCACGACCCCGAGGCCGCGTGCCGTCGACGCTAGGAGCGGCGAGTGGCCGCCGACATGTCGCTGGCCGCACGGTCGGGGCGGCCATCCCCCGTCGCTGGGCGTACTGCCCACACCCCGTACCCCCGGGCGCGGACCTAGGGTGAGGCCATGACGGTGCGCGTGGTCTTCGCGGACGACAACTACCTCGTGCGCGAGGGGGTCGTCGCCCTGCTCACCGAGACCCCGGACGTCGAGCTCCTCGAGTCCGTGGGAGACCCGACAGCCCTGCACGCCGCCGTCGCCGCGCACCGGCCGGACGCCGTCCTCACCGACATCCGCATGCCGCCGACGTTCACCACCGAGGGCATCGAGGCCGCGAAGCGGATCCGGACCGAGCACCCGGGGGTCGGCGTGGTCGTGCTGTCCCAGTACGTCGAGGAGGACTACGCCTACGAGCTGCTGGCCGACGGCGTGGCCGGTCTCGGCTACCTGCTGAAGGAGCGTGTCAGCCAGGTCGACGACCTGGTCCGCGCCCTGCACGAGGTCGCCCGCGGCGGCTCGGCCCTGGACCCGAAGGTGGTCGAGGGTCTGATGGCCCGCAAGTCGCAGGAGGCCAGCTCACCGCTGCGGGGTGTCACCGAGCGCGAGCTCGAGGTCCTCCAGGCGATGGCCACGGGGCTCAGCAACTCCGCCATCGCGTCCACCGTGTTCATGAGCGAGCGGGCGGTCGAGAAGCACATCGGCTCGGTGTTCCAGAAGCTGGGCGTGGTCAACGAACCGGACGTCAACCGTCGGGTGATGGCCGTGCTCGCGTTCCTCGACGCCTCCGGTGGCGCGCGGGCGTGAGGCCACCCTCCGCCGGACGGGCGGCCAGCCCCCTGTCGGGCGCCGCCGGCACGGGCGAGGCTCCAGACGGAGGTGCGCGTGAGCAGTGATCTCGAGCCCGAGGTGCGGGTCCTCGTCGTCGACGACCAGGAGCCGTTCCGCCGCGCCATGGCGGCCGTCGTCCGGGAGACCGAAGGCTTCGTCGTGGTGGGATCCGCGACGACGGGCGAGGAGTCCCTGGCCGTGGCGGCCGACCTCGAGCCGCACCTGGTGCTGATGGACGTCAACCTGCCCGGCATCGACGGGATCGAGGCCTCGAGGCGGCTGACGGCCCGGCCCGGCGGTCCCGTGGTCGTCCTGCTCTCCACCTACGACGCGGACGAGTTCGACATCTCCGGGAGTGGCGCCGCGGCGTATGTCGCCAAGGCGGCGTTCGGGCCGGACCGGCTCTCAGCCGCGTGGGCCGCCGGTGCTCCCGCCGAGCGCGACGTCCCCGACGGCGACGGCGGCTGAGGCCTCGGGGATGACCACTGTCATCGCGCCGACCTCTCTCGTGAGGGTGCCGTCGACGGCGGCGACGCGGTCCTCGATCGCCAGCCAGTCCATCCGGTCGTCGGTGATCCCCGTGACCCGCAGCACCAGGTCGGCCCCGTCGAGGCCGAGGCTGACGGCGGAGTGCTCGGACAGGGCGCGCGCGGCCTCCGAGCAGCAGAAGTAGACGGCGGCCTCGATCCGGGGGAGAACCGCTGGCCGGCCGCTTCGGCGTGCATCTGCAGGGCGCGCCCCAGCCCGCTCCGCGCCAGGCACGACCGCAGTGCCGGCTCGAGCCCGGTCCGCGCGAGCTGGGTCGGGAAGACCCCCCGCGTGAGCTCGCGGAGCGACTCGAGGGCGGTGTTGGTGTCGCGCACCAGGACGTCGAGGCCGTGGTCGCCGGAGCCGGAGCAGGGAGGCGATGGTGCGCCCCGCACGCGCCAGCTCGGCGGGCAGCGTCACCAGCCGGGGGAAGACGTCGCGGGCGATGGCGGCCTCGAGGGTGCGCCGTGCCGCGTCGTCCGCGTCGATGAGCCGGGCCCGCGAGTCCGCGAGCTCGTCGGTGGTCCGGTCGAGGGCGGCGACCCGGACGGCCAGCTCCGCCTCCATCGCGATGTTGCGGAAGGCCACCGCGGTCTGGTCCGCGAGCGCCTGGAGGAGGCGCGCGTCGGCAGCGCGCACCGCCCGTCCCTTCGGGACGAGCACCGTGATGTGCCCGAGCACGGCTCCCGAGCTGCGGATCGGCACGTCGTAGGGCAGCGTCGTCCCCCGCTCGGCGTCACCCCAGTCGGCCGAGACCGCATCGGCGCCCGGCACGTCCAGGACCACGCTCGAGCCGCGCGCCGAGACGGCCCGCCCCGCGGCGTCGGCGACGGCGGGCAGCAGGGCGTCGGCCGTGGGCATCACCACCAACCGGCTGCTGAAGTCCGAGAGCGCGACGTAGGGGCGCGCGCGGTGTCCGTAGGCCAGCCGGTTCGCGAGGTGGACGACCCAGCGGCGCAGCGGCTGGAAGGCCAGCGCCACCACCGCGGTGCCCAGCAGGGAGACCGCGAATCCGCCGGTCCTGCTGTCGACCTGGCCCCCGACGACCACCACGAGGACGACGTACCCGACGGCCGCGAACGCGGTGCCGATCGCGAGGACGGCGGCGCGGTTGATGAAGATGCCGACGTCGTAGAGGCGGTAGCGCAGCACCGCCACCCCGAGGGCCAGTGGCAGGATGACGTAGGCCACGTAGAGAGGCAGGGATGCCGCCCACGTCTGCCGCCCTCCGTTCAGGGTCTGGACGACGAACAGGCTCACGATGCCGAGCAGCAGCAGGCCGACCGCGAGGGCTATCAGCCGCACCTGTTGTCGCTCCTCGCCCCGGCTGCGGCGCAGTCGCACCAGCATGGAGATCACGGCGCCGACGAGGCCCACGCAGATGAGCGCGAAGCCGAGCGTGAACGTCCCCTCGCGCACGGGACCGGTCTGGATGCCCTGGATGTCGAACTTCCTCGGGTCCCCCGCGAGGAGGGAGATGGCGCACAGGACCACCCCGATCGGTACCGCGACGGCGACGTAGCGCCACCGGGGGGAGAGGAGCCGTCCGTCCGGGGCGAGCAGGAAGAGCAGCGCCAGCCCGCCGATGGCGAACTGTCCGCCGACCACGCTGGCCGTGAGGCCGAGGACGCCGGCGACCGCGGTCGAGCCGGGCCCCCCGTCGCTCACCACCCAGATGCTGTAGGCCTCCAGCATCAGCGAGAAGGCCCCGGTCACGCCGATCAGGTTGAGCAACCAGCCGACCACGTGGCGGTGGTCGCGGGAGATCACGAGGGCTCCCAGCACGGCCGAGCCGAGCACGGCGGCGTTGGCGAAAGGGAACCCGTGCTCCGCGACTGCCTCCTCGGAGAGCAGCGGCCGGTAGGCCGCGGTGACGGCGATGTCCACGACGGTCATCGCCGCCGTGAGCCCGGCCAGCACCCAGGCGATCCGCGCGCGCACGTCAGGCCCCGCTCGCGGAAGGCAGGGTCGCGCGGATGCGCGTCCCGCGGGGGCTGGACCGGAGCACGAGGGTGCCGTCGAGGGACTCGACCCGGTCCCGCATGCTCGCGAGACCGGTCCCGGCCGAGTCCCGACCCGCGTCGAAGCCGTCGCCGTCGTCGTCGACCGTGACGACGAGGTCGGTGCCGTCGCGCCGCAGGTCGACCCGGATGCCGGTGGCCCCGGAGTGCTTGGTGGCGTTCTGGAGCGCCTCGAGGCAGCAGAAGTAGGCCGCCGCCTCGACGCGGGCGCCCTGCCGGAGCAGGCCGTCGGTGGTGATCTCGACCGGCACCGGGCTGCTGTCGGCCACCGCGGCGAGCGCGGCGGGCAGCCCGCGCTCGGTCAGCAGCTGCGGGTAGATGCCCCGCGCGAGCAGCCGCAGGGTGGCGATCGCCTCGGCCGCGGCGACCTCCTGCCCGGCCAGGAGCGCCAGCGCCCGGTCCGGCGACCGGTCCGCGAGGGTCTGGGCGAGGCTGAGGTTCACCGCGAGCGCGACCAGGTGCTGCTGGGCGCCGTCGTGGATGTCGCGCTCCAGCAGCCGTCGCTCGGTGTCCTGGGCGTCGACGAGGCGCTGCCGCGAGGACCGCAGCTCGTCGGCCCGCGCCGACAGCTCGGTGGCGCGGTGCTCGAGCTGCACCCGCAGGCTGGCGCCGCGCAGCACCAGGCCCGCCTGCGCGGCGAGGCCGGAGAAGAGCCGCTCCTCCACGGAGGTCAGCGGCACCTGCGGGTGCTCCTGCACGACGAGGAGCCCGAGCAGCTCCGGTCCGTGGCGGACGTCCAGGATCCGGCGTCCCGGCCCGACGGCGATGCGCGGGTCGGCGTGGTCGGCGGCGCCGGCGTCGGGGGGCCAGGTCGCCGCCAGGGTCGGGCTGTCCCCCACCACCAGCCACACCTGGGCCCACTCGGCCCCGGTGCCCTGCGCCAGCACCCGGGCCATCTCCAGGGGCAGGTCCTCGGCGGCGTACCGACCGGCCACCGTGCCGGAGAACCGGCTCATCACGTCGAACGGCGACGGCAGACCTCCGTGCACGAGGCGGGAGGCCACCGTCTCGAGGCGCGCCTGGACCCGGTCGAACGCCAGCGCGACCACGGCGGTCGCGACGACGGAGAGGGCGACATCGGCCGACGACGTACGGCCCAGCAGCAGCCCCCCGCCCACGACCAGCACGGCGTACACGGCGATCACGAAGAGCAGCAGCCCGCCGTACACGACCAGCGTGACCGACCACTCCCCGCGGGATCGCCGGCGCAGGCGGGTCGGCGTGGTCATTCGTGCAGTCTGCGCCCATCCGCGGCGTCGTGGGAGGCGACCACCCGTACCCCGGGGGTGGTGCTGGCCGCACATGTGCCCGTCCGGGAGAGCGCGGGCAGCGCCCGGGCGGAGTGCGGCCGGCCCGATGGGCGGGGCGCGGCGGATCCCGTGTGCTGGTGACACGCCGTTCACGCAGGACGGCGACCTCACTCAGGAGACACAGATGACCGTCCTCACCAGCACCACCCCGGTCCGTACCGCTACGGCCGCCCGGGTCGACAGCGTCAGCAAGCGCTACGGCAGCGGCGACGCCGCTGTCGCGGCGCTCGACGACGTCACCGTCGGCCTCGCCCAAGGCGAGTTCACGGCGATCATGGGTCCGTCCGGGTCCGGGAAGTCGACCCTGCTGCACCTGCTCGCCGGTCTCGACCGACCGACGTCCGGCGAGGTGTACCTCGGCGACACCGAGATCACCTCGCTCAACGACAAGACCCTCACGCTGCTGCGTCGCGACCGGATCGGCTTCATCTTCCAGTCGTTCAACCTGCTGCCCACGATGACCGCCGCGGAGAACATCGTCCTCCCGATGCGGATCGCCGGCCGCAAGCCCGACGAGCAGTGGGTGGCGTCGATCGTCGAGACGGTGGGTCTGACCCAGCGCCTCGGGCACCGCCCCTCGCAGCTCTCGGGCGGGCAGCAGCAGCGGGTGGCGGCAGCACGAGCCCTCGCGTCGCGCCCCCAGATCGTGTTCGCCGACGAGCCGACCGGCGCCCTGGACTCCACCTCCAGCGCCGAGCTGCTCGCGTTCCTCCGCACGGCGGTCAGCGAGCTCGGCCAGACGGTCGTCATGGTCACCCACGACGCCAAGGCCGCCAGCTACGCCGACCGCGTCATCTTCCTGGCCGACGGCCACATCGTCGACGAGCTCCGCTCGCCGACGGCCGATCGCGTCCTCGACTACATGAAGAACCTAGGAGCCTGACCGCCATGTTGAAGTCAACCTTCCGAGGCATGATCGCGCACAAGCTGCGCCTCGTCCTCACCACCGCGTCGATCGCGCTCGGCATCGCGTTCCTCGCCGGCACGCTCATCCTGACCGACACCATGGGGCTCGCCTTCCAGCAGCTCTTCGGCAAGGTCTCCTCCGGCACCGATGCGGTCGTCCGCACCGAGGCCTCCTTCACCGAGTCCAGTGGGGTGGGCACGAGCCGCCCTCCGATCGACGAGTCGGTCCTCGACGACGTCGCCGCCGTCGACGGCGTCCGGGTCGCCGAGGGCTTCGTGAGCGGCTACGCGCTGCTCACCGACAACGACGGCAAGGCCATCCTCACCAGTGGTGGCGCGCCGACGATGGGCTACACCATGGCCGCCGACGAGGTGCTGCGCGGCGAGGTCGAGATCCTCACCGGCACCGCGCCCCAGGGCGGTGACGAGGTGGTGATCGACGCCACCAGCGCCGAGGAGAACGACGTCGCGCTCGGCTCGACCATCAAGGTGCTCTTCCGGGGTCCGACCCGCGAGTTCACCGTCGTCGGCACCGTCGGCTTCGGCGGCGAGAAGGACCTCGGCGGCACCACGTCGGCGTACTTCGACGCGGCGACCGCGCAACAGGTGCTGGGCCAGGCCGGGTCGTTCGACTCGATCGGCGTCAGTGCCGAGGACGGCGTCACGCAGCGGGAGCTCGCTGATCGTCTCGCGGCGGTGGTTCCCGAGGGGACCGAGGCCGTCACGGGCGCGGCGGTCTCCCAGGAGAACGCCGACGCCGTCAACGAGGAGCTGAAGATGGTGGGGATCCTGTTCATGATCTTCGCCGGCATCGCGCTCTTCGTCGGTGGCTTCATCATCTGGAACACGTTCACGATGATCATCACGCAGCGGTCGCGGGAGATCGCGCTGCTGCGGGCGATCGGCGCCACCCGGCGCCAGGTGCTGCGCGGCCTGCTCCTCGAGGCCGTGGTGCTCGGCACCGCGGCGTCGGCGATCGGCGTCGCACTCGGCCTCGGCGTCGCCAAGGGACTCAACCTGCTCATGGGCGCCGCCGGGTTCACCCTGCCGAGCACCTCGCTGCAGCTCGAGCCCCGCACCGTCGTGATCTCGATGCTGGTCGGCACGCTGGTCACCGTCGTCGCCGCGCTCGTCCCGGCACGGCGCGCCACCCAGGTGCTGCCGGTCGAGGCGCTTCGCGAGGCGACCCCTGGTGGCGAGAAGGTCTCCGGGCGTCGCGCCGTCATCGGTGTCGCCCTGCTCGCGAGCGGCACGGCCGCGGTGCTCGCGGCGCTGTACGCCGACGCACCCCTGCTGGTGTTCGGCCTCGGTCTCGTCGCGGCCCTGGGCGGCGTCCTCGTGTCGCTGCCGCTGGCGGTCCGCCCGCTGGCGTCGCTGATCGGCATGCCGATGCGGCTCCGGGGCCTCCCCGGCGAGCTGGCGGAGCAGAACGCGGTGCGCAACACGCGCCGTACCGCCTCCACGGCCGCGGCGTTGATGATCGGGCTCACGCTGGTCGTGAGCATGAGCGTCTTCGCCTCCTCGCTCAAGGACTCCTTCGGCGACGTGATCGGTGACAAGACCAGCGCGGACCTCTTCGTGAACGGCTCGAGCGCCCAGGGCCCGGGCTTCAGCCCGTCGGTCGTGGCCGCCGTCGCCGGCGTCCCGGGCGTCGACGAGGTCTCGGCCAGTGGCTGGGGGCAGGCCCGCTTCGACGGCGCCGACAGCAGCTACTCGGCCGTCGACCCGGCCACCGCCGGCAACCTGATGAGCCTCGACCTGGCGCACGGCTCGCTCGCCGACCTCGGTGGCGACGGTGTCGTGGTCTCCGAGAGCGCGGCCACGGCCCACGGCTGGAAGCTCGGCGACGTCGTGGAGGCGGACTTCGCCGCCACGGGGAAGCACGACCTCCATGTCGCGGGGATCTACGAGTCGAAGGGCTGGATCGCGGACGACTTCGTGCTCAGCCTGGAGGCCCAGAACGCCTTCGCCGGCCCGCAGCTCGTCACCTCGGCCCTGGTGAGCATCGACAGCGGCGCCGACCGGGCCCAGGTGCAGGACGCGATCACCGCGGCCCTCGCCGACCACCCCGACGCCAAGGTGCTCGACCAGGACGAGTTCGAGGCGGAGGCCAGCGGGTTCGTCGACGGGCTCCTGACGTTCGTGACCGTGATGCTCCTGCTCGCCGTCGTGATCGCCCTGCTCGGCATCGTCAACACCCTGGCGCTGTCGGTCTTCGAGCGGACCCGTGAGCTCGGACTTCTCCGTGCCGTGGGCATGACCCGCGCGCAGGTCCGCGCCATGGTGCGCTGGGAGTCGGTCGTCATCTCGCTGATCGGAGCGCTCAGCGGCGCCGGCCTCGGCATCGCGATCGGCCTGGCGCTGTCGCAGGCGATGAAGGACGAGGGGATCACGGGCATCTCGATCCCCGCGCCCCAGATCGCCGTGTACGTCGTGCTGGCCGCGGTGGCCGGTGTGCTCGCCGCGGTCGGTCCCGCCCGGTCCGCCGCCAAGGTGGACGTGCTCAAGGCGGTGGTGACCGACTGAGTTCGGATCGACGGCCGGCCGGGTGTCTCGCGACACCCGGCCGGCCGTCGGTGCACGTGCAGCATGGCCACGGAGCTCCGGATCGGGTGTGCTGGAGCAGTCGGAACGACTCGAAGGGACATCCCATGAGCACCGAGTACCGCCACGTCGACGTCTTCAGCCGCCGCCCGTTCCACGGGAACGGCCTCGTCGTCGTCCTCGAGGCCGATGCGCTCCCGGCGACGACGATGCAGGCCATCACCCGGGAGATGCGGCAGTTCGAGACCGTCTTCGTGACTCACGTCGACCTCGCTGCGAGGTCGGCCGGCCTGCGGATCTTCACCGAGGACGAGGAGCTGGACTTCGCCGGCCACCCCGTCCTGGGTGCGGCCGCGGTGCTGCACGACCTGCTCGGCGCGACGGAACGGTCGGCGGAGCAGTGGGCGGAACAGTGGGCGCTGCGGGTCGCCCAGCGCACGATCGAGGTGCGCACCACGCCCGGCGACACCTGGATCGAGGCCGAGATGGACCAGGGCGTCCCGCAGTTCGGGCCTCCCCTGGAGGGGCCGGTCACGACGGCCCTGATCGAGGCCCTGGCACTGACGCCCGACGACGTCCACCCCGACCTCCCCCTCCAGGTGGTGAGCACGGGCCTGGAGTACCTGATCGTGCCGGTGGCCCGCGGGTTGGAGCACGCTCGCATCACCCACCCCGACTTCGAGGCCCTGCTGCGGCAGGTCGGCGCGAAGTTCGTGTACGTGCTCGACGCCGACCACCGCGAGGGCCGCACGTGGGACAACGCCGGCCGGGTCGAGGACGTCGCCACCGGCAGTGCCGCCGGGCCGGCAGCGGGCTACCTGGTGCGTCACTTGGTCGTTCCCGTCGACGAACCGCTGGTGCTGCACCAGGGTCAGTACGTCGGCCGCCCCAGCACCATCCACGTCACTCCCGCCCCGGGCGGGCGACTCCGCGTCGGCGGATCTGTCGCGGCCGTGGCGGCGGGGCGCCTCGAGGCGCTCGGGGCGTCCGAGGCCGACGGCGAGCCGCGGGTGTCACACTCGGAGGGATGAGCGGAAGCCGGCCCAACGTGCTGGTCGTGATGTTCGACCAGGTCACCCCCGACGCGCTCGGGTGCTACGGCAACCCGGTGGCGCACTCGCCGCACATCGACCGGCTGGCGCGCGAGGGCGTGGTGTTCGACGCGGCGTACTCCAACAGCCCGCTCTGCACGCCGGCGCGCTACTGCATGATGACCGGCCAGCTGCCCTCGGTCACCGGCGGCTACGACAACGCCGCCTACCTGCCGAGCACGGTGCCGACGTTCGCGCACCTCGCCCGGATCGGCGGCTACCGGACGGTCCTCGACGGCAAGATGCACTTCGTCGGGCCCGACCAGCTGCACGGCTTCGAGGAGCGGCGCACCACCGACATCTACCCGGCCGACTTCGGCTGGACGCCGAACTGGCTGCAGCCCGACGAGCGCGTCGACTGGTGGTTCCACAACATGGACGCCGTCACCACCGCCGGGGTGGCCGAGGTGACCAACCAGCTCCTCTACGACGACGAGGTCGGTCACCAGGGTGTGCGCGCCCTCCACGACCTGGCCCGCGACCCGGACGAGCGGCCGTGGCTGCTCGTCGTGAGCTTCACCCACCCGCACGACCCCTACGTGACCCGCCGCCGCTACTGGGACCTCTTCGAGGACGTCGACATCCCGATGCCCCGGCTCGGGGCCGACGACGTGCCGCTCGACCCGCACGCCGCCCGGCTGCGGCGGGTCAGCGCGATGGACGAGGTGGAGGTGACCGCCGACGACGTGCGCCGCGCCCGCCGTGCCTACTACGGCAACATCTCCTACGTCGACGAGTGGACCGGCCGGCTGACCTCGACGCTCGACAACCTCGGCGTCGCCGACGACACGATCGTGGTGGTGCTCGCCGACCACGGCGACATGCTCGGCGAGCGCGGCCTCTGGTACAAGATGAACTTCTTCGAGGGCTCGGCCCGGGTGCCGATGATCGTGCACGCACCCACCCGCTTCTCGCCCAAGCGCGTGGCCGACCCGGTGTCGCTGGTCGATGTGCTGCCGACCCTGACCGAGCTGGTCGGCGACGTCGTGCCGGACGGCGCCGACCCGCCGGCGGGACGCTCACTGCTCCCGCTGTGCCAGGACGAGCCGGCCACCGTCGAGCCGCAGCCGCGCGAGGTCGTCGGCGAGTACCTGGGTGAGGGCACCGTCGCACCGCTGGTGATGATCCGCCGCGGGCACCTCAAGTACGTCCACTCCCCCGCCGACCCCGACCAGCTCTACGACCTCGCCGCCGACCCCGACGAGCGGGTGAACCTCGCCGAGGACCCTGACTGGTCCGCCGGGGTGCGGGAGCTGCGCGCCGAGGTGGCGCGCCGGTGGGACCTCGACCAGCTGCACCAGGACGTCGTCGTCGACCAGGCCCGCCGTCGTCTGGTCGACGCCGCCCTGCGCACCGGGCAGGTGACGCCGTGGGAGTACACCCCGCCGGTCGACTCGAGCCAGCAGTACATGCGCAACCACCTCGACCTCAACAACGTCGAGCACGCCACCCGGTTCCCGCCCTACGACCCCACCACCACCGAGCCCCGCGAGATGCCCTACAGCTGACGCCCGGCGCTCACGACGTGAGCAGGCGTTGCTTGGCTGCCGCGAACTCCTCGTCCGAGAGCGCACCGGCGTCGTGCAGCTTCGACAGCTCGGCGAGCTGGTCGCCGATCCCGCCCGCGGGCGCGGGAGCCGCCGCCGTCTGCAGCTGCTCGGTGAGCTGCTGCTGCTCGTACTGCTGCGCCTCGGCCTCCTGCTCGGCGCGCCGGGCGCCGCGGCGGTTGAGCGCGTTGACGGTCGCGTGCGCCGTGCCGGCGACGACCGCGGTGCGAGCCATCGTGCCGAGCAGGCCGGGCCGCCCGAATCGTCGGACCAGCATCGGATCTCCTCTGGGTCAGGGGGCGGAATCGTCGTCCTCGGCGGCGTACGCGGCGGACACCTCGGCCTCCGGGATGCGCGCGAGCAGTGTCAGCTCGGCACCGAGCCGGTCGAGCTGGCTCTTGGCGTCGGCGGCCCAGGAATGCTCGACGACGACGGCCATCCCGTGCTCGTCGGGTGCGAGCGACGCCGCGAGCAGCTCGAGGTCGGTGTCGGACAGCAGGGTGTGCGCGTCGAAGGTCATCCCGGCGATGTCGATTCCAGAGAACCGCTCGTGCTCGATGTCGACGGCGGCAAGCGTCCCGTCGCCGTCGCGGAGGAGGAACACGAGATCGACCAGGCGGACGAGCCCGGTCTCGACCGGTTGCCGCACGCATTGCGCCATCTGGTCCGGCGTGGTGGACGTCGGGAAGGCCATCGCCATCACGTCGATCGGTCCGCGCTGCATGCCGTGACCGTAGGAACCCACCGCAGTGGCAGCCTCACCTGAACTGGGTGAGGGTCAGACGTTGACGAGCCCGCGACCCAGGAAGAGCAGGCCGAACGCCACCAGCACCATGACGCCGATCACCTGGTTGTGGGACAGGAGCCACCGGGTCGCCAACCGGAGAACGGCGCGCCCGCGGGGTCCGGTGACGGCGAACGCCACCGCCGGGACGACGAAGTCGATCATGCTCGACCCTAGGAGCAGCAGGATGCCGACCAGCTCGTCGCCGCCGTCGACGCCCGCCGTGAGCACCACACCGACACCGGAGGCGAGGATCGCGACGTTCGGGTTCGCGATGCTGAGGAGCAGGCCGGCGCTCAGCACCAGCGACACGGGCGGATCCACCAGGCGGCTCGCCCATCCGGGGGGCGCCGGCGACTCCGTGGGCGCTGCGGGCTCTGGGTGGCGGCTCCTGATCCACGTGGCCACCCCGCCCGCCAGGAAGAGGGTGCCGAGGGCGATGCTCACCCACCCCTTCACGGTCGTGCTGCTGTCGGAGGAGGCGCCGGCGGCACGACCCAGGCTCCACACGATCGCGGCCAGGGCGGTGTAGACGAACAGGAACGTCGCGGCGAACACACTCAGGTTCCGCCACGGGCGGGACGAGCCCAGCAGGAGCAGGCTGCCGACGACGGCGGCGGGCGTGACCACCAGCCCGAGCATCTCGGGCAGGAGCTGCCCGACGAGGTCGCCCACGAGCCGAAGGTCAGCGATTCCGGTGCGTGGCGCCCTCCCCTGTTCCGGGCGATCCTGCTTGGTGGACTAGTCCGAAATGGTCAGGGACAGGCACGCGCGGCGTGCCCTACCGTGGAAAGTGGAGGAAGCAGAAGGTGGCGGCCCCCCTCCGGTCCCCTGACGGGACTGGGCGCCCCGTCTGCTCGGAGGGAACGCTCATGGAGCGTGGAGCATCGACCCTGCCCGAAAGTGGCCCGGGTCGGCACGGACCGCCACCCCACCCGTCGGTGACGCCGCGACTACCCCGCACGTTCGTCCCGCGCCGCCAGCTCTTCGAGCGCCTGGACGACGCGACCCGGGGGCCACTGACCCTGCTCGTGGCCCCCGCCGGGGCAGGCAAGACGGTCGGCGTGGCCGGCTGGTTGCACCGTGCGGGTGAGGTGGCGGACGTGGTGTGGCTCCACGCCGACCTCGGGTGGGACGCCGATCGGCTGGCGGCGATCCTCGACTCGGCCCTCACCGAGGACGGGCCTCGTCTGGTGGTCGTCGATGACGCACACCTGCTGTCCGCGGCCGCCACCCGCCTCCTCGACCACCGCCTGAGCAGCGTGCCGGCGTCGCTGCGGCTCCTGCTGCTGAGCCGCTGGGACCTCCCCGTCAACCGTCTGGTGCCCGAGCTTCTCGGTCACTTCACGATCCTGCGGGGCGAGATCCTTCGCATGGATGACGCCGAGGCCGCGGCGCTCATCGCCGAGCACTCCCGGAGCACGTCTCCCGAGGTCGTGCGGGCGATCACGGCGCACGCGCAGGGCTGGTGCGCGGCCCTCGTCCTGACCTCGCGCGCGGTCAGCGCCGCACCCGACCCCGGGGCGGCGGCCCGCCGCTACGCGGAGGGCGAGGCCCGGGTGGCCGACCGGGTGGCGAGCGAGGTCTTCGCCGCGTTGCACGCCCGGGAGCGCCACCTCCTGCTCTGCCTCGCCGGAGAAGAGCTCGTGTCACCCTCGACGGCAGCGCTGCTCTCCCACGACGTCGGTGCGAACGACGTGCTCGCCGGCCTCGAGACCACCGGGCTGCTGGTCAGCCGCGTCGGCACGGAGGACGACGTCCACTACCGCATCCACCCGCTGCTGGCCGA
This sequence comes from uncultured Actinomycetota bacterium, assembly GCA_963808855.1. Classification (GTDB taxonomy): domain Bacteria; phylum Actinomycetota; class Actinomycetes; order Propionibacteriales; family Nocardioidaceae; genus Nocardioides. Next base: position 1,151,198 of record CAWEHA010000001.1, on the reverse strand, counting down.
GGTCGTGCGGCGGCGGCTCGCGGCCGGAGGTGTCGACGTGGCGCGGGCGCGGGGGACCGTCGGCCGCGCCATTCGCCTGGACCTCGCCCGCGGCGACAGCACCCGGGCCTTCGACCGGGCACTGGCAGTCGGCGACGTCGACCTCGCCGCCGAGATCCTCGCCGACGAGGGCGTCTCCATGGTGCTGCGCGGGCAGGGCGCGGCCATCGCGGCGTTCGGGCGCCGCCACGCCGACGTGATCGAGCATGAGCCGTCGACCTGGTTCGCCGTCGCGCTCTGCCGGTGGATCGTCGACGACACGGAGTCCGCCCGGCGGTGGTTGGAACGCATCCTGGCCGAGGGTCGTGAGGCCGCCGGTGGGGCCACGGTCGCCAGCGTCCGGCTGATGCGCTCGCGGCTCGGGCTGGAGCCGATGGACGGCGCCGTCGCGCACGCCCGTCACGTCGTCGACACGCTCTCCCACGGACCCGATCCCTCGGAAGCCGGCCCGACTGCCCTGCCGGTGCTCCTGCTGCAGCTCGGCATCTGCCAGAACTGGCTGGGCGACCTGGCCGGGGCGGAGGCCAACCTCACGATGGTGGTCGGGATGGGCCGCAGCCGGGGACTCCCCGCAGTGGCGGAGGCCGCGACCTCACACCTGGCCTTCACCGAGTACATGGCGGGGCGCGAGCACACCAGCGCCACCGTGGCGGCCGAGGTGGTCGAGGTGGTCGACACACGGTCCGCGCCGCGACGCCGTTGCGCTCGCCGTTCGTCGAGCACCGGGCCCGGCTCGCCCTCCTGCTCACCGGGCTGGTCGACGTGCCGGCGCAGCGCGACCTGGTGCCGTCGGGTCCCGACACCGTGCCGACCCTGGCCGCCGATCTCTGCACCAGGTTCTGGTTGCGGATGCGCGATGCGCGGCTGGCGCTGCTCGCGGGGTCGGTGGCGGGAGCGGAGCGCAGCCTGGCCACTCCCCTCGGTCTCCCCGTCACCAGCGACCTTCCGCTCCACTTGCGGGTCGTCGTGCTCGTGGAGCGCGCCTTCCTCGCGTCGTTGTCGTCAGACCCCACCGCAGTGCGCGACCTGGAGCGCGAGCTGCGCGAGCTGGGGGTCGACGGCGAGGCCGCCCTGGTCGCCGGGCTCCGCGCCGACCTGGACGGCGACCGGCGCGCGGCGGCGACGTCGTTCGCCGCCGCGGCCGAGTCCACGCTGTTCCCGCAGCCGGCGAGCCGTGCGCTCGCGCTGACCTGCCTGGCCCAGCTGCTCGACGCGCTCGGCGAGCCGGACGCGGCCCTGCGCCGGCTGCGAGAGGCGGCCGGAGCGACCGAGATGCGGCGCAATGGCGTGCCGTTCCTGGGCTGGAGCCATCAGGGCACTCCCATCGCCACCCTGCTCGACCGGCTCGGCGACGTCGACAACGGCCACCTCGATCGGTGGATCGACAAGCTCGCCGCGGCCGCCCAGGGCCGTCCGGACATCGCGGCGATCTTCGCGCCGACGACGGCGACCGCCCGGGAGCGGAACTCCGGCCCGGAGGTCGTCGTGCCACCGGCGCTGAGCCCGCGCGAACGCGAGGTGCTCAACCAGCTGGCGCGCGGGGCGACGTACGCCGACATCGCGGCCCATCTCTTCGTCTCCGAGAACACGGTGAAGACCCACGTCTCGAGCCTCTACGGCAAGCTCGCCGCGGCGCGCCGCAGCGAGGCCCTCGCCATCGCGAGGCGGTTCAACCTTCTCTGACGGCCGACTCGACCTCCGGCTCGTGCGGCTGGTGCGCGACGAGACCGGACGCGTCGTCGAGGGCCCGTGGTGACGTGGTGGTCCTCAACGCCTACGGGTCGCTCTTCTACGCGGGCGCGCGGACTTTGCAGCGGCTGCTGCCACCGCCTGCGACGGGTGACGACGAGGCGACGGACGGCGGGCCCGTCGTCGTCCTACGCCTCCGGGGACGCACCACGCTGGGCGCCACCTTCCTGAAGGGTGGTCGGTGGCTACGCCCATGCGCTCGCGCCGGTGGGCGGCGAGCTCTACCTGGCCGGTGTCGACCCGGGCCTGGCCCAGCGGTGGCAGGACGACGGACTCAGCGGACGCCTCGCAGGTGTCCGGATCTTCCCCGCCACCCCGATCCTCGGGGAGGCGACTGCTCAGGCGGTGGCCGCGGCGCGGCGCGCATCGGGTCGTGCCGGCCACCGAGGTCAGTCCTCCCGGATCGTGACCACGTCGACGACGTCGATGCCGAGCGAGCTCAGCAGGTTGAGGACGCCCTGCAGCTCCTGCTGGTCGCTGACCTCGCCGGTCAACGTCGTCTGGGCACGGTGATGTCGCGGTGTCAGGTACGGGAACGCACCGGCGAGCTCGTCGGAGACCTCGGCGTCGACTCGGATCATGATCCTGGTCATCAACAGCTCCCTTCCCATCTCCAACGGAGGCAGGCGCACGGTCAGCACCTGCCGGTCAGTACCCAGCCAGCCCCTTGCCGACCAGCGACGTGCCGATCACCAGGAGCAGGACCGCCATCACCGCCGAGCTGTGCGCGGTCAACCACTCCCGCAGCTCGTCGAGCGGACGGCGCATGCGCTGCTCCGCGACGAGGTAGCCCACCACCGGCACCGCGATCGACAAGGAACCCACGACGACGAACACGGCGACCGCCACCGCGGTCTCCCCGCCCGGGAGCCCGCCGGCGCCGATGGCCACACCACCGGCCAGGCAGAGGGTGAGGTTCTTCGGGTTGACCGCCGCGAGCGCGGCTCCGAGCCCGAGGCTCTTCGCCGGCGTGATCGAGTCGACGGCCGTCATCCACCCCGGCAGCGCCGCCGCCTCCCCCGGCTTCGGGCGGGAGCGCCACTGCTTGCCGGCGAGGAGCAGGGCGGCGACACCCAGCACCAGCTTGAGGGTGCTGGCCAGCACCGACGGATCCTCGGTGTCGCCGCCGTCGACGGGGTCGACCACCAGGGCCACGACCGTGACGACGGTGGCGATCCCCAGCAGCCAGCCGACGAGAAAGGCCAGCGAGGCCGAGCGCGCGTGCGCCGAGAGCAGCATGAGGATGACCGCGATGATCGGCACCGGGGACAGCGCAACGCCGAGCCCCAGCGGCAGCAGCTCGCCGACGACGTCGCCCATTTCTGCCCTTCGCGTGCAGTACGTGTGCGGTGACGCTAGGTGGGCCCGATTCCTCCTGCCTCACGGGATTCGGGTGAGGCCACCGGGCCACGCGAACCTCGATCCTGCCCGTGTGATCGGGAGCTCGACGGCATGAGGGCGCTACCCGACCCGGGCGCGCTTCCGGCTCTCGTCTGGCCGGTTCCTCCCACGATCACAGACCTGTCGCTGGTCACGACCTCCGGTCGGTAGCTGAGTCGCACTCATGTCTGCCGCCGGCCACCGCCACCTCCGCACCGCCGAGCCCGAGCCGGTCGGCTGACCCGGGGACTGTCGTGGTCAGGCCGGTGGCACCGTCGTTCACGGGGTTCGACCGCGCTTGGGTCCGCCCCGACCTGGTCGCGGGCCTGACGGTGTGGGCGGTACTCGTGCCGGAGTCGCTCGCCTACGCGACGATCGCCGGGGTTCCCCCGGTGGTGGGGCTGTACGCCGCCGTGCCGGCGCTCCTGCTCTACGCGGTGGTGGGGTCCTCGCGGCACCTCGTGGTCTCGCCGATGTCGGCCACCGCGGCGCTGTCGATCGGCGTCGTCACCACCGTGAGCTCCGACCCGGCCGACGTGGTCGTGCTCACCACCGCACTGGCACTCGCCACCGGCCTGGTGGCGCTGGCCGCCGGTTTCCTGCGGCTCGGCTTCCTGGCGTCGTTCATCTCCGAGCCCGTGCTCAAGGGCTTCATCATCGGGCTGGCGCTCACGATCATGATCGGCCAGCTCCCCGACCTGGTCGGCGTCGAGAAGGGGAGCGGCAGCTTCTTCGAGAAGGGCTGGGACCTCCTCACCCGGCTCCCCGAGACCGACGGGCTCACCGTCGCGGTGGGGGCGACCAGCCTGCTCGTGCTGCTCGCCCTGCGCCGGGTGCTCCCACTCGTCCCCGGCTCGTTGCTGGTCGCCCTTGCCGGCATCGCGGCGGTGGTGCTCCTCGACCTCGACGACGACGGCCTCGCGGTCGTCGGCCACATCGACGCCGGTCTCCCCTCGGTCGGACTGCCCGACGTGTCGGGTGGCCAGCTGGTCGACCTGATCGGCGCGGCCGTCGGGGTCATGCTCGTCGGCTTCGCCGAGGGGCTGGGGGCCGCCAAGACGTACGCGGCACGGGCCGGGTACGACGTCGACCCGAACCGCGAGCTACTCGGGCTGGGTGCGGCCAACCTCGGGTCGGGCCTGGCGTCGGGGATGGTGGTGAACGGCAGCCTGTCGAAGACGGCGGTGAACGGTGCGGCCGGCGCCCGGTCGCAGCTGTCGGGGATGACCGCCGCGGTGCTCACGTTGGTGACACTGCTCTTCCTCACCGGCCTGTTCGAGCGACTGCCGGACGCCACTCTCGCCGCGATCGTCGTGGCGGCGGTCGTGGAGCTGGTGGACGTCGCGTCACTGCGTCGACTGTGGCGGGTTCGGTCCGGGCAGCTGGCGAGCGTCTACCGGCTCACCAGCCGCGCCGACTTCGTGGCCGCGGTGGCGGCCCTCCTCGGCGTCCTGGTCTTCGACACCCTGCCCGGCCTGGCGATCGGGATCGCCGTCTCGCTCGCGCTGCTCATCGCGCGGACATCGCGGCCGCACGTCGCGCGGCTGGCCCCAGTGGGAACGCCGCCCGACCGGGCCTGGGTCGACGTCTCCCGGACCCACGGCTACCCCACCGTCCCCGGCGTCCTGGTCATCCGCGTCGAGGCACCACTGGTGTTCGCCAACGCCGACGTCGTCCGAGGGCAGGTGCGGCAGCTGACGCTCGAGGAACCGGGTCCGCACCTGGTGGTGATGGACATGCGGAGCACGCCGTCGGTGGACGTGACCGCGGCGGCGATGCTGGTGCAGCTGCGAGCCGACGTGCGCCGCGCGGGTGCCGAGCTCGTCCTTGCCGGCGACATCGGCCAGGTGCGCGACGTCCTCGCCACGGCGGATCCCGACGGCGAGCCTCCGCTCTATCGCACCGTCGATGCGGCGATCGCGGCCGCGGGCGACCCCCAGTCACCCCGAACGGGTGACCCGGGCGACGAACCCACGCCGGACCCTCGCCGGTAGACCGACCCACGCGACCCGACCGACCCCAACCCAAGGAGACCGGACATGGCTCAAGCAACCCTCACGGTCTGGAAGTTCAACTCTCCCGACGGGGCCGAGGAAGCCTCGCAGACGCTGCTCGGCCTGGCACGCGAGTCGATCCTCACCGTGCATGACGCGGCGTGGGTCGAGTGGGAGGAGGGCAAGAAGAAGCCGAAGACCCACCAGTTGAGCGGTTCCACGGCTGGCGCGGGCGCACTCGGCGGGTCGTTCTGGGGGTTGCTGTTCGGCCTGATCTTCTTCGTCCCGCTCCTGGGCGCCGCGATCGGCGCGGCCACGGGAGCCCTCGCCGGCTCGCTGTCCGACGTCGGCATCGACGACGGGTTCATCAACAAGGTCCGCGACCAGGTCACGCCCGGCACCTCGGCGCTGTTCGTGATGACCTCCGACGCCGTGGTCGACAAGGTCAAGGACGCGTTCACCGGGCACGACCCGGCCGAGCTGATCTTCACCAACCTCGACGACAGCCAGGAGGCCGCCCTGCGCGAGGTCTTCGCGAACGAGTGACCGTGCCCGGGGCCGAGGTGAGGACGTGCCCACGCTGACGGTGTGGCGGTACGACACTCCGCTGGGCGCCGACGCCGGTGCCGTGCGGCTCAAGGCGCTCCAGGAGCGCGAGGCGCTCACCGTCCTCGACGCCATCACGGTGGCGTGGATGCCCGGCGCACACGAGCCTCGCATCGGTCACCTGCGCCATGCCACCGGCACCGCAGCGGGGAAGGGCTCGGTGCTCGGCGCCCTGGTCGGCCTGCTGGTGCTCGCGCCCGCGGCCGGCGCGGTGGCCGGGGCCGGCCTCGGCGCGCTCACCCAGCGGCTGCGGGGCACCGGCATCGACCGAGGGTTCCTGGAGCGGCTCGAGGAGCACCTCGTCCCCGGCACGTCGGCGCTGGTGGTGCTGTCGACCGACGCCGATCTGGACGCCGTACGTCCCGTGGTGGAGCGAGGCCTCGCCCGCGGCGACGTCGTGCTCCTGCACGTCCAGCTCGACCCCGAGGCTCCCGAGGCGATCCGGGAGGCCGTCCGCGACCAGGGGTTCCCGACCTGAGCGGTCTTGGGTGGCGGTGTGCATGTGAGGTTCTCTCGCCCGCATAGCCTGACCAGCGAACCGCTCCTCCGTTAGCGACTCGTGGCAGCGGTGAGCTGCAGAGGATCCGTGGGCCGGAGAGCCTCTGTGGCTCACCGCTCGCCCGGGCAGGAGGCGGCCGCCCGGTTCGCCCGATCCGGGTGACCTCCCCCGCGACCACCGTGCCTAGCGTCCCCTGCGGGGCCGACCCGGAGCGGCCGGGTCGACCATCGCAGGAAGGACGCAGGATGAGCACCCACGCACCCCAACGCGGCCGAGACTCGGTCTCCGGCCAGCTCGCCTTCAGTGTCTCGATGTTCGCGGGGATCATGCTGGCCGTCACCGGCATCGTCCAGGTCTTCGTGGGCATCGCCGCGGTGGCCGAGGACACCGTCTTCGTGAGGGGCCTCGACTACACCTACGAGCTCGACGTGACCACCTGGGGCTGGGTGCACATCGTGGTCGGCGTCGTCGCGGTCGCCGTCGGCGGCGGCATCGCCGCCGGCCAGCTCTGGGGCAAGCTCGGCGGAATCGCGATCGCGAGCATGGCCATCATCTCCAACTTCCTCTTCATGCCCTACTACCCGCTGTGGGCGATCGCGCTCGTGGGCTTCAATGTGCTGGTGATCTGGGCGTTGTGCCGGGTGCCTGATGACCGGTGATGCCACGCAGGGCATGTCGGGCATGCCGGCGTCGGTGCACCGCGCGCGTCTCGCCGACCACTGGGCGCTGGTACTGGCCTACGGCCTCGTCACCTTCGCGCTCGGCGTGATCCTGGCCGTGTGGCCCGGCGAGACGCTGGCGGTGCTCGCCGTCCTCATCGCGATCCAGCTGCTGGTGTCGGGCGCGCTCCGCATCGTCGCCGCGATCGCCACGACGTCGGCGGACGGAGGTCTCCGTGTCCTCGGGGGCATCACGGGCGCCCTGGCCGTCATCGTGGGACTGCTGTGCCTGCGCGATCCGCTGCAGACCCTCCTCGTGATCGGCATCGTGATCGGAGCCTGGTGGGTCGCCTCCGGGGTGCTGGACATCATCGGCGCGTTCGTGTCCGAGGTCGGGGAGCGACGGTGGTGGGACGTCGTGTCCGGCGTCGTCAGCGTGCTCGCGGGCGGCTTCCTGCTCGTCCACCCCGACCTCTCGCTGGGGATCCTGGTGATCGTCGTGTGCGTCTGGCTCCTGGCGGTCGGCCTCATCGCGATGTTCACCGCGTTCCGGCTGCGGGCGGACCGCACCCGCGAGCCGGCGGCGGGTGAGGTGGCCGCCATGCCGGTCACGCCGCCTCCGCCGACGCCGGCCGTGTGACGCCGCGGCCCCGATGAGCGCCGAGGAGCCGGGCGCGCGTCGGGGCGCGTGGTGGCGACGGGTCGTGGTGCTCCTCTGCCTCGTCCTGGTGGCGGTGCTGTCGCCGCTCGCGGTGGTGGCCACCTGGGCCCGCGACGAGGTGTCGGACACCGACCAGTTCGTCGACACGATGTCGCCGCTCGCCCGCGACCGCGCCGTCCAGGACGCCGTGATCGACCGGATCTCGACCGAGATCCTCAGCCGCCTCGACGTCGAGGCCGTCACCGACGAGGCGGTGCAGGCCCTCACCGACCGTGGGGTCCCGCCGCGGGTGGCCGCCAGCCTGGAGGCACTCGGCGCACCGCTCGCGCAGGGCGTGGAGGGCTTCGTCCGCGGGCAGGTCACCGAGCTCGTGCGTTCGGATGAGTTCGCCGAGGCGTGGGACGACGCCACCCGCCAGGCGCACTCCCAGATGGTGGCCGTCCTCACCGGCGAGGGCAACGACGCCGTCGAGGTCGAGGGAAACACGGTCCGGCTGCAGCTGGCCGTCATCATCGATGCGGTCAAGGCGCGGCTGGTCGACTCCGGGTTCACCCTGGCCGAACGGCTGCCCCCGGTGTCCGCGGAGTTCACCGTCTTCCGCTCCTCGGACATCACGAAGGCGCAGTCGGCGTTCCGGCTGCTCGAGGCCGCGGCACGGATCCTCCCCGTCCTGACGCTGCTGCTCCTCGTCGTCGCCGTGCTCATCGCGCCCCGTCGGCGGCGCACCCTGGTGGTCGGGGCGCTCGTCGTCGCCGCCTCCATGATGGCCCTCGGCGCGGCCCTCACGATCTTCCGGGGCGTCTACCTCGACGCCGTCCCATCCGACCAGCTGCCCGCGGACGCGGCCGCCGTCATCTACGACACGCTGGTGCGGTACCTGCGGCAGAGCCTGCGCACCGTCCTGGTGCTGGCGCTCCTCACCGCGGTGGTGGGCTGGGTGATCGGTGCCACCGGCCCCGCCCGTTCTCTGCGACGCGGCGCCGCCCGCGTCATCGGGAGCGCGCGGAGCGGCGCGGACGGCGTCGGCCTGAGCACCGGCCGGTTCGGGCTGCTCCTGGGGCGGTACCGGACGCAGCTGCGCGTGATGATCGCCTCGGCGGTGATGCTCGCCTACGCCTTCGCCGAGCACCCGACCGCCGGCTGGACGCTACGACTCGTCGTCGGCGCGTTGCTCGTGCTGCTGGTGCTCGAGTTCCTGGCGCGCGACCCCGTCCCCGTCCGTGACGACGCCGACCACGCGGTGGCCGGCCCGTCCGGGTAGCGCGGGGAGCCGCGAGCGCTCCCGCCGCAGCAACGCCCGGAGGAAGGGGTCGTCGCCCAGCACCCGTCCCACCACGGCCGCCACCACCAGCACCGCGCCGAAGCCCACCAGCCAGGCCGCGAGGGCGAGCACGAGTCCGATCGTGCCCACCCAGACCCGCTCGTACATCCGCTGGATCGCCCGCGCGAAGCTGGCGGCGGAGAACACGGTGATGGCCAGCCCCACGACGCCGGTGCTGTGGCCCACCGAGCCGGAGTCCGGCGTCGCCGTCCCGGTCTGGTCGATGCCGGTCGCCGACTCGAACTGCTCGACGCCCGCCGTCGTGAGCTCGGACGGCAGGTATGCCACGAGCACGACGAGCAGCGGCACCAGCGCGAGCAGGCCCTGCGCCGCGATCACCATCGACCGGTCGAGCACCTCCACCCGCATCAGGTCGTCGACGGTCCGTCGCACCGGCGGCACCGTGTCGAGCACCCGGTAGACGAGCGCGCGTGCCCGGGCGAACAGCCCTCGGGCGCGGGCACGGACGTCCAGGCTCACGTCGGCCCAGCCGGAGTGGCGAGCCTCGCGGCGCACTCACCCGCGTCGGGTGAAGCGACCGCCCCCGGGCGCCCCCGAGGCTGACCGCGACCGTTGGAGGTGGCTGGTGCGTCCCGCTCGCTGGGTCAGGCTCGCGGCTGTCACCGCGCTGTTCCTCGCCGTCTACTTCGTGGTGCCGGTGAGCGCCGACCCGCACGGCGGCCCGGTGCTCCGCGCCGTGGTGACCGTCGTCCTGTTCCTCCTGCTGGCCGCTTCGGTGGTCACGCAGCTCCGGCTCTCGGTGGCCGACGAGGCACATCACCTCGACGGCCTCATCACCGCGATCATCGCGGTGTGGGTGGTGTTCGCGCTCACGTTCTACGTGCTCGCCACCCGCCAGCACGGCCAGGTGGCGGGGCTGGAGACGCGGCTCGACAGCCTCTACTTCACGGCAAGCACCATGCTCACGATCGGCTACGGCGACGTGCACGCCACCGGGCAGGTCGCGCGCGGCCTGGTGCTGCTGCAGATGCTCTTCGACGTGGTCTTCGTGGCCACGGCGGCCGGGATGATCAGCTCCCGGGTGCGGACAGCGGCAGTGCGCCGCCGGGATCAGGGGCCGACGACGCAGCGGAACCCGAGGTGAGAGGTGGTGTCGCGGACGCCGTGCCCCTGCCGGGCCGCCGGCCGGTAGCGGCGGCAGTATTGCGGTGAGCACAGGTGCGAGCCGCCCTTGGTGACCATGCGGTCGGTCTCGACCAGCGGGGTGCGGGCCGCCCCGCCGCAGCACGGGGAGGGCGCGGGGCGGCGGGCACCTCCTCGCCGGCGCGGGCGTGCGACGGCGTCCAGCGGGTGCGAGTCCACTCCCATACGTTGCCGATCAGGTCGTGCAGGCCGTAGCCGTTCGCGGGGTAGGCGCCGACCGGCGAGGTGCGGTGGTGGCCGTGCGGGTCGTCGGAGCGCCACGGGAACACCCCCTGCCAGGTGTTGGCCAGCACCTGCTCGTCCGGATGCAGCTCGTCGCCCCACGCGAAGTCAGCGCCCGCCAGCCCGCCCCGGGCGGCGTGCTCGAACTCCGCCTCGCTCGGCAGCTCGGCTCCCGCCCACGTGGCGTACGCCGCGGCGTCCTCCCAGCCGACGTGCACGACCGGGTGCTGCGGAGCGTCGCGCCAGTCCGATCCGGGCCCGAGCGGTGCCCGCCACGACGCCCCCGGGCACCACCGCCACCACCGGGTCCAGTCGTCGAGGCGCACCGGACCCTCGGTCGGCGTGAACACCTGCGAGCCCGGCACGAGCAGCTCGGCCGGCGCGTCGGGGAAGTCGGCCGGGTCGGGCGCCTGCTCGGCGACCGTCACGTAGCCGGTGGCGGCCGCGAAGCCGGCGAACTCCGCGTTGGTCACCGGGTGCGTCTGCCAGAGCACGTCCGACACCGCCACGTCGACCTCGGGGGTCTCCTCGGCATAGAACCGGCTGCTGCCCATCCGGGTCAGGGCGCCGGGCACCAGCATCGTCGGGGGCGCCGAGACGGTAGACATCGGGAGGCTGTTCCCTTCCTGCGCGTGCGGGCTCGGGTCGGGTGCCCGGCCCCGGCCCCAGGCTGCTCAGGACGCCGGGCCCGGCGGGTCACCCGAGACGGGTGAGGCCCCGACCTGCCCGGTGGCGTGGGCTGAGGCGTGTCCGCGACCGCACCCGCCACCCGTCGTCGCCCACGACCCGCCTGGCTGGCGCCGACCCTGTCGGGCTACGAGCGGGGCTGGCTGCGGTGGGACGTGCTCGCCGGTCTGGCCGCCGGCACCGTGGTGATCCCGCAGGCGATGGCGTACGCGACCATCGCGGGGCTCCCGGTCGAGGTCGGGCTCTACACCTGCCTGCTCCCGATGGCCGTGTACGCGCTGCTGGGCGGCGCCCGGGCCCTCAGCGTGTCCACCACGTCGACGATCGCCGTGCTCGTGGCGGCCACGATCGGCGGGCTTCCCGCCGACCGCACCGCGACGACGTCTGACGCGATGGGTGCGGCGTTCACCCTGACCTTCCTGGTGGGCGTGTGCCTGCTCGGGATGCGCCTGTTGCGGCTCGGCGGCCTGATCGAGGTCATCTCCCCGGCCACCATGACCGGCATCCGCCTCGGCGTCGGGCTCACGGTGGCGGTCACCCAGCTGCCCGCCCTGCTCGGCGTCGCGGCCACCGACGCCGACGGGTTCTTCGGCTCCGTCGTCGACGTCGCCGGCGAACTGCCGGAGACCGACGCGGTCACCGTCGCCGTCTCGGTGGTGGCGATCGGGGTGCTCCTCGTGCAGCGTCGTCTCGCCCCCGCCGTTCCCGGGCCGTTGCTGGTGGTGGTCGCCGGCATCGTGCTGGTCGCGAGCACCGACGTCGAGGACCGCTCCGACGGGCAGGGGCTGGTGCTCATCGACCGGGTGCCCACCGGGCTGCCGTCGATCTCACTGCCGGTGCCCGGCGACATCGTGGCCTTGCTGCCCGGCGCGTTGGCGATCGCCGTGATGGCCTTCCTCGAGACGGTGCTGGTGGCCCGCACCAACCGGCGGCGCGGCGAGCCGCCGATCGATGTCGACCAGGAGCTGGTCGCGGTCGGTGCTGCCTCCCTGGCCGGGGGGCTCACCCAGAGCCTCCCGCCGGCCGGCGGCTTCTCGCAGTCCGCCGTCAACCTCCGGTCGGGAGCCCGCAGCCAGGTGGCCCAGCTCGTGACCGCGGGGCTGGCGGTGCTCGTGGCGCTGGTGATGGCCCCGCTCCTCGCCGACCTGCCCCGCGCGGTGCTGGCCGCCATGGTGATGGTGGCGGTGGTGGGGCTGCTGGACCCGCGCGACTTGCGGCTGTTCGCCCGCATCGACCGCGCCGAGCTGTGGGTCGCCCTCGTGGTCGCGGCGATCGGGCTGGTCGGCGGGATGCTGCTCGGGGTCGCCGTCGGGGTCGCGCTGACGCTCGCCCTCGTCGTGCGCGCGGTGAACCGTCCGCGAGTCCGCCCGCTCTATCGCGACCCGGCGGGTGGCTGGACGACGACCAGGCCCGATCCGGTGCCGACGGAAGACGGCGTGGTGGTCCTGCACCTGGACGGCGCCCTCTACGCCGGCAATGCGCGCCCCACGGTCGACGCGGTTCTTGCCGCCGTCGACGCCACCGACCCGCCACCGAAGCGCGTGGTGCTGGAGGGAGCCGCAGTGCACGACGTGACCGTGCCGATGCTCGACGCGTTCCGGGAGCTGCGGGACGAGCTGGCCGACGCCGGGACGGACCTCGTCCTCGCCGCCTTCCCCCCGGAGGCGCTGCGGGTGGCCCGGCGGGCGACGTGGTTCGCCGAGCACGAGGACCGCGAGCTGGTCAGACCGGACGTCGATGCCGCCCTCGCGGACGCGACGCCAGGAGCAGACCGGTCCCGGTGACCGCTGGCGGACCTGCGAAGTTTTTTACGTTGCGGGTTCAAGTGGGGTGTCCGCGAGGCCGATGACTCCAGTCGAGGGCGTCTGCTCAAGCGCCCCCTCCCCCCACAACTAAAGGCGGCTCAGCCGTGTTTACTCCCCCCTCCCCTGGTACAACCGCGCCCTCGCGCGGGCGGATCTCCCCCTCGACCGTGCTCGCCGTGGCGCTGGCGTTCGCCGCGCTCGTGGTGAGCCTCCTGGCGACCGTTCCCGCGGACGCGGCGCTACCGGTCCCCACGGCCGGCTCCGCCCAGCAGCCCTCCGGCGGCCGGACCTACTACGTCGACCCCCGCACCGGCAGTGACGACGCGCGCGGCTCGCTCGCCAGCCCGTGGCGGACCCTGAACCGCGCCAGCCAGGCCGATCTCCAGCCGGGTGACGTGCTCCGGCTGCGGGCCACCCGCCGTCACGTCGGTGCCCTGGTGCTCGAGGAGAGCGGCACCCGCGCACAGCCGATCCGGGTCGAGAAGTTCGGCCGCGGCCGGTACGCGTGGGTCAGCCGCGGCCCGTGCGTCGTGCTGCGCGGCGACAACCTGGTGGTCACCGGGATCCGGGCCGTGCGCTGCGCCGAGGCCGGCTTCAACATCGAGGGCGACCGCGTCACCGTCACCCGGGTGTCCGCCAGCCGCAACATCCGCGGCGTCTGGGTCAAGGAGGGCTCGCGGCACGCCGTCGTGTCCTTCAGCGTCTTCCGCAGCAACACGCGGATGGCCCCGGGCACGCCCGGTCCCGACGACGACCACGGCGCCCAGGGCATCGACGTCAACGGCGACTTCGCCCGCATCATCCGCAACCGGATCATCGGCCACCGCGCCCCGTCGCACGACTACGGCGAGGACGGCGCCGCCGTCGAGATCTACCAGGCGGTCGGCACCGTGGTCGACCGCAACCGTGCCTCGGGCAACCTGACCTTCACCGAGCTCGGCGGGCCCCGGACCCGCAGCACGCGCTTCGTCGGCAACCGGGTCCGCAGCACCCTGCGCAACGCGTCGTTCCTCATGACCCGCGGCGCCGGCCAGGTGTGGGGCCCCGTCTACAACACCGTCGCCGAGGGCAACCGGGTGACGCTCACCGGTGCCAAGTCGTTCGGGTTCGGCTGCTACGGCGGCTGCACCCCGAAGATCCTGGTGATGCGCGGCAACCTGATCTCCGCCGGTTGGTACATCGGTTGGGCCGACGGCACCTTCCGCACCACCGGCAACACCTACCGCGGCGAGCTCTGGTTCCGCCTCGGCCCCGGCGACCGCATGATGTGAGCCGCCGGGCCCATTAGCCGGCCGCGGCCCTGCACCTCGGGGAGGGGGCGGGGCTGCGGTCTTGGACGCACGCGGCTCTCCACCCCTCGGGTGAGTGACCGTAGGGGTCCGCGGCCTCTAGCGTCGGGATCCCCGCTCCCGACCCGATTCGAGGCGCTCCATGTCGACCGACGCCATCGTCGTGCTCAAGGACGACCACAAGAAGATCCTGTCCACCTTCCGCGACTTCGAGAACGCCGGTGAGAAGGCGTTCGCACGCAAGGGACAGCTGGTCGACCGCATGATCGAGCTCCTGACCGTGCACACCTACCTCGAGAACGAGGTCATGTACCCGCGGGTGCGCGAGCTGCTGCCGGAGCTCGAGGACGACGTCCTCGAGTCCTACGAGGAGCACCACGTCGCAGACGTCTTGGTGATGGAGCTGGTCGGGATGAAGCCGGACGCCGAGCGGTTCACCGCCAAGACCACGGTGCTGATCGAGAACGTGCGCCACCACATCGAGGAGGAGGAGCAGGAGTGGTTCCCGCAGGTGCGCGCCGGCCTCGGGCGCAAGGTCCTGCAGGAGATCGGGCAGGAGATGCTGGAGGCCCGGAAGAAGGCACCCACCAAGCCCAGTCAGCCGAGCGCGCTGAAGAAGACGGTGGACGCCGTCATCAAGTAGCGCCGGCCGGAGTCAGATCCGGGCCTTCTCGCGCACCTCGAGCTCCTCGGTGAGCAGCGACACCAGGGCCTCGAGCTGGACGTCGGCCGACGAGCCGACTTCCTGGTCGGAGCCGTCGAGCGCGCGGGACGCCAGGCCCGCCTTGGAGTCGATCAGCTCGGCGACCTTCCCGTCGATCGTCTGGGCGGCGATGATCCGCCAGGCCGTGACGGGCTGGTCCTGGCCGATCCGGTGCACCCGGTCGATGGCCTGGGTCTGCTCGGCGTCGGTCCACGACAGCTCGGCGAGCACGACGTTCGAGGAGACCTGCAGGTTGATGCCGACGCCGGCCGCAGTGAGCGAGCAGACGATCACCTGCACCTCGGGGTCGTTGGTGAAGCCGTCGAGCGCCTTCTCGCGAGCGGTCTTGGTCTGGTTGCCGCGCACCGAGGTGTAGCGCAGCCCGCGCTTCGCGAACACGTCCTCGGCGGCGTCCATGACGTCGATGTGCTTGGCGAAGAACACGACCTTGCCGACGTTGCGGGCCAGCTGGGCGGCGTAGTCGGCGGCCAGCTCGGCCTTGGCCTGGCCGATCCGCCGCATCATGCCGAACACGTTGTCCTCCGACGAGGACGACTCGGTGTCCTCGCGCTCCCAGGCCGCCACCTGGCGCACCAGGGCGTGGTCGATGCCGTCGACGACGCTGCCCGAGCGGCGGGTCTCGAGCGCGGAGTCGTAGCGGCGCAGCAGCCGGCGGGCCAGCTCGCGCTCGGCCTCGCGGATCGAGCGGCCCACCTCGTCGTCCAGCTCGACGGGCAGGTCGGCGATGCGGCGGGCGGGGATGTCGGCGGCGACGTCGATCTTGCGGCGACGCACGATGCCCATGTCGATGACGGCGCGGCGGGCGCCGGCGTGGAAGCCGCGGTCGATCGGGGTCAGGCCGATCTCCTCCAGCTTCGCCATGAGCGCGGGGCGCGGCTTCTTCTCGTCGATCCAGCCGAGGAACTCCCAGATCGCGCGGAAGTCGTCGATGTCGTTGATGAGCGGGGTACCGGTGAGGGCCATCAGCAGCGCGCGCGGGGTGCGCGCCCGGATCCGGTCGGAGAGCTGGAGCACGTGCTGGGAGCGCTGCGAGCTCTTGTTCTTGATGAAGTGCGCCTCGTCGACGACCATCCCGCCGAAGCCGAGGGTGCCGAGCCAGCCGACGTGGCGGTCGAGGATCTCGTAGTTCACCACCACGATGTCGGCGAAGCCGTCGATGTCGTCGCCGTTGCCGTGCACGACCGTGGCCACGCGGCTCGGCGTCCACAGCCCCGCCTCCCGGGCCCAGTTCGCCTTGACGACGTTCGGGACGACGACCAGGAGCGGGAACGCGTCGGCGGCCTGGGCGGCGAGCAGTGCCTGGGCGGTCTTGCCGAGGCCCGGCTCGTCGGCCAGCAGGAAGGAGCGGTGCCCGGCCTCTGCCGCGGCCACCACCTGCCCCTGGTGCTTCATGAGCTCCAGCCCGCCCGGCACGCGCAGCGTGGTCTCCTCCGGCAGCGGCATGCAGGCGGCGGCGCCGTCGGAGGCACGCTCGAAGGACTCGAGCAGCGGCTCGATGAGCTCCCAGGTGGCGAGGATCGAGGATCCGGAGCGCCGCGGCTCGACCCCGGCGAAGTCTGGCGGCAGGAACGGGTTGGAGAGCTGGCGCGACAGCACGGCGGCCGGGACGACGGCGCGCCCGTTGGTCGGCAGCTCATCCTCGTCGGCGACGACGTCGTCGGTGACCTCGAGGCCGGCGGCGGTCTGCATGTCGCGCTTGAGCTCCCACGCGGCCTCCGAGACATGGGCGTCCTCGGCGAGCAGCCCGAGCAGCGTGGTGTCGCGGGCGGCGGTCTTGGCGAGGATCGTGCCGATCCCGTCGAGCCGCTTGAGCTGCTCGGCGCGCTGTGGCTCGGTGAGGCTGCTGTCGGCCTTCACCCGGGTCCGCTCCTCGCGGGCGAGCTGGGCCACCACCTGGAACTTGATGCGGGAGTGAGGCCGCACCTGGCCGCGCTGGGCGGCGGACTCGACCTCGCGCACGGCGCGCGCGAGCACGGGGATGATCCCCTCGTTGTCGAGCGGCTTGCCGTTGCGGCGCACACCACTGCGACCGCTCTGGCGCTGGCCTCGTCGGGCCACGGGCTCCTCCTCTGGCCTCCCCCGGCATCCCGGCCGGGCCTGGGATCGCCCGCGGGCCGGATGGCCGGTTCTGTGCCGGACCGGTGTGGACGGACGTCGACACCGGCGCTGCTGATGGGCTCCGATCGGCGTGGACCCACGCGGTGGACGCCGCCGCTCGGGTGGGGCAGGGGCGGTCCGTGATCGGTGCGGGACCACCATACCTCGGGCGCTCGTGCCGCGCGGCATCCCGGTGTTCTTGGTCGTGCGGGTCACAACTGTCAGGCGCCCGCGCGCGTAACCGACCGGCACCCGCACCACCGGTCGGCCCATTCATGCTCTTGTCAGCCAAAATTTCGGCTGACAAGAGCAGGAGTCGCCTGACCGGCGTTGCTCATGATCTTGGTGTGACCAGTCGCGGCCGCGCTTGCGCGGGCGGCGTGGCGGAGCCCGCCGCTCGTGCGCCGTCCCAGCGTGCCGGGAGAGGCTCGCAGTCAAGGACGCGCGAAGCGCGCCGCGCAGCGGGCGCCGCAGGCGATCCTTGACGGCGAGGCCCGGCGCGCTACGCGCGCGGCCACTCCAGCCAGGCACGCGAAGCACACGGATCTGGAGCTCGGCTACCCCAGCCGGCCGCCGTAGTCGGGCAGCCGGTAGGCGCGGTCGTAGCCGCCGCCGACGAAGTCGGTGCGGCGGTTGCCGACGTTGGCGACGAGCCGGAAACCGTCGGCGGTGAAGCCTGACCGGCACCGTCGCTTGCTGTGCTTCACGGCCTCGCCGCGGCGGGCGAGGCAGAGCCGGTCGACGGGGAACCCGGCCCGGCGCAGCGACCGGTACGTCGTCCGCCAGGTGCGCCGGGCGCGGTGGCTGTTGAAGAACACCTGCATGCCGAGGTCGTCGGCGGTGCGGGCGATCCGCAGCACGGGCCGCACCGGCGCGCCGTGGTCGTAGAAGGAGGCGAGGGCGGTGTTGTCGATGTCGAGGTTCACCGCGAGCCGCCGTACCGGCACCCCGTGGGCGCGGGCGAATCGGGCGCGCCGCCTGAGGTAGGTCAGCGATCCCACCGTCGCCTCCCGCACGTCGGCCTCCCACTGCCGCTGGGCCGGCATCCGTGGCGCGGCCCGGGCGGACGGTGGGACCGCCACGGCGGCGACTACGAGCAGGAGGACGAGGGGCGCGAGGAAGAGTCGACGGGGCATCGTCAGGAAAGTCTGCCCCCGTAGTTCGGCAGTCGGTAGGCCCGTTCGTAGTCGACGCCGTCGGGACCGGCCGCGAAGTCGGTCGAGTTGTTGCCGACGTTGGCGATGATCGTCAACCCCTGTGCGCGGGACCGGGCCCGGCAGCGCGGCTTGCTCTCGCTCACCGTCTCCGCGGGGCGGCGGTGGCACAGCCGGCTCAGCTCGAAGCCGGCGCGCCGCAGCTCGCGGATCGTCTTGCGGCGCAGTGCGCGGGTGCGGCCGGTGTTGAAGACCACCTGGACGCCGAGCCGATCCGCCAGCCGGGCGAGCCGCAGCGTGGCCCGCAAGGCGGTCCGACGCTGGTAGTAGGTGGCCAGCGCGGTGTTGTCGATGTCCAGGTTCACCGCCAGCCGCCCGACGTCCCCGCCGGCGTCGCGCTCCTGCCGGACCCGGGCGCGCAGGTGGGCGAGCGACCCGGCCATCACGTCGCGGACTCGGCCCCCCACGACGCCGCCGTGGGCATCGGCGGACCCACCAGCTCCGGGGGCGGGGCGGCGGAACCGGGCGGCGCTCAGCGAATCCTCAGACGGCCTCGGCCACTTCTCAGGCCACCTCGAACGCGACCGAGCGCGTGGTGACGTCGGCGGTGGCCAGACGTGCGGTGACCTCGTGGCCCAGCGGCAGGTCGGCCGCGCCCGACACGGGCGCCTCGACGCCGAGCGACGGCACCAGCAGGACACCCCGGCGCGCGTCGTCCTCCCGCACCGAGACCACGGTGCCGGTGACCTCCTCACCGACCCGGCGCTCCAGCAGCACCGCCTCCACCAGGTCGAGCGCGGCCTTCTCGTAGGCGTTCGCCTGCTGGCTGGTGCGCTGCATCGTGGCCGGCAGGCCGGGCAGCGCCTGGTGCACCCAGTCGGGCACGGGCTCGTCGGCGCACAGCGACACGCACACCTCGAGCGCGTACCGGTCGGCCAGGCGGCGCAGCGGCGCGGTCACGTGTGCGTACTCGGAGGCGAGGCCGGCGTGCTGCGGCTCGGCCGGCACCTCGCCGTCGAAGGCCACGTAGCCGCTGCCGCGGAGCAGTCGGGTCGAGGCCACCACCATGGCCGCGTGGTCGGGCCGGGTGGGGTCGAGCGAGCGGATGAAGTCCGGATAGAGCACCTCGGCGGGCCACGGGATCCCGAGCCCGGCGGCGGTGCGGTGCAGCCGGCGGACGTCGCGGGGGTCGGGGTCGGGCAGCGTGCGCAGCAGGCCCACCCGCGCGTAGACCATGAGCGATGCGGCGGCGAAACCGGTGAGCAGGGAGATCTGCGCGTTCCACTGCTCGACGGGCAGGAGCGTGCGCCACTCCAGCCGCCAGGTGCCGTCCTCGCCGGGACCGTCGCCCAGGTCGACCACCTGCTCGGGCAGCGGCAGTGACACCCCGCCGCGGGAGCCCTCCCGGGCGAGCCGCCGCTCCCCCACCTCCTTCAGCCGCATCAGGACGTCGCCGGCCGAGCCGTCGTCGACGGCGCGCTGTGCCTCCTCGTAGGACAGCCGCGCGGTGGAGCGCACGAGTGCCCGCTCGACCTGGGCGTCGGTGCCCTCACCGGTCTCGTCGACGCGGATCGTCCACAGCAGCGCGGGCCGCACCTGGTCGGGCAGCAGCGAGCCGGCGTCCTCGGAGAGGCACAGCGGGTGCAGCGGCACCTTCGCGTTCGGGGCGTAGAGCGTCTGGCCGCGGCGGTGCGCCTCGGCGTCCACCGGGTCGCCCGGGGTCACGAACGCCGCGACGTCGGCGATCGCGTAGTGCACGATGTGGCCGCCCGGCAGGTCCGGGTCGGGGGCGATGTGCAGCGCCTGGTCGAGGTCCTGCGACCCCTCGGGATCGAGCGTGAGGAACGGCAGGTCGGTGCGGTCGAGATCCGGGAGCCGCGGTGACGCCGCCGCCTCGCGGGCGGCCGCCTCGACCTCCTCGGGGAAGTCCGGACTGACCTCCTGCTCCTGCTGGATGCGCGCGAGACCCTCGCGCAGCGTCGCGGCGACGGCGTCGTCGCCGCCTCGCACCCGGACCCGGCGGTTGCTCGGCATGCCCATAACGTAGTGGTCCGTGCTGATCCTGCTCCCGCCCAGTGAGGGCAAGTCGGCACCTCGTCGTGGTCGCCCGCTCGATGACGCCACCCTCGGCTGGCCCGAGCTCACCGCGGCCCGGCAGCGGGTGAGGGCCGCGCTCGTCGACCTGTGCCGCGGCGACCCGGAGCACGCCGCCGCCGTCCTCGACGTGCCGAAGACCCGGCTCGACCTGGTGGCGCTCGACGCCGGCCTGGAGACGGCGCCCACGGCCCGCGCGGACGCCGTCTACACCGGCGTGCTCTACGAGGCGCTCGGGCTGCCGACCCTCTCGGCCGGCGCGAAGCGGCGGGCCACCGCGCGGGTGGCGGTGGTGAGCAGCCTGTTCGGGCTGGTGCGCCCGGGCGACCGGATCCCCGCCTACCGGCTCTCCGGCGACACCACCCTGCCCGGCCTCGGACCGGTGGCCGGCGTCTGGCGCGACGCGCTCGGGCCCGCCGTCACCGCCACGATCGGCACCGGCCTGCTGGTCGACCTGCGCTCCACGACCTACGCCGCCTTCTGGCGCCCACCCGCCGACCTGGCCCGGCGGGTGGCCACCGTGCGGGTGCTGCACGAGGTGGCCGGCCGGCGGCAGGTGGTGAGCCACTTCAACAAAGCCACCAAGGGCCGGCTGGTGCGCGCCCTCCTCGAGCACGGCGCGAACCCGCGCACCCCGGCCGCCCTCGCCGGCGTGCTCCGCGACCTCGGCTGGACCGTCGAGGCCGGCGAGCCCGGCCGGCAGGGGACCCAGCTGGACGTCGTCGTACACGTGTGAGGTCGTCTTCAGACAGTCGTGCGCGCAAGACACGACGCACCGGGCTCGAACCTCACCCAGGGCGAGGTTGTCGCGCGCTCCGGACGCGCGAGACGCGTGAGCTGGCTGCCGGACGGGCGTGCCGCCGGCAGCTCGCCGGTCGGCACTCGCCTGGGTGCTGGATCGCTACCGCGTCGACTGCGTGCTCGACGTCGGCGCCAACCGCGGCCAGTTCGCGACCGGGCTCCGCGACCTCGGCTACGGCGGTCACATCGTCTCGGTCGAGCCGGTGCCTCGGTTCGCCGACGCCCTGGACCGCGCGGCCGCCGACGACGAGCGGTGGACGGTGCACCGGATGGCGCTGGGCAGCGCCGAGGGCACGGTGCCGATCCACGTGCAGCGCAAGCTCAGCTCGCTGCTGCCCGCCACCGCGTACGGCCGGCAGCGGTTCCGCGCGCTCCGCGAGGCCGACGGCACCACCGTCGACGTTCCGGTGCGCCGCCTCGACGTCGTGCTCGACGACCTGCTGGCGCCCGTGGTCGCCGCCGGCGTCGCACGGCCACGGCTCTTCCTGAAGCTGGACACCCAGGGGTTCGACCTCGAGGCCTTCCGCGGCGCCGCGGGCCGGATCGGCGACATCGTCGCCCTCCAGTCCGAGGTGGCGCTGCTGCTGATCTACGAGGAGATGCCGCGCATGCCCGAGGCCGTCGCCACCTACGAGGCGGCGGGCTTCGAGATCAGCGGCCTGTTCCCGGTGACCCGGGAGCGGGACGGGCGGGTGATCGAGTTCGACTGCGTGATGGTGCGAGCGGACGCCGCACCGCTCACCAGGCCCCCGACGTGAACGCGTCCCGCGCGGGCGGGAGGGCGTTGTAGAGGCGCATCGTGGCACGGGGTCCGCGCGGGCCGCCCTCGCCACCGGCGTACCACGCCAGCACCGTCACCGACGCCGGTGAGAGCTCCATCCGGAACACCGCCTCCAGCGGCGCCTCGAGGGCCCGCGCGACGAGCACCTTGATCGGCGTCACGTGGCTCACCAGCACGACGGTGCCGCCCGCGTGGTCGGCCAGCACCCGGTCGAGGGCGGCGAGCACCCGCTCCTGCACCTGCCGGAACGACTCGCCTCCGGTCGGGGCGAGGTCCAGGTCGCCGAGCCACGCCTCGAGCTCCGGGCCGTGCCGCTCGGCCACCTCGGGGAAGGAGAGCCCGTCCCAGTGCCCGAACTCCATCTCGGCCAGCCCGGGCTCCTCGGCGACCTCGACGCCGAGCAGCTCGCCGAGCAGATCGGCCGACTCGCGGGTGCGCCGCACCGGGGAGGCGACGATCGCGGCCGCGCGCTCCCCCAGCGGCGCCAGCCAGTCGCCGACGGCGCGGATCTGGTCGCGGCCCTCCTCGCTCAGCGGCGGATTGTCGCCGCCCAAGCCGCCGGAGAACCGCTTCGCGGAGGTGTGAGTGGTGACGCCGTGCCGCACCAGCACGAGCGTCGTCGCGGTCTCTCCTGGCCGTGACCAGCCCCGTGCCGAGGGGGCGGCGTCCTCGGCCTGCTCCACCGCCTCGTCGTCGGTCGGGTCCGGGTCCACGCCGGGCACCGTCACCCCCGACCGGGTGCCGTCGAGCGCCTCGTTGGCCAGCCGGTCGGCGTGGGCGTTCTGCGCCCGCGGCACCCAGGTGTACGTCGTCCCCCGCGGCGCCAGCCGGTTGGCCTCCAGCGCCAGCGTGCGCATGTCGGGGTGCTTGATCTTCCAGTTGCCCGACATCTGCTCGACCACGAGCTTGGAGTCCATCCGCACCTCGATCGAGGCGCCGGGCGCGTGCTCGGCGGCCAGCTTCAGCCCGGCCACCAGCCCGGAGTACTCGGCCACGTTGTTGCTCGCGTGGCCGATGGTGGTGCCCTCCTCGGCGAGCACGGCGCCGGTGTCGGCGTCCTTGAGCACGGCGCCGTAGGCGGCGGGGCCGGGGTTGCCGCGGGCGCCGCCGTCGGCCTCGATGACGACCCGGGTCGGGCCGCTCACAGACCTGACTCTGGCGTGCGGACGAGGATCCGCTGGCACTCCTCGCACCGCACGACCTCGTCGTCGGCCAGGCCGCGGATCCGCTCGATCTCGGCGTGGTCGAGGCTGAGCCGGCAGCCGCCGCACTGGCGGGCCCGCAGCTCGGCCGCGCCCACGCCGTCCTTGTTCGCCCGCAGCTTGTCGTAGAGGGCGAGCAGGTCGTCCGGCACGTCGCCGGCTGCCGGCTCGCGGTCGGCGGTGGCCGCCGCGAGCTCGGCGTCGATGGCGGCGGTCTTCTCGTCGCGCGTGACGGCGAGCGAGGCCAGCCGCTCGTCGTGGGCCGCGAGCCGCTGCTCCAGCTCGGCGAGCTCGCCCTGGGCGTCCTCGAGCTGCTGCATGATCTCGAGCTCCTCGTCCTCCAGCGTCGAGATCCGGCGCTCGAGCGACACCAGCTCCTGGCTCATCCGTTCCAGGTCCTTGGGGCTGGTCACCAGGCCCTGGTCCATCCGGTCGCGGTCGCGGGTGCGGCGGGTCTTCACCTGCTCGACGTCGTTGTCGGCCTTGCGCTGCGCCAGCGACAGGTCGTCGACCCTGATCTGGGCGTCGCGGCGTTGGCCGTCGGCCTCGTCGCGGGAGCGCTGGAGCTCGGCGATCTCGGCGGCCTCGGGGAGGTGCGCACGCTGGTGGCGGAGGTGGTCGATCCGCGCGTCGAGCGCCTGGACGTCGAGCAGCCGCTGTTGCGCGGCGGGGTCGGCCTTCATCGGTCCCTGGAGTTCATAGCCGCATTGTCCACGGATCGGTGACGATCGTGCTGACGTGGGTGGCCACCTCGGTGCCCAGGGCCTCCGTCAACCGGGCGGCGAGCACGGGCAGCCAGGTCCACTCCGCGGCCCAGTGGGCGACGTCGACCAGCGCCGGGCCGTCCTGCTCCACGAACTCCGCGGCCCGGTGGTGGCGCAGGTCGCTGGTCACGTACACGTCGGCGTCGGTGCGCAGCACGGTGTCGAGCAGGAAGTCGCCCGCGCCCCCGCACACCGCGACGCGCCGCACCGAGCGGTCGGGGTCGCCGGCCACCCGGACGCCGTGCGCGGTCTCGGGCAGCACCTCGGCCACGGCATCGGCGAAGGCGCCGAGCGTCTGGCGCGGCACGGTGCCGATCCGGCCGGTGCCGGCCGGTCCGACCCCGCCGTCCGCCACCTCGATCACGTCGAACGCCGGCTCCTCGTAGGGGTGCGCGGTGCGCATCGCGCGCACCACGTCGGCGCGGCGGCCGCGGGGCAGCACCACCTCGACCCGCACCTCCTCGACGGTCTCGAGCTCGCCCACGGTGCCGATGGCCGGCTCCGCGCCCGCCAGCGGCCGGAACCGCCCGACGCCCGCCGAGGAGAACGACGCCAGGTCGTAGTCGCCGATCACGCCGGCGCCGGCCTCGGCCAGCGCGGCCCGCACCACGGCGGCGGCGTCCGGCGGCACGTACACCGTGAGCTTGTCGACCGGGTCGCCGGCGGCGGGGGTGATCGGGTGCTGGTCGGTGAGTCCGAGGGCGGTGGCCATCGCCTCCGACACCCCGCCGACGGCCTGGTCGGCGTTCGTGTGCGCGGTCAGCAGCGCGCAGCCCGCCTTGGTGAGCGTGTGGAGGGTGCGGCCCTTCGGCGTGGTGGCCGCGACGCCGTGCACCGGGGTGAGGAACAGCGGGTGGTGCACCACGAGCAGGTCGGCCCCGCGCTCGGCGGCCTCGGCCGCCACCTCGGGCGACGGGTCGACCGCGAGCAGCACCGAACGCACCTGCTGGTCCGGGTCGCCGGCCACCAGACCCACCGCGTCCCACGACTCGGCGGTGTGCGGCGGGTACCACTCGTGGAGCAGCGCGACGACGTCCTGGAGGCTCGGCACGCGGTCACTCTAGGAGGGATCGATGAACGCTAGTTGACCTGCCGGTCGCGGCCCTCCCAGTACTCCGCGCGCAGCTTGAACTTCTGGAGCTTGCCGGTGGCGGTGCGGGCGAGCTCGTCGCGGAACTCCACCGACGTCGGCGCCTTGAAGCCCGCCGCCTTGTCCTTGCACCAGGCGATGAGCTCCTCCTCTCCTGCCTGCTCGCCCTCGGCGAGCACCACCAGGGCCTTGATGGTCTCGCCCCACCTCTCGCTCGGGACGCCGATCACCGCCACCTCCGCGACCGCCGGGTGCGAGAACAGCACGTCCTCCACCTCGATCGACGACACGTTCTCGCCGCCGGTGATGATCACGTCCTTCTTGCGGTCCGAGATCGTGAGGTAGCCGTCGTCGCCGATGGTGCCGCCGTCGCCGGTGTGGAACCACCCGTCGGCCAGCGCCTTCGCCGACTCCTCCGGCTGGTCCCAGTACCCCTCGAGCACGACGTTGCTGCGCGCCAGCACCTCGCCGCCGGGCACCTCCTCGCCGTCGTCGCCGGTGCTCGCGTCGGAGACCCGCAGGCGCACACCCAGGGCGGGGGCGCCGGCACGGGTGAGCAGGGTGGCGCGCTGCTCGGCGTCGAGGTCGTCCCACTCGGCACGGGTGCGGTTGACCGTGAGCAGCGGCGAGGTCTCGGTGAGGCCGTAGATCTGCACGAACTCCCAGCCCAGCTCCTCCTCCACCCGCACCACGGTCTGGGTGGGCGGCGGGGCGCCGGCCATGATGATCCGCACCCGGTCACGGCCGGGGATCTCGCCCTCCCAGGTCTGGGCGGCGTCCAGGACGGCGGCCGCCACCGCCGGTGCCGCGCACATCACCGTGACGCCGTGCTCCTCGACCCGGCGCAGGATCTCGGCGCCGTCGACCTTGCGGAGCACCACGTGCTTCACCCCGAGGCCGGTCATCGCAAATGGCATGCCCCAGCCGTTGGCGTGAAATTGGGGCAGCGTGTGGAGGTAGACGTCGCGGTCGGTGATCCCGACGTGCATCGCGAACGTGACGGCGTTGACCCAGATGTTGCGGTGCGTGATCTGCACGCCCTTGGGGCGCGCGGTGGTGCCCGAGGTGTAGTTGATGGTGGCCGTCGCGCCCTCGTCGGGCTCCCACGGCTTCGGCTCGGCGTCCTCCGCCGCGAACATGTCGGCGTCCTCCCCCAGCACGAACCGGTGCTCGGCGGTGACCTCGGAGAGCGCGTCGTCGAGCTCCGGGTCGACGTAGAGCACCTTCGCGCCGGAGTGCTCGACGATGTAGCGCACCTCGTCCGGGCGCAGCCGGAAGTTCACCGGCACCAGCACCCGGCCCCAGCCCGAGACGCCGAAGAACGACGTCAGCAGCCGCGCGCTGTTGTGGCTCACCACCGCCACCCGCTCCCCCACGCCGATGCCCAGCGCGTCGAGGTGCGCCGCCTGCCGGCGCGCCAGAGCGGCCACCTCGGCGTAGCTCAGCGAGCCGAGCGACGGCGCCGGCTGGTCGGGCTCGTCGACCACGCCGGTGCGGGCGCCGTACACCTGCGCGGCACGGTCGAGGAAGTCGGAGACGGTCAGCGGCACGAACACGGCGTCCTCCTGGGCCTTTCGGGTGACCTCGTCACCCTAGTCACGCTCCGATCGACCATGAGAGACCTCTCATCCGGCTCTCACCCCCGCACCACGTGGGGGGAGAATGGTGGTCCCATGAACCGGACGTGGAAGTGGCTGATCGGCGTGGCGCTCGTGCTGCCCCTCGCCGCCTTCGTCGCCGGCTCCCTCGCGGCGGCCGGCGAGACCCGCGAGCCGCGCGACACCGTGATCATCGAGGACCAGAGCGACTCCCCCACCCCGTCGCCGTCCCGCACTCCCCGCACCCCGCGGGCCACCCCGACCGAGCCGGCGCAGCCGACGCAGAGCCCCGGCGACGACGACCGGGGTGACGACGATGGCGGCGACCGCGGTGACGACGACCGCGACAACTCCGGCCCGGGCGGTGCGACGCCGTCGCCGGGCGTGGTCGGCGGTGACGACGATGACGACAACTCGGGCCCGGGCAGCGGATCGTCCGGACCGGGCTCGGGGGGTGACGACGACCGCCGTGACCGCGACGATGACGACGATGACGACGACTCAGGTCCCGGCGGGGGCGACGACGACCGGGACGACGGCTGAACCCGCACGCCGCCCGGGGCGCAGGCCGCGGTCCGGCATCTCGGTCCGCACCCGGATCACCGTCGCGTTCGCGCTGCTCGTCGGGCTCACCCTCGCCGGCGCCGGGGGGCTGGTGTACGTGATCGAGCTGCGCCAGCTCGAGGCGGACGCGTACTCCGACGTCGACCAGGAGCTGCAGGAGTTCGAGGCGCTGCGCTCCGAGGGGATCGATCCGGAGACCCGGCGGCCCTTCGCGTCGGTCGAGGCCCTCCTCAACACCTTCCTCGCCCGCAACGTCCCCGACAGCGACGAGGTTCTCGTCACCTGGCACGACGACGACCTGCAGCTCCAGCTGCCCCAGGACGACACGCTTCCCTCCGAGCCCGGTTTCCGCGCCCAGGTCGAGGATCTCGTGCCCACCAACGGCGAGACCCGCTGGCAGTCCCCGGCCGACGGCGAGGTGCTGATCGTCGTCCAGTCCGCCCGGCTCGGGAGCGGTGGCGAGGTGGGGGCGCTGGTCGTCGCCATCTACCTGGACGAGGACCGAGACCAGCTGAACGCCACCATGGGCACCTACGCGATCGTCGCCTTCCTGTCGCTGCTGCTGGTCACGGCGGTCGCCGGCTGGCAGTCCGGCCGGCTGCTGGCGCCGCTGCGCACGCTGCGGGAGACCGCGGACGGCATCGGCGAGAGCGACCTGTCCCAGCGGCTCCCCGTCAGCGGCAACGACGACATCACCGCGCTCACGCGCACCGTCAACGGCATGCTCGACCGACTCGAGGAGGCCTTCGTCGGCCAGCGCCAGTTCCTCGACGACGCCGGCCACGAGCTGCGCACGCCGCTCACGATCCTGCGCGGGCACCTCGAGCTGCTCGACACCAGCACGCCCGAGGAGGTGGCCGAGACCCGGGAGCTGCTGCTCGACGAGGTCGACCGGATGGCGCGGCTCGTCGGCGACCTCATCCTGCTCGCCAAGAGCGACCGGCCCGACTTCGTGCGGCCGGAGCCGGTCGACCTCGCCGAGCTCACCGAGGACGTCGTCGCCAAGGCCCGCGGTCTCGCCGACCGCGACTGGGTGCTCGACGCCACCGCCCACGGCACCGCGGTGCTGGACGGGCAGCGGATCACCCAGGCCGTGCTGCAGCTCGCCGACAACGCCGTCAAGCACACCGCCGACGGCGACGAGGTGGCGATCGGGTCGGCGCACGGCCCCGACGGCGTGCGGATCTGGGTTCGTGACACCGGCCCCGGCATCGACCCCGCGCACCGCGAGCTCGTCTTCGAGCGGTTCGGCCGCGGTGAGGTCCGCGCCGACGACGAGGGGTTCGGCCTCGGCCTCTCCATCGTGCGGGCGATCGCCGCCGCCCACGGCGGCCGGGTGAGCGTGGCCGACGCCGAACCGCACGGCGCCGTCGTCGAGATCGTGCTGCCCGCCGTCCGACTAAGCGAGGGGGACCCCGCATGGCCCGCATCCTGATCGTCGAGGACGAGGGCCGGATCGCCTCGTTCGTGGCCAAGGGACTGCGCGCCGACGGCCACACGGCGACCGTGGTGGCGGACGGCCACAGCGGCCTCGACCACGCGCTCAGCGGCGACTTCGACCTCATGGTGCTCGACATCGGGCTGCCGGGGATCGACGGCTTCGACGTGCTCGACCAGCTGCGCTCGCAGGGCTCCCGGCTGCCGGTCATCGTGCTCACCGCGCGCGACTCGGTCACCGACACCGTCACCGCGCTCGAGGGCGGTGCCGACGACTACATGTCCAAGCCGTTCCGCTACGCCGAGCTCCAGGCGCGGATCCGGCTCCGGTTGCGGCAGCAGCAGGCCACGGCCGACGGCGACCGCGGCGACGTGCTCGAGGCCGGCGGCGTCCGGCTCGACCTGCGCACCCGCCGCGCCGTCGTCGACGACAAGGAGATCGACCTCTCCGCCCGCGAGTTCGCCCTCGCCGAGATCTTCATGACCAATGCCGGCCAGGTGCTCTCCCGCGAGCAGCTGCTCGACCACGTCTGGGGCTTCGACTTCGACCCCGGCTCCAACGTCGTCGACGTCTACGTCGGCTACCTGCGCCGCAAGTTCGGCGCCACGAGCATCGCCACCGTCCGCGGCATGGGCTACCGCTTCGCCACCTGACGCCGACCCGTCAGAAATGCGCTGACCCGTCGCCTATAAGCGACGGGTCAGCGCATTGGCGACGGGTCAGCGGACCTTGAAGGTCAGCTTGGCCTTGGGCTGGGCGGCGAGCACGGGCTCGAGGGCGGCGGCGACCTCGTGCGGGAGGGGGCGGTCGTCGGGGTCGTCCTCGAGCATGGCGAACACGGTCTTGGCGACGGCGGCGGGCACGCCGTCGGGCAGCGGGTGGGGGTTGTCGACCAGCTGCGGGTAGCGGTCGCGCAGGTCGGGGGCGTCGGGGTCGCCCTCCTCGAACGGCCGGAAGCCCGCGACCGCGTGGTAGAGCGTCGCGCCGAGCCCGAAGACGTCGCTGGCGTAGCCGGGTACGGCGTCGACACCGGGCGCGCACTGCTCGGGCGCCATGTACAGGTCGGTGCCGATCTGGCCGGTCAGCGCGGCCGCCTTCGCGACGGGCCGTGCCACCGACAGGTCGATGAGCCGGGCCGGGGCACCCATGATCACGTTGCTGGGCTTGATGTCGAGGTGGCAGACGTCGACGTGGCGGAAGAAGTGCAGTGCGGAGGCGACGTCGATCGCGAGCGGCAGGTACTGCTGCTCGGAGAGCCGGCCGTGACGCCGGATGAGGGTCGACAGCCGTGGCCCATCGGCGTTCTCCAGCACCAGGTGGGGTCGCTCGCCCCCGAGCTCGACCCGGAGTCCGCGCACGACCACCGGGTGGTGGGCGACGTCGAGGGCACGGGCCTCGCGCTCCAGGGAAGCCAGGCTGACCTCGTCGTCGACCAGGTGGGGCCGCAGCATCTTCACCACGACCGGCGAGTAGGTGATCTCGTCGAAGGCGAGGTACGCCTCGAACGCCGAGCCACCCCCGAGCAACCGCGTCGCGGTCAGCTCGGGGGTGATCTCGTCACCCTCCGCCAGACCCCAGGTCTCGGCGAGGTCGGTCATCAGCCGCGGGTGTTGTGACGCGAGCGGTCGTTGGTGCGGTTCTGGCTCCAGTCGCGCTTGCGGTCGCCCTTGCCGTCGCGGGTCCAGTCGTTCTTGACGCGCGGCCGGCTGTTGTCGCGGCCACTGTTCGCGCCGGTGCGGGTGCGCGTGCCGTCGCCGTCCCGACCGGTGTTGGTGCGGGTGCGGGTCCGGGTCTGGCCCCGGGTGCGGCTCCGGGTGCGGGTCTGCGCCTTCTGCAGGCCGGTGTCGTCGTCGTCCACGTCGTCGTCGTCGGTCACGAGCACGAGCTCGGTGCCGTCGTCGTCGCGCTTGGCGAGCTTGGCGTCACCGGCGGACGACGCCACCGCGGTCACGGGTAGCGCGAGCAGGCCGGCGGTGAGCAGGCCCGACAGGACCAGGGTTCCTGCGGCCCAGGGGTTCGGCTTCTTCACGGGAGTTCCTCTCCTCAGGCCCGGCGTCGAGGTTCCGGGCGGTACGGAGCAATCTGTCGAGCCGGCGTGAAGCCTCCATGAGCCGTCCATGAGAGGTCTCTCACCACACCCCACCACGCATGATGGCGGCATGACGGAACCTGCGAGCCCGCTGCCCACGAACCTGAACATCAACGTGCCTCCCGAGCAGCTCGAGGGGCACTACGCCGACTTCGCGAGCGTCTGGCACAACAACGAGACCTTCATCCTCGACTTCGTCTCGATGAGCCAGCCCCCGACGCCGTCGCGCGACGAGACCGGCAACCAGATCGCGCAGGTCAACTGCCAGGTCGTCACGCGGGTCCGGATCCCCGCGGAGCAGGTGTGGGAGGTCATGAAGGCGCTGCAGCAGCAGCTCGGCCAGTGGGAGGTCGAGAACCCCCACCGCCGGCCGCCGTCACCGTCGTGACGACGCCGCTCAGAGCAGCGGGCCGGCCAGTCGGGCACCGAGCCACGCCGACTCGGCCGGCGTGAGCGTGGACAGCCGGACCTCCAGCAGCTGGGTGTCCACCCACAGCTCGTCGGCGGCGGCCGCACGGTCGCCTCGCGCCCAGGTCAGGGCCTCGCCGAGCACCTGCACGTCTGGGATGAGCAGCCGCCCGACCAGCCGGTCTATCGCCAGCTCCTCGCGACGCCGGTCGCCGTCCCGGGCCTCGGGCGGGAGCGGGCCGCGGATGATGTGCTGGGTCTCGTGCGCGATGGTGCACCGGCGCTCGGCCTGGTCGAGGCCGTGTGCGAGCAGGACCGTGCGCTGCGAGAACAGGGTCCGGCCCCACACGCCGTCCTCGAGCTCGTCGGTCCATCGCAGCCGCCAGTCGGTGAAGCCGGCGAACCGACGCCAGGGGTGGTGGGCGCTCGACGGCATGGCGGGACGCTAGGTTCCGTCGCCGACAAGAGGAGCCACGAACTCACAGGGCTCCCTGGCGCCTGTGGAGTGTGTCGGTCTACGGCCGGTCGCCGGGCGGTGGCTCGCTCGCGGCGTCGACGGCGTCGCGGCGCCGTTGCCCACGCGATCGGACGCCGGGGCGCCGCTCGAGGTCCCGCTTGGTCGGCTGGAGGCTCACCTGGGGCCGCGGCAGGTATCCGGCGTCGGTGAGGGCGGCGTCGAGCACGTCGCGGTACGGAGTGCCGGTCAACAGCGCGAGCCGTGCCAAGCCCTCGGCGCCAGGCAGCTTCTTCGGGTCTCGCCATCCGTCGAAGGTGCTCGAGGAGGAGTAGCCGAGGCGACTCGCCAGCTCACGCTCGGAGACGCTGAAGTCCTGGGCGTCGAGGTATGCCTCCACGATGTTCCACAGGTGCCCCACCGTCACTCCTCGTCGCAGTTGGGCACCAAGTTAGCGGGTGAGCAGCGCCTCGTTCCTGCAGGTCAGCACCCTGCAGACGACCTCGGCCCGGACCGCGTTCGGACCCCGTGGGCACCAGGACTCCACAGGTGTTCCGGTGACACTGGACATTTTGTCGATCGTCGATCTACGATCACCCCGCCAGCTGCCAACGACTCGGAGTTGTCCATGAAGCTGATGCACCGCAAGCGCCTCCTCGCCCTCATGGTCGTGCACGACGTGACCCAACGCCGCCTCGCGTCGGCTGCCGGATACAGCTCCCACGCGTATCTGGGACGACTGCTGCGCGGCGAGGTCGACACCTTGGAACCGGAGGCCGCCATGCGGATCGCGCACTACCTCGGTGTCGACGTCGTCGATCTCTTCGCGCCGCGGCTGTCCATCGCCTCCGGACATCGCGACCACCACGACTCGAAGGTCTTCGCATGAACGCGATGCGGCGGAAGTGGGGCGCATGCGCCCTCGCGGCAGGTCTCGCCGCAACGATGTGGCCAGGCGTGAGTCCGTCAGCCGAGGCCGACGAGCCGCTCACCACCACGACGTCGAGCCGCCGCACCCCGGCCGGCATGCTCGTCTCGGGTGCCGTCCGAGGCGACACCGAGGTCACCGTCTTCGGAGGGCGGTTGGTCACCATGTCCGAGAGTGGCAGCGCCACGGCCGAGGCAGTCGCGGTGCGAGTCGCTCCCGACCTGACCACCGCCGAGCGGCAGATCCAGCCCACCGTCTACGAGATGACGCTGGCGGCGGGGTTCAGCGCCGCTGAGGCGTGCGACTTCGCGCGCGGGATGGACCAGTACGGCTGCACGACGTCGGCGCAGGTCTCCGCCGCCACGCCGGCCGGTCGCGTGCAGGCGGGCCGGGACCGCTACGTCGACAAGCTCTGCTTCCTCCACCGGACCTACAAGGGCGACGGGCACAAGGACAACTACCTGTGCAACGTGCGATACCTGCTCCACCGGCCGAAGAAGTACTACGTCGTCATCGGCAACAAGATGAAGGCCACTGCATCGACCCACGACCCCGGGACGTTGTACGACCGCCTCACGGGCAGCGGCGTGCAGGCCGCCTACGACTGGAGCAAGGCCCACGCGATCGACTGGTCGCCCTTCGGCACCTCGAACGTCGGGCGCTGCCGCCAGTTCTCCACCACCGCCACGGCGCGCAACGGGGTCGCGGTGACCTCGAGTGGCGAGGTGTGTCCCGACAAGGTCGTGCCGTGGCACTCGCCGAAGTTCCAGTACTTCGGCTCCAAGTGGAAGGGTGGCCCCAGTCGCGACGAGCGCGGCGTGGTGGCGTCGTCAGCCACGTGGACCTCGACGTTCGAGCGCGGCTACCGCCTCGTGTCCTACCTGGACTGGAACTGAGTGGGTGGAGATCGCCATGACCCCCGAGGAGCCCGGCTCGGACGGCGTTGCGCGCCCGGTGCCCACGAAGGTGATCGGGCTGGGAGCGCTCGGCGCATGCGTACTGCTCTCGGTAGGTGTCGGGGTCGGCTACCTGTTGGGCACGCCGACCGACCGGGGGGTGGAGGTCACCGACGAGTTCACCGCGGAGATCACCGCGATGAACGACCGGTCGATCTGCGTGGCCGAGCGCGAGGACGCCAAGGGCACCTGCGGCATCCCGGTGATGCTGGAGGACCGCGACGTCGATGTCGCCGCCGTCCGCGTGGGCGACACCGCCACGATCACGACCATGTGGCTCGTCGCCCCCAACGGCACCCGGTACGAGGCGTGGTACGTACGGAAACCCTAGGGCGTGGTGGGCGCGGAGGGGATCGAACCCCCGACCGCCTGGTTGTAAACCAGGAGCTCTACCGCTGAGCTACACGCCCCTGCCAGTTCAGCGCAGCGACGATAGCCCACGGTTCTCGCGCACGTGGGCGGCGAGATCAGCAGGCGAGTCGAAGACGGCGACGGCACCCGCGTCGCGCAGCTCGGTCTCCGGTCGGCCGCCGGTGAGCACGGCGATGCCGGGCACGCCGGCGTCGCGGGCGGCATGGAGGTCCCACACCGTGTCGCCCACGACGGCGACGGCGTCCTCGCCGGTGCGTTCGAGCACCGCGGCGACCAGGTCGCCGTAGGGCTTGGTGCGCTCGGCGTCCGACCCCGTCACCACGTGCTCGAGGGAGTGCCGCACCTCGGGCACGAGGTCGAGGAGCCGGTCGGTGAGCTCGGCGTCGGCGGAGGAGGCGAGCGTCACCCGGTGGTCGTGGCGCAGCAACTCCTCCACCAGGTCGACGGCTCCGACGGCGGGGACGATCCGGTGGAACAGCCGGTCGAGGTGCACCTGCTGGCGGGCGCGCACGTCGTCGCCCACCGAGCGCTCTCCCTGCTCGCCGGCGACCTCGGCGACGAGCAGGTCACCGCCCATGCCGACGACGCGGTGCAGCTCGTGGCTGGGCACGGCCAGGCCGACGTCGCGGAACGCCGCCTGCCAGGCCAGCACGTGCTCCGGTACCGAGTCGACGAGGGTGCCGTCGAGGTCGAGGACGACGGTGCGGGGGCCGGACATGTTCCGACGCTAGGCAGCCCGTGCCCGCTCCGGGTTCATCCGGAGGGGTCCGGAAAAATAAGTGAACCGCTGGCGTCTCGGGTCACCAGCGGTTCAACGGGGACAACGATACAGGCGCCCCCGCGACGTGCAAGAGGAAGGCGGAAAATCCGGGCTACGTGACGCCGATCTGTCTAGACAGCGTCCCGCAGCCGGGCGAGGTGCTCGTCGAGGTCGCGGGCGTCGGGGACCGCGTTGCGCACCGACCATCGGACGACGCCCTCGGTGTCGACCACGAACGAGGCTCTCACCGCGCACCCGGCCTCCTCGTCGAAGGCGCCGTAGGCTCGCGCCACCTCCCCGTGCGGCCAGAAGTCGCTCAAGAGCGGGAAGTTCAGCCCGTCGGCGTCGGCAAACGCACGGAGCGAGAACACGGCGTCGCAGGAGAGCGCGAGCACCTCGGTGTCGAAGGTGAGGAACTCCTCGAGCCGGTCGCGGATGCCCGCCATCTCACCGGTGCAGATCCCCGAGAACGCGTAGGGGTAGAACACGAGCACCACCGCCTTGCGGCCGCGGAACTCCGAGAGCCTCACGTCCTGGCCGAACTGATCGCGCAGGCTGAAGTCAGGCGCAGGGGCGCCGACGGCGGGCCCCGAGAGGGCCGGGCCGTTCATTCCGACTCGTCGTCGTCATAGTCGGCCAGGTCCTTCTTGAGCACCTTGCCGGTGGCGTTGCGCGGCAGCTCGTCGAGGAACACGATCTCGCGCGGCACCTTGTAGCGGGCGAGGTTCTCCTTCACCCAGTCCTTGAGGGAGTCCTCGTCGACCGAGGAGTCGGTGCGCACCACGAACGCCCGCAGCCGCTTGCCGAAGTCGTCGTCGTCGACGCCGATCGCCGCCACCTCGTCGACGGCCTCGTGGCGGGCCAGGCAGTCCTCGACCTCCTTGGGGAAGACGTTCTCGCCGCCGCTGACGATCATCTCGTCGTCGCGGCCCTCGACATAGAGCAGCCCGTCGTCGCCGAACCTGCCGACGTCGCCGGAGGACATCAGGCCGTCGACGACCTCCTTGCTCCCGCCCCCCGAGTACCCCTCGAACAGCAGGCCGTTGCCGACGAAGATGCGGCCCGTCTCGCCGTCGGGGACCGGCTTGCCGTCGTCGTCGAGGATCTTCACCACGGTGGCGTGCGGCGGCCGCCCGGCCGTCGAGGGCGAGGTGCGCAGCTCGCGCGGGCCGGCGATCGCCGCGTAGGCGACCTCGGTGGAGCCGTAGGTGCTGTAGAGGTTGTCGCCGAACCGGTCCATCCAGGTGGTGGCCAGGTCGCCGGGCAGCGCCGAGCCGGAGCTCGCCACCACCTTGAGCCGGGTGGGGTCGTACTGGTCGAGCCGGTCGTCGGGCAGCGCGAGGATCCGCTGCAGCATCACCGGGATCACGACCAGTGAGTCGCAGCGCTCCTTCTCCAGCACGTCGAGACAGCCCTCGGGGTCGAACTTGCGCGTGAGCACCATCGTCGAGCCGAGCAGCATCGACAGCGCGAAGTGGCCGAAGCCCCAGGTGTGGAACAGCGGCGCCGCGATGTGGGTGCGCCAGCCGTACCGCAGCGGCATGCCCGACAGCAGCGAGACGGCGGCCTCGATGCCGGCCTCGCCGCGCGGTGCGCCCTTGGGCGTGCCGGTGGTGCCCGAGGTGAGGATCACGATCCGCGCGTGCCGCTCGGGCGGGTCGAGGTCGACCGGGTCGTGGCTCTCGATCAGCTGCTCGAGGGTGTCGACGCCGTCGGGGACCTCGGAGTCGGTCCAGGCGAGCACCCTGTGCTCGACGTCGGCCTTCGACACCAGGTCGGTGAACTCCTCGTCGTGCACGAGGACGACGGGCTGGTCGCGCTCGAGCACCTCGACCAGCTGCGGTCCGGCGAACGCGGTGTTGAGCATGAGGATGTCGGCGCCGAGCTTGGCCGCGGCGATGGTGGCGTCGACGAACCCACGGTGGTTGCGGCACATCAGCGCCACGCCGTCGCCCTCGCCGACCCCGAGCTCGCGCAGCGCGTGGGCGAGCGAGTTCGAGCGCGCGTCCATCTCGCCGAAGGTGAGCTCGCCGAGCTCGTCGACCAGACCCACCCGGTCGGGCGCGCGCACGGCGAGCGAGGTGAACCCGCCCGCGGGGCCCGGACCCCACTGCTTGAGCGTCTTCGCCAGCAGCGCGAGTGTGCGCGGCGAGTAGGGCCGGATCACGCCGGCGCCGCCCAGGACCTTGAGCGAGATCGCGGCGACACCGGCGGCGTCGGCCGCCTTGCGGAGCATCACGGAGACTTCGGCGCAACGAGGCGGGTGGCCGACCAGTCCTTGCTCACCGCGGCCGTCGTGGTCTGCGCCAGGCCGGCGATCGGCGCCGCCTCGGTGATGTCGGCGGCGTCGACGGCGTTCGGCCGGCCGATCTTCGGCGTGAGCAACCAGATGGCGCCGCCGCGCACGAGGTCGGTGAGTGAGTCGACGAGACCGTCGACGAGGTCGCCGTCGTCGTCGCGCCACCAGAGCAGGACGCCGTCGACCACGTTGCCGTAGTCGCCGTCGACCATGTCGGCGTCGATGGCGTCCTCGATCGCGATCCGCAGGTCGTCGTCGGTGTCGTTGTCCCAGCCGAGCTCCTGGACCACCATCCCCGGCTTGAAGCCCATCCGCGCGGCGGGACCCTGCGCCCCGCCCTGGTCTGACTGGCCGGTCTGACCCGTCTGGGTGGCTTCGCCACCCGCGGTCGAGCTCACTGGACGCCTCCTTCACCTCCGTGCAGCCCGTCGCCGCACGATCGTGGGCGTAGTCCAGCGGAAACAGTCGACGCGGCGCAACACCTGGCTGGGCAATGGCTGGGCGTTTGGTTACTCGGGAGTCACCGAACGAGGTCGGATCCGGCGTGTGCGCGCGTGCCAGACTGGAGACGTGGACGACACCCCCGCCCGTTCGGGTCCCGCCCCCTCGGTCATCCACGAGGGGCTGCCGACCCAGCTGCCTGACATCGACCCCGACGAGACCCACGACTGGATCGACTCCTTCGACGAGCTGGTCGAGGAGCGCGGTCGCGACCGCGCCCGCTACGTCATGCTGCGGCTGCTCGAGCGAGCCCGCGAGAAGGCGGTCGGCGTCCCGGCGCTGCGCAGCACCGACTACCTCAACACCATCCCGCCCGAGCGCGAGCCGTGGTTCCCCGGCGACTACGAGGCCGAGCAGCGGATCCGCGCCTTCATCCGCTGGAACGCCGCGGTGATGGTGTCGAGCGCCAACCGCAAGGGCCTCGAGGTCGGCGGCCACATCGCCACCTACCAGTCCTCGGCATCGCTCTACGAGGTCGGCTTCAACCACTTCTTCAAGGGCAAGGACGCCGAGGGCGGGGGCGACCAGATCTTCATCCAGGGGCACGCCTCCCCCGGCGTCTACGCCCGCGCCTTCCTCGAGGGCCGGCTCACCGAGCAGCAGCTGTACCGGTTCCGCCAGGAGGTGCAGCACGGTCCTGGCGCCGGCCTGCCGTCGTACCCGCACCCCCGCCTGATGCCGGACTTCTGGGAGTTCCCCACGGTCTCGATGGGCCTCACCGCGATCAACTCGATCTACCAGGCGCGCTTCAACCGCTACCTGCAGAACCGCGGCATCAAGGACACCGGCTCGCAGCACGTGTGGGCGTTCCTCGGCGACGGCGAGATGGCCGAGCCGGAGTCGCTGGGCGCCATCCGCGTCGCCGCCCGCGAGGAGCTCGACAACCTCACCTGGGTGATCAACTGCAACCTGCAGCAGCTCGACGGGCCGGTCACGGGCAACGGCAAGATCATCCAGGAGCTCGAGGCCAACTTCCGCGGCGCGGGCTGGAACGTCATCAAGGTCGTGTGGGGCCAGGGCTGGGACGAGCTGCTCGCCCGCGACGTCGACGGCGTGCTGGTGAACAAGATGAACACCACGCCGGACGGCCAGTTCCAGACCTACTCCACCGAGGACGGCGGATACGTGCGCGAGCACTTCTTCGGCCCCGATCCGCGGCTGCGACGCATGGTCGAGCACATGAGCGACAGCCAGATCCAGAAGCTGCCGCGCGGCGGCCATGACTACCGCAAGGTGTACGCCGCCTTCGACGCCGCCACCAAGCACGCCGGGCAGCCGACGGTGATCCTCGCCAAGACCATCAAGGGTTGGACGATCGACGCCCTGGAGGGCAAGAACGCCACCCACCAGATGAAGAAGCTCACCCAGGACGACCTCAAGAAGTTCCGGGACCGGCTGTACCTGCCCATCTCCGACCGCGACCTCGAGCGCTCCTACGAGGAGACCGGTGCCGCGCCGTTCTTCCACCCGGGCGAGAAGTCGCCGGAGATCGAGTACATGCTCGAGCGCCGCCAGACGCTCGGCGGGTCGCTGCCGCGACGCGTCATCCGGTCGCAGCCGCTGACGCTGCCCGGCGACGACGCCTACAAGGAGCTGGCCAAGGGCTCGGGCAAGAACAAGGTCGCCACCACGATGGCGATCGTCCGGCTGCTCCGCGACTGGATGAAGGACCCCGAGATCGGCAAGCGCCTGGTGCCGATCGCGCCGGACGAGTACCGCACCTTCGGCATGGACTCGATGTTCCCGAGCGCCAAGGTCTACAACCCGGGCGGCCAGCAGTACGAGGCCGTCGACCGCAAGCTGCTCCTGGCCTACAAGGAGTCGGTGCAGGGCCAGCTGCTCCACGAGGGCATCTCCGAGGCCGGCGCGATGGCCTCGGCGACCGCGGCCGGGTCGGCGTACTCGACCCACGGCGAGCCGATGATCCCGTTCTACATCTTCTACTCGATGTTCGGCTTCCAGCGCACCGGCGACTCGATCTGGGCGATGGCCGACCAGCTCGCCCGGGGGTTCCTCGTGGGCGCCACCGCGGGCCGCACCACGCTCACCGGTGAGGGCCTCCAGCACGCCGACGGCCACTCGCCGCTGCTCGCGGCCTCCAACCCGGCCGTCGTGCACTACGACCCGGGCTACGCCTACGAGGTCGCCCACATCATGCGGTCCGGTCTGGAGCGGATGTACGGCGACGGCGGGCCGGAGGGCCACGGCGAGAACGTCATCTTCTACCTCACCGTCTACAACGAGCCGGTCAGCCAGCCCGCGCAGCCCGACGATGTCGACGTCGAGGGCATCCTGCGCGGCATCCACCGGGTCGGCACCGGCGAGGGCACGGAGGGACCGCGCGCGCAGCTGCTCGCGTCCGGAGTCGGCCTGCCGTGGATCGAGCGCGCCGCGGAGCTGCTGAAGGACGACTGGGGCGTGACGGCCGACCTCTGGTCGGTGACGTCGTGGAACGAGCTGGCCCGCGACGCCGTCGCCAGCGAGGACGAGCACCTGCTCAACCCCGACAGCCCGCCGCGCACGCCGTTCGTCACCGAGAAGCTGGAGGGCAGCGACGGGCCCTTCGTCGCCGTCTCCGACTACATGTCGGCGGTGCCGCTCCAGATCGCGCGCTGGGTGCCCGGCGACTACTGCGTGCTCGGCGCCGACGGCTTCGGCTTCGCCGACACCCGCCCGGCGGCGCGGCGGTTCTTCCGCATCGACGCCGAGTCGGTCGTCGTCCGCACCCTCCAGGCCCTCGCCGACGCCGGCGACATCGACCCGGCCGTGGTGTCCAAGGCACTGGCGCAGTACCGCATCGACGACCCCACCGCCGTCGCCGACGTCAAGCAGGAGGGCGGCGACGCCTGAGCCTCACGCCCACTCCGGAGGCTCGCCCGCGAGGGCGCGGGCCAGCAGGTCGCGCACGAAGTCGGCGGGTTCGGCGGCGGCTGCCGCCTCCACCACCTCGACACCGTCCGCCGGCCAGGCCGCCCGGCCCCAGGCGGCCAGGGTTCGGGCGGCGGCCGCGCGCGGCCGGACGGCAGGACACTCGAGCCCGGTCGCCACGTGTGACCACCCTCGGCCGGGGCACCCGGCCAAGGCCGCCAGCAGGAACTCGAACGACATCCAGCGCTCGTAGTCGGGGCCGAATGGGCTGAGGTCGGCCGCGCCCCCGCCGTAGGTGGCGCGGTCGAAGGTGGCGTCCGCGACGGTCAGTACCTCCGCGATCCGGCCGGCGTCGACGGCGAGGCGCGCGTCGAACCAGGTGCGGCTGTCCGCACCCGCGGCCATCCGGCGGAGCAGGGCCGGCACGACGTCGACGCCGACGTGGGGTGCGATCGCCCGCGCCTCGAAGAACGTCGCGGCGTCCTCGGCCTCCAACCCGTCCACCACGCCGGCGCGCAGGGCGGGTGCGGTGAGGACCGCCGCGGCGCGCTCCCGCACCTCCGCACGTACGTCCTCCGGCCAGTGCTCCGGCAGGGGATCGGGGCGGAGCGGGTCGGCGAGGTCCACGAGGTCGGCGGCGAGGAGCGCGCGGGCGACTGTCGGGTGCCGCGCCACCTCCGCCAGCACGCGGAGCACCACTGGGGGTCCGTCGTCGTAGTCGGAGAGGTCCTTCGCCGGCCCGCCGGCCACCAGGGCGCGCAGGAGCTCGACGGCGCAGTCGAGCAGCTCGTCGTCCACCGGCCCCTCGAGGGCCTCACGCAGCCGGCCCGAGGTCGCGGCGACGTGGGCGGTGTACTCGGTCATCACCTCGTTGCGGAACCCCCCGCGGAGCAGCCACTGCTGGATCTCGGGCCGCTGGGTGCCGGCCAGCCGCTCCACCGCGTCGACGCGGCCCCACCCCGTGACACCACGCGCCACCGCCCACAGCTCGTCCTCGGGGTCCTCGGCGTAGCCGAGCAGAGCGACGGCGCAGTACAGCGTGAACTCGTCGTGGCGGGCGAGCACGCGCAGCACGTCGAGGTCCTCCGGTGCGGCGGCCAGCCCCTGGAGCACGATGCCGAGCTTGACCGGCTCGCGGTGGCGGCCCTCGCGCACCAGCCACCGCGACAACGGCACATAGGTGGCGGGGTCGCCAAGCTCCTCCGATCGCCCGAGCAGGCCGTCGGCCAGGGAGTGCACCGACATGGTGGTCACAGCGTCGTAGAGCTCCTTCTGTGCCCGCTGCGTGCGCCACGAGCCAACCGCCCCGCGCAGCAGTCCGATCACCCGCGCCACCTCGTCGTCGACGTCCGACGTGCCGGCGTGATGGCCCATCACCCCGTCCAAGGCCCCGGCCGCCCACACCGGGCCGTCCGCCTCAGTCTCATCGGGCAGCGCGCTCCCGCCGGGCAGCAGGCCGGCGCCGTCCGGGTGGAGGTGGTTGCGGACGTGCTCCAGGATCGTGGCGCTCACTCGGCCATCCTGGCCGCGGAAGCGCCCGAGCGCCTCTCGTTCACACCGTCGTCGGGAGCGGACCCTCGGTTGACGAGCCGGTCACCACCGTCGGGCGCGCTGCCGCCGGAGGTCCGCGCCGACGTCGTGCAGCTGCCGGAAGGCCCGGGCGTAGGAGTCGCCCACCGAGGTGATCTCGTACGGGACGCCGATCTCGGCGCAGTAGGCCTGCACGATCGGCTGCGCCTTGCGCAGGTTGGGCGTCGGCATCGCCGGGAACAGGTGGTGCTCGATCTGGTGGTTGAGGCCGCCCATGGCCGCGTCGACCAGGCGCCCGCCGCGCACGTTGCGGGAGGTCAGCACCTGCTTGCGGAGGAAGTCCTCGGTGCCGTCGGGGTGCGGCATGCCCTTGTGGTTGGGCGCGAAGGTGAGGCCGAGGTAGACGCCGAACAGCGCCTGGTGCACGACGACGAACGCCAGCGCCTGCGGCAGGCGTCAGCACCGTGAGGACCGCCGAGAGGTAGAGCACGGCGTGGGCCACCAGCAGGCCGCCCTCGAGCCGGCGCCGCTTGACGGTCCCGTCCCGCAGCGCGCGCACGCTGTCCCGCTTGAGGGAGACGGCGAGCAGGGTGAGCAAGGGGATGAACAGCCACGCCTGGTACGCCGCCAGGAATCCGCGTCCCCGCGCCGCCTCGCGGCTCCACACCAGGGCGCCGGGTGCGACGTCCGGGTCGAGGTCGTCGTGGTTGGGGTTGGCGTGGTGCCGGGTGTGCTTGGTCATCCAGTAGCCGTAGGACATGCCGATCCCGAGGTTGCCGGCGACCAGGCCGGCGCGGGCGCTGGTCCGGTTGCTCCGGAACACCTGCCGGTGCGCGAGGTCGTGGGCCACCAGCGCCATCTGGCCGAAGACCACGGCGAGGAACACGGCGACCAGCAGGGTCCACCACGAGGCACCCACCGCGACGAATGCCGCCCACCCGCCGACGAAGGCCGCGGCGACGGCGGTCAGCCGCACCGCGTAGTACCGAGGCCGTCGCTGGAGCAGCCCGGCCGCGTCGATCCGTCGGTTCAGCTCGGCGAAGTCGCTGCCGGTGCGTTCCTGCGCTGTCGTCGTCATGGGTCCAGCGAACCGCCGGTCGCGGCCGCGGTCAGGAGTCCCAGGACCCGGATCGGGGGTAGGGCTGGCACCACCCCCGAACCCCCGTGGCCATTCGCCGACGGTTCGACTCAACCTCGACCATCCTTGCTTCGTCGGAGCAGGTGGAGGGCCATGGTGGCCCTCCGGATCCGGACAGGAGGTGGGGCGTGCGGACGACCAGGGAACCCGATGAGGAGTTCACGGCGTTCGTCCACGCCTCGTGGCCCCGGCTGCGCCAGGCCGCCTTCGCCCTCACCGGGGACTCCGACCGCGCCGAGGACCTCCTCCAGACCGTGCTCGTGCGCACCTGCACGCGCTGGTCCCGGGTCCGCCGGCAGGACCCGGTGGCGTACGTGCGCCGGGCCCTGCTCAACGCGTGGATCGACGAGTACCGCCGCCGGCGGGTGCTCGTCGAGGAGGCCTCGGCCGAACTCGACCCGGGCGCCGTGCCCGACCAGACCGACCGGGTGGCGCTGCGTGCCGATCTGGCCCAGCGGCTGGCGGCGCTCTCGGACCGGGAGCGGGCGATGGTCGTGATGCGGCACTACCTCGACCTCAGTGAGGCCGACGTGGCCGAGGCCCTCGGCTGCTCGGTGGGCACGGTCAAGAGCACGTGCTCGCGGGCGCTCGCGCGGCTGCGGATCCCTGTGTACGACACGAGAGAGGACGCCCGATGAGCACCGACGCCGAGGTCTTCCGCCGAGAGGTCGACTCGCTCGACACCGGCCTGCCCGCCACCCCGGACCTGTCCACGGTCCACGCCACCGCTCGGCGCGTCCGGCGGCGCCGCCGGACGGCGATCGGCGCCGGGGCCCTGGCGCTCTGCGTCGGCGCGTCCGTCGTCGCGCTGTCCGGCGGCACCGGCGTCACCCGCGCCACCGACCCCGCCGACCCCGCCGACTCCGCGTCCCGGCCCACGCCCCCGACCGCGCCCGACGCGCCGGTCATCGACCCGAGCGAGCTGGCCGGACCCGAGTTCGGGCCGCTGCAGGAGGCCGCCGTCGCCCGGGTGCTCCCCGACCTCCCGAAGACCGGCGAGACGCGCGGTGACCACTACCGGCCGCTCGACGAGACCAACACCTACGACTTCGCGGTCGAGGACCCCGTGAACTGGGAGACCTTCTTCAACTGGACCTCGTACTTCGACGACGCGGACACCGGCGTGAAGCTCGACGTCAGCTCGACGCGCGAGTCACCCGATCCGATGCCGGTCGCGAACGGCGACGCCGAGTGCCGCGACGGCCTCTACCCGTTCCGCGCGTCCTGCCGGATGTTCACCACCCCGGACGGGCGGGTCGTCGTGGTCAGCGACGGCATCCGGTCGGAGGAGGGCGGCACGTGGCACCGTCAGGTCGAGGTGCTCGGCCCGGAGGGTGTGCGCGGGATGGACTCGCGGGTGTTCGTGAGCGTGTTCGGCACGGCCCGCACCCGGGCCGCCGCCGACGAGCAGCTCCCCTCGCTCGCCGACCTGCGACGCCTCGCGCTCGACCCCGACCTGGTGCTGCCCGAGCCGGCCAGCTTCCCGGAGGAGTTCCCCGAGTAGTC
The DNA here is from genome assembly GCA_963808855.1 of uncultured Actinomycetota bacterium. Classification (GTDB taxonomy): domain Bacteria; phylum Actinomycetota; class Actinomycetes; order Propionibacteriales; family Nocardioidaceae; genus Nocardioides. The sequence goes on along the minus strand of CAWEHA010000001.1, from coordinate 1,107,007 downwards.
GGCAGGGTTGCGCCCTACGCCGTGGTGGCGTCGTCGACGACGGCGAACGGGCTCACCGGCCCGCGCTGACCGCCCTTGAGCAGCGAGCGCCACTTGGCGCGCGAGTAGGTGGCAGGACGGGTGGTGCGCACCCAGTCGTGCACGATCTTCGCGAACCACTCCGGGTGGTCCTTGTGCGGGAAGTGGCCGGCGTTCGGCAGCACCTCGACCCGGGCCTTGGGTGCCAGCGCGGCGGCGTTGGAGGCGTGACGCACCGGGATGACGCGGTCGTCGCGGCCCCACACCACGGCCATCGGCATCTCCTCGGTGAGGTAGGCGCGGTCGGCCATGCTGACGATCTGGCCGCGCCAGTCGACCACGGCGCTGACGACGTGCCGGATCGCCGTGCGGGCATGGGGGTCCTTGAAGGTGTCGTAGATGGCGGCGACCTCGCCGAGGTCGCGGGTCGACCGGCGACCGGTGCGTGCCAGCGCCCTCAGGCCGGCGACGCCGACGTGGCGGACGCCGGGCAGCGTGAGCACGCCCAGGAGCTGGTGGTAGCCGGGCGCGGCGATGGCCCGGATGAACGGCGAGACCTCGGCTCCGAGTCCGCCGGAGGCGACGAGCATCATCCGCTCGGTGCGCTCGGGGAACTGGTAGGCGAACTGCATCGCCACGCCGCCGCCGAAGCTGTGCCCCACGACGGTGACCTTGTCGATGCCGAGCACGGTGAGCAGGTCGCGCATGCCGTTGGCGTAGCCGCCCACGCTGTAGTCGGCGCGCGGCTTGGCCGACTCGCCGTGCCCGAGCAGGTCGGGCGCGAGCACGGTGTAGCGGCGGGCCAGCTGGTCGATCACCGGCTCCCAGGTGGTGTGGTCGCACCCCAGGCCGTGCAAGAGCAGGAGCACCGGCCCGCTGCCCGCACGCACGTACGCGCGCCGGTGGCCGTGGATGGTGACGTACTGCACCTCGTGCCGCTGCTCGGACAACCCGGGCCTCCCCATGTCGCGCACTGTCAGGCGTCCCGGAATCCAACCACGGGCGGCCGGGCGGTGAACACGGATCCCCCCGCAAGACTCGCTCAAGGCTCCTAGAGTCGAATCGTGACCACGGTGCCGGCGTCTCGGGAACGGGCGGTCGCGGCGCTGATCCGGGCCTCCGGCACGCTCAGCACGGCCGCCACCGCCCGCATGGACGCCGAGCTGGCCTGGTTCGGCGACCTCGGCGCCGCCGAGCGGTCCTGGGTCGGCCAGATCGTGCAGGCCGGCATCCGGGCGTTCGTGGAGTGGTACTCCGGCGACTCCCGCTCGCTGGCCACCGGGCTCGACGTCGCGGCCGACGTCTTCGGTGCCGCGCCCCGCGACCTCGCCGGCACGATCAGCCTCCAGCAGACCGTCGACCTCGTGCGGCTGTCGATCGAGGTCGTGGAGGACGAGCTCGAGCGGGTGCTCGACCCCGCCGACGTCGCCGACGTCCGCACCGCCGTGGTGCGGTACGCCCGCGAGGTGGCCTTCGGCGCCGCCGAGGTGTACGCCCGCGCCGCCGAGACCCGCGGCGCCTGGGACGCCCGGCTCGAGGCGCTCGTCGTCGACGCCGTGCTGCGCGCCGAGACCGACGAGTCGCTGCTCTCGCGGGCCAGCGCGCTGGGCTGGTCGGCCCGCGGCGACGTCGCAGTGGTGCTGGGCACCGCACCCGCCCGGCGCGCCGAGACCGACCTGTTCGACGACGTCCGCCGGGTGGCCCGCGCCGCCGACATGGACGCGCTGTGCGCCGCGCAGGGCGAGCGGCTCGTGGTGCTGCTCGGCGGCGTCGACGACCCGCGCCGGGCGGCGACGCCGCTCGTCGACCTGTTCGGCGCCGGCCCGGTGGTGGTGGGCCCGGTGAGCGCCGACCTCGGGAGCGCGTACGTGTCGGCCCGGGCCGCGATCGCCGCCTACCGGTCCGCCTCCGGCTGGCCCGAGGCGCCCCGGCCCGTGCTCAGCGTGGAGCTGCTCCCCGAGCGCGCGCTGGCCGGCGACGGCCACGCGCGGCGCTACCTGGTGGAGGAGGTTTTCCTGCCGCTCGCCACCGGCCGGGGGGCCCTCGTGGCCACGCTGGCGACCTGGTTCGACCACCGCGGCTCGGTGGAGGGCACCGCACGCGCGCTGTTCGTGCACCCCAACACCGTGCGCTACCGGCTGCGCCAGGTGGGCGAGCTCACCGGGTGCACGCCCGGCAACCCGCGCGACGCGTTCACGCTCCAGATCGCCCTGGTGCTCGGCCGCCAGTCCGGGCGCGCGCCGGAATCGGACTGATCGCGGCACCTTTGTAGGGTCCCCACAACGACGCGCCCGGAATGTTCGTGCGCGCCGGACGTGCATATCCGGTCCCAACAACGGCAGAGTAGGCCCGTGCTCGTCATCGTCGCACCCGGACAGGGCGCTCAGACGCCAGGTTTCCTCGCTCCGTGGCTGGAGGACGACACCTTCGCCACCCGGATGCACTGGCTCTCGACGGTCGCCGGGATCGACCTCGCCGAGCACGGCACCACGTCGGACGCCGACACGATCCGCGACACCCAGGTGGCCCAGCCGCTGCTGGTGGCCACCGCGCTGGTGTCGTCGCTGGAGCTGTTCCCGCACCCGGCCGACGCGTTCGGCCGGATCGGCGCCGTGGCCGGTCACAGCGTGGGCGAGCTCGCCGCCGCCACCGGTGCGCGCACCATCACCGCCGAGCAGGCGATGGTCCTGGTGCGCGAGCGCGGCAAGGCCATGGCCGAGGCCGCCCGCGTCACCCCGACCGGCATGACCGCCGTGCTCGGCGGCGACCGCGACGAGGTGCTCGCCGCCGCCGACAAGCACGGCCTCACGCCCGCCAACGACAACGGCCCCGGCCAGATCGTCGTGGCCGGCACCACCGAGCAGCTCGCGGCGTTCGCCGAGGAGCCGCCGGAGAAGGCGCGACTCAGGCCGCTCTCGGTGGCCGGCGCCTTCCACACCCACCACATGGCCCCGGCGGTCGACCACCTGGCCCGGCTCGCCGGGTCGGTGTCGATCCACGACCCGCGCATCCCGGTGATCTCGAACCGCGACGGCCACGTCGTCCACAGCGGTCGCGACCTCCTCCGGCGGCTCATCGGCCAGATCTCCAGCCCGGTGCGCTGGGACCTCTGCCTCGACACCATGACCGACCTCGGCGTCACCGGCATCCTCGAGATGCCGCCCGCCGGCACCCTCACCGGGATCGCCAAACGCGCGCTCGACGGCGTCGAGACCTTCGCCCTCAAGACCCCCGACCAGCTCGACGACGCCCGCGCCTTCTGCGACAAGCACGGCGAGGGCTCGCTCATCGACACCACGCCCACCTGGCGGATGGTCGTCTCCCCCGCCAAGGGCACCTTCACCATCGACGCGGCCGTGGCGCACGCCGACCTGGTGCCGGCCGGAGCCGAGATCGGGGCAGTCAGCAGCCTGCGCGACACGATCGGCATCAAGTCCGCACATGGCGGTCAGGTGGTCGAGTGGCTCGTCGAGGACGGCGACCTCGTCTCCCCCGGCCAGCCGTTGCTGCGGCTCCACCCCGAAGGGGTCAACGAGTGACCGAGAAGCCCACCCTGCAGGCCGCCACCGGCGCCGCACACGCCCGGATCCTCGGTCTCGGCATCTACCGGCCCGAGCGCGTCGTGCCGAACGCCGAGATCGTCGAGCGCATCGACAGCAGCGACGAGTGGATCCAGCAGCGCTCCGGCATCAAGACGCGTCGGATCGCCGGCGACCACGAGACCGTCCGGTCGATGTCGGTCGCGGCCGCCCAGCAGGCCCTTGAGCGCAGCGGCGTCGACAGCCGGCAGATCGACGCCGTCGTGATCGCCACCGTGACCCACCTGCTGCAGACGCCGGCACTGGCCAGCTGGGTCGCCCACGACCTCGGTACCGACCAGGCCGCGGCGTTCGACATCTCCGCCGCGTGCGCCGGTTTCTGCCACGGCGTCGCCCTCGCCTCCGACCTGGTGCGCGCGGGAAGCGCGGGCCACGTGCTGGTGATCGGCGTCGAGCGGCTCTCCGACGTCACCGACGGCGACGACCGCGGCACCGCGTTCATCTTCGCCGACGGCGCTGGGGCCGTGGTCGTCGGACCCAGCGACACCCCGGGCATCGGGCCCGTCGTCTGGGGCTCCGACGGCGAGCAGTTCGAGCTCATCCGGCAGCGGGAGGACTGGCGCGATGTCCTCGCCGCCGAGAAGCCCGTGATGCCGCACCTGGTGATGCAGGGCAACGCCGTGTTCCGCTGGGCCTCGTTCACGATGGCCAAGACCGCCCAGCAGGCGCTCGACCGGGCCGGCATCACCGTCGACGACCTCGACGTCTTCGTGCCTCACCAGGCCAACATGCGCATCACCGACGCCATGGCCCGCGCCATGAAGCTGCCGCCCACGGTGAAGATCGCCCGCGACATCGCCGACCAGGGCAACACCTCGGCCGCGTCGATCCCCCTCGCACTCGACCGGATGATCGCCGAAGGCGACGCCCGGTCCGGCGATCTGGCTCTGCTGATCGCCTTCGGCGCCGGCCTGGCGTATGCCGCCCAGGTCGTCGTCGTCCCCTGACCGCACCACCCATCCACCGAAAGGAAACCGCTGTGCCCACGACCGAGGAGATCCGCTCCGACCTGGCCGAGATCGTCAACGAGGTGGCCGGCACCGACACCGACGACGTGCAGCTGGACAAGTCGTTCGTCGACGACCTCGACATCGACTCGCTGTCGATGGTCGAGATCGTGGTGGCCGCCGAGGAGAAGTTCAACTGCTCCATCCCCGACGACGAGGTGAAGAACCTCAAGACCGTGGGCGACGCCGTCGCCTTCATCGAGCGCACCTCGGCCTGACGCCGACCGCCCTCACCCAGTCCCACCCCAGCCACCACGCAGCACCTGATCGGGAGGAACCCCATGGCACGCACCGGTGTCGTCGTCACCGGCCTCGGCACGACGAGTCCGCTCGGCGGTGACGTCCCCAGCACCTGGGAGGGCATGCTCGCCGGGCGCTCGGGCGTCCGACGGCTCACCGAGGACTGGGCGGAGGGCCTGTCCGTCCAGATCGCGGCTCCGGCCGCGGTCGACCCGTCCGAGGTGCTCGACCGGGTCAAGGCCCGGCGCCTCGACCGCAGCTCGCAGCTCGCCATGGTCGCGGCCACCGAGGCGTGGGCCCACTCCGGCCTCGCAGCCGAGCAGGAGTCGCTGGACGGCGAACGCGTCGGCGTGGCCATGGCCACCGGCATCGGTGGTGTGCACACGCTGCTGAGCAACTACGACGCGCTGCGTGACAAGGGGCCCCGCCGGGTCTCCCCGCTCTCGGTCCCGATGCTGATGGCGAACGGCCCGGCCGCCAACATCAGCCTGATGATCGGCGCCGGGGCCGCCGTCAACACACCGGTGTCGGCGTGCGCGTCCGGCAACGAGGCGATCGCGCTCGCGATCGACCAGATCCGGCTCGGCCGCGCCGACGTCGTGCTGGCCGGCGGCACCGAGGCGGCGATCCACCCGCTGCCGATGGCCGCCTTCGCCAACATGATGGCGCTGTCGAAGAACGGCACCGCCAACGACGCCGACCCCGCCACGGTCAGCCGGCCGTGGGACACCGCTCGCGACGGCTTCGTGCTCGGTGAGGGCGCCGGTGCGCTGGTGCTGGAGTCCGAGGAGCACGCCCGGGCGCGCGGCGCCACGATCTACGCCCACGTGCTCGGCGCCGGCATCACCGCCGACCGCCACGACATCGCCCAGCCCGACCCCGAGGGCCGCGGCGGCACCCGAGCCATCAAGCGGGCGCTCATCGAGTCCGACATCGACGGCTCGACCATCGGCCACGTCAACGCCCACGCCACCTCCACCCCGCTGGGCGACGTCGCCGAGGGCCTGATGCTCCACGCGGTGCTGGGCTCCCACGCCACCGACGTCGTGGTCACGAGCACCAAGTCGATGACCGGCCACCTGCTCGGCGGTGCGGGCGCGCTGGAGGCGGTCGCCACGGTGCTGGCGCTCCACCACCGGCAGGTGCCACCCACGATCAACCTCGACGACCAGGACCCGGCCGTCGACCTCGACATCGCCACGAAGGTGCGCGACCTCCCGGTGGGCGACGTCGCGGCGCTCAACAACTCCTTCGGGTTCGGCGGCGCCAACGTCGCCGTCATCTTCGGAAGCGCGTCATGACGGCGGTCGCCGAGAAGCCGCCGCGCACCGCCGACCCGCGCTACCCGCTCACCCGGCTCGGCGCGCTGTTCGACCCCGGCTCCCTGGAGCTGATCTCCCCCGACCCGGCGGAGTCCGACTCCGGCATGGTGGCCGCCATCGGCACCGTCGACGGCACGCCCGTGGTCGCGTTCTGCTCCGACGCCACCGTCATGGGCGGCGCCATGGGCGACGTCGGCTGCCGCGTGGTCGTCGACGCCTACCACCGCGCGATGACCGACCGGGTGCCGATCATCGGGCTGTGGCACTCCGGCGGTGCCCGGCTGGCCGAGGGCGTGCTCTCGCTGCACGCCGTGGGCCGGATCTTCCAGGTGATGACCCAGGCCTCCGGCATCATCCCGCAGGTCTCCGTGGTGCTCGGCCCGGCCGCCGGCGGCGCCGCCTACGGCCCCGCGCTCACCGACGTCGTGATCCTCGGCCCCGAGGGCCGGATCTTCGTCACCGGCCCCGACGTCGTCCGCTCGGTCACCGGCGAGGCCGTCGACATGCTGCGGCTCGGCGGGCCCGAGCCGCACGGCCGGCGCTCCGGCGTGGTCCACGTGCTCGCCGACTCCGAGGAGGAGGCGCTCGACCGCGCCCGCACCGTGGCGACGCTGCTCGGCGCCCAGGGCAGCCTGATCGTCTCCGACGTCGTCGACCGCGACCTCAGCGCCGTCCTGCCCGAGTCGCCCAAGCGCGCCTACGACGTGCACCCGCTGGTCGAGGAGCTCCTCGACGAGGGCAGCGTCCAGGAGCTGCACGCTCGCTGGGCGCCCAACATCGTCACGGCCCTCGGCCGCTTCGGCGGCCGCACCGTCGGCGTCGTGGCCAACAACCCGCTGCGGCTCGGCGGCTGCCTCGACTCGCTCTCGGCCGAGAAGGCCTCGCGGTTCGTGCGGATGTGCGACGCGTTCGGCGTCCCGCTGCTCGTCGTGGTCGACGTGCCCGGCTACCTGCCCGGCGTCGGCCAGGAGTGGGACGGGGTCGTGCGCCGCGGCGCGAAGCTGCTGCACGCCTTCGGCGAATGCGTGGTGCCGCGGGTGACCCTGGTGACTCGCAAGACCTACGGCGGCGCCTACATCGCCATGAACGCCCGCTCGCTCGGCGCCACCCGCGTGTTCGCGTGGCCGGGTGCCGAGGTTGCGGTCATGGGCGCCGTGGCCGCGGTGCGGATCCTGCACCGGCGCAAGCTGGCCGAGGTGGCCCCCGAGATCCGGCCGCAGGTCGAGGCCGAGCTCGCCGCCGAGCACGAGCGCATCGCCGGCGGCGTCGACAAGGCGGTCGAGATCGGCGTGGTCGACGAGGTGGTGCCGCCCGAGCGCACCCGCTCGGCGATCGCGCACGCACTCGACGACGCCGTCCAGGTCCACGGCGTCCGCCGCGGCCGGCACGGCAACATCCCCCTCTGAGGGACCCGCCACGCCGGGCGTAACGCGCGTCACACCGGCGCGTTGTACCTCGTGACGGGCTTGCACCCCGCGGGCCCGCGTGACGAGGGAGCAAGCCGTGGTGCGCGCCGTGATCGCCCGACTGGGGGCCATCGTCCTGGTCGCGGGTCTGGCCGTCGTCGCGTTACCGGCCACGCCGGGCGCCGACGCGGCCACCTACCAGCCGTGGGGACGCGCCAGCGCCTCCGACAAGGTGCTGCGGTCGGGCTGCCGCAACTACCAGTTCCGCTACCGGGTCGACCCGCCCAGCAACGACTGGGCCGCCGAGGTGTTCCTCTCCTCGCGCGGCAAGGGGCTCGCCAGCCAGGCCTTCGCCTCCAGCGCCGACCCGGCCCGGGGCCGCTCGTTCTTCCGGCTCTGCCGGCAGTCGGTCACCTACGGCACGTTCAAGATCCGGATGAAGATCACCTACCGGAAGAGCTTCTACGAGAACGCTGAGGGATGGGTGCGCCCGACGTGGTTCCGGATGGTGCGGCCGCGGCGCTGACCGGAGACCGGTCAGACCACCTGGTGCAGCCAGCGCACCGGCGCGCCCTCGCCGGCGTGACGGAAGGTCTCGAGCTCGTCGTCCCAAGGCTTGCCGAGCAGCTTGTCGATCTCGGCGGCGATCGTGGTGTCGCCCACGGCGGCCTTCACCACCGCGGCCTTGAGCCGGTCCTCGGGGATCATGATGTCGCCGTGCAGCCCCACCACGGCGTGGAAGACGCCGAGCTCGGGGGTGTAGGAGTAGCGGGCGCCCTCGGTCGCGGAGGTGGGCTCCTCGGTCACCTCGAACCGCAGATGGTTCCAGCCGCGCAGTGCGGAGGCGATGGTGGCCGCGGAGCCGGCCACGCCGGTCCACGACAGCTCCGCGCGGTAGGCGCCGGTCTGGGCCGGCTGCGGCGTCCAGACCGGGTTCACGGCCGCGCCGAGCACACCGCCGACGGCCCATTCGACGTGCGGGCAGAGCGCCGACGGCGCGGAGTGCACGTAGAGGACGCCTCTCGTGGTGCTCCGCCCCGTGGTGGGGTTGGTGGTGCGTGTGGTCACGGCGGTCTCCTTCGTCTCGGCGAGCGACGCCTTCCCCAGCGGGCTCGTGAACGACGACAAGAGATGCCTCGAGTCACACGTATGTGGTTATGGAGCTATTGTGACGCACGGGGCCGAGATTCACCAGTGGTACGGCGTGGTCCGAGCGACATGAGCGTCCCGATCACCTCCTCGGCGATCCCCAGGCCGCCGAGATGGCTCTCGCCGTCGATCGTGGTGAGCGTCGCGTCGGGCAGCCGGTCGACCACGTGCCGCCCGTGCAGATGAGGCACGATGTGGTCCTCGTCGCCGTGCCACCAGCGCACCGGCACGGACACGTCGGCGGCCTCGAAGCCCCAGTCCTGGGTGAACAGCACGAGGTCGTTCAGCGGCGCCGAGGTCTGGAAGCGGCTGCCGTTGAGCAGGTCGTCGAGGAACATCGCCTTGAACTCCGGGCGCGCGAGCAGGTTCTTGTCCCCGGGCGGCTGCACCATCGCGTAGAGGTCGAGCCCCGGACCGGCCAGCGGTTTCACGAGCCGGATCGCGGCGGTGAGGGCAACGCCGAGCGGCACCCGCGCCGCCCGGAGCACCGGCGCGAGCCGGCAGGCGAGCTGGATGACGCCGCCGTCGGGCGCGTCGGGGCCGCAGGTGGGCGCCACGCCGCCGAGGATCCCGATCCCGTGCACCCGGTCCGGGAGCGCCGCGCCGGCGGCGAGCGCGTAGGGCCCGCCGCCCGACAGCCCGATCACCCGCACGGTGTCGACGGCGAGCGCGTCGAGCAGCAGCTCGAGGTCACCGGCCCAGTCGAGGACGTTCGGGTAGAGGTACGGCGTCGACGACCCGATGCCGGGCCGGTCGACCCCGATGATCCGCAGCCCACGCGCCTCGGCGAGGGCGCGGGCCTCCAACGGGATCTGCCGGCGTGCGCCGGGGGTCCCGTGCATCCACACCAGCGCCTCGCCGCGCGGCGAGCCGTACTCGGCGAAGCTGAGCCGGCGGTCGTCCCGCACCGCGACACTGCCCTCGAGCGCCGGCCGCTTCAGGTCCTTCACGGCCGGATCCTCCCACGAGAGCCGCGGAGCGCCGTCACATCTCTTCGATGCGGCGCTCGAGGTCGTCGGCACGCTGGGCGGCGTCGGTGATCTCGTCGGGGTCGACGGCGTGGGTGCGGTGGAACCAGGCGAGCGCGTCGCGCTCCCGACCCGCCTCCACCAGGGTGTCGGCGTAGGCGTAGCGCAGCCGCGCGACCCATGGCTCACGGCTCTTGCTCGTGAGCGGGGCGAGCTCGAGGGTGCGCAGCGCGGCGTCGAGCTGGCCGAGGTCACGGCGGGCACCGGCCTCCACGAGCGTCATCTCCGCCTTCGCCTCCGGCCGGAACTTCGCCACGGCTGGGCTCTGAGCCAGCTTGAGTGCCTGCTGCGGTTGCCCGAGCGCGCGGTGACAGTCCGCCATGATCGGCAGGTACGCCGTGGCGCCGTTCATCCGCTTCGCGGCCCGGAGCTCGGCGAGCGCCTCCGCGTAGTGGCCGGCCGCGTAGGCGGCCTCGCCGGTCGCCTCGCGCACGATCGCGAGCCGGGGCGCCCGCGCCCGGGCGGCCATCGTGTGCTGATAGGCCGTCTCCGGATCGTCGTCGACGAGCGCACCGGCGGCCGCGAGGTGGCGAGCCACCCGGGCCGCGAGCTTCTCGGGCAGGCCCTTGAGCTGACCGCTGACGGCGCGGTCCAGCTCGCTCCCGGTGATCTCCGGGGGCAGCGGCGGCCCGTCGTAGACGGCCTGGTCCTTGGTGCGCTCCGCGGCGTCGCGGTTGCGCTGCTGGGGCGGCCGGCCGCCCGGGCCGGGACGACGAGCACCGTCACCACGCCGCTGATCACCTTTGCCACGCTCGCCGCGCTCGCCACGCTGCGCCCGCTGACCTCGCTGGTCGGCACCGCGCTGCGATCGGCCCTGGCGCTCCTGGGGGCCGCGCCGGTCGTGAGGCACGACGATCACCTGCTCTTCTGCTCTGTTCAGGAATGGGTGGAAAAGGGAACAGGGACCACCGAAGTGGTCCCTGTCCGAAGGGTTTGTCCGGCGGCGTCCTACTCTCCCACAGCCTCTCGGTTGCAGTACCATCGGCGCTGGCAGGCTTAACTTCCGGGTTCGGGATGGGTCCGGGTGTTTCCCTGTCGCTGTGGCCGCCGTAACTCTTGTCCACCCGGTGTGTGAGGGAGTTGTCCCTGGTGGGTGGTGGATTGTGGACGCGATTGCGCGGTGTGTAAACCCTGCTTTGAACACGTGTGTGTTGGGGGTTTGTGGTGTGGTGTGGGGGGTTTGTGTGGCAAGCCCTCGGCCTATTAGTACCGGTCGGCTGGGCATTGCTGCTGTATACCTCCGGCCTATCGACCCCATGGTCTGTGGGGGGCCTTAACCCTTACCAGCGAGGCTGGTTGGGTGGGAAACCTTATCTTGAAACGTGCTTCCCGCTTAGATGCGTTCAGCGGTTATCACTTCCGAACGTAGCCAACCAGCGGTGCCCCTGGCGGGACAACTGGCACACCAGAGGTTCGTCCATCCCGGTCCTCTCGTACTAGGGACAGCCTTTCTCAAGTTTCCTGCGCGCGCGGCGGATAGGGACCGAACTGTCTCACGACGTTCTAAACCCAGCTCGCGTGCCGCTTTAATGGGCGAACAGCCCAACCCTTGGGACCTACTCCAGCCCCAGGATGCGACGAGCCGACATCGAGGTGCCAAACCATCCCGTCGATATGGACTCTTGGGGAAGATCAGCCTGTTATCCCCGGGGTACCTTTTATCCGTTGAGCGACCACGCTTCCACTTGCCGTGGCCGGATCACTAGTTCCGACTTTCGTCCCTGCTCGACATGTCTGTCTCACAGTCAAGCTCCCTTGTGCACTTACACTCGCCACCTGATTGCCAACCAGGCTGAGGGAACCTTTGAGCGCCTCCGTTACTCTTTAGGAGGCAACCGCCCCAGTTAAACTACCCATCAGGCACTGTCCCTGAACCGGATCACGGTCCGAGGTTAGACATCTAGTACGACCAGAGTGGTATTTCAACGACGACTCCACCCACACTGGCGTGTGGACTTCACAGTCTCCCACCTATCCTACACAAGCCGAACCAAACACCAATACCAAACTATAGTAAAGGTCCCGGGGTCTTTCCGTCCTGCCGCGCGTAACGAGCATCTTTACTCGTAGTGCAATTTCGCCGAGTCCATGGTTGAGACAGCGCCCAAGTCGTTACTCCATTCGTGCAGGTCGGAACTTACCCGACAAGGAATTTCGCTACCTTAGGATGGTTATAGTTACCACCGCCGTTTACTGGGGCTTAAATTCTCCGCTTCAACCAGACGAAGTCTGGTCTGACAGGTCCTCTTAACCTTCCAGCACCGGGCAGGAGTCAGTCCGTATACATCGTCTTACAACTTCGCACGGACCTGTGTTTTTAGTAAACAGTCGCTTGGGCCTGGTCTCTGCGACCCGCACCGCTGCAGGGAGCTAGTCCCGTGACGGTTTGGGTCCCCCTTCTCCCGAAGTTACGGGGGCATTTTGCCGAGTTCCTTAACCATGGTTCACTCGATCGCCTTGGTATTCTCTACCTGATCACCTGAGTCGGTTTCGGGTACGGGCGGCTCGTTGCTCGCTAGAGGTTTTTCTCGACAGCATAGGATCACCCACTTCCCCCAAGAGGGGTCGGCGTCACATCTCAGGCTCGACAATCCAATGTCAGCGGTACCGGATTTACCTGGCCCGCGCCCTACCTGCTTACCCACGCAACAACCATCGGCGTGGTTGGGCTACCTTCCTGCGTCACCCCATCGCTTGACTACTACCGGATTGGACCCCACGCTCCGCCAGCCGCTCTCACCCCGAAGGGATCGATACGACTGGTTTCGGGTGGTTAGCATCACCGGGCTCGTCAGGGGCGCAACTTCGCCGGTACGGGAATATCAACCCGTTGTCCATCGACTACGCCTGTCGGCCTCGCCTTAGGTCCCGACTTACCCAGGGCAGATTAGCTTGACCCTGGAACCCTTGATCATTCGGCGCACGGGTTTCTCACCCGTGATTCGCTACTCATGCCTGCATTCTCACTCGTGACGCATCCACCACACGATCACTCGGCGGCTTCACTCGCGACACGACGCTCCCCTACCCACCAACACTCATCCGAAGACGTCGTGTCAGTGCCATAGCTTCGGCGGATGACTTGAGCCCCGCTACATTGTCGGCGCGGAACCACTTGACCAGTGAGCTATTACGCACTCTTTCAAGGGTGGCTGCTTCCAAGCCAACCTCCTGGTTGTCACTGCGACTCCACATCCTTTTCCACTTAGTCACCGCTTAGGGGCCTTAGCTGATGGTCTGGGCTGTTTCCCTCTCGACCACGGAGCTTATCCCCCGCAGTCTCACTGCCATGCTCTCACTTACCGGCATTCGGAGTTTGGCTAACGTCAGTAACCTGGTCGGGCCCCTCGGCTATCCAGTGCTCTACCTCCGGCAAGAAACACACGACGCTGCACCTAAATGCATTTCGGGGAGAACCAGCTATCACGGAGTTTGATTGGCCTTTCACCCCTATCCACAGGTCATCCCCTCCATTTTCAACTGAAGTGGGTTCGGTCCTCCACGCCGTCTTACCGGCGCTTCAACCTGCCCATGGATAGATCACTCCGCTTCGGGTCTTGATCACGCGACTACCCAGAACAACCGAAGCTGAACTGGTACGCCCTGTTCGGACTCGCTTTCGCTACGGCTTCCCCACACGGGTTAACCTCGCCACGCAACGCAAACTCGCAGGCTCATTCTTCAAAAGGCACGCCATCACCACCACCAACAGGACAAGTCCTGCAGCAGCATCGGCTCTGACGGATTGTAGGCACACGGTTTCAGGTACTATTTCACTCCCCGCCAGGGGTACTTTTCACCTTTCCCTCACGGTACTGGTCCGCTATCGGTCATCGAGAAGTATTTAGGCTTAACGGGTGGTCCCGCCAGATTCACACACCATTTCAGGGGTGGCGTGTTACTTGGGAAGAGTCTCAGGCAGGCACACGCTTACGTCTACGGGGCTATCACCCACTCTGGCGCCGCTTTCCAACGGACCTCGACCTCACATGTACTTTCTTACTGCCCCCACCGCCGGCAGACGAATGGAAAAGACACTCCCACAACCCCACAACCGCAACCCCTGCCGGGTATCACACGATCATGGTTTAGCCTCATCCGATTTCGCTCGCCACTACTCTCGGAATCACAATTGTTTTCTCTTCCTACGGGTACTGAGATGTTTCACTTCCCCGCGTTCCCCCCTCACACCCTATTTCATTCAGATGCAGGTAACCGCACACAACTGCGGCTGGGTTCCCCCATTCGGACACCCCCGGATCAACGCTCGGTTGCCAACTCCCCAGGGCTTATCGCAGGCTCCCACGTCCTTCATCGGCTCTCGATGCCAAGGCATCCACCATGCGCCCTGTCCAGCTTGCCCACACAAACACCCCACACCACACAACAACACCATCAGCGCGCACACGCGCATGAAGACGTTCAGCACATCACACACCAGACACAACACAAAACCGACCACCAGCACAATCACGCCGGCGACCGGACCAACAACATCCATATGAACTGAACTCTCTCAAACAAACAAAATCACACAGAAGACACATTCAAAGCACTACACACCAACCACCCACGAACTCAGGATCCAATGACCCACGCGGGTGGTGATGCTCGCGTCCACTATCCAGAAAACAAACAAACGTGCTCATCAAGAGACCAACCAGCGCCGCACCCCTCACGGGACCGCCCGGCCTGATGTCTCAGGGCCCAACAGTGTGTAGCCAGACCCAACCGTCTGGGCACCCGACCAGCTCGATGGCTGTCACGGGTTTCGTGTTCCACTTTTCCGGTGCACCACATACGCACGCAGACACTCGCTGCGCACCGTGTGCTGCTCCTTAGAAAGGAGGTGATCCAGCCGCACCTTCCGGTACGGCTACCTTGTTACGACTTCGTCCCAATCGCCAGCCCCACCTTCGACCACTCCCCCCACACAAGGTGGTTGGGCCATGGGCTTCGGGTGTTGCCGACTTTCGTGACGTGACGGGCGGTGTGTACAAGGCCCGGGAACGTATTCACCGCAGCGTTGCTGATCTGCGATTACTAGCGACTCCGACTTCATGGGGTCGAGTTGCAGACCCCAATCCGAACTGAGACCGGCTTTGTGGGATTCGCTCCCCCTCACGGGATCGCAGCCCTCTGTACCGGCCATTGTAGCATGCGTGAAGCCCTGGACATAAGGGGCATGATGACTTGACGTCATCCCCACCTTCCTCCGAGTTGACCCCGGCAGTCTCCCATGAGTCCCCAACACCCCGAAGGGCTTGCTGGCAACATGGGACGAGGGTTGCGCTCGTTGCGGGACTTAACCCAACATCTCACGACACGAGCTGACGACAGCCATGCACCACCTGTACACCCCCAAAAGAAGCCCCATCTCTGGAGCGGCAGGGCGTATGTCAAACCCAGGTAAGGTTCTTCGCGTTGCATCGAATTAATCCGCATGCTCCGCCGCTTGTGCGGGCCCCCGTCAATTCCTTTGAGTTTTAGCCTTGCGGCCGTACTCCCCAGGCGGGGCGCTTAATGCGTTAGCTACGGCACGGAACCCGTGGAATGGATCCCACACCTAGCGCCCAACGTTTACGGTGTGGACTACCAGGGTATCTAATCCTGTTCGCTCCCCACACTTTCGCTCCTCAGCGTCAGAACATTCCCAGAGAACCGCCTTCGCCACCGGTGTTCCTCCTGATATCTGCGCATTTCACCGCTACACCAGGAATTCCGTTCTCCCCTGAATGCCTCAAGTCTGCCCGTATCGAAAGCAAGCACTCGGTTAAGCCCAGTGTTTTCACTCCCGACGCGACAAACCGCCTACGAGCCCTTTACGCCCAATAATTCCGGACAACGCTCGCACCCTACGTATTACCGCGGCTGCTGGCACGTAGTTGGCCGGTGCTTCTTCCCCACCTACCGTCACCCCAATCAACATGAGGCTTCGTCGATGACGAAAGAGGTTTACAACCCGAAGGCCGTCATCCCTCACGCGGCGTTGCTGGATCAGGCTTCCGCCCATTGTCCAATATTCCCCACTGCTGCCTCCCGTAGGAGTCTGGGCCGTGTCTCAGTCCCAGTGTGGCCGGTCACCCTCTCAGGCCGGCTACCCGTCAAAGCCTTGGTAGGCCATTACCCCACCAACAAGCTGATAGGCCGCGAGCACATCCCCCACCCACAAAAGTTTCCACACCACCACATGCGTGACAGTGTCATATCCGGTATTAGACCCCGTTTCCGAAGCTTATCCCAAAGTGAAGGGCAGATTACTCACGTGTTACTCACCCGTTCGCCGCTCGTGTACCCCCGAAGAGGCCTTACCGCTCGACTTGCATGTGTTAAGCACGCCGCCAGCGTTCGTCCTGAGCCAGGATCAAACTCTCCATAGAAACCTACGAAAAATCAAACCCCGACAAACAAACCCCGACATAAAAACGATCCGAAGATCAGCCAGAATCATTGTCGAAATAACTACCAAAGAAATTCACGAAACCCAACCAACAAACAATCAGGCACACAAACAATCTCGTCGACTACACACTGTTGAGTTCTCAAACATCAGACGCACAGGATCGTGCCGTTTCCGGCCGGTGTCCTGCGCTGGGCCCGAACCCGTGAGTCACGATCCCGAAGGACCGGTCTGGATCCGAGTGTCGCTTCCGGGGCCGGAGACCCGACCGTTGCGGTCTTGTCTCCCGCCGCTCCCTGGCGACTCGGAGAACACTAGAGGGTCCGTTGCACAGTTCCAAATCCGGGGTCGGGTGTGTCGACGACCCTCCTCAACCACGGGGTTCGGACGGCGGGCCGACGACGTCGGGCGCGTCTCCCGGGCGTCGGCAACCGGCCAGCTGGAGCGCGCCGGTGAGCTCCTCGCGCAAGGTCATGAGCACCTGCGTGACCCCCTCGGGTCCGCCGGCCGCGAGGGCGAACAGCGGCAGCCGGCCGACGAAGCCGGCACGCGCGCCGAGTCCGAGCGCGGCGAGCACGTCGTAGCCCGAGCGGAGGCCGCCGTCGACGTACACCTCCGCCCCCGCGCCGACCGCGGCGGCCACCGCCGGCAGCGCGTGGGCGGTGGCGACCGCGCGGTCGAGCTGGCGGCCGCCGTGGGTGGAGACCCACACGGCGGCGGCGCCTGCGGCGACGCAGTCGCGGGCGTCGTCGGGGCGCAGCACGCCCTTCACGACGACCGGGAGGCCGGTGGTGCGGGACAGCCAGGCGACGTCGCCGGGGCCGAGGTCGGCGGCGTGCTCGGAGCCGGGCGTGACGCCGCGGACCAGCTCGGGGTGGTTGACGCCGTAGACCTGCGAGAGGTCGCCGAAGGCGGCGTCGTCGAGGCCGTGCTTGGGCCCCGGGAAGGGCGTGTCGACGGTGAGCACGACGGCGCGGGCGCCGGCGGCGACCGCCCGCCGCAGGGTCGGGACGACCAGGTCACGATCGGCGGTGAGGTAGGCCTGGAGCCACCAGGCGACGCCGGTGGCCGCGATGTGCTCGAACGGGGTGCCGGCGTTGCTCGACACCACCATGAGGGTGCCGGTGGCGGCCGCCGCCCGAGCCGCGGCGAGCTCGCCCTCGGGGTGGGCGAGGCGCTGCATCGAGGTGGGTGCCAGCGCGATCGGCGCGGCGCACTCGGTGCCGAGGAGCGTGGTGGTGAGGTCGACGACGCGGACGTCGCGCAGCACGCGCGGGTGGAACCGCACGCCTGCCCAGGCACCCTCGGCCTCGCCGACGGTGACCTCGTCGTGGGCGCCCGCCTCGTAGAACCGGAGCACGTGGGCAGGCAGCGCAGCGCGGGCGCGCGCGACGACCTCGTCCTGCCAGCGCCCCGGATGCCCGATCACGGCAGCCCGACGACCTCGAGCCCGGCGAACTGCTTCTTGCCTCGCCGCAGCACCAGCCAGCCGCCCGGCAGCAGGTCGTCACGACCTGGCACGTGCTCGGGGTCGGTGACCCGCTCGTTGTTGAGGTAGGCGCCGCCGTCACCGACGGTGCGCCGGGCCTCCCCCTTGCTCTTCACGAGCCCGGAGGTGACCAGGAGGTCGACAACGGTGGGCAGGCCGCCGGCGGCGTCGACCCGGGAGCTGCCGGCCTCGCGCAGCGCAGCTCCGAGCGTGCTCTCGCTGAGCTCGGCGAGGTCGGCGCCGCCGAACAGTGCCGCGGCCGCGGCCTTGGCCTGGGCGGTCTCCTCGGCCCCGTGCACGAACGTGGTGACGGCGTCGGCCAGCGTGCGCTGCGCCTCGCGCCGGAACGGCTGCTCCTGGTGCCGCGCCTCCAGCTTTTCGATCTCCTCGACCGACAGGAAGGTGAAGATCCGGAGCATCTCCCCGACCTTCGCGTCCTCGACGTTGAGCCAGAACTGGTGGAACGCGTAGGGCGCCATCATCTCGGGGTCGAGCCAGAGTGCGCCTTCCTCGGTCTTGCCGTACTTGGTGCCGTCGGCCTTGGTGACCAGCGGCGTGGCGAAGCCGTGGGCCGTGTGGCCGGTGACGCGGCGGACGAGCTCCGCTCCGCCGGTGATGTTGCCCCACTGGTCGGAGCCGCCGAACTGGAGTGTGACGCCGTGCTCGCGGTGCAGGGTCAGGTAGTCGAAGGACTGGAGCAGCACGTAGCTGAACTCGGTGTAGCTGATGCCGGACTCGAGCCGGCGCCGGACGGTGTCGCGGGCCAGCATCCGGTTGACCGGGAAGTGCTTGCCGACGTCGCGCAGGAACTCGATCACCGAGACCGGCGCCGTCCAGTCGTGGTTGTTGACCATGGTGGCGGCGTTGTCGCCCTCGAAGGAGAGGAACGGGGCGAGCTGGCGCCGGAACCGGTCGGTCCACTCCGCGACGACCTCGGCGGAGTTGAGGGTGCGCTCGCCGCTGTCCTTGGGGTCACCGATCATGCCGGTGGCGCCGCCGACGAGCAGGTACGGCTCGTGGCCGGCGTCCTGGAGCCGCCGGGCGGTGACGATCTGGACCAGGTTGCCCATGTGCATGCTCGGCGCGGTCGGGTCGAAGCCGACGTAGAACCGCACCGGCCCGGCGGCGAGCGCGGCGCCGAGCTCGTCGACGTCGGTGCTGTGCGCGACCAGGCCGCGCCGCTGGAGGTCGGCGAGGACACCGGTGTCGACGGGCACGTGCCCAAGCGTCCCATCCCGCCCCGGCCACCCGCCACGCCCTAGGGTTCAGGGGTGATCGGCGGCAGGTACTCGATCGACCGGGAGATCGGTCGCGGGGGCATGGGCTCGGTGTGGCTCGGCCGCGACGAGGTGCTGCACCGCCAGGTCGCCCTGAAGAAGATCGGCATGGCGCCCGGCGGCTCCAGCCCCGATCTGCTGCGCGCCGAACGGGAGGCCCGGATCGCCGCCTCGCTCAACCACCCCCACGTCGTCGGCGTGTTCGACCTGGTCGACGACGAGGACCACCAGTGGCTCGTCATGGAGTACTTCGCCGGGACGACGCTCGGTGACCTGGTGCGGCGCGGTGGCGCGCTGTCCGTCGACGAGCTGACACCCATCGCCGCGCAGGTGGCCGAGGCGCTCGACGCCGCCCACGAGGCCGGGATCGTGCACCGCGACGTCAAGCCCTCGAACATCCTCGTGCGCGAGGACGGGCAGGTGAAGATCTCCGACTTCGGCATCGCCCGTGCGCAGGCCGACGCCTCGCTCACCCAGACCGGGCTCGTCACCGGGTCGCCGGCCTACCTCGCACCCGAGATCGCCTCGGGGCAGGTGGCGACGGCGGCGGCCGACGCCTGGTCGTTCGGGGCGACCCTGTTCCACGCGCTGTCCGGACACCCGCCCTACGACATCGGCGACAACGTGCTGGGTGCGCTCTACCGGATCGTCAACGAGCCGCCCCCACGGCTCGAGACGGCCGGCGCGATGGCCCCGCTGCTCGAGGCCACCATGACGCGCGACCCCCATGACCGCTGGTCGATGGCCGAGGTCCTCCGGTTCCTGCACGGTCTCGAGGGCAGCACGACGCCGAGGCCCACCCCCGCGGCCGCGCCCGCCCCGGTGTCGGACGACGAGAGCACCCAGGTGCTCACCACCCCGCCGTCGTTCCCGCCCGCCGCGCGCCCCGACCCGGAACCGACCCCGGCGCCGACGCCGGCTCCAGCTCCGACCCCTGCCCCGGCCCCCACGCCGGCGTCCGAGGCCCCGCGTGAGCGCCGCCGGCTGCCGGTGCTGCCGCTCGTGGTGGCCGGGCTCGTGCTCGCCCTGGCGGTGGTGATCGTGCTGCTCGTCACCCTCGACGACCCCCAGCGCGACCCGGCCGCGGGGCTCGACGAGGGATCGTCCAGCACGCCCGCCGACACGACGTCGACGTCGACGTCGACTCCCCCGGACCCCGAGGCGATGGCGCAGTTCGCCAGCGACTACGTGACCACGGCCAGCTCCGACCCGGACGCCGGGTTCCGGCAGCTCACGCCCGAGTACCAGGACGCCAGCCCGGGCTACGCCAACTTCTGGGGCGGGGTGGACGACCCGCAGTTCCTCGAAGGGCCGACCGCCGACGCCGACGCGCTCACGGTCACCTACACCTACCGGTACCGCTACAACGGCGAATCCACCACGGAGACGGTCACCCTCCAGCTCGTGCCGGACGGCGACAGCTTCCTCATCTCGGGCGCGACGTGATGGACGACGCCACGCTCGTCGAGGCCTTCGTCGAGGGTTCGTCCGACGGCCTGTGGGTGCTCGACCTCGACGGCCGCACCCGCTACGCCAACCGCACGATGGCCCGGATGTTCAGCGGAGACCCGGCCGGTTCCGCGCCGGAGACCGCGTTCGACATCCTCGACGAGCGCGGCCGCGAGCAGTTCGCCGCGCTGCTCGACACCGCCCGGCAGGGCAGGTACCAGGGCGGGGAGTCGCAGGAGACGCTCTTCCACGACCGCGACGGCCACCAGTCCTGGGTACTGGTCACCGACACCCTGCTGCGCGACGACGACGGCGCGGCGGCGGGCCTCGTGGTGCGCGTCACCGACAACGCCTCGACCAGGCGCACCCGCGACGAGCTGAGCCGCAGCCGGGCCGAGCTCGAGGAGGCGCGCGCCGTCGGCAAGCTCGGGTCGTGGCGGATGGACGTCGGCTCGAGAGTCGTCAGCGTGCCCGCGGTAGCCGAGGGCGGCGACGCCGGCGAGGCGTTGGCCCGCGCGACCCTCGAGGAGTTCCTCTCCGGCGTGCACCCCCACGACCGCGAGCACGCCGCCGCCGTGATCCGGGACGCTCTCGAGCACGGCGACGGGTTCGAGGTCGACGTCCGGGTGCCACGCCCGGAGGGCTGGGCGTGGATCCGCGGCCGCGGCGTCGTGCATCGCGACGCGGACGGCGGCGCCACCACGCTCAGCGGCACCTACCAGGACATCAGCGAGATCAAGGACGCCGAGCGCGCGCTGCGGATCGAGACCCAACGCAGCGAGTTGGTCGGCCGCGCCGCCGCGGCGGCGAACGAGGCGGCGACGTTCGACCAGGCACTGCGGGCCGTGCACGACCTGGCCTTGCTGCACATGCTCGCGCTGCGGGTGACCGGATGGTCCGCTCTCGACGGCGGGGTGGTGCTCACCGTCGGAGAGCCGGACGCCGAGCACGAACGGCTGGCCCGGCGCGCCCACGAGTCGCGGGAGGTCGCCTGGCGCGACGACGGCACCATGCTGGCGGTGCCCGCCGCCCGGCGCGGCCGGTCGTACGGCGTCCTCGTGTTCGAGTCGGCCGAGCCGATCGACTTCGGCGCCACCGACGCGAGTGCGGCCACCATCGGCGCCCAGCTGGGGCTCGTCGGCGCCCGGGAGCGGACGCTGCGCGAGCTGGTCGAGGCCCGCGACGCCGCCACCGCCGCCGCCCGGCAGAAGATCGAGTTCCTGGCGACGATGAGCCACGAGCTCCGCACCCCGCTCAACGGCATCATCGGGCTGACCGACCTGCTGCTGCGCACCGCCCTCGACGCCGAGCAGCTGCGGTTCGCCTCCGGCGTCCAGGTGGCCAGCCGGTCGCTGCTGCGGGTGATCAACGACGTGCTCGACTTCAGCACGATCCAGAGCGGCCAGCTCGAGCTCGAGCACGTCGACTTCGAGCCGCGCGAGGTGCTCGACCGGGTCGGCGAGATGGTGGCCCCGCAGGCGGCGTCCTCGGGCGTCGAGCTCGTCGTCTCCTGCCACCCCGACGTGCCGAGCCGGCTCAACGGCGACCCCGCGCGGGTGTCGCAGGTGCTGGTGAACCTCATCGCCAACGCCGTGAAGTTCACGCCGGGCGGCGAGGTGTTCGTGCACGCCGTCTGGGACGACCCGGACTGCTGCGACCACGCCGTCGACGGCGTCTGCCTCGCGGTCGCGGTGCGCGACACCGGGGTCGGCATCGACCCGGGCCGGGTGGGCGAGATGTTCGACGCGTTCACGCAGGCCGACGCCTCCCACAGCCGCCTGCACGGCGGTGCCGGGCTCGGCCTCGCGATCGCCCGCGAGATCGCCCTCGCGCTCGGCGGCGACCTGCAGCACTCCCCCACCCCCGGTGGCGGCAGCACGTTCACGCTGCACGCCTCGTTCCCGAGCCCGCCGACGTCCGCGGGCGCCCTCGACGAGTACGCCCGCACCTGGCTGGCCGGACGCCGGGTGCTCGTCGTCGACCAGCGGCCTCACCTGCGCACCCGGCTCGAGGAGGCCACCGCGTGGTGGCGGATGCGCACGGAGGCCGTGACCACCGTGGCCGAGGCGGCGAGCGTGCTGGACGCCGCCGCGCGTGACGGCGACCCGGTGGAGGCGCTCGTCGTCGACGTCGACGTCGAGGGGCCGGCGGCGCTGGCGCTGGCCGCCGGGGCGGCCGGGGCCGGCGGGAACAGCCCGGCCGTGCTCGCCCTCACCTCGGACCCGTCGCTGGACATGGCCGGGGTGCGAGCGGCCGGCGTCTCGGTGTGCCTCACCCGGCCGGTCACGGACGAGGTGCTGCGCGGCACGCTGCTCGAGCAGCTGGCGGGCGTGCCGGCTCGCCCCTTCGACCCCGCACCCGCGGATCGGGAGACGCCGCGGCGGCGGATCCTGGTGGTGGAGGACAACCCGGTGAACCAGCTGGTGGCCACCGGGCTGCTCGAGTCGCTCGGGTACGACGCCGAGGTGGCCGACGACGGGTACGCCGCGCTGGAGGCGCTGGCGCACGCGCACTTCGACGGCGTGCTCATGGACGTGCAGATGCCGGGCCTCGATGGCTACCAGACCACTCGCGCGCTGCGCCAGCGCGGTCACCGGCTGCCCGTCGTCGCGCTCACCGCCGCCGCGGTGGAGGACGAGCGGCAGCGCTGCCTCGACGCCGGGATGGACGACTTCCTCACCAAGCCGGTCGACCCGCACACGTTGGACGAGACCCTGCGGCAGTGGCTCGGGGCCGACGATGAGTACGACGACCTCGACGAGCCCGAGCCGGTGCTGCCGCCCACCCCATCCATCGACGGCCTCGACACCGAGCGGCTCGACATGCTCCGCGACCTCGACCCCGGCAACACCACCTACCTCGACCGCGCCATCGGCAACTTCACACGCAACTCGGTGGAGGCGGTGACCACGATGCGCGAGCTGGCTGCCGCCGGCGACGCCGCCGCACTCAAGGCCGCGGCCCACAAGATCGCGGGGAGCGCCCTCAACCTGGGCGTCGAGCGCGCCGGCGCGCTCGCGCGGGAGCTGGAGATCGCCGCCGAATCGGGGTCGGTCGAGGCGGCCCTGCCCCTCCTCGACCGGGTGGACGCGTCGCTCACCGAGGGGCGCCGTCTGCTCGCCGGATACCAGGCCAACTACTCCGGCTGAGCCTCCGCCACGATCAGGGCCGCCTGGCGCAGCAGCCGACGGCTCTGACGCTCCGCCGCAGCGGCGTGCCGGACGAGGTCGTCGAGCTCGGCCCGGCGCTCGAGCACCGCCGCCGGCACCACGAGCCGCAGCAGCACCTCCTCGCTGACCCGGGGGTGCAGGCCGCCCTCCTGCGCGTCGGCGAGCACCTGCTGGACGTCGTCCGACAACAGCCACGGCACCAGGAAGGCGATGGGAGCGCCGTCGACACTGCGCAGCACGACGAACTCGGTGCTGGCGAGAACCGGCACTCCCGGGTCGCCGTCGACGTGCGCCACCTGGCGCAGGTAGGGGCGGAGCCGGGAGACGATCACGTCGCCGGGCTCGACCGGCTTCTTGGCGCTGCGCACCTCGGTGCCGGCGACCAGCGCCCGGTCGAGGTCGAGCAGGCCCGACCGGGCGTGGCTGGTGTCGAGCAGGACGACGCGCTCGTGGTCGGCCGCGCTGGCCGGGCCGACCGTGCGCCGCACCAGCGCGACCAGGACGCCGAGCGGCGTGCCGCCGGGGGCCGGCGTCCGCGAGTGGTAGCGCTGAGGGGTCAGCACCAGGCCCGGGTCGAGGTCGCCGAGCGCGACGACCACGGCCCTCACCGCGGCCCCCAGGCAATCTGCTCGTCGCGCACGAAGGAATGGAACGCGTCGACGGCGTCGCCGAGGTCGTGGTCGGCGCGGTCCCAGAGCGAGCCGTGGTGGGGCGCTCCCGCGCGCGGCACCACCGCCCCGGCGGCGTCCTTGCCGTCGCGCTCGCTGGTGAGGAGGAGCACCCGCTCGCCGGCGGTGTCGGCCGGGTCGGCCGGGTGGGTGCGGCGGACGGCGAGCACCACCTCGGCCTTCTGCGAGGTGTGCGGCTCGAAGGTGTGCCGGCCGAGACCGAGCACGGCCACCACCCGCAGCTCGCGCAACAGCCACTCCCGCACGAAGCCGTACTGGCGGCCGCCGACCTTGTTGGTCGGCAGCACGATCGCCAGCCGCCCGCCCGGTCGCAGCAGCCGCGCGCAACGCTCGGCGAAGAGCACGTCGCGCTCGTTGCGGCGGCCGTCGGCGCGGGCGAGGTCGTAGCCGTCGAGCAGGGCGGGCTCGCGCACCTCGCCCGCGAACGGCGGGTTGGTGAGGAGGCAGTCGAACCCCGCCGCGGCCGGGGTGCCGCGGACGGCGTCCTCGATGCTCGGCCCCTGCCCGGTGCCGGCCGGCAGCAGGCTGTTGAGCCGGTGCAGGTGGGCGCTGCCGTCACCCGCGATCACCAGGAGCGCCCGCGCCACCTGGAGGGCGCGCGGGTCGAGGTCGAAGCCCCAAGCCCGCTCGGCCTCGCCGCCGGCGTGCTGGAGGGCGTGCACGAGGAAGCCGCCGGAGCCGCACGCCGGGTCGCAGACCGTCTCGCCCGCCGTCGGCGCCACCATCCGCACCGCCGCCTCGACGACGTGGCGGGGCGTGAAGAACTGGCCCTTGCTGCCCTTCGACGCCTTGGCGACGAGGTGCTCGAACAGCGCGTCCATCACCTCGAGGCCGGCCTCGCTCAGCGTGAGCCCGTCGAGGGTCTCCACGCAGACCAGGAGGTGCTCCGGCGCCAGCTTCGGCGTGACGCCGTCCGCCAGGATCTGCGGCCAGCGCCGGTCGGCGCCGGCCAGGGCCGCCTCGACCCGCGCGACCGTGTCGGCGGCGTCGACGCCGCGCAGGGTGGCGTCGTTCTCGAAGCACTCCTGGTGCAGCTTGGCCACCAGCAGCTTGAAGACCTCCTGGAAGTCGTCCTCCCCCGAGCTGGCCAGCACGAGCTCCTCGAGCCGCCGGAACACCGAGCTCCAGCTGCCCGGGTCGAGCCGGTGCCGCTGCGCCATCCCCGCTCCTCTCGGCTGAGTGACCCTACGATCAAGCCGTGCTGATCGTGGCCGCCGTGCTCGCCGGGCTCGCCGCCCTGCTGCACGTCTACATCTTCGTCCTGGAGTCGGTGCGCTGGGAGCACCCACGCACCCGGGCAGTCTTCGGCATCTCCGCCGAGCTGGCTGTCCAGACCAAGGAGCTCGCCTACAACCAGGGCTTCTACAACCTGTTCCTCGCCGTGGTGGCCGGCGTCGGGATCGCCCTGCTCGACGCCGAGCGCGCGGCCGCCGTGGCCCTGATCGCCGCCGCGACCGGCTCGATGCTCGCCGCCGCCCTCGTGCTCGTCACCCACGACCGCACCAAGGCCCGCGCCGCCGTCGTCCAGGGTCTGCTACCGCTCCTCGCCCTCGCGGCCCTGCTCGCCGCGACGCTCTGACGTCGGTGGGGCGGATGAGCCTGGTGGGGCGGGTGGGGCTCGAACCCACGACCCAAGGATTATGAGTCCTCTGCTCTGACCGACTGAGCTACCGCCCCGCTGCGAAACCCTAGAGCAGACGGTCGGGCAGGGCGTTGACCCTGACGCGCGGGAAGGTCCTAGCGTGCGTCGGGTGGCGGCGCGACGACCCGGGGCGATCACGGTGGGCGAGCTGGCGCGGCGTACCGGGCTGACGACGCGGGCGCTGCGGCACTACGACGCGCTCGGGGTGCTGGTGCCGGCGCACACCGACCCGGACGACGGCTACCGGTTCTACGACGAGGCGCAGGTGCCGACCGCCGAGCTGGTCGCGCGGCTGCGGGCGCTGGACCTGCCGCTGGCGTCGGTGCGGGCGGTGCTCGCCGGCGAGCCGCACGCGGAGGTGCGCCGGATCCTCGGCACGCACCGGGCGGTGCTGCAGGCGCGCTCGGACCGGATCGCCCGCCGTCTGCATGCCCTCGACCATCTGCTGCTCGACCCGAGAGGACCCGAGATGAGCCTGACCGACCCGGCGCCCGTGCCGCCCCACGACGAGCGGGCGCTCGCCGCCCGGCTGTTCAACGACGTGTGGTCGCTGCTGGAGCGCGAGGAGCGCACCGATGCGGACTCGGACCGGATGGTGCACATGGCCCACGCCTCGCGGTTCCACTGGGACGCCGTCGGCGGCGACCAGGAGCGGGCGGTCGGCGAGTGGCAGGTGTCCCGGGTCTACGCCACGCTCGGCCGCGGCGAGCCGGCGGTGCACCACGCCCGCCGTTGTGTCGCGCTGGCGGCCTCGCCCGGGGTCGACGCGTGGGTCGCGGCGAGCGCCCACGAGGGCCTGGCGCGGGCGCTGGCGGTGGCCGGTGACCTCGAGCCGGCCCGCGACGCCCGCGACCGCGCCGCCGAGCTGCTCGCCGCCGTCGAGGACGAGGAGGACCGGGCCGTCGTGCAGGCCGACCTGGACACGCTCCCGTTGCCGTAACGGCCGGTGGTAAGTCAGTCGGAGGCGGAGGTGACGTCGTCGGTGTCGTCGACGGGCTGGTAGGCGCAGGCGTCGACCGGGTCCTCGACGACCCGGTTGCGCTTCGGCTTGCCGTTCTTCCGCTGGGGCGGGTCGATCGCGCGCTCGACGGTGGTGCGGAGGTAGTCGTAGTCGGGGTCGCCGGAGAAGAACTTCTCCGAGGACCGGAACACCACCGACTTGGTCTTGGCGTCCTTCACCCGCAGCAGCAGCTCCACGAACGCGGGGCCGAGGTCGCGCGGGATGTCGGTGGAGACGATGTCGCGACCGGAGCGGAGCAGGTCGGCGTAGCGGGTGAGCAGGGTGCTCGGGTCGGCCGCCTGCACGAGCGCGTCGACGGCGCAGCGCTGCCGGTCCATGCGGGCGTAGTCGTCCGAGCCGTAGCGGCCGCGGGCGAACCACAGGGCGTGGTAGCCGTCGAGGTGCTGGTCGGGGCCGGGGTCGAGGTAGTCGACCGGCGGGATGCCGGCGTCGGTGTTGCCCTCGATCGCCACCGGCTCGTTGATGTTGACCGTGATGCCGCCCATGGCGTCGACGACCTCGCGGAAGCCGCGCAGGTTGACGAGGAGGTAGTAGTCCACCGGGACGCCGAGGCTGCCGGACACGGCCTGCTTGACGGCGTCCGCGCCCTCGTTGTCGCTCTTGCCGAGGACGCCGGGGTGCCGCTCGGGGATCTGGCCGTAGACGGCGTTGAGCATGAAGAAGCCCGGGTCCTCGTAGTCCACGTCGTCGCGACCGAAGCCCTCGGGGTAGAGGTCGTGGAGCGGGCTGTCGTCGGGGAACTCCGCGAACATCAGGTTGCGCGGCAGGCTGAAGAGCAGGGTGTTTCCGGACTTGGCGTCGATGCTCGCCAGGATCAGCGTGTCGGTGCGGACGCCGGTGCGGCCCTCACCGCCGTCGCCGCCCATCAGGAGCACGTTGACGCGGTCCTCGCCGGCCCACGGGTCCTCGGCCGAGGCGCCCTCCGGCGTGGTGGCGCTCTCGACGTCGTCGAACACCGAGTCGACGGTGTCGGCGGTGACCAGCGCGTACTCCGCGGCACGCACCACCGGCGCTCCGCCGACGACCACGAGGGCGATCACCGCGAGGTTGCCCACCGCCGTGTGCCACCGGCGCCGGGTGCGCGGTCGCACCAGTCGGTAGGAGGTGAAGACGACGAAGGCCCAGGTGAGGAGGCCGACGCCGAGAAGCAGGGCGGCGGCGCGGAGCAGCGTGGGGCTGAAGGCGAGGTCGAGCGCGACCCGGACGTCGCGGCCGAAGTACCAGACCAGGAAGCCCGCCAGGCTGGCCCAGGCGAGGAACACGAGCCCGCCGAGGGCGCGCCGCCCGGTGTAGAGGTAGCCGGTGCCCGGGATGGCGGCGCCGAGCACGGTGAGGGCGAGGGTCCCGGGCAGCCCGCGAGCCCGGCGGTGCCGCTCCCGGAGCGCCCGCCGGCCGCTGTGGGCGCGCGCGGCGACGTCGTCCCGACGCCGGCGCGGGATCCGCGAGGACTTCGCGGCGCGACGAGCGCCGCCGCGGGGGCGGGGCGCAGTGACCGTAGGGGCCTCGTCGAGCATGGCGTGGTCCAGAAGTGGGTCGGTCCGGGAAGGGGTGACCGGGAACGCCCGGCGGCCCTCAGGATAACCGTCGCGCGGCCCGTTCGTGATTTCGCGCACGTGCGGCGCGGCCGAACGGCGGCTCCTGGGTGAGCTGGGTCAGCCACGCTGCCGCGCTGCCCCCGAACTCGGCGAGACTCGGGTCCCTCGCCTCCGGGCGCGGTGCTGGCGTCACCTCGTCAGCACGGCTCGACCGCGTCGACCGTGAAGCCCTGGTCGGTGACCGCCAGGTCGGTGACCAGCTGCATCGAGCCGGTGCTGGGTCGGGATGCAGGGCGTCGTCACCCCACCGGGGAGCGGGTGCGGTGCCGTCGTAGGTGGCGAGCACGTTGCCGTCGGCGTCCTTGACGTAGACGTAGTCGTAGCCGGCCTCGGTCTCCAGCAGGCTGAAGTGGAACGCGAAGCCCGGCCGAGCCGTTGTCGTAGGTCCAGGTGCAGTCGCCGTTGTTCCCGTAGGGGTGCGGCGACTCGAACGGGATCTGCGCGGTGTCGTCACCGACGCACGGCGGCGGCGGCGGGACGGCGGGCTCGCAGCCCTTGTGCACGCCGACCGCGGCCCAGGCGCTTGTTGATCGCCTGTGCCGGCTATCGCCGGCGACCGCGACGCGTGGCGCTGCGGGCGTCGCAGATGTTGGCGTACTCGGTCAGGCTGGTGAAGGCCCGGTCGAAGATCGCTGCGCGCGGTCGCAGGCCGATGCCGGGCACCGGACCGTCGCAGTCGACCGCGTGCACCTGCCCGCCGAGCCACGGCGTCGCAGCCGGCGTTGGGCCGCCGTTGACCGCCAGCTAGTAGGCCTGGTTGGGGATGCCGCTGTTGGTGTGCACGCCGCCGTTGTCGGAGGTGCCGGTGTAGCGCTCGGAGTAGTGGTCCGGGTCGCCGTCGCCCTGCGGGTCGCCCATGTCGCGGAAGCCGGCCTCGGAGCCGCCGTAGGGCCCGGCCGGGATGACGTCCTCACCGATCAGCCAGTCGGGCTCAGCAGCGGGGTCGCGGCCGGCCGGTCGGCGTAGAACTCGGTGGTGTTGCCCATCATGTCGCTGAACGACTCGTTGAGGGCACCGGACTCGTTCTCGTAGATCAGGCCGGAGGTGAACTCGGTGACGCCGTGGGTCAGCTCGTGGCCGACGACGTCCAGGCCGCCGGAGAGCGGCTTGCACGTCGCGGGGGTGTCACCGTCGCCGTAGGTCATCTGCTCGCCGTTCCAGAACGCGTTGCAGTAGCCCACGTCGTAGTGCACCGTCGAGATGATCGTCATGCCGTTGTCGTCGATGCTGTCGCGACCGAACGTGTCGCCGTAGAAGTCGTCGACGAGCTCGGCGTAGTAGTGGGCGTCGACGCCGGCCGCCTGGCTCGGGCTGAGGTTCTGCGGCTGGTCGGCGTCCCAGACGTCGTCGGGGTCGGTCATCAGCACGCCGGGGTGGTTGGTCTGGTTCTGCGCGTCGTAGGTCTCCTGGCGACCGTCCGAGCGAGATCGTGCGGTAGCGCGCCGTCGGGACCGCTGGTGTCGAAGGTCTTGGTGTCGCCCTTGATCCCGATGCCCTCGCCCTCCTCGGCGAGCGCGTCGAACCGGTTGCGGACGGCGCCCGTCGTGGCGTCCACCCACAGGGTCGGCCGCGGTGGCGAAGCGCCGGGTGTCGACCTCGTAGTAGAGCCGACCGTCGCGCGGGTCGATCTTCAGCGTGCTGTCGCGCTCCCCGGCGCGCCGAGGACGCCGGCCGCGACCCGCAGCGGTCGGCCAGCGAGAGCCGCCGGCGTTGCTCGGCTCGAGCGCCGGGAAGTGGGCGCCGATCACCGAGGTGGCCGCACCCGAGGCGTCCTCGAGCACCGTCACCTGGCCGCCGAGCACCTCGGCGCCGGCGACGACCTGCTGGTAGCGGGTCTGCGTGGTGCCGTCGGGGTAGGTCGTGCTCCACACCTTCGTGACGTCGTCGGGCAGCGGCGTACGACGGCCGCGGCCGCACCCGTCCAGCGTGAAGGAGCCCTCGGTCGACGGACTGGCGCTCCGATCTGGCCGAGGGCTCGTTCCCGGCGGGTGGCCCCGCGGCGTCGGCGACGTCGGCGGGTACGAGGATCGCCGTCAGCGCCATTGTGGCGAGGGCGGCGAGCGGTCGGCGCGGCATAGAGCACGCTCCTTGATCTCGAGACACAGGCCGATCGACCTGCCTGGAAGGGCGTGGTGACCCTGGAGGTTCAACGCGAGACCGGGGGGCGGGTTACGGGTAGCCCGGGTCCCACCCCGGTCCGGCTGCCGGCGACCGGGCGGCGGCCGCGGGGCCGGTCGGCGCTCACCGGGGCCCGGCTCGGAGCGGCAACGGCCCGCGACCCTCTCCGCCGGTCACAGGCCGTCTCGTTGCTCCCCCGGTTGGACTCGAACCAACAACCCTCCGGTTAACAGCCGAATGCTCTGCCAGTTGAGCTACAGGGGATCGCGCGGCCATACCGTAGCAAGCACCGGCGGGCCCGCCGAAATCCATTCGTTCAGGCGTCGCCCACCTCGGCGCGAGCCTGGGCGAGCGCGTCCTTCGCGAGCCGGTGCACCTCGGGGTCGGTGGGGTCGACGCCCCGGTCGTACTCGTAGAACCACGCGACGTCGCTGTTGCCTCCCGGGGCGCGCCGGCCGATGACCCGGAGCCCGCGGCGGGGGTCGACGAGCACGTGGCGCTGGACGACGACGCTCGCGGTGACCCGCTCCCGCACCAGCTCGAGCAGCCGTCCCGGCGCGTCGAGGGTGTAGCGGTGCTCGGGCCGGTGCTCGCCCCAGCGGCCGACCTCGCTGACCCGCAGCACCCGCAGGTCCTGGTCCCAGTCGGCGGCCTCGACCTGCTCCCACGGCACCCGGTCGGGGCCGTAGAAGGCGTCGCGGGTGCCGCCGATCACGCACCCGTCGTCGGTGCGGGCCCAGGCCAGGAGCCGCTCGCCGGAGCCGACGAGGAGGTCGGGCCGCGGCCGTCGTCGGAAGGCCTTCACGTCGCGCTCACGAGTGGTCGGCGATCCGGTCGCGCAGGGTGCGGCGGTGCTGCTCGAGGGCGGCGAGCTCGCCGAACATCTTGTTGTAGGCGACGGCCTGCTCGACCGGGTTGGTGCGCTGCAGCCGGGTCTTCACCTCGGCGATGCGTCGCAGCGTGGTGAGCTCGAGCAGCTTCACCACGTAGAGCGTCACGTAGGCGGCGTCCGGCTCCTTCTTCAGCGGCTCCACTGCCAGCGCGCTCAGCGCGGCCGACACCGACGGGTCGGTGGCCCGGTCTCGCAGCCGCGACACCCAGCTCGGGTCGCTCGACCCGGCCACCGGGCCGCCGGCCGCCTCGACCAGCTCCCACACCGCGCGCAGCGTGGGGTGGGTGAAGTCGTCGCCGTCGATGTCGGCGGTGGTGCGACCGATGGCCATCGGGTGCTGGAGCACCAGCTTGAGCGTCTCCCGCTCGATCTCGAAGCGGGGGTGCCGCGGGTCGGGCACCGCCGAGCGGGGTGGCGGAGCCTGAGCCGGGGGCGGGGGCGCCTGCCCGCCGCGACCGGCCGCCCGGCGCACCTCGGACAGCACGACGTTGGTGTCGACGTCGGCGCCGATCATCCGGCTGATCTCCTGCGCGAACGCGGTGACCTTGCGCTGGTCGCGCACCGAGGCCACCAGCCGCGCGCTCTCGCGCACTGCGTCGATGCGGCCGTCGGCGCGGTCGAGGTCGTACTTGGAGACGATGTTGCCGAGCACGAACCGGTACAGCGGCGTGCGGCTCGCCACGAGGTCGCGGACGGCGGCGTCGCCGTCGCGGACCCGCAGCTCGCAGGGGTCGAGCCCCTCGGGCTGGACGGCGACGTAGGTCTGCGAGACGAACTTCTGGTCGCCCGCGAACGCCTTGAGCGCGGCGGCCTGCCCCGCGGCGTCGCCGTCGAAGGTGAAGATCACCTCGCCGCGGAACTCCTCGTGGTCGTGGAGGAACCGCCGCAGCACCCGGGTGTGCTCATCGCCGAACGCGGTACCGCAGCTCGCCACCGCGGTGGTGACGCCGGACAGGTGGCACGCCATCACGTCGGTGTAACCCTCGACGACGACGGCCTGCGACGCCTTGCCGATCGACTGCCGCGCGAGGTCGATGCCGTAGAGCACCTGGCTCTTCTTGTAGAGCGTGGTCTCGGGGGTGTTGAGGTACTTGGCGTCGATGCGGTCGTCGTCGAAGAGCCGCCGCGCGCCGAACCCGATGGTGGCGCCGCTGGCGTCGCGGATCGGCCAGAGCAGCCGGCCGCGGAACCTGTCGTAGGCCGAGCGGCCGACGGCCACGAGCCCGGCCGCCACCAGCTCGTCCTGGCTGTAGCCGCGACCGCGCAGGTGCTTGAGGAGGTCCTCGCCGCCGCGCGGCGCGAACCCGATGCCGAAGTGCTCGGCCGAGGCGGCATCGAAGCCGCGGTCGAGGAGGAACTGGCGGCCGACGACGGCGTCGGGCTGGGCGAGGTGCTCGGCGTAGAACTCCTGGGCGGCCCGGTTGGCCTCGATCAGCCGGTTGCGCGGCGGGCCCTTGGGCCGGTCGTCGCGGATGTCGCCGTCCTCGCGCCGCAGCCGGATGCCCGTCTTCTCGGCCAGCCGCTCCACCGACTCGGTGAAGCTCAGCCCGTCGATCTTCATGAGGAAGGTGAGGACGTCGCCGCCTTCCTGACAGCCGAAGCAATGGTAAAATTGTCGGCTCGGGTTGACGTTGAAGGACGGCGTCTTCTCGTCGTGGAAGGGGCACAGGCCCTTCAGGGAGCCGCCGCCGGCGTTGCGGAGGGTGACGTACTCGCCGATGACCTCCTCGATGCGGGTCTTCTCCCGCACCTCGGCGATGTCGTCCTCGCGGATCCGGCCTGGCACGTTGGCGATCCTACGGTCGGGCGGCGACGGCCAGCCCGCGCGCCGGGTCGTCGTCCACAGGACCGGTCACGGGACCAGCCGGTTGTGCCAGAGGATCGCGGAGGCGTCGGTGAGGGAGGCGACCTGGTCGACCACGACGCGGAGCCGCCCGGCGTCGTCCGCGGCGTCGTGCCAGTCGTCGGCGAAGGTGCGCTCGAGGGCGTCCGGGCCGCGGTCGGCGAGGACGGCGACCAGCTCGGCGAGCAGCTCGCGCTGCCGCTCCATGCCGGCCACCCGGTCGGCGGCGCGCATCACGTAGTGCGCGGCCACGGCCTTGAGCACGCTGATCTCGAGGAGCGTGGCGCGCGGCACGACCAGGTCGGCCTGGTAGCGCACGAACGGCCCGTCGCCCGCGGCGAACGTCGCCTGCTGCACGGCGCCGCAGAACCGGCCGATGAGGTCGCTGGCGAGGTTCTTCAGCGCGGCCAGGCTGCGGCGGGTGCCGTCGTGGGGCGCCGACGGCCAGCTCTCGACCCGCCGCAGGTCGGTCAGCGTGGCGTCCAGCTCGTCGTCGGCCGCGTCGGCGAGATACCACTCGCGCAGCGTCGACCACACCGCCGCGGTGTCGAGGGCGGTGAGGTCGACCCGGCCCGCCACGGTGCCGTCCTCGACGTCGTGCACCGAGTAGGCGACGTCGTCGGCGAGGTCCATCACCTGCGCCTCCAGGCAGCGCCGGAGGTCGCCGGGCCCGCGCGGCTCACGCATCCACGAGAACACCGGCCGGTCGTCGGCGTAGACGCCGAACTTGGCCGGGTCCGGCCCCTCCCCCGGGCCCCACGGGTACTTCGTGCAGGCGTCGAGCGTGGCGCGGGTGAGGTTGAGCCCCACCGAGCGGCCCGCGCCGTCGAGCGTCTTCGCCTCGAGCCTGGTGAGCAGCCGCAGCGTCTGGGCGTTGCCCTCGAACCCGCCGCACGAGGCCGCCATGGCGGCCAGCGCCTGCTCGCCGTTGTGGCCGAACGGCGGGTGCCCGAGATCGTGGGCGAGCGCCGCGGTCTCGGCGATGTCGGGCTGGCAGCCCAGCGCCCGCGACAGGTCGCGGGCCACCTGCGCCACCTCGAGGGTGTGGGTGAGCCGGTTGCGGCCGAAGTCGTCGGCCTGCGGGCCCATCACCTGGGTCTTCGCCGCCAGCCGCCTCGACGACGCCGCATGCACCACGCGCGCCCGGTCGCGCTCGAACGGCGTCCGCACGGGCGCCTCGACCCGCTTCGGCGGCTCGGCCACCAGGCGCTCCCGGTCGGCCTCGTCGTACAGCAGGTCGGCGTCCATCGGGCGCGACGCTAGTACTCTGGTCTCACCTGCGACGAAGGGGTGGCGCGATGAGCGGACGTGACGACAACCCGTTCCGGAAGCTGCCCGAGCGTCCGGAGCCCGGGGAGCTGCGCGCCGTCCACGAGACCAGGACGTTGCACGACGAGGACGACTCCGACCTCCGCGAGAACACCTGGTTCCTCCGCACCTCGGGCGGATAGGGCGCGACTCCGTCGAGGCACGCATCACCGGCGTAGGCTGGAGGTGATTGACCGCGATGAGGCGCCCGTGCAGGTGCCGGCACCGGTCGAGAGGCGGCCGTCATGTCGACGCCGAGCACTGCAGTCCAGCCCGCCACGCCGCGCCGGGGTCCGCTCCGGCTCCGGATGGCCGACCGCCCCGGCACCAGCACCCTGGACGGCGGCTGGTGGCCACAGAGCCGCGACCTCGCCGTCGAGCTGGCCGACCTGGTGGCCCACTTCCCCGCCGAGCAGGGCCGGATCGTCCGCGCGGTGGTGTCTCCCCCCGACTGGGACCCGGCGCCGCGGCGGATCCCGCTCGCGCGCGGCTACATGAAGGTCGGCTCGTTCCCGCGGGACGACACCCACCTGATCCACCTCAACACCGCCGACCGGACCGTCCTCCACGTCCTGGTCGTGCCGCCCGGGCTCACCGGCGCCCAGGGCGAGGAGGCGATGCTCGCCGCCGCGACGTCGGGCAACGCGCAGTCGGCCGGTGAGGTGCTCCGCGAGGTCGCCGACGCGCCGGCGCACGATCCTGCGGATCGGTGGTCGGACGGGTAGGTCTGCCCGGCTCGAGCGGGTCGGTTCGGCTCGTCACCTGCGTTCGCGTCGCGTGTCGACACGTTCACGTCCCCCGTACTTCGTCAGCGCTGCGCGCTGTCTCAGTACGTGGTGACGTGGACGTGGTCGTAGTGGTTCGCGGTGGTCGAGCCGCGGTCCTCCATGCCACGCCAGCCCTCGCCGGAGCGGTCGAGGGACCAGATCTGCTGGGAGTAGATGATGTAGTTCACGCCCAGCTCGGAGTAGTACTTGCGCACGAACTCCGCGACCTGCCAGCCGCGGTCGCCGGAGACCATGATGTCGACGGCGAGGCCCTGGGCGTGCTCCCCGTCGCCGCGGAAGGTGCCGTAGACGGTGATCTCGGGGAACTCCGCGCACACGGCCTCGTGGACGGCCGCGATGTTCGGGCTGACGCCCGAGGCCACGGAGGTGCCGTTGGTGCAGTCGCCGCCGAGGGTGAAGGGCTTCTCCTCGGACAGGTAGCCGGTGGTCACCCACCGGACGCCCTGCTTGCCCCAGCGGATCTCCTCGCGGCCGAGCATGGTGCGGCCGGTGAGAACCACGGACTCGCCGGCGTCGACCACGCCGGTCTGCTCGGCCTTCGCGCCGGGCTGGGTCCAGAGGTTGAGGGCCTCGGTGGTCCACCGCTTGGTGTCGGCGGACTCGAGCGCCGCGCGGACGGCGGCGGGCGCCATCAGCTTCTCGATCTTGGTCGGCGGCTTGGTGCGCTCGGCCGAGCGGTTCAGGCTCGGCAGCCGGCGGTTCGCGACGTTCTCGGACGACGTGGTGGGGCTGTCGGGCGAGGGAGCGGCCGAATCGGCCGGTGCGGGAGTGGGCAGGTCGGCACCGAGGACGCCGAAGGAGACGACGGACGCGGTCGCGAGGACTGCGAGGGGCCCGGCGATGGTGGCTGCACGGGGCTTGAAACGGGCATTGGTGTCCCGCTTGTGGCGATGCTTTGCCACAGCGCTGATCCTTTGCGGGTTGCGGTCAGGGAGAGTCCGAGAGAGTGACGCTCGCGTGGGGCGGCGCAACTGGTCAAGGAGTGAACCACACGTGGCGACCGTGTGCTCAAATCACCGGCCCCTGATCAGGGGGTGAGCCCCGTCACCCGCCGGTGGTCTCCCCCGCGTCCTCGCGGGCCACGACGCCGCCCTCGGGACCGCAGCCGCCGGTGCCGTCGGTGTCGTCGAGCCAGCCCTCGGGCAGCACGACTCGCTCCCGAGGCGAGCCCTGCCGGCCCCGCGGCGTGCCCAGCTCGCCGACCGGGAACGGCTCGTCGGGGTCGAGCCGCGACAGCAGGTCGTCGAGCGCGGCGAGCGAGTCGACGAGGCCCAGCGAGCGGCGCATCTCGCCGCCCGCGGAGAAGCCCTTGAGGTACCAGGAGACGTGCTTGCGGAACTCCGTGCAGCCCCTCTCCTCCCCCATCAGCTCGGCCAGCAGCTCGGCGTGCCGGCGCATCATCGCCGCCACCTCGCCGAGCGTCGGGAGCGTGGCCACCTCCGCGCCGGCGAACGCGGCGGCGAGGTCGCGGAAGAGCCACGGCCGGCCCAGACAGCCGCGGCCGACGACGACGCCGGCCGCGCCGGTCTGCTCGACCATGCGCAGCGCATCGGCCGCCTCCCAGATGTCGCCGTTGCCGAGCACCGGGAGGTCGACGTGGGCGGCGAGCGCCGCGATCGCGTCCCAGTCGGCCCGGCCGGAGTAGGCCTGCGCGACGGTGCGGCCGTGCAGCGCGATCGCCGCACAGCCGGTCTCCTGGGCGATCCGCCCGGCGTCGAGGAAGGTGAGGTGGTCGTCGTCGAGCCCCTTACGGGTCTTCATCGTCACGGGGACGTCGAACGGCGCCGCCGCCGCCACGGCGTGCTCGAGGATCCGGGCGAGCAGGCCGCGCTTCCACGGCAGGGCCCCGCCGCCGCCCTTCCGGGTCACCTTGGGCACCGGGCAGCCGAAGTTCAGGTCGATGTGGTCGACACCGAACTCGGCGCACAGGATCTCCGCGGCCTTGCCGACGTAGACCGGGTCGGTGCCGTAGAGCTGCACCGACCGCACCTTCTCCGCAGGGTCGAACACCAGCATCCGCCGGGTGTGCTCGTCACCCTCCACCAGGCCGCGGCTGGTGATCATCTCGCACACGTACAGGCCGGCGCCCTGCTCGGCGCACAGCCGGCGGTAGGCGGCGTTGGTGATGCCCGCCATCGGGGCGAGCACCACCGGGGTGTCGACCGTCAGCGGTCCGAGGCGCAGCGGGGTCGTCACGACCCTAGTGTCCCGCGCCGGAAGTTCAGTGCCTCAGTGCGTGCTCCAGGTGCGTGCCTCGCAAGGCGCCGGAGCGACGCCGTACTTGGTCGTCCAGCGAGCGACGGCAACGCCGCGAGGTGCGTGCCTGGGGTGCGGAATGTGGTGCCGAACTTCTGGCGCGGGGCACTAGTTTCCCCCACCGCGCTTCTTGGGCTTCTTGGGCTTCTTCGGCTTGGGCGGCTTCGGCGGCTGGTAGGCGGTGGGCTCACCGGCCCACGTGATCGGGACGACGCCCTCCGGCGGCCGGAACATCACCACGTCGAACGACGCGCCGCTCGGCACCAGGAACACCAGGCACGTCTCGGCCTCGTCGTCCGGCGCGAACACGGCGGGCAGCACCGCACGCGGGCACGGCGCGAAGGTGTTGGTCGCCTCGTCGATCGGCGACGGCTCCACGAGCCGCCCGGTGTCGTCGACGAGGTACAACGGCAGCCGGCGCTCGCCGAGGTCGGTGTCGCCGTCGTTGGTCACCTGGGCGCGCACGAAGTACGGCGTCGCCGTCTGCGACGCCTCGTCGAGGGAGTAGCCCTGGAAGTCGCGAGCGATGGTGCCGCGCTCCACCGCGGACACCGCCACCTCGACCACCCCCACCAGGTCCTGGCGCGGGGTCCACGCCGCGACGGCGGACTCACCGAGGCCGAGCTCGGTGCCGGGCTCGGTGAGCTCGACGCCCTCGGGCGCCTCGAGGTACGGCGCCTCGGTGCCGTCGACCGCGGTGGTGGTCGCGCTCGGCTCCGGGCCGCCCTCGGTCGTGTCGTCGGAGTCGTCGCCGCCGCAGCCGGCGAGCGTCAGGGCCGCCGTCAGCACCCCCGCAAGGGCCGCACGACGACGTGGGTTGGTCACGGCTAGCAGCCAACCATGCGCGCGCCCAGCCAGGAGGCGACTTGGTCGATCCCGATCCGCTCCTGGCGCATCGTGTCGCGCTCGCGCACCGTGACGGCGTCGTCGTCGAGGGTGTCGAAGTCGACGGTGACGCAGTACGGCGTGCCGATCTCGTCCTGACGGCGGTAGCGCTTGCCGATCGCGCCGGCGTCGTCGAAGTCGACGTTCCAGCTGCGGCGCAGCTCGGCGGCGAGGCCGCGGGCCTTGGGCGAGAGGTCGGCGTTGCGCGACAACGGCAGCACCGCGACCTTGACCGGGGCGAGCCGCGGGTCGAGCCGCAGCACGGTGCGCTTGTCGATGCCGCCCTTGGTGTTGGGGGCCTCGTCCTCCTCGTAGGCCTCCACGAGGAAGGTCATGAGGCTGCGGCTGAGGCCGGCGGCCGGCTCGATCACGTACGGCGTGTAGCGCTCGTCGGCGGCCTGGTCGAAGTACGACAGGTCCTTGCCGGAGTGCTTGGCGTGGGTGCTGAGGTCGAAGTCGGTGCGGTTGGCGATGCCCTCGAGCTCGCCCCACTCCGAGCCGGGGAACCGGAACCGGTACTCGATGTCGACGGTGCGCTTCGCGTAGTGGCTGAGCTTCTCCTGCGGGTGCTCGTAGTGGCGCAGATTGTCGCGGGAGATCCCGAGGTCGACGTACCAGTCGGTGCGGGCATCGATCCAGTGCTGGTGCCACTCCTCGTCCTCGCCCGGCTTGACGAAGAACTCCATCTCCATCTGCTCGAACTCGCGGGTGCGGAAGATGAAGTTGCCGGGCGTGATCTCGTTGCGGAAGCTCTTGCCGATCTGGGCGATGCCGAACGGCGGCTTCATCCGGCTGCTGGTGACCACGTTGGCGAAGTTGAGGAAGATGCCCTGCGCGGTCTCGGGCCGCAGGTAGTGCAGCCCCGACTCGTCCTCGATCACGCCGAGGTAGGTCTTGAGCAGGCCGGAGAACTGGCGCGGCTCGGTCCAGGCGCCGCGGGTGCCGCAGTTGGGGCAGGCGAGGGTGGCGAGGTCGACGGCGTCCGGGTCGTCGAGCCCGTTCTTCTCGGCGTACTCCTCCTGCAGGTGGTCGGCCCGGAACCGCTTGTGGCAGCTCTGGCACTCGGTGAGCGGGTCCATGAACGTGTCGACGTGCCCGCTCGCCACCCAGGTCTGGGTGGGCAGGATGATCGACGAGTCGAGCCCGACGACGTCGTCGCGCTGCTGCACCATCGCCCGCCACCACTGGCGCTTGATGTTCTCCTTCAGCTCCACGCCGAGCGGGCCGTAGTCCCACGCGGACTTGGTGCCTCCGTAGATCTCGCCGCAGGGGTAGACGAACCCCCGCCGCTTGGCGAGGGAGACGACGAGGTCGACGGTCGAGGGAGGGGGCTTCGGCACGCGATCACGATAACGAGCGGGTCGACCGGGTATTGAGGTCGGCACCCGGCTCCGCGCTCTCGTAGGCGCTGGGCTCGTCGAGGGCGCGGCTGAGGGTCGGGACGCCGTGCAGCTTGACGTCGTAGGAGCCCACCGCGCGCCGGTAGGAGCCGACGTCGGCCCAGGTGGTGGTGAGCACCCACAGCTCGGGGTCGTCGAGGTTGCGGCCGACGGCACCGCCCTCGTAGCCCGGGAACCCGGCGAGCAGCTGATGCACCGCCTGCAGGTCGGCCCGGAACGCGGTGCCCTCGGCCTCGGGGATGCGGAACCTCGTGACGACCAGCACGCCCCCAGCCTAGGAACACGTCGATGAGTCCGCGGACCGACCTGGGTCGGCACCCGTCATGACTCTCGAGCTCGTGACCCTCGCCCTCCCGACCGCCGACCGGCAACGTGCCTACGCCTTCTACGGCGCCGACGGGCTGGGTCTGGACACGCCGGGTGAGCTCGCGGACGACGGCGTGCCCGAACCGCTTCGGGTGGTGGTCAACGCCGGCCTGCACCTGATGCTGGTGCCCACCGGCGGGTTCGGCTGGATCATCGCCGACCGGCCGGTCGCCGAGGGCGACACGACCGAGTGCCAAGTCGTCGTCGAGGTGGACTCCCCCGCCGACGTGCGGGCCTTCGCCGAGCGGTGGACGGCGGCCGGCGGCACCGCCGTGGCCGGCCCGGAGGACCGCGACTGGGCGTACACGGTGAACCTCGCTGACCCTGACGGCCACCTGTGGATGGTGATGACGACGTCGGAGGCGTGACCGGCGCCGTCGGCCGCCGCCGACGTGGAAGGATGCCGCTCCGTGGCAGAGCTGCACTTCTTCACCGGCACGATGGACTCCGGCAAGAGCACGCTGGCGCTGCAGACGAACCACAACCACGCGGCCCGGGGACGGCAGGGCCGGATCTTCACCACCCTCGACCGGGCCGGCGAGTCGATCCTGTCGAGCCGGCTCGGGCTCACCCACGACGCGATCGAGGTGGATTCCGGCTTCGACTTCTGGCGGTTCGTGGTGGACACGCTGATGAAGGGAGCGCGGATCGACTACCTGATCTGCGACGAGGCGCAGTTCTACACCCGCGACCAGGTGGACCAGCTCGCGAAGGTCGTCGACGACCTGCAGCTCGACGTCTTCTGCTTCGGCATCCTCACCGACTTCCGCTCCGAGCTGTTCACCGGCAGCCAGCGGCTGGTCGAGGTGGCCGACCGGATGCACGTGCTCCAGGTCGAGGCGCTGTGCTGGTGCGGCCGGCGGGCCACCCACAACGCCCGCACCGAGGACGGCGTCATGGTGGTCGAGGGCGAGGTGATCGTGGTGGGCGACGTCGACGACCCGGCGGACGCCGCGCAGCCGAGCGAGGTCGCCTACGAGGTGCTCTGCCGCATGCACCACCGGCGCCGGCTCACCGCCGACCGCGCCCGCGCGGTGACCATGACCGCCGACCCGCTGCCGTTCGGCTGAGCCGGCCGTGTCCGACGAACTGCCCCTGGGCCTGCCCGCCTCCCCGCCGCGCGCGCCGGCCCGGCGCCGGCGTCCCCGCCCGCCCGACATGACCCCACCGGCCGGTGCGCGGGAGGTGTTCACCGACGGCGCCTGCTCCGGCAACCCCGGCCCCGGCGGCTGGGCGTGGGCGCTCGGACCCGATCACGTCGGCGCCGGCGGTGAGCCGCGCACGACCAACCAGCGGATGGAGGTCACGGCCGCGCTGGAGGCGGTCCGTGCCCTCGACGGGCCGCTGGTGGTGGTGAGCGACTCCACCTACGTCGTCAACTGCTTCCGCGACGCCTGGTGGCGCGGCTGGCAGGCACGCGGGTGGATCAACGCGGCCAAGAAGCCGGTGGCCAACCGCGACCTGTGGGAGCCGTTCGTCGGGCTCGTGGCCGAGCGCGGCGACGTGGTGTTCCGCTGGGTGAAGGGCCACTCCGGTGACCCGATGAACGACCTCGTCGACCGGCTCGCCGTCGCCGAGCGCGAACGGGTGGCCGCCGCCGGCGGGTGACCAACCGGTCCAGACACCCTTCCTGGGGAGGGTGGTGCGAGCGGAGTCTGAGCCGAGCGGCGACCGCCGCTCGCCGTCGGAAGAAGGACTCCTCATGTCCCGCACGTCCCGCATGTCCCGCCACTTCACGTTCGCCAACGTGTGCTCGCTCCTCGCCCTCGTCGTCGCCCTGGGGACCGGCACGGCGTACGCCGCCAACACGGTGCGCTCGGGTGACATCGTCAACGGCCAGGTGCGCACTCCGGACCTGGCCACGAACGCCGTCACGAACGCCAAGATCAAGGACGGCCAGGTCGGGGTGCCCGACCTCGCCACCGGCTCGGTAGGGACGCGTGCGGTGCGCGACGGCAAGCTGGCCGGTGCGGACGTGGCCGACGGCTCGCTCGAAGCCGCCGACCTCGGGCCCGGCAGCGCCGGCGCCAGCGAGATCCAGACGGACGGCGTCGGCGCG
Organism: uncultured Actinomycetota bacterium; assembly: GCA_963808855.1. Lineage (GTDB taxonomy): Bacteria > Actinomycetota > Actinomycetes > Propionibacteriales > Nocardioidaceae > Nocardioides. Next base: position 1,064,591 of record CAWEHA010000001.1, on the reverse strand, counting down.
TCCGAGGTGGCCCCCAACGCCATCGACGGCGACGAGGTGGTCAACAACTCGATGACCGCCGACGACCTGGCCGGCAACTCCGTGGGCGCCTCCGAGCTGGCTGACAACTCGGTGGCCTCGGCCAACGTCGTCAACGACTCGCTCACGTTCGCCGACATCATCGGCGCGGGCACGACGGGCAACGTCCAGGTGCCTGCCGGGTACGTGCCGGTCGGTCGCTGCCGGGCCATCGACTTCGCCGTCGGCGGCGCCGCGGTGGGTGACGCGGTGGTGTTCTCGGCGATGGAGTCGATGCAGGACGGGGTGTTCTTCAACGGCACCAACGTGCCCTCCGCCGGCACCGTCCGCGCCGTTCTCTGCAACATGAGCGGCGTCGCGCAGGTGCAGATCTCCGACTTCCCGGTGCGGGTCGTGACGTTCCGCTGACCGGCCGACCGCTCAGTCGAGGAGAATCGGGATGAGCATCTCGTCCGCGGTGAGCGAGCCGTGCAGGCCGATCAGCGAGGTCTCGTAGCCGAACCGCTCGGAGGAGAACACCCCGAGGCCGCCGCGACCGGCGACCACGATGTCGCCGATCCGCGGCGCCACCGAGGGGTCGACCGTGCCGAACCACCCACGGCCGACCGCCTCGGCCCGGGTGAGCACGTCGGCGCGGCCGTCGAGGTGCTCGCGCCAGGCGGCGAGCACGTCGTCGACCGCGCCGCCACGGCAATAGAGGTGCCGGAAGCGGGCCTCACCCCCGACCAGGACCAGCCCCTCGTTCAGCTCCGGGTGCTGGTCCATGTCGAGCCGGTCGCCGTCGAGGCAGTCGACCATGCCGTGGTCGGCCACGACGACGAGCCGCCGGTCGGCCGGCAGCGCCTCGCGCAGCTGCTCGGCCTCGGCGTCGACCATCGCGAGCTGCTGGAGCCACTGGGTGGAGGCGACGCCGAACTTGTGGCCGGTCCAGTCGAGGTCGCTGTCGTAGCAGTAGGTCAGCGACCCGGGCACCGACGACGCCGTCACCGTGGCCGCGATCCGCTCCCCCACCCGGTCGGCGCCCACGAAGTCCGCGCCCCGGCACGACGCGACCGTGAGCCCGGAGCCGCGGAACTCGCGCTTGTTGACGACGGTGACCTGGGCGCCGAAGTCGCTCAGCTGCGTGAACGCCGTGGGATGGGGCTGCCACTCCAGCGGGTCCACGGCGTCGTCCCACCACAGGTGGTTGAGCAGCCGGTCGGTGCCCGGCACCCGCGCCGAGAAGCCGACGAGCCCGTGCGCACCGGGGGCGAGGCCGGTGCCGAGCGAGGTGAGGCTGGTGACGGTGGTGGTCGGCACGCCGGCCGTGCCCACCTCCTGCGCCGCCAGCAGCTCGGCGAGGTAGGGAGCGTGGTGGGCGTGCCGCTCGAGCAGCGTGGCGCCGAGACCGTCGATCAGCAGGATGACGTAGGAGGCCGCCCCCGGCAGCTTGATCCCGGACGGCGGCCGCCCGATCGGCACCCCGAGCGCCGCCGCGACCGCGGGGACCACGTCGCCGAGAGACCGGCGGCCGTACGCCGGCTCGACGAAGTCCTCCACGAGCCGGAGTCTGGCACGGAGGGGTGTCGCCCGACCCACGGCGGATGCCAGCGTCGTCCAGGTGGTGCGATGGCAAGGCGCCGGAGCGCTGGCAGGCTGGGCGCCAATCGATGAGACGGCAACGCCGCCAGCGTGCCGCCTGGGCGGCGCTGGCGCCGTCAGGGGTCGGGTGACACCCCTCGCTACTTCTGGGCCGCCATCGTGGCGCCGAGGCCGACCATCATCACGCCACCGGCGACGCCGAGCCGGTCGAGGCGGGCCGGCTTGCGGGCGAACCAGCGGCGGGCCGAGCCGGCCACCAGGGCCCAGGTGCCGTCGGACAGGGCGCACATCACGCCGAAGACGAGGCCGAGGACGGCGAGCTGCGGCGCGGCCGGTCCGGACGCGGAGGTGAACTGCGGCAGGAACGCGACGAAGAAGACGATCGTCTTCGGGTTCGTGACGCCCACCACGAACCCGGTGGCCAGCGACCGGCCGGCCCGCTCGGGCTCCACCTCGCCGCCGGCGAGCAGTGCGTGCCGGGCGTCGGCGCGGTGCCGGATCGCCTGGACGCCGAGCCACACGACGTACACCGCACCGGCGATCTTCAGCACCGTGTAGGCCGTGGCGCTGGCGGCCACGACGGCGCCGAGCCCGACCGCCACGAGCAGCACCTGCACCACGATCCCGAGCGCGTTGCCGAGCACCGACAGCAGCGCGTCGCGGCGTCCGACGGTGAGCGCCCGGCCGAGGGTGAAGAGCAGGCTGGGCCCGGGAAGCTGGATGAAGAGGATCGAGGCCACCAGGAAGGCGATCCACTGGCTGGAGCTGGGCACGGACCCAGGATGACGGCGGCGGGCTCCGCCGTCCTGCGAATATCCGAAGGGCGGTCAGTGCTGGGTGCGCGCCGAGAGCGACTCGGCGAACGACAGCAGCCCGGCGACGGCGTCCGGGCCGTCGGCCGCGGTGGAGACGCGCAGCGAGAAGTCGTCGGAGGCCAGCACGCCCGTGTAGCCGTGGTCGGCGTCGCACTCGGGATCGTTGCAGCCGGCGGGCTCGAGATCGACCCGGGCGACGCCGCCCCAGCCGATGGTGACGACCGCCTCCGCGGGCGGCTGCGGGCCGGCCGTCGGGTTGGCCGTCATGCGGGTGACCACCACCGACCGCACGCCGGTGAGGCTGATCGCCTCGGTGGAGGTGGACGTGTAGGGCTCGGGCAGCAGGTCGTCGCCGGTGTGCTCGTCGGTGTGCGCGATCACCAGCCGGGTCGGCGTCAGCACCACCACGCTCTGGTGGCGCCGCACCTCGTCGTTGTCGAAGGTCGGCTCGTGGTGCACGTAGTAGTCGACGACCGTCTCGCCGGCGACCGCGCCGGTGACGGCGTCCGCCACCACCTCCGGGTAGTAGCCGGTGCGCTCGATCGCCTTCCGCAGGGCGCGAGTGTGGTCGCGGTCGTCGACGGGACGGGCGGCACGCATGGCGGCCAGTCTGTCACTCCGAAGAAGAGACCTCACTCGGGCAGGGTGTCGCCCGGTGGCGTGGCCATCCGGCGGACGAAGGAGTCGACGCGCGGGTCGCGCACCGACGCCACCCGGGCCGCGGCCGTCAGCACCGTGGTGCCCACGCCGCCGACGAGCACCAGGGACAGCTCGAGCGAGCACACCTCGGGCAGGTCGTTCTGCAGCTGCGCGACCCGGCCGACCAGCCGCTCGAGGGCGTCGACGTCGACGGCCGCGGAGCCGCGGTAGCCGAAGAGCAGGGGCGCGCTCTTGATCTCGCGCACCATCGCGGCGACGTCGCGCTGGCCGAGCGGCGGGATGCGGTAGGCGCGGTCGTGGAGCAGGTCGATGATCGGTCCGCTGATGCCGAAGGACACCACCGGCCCGAACAGCGGGTCCTCCAGGCTGCGGATCGACACCGGGACGCCCGGCGCGGCGTTCTTCTGCACCACGAAGTCGGCCGAGTCGGGGTCGAGCACGTTGGCGTGGAGCGACTCCCACGCCGCCCGCATCTCGGCCGAGGAGTCGATGTTGCGCCACACGTGGGCGAGGTCGGGCCGCTCGCGGGTGCCCTCGGCGGTGGCCTTGAGGACGACGTCCCAGCCGAGCCGGCGGCCCGCCGCCTGCGCCTGGCGCAGGGTGGTCACCGGCACCGACTCCCACAGCTCGATGCGGTAGGCCTCGAGCAGCCGCCGCACCTGGTCCTGGTCGAGCGGCACGCCGTCGCGGCTCCGCCTCGGCACGCGTCGGGCCGCCGCGGAGCACCTCGGCCACCACGGCTCGGGCGGTGTCGACGTCGACGTCGGCCGGGTCGCTGGGCTCGCCGTCGGGGGTGCGCAGCCAGATGGCGTACTCGACCACCCGGGCGAGCGCCCGCACCGCCGCCTCCACCGCCGGGTACGACGGCACCGAGCCGCGGCCCGCCGTCGACCCGGCGACGTCCGGCACCCGCAGCAGCTCGGGCACGCCCTCGGCGCCGAGGAAGGTGGAGACCAGCGGCTTGTCGGACTGCTCCCCCACCGCGGCGAGCACGTTGGCGACGTCCTCGCCCGACACGTTGAGCGGCGGGATGTACACCGCCACCACGGCGTCGACGTCGGGTGCGTCGATGGCCTCGTCGAGGGCGTCCTCGAAGTCCTCGGCGGTGGGCTCGGCGTCGAGCGCCACCGAGCGGGTGACCTCGAGCCCCACGGCGGCGGCGGCGTCGGCGGCGAGCAGGCCGAGGGCGTCGGAGTTGCCGACGACGGCGACCCGGCGCCCCCGCGGCAGCGGCTGGTGGGCCAGCAGCTGGGCGACGTCGAACATCTCCTCGAGGGTGTCGACCTGGATGATCCCGGCCTGCCGGAACATCGCGTCGAGGGCCTCGGGCGGCGCGGCGATCCGGCGCACGGCGTGGCCCATCGGCACGCCCTGGGTGGTGCGGCCGGAGCGCACGGCGATGATCGGCTTGCGCAGCGAGACCCGGCGGGCGATCCGGGAGAACTTGCGCGGGTTGCCGATCGACTCCAGGTACAGCAGCACGACCTCGGTGGCGTCGTCCTCCTCCCAGTACTGGAGCAGGTCGTTGCCGGACACGTCGGCGCGATTGCCGGCGCTCACGAACGTGGTGAGCCCGAGGCCGCGCTTCTCGACCTTCTCGAGGATCGCCGAGCCGAGAGCGCCGGACTGGCAGAAGAAGCCGGCGCGGCCGCGCGGCGGCATCACCGACGACAGCGAGGCGTTCACCGACACCGCCGGGTCGGTGTTGATGACGCCGAGGCAGTTGGGTCCGATCAGCCGCAGCCCGTAGGAGCGGGACAGTCCGACGAGGTGCCGCTGCCGCTTGCGGCCCTCCTCGCCGGTCTCGGCGAAGCCGCTGGAGATCACGATCATCCCGTGCACGCCCTTGTTGGCGCAGTCGAGCACCACCTCGGCCACCGACTCGGCCGGCACCGCCACGATCGCGACGTCGACGTCGTCGGGGATGTCGCTCACCGTCTTGTAGGCCGGCAGCCCCGAGACGGCGTCGGCGCTCGGGTTGACGGCGTGCACCCGGCCGGTGAAGTCGCCGGTGACGAGGTTGCGCACCAGCGCCTGGCCGATGGTGTCCTGGCGGCGACTGGCGCCGATCACGGCGATCGAGCGCGGCTTGAAGAACCGCTCGATGCTGGCGGCCTCGGCCCGGTGCTCGCGGCTGCGCATGACGCCGATCGCGGTGTCGGTGGCGTCGATCGGGAACTCGAGGGTGAGCACGCCCTCCTCGTAGCCGCTCACGACCTTGTACCCGGCCGCGCGGAACGTCTGGATCATCCGGTTGTTGTCGGGCAGCACCTCGGCGGTGAAGCTCTCGAGCCCCCGCTCGCGGCCCGCCTGGGCGAGGTGCTCCAGGAGCAGCTGGGCGATGCCCCGGCCGTGGTGCTCGTCCTCGACGAGGAACGCCACCTCCGCCGTCCGCGGCCGCTCGTCGGGGTGGGCCTTGTCGGGGATGGCGTCGTAGCGGCCGACCGCGATCATCCGGCCCCGCAGCAGCATCACCAGCGCCACCCGGCGGTCGTGGTCGACCTGGGTGAACCGCCGCACGTCGCGGTCGGAGAGGTTCGGCATCGGGCTGAAGAACCGGTAGTACTTCGACCGGTCGCTCACCCGGGCGTAGAACTCGACCAGCAGCTCGGCGTCCTCGGCCCGGATCGGCCGGATGTGCGCCGTCCGCCCGTCACGCAGCAGGACGTCGGCCTCCCAGTGCCGAGGCGCCGCGGGCGTCTCGGCGTCGGTAGGGGCGTCCGCGGTCACCCGTTGGATCCTAGGGGCCGGTGTGATGCCCGAATCACTGGTTAACCAGTGATTTGCGCACTCCACACAGGAAGTTCCCTATGTGAAGCGCGGGTTTTCTCGGAGAGGTCACCCGACTCATCGGCCGCGACGGCGTGCCCGCCGCAACCGGGCCGGGCGGGCGGGCGAGAATCGGCGGCATGGCACGTCGCAGCACCAAGCAGGAACTGCCCGACGACTTCGAGGAGCACATCCTCGACGTCGACATCGGCGAGGAGATGCGCACCTCGTTCCTGGAGTACTCCTACTCCGTCATCTACTCCCGCGCCCTCCCCGACGCCCGCGACGGCCTGAAGCCGGTGCAGCGCCGGATCCTCTACACGATGAACGACATGGGCCTGCGGCCCGACCGCGGGCACGTGAAGAGCGCGCGCGTCGTCGGCGAGGTGATGGGCCGGCTGCACCCGCACGGCGACGGCGCGATCTACGACGCGCTGGTGCGCACCGCGCAGAGCTGGTCGATGCGGCTGCCGATGGTCGACGGCCACGGCAACTTCGGGAGCCCGGACGACAGCCCGGCGGCGATGCGGTACACCGAGTGCCGGATGGCGCCGCCGGCGACGGCGATGACCGACGGCATCGACGAGGACACCGTCGACTTCCGGCCCAACTACGACAGCCGCGAGACCGAGCCGTCGGTGCTGCCGGCGGCGATCCCGAACCTGGTGGTCAACGGCACCACCGGCATCGCGGTCGGCATGGCCACCAACTGCGCGCCGCACAACCTGGTGGAGGTGGTGCAGGCGCTGCGCCACCTGATCGCGCACCCGAACACCAATGTCGACGGGATCATGCGGTTCATCCCCGGCCCCGACCTCCCCACCGGCGGCAAGATCGTCGGCCTGGACGGCGTCCGCGACGCCTACGAGACCGGCCGGGGCACCTTCCGGATGCGGGCCACGGCGCGGGTCGAGAACGTCGGCCGCCGCAAGGGCATCGTGGTCACCGAGCTGCCCTACGGCGTCGGCACCGAGAAGGTCATCGAGCGGATCAAGACGCTCGTGCAGGGCAAGAAGCTGCAGGGCATCGCCGACGTCAAGGACCTCACCGACCGCGAGCACGGGCTGCGGCTCGTCATCGAGGTGAAGAACGGGTTCGTGCCGGAGGCGCTGCTCGAGCAGCTCTACAAGCAGACGCCGATGGAGGACACCTTCGGCATCAACAACGTGGCGCTGGTCGACGGCCAGCCGCGCACCCTCGGCCTCAAGCAGATGCTCGAGGTGTTCCTCGGCCACCGCTACGACGTCGTCCGCCGCCGCTCGCAGTTCCGCCGCACCAAGGCCGCCGACCGGCTGCACCTGGTGGAGGGCCTGCTCATCGCCATCGTCGACATCGACGAGGTGATCCAGCTGATCCGCACCAGCGACAACGCCGAGGAGGCCCGCGGCCGGCTGATGTCGGTGTTCGACCTCACCGAGCCGCAGGCCACCTACATCCTCGACATGCAGCTGCGCCGGCTCACCAAGTTCTCCACCATCGAGCTGGAGAAGGAGAAGTCCGAGCTGCAGCGGCAGATCGAGGAGCTCGACGCGATCCTCGGCGACGACGCGCTGCTCCGGAAGGTGGTGTCCGACGAGCTGGCCGAGGTGGCCAAGACCTACGGCACCCCGCGGCGCACCGTGCTGCTGGAGTCGGCCGGCACCGCGGTGGCGGCCGCCGCCGTCGCGCTCGAGGTGGCCGACGACCCCTGCTACGCCTTGCTGTCGTCCTCGGGCCTGCTGGCGCGCACGTCGTCCTCGGACGGCGTCGGCACCGGCGGTGGCCGCACCAACCACGACGTCGTCGTCTCGGCCGTGGCCACCACCGCCCGTGGCGAGATCGGCGTGCTCACCTCGCGCGGCCGGCTGCTGCGGCTCGGCGTCCTCGACCTGCCGGCGATCCCCGCCAGCGCCAACGACCCCAACCTCCAGGGCGGGCTGCCGCTGAGCGAGGTGCTGTCGCTGGAGTCCGGCGAGCGCGCCCTCGCGCTGGCCACGCTCACCGCCGAGGGACCGGGCCTCGCGCTCGGCACCCGCGACGGCGTCGTGAAGCGGGTCAACCCCGAGGTGCTCGGCCGCGACGAGTGGGACGTGATCGGGCTCAAGGACGACGACGAGGTGGTCGGCGCCGTCCAGCTCACCACCGGCGAGGAGACGCTGGTGTTCGTCAGCGACGACGCCCAGCTGCTCCACTTCCCCGCCTCGTTGGTGCGGCCCCAGGGCCGCTCCGGCGGCGGCATGGCCGGCATCAAGCTCGCGCCCGGACGCCGGGTGGCGTTCTTCGGCGTCGTCGACCCGGCCGCGCCCGAGGGCTCGGTGGTGGTCACGTCGGCGGGCTCGTCCACCTCGCTGCCCGGCACCGAGCCCGGGATGGTCAAGGTCACGGAGTTCGCCGAGTACCCCGGCAAGGGCCGGGCCACCGGCGGCGTCCGCTGCCAGCGGTTCCTCAAGGGCATGGACGTGCTCGTGCACGCGTGGGTGGGGGCAGCTCCCCCGCGGGCGGCGGCGGCCAGCGGGGCGCCGGTCGACCTGCCGCCCACCGACACCCGCCGCGACGGGTCCGGGGTGCCCGGCAGCCAGCCGATCGCCGCCTGCGCCGGGCCGGTCGCGGCCCGGATCGGGGCTGGGGCACGTTGACCGGCCCGGGTGGATGCCGGCGTCGTTCAGGTGGTGCGATGGCAAGGCGCCGGAGCGCTGGCAGGCTGGGCGCCTTTCGAGCGACGGCAACGCCGCCAGCGTGCCGCCTGGGCGGCGCTGGCGCCGCCTGGGTTCGGTCAACGTGGCCCCTGAGCGGTGTGTCACAGTGACGAGCATGTCGCTCCCTCGCCGCCTCGCGGTCGGCGCCTCGGCCGCCGTCCTCGCCGCTCGCCGTCACCGCCTGCAGCGGTGACGAGGGCGCCTCGGGCAACGAGAAGGCGGACGCCGACGACAGCGGCGAGGTGAGCCCCGAGGAGGTCATGGCCTACGCCAAGGAGCTCCTCGACGACACCAGCGGCGTCGAGATCTCGCTGGCCACCGAGGACGAGCCCGACCGCGACGCGTTCCTCAAGTCCGCGACGGGCACGATCATCGCCGACCCGCCGGCGTTCGAGGGCTCGGCCGACGGCCGCTACATGGGCTTCGACGCGAGCGACATCGCGATCGTCTCGGTCGACGGCGACTTCTACGTCGACCTGCCGATCCGCGGCTTCGACAAGCTCGACCCGGCCGAGCTGTGCGCGCCCGACCCCGCCGAGCTGCTCGACCCCGACACCGGCGTCTCCTCGGTGCTCACCGCGGCCGAGGACCTCGAGCAGGGCGACAGCGAGCGCGGCGGCCCGGACAACGAGGAGGTGCTCACCGTCTACACGGGCACCGTGCCGGGCGAGGCCATCAAGAACGTCCTCCCCTGCGCGCCGGGCGAGTCCTTCGACGCCAAGCTCACCATCAACGAGGACGGGTACCTGCGCGCCGCCGAGGTGACCGGCCTGTTCTTCGAGGGCGACGAGCAGGAGATCACCTACACGATCGACGTCGAGGAGTACGACGTCGAGAAGGAGATCTCGGCGCCCTGACGTGCGGCATCCTGCTCCCGTGAGCACCGAGGCGCGCCCCGCGGCCGGTCCCGACCGGCGTTCGCGCACGCTGCTGGTCTTCTGCGCGGTGGCGGTGGCCTTCGCCGCCGTCGACACCTACGTCGTCGTGCTGGCGCTGCCGGAGATGATGGCCTCGGTCGGGATCGGGGTCGACCAGCTGCAGCGGGCGGCTCCGATCGTGTCGGGGTTCCTGCTCGGGTACGTCGCGATGCTGCCGCTCATCGGGCGGATCGCCGACCTGCGCGGCCCGGTGCCGGTGCTGGCGGCGTCGCTCGGCACCTTCGCGTTCGGGTCGCTGGTGACGGCGGTGGCCTACGACCTGCCGAGCATCGTGGCCGGCCGGTTCCTGCAGGGCCTGGGCGGCGGCGGGCTGGTGCCCGCCACGATCGCGCTGGTGGCCGCCCTCTACCCGGTCGAGCGGCGCGGGCTGCCGCTCGGGCTGGTGTCGGGGGTGCAGGAGTTCGGCAGCGTGCTCGGACCGCTGTTCGGGGCCGCCGTGCTCGCGTTCACCTCGTGGCGGGGCATCTTCGCGATCAACCTGGCCGCCGGGCTGCTGCTGCTCGTCGTGGTGCGCACGCTGCGCGACAACGACGACGTGCCGTCCCGCCGTCCCGGGCGGTTCGACTGGCTCGGCGCGCTCGCACTGCTCGTCGTGCTCGTGGCCGGGCTGGCCACCTTCATCCGCCCGGCCGCCCTGATGCGCGACCTCACCTGGGGGCAGCTCTTCATCCCGGTGGTCAGCGGCGGCGGGCGGTGGCTCTACCCGGTCGGGCTGGTGACGCTCGGCGCGTTGCTGGTGCTGCTGCTCCGGCTGGCGCTGGCGAAGCGCCCGCTCGTCGACGTCCGCGGCTGGGGCCGCAGCCTGCTCGACGCCGACCTGGTGGGGGCGCTGGCGCTCGCTGCCGTGCTCGCCGGCATCGTGCTCGCCTTCGCCACCGCCGACCCCGAGGTGGCGGTGTTCTCGCCGCAGGGACCGTGGTTCCTGGCGGCCTCGGCCATCGCCCTGGTCGTGCTCGTGGTGCACCTGCGCCGCGCCGAGGCGCCCCTGGTGCCGCGCGGGGCGTTGCGGCACCGCGCCGCCTGGGGCTCGCTCGTCGTGAGCCTGCTCGTGGGGTGGGCGCTGATCGCGGCGCTGGTCGACGTCCCGCTGTTCGCCCGCACCACCATCAAGGGCAGCTCCCAGCTCGAGGCGGCGCTGTGGCTGCTGCGGTTCCTCGCCGCGCTGCCGGTCGGTGCCGTGGTCGGCGGCTGGCTGGTGCGGCGGCTGCCGGCCGGCGTCATCACCGCGGTCGGGATGCTGCTCGCCGCGGTGTCGTTCCAGTGGATGTCGACCTGGGGCATGGACACCCTCGACTCGCAGGTGGCCACGATCCCGCTCGTGCTCGGCGGGCTCGGCTTCGGCCTGGCCCTGGCGCCGGTGAACGCCGCCGTGCTCGCCACCACGCCGTCCGACACCCACGGCATCGCGAGCGCGCTCGTGGTCGTCGCCCGGATGGTCGGCATGCTCGTCGGCATCTCGGTGCTCACCACCTGGGGGCTGCGGCGGCTCTACGAGGAGGAGGCCGCCAACCCGAAGCTCACCGCCCGCGAGCTCGGCGTGCTGCAGGAGCAGGCGGTGTTCCAGGGCGCCGCCGTCTTCGCGCTCGCCGCCGCCGTGCTGGCCGTCGTGCTCCTCCGCGGCGCCCCCACCCGCGGTGTGGACACCGCCGAGGTGCTGCGGTCGGGGGGCTGAGTCCCACCCGCCTCAGGAATCCCCGGTTCACCGGGGATTCCGCGACTTCCCAGGCAATGCACGCCCCGGGAAGTCGGCGACGTGCCTGCGAAGTACCGTCTCCCCGTGCCCGACGACGGCTTCGACGACCTGCTCGCCGCCAACGAGGCGTTCGCGCGCGACTTCGCCTACGGCGGGTTCGACGGCGATCGCCAAGGCCGGCGTCGCGCTGGTCACCTGCATGGACTCCCGCATCGACCCGCTCGGGATGGTCGGTCTGCAGCCCGGCGACGCCAAGATCTTCCGCAACCCCGGCGGCCGGGTGACGCCGCAGGCGCTCGAGGCGATCGTGCTCGGCGTCCACCTGCTCAACGTGCGACGCGTGCTCGTGGTGCCGCACACCCGCTGCGCCGTCGCGTCCAGCTCCGAGGCCGACCTGCGCGCCGCCGTCGAGGCCTCGGCCGGCGTCGACGCGTCGTGGCAGCCGATCCACGTCATCGACGACCAGGACGCCGCGCTCGCCGAGGACGTCGCCACGATCCGCTCGCACCCGCTGGTGCCCGACACCGTGCTCGTCGGCGGGTTCCTCTACGACGTCGACACCGGCCGGCTCGACCGACGCGTCTAGACCCACTCCCCCGCCCGCATCACGCGGTCGACGGCGCCGTCGCGGGTCACCACCAGATCGGCACGGGCGCCGGGACGCAGCACGCCGAGGTCGTCGCGCCCGAGCAGTGCGGCTGGGGTCGCGGACGCCGCGGTGACCGCCGCGTGCAGGTCGACGCCGCCGTCGACCGCGCGCCGCACCAGGTCGAGCAGGCTGGCCGTGCCGCCGGCGATGGCGCCGCCCTCGGCGAGCCGCGCGACGCCGTCCGCCACCCGCACCCGCAGCGGGCCGAGCTCGTAGTCGCCGTCCGGCATGCCGGCCGCGGCCATGGCGTCGGTGACGAACGCAACCCGCTGCGGCCCGAGCATCGCGAGCACCCCGCGGGTGGTCTCGGCCGCGACGTGGAGGTCATCGGCGACCAGCTCCAGCACCGCCGACCCGGAGGCCGCGGCCGTGAGCGAGCCGAGCACCGGGCCGGGGTCGCGGTGGTGCAGCGGCGGCATCGCGTTGAACAGGTGGGTGACCCACCCGCGCTCCTGGGCGGCCAGGAACCGCGTGGTGGTGGCGGCATCGGCGGCCGTGTGACCGACCGCCGCGATCACCCCGTGCTCGGCCAGCGTTGCCGCGACGGCGTCGGCCCCCGGCCGCTCCGGCGCCAGCGTGACCACCCGCACGTGCCCACGGCCGGCCGCGAGCAGCTCGCGGGTGAACCCGACGTCGGGGTCGCGCAGCCAGGTGGGGTCGTGGGCGCCGCACTGGGCCTCGGCGAGGAACGGCCCCTCCACGTGCACGGCCTCCAGGTGCCCCGCCTCGACGCCGTCGGCCAGCGAGGCCACCACGGCGAGCATGCGGTCCGGGGCGTCGGTGACCGCACTGCCCACCAACGCCGTGGTGCCGCGGGCGAGGTGGTGCGCGGCCGCGGCCGCCACCTGGTCGGCGTCACCGCTGGTGAACGACGCGCCGCCACCCCCGTGGCAGTGGACGTCGACCAGTCCGGGCAGCACGGTGAGCCCGTCGTCGGCGTCGGACGACGACCCCGTCACCGACACGATGCGGCCGCCGTCGATCACGACCTCAGCGGCGGGCAGCACCCCGTCGCGGGTCACCACCCGCCCCCGCACGCTCGTCACGGTCCGAGCCTGTCAGTACTCAGCGCGTCTTGCGGAAGATCTTGTTGGGCACGACCTCCTCGTACCGCTCGTCGCGGCGCACGAGGAGGTCGACGATCATCTTCACCTGCTGGCACTGGATCTGCTCGGTGGTGTACATCTGCGCGGTGAGCTCGAACACCTCGGGGTTGAGCGACGGCGAGCCGGCGAGCGTCCAGCCGTAGTCGTCGAAGTCGAGGTAGCCGCCCGGCTTGAGGAGCCGGTCGGCGAGCACCGTGGCGAGCGCGTCGACCGCGAAGGTGTGCGCGCCGTCGATGAACACGTAGTCGTAGATCGGCTCGGGGTGCGCCTCCAGCATCTTGGCGAGCGACCAGCTGTAGGAGTCGAGGTACTTGTAGGAGTTCGAGAACGCGCTCACGTTGTCGTGGCCTGCGGCCCGCAGCTCACCCGCGACCCGCTCGACGACGTCGTGGAAGTCGTAGAGGTGCAGCTCCCCCTCGCCGCCGAGCCACGCGGCGATCCCGGCGCTGGTGTGGCCGCGGTAGATGCCGACCTCGGCGATCATCCGGCACTCCGTCGTGCGGAGGAACGCGAGCGTGCCCTCGTTGGGCTTGCTGACGTTCACCGCGCTGGGGTAGTTGGCGCTCTCGGGGTCGCCCCGACCACCGCGCTCGGCCTGCTCCCCCCGCGCGAACCGGCTGGTCACCCGTTGCCGCAACGACATGTCCCGGACCCTACGCGAGCCCGGGAACCCCCCGCAGGTCAGGCGTCGAGGGCCTCGACGTCGACCTCGTAGGCGCCCTGCACGATGAACTCCTTGCGCGGGGCGACGTCGGAGCCCATGAGGAGCTCGAAGACCCGGGCGGCGGCGTCGGCGTCGTCGGCGGTGAGCTTGCGGAGGGTGCGGCGGCGGGGGTCCATGGTGGTCTCGGCCAGCTGGTCGGCGTCCATCTCGCCGAGGCCCTTGTAGCGCTGCACCGGGTCCTTCCACCGGATGTTCCTCTTCTTGAGCTCGGCCAGGCGGCGCTGCAGCTCGTCGTCGGAGTAGGTGTAGACGTACTTCTCCTGCCCCTTCCTGGGGTTGACGACCTCGATGCGGTGCAGCGGCGGGACGGCGGTGTAGACCCGCCCCGAGGTGACCAGCTCGGGCATGTACTTGAAGAACAGGGTGGCGAGCAGGCAGCGGATGTGGGCGCCGTCGGAGTCGGCGTCGGCCATGAAGATGATCCGGCCGTAGCGGCACGACTCGAGGTCGAAGGTGCGGCCCGAGCCGGCGCCGACCACCTGGATGATCGAGGCGCACTCGGCGTTCTTCAGCATGTCGCCGACCGACGCCTTCTGGACGTTGAGGATCTTGCCGCGGATCGGCAGCAGCGCCTGGTACTCGGAGTTGCGGGCCAGCTTGGCGGTGCCGAGGGCGGAGTCGCCCTCCACGATGAACAGCTCGGTGCGGTCGTTGTCGTTCGCGCGGCAGTCGGCCAGCTTGGCCGGCAGCGACGACGACTCGAGGGCGTTCTTCCGGCGCTGGGTCTCCTTGTGCTGGCGGGCGGCGATGCGGGTCTTGGACGCCCCCACCACCTTCTCCATCAGCAGCTTGGCCTGCGCCTTCTCGGCCCGCTTGGAGGAGGTGAGGAACTTCTTGAGCTCGCCGGCCACGATCTTGCGCACGAGGCCGCGCACCGCCGGCGTGCCGAGGATCTCCTTGGTCTGGCCCTCGAACTGCGGCTCGGCCAGCCGCACCGTGACGACGCCCGTGAGTCCCTCGAGCACGTCCTCCTTCACGACGTCGGCGTCGGCGGCCTTGAGCGCCTTCGTGGCGCGCATCGCGTCGTTGAAGGTCTTGGTGAGGGCCGCCTCGAACCCACTCACGTGGGTGCCGCCCTTGGGGGTGGCGATCACGTTCACGAACGAGCGGATCTCGGTGTCGTAGCCGGTGCCCCAGCGCACGGCGACGTCGACGGTGAGCTCGCGGTCGACGTCCTGCGGCGTCATGTGGCCGGCCGCGTCGAGCATCGGCACCGTCTCGGTGAAGGACTCCGAGCCCTCCAGCCGCAGCACGTCGGTGACCGGGTCGTCGCCGGCGAGGAAGTCGACGAACTCGCCGATCCCGCCGTCGTGGCGGAACTTCTCCTCCACGGGCGTCTCGCCGCGCAGGTCGCGGATCACGATCTCGAGGCCCGGGACGATGAACGAGGTCTGCCGCGCCCGGCCCACCAGCCCCTCGAACTCGAAGGTGGCGTCCTTGGTGAAGATCTGCCGGTCGGGCCAGAACCGGATGCGCGTGCCGGACTTCGCCTTGGCGACCCGGCCGCCCTTGCGAGTGAGGCCGCTCTGGGGCGTGAAGGGCGCCGTCGGCCCGTCGCCGTCGAACACGCCCGCGGTGCCGCGGTGGAAGCTCAGGCCGCGCGCGGCGGGCGAGCGGTCGACGTCGATGTCCATCCGCGCGCTCAGCGCGTTGACCACTGAGAGGCCGACGCCGTGCAGGCCGCCGGTGGCGACGTAGGAGGAGCCGCCGAACTTGCCGCCGGCGTGCAGCTTGGTGGCCACCACCTCGACGCCGGGCAGTCCGGTGCGCGGCTCCTTGTCGGTGGGGATGCCGCGGCCGTCGTCGTGCACCTCGGCCGAGCCGTCGCGGTGCAGCGTGACCTCGACCCGGTGCGCGGCACCGGCCAGCGCCTCGTCGACGCCGTTGTCGATGATCTCCCACAGGCAGTGCATGAGGCCCCGGGTGTCGGTGGAGCCGATGTACATGCCCGGGCGCTTGCGGACCGCCTCCAGCCCCTCGAGGACGAGGAGGTGGGCGGCGTTGTAGGTGTGGTCGATCGTTCGCTCCTGCGGGTGAAATCCGGATGGTCCGGCGTCCTCGAATCTACCCGCGACACGCCGCGCCCGGTCGCAGGCACGCCTACCTCGGTCAGGTCACGATGAGAACACGATCCAAGACTTAACCCCGGGTCCGGCATGACCGACAACTTGAGTGGGAACAACCGCAGTGCAAGGAAACGCCAGCTCGGTGGCGTACGCCACGTTGCGAGACCACCGGAGCAGGAATCTTGGGCCCGCTCGCTACGTTGAACCTAGGCACCGAACGACGAAGAGATGAGGCCACCGTGACTACTGCGACTGCCCCTAGTGCCGCCCTGACGGCCGAGGACCGCTGCGACCGCTGCGGTGCCCAGGCCTACCTCCGCGTGCACCTCCAGAGCGGAGGCGAGCTGCTGTTCTGCGCTCACCACGCCCGCGAGCACGGCGACGCCCTCCAGCAGGTGGCCGCCTCCGTGGTCGACGAGACCCACCGACTCTCGGGCGTGCCCGCCACGGACGAGGAGCGCTGAGCGCCCCAGCACCACCCAGAACCAACGACGACGGCCCCGGACCTGCTTGGTCCGGGGCCGTCGTGCGTCCTGTCCCCGCCGGCTGCCAGGGTGACGTCGTGACCCTCGTGCTCTCGATCGTGGCAGCGGTCTCGTACGGTCTCTCGGACTTCGTCGGCGGGCTCGCAGCGCGCCGGGCGAGCGCGTGGGCGGTGGCGCTGGTCTCGCAGCTCGCCGGGACGGTGGCGGCCGTCGTGGTCGCTCTGGTGGTCGGTGGCGACCCCCAGCGCAGCGACCTGGGCCTGGGCGGCGCTGGCCGGCGTCGGCAACGGTGTCGGAGCCGCGTTTCTCTACCGCGGCCTGTCCGGCGGCCGGATGGGCGTGGTGGCCCCGGTGAGCGGCGTCGGCGCCGTGGTGGTGCCCGTCGCCGCCGCCCTTATCGTCGGGGAGCGACCCGCCGCGATCACCTGGGTCAGGCATCGTGGTCGCCCTTCCCGCCATCTGGCTGGTCGCGCGCGAGCCGAGCACCGGCGCCGACCGACGGACCGAGCGGCTTGATGGACGGCGTCCTCGCCGGGCTCGGCTTCGGCGTGCTGTTCGCGGCCGTCGGGCAGGTGCCCGAGGACGCCGGCTTCGCCCCGCTGGCCCTGGTGCAGCTGGTCGGGGCCGCGGTGGTCGTGACCGTTGGTCTCGCGCTCCGCGCGTCACTCGCGATCCGGCGCCCCCAGGTCGTCGCCGCCGGCGTCCTGGCCGGGGTGCTGGGCGTGGTGGCCAGTGGCCTGTTCCTGCTCGCTACTCAAGGCGGCTCACTGACGGTGGCGGCCGTCGTCACCTCGCTCTACCCGGCGGTCACCGTGCTGCTCGCGGCCGGCCTGCTGCGCGAGGCGATCCACCGCGGACAGGGCGTCGGACTCGTGCTGTGCGGCCTCGCCGTCGGATTGATCGCAGCCGGCTGATCGCCCGCTGACCAGCAACGATCGGGTCACGAAGCACGACTCGCGAGACCGGTGTCTTGCGTCCTGCGCTGAGGGTGCCAGACTGGCTCACGGACGCCAGGTTGTATCGGTGGACTGCCCCCCAGACACCGATCGCCTGGCGTCCCCCATGTCCGGGCTCAGGCAGGTCAGGCCGGTCGCGACAGCGAGAGCGCGAAGTCCCCGGCGTCGTCGGTGAGCCAGTGGGTGACCTGCAGGCCCGCGGCCGCGAGCTCGGCGGTGACACCGTCACGGCGGAACTTCGCCGAGATCTCGGTGCGCACCTGCTCCCCCGCGGCGAACGGGACGTCGAGGTCGAGCGCCCCGAGGTGCACCACCTGGTCGCGGGTGGACTCCAGCCGCATCTCGATCCACTCCCGCTCGGCGTCCCACAGCGCGACGTGCCGGAACGAGCCGGGATCGACGTCGGCGTCCAGCGAGCGCCGGATGACGGCCAGCACGTTCTTGTTGAACTCCGCCGTGACGCCCTGGGCGTCGTCGTAGGCGGCCACCAGCCGCGCGGGGTCCTTCACCAGGTCGGTGCCGAGGAGCAGCGTGCCGCCGTCGTCGGCCGGGCCGAGGAGCTCGCGCACGTCGCGCAGGAACGCCGCGCGCTGCTCCGGGTCGAGGTTGCCGATCGTCGAGCCCAGGAAGGCCACCATCGTGCGCGGCCGCCGCGGCAGGTCGCCGAGGTGCTGCTCGAAGTCACCCACCTCGGGCTCCACCGCCACGCCGGGCAGCTCGGCGGAGACCGATCGCGCCGCCTCCTCGAGCACCACCGGGTCGACGTCGAACGGCACGAACCGGCGCAGCGTGCCGGCGTCACGCAGGGCGTGCAGCAGCAGCCGGGTCTTCTCCGAGGTGCCGCTGCCGAGCTCGAGCAGCGTCTCGGCCCCGCTCGCCGCCGCGATCTCCCCGGCGTGGGCCTCGAGGATCGCCCGCTCGGCGCGGGTCGGGTAGTACTCGGGCAGCCGGGTGATCTCGTCGAACAGCTCGCTGCCGCGGGCGTCGTAGAAGTACTTCGGCGGCAGCACCTTGGGCGTGGCCGTGAGGCCGGCGCGGACGTCGTCGGCCAGCTGCCGGGCGAGGGCGTCGGGGTCGAGACGGACGGTCACTGCAGGTCCTCCAGGGGGGTCACGGCCACGCCGTCCGGCGTCGCCTCGACGAGGTGGCGGTCGGGCACGTCGACCCAGCGCGGGTCGTCGTCCCACGGCTCGCTGGCGACGACGACGCCGTCGGGCTCGACCAGGTAGCTCGCCGGGTCGGCCCAGGTGGTGGCGAGGATCCGGCGGCCGTCGGTGAGCAGCAGGTTGAGCGAGGCGGCGGGGTCGGCGGCGGCGACCTTGCGCACCAGGTCGGCGAGGGCCGGCCCGTCGGTGGCTCCCTCGGCGAACACGTGGGCGGCGAGCACCCCCGAGTCGCACGTGGACTCGGCCTCCCGGGTGGGCGGCAGCACGGCGCGGTCGACGACGCCGTTGTGGGAGAGCAGCCAGGTGCCGTCGGTGAACGGCGCGGACGCCGTCTCGTCGGCCGGCATGCCCACCGTGGCCGAGCGGACGGCCGCGAGCACGGCGCCGGAGGCGATGGTGGGCGCCACGGAGAGGAACGAGGCGGACGACCACAGCGGGCGGTCGGAGCGCCACCGGGCCGGCTCGTCGCGGCCGGGGGTGAAGTAGCCGACCCCCCAGCCGTCGGCGTTCATCAGGCCGCGCCGCTGCCGCCGCGGCTGGTAGCTCTGCCGCAGCAGGCCGTGCTCGGGCTCGAGCACGAGCGCGGCCAGGGTGCGCGGCTCCCCCAGCCAGGCCAGGTGCCTACACATCCCACGCCAGCCGCACGCCGGAGAAGATCTGCCGCCGCACCGGGTGGTCCCAGTTGCGGAACGAGGGCCGCACCGCCGAGCCGCCCACCGACCAGGCGCCGCCGCGCAGCACCCGGTAGTCGCCGCCGAAGAACGGCGCGCTGTAGTCGGCGTAGAGCATCGGCCGGAACCCCGGCCAGGGCTCGAAGGACGACGACGTCCACTCCCAGACGTCGCCGATCATCTGCTCGACGCCGTACGGCGAGGCGCCGGCCGGGTAGGCGCCCACCGGGGCGGGGCGCAGCGCGTCGCCGCCGAGGTTGGCCAGGGCCGGCGTCCAGGCGCTGTCGCCCCACGGCCAGCGGCGCCGCCGGCCGAGCGCGGGATCCCAGACGCACGCCTTCTCCCACTCCTGCTCGGTGGGGAGCCGGGCGCCGGCCCAGGCGGCGTAGGCCTCGGCCTCGAAGAAGCACACGTGCTGCACCGGCTCGTCGGGCGGCACGTCCTCGACGACGCCGAACCGGCGCCGCGAGCCGTCGGCCGACCAGAACAGCGGCCGCTCCAGCCCGGCGTCCGTGCGGTGCCGCCAGCCGCGCTCGCTCCACCAGCGCGGCTCGTCGTAGCCGCCGGCCGCCGACGAACCGCTGCCACTGCGCGTTGGTGACCGGCACCCGCGCGATCCGGAAGGCGGGCAGGTCGACGACGTGCGCGGGCCGCTCGTTGTCGAGCGAGCCGGGCTCGCCGCTCGGCGTCGACGCCGAGCACGAACGGCCCGGCCGGCACCACCACGGCGTCGTCGGGCGGCAGCACCCGCCCCGGCGGCAGCGGGGCGCCGGGGCCGAGCACCGGCTCGCCCACGCGCAGCTGGTGGGTGGCGAGCATCGTCTCGACGTGCTGCTGCTCGTGCTGCTCGACCATCGCGTAGGGGAACAGCGCGTCGTCGGCGGCTCGCTCGAGGCCGTCGAAGCACCCGGCCGCGCACGTCGGCGAGGTAGGAGCGGGCCTCCCCCGGGGTGAGCAGCGGGAGCGTGACCCGGCTGGCGCGCGGGTGCTCGAAGGCGTCGTAGAGCGACTCGACCTTGGCCGAGAGCAGCCCCTGCCGCGCGGCGTCGCCGCCGCGCAGCAGCCAGAGGTCCTCCTGCTGGCCGATGTGGGCGAGGTCCCACACCAGCGGGCTCATCAGCGGGCTGTGCTGGGTGGTGAGCTCGACCTCGTCGACGTCGGTGAGCAGCCGGGTGCGCCGGCGAGCGTCCTCGAGCCCGCGGGCGGCCGACTCGCGCAGGTCACTCATGGCAGTGCTCCTCCAGCAGTCGCAGCGGTCCGTGCCGCTCGGCGGAGGCGCGCAGGTCGTCGCCGACGGTGCGCCCGGAGGCCAGCAGGTCGGCGAGCGCCTCGACGTCGGGCTTCAGCGCGGCCGGCGCGTGGACGGCCGCCACCTCGGCGCAGCCGGCCACGGTGCGGCGGATGGCGGGGTCGCGCAGCCCGTCGCGCGCCGCTGCCTCCCAGGCGCCGGCGGTGGGGGCGCAGAGGTCGGCGGCCTCGTCGGCCGCGGCGGGCACGTCGGCCAGGGTGGCGACGAGGGCGGCCATCGCGGGCCACCACCGGTCGGGCAGGGCGTCGACGCAGCGCACCTCGACGTAGCCGCGCGGCCGCACCGGCGGGAACAGCGTGGTGAGGTGGTAGTCGAGGTCGGCGCCGGTGGCGGGCCGGCCGAGCAGCGCCGGCACGCGCAGCCAGTCGCCGAACGTGACCCGCGCGGGCACCGGTCGCAGGGCGCCGTCCGGCTCGCTGAGCAGCATCACCGGCGCGTCGAGGGCGTAGAGCGCCCACCCCACCGCCGGCTCGTGACCGGCCACCGGGTCGCTGCGGCCGCAGTCGATGCCCGTCCACGTCTCCTGGCGCATCGAGGCCCAGCCGGACGCGCGGCCGCCGAGGTAGGGCGAGGTGGTGGACGCCGCCACCAGCATCGGCACCATCGACCGCAGCAGTCCGAGCCGCTCGGCCCAGCCCGGCCGTCGGCCCGGCGTCCAGGTTCACCTGGAGGGCCGCGGTGGAGGTCATCATCGACCGGCCGGCCCCGCCGCAGCCGCGGGCCGCGAAGTGGGTCTCCATCGCGGCGTAGCGCGGGTGCGGGTTGACGCGCTCCGGCGGGCGCGCCGGGTCGGCGCCGAGCGCCGCCGCCCCGTAGCCGCGCTCGCGCAACGCGGCCCGCAGCACGTCGCGGTCGGCGGCGAGCCCGGCCACCGCGGCCACGACGTCGGGGCCGGGCGGCGTCGAGAGCTCGATCTGTCCGCCGGGCTCGAAGGTGACCGTGCTTCCCGACGGCATCGGCGGCAGCTGCGCCGCCAGCGCCTGCACTGCCGGCCACGTCGGGCGGGCCTCGGGCCGGGCCAGCTCCACGAGGTGGAACTCCAGCTCCAGCCCGACCGCGCGGGTCGAGGTGGGGCGCAGCGCGGTGGCGGCGATGTGGGCGGCGGCGGCCGCCACCGGATCGGGCCCGGACAGCACGTCGTGCTGTGGTTCGGGTGACGGCGTGGTTCGCAGGGCCTCGGCGGTCAAGGCGCCCCTCCTGGTCCGGACCGGTCGAGTCTCGACCGCGGGTTTTCGGTTCGGGGCGGTCGTCGGGACCACCTCGGTGCTGCTGCTTCACACCACCATGCCGCACGCCACCGACAAACCCAACCGCCGCGGGTCGTCCGGGTGGCCCGCCGGTGGACGACGCCGCCCCGCCGGAGGGTCTCGGGCGGAGCGACGAGCGTTCGTGGAAGGCGGCGTCAGCCCCGGTCGAGCCAGCGGGTGGACAGGCGGCGTCCCTTCATCCAGTCCGTGACGCGGTGGGAGCCGTCGTACTCGTCGACCATCCGGACTGCGACCCGCACCTGGGCGGGGTTGCCGAGGCAGCCGCGGGCGACCCGGACGTGCGCCACGTTGCGGCGGAAGTCCAGCTTGACGCGGTGGTCGCAGGCAAGTGGGTCGCCGACGAGCCGCCAGTTGCGCACGCGGACCAGCTGGTAGTCCGTGCCCGCCTGGAGCCCGGACACGACGGCGCGCTCGGGTCCGGGTCGGTCGGGGTTGGAGTCGAGGAACACGGTGAGGCCCGCGGGTCCCGCCTCGGACCCGCGGCGCAGGTCGGTGAAGCGGGTGGCGACGAACACGTTCCGCGGTGCGTGCGCGACCTTCACCTGGCGGATGTCCTGGAGCGAGGCCGTGGTGTCGGCGCCGTCCCGGACGCGAGCGGTCTCTGCTGCGGCCGGCGCGGCGACGGTGGCAAGCAGCGCCGTCGTGGCGGCGAGGGCGAGCAGACGGGCACGAGTGGTGAACACGAGGCATCCTTCGACGACGGGGTACGTGGAGAGGACGCTACGGACCCGTCGGAGGTTGCAGGGCCGAACGCGCTCGGGCCCGCCGGTGGACTAGTCGACCCCAGGAACGTCAGTCGAGGTAGTCGCGCAGGACCTGCGACCGGCTCGGGTGGCGCAGCTTCGACATCGTCTTCGACTCGATCTGGCGGATCCGCTCGCGGGTGACGCCGTAGACCTTGCCGATCTCGTCGAGGGTCTTGGGCTGGCCGTCGGTGAGGCCGAACCGCATCGACACCACGCCGGCCTCGCGCTCGGAGAGCGTGTCGAGGACGGCGTGCAGCTGCTCCTGCAGGAGCGTGAAGCTGACGGCGTCGGCGGGCACGATCGCCTCGGAGTCCTCGATGAGGTCGCCGAACTCGCTGTCGCCGTCCTCACCGAGGGGCGTGTGCAGCGAGATCGGCTCGCGGCCGTACTTCTGGACCTCGATGACCTTCTCGGGGGTCATGTCGAGCTCCTTGGCGAGCTCCTCCGGGGTGGGCTCGCGGCCCAGGTCCTGGAGCATCTGCCGCTGCACGCGAGCGAGCTTGTTGATGACCTCGACCATGTGCACCGGGATGCGGATGGTGCGGGCCTGGTCGGCCATCGCGCGGGTGATCGCCTGCCGGATCCACCAGGTGGCGTAGGTGGAGAACTTGTAGCCCTTGGTGTAGTCGAACTTCTCGACCGCACGGATCAGGCCGAGGTTGCCCTCCTGGATCAGGTCGAGGAAGAGCATGCCGCGGCCGGTGTAGCGCTTGGCCAGCGAGACGACGAGGCGCAGGTTGGCCTCGAGCAGGTGGTTCTTCGCGCGGCGCCCGTCCTCGGCGATCCACTCGAGCTCCTCGAGCAGCTTCGCGGAGACCTTGCCGCCCTTGGCGAGCTTCTCCTCGCTGAAGAGGCCGGCCTCGATCCGCTTGGCGAGCTCGACCTCCATCTCGGCGTTGAGGAGCGGCACCTTGCCGATCTGCTTGAGGTAGTCCTTCACCGGGTCGGCGGTCGCGCCGGCCACCATGACCTGCTGCTCGGGCTCGTCGGTGTCGTCGGCGGCCGAGACGACGAAGGCCTTCTTCTCGTCCTCCTCGATCGTCGGGTCGGCCTTGACGTCCTTCTCGAACTGCTCGTCGGGGACGTCGGGCAGCACCTTCTTGCCGTCGGGGCCGACCACGACCTCGACGGTGGCGGGCGCGCCCTCAGCGGCCTCATTCTTCGCGGGCGCCTTCTTCGCCGAGGTCTTCTTGGCGGGCGCGGCCTTCTTGGCCGGTGCCTTCGCCGGTGCCTTCGCCGTCGCCGTCGCCTTCTTGGCCGGCGCCGCCTTCGTGGCGGTCTTCTTGGATCCCGAGGTCGAGGCCTTCGAGGCAGTCTTGCGGGCGGTCGGAGACACGAACACCTCTCGTCGCGGTAACGCGGTCACGTTCTGGGTTTCCGGGCGCGGCAAGGCCCGGTGTCGTCAAGAGCCGCAACCCACATTCTGCCACGGTGACCCTGGAACGCCGACTCCGCACCCGTCGGTCAGCCGGTGGCTCCCCGAGGCGGAACCTCCACCACCACCGCCTCGTCGGTGGGCACCACGCGGTCGTCGTAGCCGCCCGCGACGAGGATCCGGCTGCGGCCGAGGCCGGTGACGGTCCGGAAGGACCCGGCGGCGTAGGTGGTCACGTCGAGCCGCGACAGCGTCGCGTCGCGCGGGTCGAAGACCTGCAGACCGGACCCGACCGGCACCACGACCCGACCGTCCGCGAGCGCCACCACCGCGCCGTCGAGCTTGTACTCGCCCTCGGCGAGGTCGGGCCCCGCCACCACCCGGCCGTCGAGGCCGACGATCTCGGTGCTGGCCAGGCGCACCGCACCCTCCACGTCGGTGGCGCCGCCGACCACGAGCAGCCGCCCGTCCGGCAGCGGAGCCGCACCGAGCTTGACCCGGGCGGTGCGCAACCGGGGCCCGGGCCGCCAGCCGCGACCGTCGTAGGCGTCGGTGGTGGCCAGGGCGGCCTCCCCCCGGGTGCCCCCGACGAGGACGACGAGCGCCCCGGGCGCTCCGGCGGCCACGGCGACGTGCGCGGCCCGCGGCTCGGTGAGCGGCGGCCCCTCCGACCACCGGTCTCGCCCCGGGTCGTAGATCTCGGTAGTTGCCAGGGCCCGGCCGTCGGCGTCGAACCCGCCGGCGACGAGCACGCGGCCGTCGTCCAGCAGGGTGGCGGTGTGGTCGGCCCGCGGCGTCGCCATCGGCGCGACGGCGCGGAACCGGTCGGCGTCCGGGTCGAACAGCTCGGCGGTGGCGGTCGGGTCCTGCCCCTCGCCCGGGAAGCCGCCGGTGAGCAGCACCCCACCGTCGCGCAGCAGCGTGGCGGTGCCGCTCGCGCGGGCTCGGCCATGACGGGGCCGTCCGCCACGCCGTCCGCGCTGACGAGCACGCTGCGCCGCGCCGCGTCGAAGCCGCCGCAGCCCGCCGTCGTGCACCCGCCGGTGACCAGGACCCGGCCATCGGCGAGCAGCGTGGCGCGGTGCACGGCCCGGGGGCTGTGCAGGTCGAGCCGCGCCACCTCGTCCGCCCCGGCCGCGGGGCCTGGCGGGTCGGCATCGTCGGTGCAGGCGGCGAGCGACCCGCACGCGAGAGCGGCGACCAGCGCCACGCGCACCCGCACGGCGAACCCCGTCAGGCGCTGGGGCTGCCGGCCGCCGCCTTCGCGGCGGCCTTCTTCTGCTTCTTGAAGTCGCGGACCTTCTGCAGCGACTCCGGGTCGACGACGTCGGCGACCGAGCGGTAGCCGTCCAGCGCGTAGTCGCCCGCGACCTGCTCCCAGCCCGCCGGCCGCACGCCGAGCTGCTTGGCGATCAGCGCCACCATGATCTTCGCCTTCTGGGCGCCGAAACCGGGCAGCGCCTGGATCCGCTTGGCGAGATCCTTGCCGTCGGCGGCCTCGGTCCAGATCCGCTCGGCGTGGCCGTCGTACTCCGCCACCACGATCCGGGCGAGCTCCTGCAGCCGCGCGGCCATCGAGCCCGGGAACCGGTGGATCGCCGGCGGCACCGAGCACAGCGCCGCGAACGGCTCGGGGTCGGCGTTCGCGATCACCTGCGGCTCGAAGCTGCCGAACCGCTCGGTCACCTTGGCCGGGCCGCGGAACGCATGCTCCATCGGGTACTGCTGGTCGAGCATCATCCCGGCCAGCAACGCGAACGGGCTCTCGGTGAGGATCCGGTCGGCCTCGTCCAGCCCGGTGATGTGGATCTGGTTCGTGCTCATGGTCGTCATCCTGCCTCTCGAGACGACCGACCCGGAAGCAGCGCCGGACTCATCGGTCGCTCGCGGGGCGCCGACCGGCTACTCGGCCTTGACCGCGAGCACCGGGCAGTGGGCGTCGAGCAGCACCCGCTGCGCGTTCGAGCCCAAGATGAGCTTGCCGACCGGGCGTGCGGCGGCGCAGCCCGATCACGATGAGGTCGGCGTCGTGGGTCTCCGCGACGCTCACGAGGTCCTCGGCCGCCTCGAAGCCGCGCTCGAGCTGCCGCACGTCGTAGGACACCCCGGCCTCGTCGAGGCGGGCGCGGGCCGCCTCGAGCTCGGGGATCGGCTCGGCGTCGCCGCCCTCACTCCCGCCGCCGCCGTTCCGGGAGCGGTGCGAGTGCACGACGATGAGCTCGGCGCCGCGCAGCTGGGCCTCCTCGATCGCGCGGTCGAGGGCGGCCTCGCCCTCGGGCTTGGGGACGTATCCGACGACGACCGTGGGCATGTCGGGGACGTTACTCGTCGCGGCGCCGCGACGGCACCTGTGGAGAGCGCGCCCGGCCGCCGTCGTCGAGGCGGCACAGTGACGGCGTGGAGATCACCGAGCCCGTGCCGAAGGCCCTCGCGGCCCTGCTGCGCCGGGCCGTGCTCGACCACGCCACCACCGAGACCCGGCGTCGCTTCCCGCCGCTGGTGCACGTCGGCGTGCCCGGCCTGGTGACCCGTTCCTACGAGGAGGAGCCGCGCGAGCCGCACGACCTCGCGCTGCGCACCGACATCGTCTCGGCGCTGGTGCGGCGCACCCGGCGGCCCGGTCCGGCGCCGCTGGTGTGGCTGGCGCGCCCCGGACCGGTCACCGACCAGGCTCACGACTCCGACCTGGCCTGGCTCGCCGCCACCCGCGCCGCCGGCGGCGAGCTCGGCCTGCCGCTGCCGATGGTCGTGGTCGACCGCCGCGGCTGGCGCGACCCGCGCACCGGCGTCACCCGCACCTGGGCGCGGCTCAGGGAGTCGCGACCACGCATGCAATGACAGCGACTGTGCCGAGCCGACTCGTTAGTGGTCCCGTTCACGTTGACGCCCGGTGATTTCGACGCGCCCGTCGCTCGCGAGCTCACCCGCGGGGCTTGCTCAATCTTCGCTCGCGACGTGACCGCGTTCGTCCCTCACGCGGTCACTGCTCACTCCAGCTGTGCACGGGCTCGTTGCTGTGCATCCGCTCGCGGTAGTCGAGCAGGGCGGTGCGCAGGGCGTCGAAGCGGTCGACGTCGCCCTCGGCCTTCACCCGCTGCACGAACCACTCGGCGCCGTTGGTGCCGAGCAGGCAGCGCTGCTCGATGATCCCGAGCAGCCGGTCGGCGGTGGCCGACTCGACGCCCCACGACGCCAGCCCGTCGTGGGCGAGCGGGAGCAGTCGGCGCAGCACCAGCTCGGTGGCCCGGACCTGGCCGACCCCCGGCCAGTAGACCTGGGCGTCGATGCCCTGCTCGGCGGCGACGTGGAAGTTCTCCTCGGCCGCGCTGAACGACATCTGCGACCACAGCGGCCGCTCGCTCTCGGCCAGGGCGCGCACCAGGCCGAAGTAGAGCGCGGCGTTGGCCATCGTGTCGGCGACCGTCGGTCCGGCGGCGAGCACCCGGTTCTCGACGCGCAGGTGCGGGACGCCGTCGTTGATGTCGTAGACCGGCCGGTTCCAGCGGTAGATCGTGCCGTTGTGGAGGCGCAGCTCGGCGAGCTTCGGGGTGCGGCCGGCCTCGAGGTCGGCGAGCGGGTCGTCGTCCTCGGTGACCGGCAGCAGCGCCGAGAAGTAGCGGACGTTCTCCTCGAACAGGTCGAAGACCGAGGTGATCCACCGCTCCCCGAACCACACCCGCGGTCGCACGCCCTGCGCCTTGAGCTCCTCGCTGCGGGTGTCGGTGGCCTGCTCGAACAGCGGGATCCGGGTCTCGCGCCACAGCTCCTTGCCGAGCAGGTAGGGCGAGTTGGCGCCGACCGCCAGCTGGATCGCGGAGATCGCCTGGGAGGCGTTCCAGTACTCCGCGAACTGGTCGGGCGAGGTCTGCACGTGCAGCTGGGTGCTCGTGCACGCGGCCTCGGGGACGATCGAGTCCGAGACGGTGTCGAGCTTCTCGGTGCCGCGGATCGCGATGGTGAGGTCTTCGCCGCGCGCCCCCAGGATCTGCTCGCTCAGCAGCTTGTAGCGCGGGTTGGCGCTGATGCTGTGCATGCCCATGTGGCCCTCGTCGAGCGTGGGCAGCACGCCGATCATCACCAGGTGCGCCCCCACCTCGGCCGACTTGGC
Source organism: uncultured Actinomycetota bacterium (assembly GCA_963808855.1). GTDB lineage: Bacteria > Actinomycetota > Actinomycetes > Propionibacteriales > Nocardioidaceae > Nocardioides. The sequence goes on along the minus strand of CAWEHA010000001.1, from coordinate 1,036,813 downwards.
CTCGGCGTCGTTGAGGCTGCGCCGCAGGTTGGCCTCGAAGGTGTCGAGGCCGCCCTTGCGGAGCAACGCCGGGGGCACGTTGATCTCGATGTTGAACTGCCCCAGCTCGGTCTGGAAGTCGGGGTCGGCGATGGCCTCGAGGGCCTCGGCGTTGCGCAGCGCCGGGTCACCGACCTCGTCGACCAGGTTGAGCTCGACCTCGAGCCCGGTCATCGGGTCGTCGGTGTCGAAGGCCGCCTCGCGCAGCATGCGTGCGAAGACGTCGAGACAGCGCCGCACCTTCTCCCGGTGCCGGGTGCGGTCGCGCGGCGTGAACTGCTGGAGCTCCACCTCTTCGCCCATGTCGCGACACTAGGGCTCCCGGTCGGTAAGGGTCGAGCGGTCCGCGAGGGTCGAGCGCCAGTCGAAGTCCGCGTCGACCGAGGACGGCGGCACCGCCTGCTCCAGCATCACGGCGAGGATCCGGGTGAGCGGGTAGTGGGGATCGACGGCGGTGGCGCGGTCGATCGCACACCACGCGAGAGCACCCTCCCCCGCCTGCCAGGCAGACCAGGCGAGCAGGGCGGCCACGGGCGGGAGGACTCGGGCCGGGCTGCGGCGCACCAGGTCGCTGAGGAGCCGCACCGACTCGCGGGCCCGGTCGCGGGTGAGGCAGGACCACGCCGCGTCCCGCAGCGGGATCACGCCCCAGTCGCGGCACCAGCCGGGCCGCCTCGGCGTCGCCGGGCACCGTGCCGGCGTCGAGGTGGCGCCGGACCGTGGCGACCACCCAGTGCCCCTCGGCGAGGAGGACCGGGGACGCGTCCGACTCCGAGGGCCCGCGGCCGAGTCCATCGAGCCCCGAGAGCGCCGTGGTCAGCCGGGCGACGGCCGTGCGGTCGGCGACGATGCCGGCGGCGAGATCGGCCCGGGTGCGCCGGGTGACCCGGCCGTCGAGCACGGCCTGGGCGCGGAACGGATGGCACGTCACGTCGTAGGGCACGCCATGCCCGGCGGCGCGCGGGTCGTCGACGCCGAGCATCGGGTGGTAGTGGCTCGGCGTGACCCGCAGTGCCTCGACGAGGGCGATCCGCTCGCGCGTCGCAGCCCTCGCGCAGCTCGCGCCAGATGGCCGCGAGCGCCGGATCGTCCGGGTCGGTGGCGTACAGCAGCAGCACGACCCGACCGACCCCGTGGTGGGCGGCCGGGTCGAGCAACAGGTCGGCGACGGCCGCGGCGTCCTCGGCCGTGTCGGGCAGGTCGACGCGGGCGTGGAACGGGTGTTCGGCGTCGAAGGTGAGCATCACGACCGACCCGGTGGGCTCGAAGCCCAGCACGACGGGCACCAGGGCGAGGAGGTCCTCCGGCGTGCGGGCGCGCAGGGTCTGGACGGTGGGAGAGGCGGGTGTCGAGGTCATGCCGGCAGGCTCTCCGCGGCTGCCGACGATCCGACCACGACGCGGCACGAGGCTGTGGACAACTCCGACATGTCCGGGCTGTGGACGGTTCGTGGGTAGCGTCGGGCCAGGTGTCGGGGATGCGACAGGAGGCGTCGGTCCTCCACCTGGACCTCGACGCGTTCTTCGCGGCGGTCGAGCAGCGCGACAAGCCGTCGCTGCGCGGGAAGCCGGTGGTGGTGGGCGGGGTCGGCTATCGCGGCGTGGTGGCGACGGCGTCCTACGAGGCCCGCCGCTACGGCGTCCGCTCGGCGATGTCGACCCGCGAGGCCCGCGCCCGGTGCCCGCACGCCGCGTACCTCTCGGGGCGGTTCCGCGCCTACCGCGAGACCAGCCAGGCGGTGATGACCCTGCTGCGGTCGGTGTCGCCGCTGGTGGAGCCGCTCTCGCTCGACGAGGCCTTCATCGACCTGGTGGCCGCCGACCCCGAGGATCTCGGCGGCCTGGACGTCGAGCACGTGACCGCGTTCGCCGAGCGGTTGCGGCAGCGGGTCACCGAGGTGACCGGCGGGCTGACGGCGTCGGTGGGGATCGCGACCTCGAAGTTCGTCGCCAAGGTGGCCAGCGACCTCGACAAGCCCGACGGCCTGGTGGTGGTGGCGCCCGGCACCGAGCGCGACCTGCTGCGGCCGATGCACGTGACGGTGATCCCCGGCGTGGGACCGGCGACCGCGGAGCGGCTGCGCCGGGCCGGCATCCAGACCGTCGCCGAGCTGGAGGAGGTGAGCCTCGAGGAGCTGGTGCGCCTCGTCGGCCGCGCCCACGGCACCGGCCTCCACCAGCTCGCCCGCGCCCACGACGAGCGGCCGGTGGAGCCCGAGCGGGAGACGAAGTCGGTGAGCGCCGAGGGCACCTACGAGACCGACCTCACCGACCGCCGGCTCATGGAGGGCCTGCTCACCCGGCAGGCGAACGAGGTGGCGGCCCGGCTGCGCAAGCACGGCCTGTCGGGGCGCACCGTCACCATCAAGGTGCGGCTGCACGACTTCACCACCCTCAGCCGCTCCACCACGCTCCCCGAGCCCACCGACTCCCCCGCGGTGGTGGCCCGGCTGGCCCGCGGGCTGCTCACCGACCTCGACACCTCCGGCGGCGTGCGGCTGCTCGGCGTCGGCGTCTCCGGGCTGGCGGACTGGATCCAGGACGAGCTCTTCGGCGACACCGTCGGCGGCGGCGAGGACGACGTGCCCGCCGACCCGCTGCCCGACCTGCCGATGGGCCACCGCACCACCTGGGCGCCCGGGCAGGACGTCGAGCACGCCGAGCTGGGCCGCGGGTGGGTGTGGGGCTCGGGCCGCGGCATCGTGACGGTGCGGTTCGAGACCGCCGAGACCCCGCCGGGTCCGGTGCGGTCGTTCGCCGTCGACGACCCCGACCTCGCGCCCTGGCCACAGGAGGACGAGTGAAACTCGGTGGCTGAGGCCGGCTCCGGAGGCCTAGCGTCGTCCGGACGTGGAGATCCGAGAGGTCGACGTCGCCGACGACGTCCTGCTGCGCGCCCTGTACGACATGGAGTCGCGCGCGATCCTCCACGGCCGCGAGGGCATGCCGCACTGGTCGTGGCCGGAGTTCGCGGCCGTGTTCCAGAAGCCCGACCCGGGCGAGGACTTCCTCCTCGTCGCCGGCTGGGACGACGGCCGGCTCGTCGGCTCCGCGACGCTGTGGATGCCGACGATGGACAACCTCGACAAGGCGTACGCCGACGTGCAGGTCGACCCCGCGCACCAGCGTCGCGGCCACGGCCGGGCGCTCCTCGACACGGTCCTGGCGCGGGCCGACGTCGAGGGGCGCTCCGTCCTGATCGAGGCCAAGGTGCCGTTCGAGGACCTCGAGGACCACGGCTACCGCCGGTTCGCCGAGCGGGCCGGGTTCGGCTACTCCAACGTCGAGGTGGTGCGCCACCTCGAGCTGCCGGTGCCGGGCCAGGAGATCGCGGAGTGGCAGCAGGAGGCGGCCGAGCGGGCGGGCGGCTACCGGATCGAGACGCACGTCGACGGCGTCCCCGAGGAGCTGCTGCCGTCGTACCTCACCCTGCTCGGGCTGCTCGCCGTCGACGCGCCCACCGGCGCCGTCGACTTCGAGGAGGAGCAGATGACGCCGGAGCGGTACCGGCAGAACCAGGAGAGCCTCCGGGCCGCGGGCCGCACGATCTACGACACCCTCGCCGTCACCGACGACGCCGACGGCCGGCCGGTCGTGGCGGCGCACTCGACGATGTCGGTGCCGTCGCTGCCGAAGACCGACGTGTCGCAGTGGGGCACCTTCGTGCACCGCGAGCACCGCGGCCATCGGCTCGGGCTGGCCACGAAGGCGGTCAACCTCCGTGCCGTGCAGCGCGCGCACCCGGAGATGCGGCGCGTCGTCACCCAGAACGCCGAGACCAACCAGTGGATGATCGCGGTCAACGTGCGGATGGGGTTCGAGCCGGTGGAGGCCTCCCTCGAGATGGTCAGGCCCCTCGGCGGCTGAACCGCACCTCGTCGCCGGGACGCAGCTGCGCGCACCGGGCCAGGTCGGCGGCGTCGACGACGGCCAGCACGGGGTAGCCGCCGGTGGTGGGGTGGTCGGCGAGGAACACGACGGGCCGCCCGTCCGGCGGCACCTGGACGGCGCCCAGCACCATGCCCTCGCTGGGCAGCTCGCCGTCTCGCGACACGCCGAAGTGGCGGGCCGTCGAGGCGCAGCCCGACCCGGTCGGAGTCGGCGGCCACGGCGTACGGCGCGCCGCACAGCACGTCGAGCGCGTCGGCCGCGAGCCAGTCGGCGCGCGGGCCCGGGTGGACGCGGAGCGGGCCGGGCCGGGTGGGCGCCGGCACGTCGGCGGCCCGGGGTGTGCCGACCGGGTCGCCCACCGGCAGCCGGGTGCCGCCCTCGACGCGCGGCGGCCCCACCCAGGCGAGGGTGTCGGTGGCGCGGGAGCCCAGCACCGGGTCGACCGCGATCCCGCCCGCCACCGCGAGGTAGGAGCGGACGCCGCGCGGTGGCCGGGCCGAGCTCCAGCACGGCGCCCGCCTGCAGCCGCTCCGGGCGGCCGTGGCCGGCGGCCCGACCCGCGACGGTCACCTGGCACGGCGCGCCGGTGACGGCCACCCAGCACGCCGCGTCGGTGCGCAGCGACAGCCCGCCCACCGCCACCTCCAGCACGGCCAGGTGGTCGGGGTTGCCGACCAGCCGGTTGGCCAGCCGCGCGGCCGGCGGGTCCAGCCAGCCCGCCCGCGGCACCCCGAGGTGCGCCAGGCCCGGACGTCCGGCGTCCTGGACGGTCGCCAGCGCACCCACGCCGAGCACCTCGAGGCTCACCGCTCGACGAACCTCACGCGGGTGCCGGGCGCGAGGAGTGCGGGCCGCTCGCGGTCGGCGTCCCACAGCGGCGCGTCGGTGCGGCCGAGCACCCGCCAGCCGCCCGGCGAGGCCGTCGGGTAGACGCCGCACCACGACCCGGCCAGCGCTACCGCACCGGCCGGCACCCGGGTGCGCGGGGTCTCCAGCCGCGGCACCGCGAGCTCCTCGGGCAGGCCGGTGAGGTAGGCGAAGCCGGGCGCGAAGCCGCAGAACGCCGAGACGAAGGTGGTGGCCGTGTGCCGGGCCACGACGCCGGCGCGGTCGGTGCCCCAGCGCTCGGCGACGTCGTCGAGGTCGGCGCCGTCGTAGGTGGTGGGCACCTCGACCACCTCCCCGGTGCCGGCCTCGGCCCCGGGACGTCCAGTCGTCCAGCGCGGCGCGGACGGCGTCGGGGCCGCCGCTGACGCCGTCGAGCAGCACGGTGGTGGCTCCGGGCACCACCTCGGTGACGGGCGAGCCGCGTGGTGCGCACGAACCCCGCGAGATCCAGCGCCTGCCCGGGGCCGTCGACCTCGACCAGCACCGCGTCGGGTCCGACGGGCGTGAGGTGCACGGGGTGGAGTCTGCCGTCCGCGCGTGCCGATACCTACCGAAACAGACCTGGAAAAAGGTGAGGGCCTCTTGATGGTATGAGCATCAGGAGGCCCTCGTTCGTCCAGCTCGGTGACGTGCTGAACGACCTGGCAATCGCTCCGATCCCGCCGCCCCCGTCACCGGGCCGACGCCGCGAGCGAACTCGCGGTACGGATCCTCGCTCCTGCCAGATCCCCGATCTCTTCCGTTCCCCCGAAGGTTCCCGGTCGATCTCGGTAGGGAGAGTTCTATGCGGCGCGGGCCACCCCGCGCAACCCATTCCGGGAACCTTTTTCGACATTCTTCTGGTTGCACAGGACCCTCCACAGACACGCCCGCGAAGTCCACAGGTAGAGGGCGATCTCCACAGTCGTCGTCCCCAGCTGTGGAGGGACGTCAGAGGCCGGCGAGGACGAGCCCGGCGTCCTCGAGGGCGGCCCGGCAGGCCCGGGCGTGGGCCACCGCGCCGGCACTGTCGCCGTGCACGCACACCGACCGCACCCGCGCCGCCAGGTCGACGGCGCGGGCCGCGATCTCGGCACTGTCGTCGAGGACGGCGCCCGGCCGGTCGCGCGGCAGCAGCCGGCCGTCCGCGCCGTAGCCGCGGTCGGGGAAGCCCTCCAGGTACACCGCACGGCCGGCGAGCGCGGCCTCGTCGAGCATCACCCCGGGCATCCCCAGCACCGGCAGCGCGCCCGACCCGTGCAGCACGGCCAGCGCCTGCTCCTCGTCGTCCAGCACCCGGTGGTAGAGCGCGCCGTGCGGCTTGAGGTAGCGCACCTCGAGGCCGGCCGCGGCCGCGGCGTCGGCGAGCAGCCCGACCTGGTGGGCGACCTGCTCGCGGAGCACGTCGTAGGCCACGTCGACCGCCACCCGGCCGAAGTTCTCGCGGTCGGCGTAGGAGACCTGCGCCCCCACCGACACCCCGCGCTCGGCGGCCCGTCCACAGACCGAGCGCATGATCTCCACACTGCCGGCGTGGTACCCACAGGCGACGTTGGCGCTGGTGACGACCTCGAGCAGCGCGTCGTCGTCGGTGACCTCCTCGCCGAGGTCGGCGTTGAGGTCGATCCGACGGGCGGGCACAGACCGACTGTGCCACCGGCGCTACCTTCGGAGCCATGCCAGCACCACGGGCCGCGCGCCGTCCGGTCACCACCGAGCACCACGGCCGCACCCGCGTCGACGAGTACGACTGGCTGCGCGAGAAGGACGCCCCCGAGGTGCTCGCCCACCTCGAGGCCGAGAACGCGTGGACCCAGGAGCAGACCGCCCACCTCGCCGACCTGCGGCAGCGGATCTTCGAGGAGATCAAGGCCCGCACGCAGGAGACCGACCTGTCGGTTCCCACCCGGGTGCGGGATCACTGGTACTACGGGCGGTCCTTCGAGGGCCGCGAGTACGGCGCGTCCTGCCGGGTCCCGGTCGACGGGCCGGACGACTGGACGCCGCCGCGCCCCGACGCCGACGCCGACCCGGACCGGCCGGCGCTGCCCGGCGAGGAGGTGCTGCTCGACCTCGACGCGCTCGCCACCGGCCACGACTTCTTCTCCCTCGGCGGGTCGAGCATCAGCCCCGACAGCACGCTGCTCGCCTACGCCGTCGACGTCGTGGGCGACGAGCGGTACACGGTCCGGGTCAAGGACCTCGGCACCGGGAGGCTGCTGGAGGACCAGATCGAGGGCGTGCTCGGCGGCGCGACGTGGGACCCCTCCGGCGAGGCGTTCTACTACACGACCATCGACGACGCCTGGCGCGCCGACAAGATCTGGCGCCACACTCTCGGCAAGCCGCAGGAGGACGACGAGCTCGTCTTCCACGAGCCCGACCAGCGGTTCTGGGTCGGCGTCGGACGCACCCGCACCGACCGGTTCGTCGTGGTGGTGGCGGGCTCCAAGACCACCAGCGAGTACCACGTGCTCGACACCGAGCGACCCGAGCTCGGGATGCGCTGCTTCGCGCCTCGTCGCGAGGGGCTCGAGTACTCCCTCGAGCACGGCCGGATCGGCGGCGAGGACCGGTTCCTCGTGCTCCACAACCACACCGGCCCCGACTTCGAGCTCGGTCTCGCGCCGGTCGACCCCACCCCGCCCGAGGAGTGGCGCCCGCTCCTCCCCCACGACCCCGCGGTGCGGCTGGAGGACGTCGACGCCTTCGCCGGGCACCTGGTGGTGCACCAGCGCAGCAACGGCCTCACCCAGCTGCGGATCCTCGACCTCGACGACGCCGGCGTCACCGACGACCACCTCGTCGAGTTCGACCAGGAGATCTACACCGTCGGCTCCGGCGCGAACCCGCGCTTCGACCAGCCCACGGTGCGGCTCGGCTACACGAGCATGACGGTGCCGTCGTCGGTGTTCGACTACGACGTGCGCACTCGCGCCCTCACCCTGCTCAAGCAGGCGCCGGTGCTGGGTGGATACGACCCGGAGGACTACGAGGAGCACCGGCTGTGGGCGGTCTCCGCCGACGGCGAGCGGGTGCCGGTGTCGGTGGTCGCGCGCCGCGACGCGCCGCGGCCGATGCCCGTGCACCTCTACGGCTACGGCGCCTACGAGATGTCGATCGACCCGGGGTTCTCGGTGGCGCGGCTCTCGGTGCTCGACCGCGGCGCCGGCTTCGCCGTCGCCCACGTGCGCGGCGGCGGTGAGCTCGGGCGGCGCTGGTACGACGACGGCAAGCTCGCCCACAAGCAGCACACGTTCGACGACTTCGCCGCGGCCGGTCGCCACCTCGTCGAGTCCGGCTGGGCCTCCACCCTGGTGGCCGAGGGCGCGAGTGCCGGCGGCCTGCTCGTCGGCGCCGTCGCGAACCAGGCGCCCGACCTGTTCGCGGGGGTGCTGGCCGGCGTCCCGTTCGTCGACGTGCTCACCTCGATGCTCGACGCGTCGCTCCCGCTGACCGTCGGCGAGTACGACGAGTGGGGCAACCCCGAGGCCGACCCGGAGGCCTACGACCGGATCGCCGGCTACGCGCCGTACGAGAACGTCGCCGCGCAGCGCTACCCGCGGATCCTGGCCGAGACCTCCCTCCACGACACCCGCGTGCTCTACGTCGAGCCCGCCAAGTGGGTGGCCCGGCTCCGCGAGCGCGCGGTGGAGCCCGACGTGCTCCTCCGCACCGAGATGAGCGCCGGGCACGGCGGCGTCTCCGGCCGCTACCAGGCCTGGCGCGACCGGGCGTTCTCGCTCGCCTGGGTGCTCGACGTCCTCGGCGTCGCGGGCGCCGAACCGCGTGATCCCGGTCACGACGGGGACACGGCCGAGTCACAGATACCTGAGAAAGACCTGTGAGTCGCCGATCGCGGCAACTTCTGACCCATCTCGGACGTCGAACCTGACGAAGGACCTATGAGGGATTCCTTCGGGGTGTACCGGGAATCCGGGGCACCCGACGAACGTTGGACTTCTCAGAGGCACCCCACGGGCCTCGGACGGAGTCGGAGGGAGGAGGGTCCAGATGGCAGCGACACGGACCACGGGTGGCCGCGAGATCGAGGGACGCGACAGCGTCGGCATGTACCTCGACGAGATCGCGCGCAACCCGCTGCTCGACGCCGCGACCGAGGTCGAGCTCTCCAAGACCATCGAGGCCGGCCTCATGGCCGAGGCCCTGCTCAAGGAGGGCCGCGTCGGCCGCAAGAAGGGCGGCGCCCCGCTCCGGGCCTCCCAGGAGGAGCTCGAGTGGCTCGCCGAGGAGGGCCGCAAGGCCGTCGACACGTTCATCACGGCCAACCTGCGCCTGGTCGTCTCGATCGCGCGCAAGTACGGCCGCGCCCAGATGCCGATGCTCGACCTGATCCAGGAGGGCAACACCGGCCTGATCCGGGCGGTCGAGAAGTTCGACTACACCAAGGGCTACAAGTTCTCCACCTACGCCACCTGGTGGGTGCGCCAGGCCATCACGCGCGGCATCGCGCAGCAGGCGCGCGTCGTCCGGCTGCCCGTGCACGTCGTCGAGGAGCTCAACCAGGTCGGCGGCGCCCGCCGCACCCTGGAGCGCCAGCTCGGCCGTGACCCGGAGCCGGCCGAGATCGCCGCCGAGCTCGGCATGGACATCGACCGGGTGCTCGACCTGCTGTCGTGGGGCCGCGAGCACGTCAGTCTCGACACCCCGGTCGACGAGGACGGCGACACGTCGCTCGGCGACCTGATGGCGCAGGAGACCGCGCCGTCCCCCGACCTCTCCGTGCTCGACGTCGAGTCCCGCGACCGGCTGAACGCCCTCGTGGGCCAGCTCGACGAGCGCGCCGCCGACATCATCCGGTCGCGCTACGGCCTGGTCGACGGGCGCCAGCACAAGCTCGCCGACATCGGCACCAAGCACGGCATCTCCGCCGAGCGGGTGCGCCAGCTCGAGCGGGAGGCGCTGCAGAAGCTGCGCCGGCTCGGCGACCCCGACCTGGCCGCCTGACCCACACCCCTGCGACACGCCCGAGCGCCAGCAGTTGGTGACGCCGGGAGCCGGGCGGTGCACAATTCATCTCGCCCCCCGCTCCCGGACGTCGGTCCTGGTGTCTGCGTGCATGCGAAACCGGGATCGATCCCCCCACTGACGGTCCCCGCAGACCCCCGCGGGGACCGTCGCGGGGCGCCCTATCCTCGGCGGATGCGGATCCGGGCGGGGGATCTCGACGACCCGGCCGTCGTCGCGTTCCTGCAGCACCACGTCGAGCAGCTGCGTGCCACCACCCCGCCCGAGAGCACCCACGCCCTCGACCTCGACGGCCTGCGTGCGCCCGGGGTGCGGTTCTGGACCGCCCACGACGACGCCGACGGCGAGCTCGTCGGCTGTGCAGCCCTGGCGCGGCTGGACGACGAGCACGCCGAGCTGAAGTCGATGCGGACGGCGCCCCACCGGTTGCGCGAGGGCATCGCGGGGCGGCTGGTCGGGTTCGTGCTCGAGCAGGCCCGTGCCGCGGGGTTCACCCGGGTGAGCCTCGAGACCGGCTCCGAGGCGTTCTTCGCGCCGGCGCGCACGCTCTACGCACGGCACGGGTTCGTGCCGTGCCCACCGTTCGGGAGCTACCGCCCCGACCCGCTGAGCACGTTCATGACCCGGGGTCTCCCCTGACGTCGCCCCACCCGTCGATCAGGCGCTGGAGGGACGGCGTCCAATAGCCGGCGTAACGGCGCTGGAGCTGCGGGATGCGCCAGTCGGTGCCCTCGACCATCTGCCGGCAGCGGGCGCTCGGGCAGTGGCAGCGCAGGTAGAAGTCCGGGTCGGCGGTGCTGGTGGCGTAGTCGTGGAGGAGCTCCTCGCCGGCGGCGATGTCGTGCATCGCGACGAGGGTGTGCTCGTCGGACCAGCCCAGGTTGGGGTCGCAGCCGTGGTTGCCGACGTCGAGGGGTGCCTGGGGTCGGGCCACGGCCGTGCCGCGGGGCAGGTCCTGGGCGGCGAAGAGGCCGCGGCCGGCGACGTCCGACGGGCGCACCTCGACGGCGGGGTGCAGCCAGCAGTCCGGCTCGGGGGCGCGCATCAGGCCTGGTTGAGCCGTTCCCACACCTCGATGACCCGCACCCGCAGGTCGTCGAGGGTGCCGGAGTTGTCGACCACGATGGTGGCGATCGCCAGCCGCTGCTCGCGGGTGGCCTGGGCGGCGATGCGGGAGCGGGCCTCCTCCTCGGTCCAGCCGCGGTCGCCCACCATCCGGGCCACCTGCACCTCCGGTGGCACGTCGACGACGACCACCTCGTCGAAGGTGTCGGCGCGGCCCGACTCGGCGAGCAGCGGTATGTCGTGCACCACGACGGCGTCCGCGGGGGCCGAGCCCTCGATCTCCGCGTACCGCTCGAACACCAGCGGGTGCACGATCGACTCGAGGCGTCTGCGCCGCTCCTCGTCGGCGAACACCAGCCGCCCCATCGCGGGGCGGTCGAGGTCGCCGTCGGGTGTGAGCAGCTCCTCGCCGAACTCCGCCACCACCTGCGCGAGCCCCGGGGTGCCGCGCTCGACGACCTCGCGGGCCAGCTGGTCGGCGTCGATCACGACAGCGCCGAGCTCGGCCAGCATCCCGGACACCGTGCTCTTGCCCGACGCCACGCCCCCGGTCAGTCCCACGCGCACGTCAGCGCGCCCCTCGCGTCATGACCGTGACACTACGGCCGGGCAGGGTCAGCGGGCGTCGACGGGGAACTCGGTGGTGAGCCGCAGGTCCTGGACGTCACCGCCGTCCCGGCAGGGGTACGTGCGCTCGATCCGCAGGTCGTGCCGGGTGGTGTCGTCGGCCACGAGGAAGGCCTGGCTCGAGGAGACGAACGAGCCGTCCGAGGTCGTCGGGGTGTTCACCTCGTCGAGGTCGGTGGCGGCCGGGTCGCCGTCGAGCGCCGTGGTGCCCGAGCCCTCGAGGCCCGCGGCGTCGCACCGGCTCCCGTCGGCGAGCTCGACCGTCCCGACGCTGGTGGAGGTGGCGACGAACGCCCAGGTGCCGCCCGCCTCCTGCTCGTGCGCCCACCCCAGCTCGCTGAGGTACGGGTAGTGACCGACGACGTAGGTGCACTCCACGGCCGGGTTCGCCTCGGGTTCGCCGGCCCAGGTTCCCCGGCACGCCCGCGGCGCCAGCTCGGCCTGCTGGTCGTAGAGCCCGGCGGCCTCGCCCGGCTCCCGGGTCCCGTCCTCGTCGACGGACTGGGCGACCCCGGCGAACTCGACCACCAGCGCGAGCCCGGCGTCCTCACCGTCGTCGACCCGGGCGTAGACCGGCCGGGTGCCGACCTCCTCGGTCGTGCCGAGGAGGAAGTCCTGGCCGCCGACCCGGATCGACACCTCCGGCCGGGCGGGGTCGTCGCGGGTGCCCGCCTGGTAGACGACGCCGGGCACACCGACACCCGGCTCCTCGTCGAGCTGGACCGGGAGGAAGACCTGCCCGTCGCCGGCGACGATCTCCTGCGGGACGCCGTCCTCGCGTTCGAGGCTCTCGTCGGCCGGGATGGTGGTGACCGGGTCGCCCACCGTCACAGACAGCCGGCCGGTCGGCAGCTGCACCCACAGCGTCGTGCCGGCGACCGACGAGGGACGGGCCTCGACGAGCACGTCCTCGGACGCCGCCGGCGGGTCGGCCGGCGGGCGCTCGTCGCCGCAGCCGGCGAGCGAGCCGACCAGGACCGCGGCCACCAGCGAGGCTGTCGTGCGCGCGCCCACCGGCTAGATGTCCATCGCGATGATCTGGTCGGCCTTGCGGTCGAACCGTTGGTTGGTCGCCTCGTCCGACAGTCCGATCAGCTTCGCCGCCTGCTGCAGTGCCGCCGCGGCGCCGTCGAGCTCGTCCGCCGTCGCCCCGATCACCTGCACCATGGCGGACTGCAGGTCACGGAACTGCGGCCAGGCTCCGGTCGGCTCCAGCCCGATGCCCGCCGGGCGGTGCCACGGGGCCACCGTCGCGTCCAGCTCGTCCCGGGCCGACCGCAGGTCGGCGGCGATGGTCGGCAGCCAGAGCTCGGTGATCTTCGCGATCGTCACGGCGTCGACGGTCACCAGCTGCTCGGCGTCCAGCACCTGGCCGGGGGCGGCGTCGGTGATGCCGGTCGGCTTCAGCCTGAGGTCGGAGTAGGGCACCTGCACGGTGGTCAGGTCGTGGCCGGCGGTCAGGATGGTCACCAGGTCGCGCTCCTGTGACTCGATCTGACGGTCCAGCTCGTCGAGCGCTCCCTCCAGGTTGCCGAACACCTCGTCGGGGTGGCTACCGCCGAGCTCGACCTTCTCGGGCGGCGGCGGGTCCTCGCTGAAGTGGCTGAGGATCGAACCGGCCCCGCTGGTGGCCCCACCCACGAGGGCAGCGGTCAGCGCCAGGCTGCCTCCCGCCGTCGCGACGGCGGCCACCCCCGCGGCGACAGCGCCCGTCACCGTCAGGAGGACGACGAGGGCGTCGCCGCTGCTGTCACCGCCGGACGGAGCCGACGCCTCCATCGCCTTCTCGGCCTTGTACTCGATGTCGAGCAGGTCGACGTAGGTTTGGCCCCACAGGGACGCCTGCGTGTGCACCGCGGCGGCGAGCATCGCGACGAGGGCGCCCTGGTTGGCCATCGTCGGTTGCAGCGGAGCGACGTAGTTCTCGCGGAACGTCTCGGCGTACCTCCCGTTGAGGTCACCGCCGCGCGTCCGCAGGTTGTCGAGGTCGGCGGCGAGACGGACGTTGCCCAGCTGGGTCGCGCCGCTCGCGTCCTCGTCCGGGGAGAGGGAGAGCTCGCGGGTGGCGTGGTCGAAACCGTAGGTCTCGCCGGAGAGGTCCCACTCCTTCGGGATGTCGCGCCACTTGCGGAACACGCCCTCGATCTTGGGCGGCCACTTGGCGATGACGCCCTGCGCGGACTCGACCCAGCCCTCGATCATGCCATCCGGCAGCTCGCCACCGGTCGTCTCCGACTCCCACGACCCGTCGTAGGTGTTGAGGGTGACGGTCGTCCGGACGTGCGCCATGGCGCCGTAGGTGAACTCCTTCCGGACCCGGTCGAAGCTCACCTCGTCCCAGTCGAGGTGTTGCAGCTCGGCATGGGCGGCGGCCTGGGCGATCGCCGACTCGCTCATCGGGTGACACTCCTCGTGCTGGGGACGGTCCGGCGAGCCTTCCACCGTGAGATGGCGTCGAAACTGGGCGCCGGGTCAGTCGCCGGCGTTCGCCAGCGCGGCGAGCATCTCGACGACCAGCGCCTCGGAGCGCTCCTTGGTGACGCCGAGGTCGGCGAGCGGGCCGCCCCCGTGCTCCTCCTCGAGCAGGGCGAGCAGCAGGTGCTCGGTGCCGACCCAGGGGTGGCCGAGCCGCAACGCCTCCCGCAGCGACAGCTCGAGCACCTTGCGGGTGGCGACGTCGTAGGGCACGACCGGCCCGGGTGCGGCGTCGCCGGGGGCGACGTCGGCCAGGGCGGCCTCGGCGCGGGCGCGGAGGTCGTCGGGGCCGACGCCCTGCTGGTCGAGCACCCGCATGGCCACCGACACCGGCTGGCCCGCCAAGGCGTGCAGGAGATGGGCCGGGGTCACCTCGGCGTGGCGGCGCTGCCGGGCGTCGTCCATCGCCTCCACCACCCGGCCGCGGGCCCGTGCGGTGAAGGTGGCGAACATCGAGGTGCCGAGATCGACGGATCCGGGCACGCCCGGGTCGCCCGGCAGGAAGCGCTTGCGGGCGGCCTGCTTGGTGACGCCGAGCCGGGCGCCGATCTCGGTCCACGAGGCGCCCGAGCGGCGGGCCTGGTCGACGAAGTGCCCGACGAGGTGGTCGGCCACCTCGCCGAGGTGGTCGGCGGCCAGCATCGCCTCGGCGAGCCGGTCGAGCGCATCGGGGTGCACCGCGCCGATCGCGGCGATGAGGTCGTCGAGCCGGGGCGTGGGCAGCGTCGTCATGCGACAACCCTAGGTTGTCGATCTGCGGATCGACAACCTCAGGTTGTCGTCAGCGCCAGCCGGGACGGCGGAGCGGCGGGAGCGGGCAGCGCCAGCGGACCCGAGCCCGGCGTGAGCCGGCCGAGCACGCGGGCCGGGTGCGCTCCGGTCGACACGGGCACCTGGTGCCAGGTGAGGAAGCCGAGCAGCGCCCACAGCACCGACTCCTTGCCGTCGGCGGGCAGTCCGTGCGCGTCGCTGGTGACCAGCGGGACGCCGTCGAGGTGGCCCGCCAGGGCGGCCATCAGCACCGGGTTGGCCGCGCCGCCGCCGGAGGCCACCACCTCGGCCGGGTGGTGGGGCCGCACCGCGTCGGCCACGGTGCGGGCGGTGAGCTGCACGAGGGTCGCGAGGACGTCGGGCCAGGGCTCGCCGCGCAGCACCTCGTCCAGCCACGCCACGGTGAAGGTCTCCCGCCCGGTGGTCTTCGGTGGCGCCAGCCGGAAGTACGGGTGGTCGAGGAGCCGGCCGAGGAGCGCGTCGTCGACCCGGCCGCTCGCGGCGAGCGCGCCGCCGTCGTCGAAGCCGAGCCGGCCCTCGGTGGCGCGCGCCGCGGCGACGTCGAGCAGGCAGTTGCCGGGTCCGGTGTCCCACGCGGAGATGCGCTCCCCCACCACCGTGACGTTCGCGATACCCCCGAGGTTGAGGGCGATCCGGGTATCGGGGCCGGCCAGCCAGAGCCGGTCGAGCACCACGGCGAGCGGCGCGCCGTGACCGCCGGCGGCCACGTCGCGGGCGCGCAGGTCGCTCACGACCGGCAGCCCGGTGGCCTCCGCCACCCAGGCGGGCTGGCCGAGCTGGAGGGTGCCGAGGCAGGTGTCGCCGACGACGTCGTGGTGCACCGTCTGGCCGGGCGAGACCACCAGGTCGGCCGCGACGCCGAGGCGCCGCTGCGCCGCCACGGCCGCCGCCGCGACCGCCCGGCCCACGGCCTGGTCGACGGCGTTCATCTCGGCCGCGGTGGTGGTTGCCGGCGGCAGCAGGGCGAGCACGGCCTCCCGCACACCGGCGGGCCACGGGTCGGTCCAGGTGCCGAGCACGTCGGCCTCGACGACGCCGTCGGCCCATCGCAGGTCGACCACGCCGACGTCGAGACCGTCGGCCGAGGTGCCCGAGGCGACGGCGAGCACGATCACGAGGCGTCCTCGCGAGTCGCCTCCTCCAGGGCGAGCCTCACCCGGCCGCGGTGGGTGGCGAGCAGGGTCGCGGCGGTGCCGGCGTCGACGCCACCCAGCAGCGCGACGAGCGCGGTCTTGGTGCGCCAGCCGGCGGCCTCCAGCGCGGCCGCGGCCACCTCGTCGGTGACGCCGGTGGCCTCGCGCAGGATCCGGCGGGCCCGCCGGCGCAGCTTCTCGTTGGTGGGGTCGACGTCGACCATCCAGGGGCCGTAGGCGTGCCCCGTGCCGACCATCGCGGCGGTCGAGATCACGTTCAGCACCACCTTCTGCGCGCTCCCGGCCTTGAGCCGGGTCGAGCCCGACAACGTCTCGGGGCCGGTGAGCACCTCGACGGCGACGTCGGCAGCCGCGGCCGCGGGAGTGCCCGGGTTGTTCACCACCGCGACGGTGGCAGCGCCGGCCTCCCGGGCCGCGGTGAGAGCCGCCACCACGTAGGGCGTGCGGCCCGAGGCGGCGATGCCGACCACGACGTCGTCGGAGGTGGGGCCGAGTGCCAGGACGTCGGTGCGGCCGGCCTCGGCGTCGTCCTCGGCGCCCTCCACCGCCCGGCGCGCGGCGCTGTCGCCGCCGGCGGTCACGGCCACCACGCGATCGGGGTCGACCCCGAAGGTGGGCGGGCACTCGGCGGCGTCCATGGCCGCGATCCGGCCCGGGGTGCCGGCGCCGACGTAGAGGATCCGCCCGCCCGCCTCGAGCGCGGCGGTGGCGAGGCCGACGGCGCGCACCAGCGCCGGGCGGGCCGCGGCCAGCGCGTCCGGCACCGTGGCCTCGGCGGCGAGCAGCAGCCCCGACCAGCTCCTCGGGCGGGCGCGTGTCGAGGTCGGCGAGCTCGGTGCGCGCCTGCTCGGTGGCGAGCAGGTCGACGTCGGCGGCGGGCGCGTCGGCCACACGGACCAGCCGCAGCACGCCGGACTCGTGCGGCAGGTCGTCGCGGGCGGCGAGCAGCACGGCGCCGTCGAGGGGTGACCCCGCCGCGGCGCGCACCTCGAAGCCGGCCGGCAGCGCGGCCCGGCAGGCGTCCACCAGGGCCGGCGCACCGGCGAGACCGCCCACCAGCACCGGGTGAGCGTCGCCGGTCGCGGTCACCAGGCCCGCCCAGCAGGCCGCCGCGCGCTCCACGACGTCGCACGCCACCGGGTCGCCGGCCTCGGCGGCGTGCAGCACGTCGGGGACGAAGGCGGCCGCCGCGCGGGCGGTGTGGCCTCCGGAGCCGGCGGAGAGCGTGGTGGGCAGCCGGGCGAGGTCGCCGTAGCGCCGCTCGGCCGCGGCGGTGAGGGCCGTCGCCTGCGCCCGACCCTCGCGGGCGAACAGCACGGCCCGGAGCGCCTCCCGGCCGATCCAGGCGCCGCCGCCGTCGTCGCCGAGCCACGGCCCCCAGCCGTCGAGCCTGCGCAGCGTGCCGTCGGCGGTCACGGTGAGCGCCGCGACACCGGTGCCGAGCGCGATGACGCTGCCCGGCGACCCGCCGAGCGCGCCGGCGTGGGCGGTGATCGAGTCGGAGGTGACCGCCACGCGGGCGCCGGCGTGACGCCGGGCCAGCGCCTCGGCGAAGGCGCGGGCGGCGTCCGGGGCCGCCTCGGAGCCCGCGGCTCCCACGCACAGTGCCGTGAGCGGGTCGGCGTCGAGCCGGGTCAGCACCGCGGCCACGGCGGCGACGGCGGCCGCGACGCCGTCCGGCTCGGCCAGGCCGGGCGAGCCGGACACGACGGCGACGTCGTCGCGGCCCTCGGCGCGCGCCCGGCACCCGGTCTTGCCCAGGTCGACGCCGACGATCATCCGTGGTCCTCCGTGACGGGCAGCCCCAGCGCCTCGGCCGCGGCCACGGCGGCCGCCCGGCCGCCCGCGTGGGTGACCACCGACCGCTTGGCGGAGAGGCCGGCGGGGTCGGCGGGCCCGACGTGCACCACGACGGCGTCGGGCCGCACCGCGAGCACGGCGTCGACGACCGTGCGGCTGCCCGGCCCGCTGCGGCCCTCCACCACGACCACGATGTCGCGGTCGGCTGCTGCGGCCCGAGCCGCGTCGTCGGCGTCGGCCACGTCCGTGCCGCCCAGGAGCCGGCCCAGCAGCGAGGGCCGCCGGCCCGCCGCGTAGGCCACCTCGGGCGGCGCCACGAGCACCCGGGCGTCCGGCCGCACCCGCACCTCGCCGGTGACGGCGAGCGCGCGGGCCGCGAGCCCGGCGCCGGCGCCGGGTGCCGGTGCCGGGAGAGCGGCCACCCGCGCCGAGGCCTCCTCCAGCCGCGCGCCGGGCAGCCGGCCCTCGCGCACGGCGGCCACGACGGCGTCGATGACCTCGCGGGCGGCCGGCTCGCCGTCGTAGGGATCGGGGAACACGGGATTGCCGATGCACAGCAGGTCGACGCCGGCGGCCAGCGCGTCGACGGCGCCCTGCCGGCGGTCGGGGATCGCTCGCATGTCGAGGGCGTCGCACACGATCACGCCGTCGAAGCCGAGCTCGTGGCGGAGCAGCCGCAGCACCGGCGGGCTCAGCGTGGCTGGCCGGTCGTCGAGGGCGGCCACCACCACGTGGGCGGTCATGACGCAGCGGGTGCCGGCGGCCACCGCGTCGGCGAAGGGGGCGAGGTCGCGAGCGCGGTAGGTGGCCTCGTCGGCGCCGACGACGGGGAGCTCGAGGTGGGAGTCGGTGCGGGTGGCGCCGTGCCCGGGGAAGTGCTTGGCGCAGGCGGCCACACCGGCGCCCTGCAGGCCGCGCACGAACGCCGCGGTGTGCCGGCCCACGAGCGCGGGGTCACTCCCGAACGAGCGCTCCCCGATCACCGGGTTGTCGGGCTCGGAGGCCACGTCGGCCACCGGGGCCAGCACCACGTCGACGCCGAGCCCGCGGGCCCGAGCGCCGATGCCGCGGGCGACCCGCTCGGTGGCCGCGACGTCGTCGAGCGCGCCGAGCGCGGCGTGGCCCGGCCACGGCGAGCCGGTGCCGGCGTCGAGCCGGGTGACGGAGCCACCCTCCTCGTCGGCGGTGACCAGCACGCCGTCGCGCGCGTCGTGCAGGGCGGAGGTGAGGGCGGTCACCTGCGCGTCGGAGGTGACGTTCTGGCCGAACAGGCACACCCCGGCCAGGCCGGCGTCGAGCTCGCGCCGCAGCCAGTCGGGCACCTCGGTGCCCACGAAGCCGGGCAGCACCACGGACGCGGCGAGCCGCCGCAGGGCGTCGTCCACTAGCCCTTCACCGCTCCCGAGACGAGGCCCTCGCTGAGCCGGCGCTGCACCACCACGAAGAACAGCATCACCGGCACCGTGATGAGGGTGGAGCCGGCCATCACCGAGCCCCAGTCGGTGCCGTACTGGGTGAAGAACTGCCGCAGCCCGGCTGCCACCGTGTACTTCTGCTCGTCCTCGAGGAAGGTGATCGCGAAGACGAACTCGTTCCACGCCATGATGAACGAGAACACGCTGGTGGCCACCAGGCCGGGGGCGACGAGCGGGAACAGCACCGACCAGAACATCCGCGGCCACGAGGCGCCGTCGAGGTAGGCGGCCTCCTCCAGCTCCACCGGGATCGCCGCCACGAAGCCGCGCAGCATCCAGATCGCGAACGGCAGCGAGAACGCGATGTAGACGACGGTGAGGCCGATCAGGCTGTCGAGCATGTCGAGCGAGCTGGCCTGGATGAACAGCGGGATGACGAGTGCCTCCAGCGGCACCATCTGGATCACCAGCACCAGCACCAGCATCGTCGTGCGCAGCCGGAACCGGAACCGCGCCACCGCCACCGACGCCAGCAGCGCCAGCAGCCCGCTGGCCACCACGGTGCCGATCCCGACGAGCATCGAGTTGAGCAGGAAGCGGCCGAAGCCGCCCTCCCCCAGCACGAACTCGAAGTTCGCCGTCGACGCCTCGGTGGGCAGCAGGGCGCGGGAGCCGTCGTTCGCCTGGGAGTCGAACGCCGTCGACAGCATGACCAGGGCCGGGAACAGGCTGAACGCCAGCACGGCCACGAAGCCGACGACGTTCAGCAGCCGGCCACGCAGCCGGCGGTGCGGCTTGGTCGGCGTGCCCCAGTCGTGCGTCGGCGCCTCGGGCGCCGGCGCCGCGTGCACGGCGGTCACAGCTCCTCCTGGCGGAACAGGGTGCGCAGGTACACGGCAGTGATCGCGAGCAGCAGCAGCGTGAGCACCACCGCGATGGCGGCACCCAGGCCGTAGCGGTTCTGCGAGATCGCGGTGAGGTAGCTCCACGTGCCGAGGTTGAGCACCTCGCGGTTGGTGCCGGCGCCACCCGGCATCAGGTAGATCTGCGTGAACACCTTGAAGTCCCAGATGGTCGACAGCACCATCACGACGGCGAAGATCGGCTTCATGATCGGGTAGATCACGTACCAGAACCGCTTCCACGCCCCGGCGCCGTCCATCTCGGCCGACTCGAGCACGTCCCGCGGCACCGTGAGCAGGCCGGCGAAGACGGTGACCGCCACGAACGGGAAGCCGTGGTGCACGACGTTGAGGGTGGCGATCGCGTAGAACGCCAGCCGGTCGGTGAACCAGTTGGTGGTGTCGGGGTCGGCCAGCCCCATCGCCGACAGCAGCCGCATCACCATGCCGTCGCTGGTGTCGAACACGTAGACCCACACGTAGGTGCCGGTGATCGCCGGCATCGCCCACGCCACCATGATCGCGGTGGTGAGCACCCCGCGCGCCCAGCTGCCGAGCCGGTAGAGCAGCAGCGCCACCAGGGTGCCGACCACGACGGTGAGGGCCACGTTGACGGCGGCGAAGACGGCGGTGTTGGGCAGCGCCACCTTCCACAGCAGCGGGTCGGAGAACACCTCGCGGAAGTTGTCGAGCCCGGTCCAGTGGAAACCGCCCTGCCGCAGCTCGCGCAGCCCGAACTCCTGGAAGGCCAAGGTGACCACCCAGAACAGCGGGTAGACCAGCAGCGCCCCGAGCACCACCAGCGCCGGTGCCTGGAGCGCCCACGGCAGCCAGCCCGGCGTCAGCCGGCCACCGGCTCCGGACACGCGGCCGCGCCCCGGACGACGGGGCCGCCGTCCGGGGTCGTCGCGCCCGCCCGGGGGCTCGCCCCGGGCCGGCGCCTCCGCGAGGTCGACCATCTGCTGTTGCTAGCTCCCGCGCTGGAAGATCTCGTCCATCTCGTCGGCCGCCGCGGCGCTCGCGTCCTCGACGGAGGCGTCACCGGACAGGATCGACTGCATCATGGCCGCGATCGTCTTCTTGCCCTGCACCTGGCCGTAGAGCGGCGTCACCGGGACGCTCTTGCCGGCCTCGAGCATCTGCTGCGCGAACGGCGTCACCAGCGGGTCGCCCTCGGCCTCGATCTCCTCCAGCAGCGAGTTGGTGCCGGGGAAGAACCCGGACTGCTCGCCCCAGGTCTTCGCCAGGTCCCCGGTGCTCATCAGCCGCACCAGCGCGAACGCGAGGTCGGGGTTCTCGGTGTTGTTGAACACCGAGAGGTGCGAGCCGCCCAGGAACGACGGCGCCAGGCCGCCGTCCGGGCCGGGGATCGGGAACGCGCCGAGCTTGCCCTCGAGCTCCGGGTTGGCCTCCACCAGCGCGGCCGGCGTCCACGAGCCGGAGATCATCATCGCCACGTCGCCGCGCGAGAAGGCGTCGGAGAGGTCGGCCTCGTCCCACGTGGTCGCGGCGGGAGTCGAGAAGCCGTGCTCGGTGGCCAGGCCGGTGTAGAACGAGATGCCCTCCTGGGCCTCGGGCGAGTCGATGGCGCTGGTCCACGTGCCGCCGTCCTCGGTGGCGATCTCGCCGCCGGCGCCCCAGATGAACGGGTCGACGCCGTACTCGCTGTCGCCCGGCACCGGGAAGGTGATGAGGTCGGGGTCGCTGGCCTTGATCTTCTCCCCCACCGCGACGAGCTCGTCCCACGACGTCGGCGGCTCGACGCCGGCCTTCTCGAACACGTCGGTGCGGTACACCACCGAGCGGACGCCGGAGTACCACGGCATGCCGTAGAGCTTGTCGTCGATGGTGCCGGCCTCCTGCAGGCCGGGCACGAGGTCGCCGGACAGCCCGGCCTCGTCGACGGCGTCGGTGAGGTCGACGAGGGCTCCGGCGTCGGCGAACTCCGGGGTCCAGGTGGTGCCGACCTCGGCGACGTCGGGCGTGGTGTTGCCGGCGATCGCCTTGACGAACTTGTCGTGGGCGTCGGCCCACTCGACGAACTGGATGTCGAGCTCGCCGCCGGTCTCCTCGGCGAAGGCCTTCTCCACCTCCTCGGCGTACGGCTCGGCGTCGGGGTTGGTGCCCTGCATGATCCAGACGGTCAGGGTCTCGCCCTCCCCGTCCACCTTGCCCCCGGCGTTGTCGATCTCGGCCTCGTCGCCACTACCGCCCGCACAGCCGGCGGTGGCCAGCAGGGCGAGCGCCGCGATCCCGGCGCCGAGTCTCCTGAGTTGCGGTGTCTTCATCGGTCGGTTCCCTTCGGTCCCCGGCGGCCCCGTGCCGGCGGGAAGATGTCGACGACCAACCGGTAGCGGTCGCCGCGGTACACGGAGCGCACGAACTCGGCGACGTGGCCGTCGGCCACCCGCGAGGTGCGCTCGAACAGGAAGACGGGGGCGCCGGCGTCGATGCCGAGCAGGTCGGCCTCGTCGGCGCCGGCCAGCGCCGGCTCCACGGTCTGGGTGCCGCCGACGACGGGCGTGGCGTAGCGGTGGTCGAGCAGGTCGTAGAACGACGCGCCGTCGAGGTCCTCGCCGGTCAGTCCGGGCGCCACGGTGGCTGGCACGTGCAGGTCCTCGACGGCCATCGGCTCGTCGTCGGCGAGCCGGAGCCGGCGTACGTGCAGCACCTCGGTCTGGGTGGGCACCTCCAGCACGGCCGACAGCAGCACCCCGGCCGGCGCCACCCGGCTCGAGACCGTGCGGCTCCCGGGCTGCAGCCCGCGCGCCCGCATCTCGTCGGAGAACGAGGTGGCGGCGAGCCGCTGCGACAGCTTGTCGGCGCCGGGCGCGCGGCCGGCCACGAAGGTGCCGGAGCCCGGACGACGCACCAGCAACCCGTCGGCCACCAGGGTGTCGACGGCGCGACGCAGGGTCATCCGGGCGACGCCGAGCTCCTGGGCGAGCACCCGCTCGGCCGGCAGCAGGTCGCCGGGCGCGAGGTCGTGCAGGCGGTGCTCGAGGTCGGCGCGCAGCTGTTGCTGCTTGGTGCCGTTGGTGCCCGGCGGACCCTCGAGTGTGGTCACCGGCGCGCCCGCACCACGACGGACCGGGCGATGCTCTCGCGGTGGGCGCGGTCGAGCGCGGTCACGACGTAGGTGGCGGTGCCGCGTCCCGCCGGCCCCGACCACGACCGGTCGTGCGTGACGTCGACCAGGTGGGCGGCGTCGGCGAGGTCGCACCGATCGGCTCGGCGGCCCGGCACCCGGTAGACGGCGAAGGCCTCGCCCGCGCCGCCCCAGGTGAGACGCACCTGGCTGCCACGGCGGTCGGCGTCGAGCCGGCGCACGGCGTCCGGACGGCGCCCGGGCACCCCGGCGGTGACCGGCAGCAGCGCCGGGCGGGCGTAGTGCTCCTGCTGGAGCAGGTCCATGTGGCCGAGCCGGTTCGCGCGCACCTGCTTGGCCGAGAAGTAGATGTCGCCGACGACGCTGGGGTACTCGCGGTTGAACCAGAGGTGGTCGGTCATCTCGCGGCGACGCAGCCAGGCCGGGTCCTGCGCGGGCGTGACGCCCACCTTGTAGGTGGCCTGGCCGATGTAGAGCTGCACGTCGGTGCCGGTGACCTGCTCGGACCACCACGGCACGAGCACGGCGTAGTTGGCGGGCGCGAAGCCGATGTTCCAGTACACCTGCGGCGCGACGTAGTCGAGCCACTCCTCGCGCACCCACTTGCGGGTGTCGGCGTAGAGGTCGTCGTAGGTCTCGGCCCCGGCGGTGGTGGCCGAGCCCTCCGGGTCGGTGGCCTGGTTGCGCCACACGGCGAACGGGCTGACGCCGAACAGCACCCACGGCTTGGCGCGGTGGATGCGCTGGTCGAGCCCCTCGACGAGCAGGTCGGTGTTGTGGCGGCGCCAGTCGGCGCGTCCCTCCGGGGTGTCGGGGAAGCCGGCGCCGTGGGCGGCGAAGGTGGCGTCGTCGGGGAACGGGGTGGTGCCCACCGGGTAGGGGTAGAAGTAGTCGTCGAAGTGCACGCCGTCGACGTCGTAGCGGCGCACCGCCTCCATGATCACGTCGGTGGTGAGCTGGCGGACCTGCGGCAGGCCGGGGTCGTAGTAGAGCTTGCCGCCGTACTCGACCACCCAGTCCGGGTGCTCGGCGGCCGGGCTGCCGGGCGCGAGCTGGGAGCGGTCGGTGTTCTGCGAGACCCGGTAGGGGTTGAACCAGGCGTGCAGCTCCAGGTCGCGGGCGTGTGCCGCGCGGACGGCGAAGGCGAGCGGGTCGTAGCCCGGGCTCTGCCCGGGAGTGCCGGTGAGGTACTTCGACCACGGCTCCAGCGCCGAGGGCCAGAACGTGTCAGCGGTGGGCCGCACCTGCAGCACCACGGCGTTGAGGCCCCGGGACGCGGCCT
The DNA here is from genome assembly GCA_963808855.1 of uncultured Actinomycetota bacterium. Classification (GTDB taxonomy): domain Bacteria; phylum Actinomycetota; class Actinomycetes; order Propionibacteriales; family Nocardioidaceae; genus Nocardioides. The sequence continues at coordinate 1,012,407 of CAWEHA010000001.1, read as the reverse complement.
CGTCGAGCCAGCCGATCAGCTCGCGGCGCTGCTCGCCCGCCGTCAGCCCGCGCCGCGAGGGCCAGTCGATGTTCTCCACCGTGGCGATCCAGTCGGCGCGAAGCTGCCGCTTGGGGTGGTCGCGGTCAGGCGCGCAGCCCGCGGCTGCGGGCGCCGAGGGCGCTCGGGGCGCCGCCGGAGCGGGCGCCGCAGGAGACAACAGGCCTGCGAGCAGGACGCAGGTGAACAGGGTGCCGAGAACCGAGATCCGCACGTCGGGCCTCCGAGGTAGACCATTGGACTAGGCCAAACCACCACTAACGGGCCGCTCCTGTCAAGGCTTCTACGGTGACGACGTGCGTGAGTTGGGTGAGGGCGACCGGGTCGCCCTGCTCGTGCCCGGCTCGCACGCCTACCTCGAGGCCGTGCTCGCGCTGCTCGAGCGCGGGCGTCTTCCCGATCCCGCTCGACCCGCGGCTCACCGAGCACGAGCGTCACCGCGTGCTGGCGCCGCTGCGGCCCGTCCTGGTGGTCACCGACGAGGCCGACCTGCCCGCGCTCGGCTCCTGGGAGGGCGGCCTCCCCCGCGGCCGGCCGATGCACTGCACCAGCGGCACCACCGGCACGCCGAAGGGCGTGGACAGCGGGCTGCTGCCGGAGTCGGACGCCGCGGCGCTGGTGGCCGAGGAGCGCGACCTGTGGGGGTTCGCCGCCGACGACGTGAACCTCGTGCTGAGCCCGCTGCACCACTCGGCGCCGCTGCGGTTCGCGATGGGCACCCGCCTCGCCGGCGGTCGGGTGGTGCTCCCCGGGCCGTTCGACGCGGCGACGGTGACCGCGGCGATCGCGACCGAGCGGCCGACCACGATGTTCTGCGTGCCGACCCACCTGCAGCGGCTGTTCGCGCACTGGGAGGACGCCGGCGTCCCGGACCTGTCGTGCTTCCGGCTCGTCGCGCACGCCGGCGCCCCGTGCCCCACCCGGGTGAAGGAGCGGCTGCTCGAGCTGTTCCCCGACGGGTCGCACCTGGGAGTTCTACGGCTCCACCGAGGGGCAGTTCACCGCCTGCCGCAGCGAGGAGTGGCGGGAGCGACCGGGCACCGTCGGCCGGGCCCGGCCCGGCCGGACCCTGTCGGTGGACGACGACGGGACGATCTGGTGCGCCGTCCCCCCGCACGCCCGGTTCAGCTACGCCGGCGACCCGGAGAAGACGGCGGCCGCCTGGCGCGACACCCCGGACGGGCCGGCGTTCACGGTCGGCGACCGCGGCCGGCTCGACGACGACGGCTACCTGTGGCTCGACGGCCGCCGGGAGGACCTGCTGATCAGCGGCGGCGTCAACGTCTACCCGCTCGAGGTGGAGCAGGTGGTCGAGGAGCACCCCGACGTCGTCGAGGTCGCCGTGTACGGCGAGGCCGACGACGAGTGGGGCACCCGGGTGTGCGCGGCGGTGGTGGGCGACGCCACCGAGGACCAGCTCACCGCGTGGGTGCGCGAGCGGCTGGCGCCGCCGAAGCGGCCCAAGACCTGGCGGTTCGTGCCCGACCTCCCCCGCACCGCCACCGGCAAGGTGCGCCGCGACCGGCTCGCCGACGGTCCAGACCGGCCACACGGATCTCGCGGGGCGAGCCCGAGGTCCGGGGACGGCGCGCACGATGGGGTCCACCCCCGAGTGAAGGAGCCTCATGAGCAGCCTCGACGACCTGTCCGACGCCCAGATCCAGCAGATCCTCTGCGTGGGTGGCATCGCCACCGGCGCCCTGGCCGCGCTGGCACCCGGCCTGTTCCACCGCCTCTACGGCACCGGCGAGGTCGACGACATCGGGTTGTCGATGACGCGCTACTTCGGCAACGCCCTGGCCGCCGGCTCGGTCCTCGTGGGCCTCGCCGACGACGAGCACCGGAAGACCGCGCTGGGCGTGGCGGCCGCGTTCAACTGCACCAGCGCGCTGCTCTCCTTCGCCGCCGGCGACGTGCCGGTGGGCACCCGCATCCGGGCCGGACTGACCAGCGCCGCCTTCGCGGGGCTCGCCGCCTACGGCGCCACGCGCTGACCGCGGCCCGCGCCGCCGTCAGACCTGCGGCGTGAGCAGGTCGACGAGCCCGGCGGCGACGACGACCACCAGCGTGCCGACGACCAGATAGGCCAGGAGCGCGCGCCACCACCGGCACCGGAAGGCGGCGCACCACAGCGCGACCTGGGCCACCACGGCCACGACCGCGAGCACGAGGCCCACCGCGATCGCGGTGAGTGCGGGCACGCCGAGGGCGGCCAGGAGCGAGCCGGGCAGTGCGGCCGCGGAGGTGAGGATGACGCCCTGGCTCGCGGTGGCGTCGACGAGCCAGGCCGGTCCGCCGCAGATCCAGCGCGCGAGCGACGTGAGCGGATAGCTCAGCATGAGGCTCACGATCAGGATCACCGGCACGCTCACCCAGACCACCGGATGCGCCTCGACCCGGGCCAGCTCCGCCATCTGCACCGCCGCGAGCAGCACCGCCGCCGTGGCCCAGTAGGTGCGGCCCCGGGCGCGCGTGAACGTCTCGCCCGGGTCGGACAACGCGCCGAGAAGGAACAGGACGCCGTTGCCCAGCGCGCCGACGCCGCGTGCGTGGTCGGCGGGCCAGGCGCCGGAACCGGGGGTCACGACCGGCAAGGTACCGCCAGCCACCCCCGACGAAACCCGGTCGAGATCACGCCGTCAGCAGGCGAACTGGCGGCGGTACTGCTGCGGGCTCACGCCGCGGGCACGGGTGAAGTGGTGGCGCAGGGCGGCGGCGTTGCCGAAGCCGACCTCGGTGGCCACCTGGTCGACCGAGAGCCCGGTGCGCTCGAGCAGCTCCTCGGCCGCCTGCAGCCGCTGCGCCGTCACCCACGCGTGCGGGGTGGTGCCGGTCTCGGCGCGGAACCGGCGGGCGAAGGTGCGCGGCGACATGTGGGCGCGCTTGGCGAGCGTGTCGACGTCGAGCGGCTCGCCGAGGTTCTCCTGGATCCAGGTGAGCACGGCGCCGAGCGTCTCGGCGTCGCAGTCGACCACCTGCCGGGCGATGAACTGGGCCTGCCCTCCGTCGCGGTGCGGGGGCACGACGATCCGGCGGGCGGCGTCGGCCGCCACCTTGGCGCCGAAGGTCTGCCGCATCAGGTGCAGCGAGGCGTCGAGGCCGGCGGCGCTGCCGGCACCGGTGAGCACGTTGCCGTCCTGCACGTAGAGCACGTCGGGGCGCACCTTGGCCAGCGGGAAGTCCTGCTCCAGCCGGTCGGTGTAGCGCCAGTGCGTGGTGCACTCGCGTCCGTCGAGCAGCCCGGCCGCGCCGAGCTCGAAGGTGGCCGAGCAGTGCGAGTAGACGATCGCCCCGCGGTCGTGGGCCGCGCGCAGCACCTCGAGGACGGCGGGGTCGTGGTCGTCGAACTTGTGCTTGGGCGCGATGCACACCAGGTCGGCGTCGGCCGCCGCGTCGAGCCCCTGGTCGACGTACAGGTCGAAGGTCGAGCGACCCTCGATCCGCCCGGGGCGGGGCGTGCACACCCGGAAGTCGAACACCGGGTTGTCGTCGTCGGGGTGGTACGGCTCGCCCCACACCTCGACGAGGGAGCCGAGCCCGAACGGCTCCACCCCGTCCTGCACGATCACGGCCACGGTTCTCACGAGAGGCAGCGTAGCCCGGATATGGCTGAAAGTCGACGGCCTACGGCATTTCTGCCACTGGTGGCAGGATCACGGATGACGCAGAATTACTGCCATGATCACTTTCACCGCCATCATCGTCCTGACCGTCCTCGCCATCGCTGCCGCCGTGGGCAACGTCGTCCGCGACGACGGCCGCAGCTTCCACCGCCCGCCGCCTCCCACTACACCGACACCGACTTCGTGGCGCCCCGCGACCGGCTCGCCGTGTGAGCCGCCGCCGCGCCACCCGAGAAGAACCCTGACCCGTCCGCTGTAGCGGACGGGTCAGTGCTCTTCTCGGGCCGCCGGCGGGTCGGGCCTCGAAAATGCGCTGACCCGTCCCCTCCAGGGGACGGGTCAGCGGTGTGGCTCGGGTCAGCTGTCGCCGCCGGTGAGCTTCTCGCGCAGCGCCTGCAGCGCCTCGTCGGAGGCCAGCGAGCCGCCGTCGTCCTCGGTGCTCTCGTCGGCGCCGCCGGACGAGTACGAGGTGGGCTCGGCGGTGGCCGACTCGGACTCGGCCTTCTTGGCCTCGGCCTGCTGCTTGACGTGGGCCTCCCAGCGGGCGTGCGCCTTGGCGTACTGCTCCTCCCAGACCGCACGCTGCTCGTCGAAGCCCTCGAGCCACTCGCCGGTCTCCGGGTCGAAGCCGTCGGGGTAGACGTAGTTGCCCTGGTCGTCGTAGGTGGCCGCCATGCCGTAGAGCGTGGGGTCGAACTCCTCGACGTCGGACGCGGTGGTGGTCTCGTTCGCCTGCTTGAGCGACAGCGAGATCCGGCGCCGCTCCAGGTCGATGTCGATGATCTTCACCATCACGTCGTCGCCCACCTGCACGACCTGCTCGGGGATCTCCACGTGGCGCTCGGCCAGCTCGGAGATGTGCACCAGGCCCTCGATGCCCTCCTCGACGCGGACGAACGAGCCGAACGGCACCAGCTTGGTGACCTTGCCCGGCACGATCTGGCCGATCTGGTGGGTGCGGGCGAAGTGCTGCCAGGGGTCCTCCTGCGTCGCCTTGAGCGACAGCGAGACCCGCTCGCGGTCCATGTCGACGTCGAGCACCTCGACGGTGACCTCGTCGCCGACGGTGACCACCTCGGAGGGGTGGTCGATGTGCTTCCACGACAGCTCGGAGACGTGGACCAGACCGTCGACGCCGCCGAGGTCGACGAACGCACCGAAGTTGACGATCGAGGACACGACGCCCTTGCGGATCTGGCCCTTCTGGAGCTGGGTGAGGAAGCCGTGGCGCACCTCGGACTGGGTCTGCTCCAGCCAGGCGCGGCGGCTCAGCACCACGTTGTTGCGGTTCTTGTCGAGCTCGATGATCTTCGCCTCGAGCTTCTGGCCGACGTACGGCTGGAGGTCGCGCACCCGGCGCATCTCCACCAGCGACGCCGGCAGGAAGCCGCGCAGCCCGATGTCGAGGATCAGGCCGCCCTTGACGACCTCGATGACGGTGCCCTCGACGACGCCGTCCTCCTCCTTGACCTGCTCGATCGTGCCCCAGGCGCGCTCGTACTGGGCGCGCTTCTTGGACAGGATCAGCCGACCCTCCTTGTCCTCCTTCTGGAGGACCAGGGCCTCGACCTCGTCGCCGACGCTCACGACCTCGTGCGGGTCGACGTCGTGCTTGATCGACAGCTCGCGCGAGGGGATGACGCCCTCGGTCTTGTAGCCGATGTCGAGCAGCACCTCGTCACGATCGACCTTGACGATCGTGCCGGCGACGATGTCGCCGTCGTTGAAGTACTTGATGGTGAGGTCGATCGCGGCGAGGAAGTCCTCTTCGGACCCGATGTCGTTGACCGCCACCTGGGGCGCGTCGGTGTCGAAGTCCTGAACAGAGAGGGTGGAGGTCATAGGGGGTACGTGGTCCTTGGGGTGGGCAGATGTCGTGGTGACACGCCGGAAGCCTGTTTCGCAGACGTTCCCAGTCGACGTGTGAGCAGACTGAGCAACGGACACGAGCCGGATCCACTCCGTGCGGGACACGGCGGACCACCAGCGCGTCCTTCAGTCTACGTCCGCGTCTGGGAAAGCGTCCAACCGGCGTCGCGCCGGCGGGCGATGCCGAGCAGCAGGTCGTGGGCGCGGTCGGCCACCGGGTTCTGGCCGCGGCGGGCGGCGAGGTCGACGAGCGCCCACAGGTCGGCGGCCCGGGCCAGCCCGAGCGCCTTCGGCCGGCGGGGTGCCGCGGCGGGCGGCGTAGGCGCCGAGGACGGCGTCGGTCCAGGCCGGCTCCCGCTCGAAGCGCAGGGCGTTGCCGAGGTCGGTGAACGGATGGCCGGCGTGGGCGAACTCCCAGTCGAGCAGGGCGGTGATCTCGAGGGTGGCAGGGTCGACCAGCCAGTTCTTGGGGTTGAGGTCGCTGTGCACCAGGCACCGCCGCTCGACGGTGTCGAGGAGCCGCTGCGCCACCTCGGCCACCTCGGCCAGGCCGGTGCGCTCGTCGTCGGACCAGTGGGTGAGGGCCGCCTCGTGGTCGGCCACGAAGCCGGGCAGGCCGTCGGGCAGGCTCCACGGCTCGACCGTGAGCCGGTCGTCGACGAACTCGCCGAACACCGGCATCGGCATCCCGCCGAGGGTGGCCACCAGGTCGCCGACCCGGGTGCCGACGACCGCCCGCTCGGCGTCGTCGAGGGTGGGCAGGAGCACGTCGCCGCGCTGGCCCTCGACCCAGGACGTCACGAGCAGCGCCGGGAGGTCCGCGGCGGGATCGGCGCGGCGCACCTCGAGCACCTCGGGCACCGGCACCAGGCCGCGCACCAGCCGCAGCAGCGCGGCGTCCACCTCGGCGCGGCGCGGGTCGCGGGCGTGGATCCGCACCACCTGCCGGACGCCGGCCACCTCGGCCAGGAACGTCTCCCCCGACCAGCCTCCGGTGAGCGGGGTCAGCGACGTCGGGTCCACGTTGCCGACCCTGTCACGGCGCTCGGCGGGAGCTACGTGCGACGCGCTCTCAACCAGATGACGTCGAGCCGCGCCGGGTTGCCACGGGACCGAGCGATCACCCGCACCGCGGCCTGATCGCCGCGGCGAGCGGACACCCGCGGGGTGACCACCAGCCTCGCGCCCCAGGACTGTCCCGGCCGCAGCACGGGCGAAACCGGCGAGCCCACGATCCGCGCCGTGAAGTCTCGGGACCTCAGGCTCGGCGTCAGCGTGAAGCGGTCGGACACCGAGCCGTTGTTGCGAACCCGCACGAACGCCACGAAGCTGCCCTGCCGACGCGAGATCTGAACCAGCTGCTGGGGCCGGGCGCCGTACGTGCCGACGCCCACGACACGGGTGGCGCCGGCTGCGCGGATCGTGGCGTCCGGGCGGTGGCGGTGCACGACGCGATAGCGCCGAGTGACCCGGGTGACGTTGCCTGCCCCGTCGCGCGCGGTGACGGTCACCAGACGAGCGCCGACGGTGCGGGTGTCGACCGGCGTGACGGCGCACGCCTTCAGGCTGGACCCGCCGCGGTCACGGCAGGTCGGGGGCGCCACCCGCTGCCCCTCGATGTAGACGGCGCCGTCCCGTGTCGGCACCGCGACGGTGGGCGGGGTGGCGTCGGGGAGGTCGAGCGCGAAGGCACGGTAGGAGAACAAGCGCTCCGAGCCCGTCGCGGCGGGGTCGACCAGCTCCCAGCGCAGGCTCCCGTCGGGGCCGAGCTCGCTGGCGATCGCGTCGGTGGACGAGGCCCAGCCGACCATCGAGCCGCCGGTGGGGAGCGGCTGCGCCGAGCCGGCGAAGATCGCAAAGCGCCCGCCGGGCTGACCGTCGCGACGCTCGAGGCTGTGGTCGCGCACGACGGTCGCCACGCCGTTCTCCTCGTCCAGCGACCACTCGACGACGCGACTGGGCGTGTGGTCGACCGGTGGGCCGTCGGGGTTGGCGGGGTCGACGCAGAGCGAGCCGGTGAAACTGGCGGACCCGTTGTCGAAGACCACGATGTTGCCGTTGGCGAGCTCGGTCGCGGTGTGCTGCGCGCACGGCCCGAAGTCACCGGGCTGACCGTCCTCGCCGACGAAGGTGAAGTCCGACTCGCGTCCCCCGAGCTTCCAGAGGACGTCCCCCTCGGTGTAGCCGTCGCCGTCGTGCCGGGCGACCTTGAACACCGCACTGAGGTGCCGGAACGACAGCAGGAGGTTGCCGTCCGCCATCACGTGCACCGAGTTGATGTGCGCGTAGTCGGCGGTGTTGACGACCGACTCGGCCACGTGGTCCTTGCTGTCCCAGGAGAACAGCAGGTCGCCCGCGGCGCTGACGTGCTGCACGACGGCGTCGAGCTTCCCCGCCCCGTCCGGCTCGTAGGCGATCAGGTAGCGGCTGCCGTCCTCGAGCAGGATCGAGTCGTGGCCGTCGGTGTGCTGGATCCCGACCGTCTGATGACGGCCGACCTCGCGCCACTGCGCGTCGAACTCGACGATCTCCGAGTCGGGGTAGGCGGGGTTGCCCGTGCCGCGGGCGACGGAGAAGTGGCCGTTGGGCTGCAGCTTGAGATCCATCGAGCTGGTGGTCCGGTTGGTCGCGAGGTGCGCCGGCACACCGTTGGCATCGACCACGACCTCGAAGTACGGGTCGGGCGGGGGCCGGAACCTGGCCAGGGTGAGCATCACGTGGTCGAAGGTCGGCTCGGACGCGGCGGGCGTGACGCGCTCGAGCGTCGGGAAGTCATCGGGGAGGTAGACATAGCTGTACGCCGACCGGCCCTGGGCATCGTCGACGAACACGGCGACCTCGTCGCCCGGCTTCAGCCCGGTCACCGTCCGCTTGCCCGTCGGAGCCACGACGCCGTCCACCCGCACGACGGCGCCGCGGGCGGCCGACGTCGCGGCCACCGTGATCGTCCCCCCCGTGCCCGGTGACGTGGTCACCGCGTAGCGCGAGACCGCGGGGTCGAAGGCCGGAAAGGTCGCGACACCGTTGCCGGTGACGACGACCTCGTGCGTGGCCCGGGCGGCCGCTGCCGGCGGCGCCGCAGTCACCCGGGAGCCGGGCACCACGAGGGCGAGCAGCAGCCCGGCGACGAGCGGGAGGACGACCTTGGGGGTGCTCACCCGAGGACCGTAGGGCCTTGCCACCTACCTGTCCGGCATTCGCGGTACGCGGTCGGTGGCGCGGGACAATGTCGGCATGGCGCCCGATCATCTCGCTCCAGACTCCCGGCACCACCCACCGCTGCCGCCGTCGGTGCGCGCCGAGCGGCGCGCGGTCACCGAGGCCGAGTCGCGCCACGCCAACGGCCCGGACTGGGACCGATACGCCGACGAGTACCAGGCCACCCATGGGGCGTTCCTGGGCGACGCGGGGTTCGTGTGGGGACCCGAGGGGCTCACCGAGGACACCGCCGGGGTGCTCGGCAACGTCGCCGGCCGCGACGTGCTGGAGGTCGGGTCGGGCGCGGGCCAGTGCACCCGATGGGTGGTGGCGCGGGGGGGTCGCGGCGTCGGGCTCGACCTCTCCTACCGCCAGCTCCAGCACGGGCGGCGCATCGACGAGGAGACCGGCGTGGCGGCGCCGTCGGTGCTCGGCACCGCCACCCGGCTGCCGTTCGCCGGCCGCTCGTTCGACATCGTGTTCTCCTCCTTCGGCGCGCTGCAGTTCGTGCGCGACATCGGAGCCGCGGTCGCCGAGACGGCGCGCGTGCTGCGGCCCGGCGGCCGGTTCGCATTCTCGATCACTCACCCGACTCGCTGGGTGTTCCCCGACGACCCCACCGATGCGGGCCTGGTGGCGAGCAGCTCCTACTGGGACCGCACGCCCTACGTCGAGGTCGACGACGAGACCGGCGCGACGACGTACGTGGAGCACCACCGCACCCTCGGCGATTGGGTGGCGCTGCTGGCCGGCCACGGCTTCGCGCTCACCACGCTCCTCGAGCCGGAGTGGCCCGAGGGGCATGACCGAATCTGGGGCGGGTGGTCGGCGGTGCGGGGCCGGGTGATGCCGGGCACCGCGGTGTTCGGCGCCGACCTCACGACCACAGCGACCGCGGGTTGACCAAGGCCCACCAGCGCCGCCACCGCGGTCGGGTGCCGTCGAGGTCGCGCAGCTCGGTGCGCACGAGCCGCCAGAACTCCGCCGCCTCCGCGGCGTCGAGCTCCTCGGCCGAGAAGATCCGCCGGTCCGCCTGGAGCGCGAGGTCGCCGGCCCGTTCCAACTCGGCCGCCTGCGCGGGCCGGGTGGCCCTCGCGGCAACGGGCACGCCGAGGTCGCGAGCGCGGTCGACGAGCTCCTCCCATGCCCCGGCGTAGCGACTGCTGACCCGGGCGGCGCGCAGCCGGCCCCGCCGGCGCCGCCACTTCAGGAGGGGGGGCACCAGCGGCACGAGCAGTACCAGCGCGAGGAGCCAGGCCCACGGTGTGCCGCCATCCTCGCCGGCGTCGGCCGGGTCGGCCGCGTCGCGCTCGTCCTGGGTGTCGGTGGTGTCGTCCTGGTCCGGTGCGGGCGGCTGCGGCGGGAAGTCACGCGGCACGGGCGGGCCGCCGTCGCGGTCGGGCGGGCGCTGGCCCATGAAGTCGTCGGTGGGGATCGTCCGCCACGAGCCGTCCCGGACCCTGATCTCGACCCAGGCGGTGACGTCACGACCCTCGACCACGCCCCCGCGCGGCACCACCGCACCGACGACGACGCGCACCGGGATGAAGCGGCGGGCGGCCATGAGCGCGACGGCGGCGGCGTACTGCTCCTGGTCGCCCACCGTCGGGTTCGCGTAGAGGAAGTCGTCGGTGAGCTGGCGGAGGCCGTGACCGGCCAGGTACTGCCGAGTCCACGGTTCGGCGCCATGGCTGAACCGGCCGACCCGCTTGAGCTCCCGCATCACGTTGAACAGCGCCTGCACCGAGGTGAACGCATCGCGGTCCCAGGCGTCGAGGGCCGGGTCGAGCACCCCGAGGCTGTGCCCGAGCGCCGCGTCGTCGTCCGGGGAGGCGAGCAGGTCGGGCGTCGCCCGCTGCGCGTCGAGGCGGGTCGTGATCGTGTAGGTGACCTTGCCGCCCAGCCCGTCCGGCAGGAGCGCGGTCTGGGTGGCGGGGTTGTAGCGCAGGTCGTCCCGCAGTTCGTCGTCGGCGAACGCGAACCCCTGCACCGCCCCGATGGTCGGCACCCACGGCCGGTCCCAGAACCGGGTGGTGGTGATCTCGACGGTGGCCTCCCTGCCGTCCGCAGGGTTGTCGATCGTCGAGGACACGTGCAGGAACGCGTCGTCGTCCCGTTGCGGGTCGGTGCCGCCCTCGGCCGACCACCGGCGGCCGTCGTAGGTGTCGAGGGCGGCGAACCTCAGCCGTGTCCCTGCAGGCAGGCCGTCGACGATGAACAGTCGCTCACCGTTCACGTTGTCCGGCGTACCCGGGGGCTGCGGTGTGAAGTCGCGGAACTCGTCGAGCGGTGTCGTGAGGCTACTCACGTCATAGCCCCGCACCTGATCACGCAGCAGGACCCGGTCAGAGCCGGGCTCGCCGATCACGCCGACCGCGGCGGCCGCACCCGCCAGCAGCACCACCAGACCGAGGACGAGGCCGCGCGCTCGGACCGGGTCGGCACCGAACCGCTGCTCGTCGAGTCGACCGGCGCGCATCCGCACCCAGAGCAGGGACACGACGGCGAAGCCGAGGCCGACCAGCACGGCCCACGTCGTCTCCTGGCGGCCCATCAGCAGGACGACCAGCAGGCCTAGTCCGGCCGGTACCAGGGGCGCTGCCGGACGGCTCGTCCAGAGGGCCACCGTGGACGCGAGACCAGCGATGAGGATCGACACGAGCACCGGCGGGATGAGCAACGCGGCGCTGGCGTCGACCGGCGGGTGGGTGCCGAGGAGATCGCCCCACGACTCGCCGGTGGCGGCGAGCCCGCCGGTGAAGGTGTCGGCGCTGCCGCCCGCCGCCAGCGTGCCGGCGGCCAGTGGTCCCGCGCACACGACGTAGGCCCCCAGCAGCACGCCGGGCACGACCACCGGGTTGCCGCCCATGTCGCGCACGACCACCACCACGCACACCGAGAACAGCGCCGCCACCAGGGCGGCCACCCACCAGCCGGAGCCGGCGTAGGTCGTGGACCAGGCGAAGATCACCAGGGCGTCGAGGCACAGGGCGGCGAGCACGTCCCACAGGTCGCGGTCGCGCAGCCGGTAGTCCGCTCCGGTCGCTCCGGTCACTCCCCCACCCCCAGGGCCCGGATCGCGAGCGCGCCCGGGAGGTCGACGAGCCGACGGACGTTCGTCCACTCCAGGCCGTGCTCTGTCTCCGTCGTGGGATCTCCGACGTCGTCGGCGGGGCCCAGCGGCCGGCCCGTCGAGAGGGCGAGGGTGCGGACGTCGGCCGGGAACCGGTCGCGGACCGCAACTAGCCGGCCCCGGTCGGAGCGGGCACCGCTGACCAGGACCAGGCGGCTCGTGCCGCTCCCGTGTGCGGCGCGGTTGGCAGCCTCGCCGAGGTGGTCGGAGTCCTGGAGGGCGGCCAGGCACATGGCGTCGAGCACCGTGTCCAGGTCGCCCGCCGCCGTCAACCGTCCGCAGCCATAGGTCACCGACTGCCCGCGGTGGGCGAGGTGCAGGGTGATCGACGCGGCGACCGAGAGGGCCAGCTCGAAGTCGATGGGGCGCGGATACGCCGGCGCGTGGTCGTCGACGAGGACGACGAGGTGGGACCGGCGCGTCTCGTGATACTGGCGGACGTGCAGCGCCCCCGCCTTGGCCGAGGAGCGCCAGTGCACGTGGCGCAGGTCGTCGCCGCGCACGTACTCGCGCAGCGCGTGGAACGCCAGGTCGCTCATCGACACCTGCTCGCTGGCCGCACCCTCGAGGTCGGGGACGGAGGCCGTGCCCATCGTGTCGATGCCGATGAGGCGGGGGCGCACGTGCAAGGTCGCGGAACCGGTCCAGGCCTCATGGCGCACGATCAGCCCCAGCGGGTCGGTGCGCCGGGCACCCACCGGCCCGACCTCCACCACGCCCCGCTCCACCGCGGCGAGCTCCAGAGCGTGGGTGCTGGCGATCCCGCGGTGCAGGTCGGGCAGACGTGCGTGCGACCAGGTGGTCGTGCCGTCGGGACCGCGCATCCGCACCGCCACCAGGGGCCGGCGCCAGCGCCGCGGGCCGCGCCAGGTCGCCCGGATGACGGCGCGCCCCGGCCGGCCGGCCGTGGTCGCCGCGGGGGTCAGCTCGAGGCGGGCGTCCACCGGCGCCGGGACGACCACGGCAATCGCGGCCACGACCAGGCACAGCGCGCACACCACGGCGAGCGCCAGCAGCTCGTCGTACCCGCCCCACCACGCGCCGCCCGCGGCGACCAGCCCGACGAGCAGGGTGCCCCGGCCGGCCGGCCCGAGCACGACCGAACGGTCAGTCGCGGTCGCGCGGCGGCGGAACATCGGCGAGCAGCTCGGCGACGACGTCCTCGACGCGCACCCCGCCGTAGTGGGCCTGCGTGTCGAGGAGGATGCGGTGGTTGAGGACGGGCGCGGCGAGGTCGTGCACGTCCTGCGGCACCACGGCCGTGCGCCCCTGGGACGCAGCCCAGGTCTTGGCGACGCGGACGAGGGCGAGGCAGCCCCGCGCCGACAGCCCGAGCCGGACCCGGGCGGCGTCGCGCGAGGCCTCGGCGAGCTCGCGCACGTAGCGCACGATGGATCGGTCGATGTGCACGTCGGCCGCTGTCTGCGCCATCTGCACCACGTGCTCCGGCGTGAGCAGGGGCGTCACCAGGGCTGCGCGGTCACGGGTCCGGGCGTCGAGGAGCAGCTGCTCGGTGGCCTCCGCGCTCGGGTAGCCGAGAGCGATCCGCATGAGGAACCGGTCGAGCTGGGCCTCGGGGAGCTGATAGGTGCCGGCCTGCTCCACCGGGTTCTGGGTGGCGATCACCATGAACGGGTGTGGCACGTCGCGGGTGACGCCGTCGACGGTGACGTGACCCTCCTCCATCACCTCGAGCAGCGCCGACTGGGTCTTCGGCGACGCCCGGTTGATCTCGTCGGCGAGCACGACGTGGTGGAAGACCGGACCCGGGTGGAACTCGAACGTGCCGTGATGCTGGTCGTAGACCGTGACGCCCGTGACGTCGGACGGCAGCAGGTCGGGCGTGAACTGGATGCGTGCGTGACTGCCGGCGACACAGTTCGCGAGGGCCCGCGCCAGCATCGTCTTGCCCGTGCCCGGCAGGTCCTCGAGCAGCAGGTGCCCCTCGGCCAGCATGCACGTGAGCGTGAGCCGGACCGCGTGCTCCTTGCCGAGCAGCGCGGCACCCATCGCCCGGACTACGTCGTCGAAGACCCGACCGAAGTCGGTGATGCGTTCGGTGGTCAGGGTCATGGGCTGGATGGTCGCCCCGAGAGCGGAGCCCGGTCAGTACTCAGACAGTGGCCGGCGTTGAGGGTGTCGTGCTGTCTCCGAAGACGTCGTCGCCGTCGTCGCCCTTGCGGCGGCCGGCGAAGGCCAGGAACAGCCCGGCGGCGAGCAGAATGCCGCCCCCGACGAAGCCGACGATCGGCGCGATCCGCGTCGCCAGCCGGATGAGGCTGATGTTGTCGCGGGCGTCGTCCGCGCTCTGCTGCTGCTGGTCCTCGGTGAACGCCAGCTGGAGGTCGAGCACCTCGGTGCCGTCGGCGGTCTCGCGCTGCTGGTCGTCGGTCTGGTTGAGGATCGCGCCGGTGAGCGGCTCGACGTAGATCTCCTTGGTACTGGAGTACACCCCGTCGACGCCGTCGGCGATCTCGGTCTCGACCTCGTCGATGGTGACGACGAAGACGTAGGTCTCGACGCCGTCGACGTCCTCGGTGCGGTCGTAGACCGCGTCAACGGGCCCACCCACCACGGCGTCCCAGTAGGGGTAGGTCTTCTGCTCGGTGTCGAACGGGAACTTGTTGACGATCCCCTCGTGCTCGACGTCGTCGTCCGGAAGCGTGTCGATGTCGGTGGCGAGGCCGTTGACCCGGTCGGTGGCGAACGTGTCGGTGCTCGCGGAGATCAGGCGGTCGTCGTCGGCCTCGACGCAGTCCGGCGGGTCGCCCTCGTTGACGACCAAGCAGGAGGTGTTGACGAACACGATGGTGTCGTCGTTCGACGCCTCCGAATCGGCCTTCGTGATGCTGGTGGCCCTGACCGGGACGGTCTCGCCACCGGTCTGGACCGCGGCCACCTCACCCTCGAGGTGGGTGGTGGAGTCGACGTCGAGAGGCGTCTTCTTGACCTTGCCGGGCGCCCACGTGACGCACATCAGGCCGATCAGTAGCAGGCAAGCGCTCAGCCCGACCAGCACCAGAGCGAGGTTCTTCCGCACAGGTTCCCTCCCAAGAACACCGACGACGGCCGAACGCTAGCAGGGGTATCGGGTCAGGTGACGCTTATACGGCCAGAAAGTGACGTGCGAGTAACCAGGGCGCACCCGGTTGGTCACGACAGTGCGCACAGTCGTGAGATATTCGCGCCGTGCTCCGCCTCGCCGCTCCTCCCGGTGACCGCTAGATGCGCACCGCCCGCGCACTGCTCGCGTGCGCGCGCCCCCGCCAGTGGCTCAAGAACGGCATGGTGGTCGCCGCACCGCTGTTCTCCGGCAACCTGACCGAGGCCGACACTCTCTGGCGCTCGGCGCTGGCCTTCGCGGTGTTCTGCCTCGCGTCCTCGGGGGTCTACCTCGTCAACGACGCCCGCGACGCCGAGCACGACCGCGCCCACCCGACCAAGCGCCACCGCCCGGTAGCCGCCGGCCTCCTCGCCCCCCGGACGGCGGTCGTGGCCGGCGTCGCCACGATGGTGGTGGCGTGCGGGCTCGGCGTCGTGTTGGGAGCGCTGTTCCTGGCTGTCGTGGCGTGCTACTGCGTCACCAACATCGTGTACACGCTGGTGCTGAAGAACGAGCCCGTCTTCGACATCGCCACCATCGCGCTCGGCTTCCTGCTGCGTGCCGTCGCGGGCGGGGTCGCCTCCGACATCGAGCTGTCGCGATGGTTCTTGCTCGTCGCGTCCTTCGGCTCGCTCTTCATGGCCGCGGGCAAGCGGTACGGGGAGCATCGCCGGGTCGACCTGCTCGACCACGACACCGCGGTGAGCCGCGTCTCGCTCGCCGAGTACTCCGAGAGCTACCTGCGCTTCGCGTGGTCCACGTCGGCGGGACTGCTGATCATGTCCTACAGCCTGTGGGCCACCGAGGTGGACGGCGCCCGCTCCACCACATGGGCGGGGATCTCGATCGTGCCGTTCGTGCTCGGCGTGCTCCGGTACGCCCGCGACATCGACGCCGGCCTCGCAGAGGAGCCCGAGGAGGCGGCGTTCGGGGACCATGCGCTCCAAGCCATCGGGCTGGTGTGGCTGCTCTGCGTGGTGGCCGCCGTCGGAGGTCGCTGACCTCAGACAGGCCACGACGACCGCGTCGATGCCCCACGTAGGCTCACGCCCGAGGGAGGCCGGCACCATGCGGGCCGGTGCTGGAACGCGCAGACGGGAGGGCCTGTTCGTGGCGGTCTCCGCCCGTCGCGACCCGGCTGAGTCGACCCCGACGTCGACCTCCACCGGGAGCCGCCTGACCGCCACGTCGCTGCTGCTCGTGGGCCTGGCGATGATCCAGAGCTCCGGGCGGCTCGTCGCCGACACCAAGATCGACCTGGTCGTCGCGCCCTGGCGCATGCTCGGACGCTCGCTGTCGATGTGGGACCCGATCGGCGTGTTCGGCCAGGTCGGCAACCAGGCCTACGGCTACCTGTGGCCGATGGGCCCGTTCTTCGGGGTGCTCGAGAGCCTCGCTGTGCCCCCCTGGATGGTGCAGCGGCTGTGGATGGCGCTCGTGCTCGTCGTCGCCTTCCAGGGGGCTGCCAGGCTGGCGCGCGCGCTCGGCGTACGGAGTGACGTCGCGCTGATCCTGGCCGGCCTGGCCTACGCACTCTCCCCACGGCTGCTCACCACCGTCGGGCCGATCTCGATCGAGGCCTGGCCCTCGGCGCTCGCACCCTGGGTACTGCTCTGCCTCGTGCACGGGTCGAGCCACGGTAGCGCCCGCCGCTACGCCGCCGGGGCAGCGCTCGCCGTCGCGATGGTCGGCGGGGTCAACGCCGCCGCGACGTTCGCCGTGATCCCGCTCGGCGCGATCTGGGTGCTCACGCGGGCGCCCGGCCCCCGCCGTCGGACCCTGATGCTCTGGTGGCCGCTCGCGACCTTCTTGGCGTGCTTGTGGTGGATGGTGCCGCTGATCCTGCTCGGGACCTACAGCCCGCCGTTTCTCGAGTACATCGAGACGGCCGACCTCACGACCTATCCGGCCACCGTGTTCGACGCGCTGCGGGGCACCAGCGCGTGGATCCCGTACCTCGACCCGCGCTGGCAGTCGGGCGGCGTGCTCATCCGCACGCCCGCCGTCATCGCGACCGGCGGCGTCGTCATGGCGCTCGGCTTCCTCGGCATCGCCCGCCGCGGCGGCGAGCACCGCCCGTTCCTGCTGCTCGGGCTGATGACCGGGCTGCTGATGGTCACCGCCGGCCATCTGGGTGCGGTGCAGGGCTGGTTCGCCGAGGACGTCCACCGGGCGCTGGACGGCGTGCTCGCGCCGTTCCGCAACGCCCACAAGTTCGACCCCGTGATCCGGCTGCCCCTGGTGCTGGGGCTCGCACTCCTCGCCGACGCGTCGATGCAGGCATGGCGACGTCCCGAGTGGCGCACGCGGGCCGTCCTGATCCCGCAGCGCTCCCTGGTGATCGTGGCAGCGCTGGCCCTCGTTGGCGCCACCACCCCGGTGCTCACCGGCCGGGTCGCCCCGACCCGTTCGTTCACCGAGGTGCCCACCTACTGGAGCGACGCCGCAGCCTGGCTCGGTGCGCAGGACCCCGACGAGCGGGCGCTGCTGGTGCCGTCGTCGTCGTTCGCCGACTACGTGTGGGGCGACACCCGAGACGAACCGCTCCAGCCGCTCGCCACCCGCCCGTGGGGCGTGCGGAGCGCAATCCCGCTCGCTCCGGTCGGGCACATCCGCGCCCTCGACGCCGTAGAGCAGCGGATCGACCGAGGTGAGGCGTCCGACGGCCTGGTCGCCTACCTCCGTCGGCTCGGCGTGCGCTACCTCGTGGTGCGCAACGACCTCCAACGCTCGAGCCGGATCACCCACCCGGCTCTCGTGCACCAGGTGCTCGACGAGTCGCCCGGGATCCGGCGGGTCGCGTCCTTCGGCCCACCTGTCGGCGGCGACGCCCAGGTGGAGACCCCCGAGGGGATGCTCGCCGTCGAGAGCGGCTGGCAGACCCGCTACGACGCCGTCGAGATCTACGAGGTCACCGGCACGGTCCCCGCGGCGGTGACCGCCGAGGAGGTGCCGGTGGTACTGGGGGCCCCGGAGGACCTCCTCACCCTCGCCGAGCGCGATGTGCTCGACGACCAGCCGACGGTACTTGCTGTCGACGCCGACCAGGACGCGCCACCGACCGGTCCGGTGATCCTCACCGACGGGTATCGCCTGCGCGACCGGTTCCTCGGGGCGGTGCACGACGCGGCCTCGCCGGCGCTCACCCCCGCCGAGGCCGATGCGCTGGGCGGGGCCAGCCGCGACTACCAGATCGGCGGGGGTCGTCGCTGGAAGACCGAGGCGGTCCTCGACGGCGCCGAGTCCGTCATCGCCTCGTCGTCGGCCTCCGTCGCCGACTACGCCGGCGGCGCCCGCACCGCGAACCTCCCCTACGCAGCCCTGGACGGCGATCCCGCGACGAGCTGGGTGTCGGGCCTGCCGGGCCCCGACCCGACGACGCTCCGGGTCACCTACCCCCGCCCCGTCTACATCGCGCACGTGACGCTCACCACCGCGCCCGATCCCGACGTCTCCCGGACGCTGACGGTGCGCACCGAGCAGGGTGCTAGCGACCCGGTGACCCTCGCGCCCGGGACCGCGGTGCGCGTGCCGGTGCCCCGCGGCGACACGGACTGGGTGGAGGTCTCCGAACCGGGCGGGACCGCCCAGCCGCTGGCGATCTCCGAGCTCGACGTGCCCGGGACCCGCGTCCGCCGCTGGCTCCGCCCGCCGGCAGTGCCCGAGGCGTGGGGCGCCCCGGCGGCGATCAGCCTCGATGCCGATGCCGACACGCGCTCGGGCTGCGTCACGATTCTCGCGGCGCTGCGGTGCGCCCCGCAGGCCGCCCGGATCGGCGGCGAGGAGACCGCCGGCATGCGTCGGCTCGTCGAGGTGCCCGAGGGTGGGGACTACCGAGTGCGGCTGCGGGCGCTCCCCCGCTCCGGTGACCGCATGCCCGACCTGCTCCAGGTGGGGCGACTCTCCCGCGTCGAGACCTCCTCGCGGGCCAACTCGACGGTCGCGGCTGCGAGCGGCCTCGCCGCCGTGGACGGCGCCCCGGGCACGACGTGGATCTCGGCGTCCACCGACCCCGAGCCGTCGCTGGACCTGCAGTGGCTGCGTGAGCGGATCGTGTCGGGCCTGCGGCTCGAGCTGGAGCCCGGTGCGGCCGGCCGGCGTCCGACGCGGGTGCTGGTGTCCTACCCAGGCGGCTCCCAGCAGGTCGAGCTCGACGCGGACGGCCGGGGCACCGTAACGCCGTTCAGAACCGACCGGCTCTCGATCACCGTCGTCCGCTCGAGCAACACCGTCAACATCGGGGCCGACCAGAGCTTCACCTCCGTTGGCGTCGGCGTCAGCGAGCTGACCCTCGACGGCGTCCCCGAGGTCACGGTCGTGCCCCGCGACGAGGTCGCGGACCGCGGGTGCGGCTCGGGCCCGGACTTCGTCGACCCCGCCGGCGTGGTGCGGCCCACGGCGGTGCTGGCGAGCGAACGTGACCTGTACCTCGGACGTCCGGTCGACCTGCGGGTCTGCGGCGACGGTGACGACGTGGTGCGACTCGAGCCCGGCGAGAACCGGCTCCAGCTGCTCGCCGACGACGACTTCGCCCCCCTCTCGATGGTGCTGACCCGCACCGGCGCCGACGGCGAGGACGACCCCGACGGCGGCGTCGGGGTCGCCGGACCGGAGCCCGCGACCGCCGCCGGTGGCTCCGCCTGGGAGCCCGAAGACGACGACGCCCGCCTGCTGGTGACCCGGCACAACGAGAACGCGGGCTGGGAGGCGCGACGCTACGGCCGAACGCTCGAGCCGGTGGTGGTCGACGGCTGGCAGCAGGGCTACTGGCTCCCCCGCGACGGCGACGCCTCCGCGGAGGACTCCGACGAGTCGGTGACCGTCGAGTATCAGCCCGAGGGCTGGTACCGCGCCGGGCTGGCCGGCGGCGGGGCAGCCCTGCTGGTGCTGCTCCTGCTCTGGCTCCGCTGGCGGCGGCGCGCGCCTGGTGCCGACGACCCGCCGCTGGCCCCCGCCACGTCGGCACCGTGGATCGCCGGACTCTTCACGGTGCCGGTCGCGGGGCTCGTCGCGGGCTGGTGGGGCGCGGGGATCGTGGTCATGGCGGGGGTCGCGCTGTGGCTGCTGCGGCACCGCGGCGTAGGCGCATGGTGGCCCGCGATGGTGCCGGTCGCGGTGGCCTCGAGCTGGTACGTCGTCCAGCCCTGGGGGTCCGAGCGCGGCTGGGCCGGGGCGGATGCCGTCCCTCAGCTGCTGATGATCGTGCCGCTCGCGCTGCTCGGCGTCTCGACGCTGGCCGAGGGCCGGCCATGGCGGAGACGCTGAGCCGGCAGTTCGACCACGCGGTGGAGGACCTCGGCGAGCACCACGCTCACCGCGACGACCACGACGAGCACGAGCCAGAAGCCGCCGGTGAACGGCTCGAACGCGGTGTGCGCCGCCAGGGCGTGCAGCACGAGCAGGTGGACGCAGAAGACGCCGTAGGAGATGTGGCCGAGGTGGCGTCCCCACGGATGGGCCATCGCGCGCTGGTAGAGGGAGCCGCGTGGCGCGTGGACGGTCATCAGCACCAGCAGACCGCCGATGACGGCGTACACGAGCGTCTTGAACGCGACCTGCCACGGCTCGGCGGGCACGAGGAGTGACGGCCCTGCAAGCGGCGTCGAGGCCATCAGGAAGAGTGCGAGCACCGCGGTGGCGCACACGCCCGGCTGCTGCCCGAGCCGCCGGAGCCAGCCCGCGGCCGCGGCCCCGGTGGTGCCGGCTGCGGGAGGGTCGATGTCGAGGCTGGCGAGCGCGATGCCGATCACGAACCAGATGAGGTAGGCGGGGAGCCACTGCAGGTGGAGCGGCGCGACGGCGGCCAGGCCGTCGGAGGTGACGACCCAGAGGACCGAGACGACCGCGCTCGCCACGACGGCCGCGCCCGCCAGCACCGGGCCGGGGAGGACGTGCCGGGCGCGGGTCCACCCCAGCATGAGCAGTGGCAGCACGACGTAGAAGGCCACCTCGGTGGCGAGGCTCCACATCTGCGTCAAGCCGGCCGAGAGCCGGTCGTCCCGCTGGTACAGCTCGGTCAGGGTGAGCACCCTCAGCCAGTCACCCGGACCGGCTCCGCGGTTCTCGGTGAGGGTGAGCGTGGCGACGACCGCGACGACCCAGAAGACCGGGAGCACCCGCAGGGCGCGGTTGAGGTAGTACGTGCCGAGCCGCGGTGCCGCCCTGCCGTCGCGGGCGCGGACGAGGAACGGGCGCGAGAGGAGGTAGCCGGAGAGCACGAAGAAGATCGCCACGCCGACGTCGAAGCGGGCCAGGGCGGTGCCCGGGGTGTCCAGCCCGTAGCTGCCAGACCAGAAGCCGACGTGGGTGACGACGACCGCCAGCGCCCCCACCGCGCGCAGGCTGTCGAGGCCGGGCAGCACCGTGAGGCGCACCGACTCGGTGGCCGGGGCGCTCACGGTGTGACGCCTCCGAGCGGCAGGAGGGTGCCCGCGGCGATCCGGTCCACACAGACGACGGTATCGGTGACTGCGGTGAGTGACGCCAGATCGGCGCTGCCGACTCCTCGGAAGAAGAACGTGTGGATGCCGCGGCTGACCTCCATGCGGACCTCGTTCACGCCGACCTTCAGCTCGACTACGCCGGCCCCGCTCGCGAGGTAGCCGATCGAGCCCCACCAGTAATCCGACAACGGGGGCTGTCCGGGGAACGGCTCCAGTTCGACGAGGGTCTCGCCGGACTCGCTGCCGACCGGATAGCCGCAACTGGGGTCGGTGCCGGCTGGCGAGAGTGCCTGTGCCACGACCGACGCCTGTCGGACGGTGCCGGAGTCGTCCAGCATCGCCGCGTCGTTGCCCTCCTGCAGCCCCTCGAACCGGTCGCCCAGCGGCGCGAAAAGCCGGGACGGCGCGGTGGTGGACTGGGTCTCCTCCCCCGCGGGCAGAACAGCGTCGGGGACACCCTGGTCGAGCACCCTGATCGGCGCGATCTCGCTCTGCGTGATCACGTTCTCGGTGTAGGCCCGGGCCGGGAAGTCGGAGTGCCAGTTGGCGACGTAGTGGTGGCTCGAGACCGCCGACCCGACGAGCGCGGCCACGACGCACACGGCACCCACGATCCGGGCCGAGCGGGTCCGCCACGCCGCGGGCACCGGCGCCACCTGCGGCCGTCCTCCGCGGGGCAGCAGCCCGCCCGCGATGATGGCCACGATCATCGTCAGCAGCGGGGCGAGGTCGCCGAGGTAGCGCACCTCGAGGCCGAGCGCCGAACCGAAGATCCCGCCACGCGCCGCGGCGACCATCCACGCGTTGACCACGACGGCGACGACCAGCGGCACCAGCGCCCAGGCCGTGGACCGCTGGCGACGCACCGCCTCCAGCAGGACGACGGTGAGCGCGACCCACGCGAGCGTGACGCCCCACTCCGGTGGCTGAACCGGCACCAGCGGGATGTCGCCCATCGGTCCCCACTCCCAGGGGCCGCCGACGAGCACCGGGCCGAGGGTGTAGCGGAACATCGTCTCGAAGACGCCGAGCCGGTCGGGAGCCTCCCGCCCGCCGAGCGGGTTGATCACGAGGTAGAGCACCAGGTAGCCCACGAACAGGCTGCCGTGGACCACCCACGCGAGCCGCTGGCCCCAGAGGGCGTCGACCCAGCGGCGGCGGCCACTGCCGTCGTTCAGGTAGAGCGAGAGGAAGACCAGCCCGATCGCGACGAAGACGATCTTGACGTCGCACGCCATACCGAGCACCAACGCCAGCGCCGTCACGACCACGTGGCGGAGGCGCCGGGTGCGGACGTACTCGACGTGCGCGGCCAGCGCCGTGAATGCGGCGATCTGGAGCGGCACCTGGAGCATCGACGCGGCCCACCACAGGTAGGCCGGCAGCGTCACGACCGAGAACAGGTAGAAGCCCAGCGGGACGAGCACCGCCCAGCGTCGGCCCAGCAACCGCACCAGGAACACCAGCGCGGCCACGTTCGCGAGCGCCTGGAGCACGATCACCACGACGACCACGAAGGTCCAGTTGAACGGGCCGGTCTGGTCGGCGACCCAGGCCCAGAACAGCCCGAACGGCTGGAGGTGATCGTTGTGCGGTCGGAACAGGTAGTCGAGGCTGAGCGGTTGGTCGGCGGCGTCGGAGAGGAAGACGTAGTCGTCGATGAGGAACCAGCCGCCCGCGACGGCCCACGCTCGGTAGCCGAGCTGCACGACGATCATCGCGGCCGCCGTCCACAGCACCGGCTGTCGGCGCACCCGGTCGCGGACCTCGCGGAGCACGTCCCTCGCGGTGGTCGGCGCACGCGCCGGGACGTCGGGCGTCGAGTCGGACTCGCCGCGCAGCGTGTCGGTGCTCACTGGCCCTCGCGCTTCACCAAGACGATGGCGAGGTTCCAGGTCAGGACCTCGCGCACGAAGGGTATGCGGAGGAGCCACCACGCCCAACGCGGGTGGTAGCGCGGCAGCAGGGCGACGACCTGGGTGCTCCGCTGGTGCCGCGCCCAGCGCAGCCCGGCGCGCACGGTGACGGTGAACAGCGACTCCCCGTAGCGGTTCTTCGGCTCGTGTCCGTGGACGCGACGGTAGCGGCGGCGGGCGAAGCGCCCGCCGAGGAAGTGCCACGGCGCGGTCTCGTGGCCGCCCCACGGTCCGAACCAGACCGTGTAGCTGAGGAACACGAGCCCGCCGGGGCGCGTGACGCGCACCATCTCCTCGGCCATGAGCCACGGGTCGCTCACATGCTCGAGGACGTTGGAGGAGTAGCAGACGTCGACGCTGTTGTCGGCGAACGGCAGCGACATGCCGCTCCCGACCACGGTGCCGGTAGCGATCTCGCCCAGCCCGGCCAGCTCACCGACGTCGGCGTCGAGGGCGAAGTAGGTGGCGCCGTCGCGGCGGAACGCGTCCCGGAAGTACCCGGGGCCGCCACCGACGTCCAGCAGCGTCGCCCCGCGGAGATCGGCGTACTCGCCGACCTGGGCGGCCGAGTCGTCGGCCAGCGCGGTGTAGAAGCGAGCCGGGTCGGTCTGCTCGTACCGGAACTCGCGCAGCAGGAACCACGAGCGGCGCAACGTCGCCCGCGATCCGACGCCGCGGAAGCGGGCGTCGGAACGGGCTGGCACCCGGCGGATGATAGCCGCGAGCCTCAGGGGATTCGCGGCCACCGCTCCCGCTACGGTGACGCCCGATGTCCCCTCCCACGACTCTCGCCGGGCGCCACGTCGCGTTCCTCAGCTGGCGTGACACCCGCAACCCGGAGGGCGGCGGCGCCGAGCTCTACCTGGAGAAGATCGCAGCGGGCCTGGTCGACCAGGGGTGTCGCGTCACCGTGTTCTGCGCCGCGCACGACGCGGCGCCCGCCGACGAGACCAGGGACGGCATTCGCTACGTCCGACGCGGGGGCAAGCTGTCGGTGTACGCGCGCGGGATGATGGCCGTGGCGTCCGGACGGTGGGGCCGGCCCGACCTCGTCGTCGACGTGCAGAACGGCCTCCCGTTCTTCTCCCGGCTCGTCACCCGCAAGCCCGTGGTGGTGCTCGTGCACCACGTGCACCGCGAGCAGTGGCCGGTGGTCTACCCGGGACTCACCGGCCGGGTCGGCTGGTGGATCGAGCGGCGCCTGGCGCCGAGGCTGTACCGGCACTGCCAGTACGTGGCGGTGTCGGAGGCGACCCGCGAGGAGCTCATCGGCCTCGGCGTGGACGAACGGCGGATCGCCGTGGTGCACAACGGCACCGAGCCGGTCGTGTCGGTGGGCGGCGGCAAATCCGCCGAGCCGATGGTGGCCGCGGTCGGCCGACTGGTGCCGCACAAGCAGGTGGAGCACGCCATCGACGCCGTGGTCTCGCTCAGCGCGACTGTGCCGGACCTGCGCCTCGAGGTGGTCGGCGATGGCTGGTGGGCCGAGGAGCTGCACGACTACGTCGTCGCGGCCGGCGCCACCGATGTGGTGCGGTTCCACGGCCACCTCGACGAGGTCGGCAAGCAACAGGTCTACGAGCGTGCGTGGGTGCTGGCGCTGCCGTCGCTCAAGGAGGGGTGGGGTCTGGTCGTGGGCGAGGCCGGTGCCCACCGCACGCCGACGGTCGCCTACCGCTCGGCCGGGGGCACTCGGGAGTCGGTGCGCGACGGCCGGTCGGGACTCCTAGTCGACACGCAGGCCGAGTTCACCGCCGCGGTCGGGCGGTTGCTCGCCGACCCCGAGCTGCGCGACCGGCTCGGACGCGGCGCGGAGCAGATGAGCCATGAGTTCGGCTGGGCGCGAGCCCGCGCCGCGTTCGCCCGAGTCGTCGACACCGCGTACCGCGGGCGCACCGCGTCGTCGCACGACATGCCCGGGGTCGAGCTCGAGCCGCCGACCGGTCGGTGAGGTCAGGTCAGTCGGTGGTGCCGTAGGGGATGTAGTCCTCGGCATCCTCGACGTTGGCTGGGGACTTGTCCGGCGTCGAGGTCTGGCTGCTGACGACACCGACCACAGCGGCCGTACCGACAGCGCCTCCCACGATGAGCGTTGCAATGAACGCGGCAATGCCACTTGTTCCCACGAACGTCCCTCCCACAGGTGATACGGGGCAGGGTAAGGCTAACAGTCAGGTGGGCCGAATGCCGCGTCTACGGCTCCCGACGGCGCCGTGGGCTTCGTCGCCGGCCGCGCGCCGAGGCCGCAGCTCCGGCCACCGACGTCGCGAGCATGGCCGAGAAGGCCACCCAGGCAGCCGCCATCACAGCCCACCACGAGGACGGAACTGTCCGGGTCTCCGCTCCGTCGATCGCCAGCACCCGCAGGCCCGCGTCGTCGCCCTCGGACTCCCAGACCACCTCGGCAGCGAGGTCCGGCACGGCCCCCGGTGCCCCGTCGTCGATCACCACCAGCCCGATCCCGAGGCGGGCGAGGGCCGCGGCCCGCCGCTCGGGAGTGGGCTCCCCCAGCGCCGTCCTCGCCCGCGCCGCGCGGGGGTCCTCGCCCGGGAGCACGGTGCCCTCGTCGTCACCGCCGACGACGTACAGCTCGTCGCTCGCCACGTAGTCGGGAGTGAGGTAGCGGCCGAGCGGGTCGAGCACCTTGTGGTCGTCGTTCCAGCCCGGCTGGCGATAGCTCGACAGCGGGAGCACGAGGACGTCTCCCGTGCGTCCCCCGTCGACCTCCTCGATGATCGCGGCGCGTGCCTCGGCGTAGTCGGCCGGGTAGTCGACGGCGCCGAGCGCGCCCGAGGCCCCGAGTGCGGCGTCGGGCAGCAGCACCAGGGGCAGCGCGGCACAGCACGCGGCGACCCACCGCCGGCTCTCGGCACCCACCCGGTCGCTCAGCCCGGCGACCGCACAGCCGGCGAGCGAGGCCAGCGCCGGCGCCAGGAGCGCGAGGAACCGGGAGCCGTCGCGCAGCACCCCGGCGCCCGGCACCCGCTCGATCACCCAGCCGATCGCGTCCGGTGCGGCCCAGGTGAGCACGGCCACCACGGCGCCACCGGCCGCGAGCAGTGCGACGCGAGTCACCGTGTCCCCACCCGCGCGGCGCTCCCAGCTCCGGTAGCCACCGACCACCGCCGCCACGACGGCGACCAGGGTGATCAGGGCGAGGGGCGAGTCCCGGGTCGCCGGCACCACGTCGGCGTTCCAGATCCCGCCCAGTGTCAGCGCGGCGAGCGGGCCGGGCAGCGGGCCCTCGTCGGAGAGGGCGAAGAGCGCGGCGCTCGCGGCGTCGGTGACGGCCGACCCGGCGTGCAGCAGCCCGGAGGCGAGCCAGGGGGCGTTGCCCACCAGCGCGATCACGGCGACCGCGACCCACCGCCGGGGCTCGCGGGTGAGGGACGCCGCGGCGAGGGCGGCGGCGGTGACGAGCCCGGCACCCGCGCTCAGGCAGCCCAGGCACACCAGCGCGGGCAGTGCCCTGGGCAGCCGGCCCGTCTCTCGCCATCGCCGGCCCAGCACCAGCACCCACGGCAGCACCGCGTACCCGACCAGCACGGGCCAGTGACCGATCACCAACCGTTCCACCACGAACGCGTTCCACTGGTAGACGGTGAGCGCGGTGAGCCGCCCGGCGAGAGGCAACCCGGGAACCAGTCGCGTGGCGCCCAGGCCGGCGCCCACGAGCGAGCCGAGCAGCACGAGCTTCTGCAGCAGCGCTCCCGGCACCACCTCGTCCAGGACGGCAACCACGGCATCGGACGGCACCGCACGGGGCAGCGAGCTCCCGACCCCCAGGAAGTCGCGCCGCGTCGCGAGGTCGGGCACCCAGACCATGTCGTAGGTGAGGACGAAGCCCGGCGCGAGCGCCGGGCCTAGCAGCAGGCACGCGAGCGCGAGTGCCACGACGGGCTCGACCCACGCTCGGGTGGGCCGGATCGTCACCGGGCCCACCTTATGGATCGTCGGTCGGCCTGGGTGCAGCCCTCACGAGGTTTCGACGCGCTCCGCGCTTGCTCAACCACCGACGACGAGGGCACGCAGTCGCAAGCTCCTGCGTCCCTCGTCAGTGCGCCGCGTCGTGCCAGGAGTGGCCGGTGCCGACGGAGACGTCGAGCGGGACCGCCAGGTCGGCGGCGCCGCCCATCTGGGCGCGCACCAGGGTGGTGAGGGCGTCGGTCTCGCCCGGCGCGACCTCGAAGACGAGCTCGTCGTGCACCTGGAGCAGCATCCGCGACCCGAGGGCCTGGTCCTCGATCGCCCGTTGGGTGTTGAGCATCGCGACCTTGATGAGGTCGGCCGCCGAGCCCTGGATCGGCGCGTTGAGGGCCATCCGCTCGGCCATCTCGCGGCGCTGCCGGTTGTCGCTGGTGAGGTCGGGCAGGTAGCGGCGTCGGCCCCACAGGGTCTCGGTGAAGCCGGTCTTGCGGGCCTCGTCGACGACGCCTGCGAGGTAGTCGCGGATCCCGCCGAAGGTCTCGAAGTACTCGTCCATGAGGCCGCGGGCCTCGCCCGGCTCGATGCCGAGCTGCTGGCCGAGCCCGAACGCCGACAGGCCGTAGGCCAGGCCGTAGTTCATCGCCTTGATCTTGGCGCGCATCTCCACGGTGACGGCGTCGGCCGGAACGTCGAAGACCCGGGCGGCGGTGATGGAGTGGAAGTCGCGGCCGGACTTGAACGCCTCGATGAGCAGGTCGTCCTCGGACAGGTGCGCCATGATGCGCATCTCGATCTGGCTGTAGTCGGCGGTGAGCAGGCACTCCTGCCCCGGCCCCACGACGAAGCCCTCGCGGATCCGGCGCCCCTCCTCGGTGCGGATCGGGATGTTCTGCAGGTTCGGCTCGGTGCTGGAGAGCCGGCCGGTGGCCGCGATGGTCTGGTTGAACGTGGTGTGGATGCGCCCGTCGGGGGCCACGGTCTTGAGCAGCCCCTCGATGGTCTGCCGCAGCCGGATCACGTCGCGGTGCCGCAGCAGGTGCGCGAGGAACGGGTGCTCGGTCTTCACGAACAGTGCCTGCAGCGCGTCGGCGTCGGTGGTGTAGCCGGTCTTCGTGCGCTTGGTCTTCGGCATGCCGAGCTCGTCGAACAGCACGGTCTGCAGCTGCTTGGGCGAGCCGAGGTTGATCTCCTTGCCGATCGTGGCGTACGCCGCTTCGGCGGCCTCGCGCACCTGCTCGGCGAAGTGGCTCTCGAGTGACTCGAGGTGCTCGACGTCGACCGCGATGCCCGTCTGCTCCATGGTGGAGAGCAGCCCCACCAGCGGCAGCTCGACGTCGGCCAGCAGCGGCGCCGCCGCGTGCTCCTCGACGGCGACGTCGAGCGCCTCGGCGAGGTCGAGCACCGCCCGGGCGTGCAGCATCGCGGTGGCGGCCAGCGCGTCGTCGCCGCCGCCACTGGCCTCGGCCGCCTCGAACAGCCCCTCCTCCTCGCTCTCCTGCTCCTGGCGCAGCTCCCGCTTGAGGTAGCGCAGCGTGAGGTCGGAGAGGTCGTAGGAGCGCTGGTCGGGGCGCACCAGGTAGGCCGCGAGTGCGGTGTCGGACACGACGCCGGCCAGTCGCCAGCCGTGCGCGGCCAGCGCCAGGCCCGGACCCTTGGCGTCGTGGAGCACCTTGGGCCGGGACTCGTCGGTGAGCCACGCGCCGAGCGCGGCGTCGTCGTCGGGGGTGAGCGCAGCGGCGTCGACGTAGGCGGCGCGTCCGGTGGCGGCCGCCAGCGCGACGCCCTCGACCCGGCCGGTGCCGCCGCCCCAGGCGCCCCGGACGTGGACGCCGACGCGATCGCCGCCGTTCTCCGTCAACCACGCCGCGACCGAGCCCGGCTCCAGGCGTTGCCCGTCGAGGTCGAACCCGCTGCCGTCGACCTCCTCCTCCGACTCCAGCTCCTCGAACAACCGGTCGCGCAGCACGCGGAACTCCAGGCCGTCGAAGAGGGTGTGCACCTCCTGCCGGTCCCACGGCCGGCGCACCAGGTCGGTGGGGCCGAGCTCGAGCTCGAGGTCGGTGACCAGCCTGTTCAGCCGGCGGTTGCGCATGACGTCGCCGAGGTGCTCGCGCAGCGCCTCGCCCTTCTTGCCGGTGATCTGGTCGGCGTGGGCGATCACGTTGTCGAGGCCGTCGTACTGGTTGAGCCACTTGGCGGCGTAGCCCTGGCCGACGCCGGGGACGCCGGGCAGGTTGTCGGAGGTCTCCCCCACGATGGCCGCGAGCTCGGGATAGCGCTCGGGCGGGACGCCGTAGCGGTCCAGCACCTTCTCCGGCGTCATCCGCCACATCTCCGAGACCCCGCGCGAGGGGTAGAGCACGGTGGAGTCGGCGGTGACCAGCTGCAGCGCGTCGCGGTCGCCGGAGAGGATCAGCACCTCCATTCCCTCGGCGAGCCCCTGGGTGGTGAGGGTGGCGATGAGGTCGTCGGCCTCGTAGCCCGGCTTCTTCAGGAACGGGATGCGGAGCGCGTCGAGCACCTCCTCGATCAGCGGCAGCTGGCTGCTGAACTCATCCGGCGTCTTGTTGCGCTTGGCCTTGTACTCCGAGTACTCCTCCAGGCGGAAGGTCTTGCGGGAGACGTCGAAGCAGACCGCGATGTGGCTGGGCTGCTCGTCGCGCAGCATGTTGATGAGCATCGAGGTGAAGCCGTAGACCGCGTTGGTGTGCTGGCCGGTGGTGGTGGAGAAGTTCTCGACCGGCAGCGCGAAGAACGCGCGGTAGGCCAGCGAGTGGCCGTCGAGCAGGAGCAGCCGCGGGCGGTCGGCGGGGGCCGTGGTCACCGTCTCAACCTAGTCATGGC
Source organism: uncultured Actinomycetota bacterium (assembly GCA_963808855.1). Classification (GTDB taxonomy): domain Bacteria; phylum Actinomycetota; class Actinomycetes; order Propionibacteriales; family Nocardioidaceae; genus Nocardioides. The sequence goes on along the minus strand of CAWEHA010000001.1, from coordinate 982,312 downwards.
CGCCGACAGTCCCGACACCAGCGCCGGACAGAATGGCCGCATGAGCGAGCCGACCGTCGAGGAGTTCCTGCGCGAGATGCCGCTGGGCACGCTGAACGAGAAGATGGGCGTCGAGATCATCGAGATCTCGGCCGAGCGGGTGGTCGCCACCATGCCCGTCGAGGGCAACCAGCAGCCCTACGGCCTGCTGCACGGCGGTGCGTCGGTGGTGCTGGCCGAGAGCCTCGGCTCGATCGGGTCGGCGCTGCACGCGCACGGCCTCGACAAGGTGGCGGTCGGCGTCGACATCAACGCAACCCACCACCGCTCGGCCACCGCCGGACGCGTCACCGGCGTCGCCATCCCGGTGCACCTCGGCCGCAGCTCGACCTGCTTCGAGGTCGTGATCAGCGACGAGCGCGGCAAGCGGGTCTGCACCTCGCGCATCACCTGCGCGCTCATCCCGAAGGAGTCCGTCGGGATGTGACCGGGAGGTGGCTCAGCCGGTCTCTCGCGCCCGCCGCAGCGACCGGCGCGCGGCCAGCACCCGGGTGCGCTGACGTCCCCGGGCCGGGGCGGCTGCCATCGACGGGTGCCGCGCCGTCATGCGCGCCCGGACGGCGGTGACCGGCGCGCTGCGGAAGGCGGTGTACGGGGTGAGCGCCAGCCGCGCGAGGAACCGGTTGGCGTCGCGGGCGCCGGGGTCGACGGCCGTGACGACGGCGACCACGCCGTTGTCCTCGCCGAACGCGACCGAGCTCTCCATCAGCCGGCGGCCGATCCCGCGCCGCCGGAACTCCGCGAGGACTCGCAGGGCCAGCACGTGGACGACGGGCTCGGGGTCGAGCGGCGAGGCGGAGCCGATCCGCTGCAGGACGGCGCCGGCGCGCACGCCGTCGTACTCGGCGACCACCAGGCGCTGCTCCGGCGAGGCGGCGGCGTCCTTCACCAGCTGCTGCACGTCGGCGAGCTGGGCCGACTCGTCGGCGCAGCGCAGCGACTCGCGCCACAGGTCGGTGAGGAACTCGGCATCGCCTTCATCGGCTTGACGCAGGGCGACGACCGCTCGACTCACACTCCACCTGCTTCCGCCGGTCCGAGACCTGCCCGGGCTCGCGCGACCGGGTCGAGAGCGAACACTACGCTCAGCGTGCCCGACGTGACAGAGGAGTGCGCCATCCCCGGAATCGGCACGATCGTGAACGTCGCCACCGTGCTCCTCGGTGCCACGCTGGGACGGTTCCTCGGCAACCGGCTGCCGGCCCGCACCCGCGACCTGGTGACCGACGGTCTCGGCCTGGTGACGCTGCTCATCGCCGCCATATCGGCGATGGCGGTGCTCGATCCCGCGCTCGCCGCGGAGGTGGGCGACAGCGCCCCCCTGCTCATCGTGCTCGGCGCGGTCCTTCTCGGCGGGATCACCGGCTCGCTGCTGCGGCTCGAGGACGGCGTCGAGGGGCTCGGCGGCCGGCTGCAGCGGCGGCTGATGGGCGACACCGAGTCCGAGGAGCGGCGGCGCTTCATCGAGGGCTTCGTGGTGGCCTCGCTGGTGTTCTGCACCGGGCCTCTCACCATCCTGGGGTCGCTGAACGACGGGCTCGGGAACGGCGCCGACCAGCTGTACCTCAAGGCCACGCTGGACGGATTCGCGGCGCTGGCCTTCGCGGCCTCGTTCGGCTGGGGCGTCGCCGCGAGCGCGCTCACCGTCGTCGTGGTGCAGGGCGGGCTCACCGTCGTCGGCGTCCTGCTCGGCGACGTGCTGCCTGACGCACATCTGGCCGCGATCACCGCCACCGGGGGCCTGCTCCTCGTCGGCGTCGCACTGCGTCTCCTGCGGATCCGCGAGATCGCCGTCGCCGACCTGCTGCCGGCGCTGGTGGTCGCCCCTCTCCTCGTGTTCCTGGTGGCCTCGATCCGCTGAGGTAACGGTTTTGTATCGCTCCCGCGCCTCACCGGCCCCACCAGGGGCGACCACGTAGGTTGAGCGCGCTTCCTTGCTTTTTGGGCGAGGAGGAGGGAAGTCACATCGACGCGAAAGCGAGGTTCACGAGAGTGAATCGAACCAAGACAGCACCGTGGTTGAAGTTGATGGCGGTCACTGCGGCCCTCAGTCTCGCCCTGGTCGGATGCTCATCCGACGACGACGGCGGCAACGACGACTCGGCCAGCGACGACAACTCCTCGGAGAGTGAGTCGCCAGACCCCAGCACCGCAGAGCCCACCGACGACCCGTGCTCCGGCGAAGCCACCAGCGCGGACTCGTTCAAGGTCGGCGGGATCCTGCCGATCACCGGCAACCTCGCGTTCCTCGGTCCCCCGGAGATCGCCGGAGTCGGCCTCGCCGTCTCCGACATCAACGCCGCGGGCGGCGTCAACGACGCCCAGGCCTGCCACGCGATCGAGGACTCCGGTGACTCCACCGACCTGTCGATCGTCCAGGCGTCGGGCAACAAGCTCGTGCGTGGCACGCCGTCGGTCGTCATCGGCGCCGCGTCGTCCTCGGTGTCCGAGGCCGTCATCGGTACCTTCCGCGACGCCCAGATCACCCAGGTCTCGCCCGCCAACACCGCGGTCGCGCTGAGCGGCATCTCGCCGTTCTACTTCCGCACCGCCCCGCCGGACGGCGTCCAGGGCTCGGCCCTCGGCACGCTGATCTCGCAGGACGGCTACCAGAAGGTCGCCTTCCTGGTGTTCAACGACACCTACGGCACCGGCCTGCGTGACGCGGTCCAGGAGACCATCGAGGCCTCTGGCGGCGAGTGCGCCTACGGCTGCAAGGGCGACGGCGACGAGTTCCCGGCCGGTCAGACCACCTTCCAGTCCGAGGTCGCGGCGGCCACCGCCTCGAACCCGGACGCGATCGTGGTGCTCGCGTTCGACGAGACCAAGGCGATCGTGCCCGAGCTGCAGGCCTCCGGCTTCGACATGTCGAAGACCTACTACACCGACGGCAACACCGCCGACTACAGCAAGGACCTGCCCAAGGGCGTGCTCGAGGGTGCCCAGGGCACCATCCCGGGTGCGGACGCGGCTCAGGAGTTCAAGGACCGCGTGAACGCGTGGAACCAGCTCGCGAACGGTGAGGACCTGACCGACTACTCCTACTCGGCGGAGTCGTACGACGCCACGATCCTCTCGGCGCTCGCGGCGGCCAAGGGTGAGTCGAACGAGTCCACCTCGGTGCAGGAGAACTTCGCGGCCGTCTCGGGTGCCACCGACGGCACGGAGTGCGCCACCTACGCGGAGTGCCTCGAGCTGATCGAGGCCGGTGACGAGATCCGGTACGCCGGTCCGTCGGGTATCGGTCCGATCAACGACCAGAACGACCCGTCCTCGGCGTTCGTCGGCATCTACCAGTTCGACGCCGACAACTCCATCGCGCTCACCAGCACGGTGGAGGGCACCTCCTGATCCAGGAGACCAGCTGAAGGGCGAGGGCCCCGGACCGCAAGGTCCGGGGCCCTCGTCCATTTCGGGTCGGGTGGGCGAGACCGGCTCGGGGCGTCTCGACAGGCTCGACGAACGTCGTGGTGGGGCTCGGGTCGGCAGGCGAGCCTTTTGACGGTCAGTGGGTCCCGGAGGACCCGTCCTTGTCGTCGTCGAGATCGGCGGCGAGGGTGCCGAGGTAGAGCTCGATCACCTTGGGGTCGTTGGCGAGGTCGCGCCCGGTGCCGGTGTAGGCGTCACGGCCCTGGTCGAGCACGTAGCCGCGGTCGCAGATCTGCAGGCAGCGGCGGGCGTTCTGCTCCACCATCACCACGCAGACGCCGGTCTTGTTGATGCGGCGGGTGCGCAGGAAGGTCTCGTCCTGCCGCACCGGCGAGAGACCGGCCGACGGCTCGTCGAGCAGCAGGACGGTGGGCTCCATCATCAGCGCCCGCGCCATCGCGAGGGACTGGCGCTCACCGCCGGACAGCGCGCCCGCGCTCTGCCCACGTCGGTCGTGCAGCACCGGGAACAGGTCCCACGTGGCCGCGAGGCGCTCCTTCAGCTTCTTGGGCCGCAGGAACAGCCCCATCCGCAGGTTCTCCTCGATGGTCAGGCTCGGGAACACGTTGTTGTTCTGAGGCACGAAGCCGACGCCGAGCTGGACCAGCCGGTCGGCACGGGAGTTGGTGATGTCGCGACCGTCGAGCCGCACCGTGCCGGAGTGCACCTTGACGAGCCCGAAGATCGCCTTGAGCAGCGTGGACTTGCCGGCGCCGTTCGGCCCGATGATGCCGATCATCTCGCCCGGGTGGGCCACCAGGCTGCACCCGTTGAGGATGTTCACGCCCGGCAGGTAGCCGGCCACGATGTCGGTGGCCTCGATCACCGGGTTGCCGGCCGCTGCCGGCGTGGCCGGGCTGGCTGCCTGTGCGCTCGTCATCGCTGCTCCTCGCTCCCCTGCTCGCGTTGGGCCGCCTCGGCCGCGACCTCAGCCTCGATCTCGGCGATGGCGTCCTCGCTCAGCAGGTCGTCGTCGCCGAGGTCGGTGTCGTGGTGCGCGCCGAGGTAGGCGTCGATCACGGCCGGGTTGGCCATCACGGTGTCGGCAGAGCCCTCGGCGACGATGCGGCCCTCGGCCATCACCACGACCCAGTCGGAGATGTGGCGGACGACGTGCATGTCGTGCTCGACGAACAGCACGGTCATGCCCTCGTCGCGCAGGCTCTGGATGTGACCCAGCAACGACTGCGTGAGCGCTGGGTTCACGCCGGCCATCGGCTCGTCGAGCATGATCATGGTGGGGTCGCTCATCAGCGCCCGGGCCATCTCCAGGAGCTTTCGCTGACCGCCGGACAGCGAGCCCGCGTAGTCGTCCTTCTTCTCCAGCAGCTTGAACCGGTTCAGCAGCTCCTTGGCCTTCGCCTCGATCTCTCGCTCCTGGCGGCCCCACAGCGGCTTGAACATCGACTTGGCGAGGTTCTCGCCCGACTGCTTCTGGGCGCCGAGCATCATGTTGTCCATCACCGTCATGCGGTTGAGCGCCTTGGTGAGCTGGAAGGTGCGCACCATGCCGCTCTTGGCCACCGACGACGCGCTCGTCTTGGCAAGCGTCCGTCCCTCGAACGACCAGCTCGCCTCCCGGCCCGAGCTGGGCCGGTCGAAGCCGGTGATGAGGTTGAAGAACGTGGTCTTGCCGGCGCCGTTCGGGCCGATGAGGGCGGTGATGATGCCGCGCTGCACCTCGAGGTGGTCGACGTCGACCGCGGAGATGCCGCCGAAGCGGCGCTCGATCTTGGTGACCTCGAGGATCGGGTCGGGCTTGGCCGCGCCGGGCTCGGCCGGCACCCCCGACATCAGCGCACGGCGCGCCTCGGGGTCGGCCATGTCGCCCGCGCGGGCCGTGGTGGCCTCAGACATGGAGGCTCACCTCCTTCTTGTTGCCCAGGATGCCTTGCGGCCTGAAGATCACCAGCAGCATCAGCGCGATGCCGACCACCATGAAGGCGAACTGGTTCGACTCCTGGTTGTTCATGATGCTGTCGGGCACGTAGGTGGCTCCGAGCTCGCGGATCAGGATGCGCAGTGAGAAGAAGATGATCGAGCCGAGCACCGGACCGAACACCGTGGCCAGACCACCGAGCAGCAGCGCCGTGAACACCAGGAACGTCGTCTGACGTCCGAGCGAGTCGGGCTGCACGGTGCTGGACATCACGAAGACGATGCCGCCGAGGGCGCCGAACATGCCGCCGATGATCAGGGCCTGCATCTTGATCGCGAACACGTTCTTGCCGAGGCTGCGGATGGCGTCCTCGTCCTCACGGACGCCACGCAGCAGTCGGCCCCACGGGCTGCGGACCAGCAGGAACAGAATGATCGAGCACAGCGCCACGAGGATCCAGGCGATCGTGCGCGCCCACCAGCCGTTGATGCCTGTCTGCGGGTAGGTGAGCGGCACCGCGAAGAACATCGCGAGCATGGCGACGAAGGCCATGACGCTCAGCAGCACCACGGTGTTGCGGGGCACGCGAGTCTTGCCCGCCTCGAGCGGCTCGCCGTCCTCGCCGACGTCGCTGGCCTTGCGGGCGTTGCGGTAGATCACCACGATCGCCGCGATCAGCCCGAGGAACACGAGCAGGCCGAGTACGCGCACCCACATCGCACCGTCGGCGATGTCGCGGTAGCTCACCGGCAGGAGGGTGAAGCGGTCGGCCGGATCCTGGCTGAACGGCGAGAGGTTGATGATCGACGGCGCGTAGTTGTCGGCGCGGATGCCGAGCGCACCTCCCGTGAGCTCCTCCCAGATCGACAATCGCCCGAGGAAGCGGATGATCTCCGCCGCGGAGATCGTGACGATGGCGAGGTAGTCACCACGCAGCTGCAGCGTCGGGATGCCGAGGATCAGCGCGAAGATGATCGCGAGTCCGAGTCCGATGAGCACGCCGACGACGAGCGGCAGCCCTTCCCGGATCGCGATGGCGAAGCCGTAGGCCCCGAGCAGCATGAACCCGGCCTGGCCGAAGTTGATGAGGCCGGTGAAGCCGAAGTGGATGTTCAGGCCGATGACGGCGATGGCGAGGCCCGCCGTGGTGGGGTTCGTCGCCTCGGCGAGGACCGCGGTGAGGATTCCGAAGATGGTGTCCATGGTGTTCTCCGTCCTGTCCGTCAGCCGACCCGAGAGGCTCGTCCGAGCAGACCCTGGGGCCTGACGAGGAGCAACAGGATGAGGATGGTGAGAGCCACCGCGTACTTGAGGTCACCCGGCAGCCGCAGCAGCGGCTCGGTGAGCTCGACGATCAGCCCGATCACGATCGAGCCGATGAAGGCACCGAACGCGGTGCCGAGACCGCCCAGGGTCACCGCCGCGAACAACAGCAGGAGGATCTGCATGCCGGTGTCCCAGCGGATGCCGTTGCTCACCGCCAGCGCGTAGAACACGCCTGCCAGGCCGGCCAGCCCCGTCGACGCCGTCCACACCAGGCGGATCACCCGGTCGACGTCGATGCCGGAGGCCGCCGCGAGCGCCGGGTTGTCGGACACCGCGCGGGTGGCGCGGCCGATGTTGGTGCGGAGCAGTACGTAGCCGACGGCGGCGATGGCCACGATCGAGACGCCCATCGCGATGAACGACTGGTTGGTGAAGATGATCGGGCCGATCTTGGTCGTGCCGAAGTCCTTGACGATCACCTTCACGTTCGCGTTGCCGATGGCGTACTGGAAGGCGTACTGCGCCGCGAGCGACAATCCGATGGTCACGATCATCATCTGGGTCAGGCCGAGCCGCCGTCGTCGCAACGGTTGCCAGAGCCCGCGGTCCTGGAGGTAACCCGTGGCGGCGCAGATGATCACGGTGAGCACGATGCCGAGCCAGAGGTTCATGCCGCCGACGTTCACCAGGCCGTAGGCGACGACGCCGCCGAGCGTGACCTGCTCGGCGTGGGCGAAGTTCGACAGGCCCGTGGTGCCGTAGACGATCGACAGCCCCAGGCTCGCCAGCGCCAGGAGGAGCCCGAGCTTCAGCCCGTTGGCGACGCCCTGGAGGATCCGGTCACTGCGGCTGGCGCCGCCCTCCTGGTAGTCCTCGGAGCGGACGTTGAAGAGCGCCGCGCGACTGGCGCCGAGCGCGGCCGTCACCGTGATCTCGCTCTCGCCGCGGACCTCGATGCCGTCGGGCAGCGTGTCGGTGTCGACCGTGATCGTGTAGTCGCCGGGCTCGGTGATCGTGAAGGCGAACTTGCCGTCCTCACCGGTGGTGACGGTCTCGTCGTACCCGCCGGGGCCGGTGGCGGTGACGTCGGTCTCGCCGACCGGGTTGCTGCGACCGCCGAGCGTGCCGGCGATGCAGCCTTGCTTGTCGACCTGCGGCAGGCAGCTCACCGTGGGAGTCGCGGCGTTCGCCGGCGCGGCCAGCAAGGACAGGAGCGATGCGGCCAGGACCCCCAGCAGGACCAGGGCGACCGGCCGACCGACCGCTCCCGCAGCCCGGCCTACCGGCTTGTCCGGCGCGTGACGATGCTTCAAGAGTTCCTCCCGTCGCACCCGCCCCCGCGAGTGTCCCGGGAGAGTGTAGGGGTTGGCCCGTCTCGGCGGTGTTACTTCGCCCCGGTCGTGTCCGGACCGTGTTCGACGACTCCCTCGGCGACCTGGCGCATCGACAGCCGCAGGTCCATCGCGGTCTTCTGCACCCAGCGGAAGGCCTCGGGCTCGGTGAGGCCGAGCTGCTCCTGCAGGACGCCCTTCGCCCGGTCGACCGCCTTGCGGGTCTCGAGCCGTTCGGTGAGGTCGGCGACCTCGTGCTCGAGCTGGCTCAGCTCGGCGAACCGGCTCACCGCCATCTCGATGGCGGGCACCAGGTCGGACTGGGTGAACGGCTTCACCAGGTAGGCCATGGCGCCGGCCTCGCGGGCCCGCTCGACGAGGTCGCGCTGGGAGAACGCGGTGAGGATCACCACCGGCGCGATCCGCTGCCGGGCGATCGCCTCGGCGGCGGCGATGCCGTCGAGCACCGGCATCTTCACGTCGAGGATCACCAGGTCGGGCCGCAGCGTCTCGGCCAGCTCGACGGCCCTGGCGCCGTCGCCGGCCTCCCCGACCACCTCGTAGCCCTCCTCGCCGAGCATCTCGGCGAGGTCCATGCGGATCAGCGTCTCGTCCTCGGCGATCACCACGCGGCGCGCGGCGGCGGAGGACGGCTGGCTCATCCGCTCAGGCTATCGACACCCTCCGATGCGACGTCGACGCCGGGGACGTCGGCGCGGGCGGCCCGGGCGGCGAGGTAGTGCGCGACCTCCTCGCGTTCGACCCGACGCCGGCTGCACGCGGTGCTCGCGGCCCGCGCGTTGGCCACCGCCCGCTCGTTGCTCGCCGCCGCCCAGCCGGTCACCCAACGTCCGAGGTTCATCACGTCCCAAACTGTAGTGAGTCAATTGACTTTAGACAACTCGGCTCCGCAGCTCGGTTCCCGCTAAGGTCGCCCTGCTCGAGCCGGGTTGGCGGAACAGGCAGACGCCGCGCACTCAAACTGCGCTGTCCGAAAGGGCGTGCGGGTTCGAATCCCGCACCCGGCACCTATGTCGGTGGTTGCAGCGATTCTCGTTGCATGCCGCACATCCGCCCATGGTCCACGGTCGATTCGGCGCTCCAGGACTCCGACCGCGGCATGGGCGACGGCGACAACGCTGCGAAGCACGGCGTCGCCGTGAAGACGATGCGGCGGTGGCGTCGCGAGTACCAACGTCGAGGCCGTCCGCGGGGGCAGCTCGCCACCTCCGCCCGCTGTCCCGTCTGCGGCGACGGCGCGCTCGACCATGGCGCCTACGCCGAGCTCCTCGGGTGGTACCTGGGGGATGGTCACATCTCGCGAAACCGTCGAGACGTCTTCGGACTGCACGTTGTCAACGACAGCAGATACATCGACGACATTGGTCACATTGCTGAGCTCATGCGCCTGGTCAAGCCGGGTGGCTCGCCATCGACGCGTCAGGCGCCGGGCTGCACGATCGTCACCGTGTGGTGGAAGCACTGGCCGTGTCTCTTTCCCAACACGGACCAGGGCGGAAGCACGAGCGTGCGATCATTCTCGACGCCTGGCAGCAGGAGATCGTCATGGCATACCCGTCGCGCTTCCTGCGCGGGCTGTTCCACTCCGACGGGTGCCGTGTGCGCAACTGGGCGACGAGGATGGTTGCCGGCCAGGTCAAGCGGTACGACTATCCGCGGTGGCAGTTCGGCAACCGGAGTGCCGAAATCCGCGAACTCTGCTGTTGGGCACTCGATCTCGTCGACGTCCCGTGGCGGCAGAGCAACCGCTTCGTGATCAGCGTGTCCCGACGCGAGGCAGTCGAGCGCCTTGACGCGCTCATCGGGCCGAAGTCTTGAGATGCGTCAGAGCCCGGTCGCGGCGGTAGGCCGGCGCCACCTCGTTGATGGCGTCGCCCATCCGGTGGATGCGCAGCGCGTTGGTGGAGCCCGGGATGCCGGGCGGGCTGCCGGCGACGATGACGACGAGGTCGCCCTCCTCCACCCGGCCGACCTTCAGCAGCTGCTCGTCGACCTGGCGCACCATCTCGTCGGTGTGGTCGACCGCCACGGTGCGGAAGGTCTCGACGCCCCAGGTGAGGGAGAGCTGGGAGCGCACCCGGTCCTCCGGGGTGAACGCCAGCACCGGGATCCGGCTGCGCAGCCGCGAGAGCCGCTTGGCGGAGTCGCCGCTCTGGGTGAAGGCCACGACGTACTTGGCCTCGACCCGCATCGCCACCTCCTCGGCCGCCTTGGCGATCACGCCGCCGCGGGTGTGGGGGTCCCACTCGATCTTGTCGTAGCCGGCGTAGCCGGTGTCGTCGAAGGCGTGGGCCTCGGTGGCGGCGATGATCCGCGCCATGGTCTCCACGGTGTGGATCGGGTGGTCGCCCACGCTGGTCTCGCCGGAGAGCATCACCGCGTCGGCGCCGTCGAGGACGGCGTTCGCGACGTCGTTCGCCTCGGCCCGCGTGGGCTGGGGGTTGGTGATCATCGACTCCAGCATCTGGGTGGCGACGATCACCGGCTTGGCGTTGATCCGCGCCTTTTCGGCCACCTGCTTCTGGAGGAACGGCACCTCCTCGAGCGGGCACTCCACGCCGAGGTCGCCGCGCGCGACCATGAAGCCGTCGAACGCCTCGATCACCTCGTCGAGGTTCTCGATCGCCTGCGGCTTCTCGATCTTGGCGATCACCGGCACGAGCATCCCGACGTCGCGCATGATCCGGCGGACGTCCTCGACGTCGCTGGCGTTGCGGACGAAGCTGAGTGCCACGAAGTCGACGCTGAGGCTCAGCGCGAACCGCAGGTCCTCCTCGTCCTTCTCCGACAGCGCCGGCACCGAGACGGCGACCCCCGGCAGGTTGATGCCCTTGTGGTTGCTCACCGGGCCGCCCACCAGCACCTCGGTCACGACGTCGGTGTCGGTGACCTCGACGACGCGCAGCCGCACCTTGCCGTCGTCGATGAGGAGCGGGTCGCCGGCCTTGACGTCGCCGGGCAGACCCTCGTAGGTGGTGCTCGCGACCTCGGCGTCGCCCGGGACGTCGCGCGTGGTGATGGTCCAGCGCTGCCCGCGGTCGAGCTTGACCTGCTTGTCGGCGAAGGTGCCGAGGCGGATCTTCGGGCCCTGGAGGTCGGCGAAGATCGCCACACCCCGCCCGGCGCCGTCGGCCGCCTGCCGCACGAGCCGGTAGCTCTCCGCGTGGTCGTCGTGGGTGCCGTGGCTCATGTTGAGCCGGGCGACGTCCATGCCGGCGTACACGAGCTCGCGGATCCGGCGCTCACTGCTGGTGGCCGGGCCGAGGGTGCACACGATCTTCGCTCTTCGCACGTCGGCGAGCCTAGACCTGGTTGGAACGTTCCAACAACGACCGGGGTGCGAGTCTGGACCAGTGTTGAGCCGACGCACCGTCCTCGTCGGCGGCGGCGCCGTGGTCGTGGTCGGCGCCGCCGGTGCCGCCGGGGTGCAGCAGGGGGTGCTGCCCGGGCGGCCGTTCCTCCAGAAGCACCTGGGCCTCAACGGCGAGGACGGCGTGGTGCCGGACGTCGAGCCGGGGCCGGTGGTCACCGGGTCGTTCGTCTCCGAGGCCCGGCTCGGGCAGGAGGTGGGCTGGGGTCTCACCCGCCCGCCCGACGTCGACGGCCCGCTCCCCCTCGTCGTCGCGCTCCACGCCCTCGGCGGCAGCCACGCCAGCCTGCTCGGCCCGAACTTCGGGCTGCCGCAGTTCCTCGCCGCGGCGGTGGCCGACGGCGTGCCGCCGTTCGCGATCGCCACAGTCGACGGCGGCCGCACCTACTGGCACGAGCGCCCTAGTGGCGAGGACGCCGGCGCCATGGTGACCGACGAGCTGCTGCCGATGCTCGCCGACCGCGACGACCTCGACACCTCGCGGATCGGGTTCCTCGGCTGGTCGATGGGCGGGTACGGGGCGCTCCGGCTGGCCGCCCAGCTCGCCCCGGAGCGGGTGGCGGCCGTCGCGGTCTGCGCCCCCGCTCTGTGGAAGGACCCCGACGACGCCAGAAAGACCGGCTTCGAGGACGCGGCGGAGTACGAGGAGTTCAGCGTCTACGACTCCCAGGACGACCTGACCGGTATCCCCGTGCGCATCGACATCGGCACCGGCGACCCGTTCTATCGCGACGTCGAGGACTACATCGCCGGCTTCGACGACGACGCCGACGTGTCCGGCGACATCGAGCCCGGCGGCCACGACGCCGGCTTCTTCCGCCGCAAGGAGCCGGCGCAGATGCGGTTCCTCGGCGAGCATCTCGCCTGACGCTGACCCGTCACTCGTGCACTGACCCGTCAGTCGTACAAGTGACGGGTCAGCGCATTCCTGACGGGTCGGCGCGTCAGACGACCAGAGGTCTCGCGGTCGGCGGTATCGGTGAGGGCAGCGCGGTCGAGCCCGTGAGGTACTCGTCCACCGCAGCGGCAGCAGCCCGGCCCTCGGCGATGGCCCAGACGATGAGGGACTGGCCGCGGCCGGCGTCGCCGGCGGCGAAGACGCCGGGGACCGAGGTCATGTAGGCCTTGTCGCGGGCGACGTTGCCGCGCTCGTCGAGGTCGACGCCGAGCTGCTCGACCAGGCCGGGCTTCTCGGGGCCGAGGAAGCCCATCGCGAAGAGCACCAGGTCGGCGGGGATCTCGCGCTCGCTGCCCTCGATCTCGGTGGGGCGGCCGCCCTCGAACACGACGTCGACGAGGCGCAGCGCGCGCACGTTGCCGTCGTCGTCGGCGAGGAACTCCTGGGTGGAGACGGCGTAGACCCGCTCACCGGCCTCCTCGTGGGCGGAGGAGACCCGGAAGACCATCGGGTAGGTGGGCCACGGCTGTCCGGCGGGCCGCGACTCGGGCGGCTCCGGCATGATCTCCAGCTGCGTGATCGAGGCCGCGCCCTGGCGCGTCGCGGTGCCGAGGCAGTCGGCGCCGGTGTCGCCGCCGCCGATGATCACGACGTGCTTGTCGTCGGCGCGGATCTGGTCCTCGACGGTCACTCGCCGAGCGAGACCCGGTTCGACTGCGGCAGGTACTCCATCGCCTGGTGGATGCCCGCCAGCTCCCGCCCCGGCACCGTCAGGTCGCGCGGCTCGGTGGCGCCGGTGGCGATCACCAGGGCGTCGTAGCGCTCGCGCAGCTCGGCCCCGGTGAGGCCCGAACCCTCGGCGCCGACCTCGACGCCGGCGCGGAACACGGTGCCCTCACGCTTCATCTGCTGCAGGCGCCGGTCGAGGTGCTTCTTCTCCATCTTGAACTCGGGGATGCCGTAGCGCAGCAGGCCGCCGATCTTGTCGTCGCGCTCGTAGACGGCGACGGTGTGGCCGGCCCGGGTGAGCTGCTGGGCGGCGGCCAACCCCGCGGGTCCGGAGCCGACGACGGCGACGGTGCGCCCCGACAGCCACTCCGGCGCCTGCGGCCGCACCAGGCCCGACTCCCACGCCTTGTCGATGATCGCGACCTCGACGTTCTTGATCGTGACCGGGTCCTGGTTGATGCCGAGCACGCACGCCGGCTCGCAGGGAGCCGGGCACAGCCGGCCGGTGAACTCCGGGAAGTTGTTGGTGGCGTGCAGGCGCTCGATCGCGCCCTCCCAGTCGTCGCGCCAGACCAGGTCGTTCCACTCGGGGATGAGGTTGCCGAGCGGGCAGCCCTGGTGGCAGAACGGGATGCCGCAGTCCATGCAGCGGCCCGGCCTGGGTGCTGATGATCGGCAGCAGCGCGCGGCCGATGCCGTCGGGGTAGACCTCGTCCCAGTCGTTGACCCGCTCCTCCACCGGACGGCGGGTCGCGACCTCGCGGCCGTGCTTCAGGAAGCCCTTCGGGTCAGCCATGGAGGGCCTCCATCATCGCGTGGGCGGTCTCCTTCTCGTCGAGACCGTCGGCCTCGGCCTTCGCCTTGGCCTCGAGCACGATCCGGTAGTCGCGCGGCATCACCTCGGTGAAGCGGGTGAGCGAGGTCTCCCAGTCGGCGAGCAGCGCCCCGGCCACCTCGGAGCCGGTCTCCTCGTGGTGCTGGCGCACGAGCTCCTCGAGCTCGGCAGCGGCCTCGGCGGTGACCGGCCCGAGCTCGACGAGCTCGCGGTTGACCCGGTGGTGCTTGAGGTCGAGCACCCACGCGACGCCGCCCGACATCCCCGCCGCGAAGTTGCGGCCGGTCTTGCCGAGCACCACGACGCGGCCGCCGGTCATGTACTCGCAGCCGTGGTCGCCCACGCCCTCGGTGACCAGCCACGCGCCGGAGTTGCGGACGGCGAACCGCTCCCCCACCCCGCCGCGCAGGAAGATCCGCCCGGACGTCGCGCCGTACGCGATCGTGTTGCCGGCGATGATGTGCTTGTCGGACTCGAAGGTGGCCGCCCGGTCGGGCCGGATGACGAGCCGGCCGCCGGAGAGTCCCTTGCCGACGTAGTCGTTGGCGTCGCCCTCGAGCCGCAGCGTGATGCCGCGCGGCAGGAACGCGCCGAACGACTGGCCGGCCGAGCCGGTGAGGGTGAGGTCGATCGTGCCCTCGGGCAGCCCGTCGCCGCCGTAGCGCTTGGTGACCTCGTGGCCGAGGATCGTGCCGACGGTGCGGTTCACGTTGCGCACCTTCACCTGCGCGCGCACCGGCTCGCCGCTCTCCAGCGCCGGCTGGGCCAGCGGCACCAGCTCGGTGACGTCGAGCGACTTCGCCAGCCCGTGGTCCTGCGTCTTCGTGCAGTGCCGGTCCTGGTCGGGGAAGTGGCTGAAGTCGACCTGGTGGAGGATCGGCGTGAGGTCGAGGCCCGAGGCCTTCCAGTGGTTGACGGCCTCCGCGATCTCGAGCGAGCCCACCTCGCCGATCGCCTCCTCGAGGGTGCGGAAGCCGAGCGCGGCGAGCAGCTCGCGCACCTCCTCGGCGATGTACTCGAAGAAGGTGACGACGTACTCCGCCTTGCCGGTGAAGCGCTCGCGGAGCACCGGGTTCTGGGTGGCGACGCCGACGGGACACGTGTCGAGGTGGCAGACCCGCATGAGGATGCAGCCCGACACCACCAGCGGCGCGGTGGCGAAGCCGTACTCCTCGGCGCCGAGCAGCGCGGCGATCACGACGTCGCGACCGGTCTTGAGCTGGCCGTCGGTCTGCACGACGATCCGGTCGCGCAGCCCGTTGAGCAGCAGCGTCTGCTGGGTCTCGGCGAGGCCGAGCTCCCACGGCCCGCCGGCGTGCTTGAGCGAGGTGAGCGGCGAGGCTCCTGTGCCGCCGTCGTGCCCGGAGATGAGGACGACGTCGGCGTGCGCCTTGGAGACACCGGCGGCGACGGTGCCGACCCCGACCTCGGAGACCAGCTTCACGTGCACCCGCGCCTCGGGGTTCGCGTTCTTGAGGTCGTGGATGAGCTGGGCGAGGTCCTCGATCGAGTAGATGTCGTGGTGCGGGGGCGGGCTGATGAGGCCGACGCCGGGCGTCGAGTACCGCGTCTTCGCCACCCACGGGTACACCTTGTTGCCGGGCAGCTGCCCGCCCTCGCCGGGCTTGGCGCCCTGGGCCATCTTGATCTGGATGTCGTCGGAGTTGGTGAGGTACTCCGAGGTGACGCCGAACCGACCGGAGGCGACCTGCTTGATCGAGCTGCGGCGCTCGGGGTCGTAGAGGCGGTCGGCGTCCTCGCCGCCCTCGCCGGTGTTGGACTTGCCGCCCAGCCGGTTCATCGCGATGGCGAGCGTCTCGTGCGCCTCCTGCGAGATCGAGCCGTACGACATCGCGCCGGTGGAGAACCGCTTGACGATCTCGCTGACCGGCTCGACCTCCTCGATCGGCACCGGGTCGCGGCCGGTGAGGTGCCCGCCCTTGAAGCGGAACAGCCCGCGCAGCGTCATCAGCCGGGCCGCCTGCTCGTCGACGGCGGCCGTGTACTGCTTGAAGATGTCGTAGCGCTGGGTGCGCGTGGAGTGCTGGAGCCGGAACACGGTCTCGGGGTCGAACAGGTGCGGCTCGCCGTCGCGGCGCCACTGGTACTCGCCGCCGATCTCGAGGCGACGGTGGGTGGGCAGCACGCCGCCGCGCGGGTACGCCGTCGCGTGCCGCTTGGCCACCTCCTCGGCCAGCACGTCGAGGCCCACGCCGCCGAGCTTGGAGGTGGTGCCGGTGAAGTAGCGGTCGATCACGTCCTGCGACAGGCCGACGCTCTCGAAGATCTGGGCGCCCGTGTAGGACGCGACGGTGGAGACGCCCATCTTCGACATCACCTTGAGGACGCCCTTGCCGAGCCCCTTGATGAGGTTCTTGACGGCGTCCTCGGGCTCGAGGGAGACGAAGTAGCCCTCGCGCGCCAGGTCCTCGACCGACTCCATCGCCAGGTAGGGGTTGACCGCGGCGGCGCCGTAGCCGACGAGGAGCGCCACGTGGTGCACCTCGCGGACGTCGCCCGCCTCGATGAGGAGCCCGACCTGGGTACGGGTCTTCTCGCGCACCAGGTGGTGGTGCACCGCGCCGGTGAGCAGCAACGACGGGATCGGCGCCAGGTCGGCGTCGGCGTGGCGGTCGGAGAGCACGATGACGCGGGCGCCGCCGGCGATCGCCTCGGACACCTCCGCGCAGATCTCGTCGAGCCGCCGCGCCAGCGCCTCTCCCCCGCCGGCCACGTCGTAGAGGCCGCGGGAGACGTGGGTGATGAAGCCCGGCATGTCGCCGTCGCGGTTGATGTGGCGGATCTTGGCGAGGTCGTCGTTGTCGAACACGGGGAACGGCAGCACCACCTGGCGACACGACGCCGGCGCCGGCTCGAGCAGGTTGGCCTCCGGGCCGATGGTGCCGCTGAGCGAGGTGACGAGCTCCTCGCGGATCGCGTCGAGCGGTGGGTTGGTGACCTGGGCGAACAGCTGGCTGAAGTAGTCGAACAGCAGCCGGGGCTTGTCGCTCAGCGCCGCGATGGGGGTGTCGGTGCCCATCGAGCCGAGCGCCTCGCCGCCGGTGTTGGCCATCGGCGTCAGCAGCACCCGCAGCTCCTCCTCGGTGTAGCCGAAGATCTGCTGGCGGCGGGTGACCGAGGCGTGGGTGTGCACGATGTGCTCGCGCGCCGGGACGTCGTCGAGGTGGATGAGGCCGGCGTGCAGCCACTCGCCGTACGGGTTCTCGGCGGCCAGCTCGGCCTTGATCTCCTCGTCCTCGATGATCCGGTGCTCGTCGGTGTCGACGAGGAACATCCGGCCCGGCTGGAGCCGGCCCTTGCGCACGATGCTCGCGGGGTCGAGGTCGAGCACGCCGACCTCGGAGGCCAGCACCACGAGGCCGTCGTCGGTGACCCAGTAGCGCGACGGCCGCAGCCCGTTGCGGTCGAGCACCGCGCCCACCTGCGAGCCGTCGGTGAACACCACGCACGCCGGGCCGTCCCACGGCTCCATCAGCGCGGAGTGGAAGGCGTAGAAGTCGCGCCGCGCCTTGTCCATCTCGTCGTGGTTCTCCCATGCCTCCGGGATCATCATGAGCACGGAGTGGGGCAGGCTGCGCCCGCCCATGTGGAGCAGCTCGAGCACCTCGTCGAAGGACGCCGAGTCGCTCGCGCCGGGGGTGCAGATCGGGAACAGCCGGTCGAGGTCGCCCGGGATCAGGTCGGAGTCGAGCAGCGCCTCGCGGGCCCGCATCCAGTTGCGGTTGCCCATCACGGTGTTGATCTCGCCGTTGTGGGCGATGAACCGGAACGGGTGCGACAGCGGCCAGCTCGGGAAGGTGTTGGTGGAGAACCGCGAGTGCACGACGGCGACGGCCGAGGCGATCCGCTCGTCGACCAGGTCGGGGTAGAAGTGGTCGAGCTGCTCGGTGGTGAGCATGCCCTTGTAGGCCAGGGTGCGGCTCGACAGCGACGGGAAGTACACGTCGGTCTCGCGCTCGGCGCGCTTGCGCAGGCAGTAAGCCAGCCGCTCCAGCGCCATGCCGGTGAGCCGCTGCCCGCCCCCGCCACGAACAGCTGGCTGAACGACGGCATCACCGAGCGCGCCGTCGAGCCGAGCGTGTCGGGCTGCACCGGCACGTCGCGCCACCCGAGCACGGCGAGCCCCTCCTCCTCGGCGAGCTCCTCGATCCGCTTGCGGGTCTTGGCGACGTCGTCGTCGTCGCCCGGCAGGAAGGCGGTGCCCACCGCGTAGGCGCCGCGACCGGGCAGCTCGACGCCGGCGTCCGCGGCGACCTCGCGCAGGAAGCCGTCGGGGATCTGCATGAGGATGCCGGCGCCGTCACCGGAGTTCGGCTCGGCGCCCGCGGCACCGCGGTGGTCGAGGTTGCGGAGCGCCGTCAGTGACTTCTGCACGATGTCGTGCGAGGCCTCGCCGGTGAGCGTGGCCACGAAGGCGACCCCGCACGCGTCGTGCTCGAAGGCCGGGTCGTAGAGCCCCTCGGCGGGGCGGGACGTGGGCGAAGAGGGCACTGGGGTCCTCCCGTCGACGACGGTTGCCGTGAGGCCATGGATCGCACCCCGGCCTCGGGTGACAACTGGTGGGACGCAGGGACTTCGTTGGCCCACGCGGCGGAGCGGCCAGGTTAC
Source organism: uncultured Actinomycetota bacterium (assembly GCA_963808855.1). Lineage (GTDB taxonomy): Bacteria > Actinomycetota > Actinomycetes > Propionibacteriales > Nocardioidaceae > Nocardioides. Next base: position 963,886 of record CAWEHA010000001.1, on the reverse strand, counting down.
TACAGCGTTACCGCCCGCCCCGCGCGACGATCCTCACCGTGGACAGGTGTGGCGCTAGGCGCCGTCTCGCGGTGGCGCGGCGTCCTCGGGTTCGTCGTCGGGTTCGTCCTCGGTGTCGTCCTCGGTGTCGTCCTCGGTGTCGTCCTCCGCCTCGTCCTCCGCCTTGTCCGTCGGCTCGTCCTCGGTCTCGTCACCGACCTCGGGGCCGGAGCCGGGGCGGTAGAGGTCGGGGTCGGGGCCGGGGTGGCGGCGGTTGCTCCACACCAGGTAGGCGGCCGAGGCCACGAAGAGCACGATCGACGTCCAGACGTTGAACCTCAGGCCGCCGACGTCGTCGAGCTCGACGGTGTCGATGCGCAGGTACTCGATCCAGCCGCGACCGGCCGTGTACACCATCACGTAGAGCGCGAACACCCGGCCGTAGCCGAGCTTGAAGCGGCGCTCGGCCCAGATGATCAGCGCCACACCGCCGAGGTTCCAGAGGCACTCGTAGAGGAACGTGGGGTGGAAGGTCGCGACGTCCTCGTAGCCGGGGACCCGGTGCTCGGGGTCGATCTCGAGACCCCACGGCAGGTCGGTGGGCCGGCCGTAGAGCTCCTGGTTGAACCAGTTGCCCCAGCGGCCCACCGCCTGGGCGAGGAGCAGGCCGGGCGCGCACGCGTCGGCGAGCGGCCCCATCCGGATGCCCTTGCGGCGCGCGCCGATCCACACGCCGAGCGCGCCCATCGCGATCGCGCCCCAGACGCCGAGGCCGCCCCGCCACAGGTAGAGCGCCTCGATCGGCGAGCCGCCCTCGCCGAAGTAGCGGCCGGAGTCGGTGGCCACGTGGTAGAGCCGGGCCCCCACCAGCCCGAACGGCACCGCCCACACCGCGAGGTCCTGGATCTCGCCGGCCCGGCCGCCGCGCGCCTGCCAGCGGCGCTCGCTCAGCCAGATCGCCGCGACGATGCCGAGGATGATCGCCAGCGCGTAGCCGCGGATCGGCAGCGGACCGAGGTCCCAGACCCCGTCGCTGGGGCTGGGGATCGACAGCGGGAGCGTCACGGGCGGGGAGTATTCCTTAGCTGGATCAGGGCTCGGTCAGGCGAGCAGGGTGTGGATGTCGGCGGCGTACTGCGAGGGCGAGGTGTCCTGCCGCCAGAACACCGGCGCCTCGTCGGCGCTGTCGATGCCGAGGATCGTGGTGGTGTGGCCGCCCGGGTCGTCGCGGTCGATGCCGACCGCCAGGTCGCGCCCGACGTCGATGATGGTGTCGAGGTCGCTGGTGAGGCCGACGAACGAGGAGTCGAACCGGTCGAGGTACTCGCGGATCAGCTCCGGGGTGTCGCGCTCGGGGTCGCTGGTCACGAACACCACCTGCACCTCGTCGCGGTCGGCGTCGTCGAGCCGGGTGAGCGAGGAGGCCAGACGGTTGAGCACCGCCGGACAGATGTCGGGGCAGTTCACGTATCCGAAGAAGACGAGCGTGAGCCTCCTGTCGGTGTCGTCGGCGAGCGAGAACGGCTGGCCGTCGGTGTCGGTGAGGTCGGTGTCGGGCACCCGGTACGGGTTGTCGAGCACCGTGCCGCTGAACGGCGGCGGGTCGTCGTCGCCGCAGCCCGCCGTCACTGCGGCCAGGACGACGAGCAGGACGACGGCGAGCGTGTTACGCACGCCGCACCCCACTCGCCAGGTCCTCGGCGAGGGCGGTGAGCGCCCGCAGCCCGGCCGTCCGGTCGTCGGGGTGGTCGAGCAGGGTGCGCACGAAGGCCGAGCCGACGATCACGCCGTCGGCGAACCGCGCGATCGCGGCGGCCTGGTCGCCGTCGCTCACCCCGACCCCGACGCCGACCGGCAGGTCGGTGCTCGCCTTGGTGCGGGCGACGAGGGGCTCGGCGAGCTCGCTGGCTGTGGTGCGGGCGCCGGTGACGCCCATGACGGCGGTGGCGTACACGAAGCCGCGGCAGGCGGCGGTGGTCATCGCGATCCGCGCGTCGGTGGAGGACGGCGCCACGAGGAAGACCTTGTCGAGGTCGTGGTCGTCGGCGGCGGCGATCCACTCGGGGGCGAAGTCGGGGGTGAGGTCGGGGGTGATGAGGCCCGCTCCCCCGGCGCTCGCGAGGTCGGCGGCGAACCGAGCCACGCCGTACCGCTCGATCGGGTTCCAGTAGGTCATCACCAGCGTGGGCGTGCCGGTGGCGGCCACGGCCTCCACGGTGCGCAGCACGTCCGCTGTGCGGACGCCGCCGTCGAGCGCGCGCTGGGCGGCGTCCTGGATGGTGGGACCGTCCATCACCGGGTCGCTGTAGGGCAGCCCGATCTCGATGGCGTCGCAGCCGGCGTCGACCAGCGCGGTGAGCGCGGCGATGCCGCCGGCGACGTCGGGGAAGCCGGCGGGCAGATAGCCGACGAGCGCGGCGCGACCGTCGGCCCTCGCCTGGTCGAAGGCGGTGCCGACTGTCATGCGTCGCCCAGGCCGAACCACCGCATCGCGGTCTCCATGTCCTTGTCGCCCCGGCCGGAGAGGTTCACGAGCACCAGCCCGCGGGGCCCGAGCTCGCGGGCGATGTCGACGGCGCCGGCCAGCGCGTGCGCCGACTCGATGGCGGCGATGATGCCCTCGGTGCGGGCCAGCAGCTGCAGCGCGTCCATGGCGGCGGCGTCGGTGACGGGCACGTAGTCGGCCCGGCCGCTCTTGGCCAGGTGGGCGTGCTGCGGCCCGACGCCCGGGTAGTCGAGGCCGGCGGAGATCGAGTGGGACTCGATGGTCTGGCCGTCCTCGTCCTGCAGCACGAAGGTGCGGGCGCCGTGCAGGACGCCGGGGTCGCCGGCGGTGATGGTGGCGGCGTGCCGGCCGGAGTCGACGCCCTCGCCGCCGGGCTCGAACCCGTGCAGCGCGACGTCGGCGTCGTCGAGGAACGCGGTGAACAGCCCGATGGCGTTGGACCCACCGCCCACGCAGGCCGCGACGGCGTCCGGCAGCCGGCCGGCGAGCTCGAGGCACTGCGCGCGGGCCTCGTCGCCGATGCTGCGGGTGAAGTCGCGCACCATGCTCGGGAACGGGTGCGGGCCTGCGGCGGTGCCGAACAGGTACGCCGTGTGGTCGACGGTGGCCACCCAGTCGCGCAGCGCCTCGTTGATGGCGTCCTTGAGGGTGGCGCTGCCGGAGTCGACCGGCACGACCTTGGTGCCGAGCAGCTGCATCCGGGCCACGTTGAGCGCCTGCCGCTTGGTGTCGACCGAGCCCATGTAGACCGTGCAGTCGAGGCCGAAGTAGGCCGCCGCGGTGGCGCTCGCCACGCCGTGCTGGCCCGCGCCGGTCTCGGCGATCACCCGGGTCTTGCCCATCCGGCGGGTGAGCAGCGCCTGGCCGAGCACGTTGCGGATCTTGTGGGCGCCGGTGTGGTTCAGGTCCTCGCGCTTCAGCAGGATCCGGGCGCCGCCCACGTGCTGGGTGAGCCGCGCGGCGTCGTAGAGCAGGCTCGGGGTGCCGGCGTACTCGCGCATGATCGTGTCGAGCTCGTCGCGGAACGCCGGGTCGGCCCACGCGTCGCGGTAGGCGGCGTCGAGCTCGTCGAGGGCGGCCATGAGGGCCTCAGGCATGAACCGGCCCCCGAAGTCGCCGAACCAGCCGTGCTCGTCGGCGTCCCAGGCATTCGGGCTGGTCATGCCACCACTCCCGTCATCTCGGCCACGGCCTCGCGCGGGTGGCCGTCCTTCACCAGCGCCTCGCCCACCAGGACGCCGTGCGCGCCCTCGGCCACGAACCGCTTGACGTCGTGGGGTCCGGTGATGCCGGACTCGGCCACGAGCACCCGCCCCTGGTCGACCGAGCGCAGGTGCGGCGCGAGCCGGCCGAACGTGTCGTCGTCGACGGCGAGGGTCTTCAGGTTGCGCGCGTTGACGCCGACCAGCTCGGCGCCGAGCGCCACCGCCCGCTCGGCCTCGGCCTCGTCGTGCACCTCCACGAGCACGGTGAGGCCGAGCTCGCGGGCCTCGTCGTGGAGCCGCCGCAGCAGGTCGTCGTCGAGCGCAGCGACGATCAGCAGTACCAGGTCGGCGCCGGCAGCGCGGGCCTCGACGACCTGGTAGCTCGTGACCACGAAGTCCTTGCGGAGCACCGGCACGTCGACCGCCGCCCGCACTGCACGCAGGTCGTCGAGGCTGCCGCCGAATCGCCGCTGCTCGGTGAGCACGCTCACCGCGGCCGCGCCACCGGCGGCGTACGCGGCGGCGAGGGCTGCCGGGTCGGGGATGTCGCCGAGGTCGCCCTTGCTCGGGCTGCGCCGCTTCACCTCGGCGATCACGCTCGACCCGGGCGCGCGCAGGTGCGGCATCGGGTCGCGGGGCGGGTCGACGTCGGCCAGCGCCGCCCGCAGGTCGGCAAGCGGGACGGCGTCCTGCCGTGCTTCGAGGTCCTCCCGCACACCGGCGACGATGTCGTCGAGCACGGACATCGGAAGGCTCCTCGGCAGTTCGGCGGCTTGTCTTGGGGCGGGCGTGGGGTGACTGCAAAGTCTGGCACGCAGGTACTAGGGTCTCCGAAGTCGCCCGCCCGGCAGGGGTCCGGGCCAACGCGAAGGGACATCATCATGAGCAACTACCCTCCCTCCGACCAGCCTCCGGGTCAGCCGCCCTACGGCGGTCAGCCGCCGGGCGGTCAGCCCCCGGGCGGTCAGCAGCCGCCCTACGGCGGTCAGCCTCCGGGCGGCCAGCCCTACGGCGGCGGCGGGTACGGCGGCCAGGAGCAGAAGACCTCGGTGATGGCGATCATCTCCCTGGTCACCGGCATCGTCGCCATCCCGTGCTGCGGCTGCGTCGTCTTCTCGCTCGCCGCGATCGTCCTCGGCTTCCTCGGCCGCAAGGAGATCGCTGAGTCCGGCGGCGCCAAGAAGGGTGACGGGCTCGCGAAGGCCGGCCTCATCCTCGGCATCGTGACGCTCGTGCTCGCGGTCATCTACTGGATCCTCATCGGCACCGGCACGTTCGAGAGCAACTACTACACCGACTACTGAGCCACACCCCGGTCGGCACCGCGGGTGGTTGGCGGCGAGCTCGTCAGGCCGCCAGCCACCCGAACGGTGCGAGGTTCCTCAGCACCGTGAACGTCAGCACCACCACGACGAGGCCCGCGATCAGCGGGAGCGACGGCGCGGACGGCGTCCGTCGGACGCCGCGCCAGGCGTCGACCGCCCACCGGGCGAGGTAGAAGATCGCGAACGGCAGCGCGATCACCAGCAGCAGGTTGCTCGACGCCGCGTCGACGAACCGGAAGTTCGTGAGGTCGTTGACGCCGCGCAGGCCACCGCAGCCCGGGCAGTCGATGCCGAAGATGGTGGAGCTCGGGCAGAGCCCCCACGAGCCGTGGGCGTGCGGGTCGCGGAGGTGCAGCGCGAGGGACGCAGCCGCGAGGCCGCCGATCGTGGCCAGCGGACCGATCAGCCGCCGCTGCCGCGGGGGAAGCGGCTCGGTGGGAGCGAAGGCCTGCACGGCAGTCATGACTCGTGCAGCCCCATCTTGGCCATGATCATGAAGAGCACGCCGCCCGCCACGGTGATCGCCACGCCAACCCAGAAGATCGGGTAGCTCACCGGGTCGAGCATGAGCCCGGCCCCGCCGACCACGAACCCGACCAGTCCCACCACCACGGCGGTCCAGGCGGCCGGGGTGTTGCCGTGGTTCGCGGACATGCAGGCTCCTTCGTGGGATCGGTCTCGGTCCGTGCCGAATCCTAGTGGGCGGGTCCGGGGTCTCGGTCACCGTCTGCCGATTTGTGGGAGGTGTCGGCCGTCGGGTCGTTGCCCTCGTCCAGCGAGCGCCACACCTCGACGTTGCTCTGCTCCTCGACCGGCGCGGCGCTCGTGGTGCCGGCCGCGGGCGCGTCGTAGCGCCGCCCCATCTCGGGCCAGCTCCCGACCCGGCGGACGCCGGTGGCGGCGGCGCCGACGGCCACCAGCGCCGCCAGCACCCCGAGGTAGGACCAGGCGGTGCGGCCCACCTGCGGGTCCGGGACGCCGCGGTCGACGAGGGCGTCGTGCACCACGCTCGGGGCCGCCGTCCACACCACGACGGCGGCCACGACCAGGAACGCCGACGCCACCAGGTCCAACGCGGCCACCACCTTGCGGAACCGGCCGCGGGTGACGAGCACGACGCCCCACGACGCCAGCGCCACCAGCGCGAGCGCCGTCACGAGCGGCGCCGACGCCTCGGCGATCGCGTTGCCGAGCGCGCTGACGGCGGCGCTGCCGGTGGCGTCGTCGGTGTCGGCCCAGGGCTGGGCGCCGGCCACGGCCGCACCGCCGCTGCCCGCCAGCCCGACGACCACGGTGACGCCGAAGCCGCGGGAGTCGCGCTCAGCCACGGGTCACCTCGAGCAGCCCGTCGTCGAAGCAGGTGCGGGTGCCGGTGTGGCACGCCGGGCCCTCCTGGTCGACCGTCACCAGCACCGTGTCGCCGTCGCAGTCGAGCCGCACCTCGCGCACCCACTGCCGGTGCCCGGAGGTCTCCCCCTTGACCCAGAGGGTGCCGCGGGAGCGGCTCCAGTAGGTGGCGCGGCCCGTGGTGAGGGTGCGGTGCAGCGCCTCGTCGTCCATCCAGGCGTGCATCAGCACCTCGCCGGTGTCGTGCTGCTGCACGACGGCGGCGACGAGGCCCTGGTCGGTGCGCTTCAGGCGCGCGGCCACGGCGGGGTCGAGAGGCATGGGTCGATCATCGCGCAGCGCTGTGTTGTGCGATCCACGAGGCGTGCAGTCCGGCGTACACGCTGCCCGCCTCGGTGACGAGCTCGGCGTGCGGGCCGCGCTGCACGATCCGGCCGGCGTCGACGACGACGACCTCGTCGGCGTTCTCGGCGGTGGAGAGCCGGTGGGCGATGGTGACCGAGGTGCGGCCGGCCATCAGCCGCTCCAGCGCACGGCCGATCCGCATCTCCAGGGCGGGGTCGACGGCGCTGGTGGCCTCGTCGAGCACGAGCAGGTCGGGGTCGGCCAGGTGCGCACGGAGCAGCGCCACCAGCTGCCGCTCCCCCGCCGACAGCGACTCGCCCCGCTGGCCGACCTGGGTGTCGAGACCGCGCGGCAGCGAGGCCACCCAGTCGCTCAGGCCCAGCTCGTCGGCGCTGGCGAGGATCGTGGCCTCGTCGGCGTCGAGGCGGCCGTAGCGCACGTTGGCGGCCAGGGTGTCGTCGAACAGGAACCCCTCCTGCGGCACCAGCACCACGCTGGAGCGCAGCGACGACTGGGCCACCTCGCGCACGTCGATGCCGTCGAGCAGCACCGTGCCGCGGGTGGGATCCATCAGCCGGGTGAGCAGCTTGGCGAAGGTGGACTTGCCCGAGCCGGTCTCGCCGACGATCGCGACCCGACTTCCGGCGTCGATGTCGAGGGAGACGTCGAGCAGCACGGGCGGGCCGCCCGGGTAGGCGAACTCGACGCCGTCGAAGCGGACGTCGATGGGGCCGCGCGGCAGCACGTGGGCGTCGGGTCCGGGGTCGACGAGGTCGGCCGGGGTGTCGAGGATGCCGATCACCCGGCGCCAGCCGGCGATGGCGAGCTGGGCGTCGGTGAGGATCTGGGTGCCGAGCTGCACCGGGCCGACGAACAGCGTGACGAGGAACGCGAAGGCCAGCACCTCGCCGGCGGTGATGTCGCCGGCGAACCCGAGCCAGATGCCGACGATGAGCACGCCGGCGTTCGCCAGGCCGGCCGAGAGACCGCCGAGCGAGAACGAGACCGCGGTGAAGCCCTGGGCGCGGGTGCTGGCGGACTGGTGGGCGGCCACGGCCTCGTCGATGCGTGCCTGGGTGCGGGACTCCACGGCGTAGGACCGCACCACCGACGCCCCGACCACCGGCTCGGAGATCGCCGACAGCAGGACGCCGACCTGGCGGCGCACCGTGCCGTAGGCGTCGGAGAGCTTGCGCTGGAAGTAGCGCAGGCTGAGGAACAGCGGGGCGAAGGCGACCCAGACCACGATCGCGAGCTGCCAGGAGTAGACGACCATCACCACGGTGGCCACCAGCACCTGGCCGACGCTGACGACGAACAGGAGACCGCCGAACACGAGGAACTGGCTCACCTGGTCGACGTCGCTGGTGACCCGCGAGACCAGTGCGCCGCGGCGCTCGGTGGTCTGGGTGAGCAGCGGGAGGTCGTGCACGTGGCGGAAGGCCTTGACGCGCAGCGTCGCGAGCCCGCGCTCGGAGGCGGTGAACAGACGGCTCGTCATCTTGTAGGAGGCCCAGCTGGTGAGCACGATCGCGACACCGGCCAGGACGCCCATCAGCACGGTGAAGGAGACGTCGGGGCCGTTCGGGCCGTTGAGGCCGCGGTCGAGGGTCTGCTGCACGGCGATCGGGACCACCACCTGGCCCATCGAGGCGATGACGGCCAGCACCAGCGTGCCGCGGATGCCCTCGGTGAGCTCCGGGCTGTGGCGCAGGCCGCGGCGGATCGTCTCCATCGCGCCGACGTCCTCGCCACTGCTCAGGATCGTGCCGGAGACGCTCATGTGCGCGCCTCCTGCTCCTGCTCGTAGGCGTTGACGAGGTCGGCGTAGGCGGGCGAGCGCGCGAGCAGCTCGAGGTGGGGTCCGCGGTCGACGATCCGGCCGCCGTCGAGGTGCAGCACCTCGTCGGCGAGGCCGATCGTCGCCTTGCGGTAGGCGACGACGACCAGGGTGGTGTCGGCGCTCTGCCCGTCGTGGGCCTCGCGCAGCGCCGCGAGGATCCGCGCCTCGACCTCCGGGTCGACCGCCGACGTGGCGTCGTCGAGGATCAGCAGCCGCGGGCGCCGCACCAGTGCCCGGGCCAGGGAGATCCGCTGCCGCTGGCCGCCTGAGAGCGAGGTGCCGCGCTCGCCGAGCTGGGTGTCGAGACCGTGCGGCAGCGCCGCGACGAAGCCGTCGGCCTGGGCGGTGCGCAGCGCGGCCCACACCTCGTCGTCGGTGACGTCGGCACCGAGCGTGACGTTGCCGCGCACGGTGTCGTCGAAGAGGAACGCGGTCTGGGGCACGATCGCGACGATCCGCGCGAGCTCGCCGGGGGCGAGGTCGCGCAGGTCGGTGCCGTCGACCACCACCACGCCGTCGCGGGGGTCGACCATGCGGGTGAGCAGCGTGGTGATCGTGCTCTTGCCCGAGGCCGTGGCACCCACCAGCGCCACGGTGCGGCCGGGCTCGACGGTGAAGTCGAGGCCGTCGAGCACCTGCTGGTCGGCCGCGTAGCCGTAGCCGACGCCGCGCACCTCGAGCCGCGCGCCGCCGCGACCGTCGGGGGACGGCGCCACGCCGAACGACATCTCACCCGTGCTGCGCAGGACGCGGTCGACGCGGCGGTAGCCCACGACGCTGCGCGGGAACTCGCCGAGCAGCCAGCCGATCGAGCGGATCGGGAAGGAGACGATCGTGAGCAGGTAGGCCACCGTGACGACGTCGCCGGGCGCGGTGTCGCCGTTGAGCACCCGCGAGACCCCGACCGCCAGCACCACCAGGACGCCGAGGTTGGGCAGCGCGGCCAGCGTCGGGTCGAAGGCGGCGCGGATCCGGCCGACCTTGACGTTGACGTCGCGCAGCTCGCCGGCGACGGCGGCGAACCGCTGGGTCTCCTCGGTCTCGCGGCCGAGCGTCTTCACCACCATGGCGCCGTCGAACGACTCGTGCGCGATCTCGCTCAGCTCGGCGCGCAGCTCCTGGGCGCGCGTGGCCCAGCCCTGCGCGAGCCGCTGGTAGACGACGTTCGTGGCGATCACGGCCGGGAAGATGAGCAGCCCGACCACCGCGAGCACCAGGTCGGCGAAGAACATCTGCGCCACCGCGATCACCATCATCGCCACGGTGCCCACCGCCATCGGCAGCGGCGCGATCGGACCCCAGGCCGCCTCGACGTCGGCGTTGGCGTTGGAGAGCAGCTGGCCGGTGGGGTGCCGCTGGTGCCACTCCATCGGCAGCGCGAGGTAGCGGCGGGTGACCGCGCGGCGGGTGTGGGCCTGCATGCGGTACTGCATGACGCCGGCGCCGAGTCGTCTCGCCACGATGCCGACGGCCCGCAGGATCGCGACGCCCACGAACAGCCCCAGGATCGCCCAGAGCATCTCCGCACCGATCTCGCCGTCGCGGAACGCCGGCAGCACGGCGTTGTCGGTGGCCCACCCGAGCACCCAGGCGTCGGCGACGGTGAGAGCCCCGAACAGCAGGCTGCCGACCGTCGAGAGCGCGAAGATCCACGGCTCGCGCTTGATGGCGACCCACAGGACGGCGAACCCGGCGCTCGTCGATGCGCGTCCGCGCTCGGCCACCGGTGCCGTCTCCGTCTGCGTCATCGGTCCCCTCGTCGTCCTCCGACCCCCACCAACCCGTCGCCCGCGTCGGCTATTCCGGGCCCTCACCTCACCTGCTCAACCTAGGTCGAGGTCAAGTCGGGTGGGTGCAGGAGTCCCCGGTCGGCCGGTGACTCCTGCTCTAGTCAGCCGAAGTTTCGGCCGGCAAGAGCAGGAGTCGGCTGGCGAGATCGACAACCGACGGTCAGACGATCGCCAGAACCTGTCCACAGGAGCAACAAGGTGGGGCTTGTCCACAGGGCGGCCGGCTCGCTGATGCGCGCAATCAGCACGCCGATGACTGTGACCGCATGGATCCGCGCATCACTGCCATCTGTGCCGAACATCGCATCGTTCTCCGTCGGGAGATAGTGGCGATGGGCTACGACGACCGAGCTCTGCAACGGCTCGTCCGGGCCAGTTACCTGAAGCGCGTCCGGTGGGGCTCCTACGCACTGGCGTGCGAGTGGGATCGAGCTGACGACAACGGCCGCTACGGTCTGCTCTGCCGCGCCGCCCAACGCCGCGCCCGGACCCTCGTCGCCCTCAGCCACGTCAGCGGCGCGCAGGCGTGGGGCGCACCCCTCTGGGACCTCGACCTCACCGAGGTTCACCTGACCCGCGCCGACGGTCGTGTCGGACGACGTGAGGCCGGCATTGCCCAGCATCGAGGAACCCTCATCGAGGGAGACTGGATGCAGAAGGACGGCATCGACGTCATGAGCCCGACCCGGGTAGCGCTCGAACTGACGACGATGCTCGACGTCGAGCACTGTGTGGTCGAGATCGACAACCTCCTGCATCGCGGGCTCACGACGCTTGAGCAGCTGAAGGAGCGGCTCGCGCTCATGGATCGCTGGCCAGGCACGCTTCGCACGGCGCTCGTACTCCGGCTGGTCTCCGCTCGCGCTGAATCGGTCGGCGAGAGCCGGATCCGTGTCTTGTGCTGGATGCAGGGCCTGCCGAGGCCCGAGGTCAACTACGAGATCAAGGACCACCAGGGCCGGACGCTCTATCGCGTCGACCTCGCGTGGCCCGAGCTCGGCGTGTTCCTCGAGTTCGACGGCAAGGAGAAGTACCTCCGATACCGGCGTGAGGGCGAATCGATCGCCGACTGTGTCGAGCGGGAGCGCCAGCGCCAGAACCACATCGAGGAACTGACCGGGTGGCGCTGCATCCGCGTCGTGTGGTCAGACCTGTACCGACCGCAGGAGACGGCTTCTCGTATCTGGCGCCTCTTCCGGGTTCCCGCGGCCTGAGCGCCTCCGAAACCGACACTTGTCGGCCGAATCAAGCTCTTGTCAGCCGAAGTTTCGGCCGGCAAGAGCAGGAGTCACCGGTCAACCGGTGACTCCTGCTGCGGCGACGGGTCGGTCCCGGGCGCGCCCAGCAGGTGGCTACCGTGGCCCGGGTGAGCCGGAACCTTGCGCGGCGCGAACGCCACGACCTCTGCGACCTCGCCCTCTCGCTGGGGCCGGACGCGCCGACGCTGTGCGGTGACTGGACGACGCGCGACCTGCTCGCCCACCTGTTCGTGCGCGAGCACCGTCCGGTCTCCGCGGCGGGCATTCTCGTGCCGCCGTTGGCGAAGCTGACCGACGCGGCGATGGCGCGCGCTGCCCGGCGCGACTATCCCGAGCTGGTGTCGGCGGTGAGCTCGCCCGGGCTGACGCCGTTCGCGCTGAAGCCGGTCGAGGTGCTCACCAACACGCTGGAGTACCTCGTGCACCACGAGGACGTGCGCCGCGCCCAGCCCGGGTGGGAGCCGCGGGTCCTCGACCCCGACGACCTGGACGCCGCCTGGCGCGCCATCCGGACGGCCGGCCGCGGACTCGTCCGCCCCGCCGGCGTCGCCACCTCCATCCGCCGCACCGACACCGACGACCGCGCCACCCTCCGCGGCGGCGAGCCCTCGGTGACCGTCTCCGGTCCGGTCGTCGAGCTCGTGATGTTCCTCTACGGCCGATCCCAGGTCCGCGACCTCACCTTCGACGGCCCCGACGACCTCGTCGCCAAGCTGCGCGACGCTGGCCTGGGGGTGTAGCGGTCAGCCGAGCTCGTCGAGCACGACCCGGCCCAGGGTGATCGTCTGCCCGCGCAGGGTCTCCAGGTCTCGGCTGCCGATCGGAGCTTCGACCTCCAGGTCGATCAGCAGGTCGTCGGTGCAGATCCGCAGTTGACCCTCGGCCTCGGTGCGTTCGTCCGCGACCCAGTACGCCTCCTCGCCGAGGTCGGTCACCGCCGTCGACAGCGTGCCCAGCATCTTCAGCTCCGGGCAGAGCACCTCGCCGGCGTTGAAGTCCCCCGCCTCGGCCAGCGCCAGCTGGACCTCGAGGACCCCGTCCTGCTCCCAGTCGCAGTTCTTGCTCTCCCATGCCACGTCGTTCTCGGTGTTGCCCCCCACACCGACGGTCCCGGCCGGCACCGGTTCGCCGAAGGCCGCCTCGACGTCGGCCTCGTCGATCAGGTCGCAGGGTGCGGGCGGGCTGGTCTGTGCCGCCTCGTCGGTCGTGGGCTCCGCGGAGGGCTCGTCGTCGTCGCCGCAGCCACTGAGCATGAAGACGAGGACGGTGACGGGCACGAGAGCCAGCCTTCGCTTGCTACCCATGCCCGCTGATTCTGCCGCGCTCGGGCGCGCGCCGTCAGCGAACCGGGAGACCGCGTTCGGCGAGAGCGGTCTTGACGTCGCCGATGCGCAGCGTGCCGAAGTGGAACACCGTCGCGGCGAGGACGGCGTCGGCGCCGGCATCGACGGCGGGAGCGAAGTGGTCGACCGTGCCGGCGCCGCCGGAGGCGATCACGGGGATCGAGACGGCCTCGCGGACGAGCCGGATGAGCTCGAGGTCGAAGCCGTCCTGCGTGCCATCGGCGTCCATGCCGTTGAGGAGGATCTCGCCGGCGCCGAGGTCGGCGGCGCGGGCGGCCCAGGCGACGGCGTCGAGGCCGGCGGACTTGCGGCCGCCGTGGGTGGTGACCTCGAAGCCGGAGTCCGTGCCGGGCGCGCGGCGGGCGTCGACCGACAGCACGAGCACCTGGTTGCCGAACCGGTCGGCGATCTCGGCCACCAGGTCGGGGCGGTGGATCGCGGCGGTGTTGACGGCGACCTTGTCGGCCCCGGCCCGCAGCAGCCGGTCGACGTCGTCGACACCTGCCACTCCCCCGCCGACGCAGAGCGGGATGAACACCTCCTCGGCGCAGCGCGACACGACCTCCATCGTGGTGGCGCGGCCCTCGTGGGAGGCGGAGATGTCGAGGAAGGTGAGCTCGTCGGCACCCTCGGCGTCGTAGAGGCGGGCGAGCTCGACGGGGTCGCCGGCGTCGCGCAGGTCGACGAAGTTGACGCCCTTCACCACCCGGCCCCGGTCGACGTCGAGGCACGGGATCACGCGGACGGCGAGGGTCACGACGGGCCCCGGGTGAGGGCGAGCGCGTCCTCGAGCGTGAACCGGCCCTCGTACAGCGCGGTGCCGGCGATCGCGCCCTCGACGCCGTCGGGCACGAGCGACATCAGGGCCGCGATGTCGTCGAGCGTGGTGACGCCGCCCGAGGCGATCACAGGGGCCGGGGTGGCCGCGCAGACCTCCCTCAACAGAGCCAGATTGGGCCCCTGCAGCATGCCGTCCTTGTTCACGTCGGTGACGACGTAGCGCGCGCAGCCCTCCGCGTCGAGCCGGGCGAGTGTCTCGTAGAGGTCGCCGCCGTCGCGGGTCCAGCCGCGGGCGGCGAGCGTGCGGCCGCGGACGTCGAGCCCGATGGCGATCCGGTCGCCGTGCTCGGCGATCACCCGCGCGCACCACTCTGGCTCCTCGAGCGCGGCGGTGCCGATGTTCACCCGGCGGCAGCCGGTGCCGAGCGCGGCGGCCAGCGACTCGTCGTCGCGGATGCCGCCGCTCATCTCGACGTCGATGTCGAGCGCGGCCACGATCTCGGCCTGGAGCTCGCGGTTGGTGCCGCGGCCGAAGGCGGCGTCGAGGTCGACGAGGTGCAGCCACTCGGCGCCGGCGTCCTGCCAGCGGCGGGCCGCGGCCACCGGGTCGCCGTAGACCCGCTCGGAACCGGCGACGCCCTGGGCGAGCTGGACGGCGCGGCCCTCGGTGATGTCGACGGCGGGCAACAGCTGGAGGTAGGTCACGTCGGAGGCCTTCGGCTCATGAGGTGCAGGACGATCGGCGTGGCGAGCAGGCTGAGGACGAACACCATGGCGCGGGCGGCCCAGCCGTCGGCGGCCAGCCAGAACAGCAGGTTGACGGCGAACACGAACGCCAGGACCAGGCCAGCGGCGTGACGGCGGCGCGCGGCCAGCGTGCCGCTCTGGCCCGGCCGACCGCGTGGCAGCCAACGCGTCAGCCGGTCGCGTCGCTCCTGCCGTCGCGCCGCCTTCTCCGCCTCGGCGGCCCGGACGGCGGCCGCCTCCGCCGCCTCCCGCTCCCGCTCGGCCCGGCGTCGGGCCCGTTCCCCGGCCGCCACTACAGCGACTCGACCCAGTTGCGGAGCAGGGCGGCGCCGGCGTCACCGGACTTCTCGGGGTGGAACTGGGTGGCGCACAGTGGGCCGTTCTCCACCGCGGCGACGAACCGGTCACCGCCGTGCTCGGCCCACGTGACCAAAGGCGCCTGGGTGTGGCCGGTGGTGACGAGGTCCCAGGTGCGGGCGGCGTAGGAGTGCACGAAGTAGAACCGCTCGCCCTCGACGCCGGCGAACAGCGTCGAGCCCGACGGCACCGACACCGTGTTCCAGCCCATGTGCGGCACCACGTCGGCCTGCAGCCGCGAGACCGTGCCCGGCCACTCGTCGCAGCCCTCGGTCTCGACGCCGTGCTCGACGCCGCGCTCGAACAGCACCTGCATGCCCACGCAGATGCCGAGCACCGGGCGGCCGCCGGCGAGCCGTCGTCCGATCACCCGCTCGCCCTTGACCGCCCGTCAGCCCGGCCATGCACGCCGCGAACGCCCCGACGCCGGGCACCACGAGCCCGTCGGCGTCGAGGGCGGCCTGGAAGTCGTTCGTGAGCTCGACGTCGGCCCCGGCCCGCTCCAGGGCACGGACGGCGGAGCGGAGGTTGCCCGACCCGTAGTCGAGGACGACGACCCGACTGCTCAGAGCGTGCCCTTGGTGCTGGGCACGCCGGTCTCGCGCGGGTCGAGCGCGACGGCGTCGCGGAAGGCGCGGGCGAACGCCTTGAACTGGGCCTCCACGAGGTGGTGCGGCTCCCGGCCGGCCAGCACCCGCACGTGCAGCGCCACGTGGGCGTGGAAGGCGATCGTCTCGAAGACGTGGCGGGTCAGCGAGCCGAGGTAGGTGACGCCGGAGCCACCGAGCGCGACGTACTGCTGGCCCTCGGGCTCGCCGGTGTGCACGCAGTACGGACGCCCGGACACGTCGACGACGGCCTGCACCAGCGTCTCGTCGAGGGGCACGGTGGCGTCGCCGAAGCGGCGGATGCCGGTCTTGTCGCCCAGCGCCTCGCGCAGTGCCTGACCCAGCGCGATGGCGGTGTCCTCGACGGTGTGGTGGGCGTCGATGTGCACGTCGCCGGCGGTCTGCACGGTGAGGTCGACCAGCGCGTGCCGGGCGAACGCGGTGAGCATGTGGTCGTAGAACCCGACGCCGGTGGCGACGTCGTGGCGCCCGGTGCCGTCGAGGTCGACCTCGACGAGCACCTTCGACTCGCTGGTCTCGCGCTCGATGCGTGCAGTCGCGCTGATCGGATTTCGGGGTCCCCGCGGAAGCGCGCTCCACCCGCGAAGCGCTTCCCGGCGCGGTTCGTGGGGTGAGCTCATGCCATCTCCTTCATCACGTGCTGCAGGGCCTCGCGGAACGCCGTCATCTCCGCTGCCGTGCCGATCGACACCCGCAGCCACCCGTCGGGACCAGTCTCCCGGATCAGGACGCCACGATCGAGCAGTGCCCGCCAGACGGCGTGACGGTCGTCGAACATGCCGAACAGGCAGAAGTTGGCGTCGGAGTCGGCCACCTCGAGCCCCTGGTCGCGCAGCCAGGCCACGGTGGCGTCGCGCTCCTCGCGCAGATCGGCCACCCGGGCGAGCAGCTCGGGGGCGTGCCGCAGCGCCGTCAGCGCCACGGCCTGGGTGACCGCCGAGAGGTGGTACGGCAGCCGGACGACGCGGATCGCGTCGCAGATCGCGGGGTCGGCGGCGAGGTAGCCGAGCCGGGCGCCGGCCAGCGCGAACGCCTTGCTCATGGTGCGGGTGACGACGAGGTTGCGGTGCGCGGGCAGCAGCTCCAGCGCGCTCGGCGTGCCGTCGCGACGGAACTCGCCGTAGGCCTCGTCGACCACCACGATCCCGTCGTGCGCCGCCTCGCACAGGACCGAGACGGCCGGCGGCGGCAGCGCGGTGCCGGTGGGGTTGTTGGGCGAGGGCAGCAGGACGACGGCCGGACGCTCCAGCTCCACCACCGCGCGCGCCTCGTCGAGGTCGAGGGTGAAGTCGGCCTCGCGCCGCCCGGTGACCCAGCGGGTGGATGTGTCGCGCGCGTACTCGGGATACATCGAGTACGTCGGCGCGAAGCTCACCGCCGTGCGCCCCGGGCCGCCGAAGGCCTGGAGCAGCTGGAGCATCACCTCGTTCGACCCGTTGGCCGCCCACACCTGCTCCGGGGCGACGCCGTGGCCGAGGTACCCGGCCAGCGCCGCCCGCAGCTCGCGGAACTCGCGGTCGGGGTAGCGGTTGAGCCGGGTCGTCGCGTCGGCCACCGCGGTGGCGACGTCGGCCACCACCGCGGCCGACGGCGGGTACGGGTTCTCGTTGACGTTGAGCTGCACGGGGGCCTGGTCGAGGGAGAGCTGCGGGGCGCCGTAGGGCTCGAGGCCGCGCAGCTCCTCCCGCATGGGCGGGAAGGTCATCGGTCGAACCGGACCTTCACGGCGGCGCCGTGCCCGGGCAGGTCCTCCGCCTCGGCGAGCGCCACCACGTGGTCGGCCACCTCGGCGAGCGCGTCGCGGGAGTAGTCGACGACGTGCTGCGAGCGCAGGAACGCCCGCACCGACAGGCCCGAGGAGTGGCAGGCACAGCCACCGGTGGGCAGCACGTGGTTGGAGCCGGCGCAGTAGTCGCCCAGGCTCACCGGGGCGTGCGGTCCCACGAAGACGGCGCCGGCGTTGCGCACCCGCGCCGCCCAGCCCGCGGCGTCCTCGGTCTGGATCTCGAGGTGCTCGGCGGCGTAGGCGTCGACCACCGCGAGCCCCTGCTCGAGGTCGTCGACCAGCACGACGCCGGACTGCTGTCCGCCGAGGGAGGTGCGGATCCGCTCGGTGTGCTTGGTGGCGTACACCTGCTTGTCGAGCTCGACGTCGACCTCGTCGGCCAGCCGCTCCGACGGCGTCACGAGCACGGCGGCGGCGAGCGGGTCGTGCTCGGCCTGGCTCACCAGGTCGGCGGCCACGTGGGCGGCGTCGGCGGTGTCGTCGGCGAGCACCGCGATCTCGGTGGGGCCGGCCTCGGAGTCGATGCCCACCCGGCCGCGCAGCAGCCGTTTGGCCGTCGTCACGTAGATGTTGCCCGGACCGGTGACGAGGTCGACCTTCGCGCAGGGGCCGACGCCGTAGGCGAACATCGCGATCGCCTGGGCGCCGCCGACCGCGTACACCTCCTCGACGCCGAGCAGCGCGCAGGCGGCGAGGATGCTCGGGTGCGGCAGCCCGCCGTGGTCCTTCTGGGGCGGGCTGGCCAGGGCGATGCCGCCGACCCCGGCGGTCTGGGCGGGCACCACGTTCATCACCACGGTGCTCAACAGCGGCGCCAGGCCGCCGGGCACGTACAGACCCACGCGCTGCATCGGCACCTTGCGGTGCACCACCCGCGCGCCCGGCGCGAGGTCGGTGGTGATGTCGTGCTCCAGCTCGGCGATGCAGGTGGCGCGCAGCCGCCGGATCGACTCCTCCAGCCCGGCGCGCACCGCCGGGTCGAGGTGCTCCAGCGCGTCGGCGAGCGCGCCCACGGGCACCCGCACGTCGTCACCGCGGACGCCGTCGTAGCGCTCGTTGTACTCGAGCACCGCCTCGAGCCCGCGGGTGCGCACCGCCTCGCAGATCGCGTGCACCGCCGGCACCGCCGCCTCGACGTCGAACTCGGCGCGCGGCACCGCCGTCCGGTAGCCCTCGGGGCTCTCCGGCCGGCGCTCACCACGCAGGTCGATGCGGCGGATCATGCGTCGATCCTACGAAGGGTGAGGCTGCCGACCCGACTCGACGACGGAGGGTGGACCGTGCTCGGGCCGCTCAGGGCATCCCGAGGCGCCGCGGCTCGGGCCGGTCGAGCCGGCCCTGGGAGCGCGGGGCCCCGGTGCGCTGCACCTGGGTGACCGCGGGGTCGTCGGCGGAGAGCCCGGCCCAGCGCTGGATGCGCCGGGTCAGGGCGAGCCGCTCCTGCTCGGGGAGCTGGGCGAGGTTGGCGCCGTGGGTGCCGCCCTCGACGACGTGCACCGAGCACCGCCGGCGGACGGCGTCGCGCGCCTTCCCGCACTCGAACGGCTCCGCACCCCAGGGGTCGACGCCGCCGTAGACGTACAGCATGCGGGTGGACTTGGTGCGCACCCAGCGGTCGATGTCGGGCATCGCGCGCCGGTCGAAGCGCACCGGCCGCAGCTCGCGCGGGATCAGCTTGGGCGCGGCCACCGGGTCGTTGCCGTAGCGGACGACGTCACGCAGCGGCCGGACCAGCGTGCGGTACCACCCGAGCTGGTAGGCGGCCTGGTAGTAGTACGGCGCGTAGAACTCCAGCGTGGAGTCCATGTAGCCGGTGAGGGACACGACGCCCTCGGTCCAGCTCCAGATCTCCTCGTTGGTGGCCGCGGCACCCGGCACGCCGGCGCACCCCGCCTGGCCGGTGTACTGCCAGAACGTGAAGTAGAGATCCATCGCGGCGATCTCCATCGCCCGGTCGACGGTGCCGGGGATCTCCCAGGTCTCCCCCGCTGCCTCGGCTGCCGTGCGCGTGCGCTCGCGGAACCACGCACGGTCGGGGCCGAGGATCCGCCGCTGGACGCCGAGCAGGTCCTGCCGGCACTGCGGGTCGGTGCCGACCCGGGACAGGAACGAGGCGTAGACGTCGCGGTCGTTGTGGACGTCGTTCGGGGCGACGTAGGGGATCGTGCCGTCGACGTCGCCCGGGAAGAACCGCCGGTGGTAGGTGGCGGTCATGCCGCCCTTGGAGCCGCCGGTGGTGAGCCAGTTCTCGCGGTAGAGGCGCTGGAAGGACCGGATCACGCGGTGCTGGTCGATCGCCGCCTGCCGGATCGTGAGCTGCCGCGGCCAGTTCGGGTCGGCGGGACGGGACGGCTCGAAGAACCGGTACTCCATGCTGAGCTGGTTGCCGTCGACGATCCGGGTGGGCTCGCTGCGGCCGGCGCTCTGCGAGACGTTGTAGCCGCTGGTGTACATCACCATGGGCCGCTCGACGTCCTTGTGCAGCAGCGTGAGGCGCTGCCGGAACGTCGCGCCCTTCGGCTTGCTGTGGTTGACCGGCTGCACGAACGTGATCCGGAAGAACCGGTAGCCCTCCGGCGCCGTGGCCTCCTCCACCGTGGCGACGCCCGGCAGGGCGGCGATGCGGTCTTCGAGCGACGGTGGCGCAGCCGCCGGCGCCGCCGGCGGGGCGGCTGTGGTGGGCGGCGACGCCGCCACGAGTCCGAGCACGAGTGCGACCGCGCCGAGGACGGCGAGGGACCGACGGAGCATGAGCAACCTCCCGAGATGGATTCAGCCTGTCGAGCAACCTACTCCCACCTACCGACGGCGGCCGTCCGCCCTCGACTCCGGCCGGATGCCGGCGTCGTTCAGGTCGTGCGATGGCAAGGCGCCGGAGCGCTGGCAGGCTGGGCGCCCGTCGAGCGACGGCAACGCCGCCAGTGTGCGGCCTGGGCGGCGCGGGCGCCGGTCGGTGTCGGGGGCGGACGGCTACGTTGTGGGAGTGAGCGAGGCGCTGCCGATGTTCCCGCTGAACACGGTGCTGTTCCCCGGCCTGAGCGTGCCGCTGCGGGTCTTCGAGGACCGCTACCGCGCGCTCGTGCACCACCTGCTCCGCGTCGACGCCCCCGAGGACCGGGTGTTCGGGTCGGTGGGCATCCGAGAGGGCTACGAGGTGGGTGAGCACGGGTCGCAGTCGCTGTTCCGGATCGGCTGCCGGGTGCAGCTCACCGAGGTCGAGTCGCACCCCGACGGCACCTTCGACGTCGTCGCCGTCGGCCTCGAACGGATCCAGCTCGACCGGCTCGAGACCGGCGGGCCGTTCCCGGTGGGTCACGTCGTCGACCGGCCCGAGCCCGACGCCCGGGTGCCCGACGACCTGCTCGAGCAGGCCCGGGCCGTGTTCACGGCCTACCGGCTGGCGCTCACCGAGATCCGCTCCGACCCCTACGTCGGCGCCCTGCCGCGCGACCCGTCCTACCTGTCCTGGACCCTCGCCGCCTGCGCCCCGCTCCCCCTCAGCGACCGGCAGGCACTGCTCGAGGCCGACGACGTCGCCGAGCGGCTGCGCCTGGTCACCGACCTGCTCCGCTCCGAGCTGCGCGCCATGAACGTGATCTCCTCGCTGCCGGCCACCGAGGTGGCCCGCACCCGGTGGTCGCCGAACTGAGGCCGCAGCGGCTGACCGAGGAACGAGGTCAGGCGCGTGGCGGACGAACATCGAGCAAGCCCCGCGACCGAGGAAGGAGGTCGCGACGGGCGCGTCGAGATGACCGCAGCCGATCTCGGGGGCGTTCGCGAGATCGGTACCGGCGTCGACAGGCTCGACGAACGTCCGCGGGGCTGAGTGCATGAGCAAGAAGAAGCAGAGCGCTGGGGCGACGCCGGCCACGACGGCACTGACTCGCGCGGGGGTGGTGTTCGAGGTGCGGGCCTACGAGCACGACCCAAGGGCGTCGTCGTTCGGGCTGGAGGCCGCCGAGGTGCTGGGCGTCGACCCGGCGCGGGTGTTCAAGACACTGCTCGCCAGCGTCGACGGCGCGCTCACCGTGGCCGTCGTGCCGGTGACGGGTCAGCTCGACCTCAAGGCACTCGCCCGCGCCGTGGGCGGCAGCAAGGCGGTCATGGCCGATCCCGCCGCGGCCGAGCGCGCGACCGGCTACGTGGTGGGCGGCATTTCGCCGGTCGGGCAGAAGCGGCCGCACCCCACCGTCGTCGACGACTCCGCGCTGGCGCACGCCACGGTGTTGGTGTCGGGCGGGCGGCGCGGCTTCGACCTGGAGCTCGCGCCGGAGGACCTGGTGCGCGTGACCGACGCGGTCACCGCACCGCTCAGTCGTCGGTGGTGACCTTGAGCATCCCGTGGGCGACGTCGTTCTCGAACCAGGTGGAGTAGCCGACCGCCGACAGCACCTCGAGGTTCTCGACGACCTCGTCGTCCCTCCTCCGCCTCCAGCAGGTCGTCGAAGGCGTCGACGTCGACGAACACCACGGTGCCGGCGCGCCCGGACTCGGGGATCACGCCCTCGTACTTGTCGGTGTCGCCGAGGTTGCCGTCGTCGAGGAGGTCCTCGCGGTAGCCGCCGGCCGGCCCGACCACGACGTGCTGCCCCTCGGTGTCGTAGTCGAGCACGTCACCGAGGTCGTCGGCGAACTCCGGGTTGTCGCGCAGCTTGTCGAGCACCTCGGCGATCCGGTCGGGGTCGCCCTTGATCTTGACCGCGACGTCGACGTCGGAGGGGTCCTCGGCGTCGGGGTCGATGCCGGGGCCGACCGCCAGGGCGGCGGACTCGCCGAGCAGCGCCTCGGCGTCCTCGGGCAGGTCGAGGCCGAGCTCGTCCTCGGCCGTCTGCAGCAGGTCGTCGAAGTTCATCTGCGTGCCGAGCAGCGACTCGTAGGAGTCGAGCAGTGCCTCGACCCACCCCGGCTCGAAGCCGACGCCGATGGCCGCCGCGGTGTCGTCGGGCAGGGTCGCGACGACGTCGTCGCCGCCCTCGGACTCGACCAGGCTGCCGTAGCCGGTGACGGCCAGCAGGTCGACGCTGGAGGCGCTCTCGACCTCGACGCCGCCGTCGGCGAAGCGCACCTGGAGGCCGGCGCCCTCGAAGTCCTCGAAGTAGCGCTTCAGGATCTCCTGGGTCTCGTCGTCGGACCCGCCGTCGCCGGAGTCGTCGCACGGCTCGACGTCGTCGCCGGGCTCCGAGGACTCAGAGCAGTAGGAGTGGTCGGGCTCGGGAGCGAGCATCGACGACGTGACGGCCTCGGCCAGCAGGTCGCCGGCCTCGGGCGCGGCGTAGGCGGTGAGCACGCCGTGGTCACCCGCCTCGCCGGTCCACTTCTTGAAGTCGTCGTCGCCGCTCAGCGGGGCGTCCGCCGCGGCGTCGGTGACTGACTCGGCGAGCTCGTCGGTCTCGGCGATCACGGCCCAGCCGCCGCGGATCGACCAGCCGAAGGTGTCGGAACTGTCGTCGGACCCGGTGCCGGAGTCGGCGCTCTCGCCGCCGATCGCGCACTCGAGCACCGCCTCGAGGCCCTTCTCGGCGGCGTCGGCGTCCTTCACCTGCACGACGAACACCGGGGTGACGCCGAACTCGGACTCGTCGTCCTGCTTCCCGAGGTCGACGGCGGCCACGGCGAACCTGCTCCCCGAGCCAGGGGTCGACGTCGTCACCCCAGTCGAGGTCGGGGCAGGCGCCGGCCTCCTGGAGCCGCTCGAACAGCGACTCGCGGAGGCTGCCCTCGCTGTCGGTGTCGATCTTGCCGTCGAGGGCCGGGAACTTCTCGAGGGTCTCCCGCGCCTCGAGCTTCTGCCCGCCCGCGGGGTCGAGGTCGAGGGACAGGTAGCCGACGGTGCTGTCGGGCAGGGCCTCCGCCGGCTGCGGGCCGGTGGCGAAGAAGGCGCTCCACGCGGCGAAGCCGCCGACGCCGAGCGCGGCCACCACCACCAGCGCGGCGCCGGCAGCGACGGCCTTGCGCGCTCCCGAGCGCGGGCGCCTCGCGGGCGGCACCGCGGCACCGTGGCCGCTGTCGAGGATCTCGGGCTGGCCGCCCGGTGCCTGGGTGGGAGCGCGGTACGGGTCCGGCGGAAGGCTGCTCATCGCGGTTCGGACTCCTCGGGTGCGGGTGGCGTGGAGGCTACGCGGGGTTGGACGTCGTCGTACCCGTTTCGGCTCCGTGGCAACCAGGCCGGGTCGTGCCGCTCGCGTCGACGCGACTCGGCGATCCCCGAGGTGAGCAGGTAGGTGGCGGTGAGGCCGAGCAGCCCGCCGAAGGTCCAGGCGACGAACGGGCTGCGGCCCTCGATCGCGAGGTCGCCCGGAATCCGCTGGTAGTCCTCGGCGCCGGCGGCGAGCGCGGCGGCGTCGGGCGGGCCCAGGCTCGACCCCAGGCGGTAGCTCACCCAGGCGGCCAGCGCGGTGCCGACGACGACCGCGGCCAGCGTGACCAGCTCGGAGTGCCGGGCGAGCAGGGCCGCGACGACGGCGAGCACGAGTCCGGCCGCCAGCCCGAGCAGCACGTAGGTGGCGGTGGCGCCGAAGATGCTGCGGTAGCCCTCGTCGGAGGGCGCCGGGTACCACTCGCCCTCGAACGCGACGCCGGGCGGGCTGTCCCACAGCCGGTACCAGCCGTAGCCGACCGCGGCGCCCGCGGCGGCGTAGCCCGCCACGACGAGGGCCGCCTCCAGCAGGGCACGCAGTGTCCAGCGGACGGACCAGCGGGCGCGGAGGTCGGCCCGCACCCGGCTCAGCCGGTCAGGCACCCGGGGCCCAGGAGCTGCTTGAGGTCGGCGAACAACGCGGCACTGGGGGTGACCCGGTGGCCGTCGCCGATCCGCATGAGCAGCGTCTTCTCGCGCATCATCACCTGCAAGTGAACCTCGGTGACCCCAGGATGGGTGCGCAGGACGTCCTTGAGGTGGGTGACCGTGTCGGCGGTGATGCGGGTCTGCGGCACCTTCACGACCACCGGGCCGACGGGTCCGCCGGGCAGCGTGAGGTCGGGGATCGTGACCTCCTGGGCGCGCAGCTCGGGCTGGTCCTTGTCGCGCGAGAGGTTGCCGCGGACCCGGACGATCGTGTCGGTCTGCAGGTGGGTGGAGACCAGCTGGTAGACGCTCGGGAACAGCAGCACCTCGATGGCGCCGTCGAGGTCCTCCAGCGTGACCGTGGCCCAGGTGTCGCCGCGCTTGGTGATCTTCTTCTGCACCGAGGTGATGAGGCCGCTGACGGTGAGGGAGCTGCCGTGGGCGCGCTCCTCGTCGAGCATGAGCTGGCCGATCGTGCAGTCGGTGCCCTGCGACAGCACGTGCTCCAGCCCCAGCAGCGGGTGGTCGGAGACGTAGAGGCCGAGCATGTCGCGCTCGTGGGCGAGCAGCGTGGTCTTGTCCCACTCGTCGAGGTCGGGCACCTCGACGGTGGTGCCCGCCGAGCCGACGTCGCCGACGTCGAGCAGGTCGAACATCGAGTCCTGCCCGCCCTCGGTGTTGCGCTTGGCGTCGACGAACTTGTCGACGGCCTCCTCGTGGACGGCGACGATCGCCTTCCGCTTGTGCTTCATGTCGTCGAAGGCGCCGGCCTTGGCGAGCGAGTCGATGACCCGCTTGTTGCAGACCTGGAGCGGCACCTTGTCCATGAAGTCGTTGAAGTCGGTGAAGCGCCCGTGGGCCTCGCGGGCCTCCACGACCTTCTCGACGACGGCGCCGCCGACGTTGCGGATGGCGGTGAGCCCGAAGCGGATGTCGCGGCCGACCGGCGTGAAGTTGGCGGCCGACTCGTTGACGTCGGGCGGCAGCACCTGGATCTTCATCCGCCGGCACTCGTTGAGGTAGATCGCCGACTTGTCCTTGTCGTCCCTCGTCGAGGTGAGCAGCGCCGCCATGTACTCGGCCGGGAAGTTGGCCTTGAGGTACGCCGTCCAGTACGACACCAGGCCGTAGGCCGCCGAGTGCGCCTTGTTGAACGCGTAGTCGGAGAACGGCAGCAGGATGTCCCACAGCGTCTTGACGGCGCCGGCGGAGTAGCCGCGTTCGCGCATCCCGGACGAGAAGCTCTCGAACTGCTTGTCCAGCTCGGCCTTCTTCTTCTTGCCCATCGCGCGGCGGAGGATGTCGGCCTGTCCGAGGCTGTAGCCCGCGAGCTTCTGGGCGATCGCCATGACCTGCTCCTGGTAGACGATCAGGCCGTAGGTCTCGCCCAGGACGTCCGCGAGCGGCTCGGCGAGCTCGGGGTGGATCGCCTCCACCGGCTCGCGGCCGGTCTTGCGGCGCGCGTACTTGTTGTGGGAGTCGGCGCCCATCGGACCCGGCCGGTAGAGCGCGCCGACCGCGGAGATGTCCGCGAAGGTGTCGGGCCGCATCGAGCGCAGCAGCGCGCGCATCGGGCCGCCGTCGAGCTGGAAGATGCCGAGGGTGTCGCCGCGCTGGAGCAGCTCGAAGGTCTTCGGATCGTCGAGACCGTCGAGCTCCTCGAGCACGACGGTCTCGCCGCGGTTGGCCTCGATGTTGGCGAGCGCGTCGTCGAGCACGGTGAGGTTGCGCAGCCCGAGGAAGTCCATCTTGATCAGGCCGAGCGACTCGCACGTGGGGTAGTCGAACTGCGTGATCATCGCGCCGTCGGCGGGCCGCCTCAGCAGCGGGATGACGTCGACCAGCGGCTCGCTCGACATGATGACGCCGGCGGCGTGGACGCCCCACTGCCGCTTCAGGCCCTCGATGCCCATCGCGGTGTCGACGACCTTCTTGACCTCGGCGTCGCCGTCGTAGAGGGAGCGGAACTCGCCGCCCTCGCCGTACCGCTTGTGCTCGGGGTCGAAGATGTCCTGCAGCGGGACGTCCTTGCCCATCACCGAGGCGGGCATCGCCTTGGTGATCCGGTCGCCCATCGCGAACGGGTAGCCGAGGATGCGCGAGGAGTCCTTGACGGCCTGCTTGGCCTTGATCGTGCCGTAGGTGACGATCATCGAGACCCGGTCGTCGCCGTACTTCTCGGAGACGTAGCGGATCACCTCACCGCGCCGGCGCTCGTCGAAGTCGATGTCGAAGTCGGGCATCGAGACGCGGTCGGGATTGAGGAAGCGCTCGAAGATCAGCCCGTGCACCAGCGGGTCGAGGTCGGTGATGCGCATCGCGTAGGCGACCATCGAGCCCGCGCCGGAGCCGCGGCCGGGGCCGACGCGGATGCCGTGGTCCTTGGCCCAGTTGATGAAGTCGGCGACCACGAGGAAGTAGCCGGAGAACCCCATCGAGGTGATGACGCCGATCTCGAAGTCGGCCTGGGTGCGGACGTGGTCGGGGATGCCCGTCGGGTAGCGGTGCTGCAGCCCGGTCTCGACCTCCTTGACCAGCCAGGAGTCCTCGCTCTCCCCCGGCGGGCAGGGGAACTGCGGCATGAACCGGCCGGGGCTCTCGTTGAACTCGACCTCGCAGCGCTCGGCGATCCACAGCGTGTTGTCGCAGGCCTCGCGCAGGTCGTACTTGTCGACCCACAGCGCCCGCATCTCCGCGGCGGACTTCAGGTAGTAGCCGTCGCCGGAGAACGCGAACCGCTGACCGGGGCCGTCGCCGGCCGGGGTGTCCATCGTGGAGCCGGAGTTGATGCAGAGCAGGTGCTCCTGCGACGGCGCGTCCTCGCGGCGCACGTAGTGGGAGTCGTTGGTGGCCAGCAGCGGGATCCGGAGGTCGGCGGCCAGACGGAGCAGGCCGTCGCGCACCCGGTTCTCGATGTCGAGGCCGTGGTCCATGAGCTCGAGGAAGTAGTTGTCGCGGCCGAGGATGTCCTGGTGGTCGGCGGCCGCCTGGCGCGCGGCGTCGTAGTTGTCGTGGCGCAGGTGCACCTGCACCTCGCCGGAGGGCAGCCGGTGGTGCCGATGAGCCCGGTGGCGTACTGGGCGAGCAGCTCGCGGTCGAGCCGTGGCTGCTTGAAGAACCCGTCGCGCCAGGCGCCCGAGGTGAGGCGGAACAGGTTGTGCATGCCCTCGGTGGTCTCCGAGAGCAGCGTGAGGTGGGTGTAGGCGCCGCGCGCCGAGACGTCGTCGGGGCCGCCCTGGTAGAACGACACGCCCTTGCGCTCGAACCTGCTGATGTTGGGTGCCGCGTACGCCTCGATGCCGATGATCGGCTTGACGCCGGCGTCCTTCGCCTTGCGGTAGAACTCGAAGGCGCCGAACACGTTGCCGTGGTCGGTCATCGCCACCGCCGGCATGCCCAGCTCGGCGGCCCGCTGCGTCAGGTCGGTCAGCCGCGCCGCCCCGTCGAGCAGCGAGTACTCGGTGTGGACGTGGAGGTGGGCGAAGGAGTCGCGGGATCCGGCGGACATCGGCGGTGGAGCGTCCTCACCATGGGTCGGTTTCGGGCGTGCGGCAACGGCCTCGGCAGCATGTATCGCGGTGCACCGAGCGACCTTCAGGGAAGGCCCTCAGCCTACGACAGCGGCCGGCGACCATTGTGCCAGGACGCACCGACATCTCACGGTGATCGCGACGGCCACCAGGAAGCCGATCCCGCCGAGGAGGAGCAGGGCGGCGGCGGGCGCCACGCCCGCGGCGAGGAACAGCACGATCTCGCCGCGGCTCGCGCGCTCGCCCGGGGTGCGCAGGAACCGCCGCGCCCAGGGCGTGAGCCACAGGAGCGCCAGGGGCAGCAGCGGCAGTGCGACGGCGGCCCAGCGACCCCAGAGGTCGGCGCGGTAGGCGTCCTCGTCGGGGCCGTCGGCGCCGACCGCGACCTCGTCACCGGGGTCGGCGGCGAGCTTGGCCTCGACGTCGTAGTCGTCGCCGCCGTCGTCGGGGGTGAAGGTGCCCAGGCAGGTGGCGCGCTGCTCCTCGCCGCCCGGCTGCAGGCGACGCTCGCAGGTGGTGACGGTGAGCGTGCCCTGCTCGCCGCTCAGCCCCCACGCGCGGGTGATCTCGCTCCACGACCCGAGGAGAGTCAGCACGAGCACGAGCAGCAGGACGCCGACGAAGCCCCAGACGCCCCACGACCGCGACGAACCGTCCTCGCTCACGGCGACCACACCATCCGGACGTCGGGCTCGCGCTCCTCGTTGCCGGAGCCGTCGGTGTGCTCGACCTCCACCAGGCCGTGGCGGGCGTAGAAGGCGCGGGCCGGGGCGTTCACCTCGAACACCCACAGCCCGAAACCGCCCGGACGGCGCGCCTTGGCGAGGTCGAGGAGCATCGAGCCGATCCCGCGGCCGGCGTGGCCGGGCAGCACGTAGAGGTCGTCGAGCCAGGTGTCGGTCATCCGCAGGTAGCCGACCACCTCGCCGTCCGCCTCGGCCACCCAGACCTCCTCACCGGCGGCCAGCCGGCCGCGCAGGAACGGGAGGTGCTCGTGGTCCTCGTGCACGCTCGGCGGCATCGCCGCCGCGCGGCGCGAGGCGACATGCACGGCGGAGGCCGCCGCCGCGTCGTCGTCGGTGGCGGGCCGCAGGACGACGTCTGCGGTGTCCATCGGGTCAGTCGGCGCCACGCACCACCTCGAGGGCGTGCGCGAGGTCGGGCGGGTAGGGCGACTCGTACTCCACCTGGTCGCCCGTCTCCGGGTGCTCGAACCCGAGCCGCACGGCGTGCAGCCACTGCCGCTCGAGGCCGAGCCGCTTCGCGAGGGTGGGGTCGGCTCCGTAGTGGAAGTCGGCCACGCACGGATGGCGCAGAGCCGCCATGTGCACCCGGATCTGGTGGGTGCGGCCGGTCTCGAGGTGCACCTCGAGGAGGCTGGCGTAGCGATGCGCCTCGAGGGTCTCGTAGTGCGTGACGCTCGGCCGGCCGCCGTCGAGCACGGCGAACTTGTGGTCGGAGCCCGGATGCCGGGCGATCGGGGCGTCGATCGTGCCCTCGTGCGGGTCGGGGTGGCCCTGCACGAGCGCGTGGTAGGTCTTGTCGACCGTGCGGTCCCGGAACGCGTTCTTCAGCACCGAGTAGGCCCGCTCGGACTTGCAGATCACCATGACGCCCGACGTGCCGACGTCCAGCCGCTGCACGATCCCCTGCCGCTCCGAGGCGCCGCTGGTGGCGATCCGGAACCCGGCGCCGGCGAGATGGCCGACCACGGTGGGCCCGCGCCACCCCGGCGAGGGGTGCACGGCGACGCCGACCGGCTTGTCGATCACGACGATGTCGTCGTCGTCGTGGATGATCCCGATGCCCTCGACGACCTCGGGCACCACCGCCAGCGGGTCGTCCTCCGCCGGGATCGTCACCTCGAGCACGGCACCCGGCAGCACCCGGTCGCTCTTGCTGACGCCGGCGCCGTCGACGGAGACGAGGTCGCTGGCGATGAGGTCGGCGGCGCGGGTGCGCGAGAGCCCGAACATCCGGGCGACGGCGGAGTCGACCCGCTCGCCGGCCAGCCCGTCCGGCACCGGTGCGGTGCGGAACTCCCCCTCCCTCATTGTGGGGTTCCTGCGGTGTCGTTCGCCTCCTCGGTCTCGTCCTCCTCGACGTCGGCGCCGCGGCGGTGCCGGGTGCCGTCGAGGTGGACGCCGCGGAACGTCAGCAGGAGGACGAGTCCGGCGGCCAGGTTGATGCAGATGTCGGCGACGTTGAAGATCGGCCAGTTCGGCAGCCGCAGGAAGTCGATGACGTGGCCCGTGGAACGGCTCCGGGTCGCGCACCAGCCGATCGGTGAGGTTGCCGGTGATGCCCGCGAGCAGCAGCCCGAACGTGACGGCCCACGCGGCACTCCGCACCCGCCGGGCGACCCACAGCACCACCACCGTGGCGACGATGGCGAGCGCGGTGAGGAACGGCGTGTAGTCGGTGCCGGCGCTGAACGCGGCCCCCGGGTTGCGGGTCAGGTGCAGCTGCAGGAGGTCACCGACGACCTGGACGTCGTCGCGACCGTCGAGGCGCGCGACGGCAAGGCTCTTGCTCACCTGGTCGGTGGCGTAGGCGAGCCCGAAGACGAGCGCCAGAAGGACCAGCGCGCGGCGCCGCGAGGGCGGTTGCGTCGGGTCGCGTTACCGACGTTCCTCGCGCTGCTTGCATGTCATACAGAGTGTCGCACGCGGAAAAGCCATCAGTCTCATCTTGCCGATGGGGTTGCCGCACGACTCGCACACGCCGTAGCTGCCGTCGTCGATCCGGGCGAGCGCACGGTCGATCTGCGCCAGCTTGTCGCGCTCGCTGTTGAGCACGGTGAGCTCGTAGTCGCGCTCGAAGGTGGAGGCGCCCATGTCGGCCTGGTCCTGGCCGGCGCCGTCACCGGAGTCGCGCAGCAGGCCGGAGAGCTCGGCGGTCTGCGCCTCGATGATCTCGACGCTGTGGGCGCGCTGCTCGTGCAGCTC
Organism: uncultured Actinomycetota bacterium; assembly: GCA_963808855.1. GTDB lineage: Bacteria > Actinomycetota > Actinomycetes > Propionibacteriales > Nocardioidaceae > Nocardioides. Next base: position 933,383 of record CAWEHA010000001.1, on the reverse strand, counting down.
GTCGAGGACCTCCTTGAGCTCGGCCGCGGTCCACTTGGCCTCGCCCTCGCCGACGACGAGGGCGCTCATCGGCGCCTTCTTGGCGGCGCTCTTCTTGGTGGGGGTCTTCTTCGCGGGGGCCTTCTTCGCCGGGGCCGGCTTCGCCGGGGCCTGCTTGGCAGGCGCCTTCTTGGCGGGCGCCTTCTTGGCCGGGCGCCTTCTTCGCCGGGGCCTTCTTGGCCGGGGCCTTCTTCGCCGGGCGCCTTCTTCGCGGGCGCCTTCTTGGCCGGGGCCTTCTTGGCCGGGGCCTTCTTGGCCGGGGCCTTCTTGGCCGGGGCCTTCTTGGCCGGGGCCTTCTTGGCCGGGGCCTTCTTGGCCGGGGCCTTCTTGGCCGGGGCCTTCTTCGCCGGGGCCTTCTTCGCGGGGGCCTTCTTGGCCGGGGCCTTCTTCGCGGGGGCCTTCTTCGCGGGGGCCTTCTTGGCCGGCGCCTTCTTGGCCGGCGCCTTCTTCGCGGGAGCCTTCGTCGTCGAGGACGAGGACGACTTGCTGGGGCGCTTCAGCGCCTTGCGGGCAGCCGTTGCCAGCTTGCGGGTGCTGCGAACCATGGCGCGAGCCTTCCGGGCGTTTCGTGGGGCCCGGGATCCACGGGCTGGCCCGGAGGCTAGCCGGTGCCAGGAGGCCGCTCAAACAGGCGCGACGGCCGCATCCGTCAAGAGATGCGGCCGTCGGCGGTTGAAGCGGTGGGTCAGCCCTCGTCCTCGCCGAGGATCGAGCGCAGCCGCTTGGGGGCTGGCGTCTCGGACTGCGCGGGCGAACTCTCGTTCGGCACCTGCAGCGCCTCGAGCTGCTGGGTGAAGTAGGTCTTGAGCCGCGAGCGGTACTCGCGCTCGAAGGAGCGCAGGTTCTCGACGTCGGCGTTGAGCTTGTCGCGCTCCTTCTCGAGGTCGCCGAACAGCTGGGCGCGGCGCTCGGCGGTCTCGGCGTCGAGCATCTGGGCGCGGGTGCGGGCGTCGGACTCGAGCCGGTCGGCGCGGCCCTTGGACTCGACGTCGAGCCGCTCGGCCTTGGTGCGGGCCTCACCGACGATGCGGTCGGCCTCGTTCTTGGCGTCCTCGACGAGCTCGTCGGCGTTGCGGGTCGCGATCTCGAGCAGGCGGGCGGCCGCGGTCGACGCCTGAGGCACCGTCTCGACGCGCAGCGTCTCCACGTCGCCGCCCGGGGCGCTCTGCTGGGCCACCGGGACCGGCTGGGTGGGCGGCTGGAACTGCTGCGGCTCCGGCTCGGGCTCCGGCTCGGGCTCCGGCTCGGGCTGAGCCTGGGGCTCGGGCGTCGCCACCGGGGCCGGGGCACCGGACTGGGCGGCGGAGAGCTTGGACCGCAGGTCGTCGTTCTCCTTGGTGAGTCGGGCGAGCTCCGCCTCCACCTCGTCGAGGAACTGGTCGACCTCGCTCATGTCGTAGCCCTCACGGAGCCGGACGGGCGTGAAACGCTTGTTGCTCACGTCCTCAGGCGTCAGTGGCATGACTTCACCCAATTCACAATTGTCACGGTTGGTCTGACCTGAGCACTCTAGCGCCACCGCAGGGCGAAAGATGCCCAGGCGTGGTGGTGTCGAGCGGCGTCTCTTGCGCTACAAGAGGTACGCCTTCACGACTTGGAGCAGCACGTAGGCGCCGATGAACACGATGATGAAGCTGAGGTCCAGCGCGATACTGCCGAGGCGCAGCGGTGGGATCACCTTGCGGAGCGCCTTGATCGGCGGGTCCGTGACGCTGTAGACGAGCTCGAGCACCACCAGCAGGATGCCCCGCGGGCTCCAGCTGCGGGCGAAGACCTGCACCCAGTCGACGATGAACCGCACCCACATGAAGGCGATGAAGACCGTCAGGACCACATAGAGGATCAGGCCGACGGTTTGCACGGGGCGGAGCCTAGGCGACGGGTGGTGGCGAACCGGCGCGTGGTCGCGCGGGCGGGACGCCGTCAGCTCTGGTTGAAGAAGCCGCCCTCGGCGATGCGCTGCTTGTCCGCGGCGGCCACCGACACGTTCGGCGGCGAGAGCAGGAACACCTTGGCGGTGACGCGCTCGATCGTGCCGCGGGTGGCGAACACCAGGCCGGCGGCGAAGTCGACGAGCCGCTTGGCGTCGTCGTCGTCCATCTCGGTGAGGTTCATGATCACCGGCGTGCCGTCGCGGAAGTTCTCGCCCACCACGCGCGCCTCGTTGTAGGTGCGCGGGTGCAGCGTGGTGATGCGGGAGAGCTCGGCCACCGTGGACCGCGGGCCCGGGCGGCCGGCAGCAGGGGCGGTGCGACGGCGCTCGTCGAGGTCGGCCACCGTGGCCTCGCGACGGCGGGCGCGCGCGGACTGCACCGGCACCGTCTCGGCGCTCTCCTCCGGGACCCGCTTCTGGTGCTGGGTGGGCTCCGCGTCGAGCTCGTCGTAGTCGTCGAACTCGTCGTAGCGACCGGTGTCCTCGAGCAGGCCGAGGTACTCGCCGATCCTGCGCATCGCACCGCTCATGACGTCTCACTCTTCCTCTTCGACGCACCCGCATGCCCAACGCCTGCGGGTGATTGTCAACCTAACCGACCGACGGCCTCGATCCGAGGACCGCAGAGCCGACACGCACGTGTGTCGCACCGCGGCGAACGGCCGCCTCCAGGTCGCCGCTCATCCCCGCCGACAGCCAGGTGGCGTCGGGGTGGTCGGCGAGGGTCGCGGCGTGCAGCTCGGCGAGTCGGTCGAAGGCTCGACCGGGGTCGTCGCCGAGCGGTGCGACGGCCATGAGGCCGCGCAGCACCAGGCCCTCGGTGGTCACCGCGCCGTCCGCCAGCTCCGTCAGGGCGGTCGGGTCGACGCCGGCGCGATGGTCGCTGCCGGGTGGGTCGAGGCTCACCTGGATCAGGACGTCGAGCGGGCGACCGCGCTGGTGTGCGCCGCGCGAGAGCGGGCCGAGCAGCTTGGACCGGTCGAGCGAGTGCACGACGTCGGCGTACTCGGCCACCGCGGCCGCCTTGTTGCTCTGGAGCGCCCCCACGAAGTGGCGGCGCAGGTCGAGGTCGGCGGTCTCCTCGGCCTTCGCGAGCGCCTCCTGGTGCCGGTTCTCCGCGACGTCGCGCACGCCCAGATCGGCGAGCAGTCGCACGTCGCTCGCACCGAAGAACTTGGTGACGACGACGAGGGTGACGTCACCCGGGTCGCGACCGGCCTCGGCGCAGGCGTCGGCGATCCGGCCGCGCACGGTGGCGAGGCCCTGCTCGATCTCCTCGCGGCGCCCTGGTGCGTTCATGCCGCACCGTCCCACGGGCGGATGCGCACCAGGCCCGCCAGTCGGCCGGCCTCCCCGCCGTCGCGGCGGTAGGAGTGCAGGTCGGGCGACTCGCGGGTGCAGGCGCCGACCTCGGTGACCTCGACGTCGTCGGCGAGGAGCTGGGCCCGCACACCGGCGCCGATGTCGAGCGCGGGCGTGCCCCACGAGGTGACCGCGCGGCTCGCGGGCACGGCGGCGGCGACCTCGTCGCGCATCGTGTCGGGCACCTCGTAGCAGCGGCCGCACACGTGCGGCCCGATCCAGGCCTCGACCCGCTCGGCACCCAGGGCGCGCATCGCGGCGACCGTGGCCGGCACCACGCCGGCGGTCAGGCCGGGGCGACCGCAGTGGGCGGCTCCGATCACCCGGCCCTCGTCGGCGACGAGCAGCAGCGGCACGCAGTCGGCCGCTCGGACGTGCAGCGTGATGCCGGCGTGGTCGGTGACGGCGGCGTCCGCGTCGGGTGGCTCGGTGGGCACGTCGTCGAAGCCGCGCACGACGACGACGTCGCCACCGTGCACCTGGTGGAGGTCGACCAGCGGGTCACCGGGCGCGAGGTCGGCGAGCACCGCGGCCCGGGACGCGGGGTCGCGCAGGTCGCCGGCCCGGCGGTCCGTGAACGCCAGGTCGGCGGCGCCGTGCGTGGTGTGGAACGCGTACAGGGCTGCTACTTGAGGAAGTCGGGGACGTCCAGCTCGTCGTCGCCGAACTCCATCGGCGCCGGCGCCGGCCGATCGCGGCGAGGGGCGGTGGCGCCCGCCGGCACCTGCTCGCGGGCCTGCTCGGGACGCGTCCGCTCGGCGTCGGGCTGGGGCGTCGCCGCCGGCGTCGCGGGTGCCGGGCGCTCGGCGGCCGCCGGCACGGCCGGGGTGGTGCGCGAGCCGCGCAGGGTCGAGCCCTCGGCGCGCTTCTTGGGCTGGCCGCCGTCGAACCCGGCGGCGATCACGGTGACCCGCACCTCGTCGCCGAGCGCGTCGTCGATGGTGGCGCCGAAGATGATGTTGGCCTCGGGGTGGGCGGCGTCGGACACCAGCGCGGCGGCCTCGTTGATCTCGAACAGGCCGAGGTCGGAGCCACCGGCGATCGAGAGCAGGACGCCGTGGGCGCCGTCGATGCTGGCCTCGAGCAGCGGGCTCGAGACCGCCATCTCGGCGGCCGTGACGCTGCGGTCGTCGCCGCGGGCGGAGCCGATGCCCATGAGCGCCGAGCCGGCGTTGGCCATCACCGACTTCACGTCGGCGAAGTCGAGGTTGATGAGACCCGGCGTGGTGATGAGGTCGGTGATGCCGGAGACGCCCTGCAGGAGCACCTGGTCGGCCTGCTTGAACGCGTCGAGCACCGAGACACTGCGGTCGCTGATCGAGAGCAGCCGGTCGTTCGGGATGACGATGAGGGTGTCGACCTCCTCGCGCAGCTGCGCGATGCCCTCCTCGGCGGAGTTGGCGCGCCGGCGGCCCTCGAAGGCGAACGGGCGGGTGACGACGCCGATCGTCAGCGCACCGAGCGAGCGGGCGATCCGGGCGACGACGGGCGCGCCGCCGGTGCCGGTGCCGCCGCCCTCGCCGGCGGTCACGAACACCATGTCGGCGCCCTTCATGACCTCTTCGATCTCGTCGGAGTGGTCCTCGGCGGCCTGCTGCCCGACGTCGGGGTTGGCACCGGCACCGAGCCCGCGGGTGAGCTCGCGACCGATGTCGAGCTTGACGTCGGCGTCGCTCATGAGCAGCGCCTGGGCGTCGGTGTTGATCGCGATGAACTCGACGCCCTTGAGGCCCACCTCGATCATCCGGTTGACGGCGTTGACGCCGCCGCCGCCGATGCCGACGACCTTGATGATGGCCAGGTAGTTCTGTGCTGCGCCCATGGCTGCGTCCCTCTCGTGGATGCGGTCGTCCTGCGGGTGGTGGAGCTGTGGTCGTCCGGCGAGTTCCTCAACTGTGACCCTCAACCTGAGGGTTATAGTTATGTCAACCTCGTCGTGCCGACGACAGTAGGCAGCAGCGCTCCTCGAACGTGGCAGACACGCCGGGTGTGGTCGCGTTGCCGTTGACCTTGCGTGATTTCGACTCGCTCGTACGCCTTCGCAAGCTCAGGCGTGTCGCTCGCTCGATCTTCGCCCGCGACGTGACTGCGTTCGTTCCTCACGCAGTCACTGCGTGCTCGGCTGCCCGGGGACGCTGACGTTGATGATCTTCGCCTTGCGGGGCAGGAGGACCGTGAGCACCTCGGCCTTCTGCTCGGAGCGGTCGGCGCTCCCCCACCGCACGGTGCGGCCGTCGCGGAGCACGAGGTCGATCTCGTCGACGCTCTGCACCTCGATGTGGTCGACGAGCACGCGCAGGTCGTCGGGCAGCGCGCCGGCCACCGTGGCCGCCTCGCGCAGTGCCTCGGCGTCGGTGATGCCGGTGGTGATGCGCGGCAGGTCGCTCGGGGCGCGCTGGTAGGAGGAGAACACCGCGCCCTCGACGTCGACGGCACGCAGCCCGTCGCCGCGGTCGACGACGGCGACCGGGGTGCGCTCGGTGACCTCGATGAGCACGTCGTGCGGCCACTGCCGGGTCACCCGCACCGACGCCACGGCGGCCAGGGCGCTGACCCGGCGGTCGATGGCGGTGAGGTCGACGGTGGCGAGCGGGTCGCCGGTCGGCACGTCGGCGACGGCGAGCACGTCGTCCTCGGTGAGGCTGGCGAGGCCGCGCACCTCGACCCCCTCGACCGCCAGGGTGTCGGAGAAGTACACCGCCCAGGTGCCGCCGACAACGAGCGCGATCGTGAGGGTGCCGGCGAGCAGGTAGCGCCAGGTGAGCCAGCGGCGCGCCCACTGCCGGCGCGCGAACCGGCGGCGGGTGCGGTCGGCCCCGCGACGGGTGCGGCCGAGCATCAGGCGTCACCCCGCTCGAGCAGCGCGAGCAGCTGCGGCCCCACGGTGGTGACGTTGCCGGCGCCGAGGGTGAGCACGAGGTCGCCGGGGCCGGCGCGGCCGGCGAGCACCGCGGCGGCGTCGTCGAGGTCGGGCACGAAGGTGACCTGGTGCGGCGGCAGCGGCACGGCGTCGGCCACGAGCGCGCCGGTGACGTCGGGATCGGCGTCCTCGCGCGCGAGGTAGATGTCGAGCACGACCACGTCGTCGGCCGCCCCGAGGGCCTGCCCCATCGCGACCCCGAAGGCGCGGGTGCGCGAGACGAGGTGAGGTTGGAAGGCGACGACGAGCCGCCCGTCGCCCGCGAGGGCGCGCGCCGACTGGAGGTCGCCCGTGATCTCGGTGGGGTGGTGGGCGTAGCTGTCGTAGACCCGCACGCCGCCGGCCTCGCCCTTGCGCTCCATCCGCCGCCGGGTGCCGGTGTAGGAGGCCAGGCCGCGCACCAGGTCGGCGCGGGCGAACCCGAGCGCCTCGCCCGCGGCGAGGGCGGCGAGGGCGTCGGCGAGGTAGTGGTCGCCCGGCGACCACAGCACGACGCCGGACAGCGCGTCCGGCCCGTAGTCCGCGCTCCCCCGCACCGACACGGTGATCACCCGCCGGCCGGCCGCCTGCTGGCGCGCGGCCAGGGCGGCGGCGCCGGCGTCGTCGACGCAGCACACGAGGAACCCGTCGGGGTCGAGCGCGTCGGCGAACTCGTCGAAGGCCGCGGCGTACGCCTCGGCGGTGCCCCACTGGTCGAGGTGGTCGGCCTCGACGTTGGTGACGACGGCGGCCCAGGTGTCGTAGACGAGGAACGCGCCGTCGCTCTCGTCGGCCTCGGCCACGAAGAGCGCCCCGGAGCCGTCGGCGGCGTTGACGCCGGTGGCGGCCAGGTCGCCGCCGATCGCGTACGCCGGGTCGGCGCCGGCCGCCTGCAGCGCGACGGTGAGCAGCGAGGTGGTGGTGGTCTTGCCGTGGGTGCCGGCGACGGCCACCACCCGGCGGTCGGCCATCACCGAGGCCAGCGCCGCCGACCGGGGCAGCATCCGCACTCCCCGCTCGGTGGCGGCCACGACGTCCGGGTTGGTCTCCGGCACCGCCGTGGACACCACAAGGGTGTCGGCGGCGTCGATGTGGGCGGCTGAGTGGCCCACCGACACGGACGCGCCGAGGTCGCTGAGGGCGAGCAGGGTCGGGGAGTCGGCGCCGTCGCAGCCGCTCACCGGGACGCCGCGCGCCAGCATCAGCCGGGCGATGCCGGAGAGCGCGGCCCCGCCGATGCCGACGAGGTGCACCCGGCCGAGCCGGTCGAGCGGCTCGACGACGTCGGGCACCGGGATCCTCATGAACCCGCCACCTCGCGGATGATCGCGGCGAGCTTGTCGTCGGCGTCGCGCGGCACGAGGTCGGCCGCGGCGGCGCCCATCGCGGCCAGCCGGTCGGCGTCGACGGCGAGCGGCGCCACGTGGTCGGCCACCCACGCCGAGTCGAGGTCGGCGTCGTCGACCAGCACCGCTCCCCCGGCCTCGACGACCGGCCGCGCGTTGCGGTGCTGCTCGCCGTTGCCGATCGGCAGCGGCACGAACACGGCCGGCACGCCGGTGGCGGCCGCCTCGACGACGCTGCTCGCGCCGGCACGGCAGACCATGAGGTCGGCGGCGGCGAGCGCGAGGTCCATCCGGTCGACGAACGGCACCACCACGTACGGCACGCCGGCGACGGCGCCGGACGGGTCGGTGTCGGCCTCGCCCTTCGGGCCCGCCACGTGGAGCACCTGCACGCCGGCCTGGCCGAGCGCCGTCGCGGCCCCGGAAACCGCGCGGTTGAGCCGGCGTGCGCCCTGCGAGCCGCCGGTGACGACGAGCGTGGGCCGGTCGGCGTCGAGGCCGAAGAACGCCCGCGCCTCGGCGCGCAGGGCGGTGCGGTCGAGGGTGGAGATCATCCGCCGGATCGGCAGCCCGACGTACTCCGCGCGCGGCAGCGGCGTGTCGGGAAAGCTGACGGCGACCCGGCGGGCGATGCGGGCGCCGGCCTTGTTGGCCAGCCCCGGCAGGGCGTTCTGCTCGTGCACCACCACCGGCACCTTGCGACGCCGGGCCGCGAGGTAGGCGGGCATCGACACGTAGCCGCCGTAGCCGACGACGACGTCGGGCTCCACCCGGTCGAGCACGGCGAGCGTGGCCTTCACCGCGCCCCGCAGCCGGGCCGGCACCTTGAGCAGGTCGACGCCGGGCCGGCGCGGCAGCGGCACCGGCGGCACCAGCTCCAGCGGGTAACCGGCCTCGGGCACCACCCGGGTCTCCAGGCCGCGGGCGGTGCCGAGGCAGGTGATGGCGGCGTCGGGGTCGAGGCGGCGCAGCGCGTCGGCGGTGGCGAGCAGCGGGCTGGTGTGGCCGGCGGTCCCGCCCCCGGCGAGGAGGACCCTCACCGGGCGGCGCGCCGCCGCTGCTGGCGGTTGCGGGCGATGGCCCGGGCGGCGGCGGGCTCGCGGCGGGCGAAGCCGACCAGCAGGCCGAGGGCGACGAGGGTGGGCAGCAGGCTGGACCCGCCGTACGACAGCAGCGGCAGCGGGATGCCGATGACAGGCAGCAGCGCCAGCACCATGCCGATGTTGATCATCATCTGGCCGACGAGCCACACCACGACACCGAACGAGCAGTAGCGGACGAACGGGTCCTTGGTCTCGCGGGCGATCCGGATGGCGGCGTAGGCGAGGGTGAGGAACAAGCCGACGACGAGCAGCGTGCCGACCAGCCCGAGCTCCTCGCCGAGGACGGCGAACACGAAGTCGGTGTGCGCCTCCGGCAGCCGGCCCCACTTCTGCTGGCTGGCGCCGATGCCCTCGCCGAACACGCCACCGCTCGACAGTGCGTACAGGCCGTGCGCCGGCTGCCAGCCGGTGCCGTGGAAGTCCTGGAACGGGTTCACGAACGTGGTGATGCGCTCGAGCCGCTCGGGCTCGGTGGCCGCGATGGCGAGCGCGACGGTGCCGAGCAGGGAGATCACCATCACGAAGAACCGGGCCGGTGCGCCCACCACCCACAGCATCCCGACCAGGATCGCGAACAGCACCAGGGCGGTGCCGAGGTCGCGACCGAGGATCACCAGCGAGGTGGCCAGCAGCATGCCGGGCACCACCGGAACCACGATCTGGTGCAGGTCGTCGAGCCGGCGCTCCTTGTTGGCGTAGATGTGCGCCGCCCACACCACGAGCGACAGCTTGGCGATCTCGGACGGCTGGATGAGCACCGGGCCGACGGGCAGCCAGTTGGTGTTGCCGTTGACCTCGACTCCGAAGCGCGCGGTGAGCACCAGCAGCACGAGCGACACCGAGAACGCCGGGTAGGCGAGCCGCCGCAGCCAGCGGTGACCGACCCGGCTCGCGATGAAGGCCAGCGGGACGCCGATCACCACCCACAGCAGCTGGCGGCGCACGATCGTGTAGGAGTCGCCGGTCTGCTGGAACGACCGCACGCTCGAGGAGCTCAGCACCATGATCAGGCCGATGGTGAGCAGCAGCGCGGTGGCGCCCAGCAACAGGTAGTACGTCGTCAGCGGCCGGTCGAGCGACTCCCGGGCCGCCCGCACCCAGCCGGTGGTGGGACGGCGCACGAGCGGTCGGGCGGCGAGGAACCCCCACCGGCCGCTGCGCTCGGGGTTGGCCGTGGTCACCGTGCCTCCCCCTTGCTGTCACCGCTGTTACGTGGTCCGGTCCCGCACCGCCGCGGCGAAGGCGTCGCCGCGGGCGGCGTAGTCGGTGAACTGGTCCTGGGAGGCGCATCCCGGGGCCAGGAGCACGGTGTCGCCGGCGACGGCCAGCGCGCCGGCCGCGTCGACGACGCGCGCCATCAGGGCCCGTCCGACGTCTACGGGCTCATCCTCCGGCGCGTCCACGAGGATGACCGGCACATCGGGCGCGTGTCGCGAAAGCGCGCCGGCCACGACGTCGCGGTCGCGGCCGACGAGCACCACCCCGCGCAGCCGCGAGCGCACCTGCCGCACGAGGTCGTCGAACTGCGCTCCCTTGGCCAGGCCGCCGGCCACCCACACCACCGGCTCGTAGGCCAACAGCGACGACAGCGCGGCGTGCGGGTTGGTGGCCTTGGAGTCGTCGACCCAGGTGACGCCCTCGCTCTCGCCGACGACGGCGATCCGGTGCCCGTCGAGCCGGAACCCGCGCAGCCCGTCGCGCACCGCGGCCTGGCTGACGCCGTGGGCGCGGGCGAGGGCGGCGGCGGCCAGGGCGTTGGCGACGACGTGCGGGGCGGGCGGGACGCCGTCGCCGGCGCCGGGGAGGTCGTCGAGGCTGCCGAGCTCGGCGGCGCTGGTGGCGCGCTCGGCGATGAACGCCCGGTCGACGAGGAGGTCCTCGACCACGCCGAGCATGCCGACCGACGGCATGCCGAGGGTGAAGCCGACCGCGCGGGCGCCCTCGACCACCTCGGCGTCGCGCACCAGCGCCTCGGTGGCGGGATCGGCCACGTTGTAGATGCACGCGCGCTGCGCCTGCTGGAAGATGCGGCCCTTGTCGGCGGCGTAGGCCCGCATGCCGTCGGCCCCCGGCCCGTACCAGTCGAGGTGGTCCTCGGCGAGGTTGAGCACGGCGGCGGCCTGGGCCGAGAGCGAGGTCGTGTAGTGCAGCTGGAAGCTGGACAGCTCCACGGCGAACACGTCGTAGGGCGCCGGGTCCATCACGGCCTCGACGATCGGCAGCCCGACGTTGCCGGCCGCGACGCTGCGCAGCCCGGCCGCCCGCAGGATCGCGTCGAGCATCTGCACGGTGGTGGTCTTGCCGTTGGTGCCGGTGACGCACAGCCAGGGCGCGGGCTCGCCGGTGGGGCCGAGCGGCCGGAGCCGCCAGGCCAGCTCGACCTCGCCCCACACCGGCACACCGCGCTCCGCGGCCTGCCGGAGGAGAGGGGCGTCGGGTCGGAAGCCCGGCGAGGTGACCACGAGGTCGACGTCGTCGGGCAGCGTGGTGGTGGCGCCGGTGTGGATGTCGACCCGGGCGCCGAGGATCTCGAGCAGCTCGGCCTTCTCCAGCTGCGCCGGCGTCGCCGTCTCGGAGAGCGCGGTGACGGTGGCGCCGAGGTGGGTGAGGTTGTCGGCGGCCGCGAACCCGGAGACGCCGAACCCGGCCACGACGGCGCGCACGCCGTCCCAGGAGTCCTCGCGGCCGAGGAGGTCGAGGTGGGGGGTCATGGAGAGCTCATTCCTAGAGCCGGGCGACCCACTCGGCGTAGAACACGCCGAGGCCGCCGGCGACGAACAGGCCGGTGATGATCCAGAACCGGATCACGACGGTGACCTGCTCCCAGCCGAGCAGCTCGAAGTGGTGCTGCAGCGGTGCCATCCGGAACACCCGGTGCCCGGCTCGCACCCGGAAGACCTTGCGGAACAGGCCGCTCGCGCGACTGACCTTGAAGACGCTCACCTGGATCATCACCGACAGGGTGATGAGCACGAACAGCCCGCCGAGCATGAGCAGCAGCAGCTCGGTGCGCGTGAGGATCGCGAACCCGGCGAGCGCGCCGCCGAGGGCCAGCGAGCCGGTGTCGCCCATGAAGATCTGTGCCGGTGAGGCGTTCCACCACAGGAAGCCGAAGCACGCGCCGGTGATCGCGGCGGCGATGATCGCGAGGTCGAGCGGGTCGCGCACGTTGTAGCAGGTGGCGCTGGGGTCCTCCTGGCAGAACTGGTTGTTCTGCCAGATGTTCACCAGCGTGTAGGCGCCGAACACCATCGTGCAGGCGCCGGCGGCGAGGCCGTCGAGGCCATCGGTGAGGTTCACCGCGTTGCTGGTGCCGGTGACGATCACCCAGATCAGCACGATCGCGAGGATCGCGGGCAGCACCAGCCAGTCGATCTCGCGCAGGAACGAGATCTTGAGCGACGCCGGGGTGCGCCCGTTCTTGTCCTCCAGCCACGGCGAGAGCGCGAGCGCGCCGAACACCACGGCGATCACGGTCTGGCCGGTCATCTTGGCGCGCGCGTCGAGCCCGAGGCTGCGGCCCTGGGCGATCTTGATGTAGTCGTCGAGGAAGCCGACCAGGCCGAGCCCGACGAACAGGAAGAGCAGCAGCCACGCGACGCCGACGGCACGTCCATCGTGAGGATCTTGGCCACGGAGTAGCCGGCCAGGGTCGAGAAGATGATCACGAGCCCGCCCATCGTGGGCGTGCCCCGCTTGGTGTGGTGGCTGGTGGGGCCGTCGTCGCGGATCTCCTGGCCGTAGCCCCACTGCGTGAACCGCTTGATGGCCGAGCGGGTGCCGATCAGCGAGATCAGGAGGGCGAGGCCGCCGCCGAGGAGGATCGCTCTCATCGGGCGGTTCCTCCCTCCGGCTCGGTGTCGGACAACAGCAGCTGCTCGGCGATCCACTCCAGTGCGGCTCCCCGCGAGGCCTTCACCAGGACGACGTCGCCGCGCCCGGCATTCTGGCGTACCACGGCGAGCGCCTCGGACCGGCTCGCCGTGACGACCGCCTCGCCGCCTCTCTCGCGCACCGTCGGTGGCCGCGGCCGCGGCCACCTCGCCGACCGTGACCACGAGGTCGATGTGCGCGTCGGCGGCCGCCCGGCCGAGCTCGGCGTGCTCCGCCGGCGCCGCGTCGCCGAGCTCCTTCATCTCCCCCAGCACGGCGATGGTGCGGGACCGTCGTCGCTCGCCGAGGTGCGCGAGCGTCGTCAGCGCGGCCCGCATGGAGCCGGGGTTGGCGTTGTAGGCGTCGTTGAGCACGAGCACCCCGTCGGGCCGCTCGGCGAGCTCCATCCGCCACCGCGAGGCCGCCTCGGCCGTGGTGAGCGCGTCGGCCACCTCCTCGAGGCCGAGGCCGGCGGCGATCGCCATCGCGGCCGCGGCCGCGGCGTTGCCGACGTGGTGGGCTCCGGTCTGGGTGAGGTGCACCGGCGCCCAGGCGCCGTCGTGGCCGAGGTCGAAGCCGGCGCGGCCGAGGTCGTCGAGCCGCACGTCGCGCCACCGGACGTCGGCGGCGGTGCCGAACGTGAGGACGCGGGCGTCCGTGCGCGCCGCCATCGCCGCCACCCGGTGGTCGTCGGCGTTCAGGACGGCGACGCCGTCGGCGGGCAGCGCCTCGACGATCTCGCCCTTCGCCTGCGCGATCGCCTCGACGCCGCCGAACTCGCCGACGTGGGCGAGTCCCACGTTGAGCACGGCCGCGATCCGCGGCGGCGCGATCGCGCAGAGCTCGGTGAGGTGGCCGATGCCGCGCGCGCCCATCTCGACGACGAGGTGGCGGGTCTCCTCGGTGGCGCGCGTCACGGTGAGAGGGACGCCCAGCTCGTTGTTGAGGTTGCCTGCGGTGGCCACGGTCGGGCCGTGGGCGGCGAGCACGTGGGCGAGCTGGTCCTTGGTGCTGGTCTTTCCCTGCGAGCCGGTGAGCGCGAGCACCGGCACCGCGAGGGTGTCGACGACGCGCCGGCCGAGCCTGCCCAGGGCCGCGACCGGGTCGGCCACCACCACGGTGGGCGCGTCGGTGGGGCGGCTGCCCAGCACGGCGTGGGCGCCGGCGGCGTACTCGTGGCCGTCGACCCGCTCCCCCACCAGCGCCACGAACAGCCCTCCGGGCACCGGGTCACGGCTGTCGAGGTAGGCGGCACCGTCGACGACGAGGCCGCCGTCGCCGTGCACCTCACCGCCGACGAGCGAGGCGATCTCCCCGAGGCTGAGCGGGATCATGCGAGGTCTCGCAGCAGTTCTCGGACGACGTCGCGGTCGTCGAACGGGTGCACCACGCCGTCGACCTCCTGCCCCGTCTCGTGGCCCTTGCCGGCCACGAGCACGACGTCGCCGGGCCGGGCCCGGCGCAGGGCCTCGGCGATGGCCTCCCGGCGGTCGCCGACCTCCACCACGTCGGCCGCGCCGTCCCGGGCACCGGCGAGCACCTCGGCGCGGATCGCGGCGGGCTCCTCGGTGCGGGGGTTGTCGTCGGTGACCACGAGCACGTCGGCGAGCCGGGCCGCGATCTCGCCCATCACCGGCCGCTTGCCGCGGTCGCGGTCGCCGCCGGCGCCGAGCACCACCAGCACCCGGCCGCCGGCGGCGTCGGCGAGCGGCCGCAGGGTGCCGATCGCGGCGGCCACGGCGTCCGGCTTGTGCGCGTAGTCGACGACGACGAGGAAGGGCTGGCCCTCCTCCACCCGCTCGAGCCGTCCCGGCACGCCGCCGGCGGTGGCCATCGCGGCGGCCACGGGCTCGGGGTCGAGCCCGGCCGCGTCGACCGCGACCAGCGCGGCCAGCGCGTTCACCACGTTGAAGGCGCCGGGGAGGGCGACGCCCGCCGGGAACCGGCGGCCGTCCGGCGCGGCCACCGTGAACCGGGAGCCGTCACGCAGCAGGTCGACGTCGACCGCACGCCAGTCGGCGTCGTCGGCGAGGCCGAAGGTCTGCCCCGGGAGCCCCGCGGCCGCGGTCTCCCGGGCGAGCCGGCGGCCGTGCTCGTCGTCGACGCACACGACGGCGCGGCGGGCGCGACCGTCGGTGAACAGCGACGCCTTGGCGCGGTAGTAGTCCTCGACGTCGGCGTGGAAGTCGAGGTGGTCGTGGCCGAGGTTGAGGAACACCGCGACGTCGAACACCACGCCGTCGACCCGGCCCATCACCAGCGCGTGGCTCGACACCTCCATCGCGCACACCGCCACCTCGTGCTCGCGCATCACCGCGAACAGCGCGTGCAGGTCGGGCGCCTCGGGGGTGGTGAGCGAGGTCTTCACGTCCTCGCCGGCGATGCGGGTGCCGATGGTGCCGACACAGGCCGACCGGATACCGGCGGCCTGCAGCGCCGCCTCGGCCAGGCGCGTGGAGGTGGTCTTGCCCTGAGTGCCCGTGACGCCCAGCGTGGTGAGCGCCTCGGCGGGCCGGCCGTAGACCCGGGCGGAGAGGTCGCCGAGCCGACGGCGCAGGTCGGCGCCCACCAGCACCGGCACGGCGGCGTCGACCGGTCCGGCGGCGTCGGTGAGCACGGCCGCGGCCCCCGACTCCACCGCCTGGGCGGCGAAGCTCGCGCCGTGCGCCCGCGACCCCGGCAGCGCGACGTACAGGTCGCCGGGCCGGACCCGGCGCGAATCGAGAGTGACCCCGGTGACGGTGACGGCGTCGTCCGGCCCGGGCAGCGGAACCTCCACCCCGGCCCACCGGGCGACCTCGCCGAGCGGCGTGGCCGCGGGACGCGCCGGACGGGTGTCGATCACCGCAGAAGTCTCGCCGATCACCACTCGACGGGGAGTCGGGAGGGCGGGGTGCCCGTGGGCGGGACGCCGTAGCGGCGCAGCGTGTAGCCCATCAGCTTCGAGAACGCCGGGCCGGCCACCGAGCCGCCGCCCCCGCCGTTGCGCGGGTTCTGCACCACGACGTAGATCGTGAACCGCGGGTCGTCGGCGGGCGCGAAGCCGGCGAAGGAGACCGTGAAGGTGCCGTCGT
Organism: uncultured Actinomycetota bacterium; assembly: GCA_963808855.1. Classification (GTDB taxonomy): domain Bacteria; phylum Actinomycetota; class Actinomycetes; order Propionibacteriales; family Nocardioidaceae; genus Nocardioides. Next base: position 917,754 of record CAWEHA010000001.1, on the reverse strand, counting down.
AGCAGCGGCAGTCCTTGCCGACCCGCTGCGCGGTTCCGGTCTTGCCGGCCACCCGGTAGCCCTGCACGCGGGCGTTCGGCGCCACCCCGGCGCCGGGGTCGACCACCCGCTCCATCATCAGGGCGACGTCGCGGGCCGCCTCCTCGCTGATCACCCGGCGCTTGCCGACGGTCTCGGTGCCGACGTCGTTGCCGTCGTCGTTGACCGCGCTGCCCTGGATGAGGCTCGGGTCGATGCGCACGCCGCCGTTGGCGATCGTGTTGACCGCCGCGGCCATCTGGATCGCGTTCACCGAGAGCGACTGGCCGAAGGCGATGCGGTCACCGGTCTGGGAGGTCCACATGCTCGGGTCCGGCAGCAGGCCGCGGGTCTCGCCGTCGATCCCGATGCCGGTGCGCTCCCCGAGGCCGAACGCGGTGAGGTAGCGGCGTAGCTCGCCCTGGCGGTAGTGGTCGGCGGCCCGCACCGTGCCGATGTTGGACGACTTGGCGAGAATGCCGGCCAGCGTCAGCTGGAGCTCGCCGTGCTGCCAATAGTCGTGGATCGGCCGGTCCTGCCGGTTCAGCACGGGCGGCACGGTGAACTCCGTGCCGGGCGTGACCAGGCCGGCGTCGATGAGCCCGGCCATCGTGAGCACCTTCTGCACCGACCCGGGCTCGTAGACGTCGGTGAGCGCGCGCGAGTTGTAGCGCGACTTCAGGTACTGCTGCGGGGAGGACGCGTCGTAGGTGGGGTCGTCGGCGACGGCGAGCAGCTCGCCGGTGCGGCTGTCCATCACCACCGCGAACCCGGACTCGGCGCTGGCGTTCTGCACGGTCTGCTGCAGCACCCGCTGCGCGTACCACTGCAGGTCGCGGTCGATGGTGGTCTGCAGGTCACCGCCGTCCTGCGGTGCGGTGACGGTGTGGCTGCCGAGCGGGATCCGGCTGCCGGCCCCGAGCTGGTAGCGGGCGACGCCGTCCGTGCCCGAGAGGTACTCGTCGAAGGCCGCCTCGAGCCCGGCCGAGGGGCGCGCCGAGCCGTCGGGTCGCGGTGCGCCGAGGAAGCCGACGATGTTGGCCGCGACGTCGCGGCCCGGGTAGGTGCGCAGCGGGTCCTGGCGGGTGGTGAGGCCGTCGTAGCCGCGCTGCTCCGCCTCCCGCACGACGTCGGTGGCCAGGCTCGCCGGCACCTGGCGGGCGACGTACTGGAACTTGCTGTCCGGGGCGCGCAGCCGCCGCAGCACGGTGAAGTAGTCGACGGCGAGCCGGCCGGCGAGGAAGCGGGCGAGGCTGGGAGCGCGGGTGACGGTGAGCGACGGGTCGGCCACGATCATGAGGCCCCGGGCCGAGGCCGCCATCGGCTCGCCGTTGCGGTCGAGGATGTCGCCGCGGGTGGCCGGAAGCACGATGGTCTCCGACCCCTCCTTCGCGGCCATGGTGGCGTACTGCTCGGGGTCGAGGCCCTGCAGCTGCACCAGCCGGGCGGCGAAGACCGACAGCACCACGGCGATGAGGACGAGCGCCCACCCGAGCCGCCGCTCGGAGTGACCGCGGCGGGGACGGCGCGGTCGCCGCACCGGACGGCGCCGCGGCGAGGGACGCCGTCGCTGCGCCATGGGCCTCCCCTTGCGGCTCGCCGTCGAGCGGGACCGGGTCGGCCGGGAACGAGAGGTCACCGGCCGGTGCCCCCACTATCGGCGCCCGCGCCCCCGTTGCCGCGCGGCGCGCCGGTGCCGCCCGCGGCTCGCGAGGGCGGACCCTGCACCGTGGCGTCGCCGAGCTGCGCGGGCGGCGTGCCCTCCACGCGGATCGGCGGCGGGTCCAACGCCTTGGGCTTGCGCCGCGCGGGCGGCTCGACCGGGGTGTCGTCCTTCGGGCTCGCCGGGGTGGGCTTCGGGCCCGACACCTCGCCGGTCTCGAGGTCGAGGAACGCCGCGGACGGCGCCGGCACCATGCCCTGCCGGCGCGCCTGCCGGGCGAGCCGCTGCGGGTCGCGCAGCGCCTCGAGCTCCATCTGCAACCCCTCCTCGCGGGCCGAGAGCGCGGCTGCCTGCTCCTCGAGCCTGGTCGCATCGAAGGAGGCCTGCTGCATCGAGGTGTTGAACAGCAGCAGGCCGACCACGCCGGCCACGAGCACCAGGCTCACCAGGCTCACGAACGGCACCCGGGGCCGGCGGCTGCGCAGCCGCGGGACGGCCCGGAGCATCTGCCGGGGAACCGCAGCTGAGAGTCGACTGTGCCCACGACTCAGCCCGACGCGAACGGAAGCGGGGATCATCAGGCGGCTCCGGTGCGGGGAAGGGGACCGGGTCGGACACGTTCGACGGCGCGCAGCCGCACCGACGCGGCGCGCGGGTTGCGGGCCACCTCGGCGGCGTCGGCCCGCTCCGCGCCGCGGGTGAGCAGGCGCAGCGGCGGCTCGCTGCCCTCGGGGATCACGGGCATGTCGTCGGGCACGGTGCTGCGGGTGCCGGCGACGAAGGCGCGCTTCACCAGCCGGTCCTCGAGCGAGTGGTAGGACTCCACGACCACCCGGCCGCCCACGGCCACCGCGTCGACCGCCGCGGGGATCGCGCGGCGCAGCACGGCGAGCTCGTCGTTGACCTCCATCCGCAGCGCCTGGAAGGTGCGCTTGGCCGGATGGCCGCCGGTGCGTCGGGCCGGCGCCGGGATCTCGGCGTAGAGCAGCTCCACCAGGGCGGCGGAGGTGGTGAACGGCTGCGCGGCCCGGCGGCGCACGACCGCCGCGGCGATCTTGCGGGCGAACCGCTCCTCGCCGTAGTCGCGCAGCACCCGGGTGAGGTCGGCGGCGCTGTAGGTGTTGAGCACGTCGGCGGCGGTGGGGCCGGTGGAGCCGTCCATCCGCATGTCCAGCGGCGCGTCGACGGCGTAGGCGAACCCGCGCTCGGGCAGGTCGAGCTGGAGGGAGGAGACGCCGAGGTCGAACAGCACCCCGGCCACGCCGTCGAGCCCGAGGTCGGCGACGACCTCGGGGATCCGGTCGTAGACCGCGTGGACGCCGGTGAACCGGTCGCCGAACGGGGCGAGCCGCTCGCGGGCGAGGGCCAGGGCCTCGGGGTCGCGGTCGATGCCGACGACCCTCGCGAGCGTGCAGGTGGTGAGCACCGCCTCGCTGTGGCCGCCCAGGCCGAGCGTCGCGTCGACGAGCACGGCGCCCTCGTGGTCGAGGGCCGGGGCCAGCAGTGCGACGACCCGGTCGAGGAGGACCGGGTCGTGCCGTCCAGGAGTGGCGTCCCCGGTCGTCATCTCACCTCCCGAGGTGGGTGAGGAGCAGCAGCCCGACGGCCGCGGCCGCGCTCATGGCCAGCGAGAAGGCCATGAGGCTCGCGGCGTCGCGGGCCTGGTGCCGGACGCGGCGCGGCCCGGCCGGCTGCGCGTCCTGGACGGGAGTGGTGCTCACGGTTCGACCCCTGGCTCGGGAGTGGGCGGGTGGTGCGTGCGGTGCGGTCGTGGCTGCGGGATCCGCCGGGCCAGGTCCCTGCCCGCGCCCTCCTGCGATGTGGAAGGGCTGGCTCTGGAACCGGGGAAGGTGCCCCAGAGCCGTGCGGCGGGAGCGGGTCAGAGACCTCGCCCTGCGGATCCGTTGTGGAGTTGGTGGGTGCTACTCGTCGCCTAGTCGTCGTCGTCGTCCAGCGCGGCGAAGCGCTCGGACTCGGCCGCCTGGTACTCCGCCCAGCGGGCGGGGTGCCAGATCTCGAGGCGGTCGCGGACCCCGATGACCACGACGTCCTTCTCGAGACCGGCGTACTCGCGCAGCTCCGCGGGGACGGCGATGCGGCCCTGCTTGTCGGGGGTGAGGTCCTCACCCGAGCTGTAGAACATGCGCGCCAGGCTGCGGCCGGCCTTGCTCGACAGCGGCCGGTCGAGCGTCTCGATCTCCCGGTCGAAGACGGCAGGGGGCCAGACGTAGAGGCAGTTCTCCTGTCCCTGCGTCACCACGACCCCCTCGGCCAGCACTGCCCTGAACTTGGCGGGGAGGAAGAGCCGGCCCTTCTCGTCGAGCTTCGGCCGGTAGGTGCCCATGAAGCGCATCGGTCACCCCGCTCCCCTCCACTTTCCCCCACTCTACGCCACTTTCCCCCACCGTCAACCACTTCGCACCCCGTGTTCACCCCCGCGCCCCCCGCCGAGCCGGCCCGTGATGACGTGAGGAGGGCCGAGTCGGCGCGAAAGACGCGCCGACTCGGCATCACGGTGAGGTCACGGCGCCGTCACGAGGAGGTCGCGCCGGGCGGCACTCGTGGCGCCCGGTTGGCGTCGGCACGTAGGTTGCGGGCACGCAATACCGTGGTAGGCGGGCGCCCAACTCCCCCGGTGCCGGTGCCAGGCAGACAGCGTGAGAGGACCGAGTGTGGAGACACCGCTGGACACCACCCCCGCGCCCCAGGGCGGGGCGGCCGACCTGCAGAGCCTGTCCCGGGTGGTCGACAAGGTCCGCACGAACATCGAGCGGGTGATCGAGGGGAAGCCCGACGTCGTCACCTCGGCGCTCGTCGTCCTCCTGGCCGAGGGACACCTGCTCATCGAGGACGTGCCCGGCGTCGGCAAGACGATGCTCAGCAAGGCGCTGGCCCGCAGCATCGACTGCTCGGTGCGCCGCATCCAGTTCACGCCCGACCTGCTGCCGTCCGACGTGACCGGCGTGTCGGTGTTCAACCAGAACACCCGCGAGTTCGAGTTCCGGCCCGGCGGCGTCTTCGCCAACATCGTGGTCGGCGACGAGATCAACCGCGCCTCCCCCAAGACCCAGTCGGCGCTGCTGGAGTGCATGGAGGAGAAGCAGGTCACCGTCGACAACACGACCTACCAGCTCGACTCGCCGTTCATGGTGATCGCGACCCAGAACCCGATCGAGATGGAGGGCACCTACGCCCTTCCCGAGGCGCAGCGCGACCGGTTCATGGCGCGGGTCTCGGTGGGCTACCCGGTGGAGGCCTCGGAGATCGCGATGCTCGGCAGCCACACCGATTCCAACCCGCTCGAGGACCTCGAGCCGGTCACCGACGCCACCGAGATCCGCAAGCTGAGCGGCATCGTCGCCCAGGTCTACGTGTCACCGGCGATGCAGCAGTACGTCGTCACGCTCACCAGCGCCACCCGCCGCAGCGAGGAGCTCATGCTCGGCGCCTCGCCCCGCGCCTCCCTGCACCTGGCGCGCGCGGCGAAGGCCTACGCCGCCATCCAGGGACGCGACTACGTGGTGCCCGACGACGTGCAGCGGCTGGCCGGCCCGGTGCTCGCCCACCGGCTGCTGCCCAGCGTCGAGGCGGCGATGAGCAACCGCCCGCCGACCGCGATCCTGCAGGGCATCGTGGCCTCGGTGCCCGTGCCCGCCCGCTAGGACGGACGCCCATGCGCGAGGCACTCGGCGGCCTGACGGTCCGCGGCCGCGCCTTCCTGGCGGCCGGGATCACGGCCATCCTGTGCGCCGTGGTGCTGGGGCAGCCGGCGCTCACCCGGGTCGGGGTGCTGGCCGTGGTGCTGCCGCTGGTGGCCGCGCTGGTGCTGGCCCGCAGCCGCTACCGCCTCGCGCTGGTGCGCACCGTCGGACCGCAGATGGTCACTGCCGGGCAGCCGGCGCGGGTGAACCTCACGATCACCAACGAGGGCCGGACGCCGAGCGGCGTCCTGCTGCTCGAGGACCAGGTGCCCTACGTGCTCGGCACCCGGCCCCGCTTCGTGCTCCGCGGCGTCGGCCGCGGCTGGCGGCGCGACGTCGGCTACCAGGTGCGCAGCGACGTGCGCGGCCGCTTCGACATCGGGCCGATGACGGTCCGCGTGTCCGACCCGTTCGGGCTCGTCGAGCTCGGGCGCGCGTTCCGCACCACCGTGCCGCTCACCGTGACGCCGCGCACCGTGCACCTGCCCACGATCATGCTCGGCGGCGGCTGGACCGGCTCCGGCGACAACCGCCCCCGGGCGTTCGCCATCGGCTCGGCCGAGGACGTCACCGTGCGCGAGTACCGGCAGGGCGACGACCTGCGCCGGGTGCACTGGCGCAGCTCGGCGCGGGTCGGCGAGCTCATGGTGCGCCGCGAGGAGCAGCCGTGGCAGTCGCGCGCCACGATCGTGCTCGACAACCGCACCCACGTGCACCGCGGCCAGGGCATCGCCAGCTCGCTGGAGACCGCGGTGGTGGTGGCCGCGTCGGTCGGCGTCCACCTCTCCCGGCTCGGCTACCAGGTGCGGCTGGTCACGACGGCCGGCGAGCAGTCCAGCGCGGACGGGACCCCGTGGCACGACCGCGACGCCGAGCTGAACGCGGGACCGCTCCTGGAGTCGCTGGCGGTGGTGCACCCGGTTGCCCGGGTGCGGATGGACGCCCGCTGGCTCGGCGAGCAGGTGCAGGGCGGCATCACGATCGCCGTCCTCGGCAGCGTGGACGCCACCGACCTGCCGGTGCTGCGCCGGATCCAGCACCACACCACCGCTGCCCTCGCGGTGGTGCTCGACGTCGAGGCGTGGGTCGCCCGGGGCGGCGCGCCGTCGGCCACCACCGGGGTCCCGCTGCTCACCCAGCACGGCTGGCGCGCGGTCGCGCTCGGCCCGCGCGACCGGATCGATGCCGCCTGGCAGGAGCTGGGCCGCACCGGCTCGGCGTCCGTGGTGCGCGGCGGCGTGCACGGCGTGCACCCCGGTCCGCTGATGACCGGTCCCAGGGGGCGCTGATGGCCCGCCACCGCACGCACTTCGGTCACGCGCTCGCGCTCGCCCTCGCGAGTGCCGGCACGGTGTGGCTGGCCACCCTCTCGTGGCGGGGGTTCACCGCCTCCGACGACTTCCTGGTCGGCCTGGCCCTGATCGGCCTCGCGATCGCCGGCGTCGGCGCTGCCGCCCGCTGGGCACGGCTTCCGGTCGTGCTCGTGATCGCGTTGCAGCTACTCGTCGGCCTGCTCGTCCTCGCGGCCACGGTCACCGGGTCGCCGGTGCCGGGCGAGGAGCTGCGCGCGGCGCTGTCCGCCGCCAACGAGTCCGCCCAGCGCTATCCCTCGCCGGTGCCGGAGCAGTCGGGCGTGAGTGTGCACCCGCTCCTGCTGGGCAGCGGGTTCCTGGTCCTGATGCTGGTCGACGTCCTGGCGTGCTCGCTGCGCCGGGTGCCGCTCGCCGGGCTGCCGCTGCTGGCGGTCTACAGCGTGCCGATCAGCCTGCTCGCCGGCGGGCTCGACTGGCGGGTCTTCGCCGTCACGGCCCTCGGCTTCCTCCTCATGCTCTACCTGCAGGAGCAGCACCGGGCCTCGGGATGGGGGCGCGCCCTCGAGGAGGGTGGTACGACGCTCACCGCCGGCGACGAGCGCCGCGGCTGGGTGCGGGCGAGCGCGATCGGCACCGCGGTCGTGGCCGTGCTGGCCGCCGTGGCCGTGCCGCGCGCGATCCCGACCCTCGAGCTCGAGGCCTTCCAGATCGGCGCGGGTGACGGTGAGGGCGACATCCGGATCCGCAACCCCATGGTCGACCTGCGGCGCGACCTGCGCCGCGGCGAGGACGACGACCTGATCCAGGTGGTCACCGACGACCCCGAACCCGACTACCTGCGGATCTCGGTGCTCAACCGCTTCAGTGACAACGAGTGGAGCTCCGGCGATCGCGACGTGCCGTCCGACCAGGTGCCGAACGGCGCGATGCCGACGCTGATCGGCGTCCTCGCCTCGATTCCCCGCGAGAGCTACAGCTACGACGTCGAGGCCACCGACGACTTCGACTCGACCTGGCTGCCGACGCAGTCGCCGATCTCCGACATCGAGGCGCCCGGCGACTGGCGCTACGACCTCGCCACCATGGACTTCATCGCCGGCAGCGACGACGTCAACGCGGCCGGCCTGTCCTGGTCCATGAACGCCCTCGAGCTCGACCTCGAGGCCCAGCAGCTGGCCGGGCTGCAGGGCAGCCCCACCCAGGTGTCCGAGGAGCTCATCTCCCTCCCCGCGCGGCTGCCCGACTCGGTGCGCGACCTCGCCGAGGAGGTCACCGCCAACGTCGACTCCGACTTCGAGAGGGCTGTCGCGCTGCAGCAGTGGTTCCGCGAGGACGGTGGCTTCACCTACGACCTCGACGACGCCGTCGAGGGCAACGGCGTCGACGAGCTCGCCGCCTTCCTCGACCCCGACATCGGCCGGGTCGGCTACTGCGAGCAGTTCGCGGCGTCGATGGCCGTGATGGCGCGCGTGCTCGGCATCCCCGCGCGGGTGGCCGTCGGCTTCCTCGCCCCGGAGCCGGTGGCCGGCCAGTCGGGCACCTACGTCTACAGCGCCCACGACCTCCACGCCTGGCCCGAGCTGTTCTTCCCCGGCGCCGGCTGGGTGCGGTTCGAGCCGACGCCCGGCGGCCCCGACGGCCGGGCGCAGAGCATCCCCGACTACACGCGCGAGGGCGTGTCGACAGGCAACCCCGAGCAGCCGACCGACACGGCGTCGCCCACCCAGGCCCCCACCGACGGCGCGAACCCGGACCCGCGCACCGCGCCCTCCGAGGAGGCTGCCCCGGAGGACCAGGCGGGCGGCGGCGGCGCGGGCGACGACGGCTTCCCGTGGATCACGCTGCTCGCGTGGGTGTTCGCCGTGCTGCTGGTGGCCTCGCTGGCCCTGCTGCCGCGCCTGCTGCGCGAGCGCCGCCGCACCACCCGGCTCCAGGGCGGCCCCGAGGCCGCCTGGGCCGAGCTGCGCGCGACCCTCGTCGACCTCGGCCACGCCTGGCCGGAGGGCCGCTCGCCGCGCGAGGTCCAAGACCATCTCGAGCGACTGTTCGGCTGGCCGGAGGACCCCTCGCCCGAGCTGCGGCCCCGGCGCGGCCCCGACCAGTGCCCGGAGGCGGTGGCGGCCCTGGGCCGGATCACCGACGACCTGGAGCGGATGCGCTACGCCCGCGACCACGCCGCCACGAGCGGCCGCTACGCCGACGACGTCGGCACCGTCTCCCGGGCCCTCGCCGCCGGCGTCCAGCCCCGCACCCGGCGGCGGGCCGAGTGGTGGCCCCGCTCTGCGTTCCAGCTCCGCGCCCCCGAGACCCACGAGCCCGACGACGCCAGCGTCCAGGGCCGCGTGGTCGAGCACGTGTAGTGAGCAGTGACCTGCGAGGAACGAGCTCGGTCACGTGGCGACGCAGGTTGAGTAGCGCGCACGACCGAGGAACGAGGTCGTGACCGCGCGTATCGAAACCCCGGAGCCGGTCCCGCTACGCGACCACTGGCCGTGGTCGCGTGGCCGTTGACCACCGGTGGTCTCGATACACGCGGTCACGAGCTCGTTCCTCGCTCGTGCGCGCACTCGACCTACGCGCCCATTCGAGACCTCGTTCGTTCCTCACGAGGTCTCGGGCGCTAGAACCCCCCGCTGTCGCGGCGGCGGCGCCAGCGCTCTTCCATCCGCTCCATGAAGGAGCCGGAGGAGGAGGGGTGGCCGGAGGTGCGGGTACCGCGGGTGCGGCGCGGCCGCTTGCCGCCGTCGAGGACCGAGAAGCCGGAGGGGTGAGCGGTGACGTCGGTGTCGGCGCCGGCGCCGGACGCGGTGGCGGCCTGCCGTCCGCGCATGGCGCCGAGGGCGACCGTGGCGGAGACGAGCATGAGCACGAAACCGACGATGCCGACGTACCAGAGCTGGGTGACGGCGCCGGCCATGAGCACGGCGATGCCGACGGCGAAGGCCAGACCGGCGACCACCGCGCGGCGACGCGCCCGATGGCGCAGCGAGGTGCCACGGAGCGTGGACGCGAACTTCGGGTCCTCCTCGACGAGGGCGCGCTCCATCTGCTCGAGCAGACGAAGCTCCTCTTCCGAGAGTGGCACCGGGGTCCTCCAGGGGTGTGGCTTTGGCCAAGTCTAGGCAGGCGTCCTGATCCACGGTAGGCGGGATCCGATCATTTTGTACGAGAACGGAGCGGGCGGCTCACCCGAGAAGGGTGGCCGGCCGGACCGCGGCCGAGCCGAACCGCAGCACCGCCCGGTCGACCGCGCGGTCGGCGTCCGACCAGCCGGGGTCACGTTCACCCAGCACGCCCTGCCGGTGCACCCGTGCCCGCGGCAGCAGGCCCTCGACCCGGACGCCCACCAGCCGGACCCGTTGCCGCCGCAGCCCCAGGGCGTCGTAGAGGAGCACTGCGGCGGCGTAGATCTCCTGGGTGACGTCGGTGGCCTCGGCGAGGGTGCGGGACCGGGTGATCGTCCGGAAGTCGGAGAACCGCACCGTGAGGGTGACGGTGCGGCCCACCACTTCGGCCTTCCGCAGCCGGGGCGCGACCCGGGCGCTGAGCCGCAGCACCTCGCGGAGCACGACGGCACGGTCGGCGGTGTCGCGGCCGAAGGTCTCCTGAGCACCCATCGACCGGTCGGGCGCACGGTTGCCCGACTTCGCGCCGTAGCCGAAGACGCCGGGGTTGCCCGGGGCGAGCACGGAGCGGTCGGTGCCCCAGGCGAGATGGTGCAGGTGGGCGCCGAGGTGCCTCCCGACGGCGCGCTGCAGCGCCGGCACCGGCGTGTGCGCGAGGTCGCCGACGGTGCGGAACCCGAGCCCGTGCAGCCTCGTCGCGGTCTTCTCCCCCACGCCGTACAGCTCGCCGACGTCGAGCGGGTGGAGGAACGTGGTGACCCGGTCGGGCGGCACCACCTCGACGCCGTCCGGCTTGGCGCGGCGACTCGCGAGCTTGGCCACCGACACCGACGCCGCCAGCCCGACCGAGCAGGTGATGCCCTGCTCGTCGTGCACGATGGCCCGCAGCCGCTCGGCGATGAACAGCGGGTCGCCGAGCCGCCGTAGCGAGCCACGGACGTCGAGGAACGCCTCGTCGAACGAGATCGCCTCCACCAGCGGCGTGACCTGGCGGAACACCTGCATCACCGCGTTCGAGACGACGGTGAACGCGTCGTAGTCGGGCTGCAGCGAGATCGCCTGCGGGCACAGCCGGCGCGCCTCGGGGCCGGTCATCCCCGAGCGCACCCCGTAGGCGCGGGCCGGGTAGTTGGCCGCCAGCACCACGCCACGATGCCCGCCGCCGACGATGCAGGCTTGCGCCTGGAGGTCGGGTCGTTCGCGCAACAACACGGAGGCGTAGAACGCGTCCATGTCGACGTGCAGGAGCGGCGTGGTCGTCATCGCACGCCGCCGCGGTCAGGTGGCGAGCAGGTGCACCTGGGTGGCGAGGGCGAGGTAGTCGGGGCGGTCGGCGACCGCCCGCTCGAGGTCGACGAGGGCGGCGGTGGAGCCGGGCTCGAGGTCGAGCAGCGAGCCTGGCACCAGGTCGGCGAACACCCGGACGCCGTGGGTGCGCTGGACGGCGAACCCGGCGTCGGCCAGCAGGTCGGCGGCCTCGCCGGCGCTGAAGCGGCGACCGGAGCGGCCGAGCGAGGCGGTCTGGTCGAGCATCGCGAGCGCCTGCCCGAAGTGGCCCGCCATCGCGCGGGCGACGACGGCTGCCGGCCGCTGCCCGACCAGCAGCGAGAGGTGCCCGCCGGGTCGGAGCACGCGGCGGATCTCGGCGAGGGCCGCGGCGGGGTCGTCGACCACCTCGAGCACGCCGTGACACAGCACCACGTCGACCGGGCCGGCCAGGTCGGCCAGGTCGGACACGTCGCCCTGCCGGCCCTCGACCGCGACGCCCTGCTCGCGGGCGCGCCGGTCGAGGGCGGCCAGTGCGTCCGGGCTGGGGTCGACGACGGTGACCCGGTGGCCGAGCCCGGCGATGCGCACCGCGGAGCCGCCGGTGCCGCCGCCGATGTCGAGCACCTCGAGCGGGCCGCCGGTGGCCGCGAGCACCGGGTCCAGCACGTCCCACACCACCGCGGTGCGAGGGGCGCTGCGATCCATGCGGTGAACCCTAGTGTCGGGCTCGCCGTCGGGCTCGTCTGTCGGGCTCACTGTCGGGGTCGCCACGGCTCGGCCTCCGGCTCGATTCGGCTCGACCCCGGATCAGACAATCGAACGCGTGTTCGATTGCGGCCAACTCTACCCCCAGATCGACCCGGCCCACTCGGGGTGGTCGACGAACGGGTTGCGGTTGTGCTGGAACTGCTCGAACACGACGTCGTTGCGCGCCACCTCGGCGGCGGTGGGCGGGTCCTCGGCGTGCCAGGCGAGCAGCGTCGAGAGCTTGCCGGTGAACGGCACGCTCCCGTTGCCGGTGACGTCGTTGACCTCGAGGTCGGCGAAGCCGTCGCCGCCCTCGTAGCGCACCGACATGTAGAACACCATCCGGGCGACGTCGCCCTTCACCGCGTCGCGCGGCTCCCAGGAGTCGCCGTCGGCGTAGTTGCCGGGCGCCTCGTCGTTCTCGGTGCCGCCGGCGTCGAAGTCGAGGTTGCCGCGGTCGGAGTTCACGGTGACGTCCTCGGGCCGCAGGTGGTGCAGGTCGGTGCCCGGTCCGACAGCGGTGCCGAAGCCGCCGTGCGACTGCGGCCAGACGTGCTCGCGGTTCCACTGGTCGACGTTGCCGCCGTGGTCGGACTTCGGGAGCGAGAGCCCGGAGTAGATCGCGACGACGTTGCCGCTGTTGCCCGGGTCCTCGTCGGTGACCTGGAGCGCGTCCCACACCTCGCTGTAGCTGAGCTTCTCGATGTCGGTCGAGATGATGTCGTGCAGCGCGGCCTCGAGCTCGGCTCCCTCCTTGCCGAGCGCCGGCTCCCAGTAGGTGTCGTCGTAGGCAGCCGTGCCCGCCGAATCGGCCGTCGGTGACGGCGCCGCGCCGGCCGGCGCGGCGAGGAGCGCCGAGGCCAGCGCCAGAGAGGTCAGGGTCTGCGCCGAGCGGCGCCCGAGAGGGGACATGCGCCCGACCCTCACCAAACCGGGCGGGCGCCGTCCAGGATGTGGGAACCGGAAGGTTCCGGGATGGGCGTCGCTCTCAGGAGACCTGGCGGACGAGCCCGACCTCGCTGCGGGGTGTGCGGCACCAGGCCGAGCGCCTGCTCGACGACGCCGAGGAACCGGTCGGCGTCGCGGACGAGGTCGTCGGCCTCGCGCTCGGAGACGGCCCGGGTGGAGCCCGCCTCGGCGGCGGCGCGCTTGCCGGCGCCGGCGGCGAAGAACGTGGCCCACTCCCCCAGCTCGGGGGCGACCTCGGCGAGCAGCACCCACGCGTTCTTCTCCCGGGCCCGCCGGGGCGCCGGGCTGGGGCGGGCCCGGGCCGCGAGCAGGGCGGCCGCCGCGCGCAGCGCCGCCACGTGGGCGCAGGCGTAGCGGGTGGCGACGTCGCCGGCGCTGACCGCCTCGCTCAGCGACTCCGCCGAGCGCTGCAGGTAGGAGTGCGTGGTGGCGGGGAGGGCGTACGGGTTCACGCCGGACAGGTCGGTCGGTTCGGTCATCGCGGCCACTCCCCTCGGTGGTGCCCGGCGGGGCCGGGGGTCGAGGTCGGCCCCGCCGGAGGTGTTCGAACATGTGTTCGACTACCAGCACCGTACACCCCGGCACCGACCCGGCGTCAAGGACCGCGACGCAGCTAGGACGCAGCGAGGACGCGGCTAGGACGACGCCGGCGACTCCGCCTCGGGGTCCGGGTGCGGCTCGCGGTGGCCCACCGAGACGTACCGGCCGGTGGCGGGGTGGTAGAGGCACACCACCAGGGCCGCCTCGAGGAGGAGCATCACCACCGCACCGACCACGAACAGGGTGGGCGGCCCGGCGCGGAGCGCGGCCAGCGTGGAGAGCGCGGCACCGGCCATCACGGCGGCCAGGCAATGACGCGCCCAGTTGTGACCGCCCTTGAAGAACGCCATGAACACCAGCACCGTGATCACGAGGCAGGCCACCATCGTGATCACGACGGGCTCGAACGACGGCGAGACGCGAGTGTCGTCGGCGGAGCGCGCGCCGCCCATCCCGGTGGCGGCGACGAGGTCGTCGGCGAACACGACCGCGAGCGCCGTCATGACGAGCACGACCCCGACCAGCGCCCAGATGAGGGCGAGCGCCCGTGAGACCGAGGCCGGTCGGTTCATCGGGTTCCTCGCTCTCGTCGCCGCCCGAAATGCTGTCGGAGTGCAGCCCGGCGGGGCACTACTGTCGCACCGTGACCGCCGAGCACCCCACCATTTCCCGGTTCCGTGAGGCGCATGCCAGCCTCGGCGGCACCGGTGAGGTGGTCATCCTGCCCGACTCGGTGCACACCGCCGCACTCGCCGCGCAGGCCCTCGGGTGCGAGGTCGGCGCGATCGCCAACAGCCTGGTCTTCGACGGCGACGGCGCGCCGGTGCTGGTGCTGACCTCCGGCGCCCACCGCGTCGACACCACCAAGGTGGCGGCCGAGGTCGGCGTGGAGCGACTGCGCCGGGCGAGCCCGGAGTTCGTGCGGGAGCACACCGGGCAGGTGATCGGCGGCGTCTCCCCCATCGCCCACCCCGCGCCGGTACCGACCTACCTCGACGACTGGCTCCGCCGCCATGAGGTGGTGTGGGCCGCGGCCGGGCACCCGGCCGCGGTGTACTCGACGTCGTACGACGAGCTGCTGCGGATGACCGGCGCGAAACCGGTCGAGGTCGAGTAGCCACCACCACTACGGTCCCCACCATGACCGGGGTCGACCTCACCGACGACGCCACCCGCGCCGCGCTCACCGCACGGCTCGGGGAGCACCTGGCCGGCCGGCCCGTGGTGCTGGGGCCGTCGATCCTCGCGGGCTACACCGACACCGTGCGGCTGCTGCGGTCACTCGGCTGCCCGGTGCTGGTGGTGGCCACCGCCCACGGCGCCGGCCCGGTGCCCGAGCCCGGCACCTACACGCTGGTCGAGCTCGCGACCCCGCCCGCCGCGTCGATGACCGACGAGGTGCGGCTGATGGACCGGGTCGCGCGCTCGCTGCCCGACGACGTCGTCGCCGCGGTCGAGGCGTTCGACCCCGGCCGGGAGGCGGTGTGGGTGACCCCGCCGTTCGTGGCGGCGGACGAGCCGCTGCTGGGCCGCCCGGTGCTGGGCGGACGACCCGCGCGGTGGGCGGCGCTCGAGGACAAGATGCTGCTGGCCCGGCTGTGCGAGCGAGCCGGCGTCGCCGCGGCGCCCTCACGGGTGGTGCCCATCGAGGCCGGGGCGCTGCAGGCCGCGGCCGCCGACCTGGCCGACGACCCCCGGCTGGGCACCGTGTGGAGCGGCGACGCCCGCGACGGCGTCAACGGCGGCGGCAACTTCGTGCGGTGGGTCGTCGACGACGTCGACGCCGGCGAGGCGTTCGCGTTCTTCGCGCCGCGCTGCGACCGGGTGCGGGTGATGCCGTTCCTCGACGGCGTCCCCTGCTCGATCCACGGGTTCGTGCTCCCGTCCGGCACGGCCGCGTTCCGGCCGGTCGAGATCGCGACGCTGCGCGACGTCACCCGACGCCGGTTCGTCTTCGGCGGCCTGAGCACCTGGTGGGACCCGCCGCCGGCCGACCGGGAGGTCATGCGCGACGCCGTCCGCAGGATCGGCGGGGTGCTCGCGGCCGAGCACGGCTACCGGGGCGCGTTCGGGATCGACGGAGTGCTCACCGCCCGCGGGTTCCTGCCCACCGAGGTGAACCCGCGGTTCTCCGGGGGGTTCGGCACGCTCGCCAAGGTCGACCCCGACTTCCTCAACCTGCTGCAGCTCGCGCTGCAGGCCGGGCACGACCCCGGCCTGACACCCGACGAGCTCGAGACGTTCACCGACGTGCTGGACGCCCGGCGCACCGGGCGGCCGAAGGCGGTCGGGCAGGGCGAGTCGCTGGGCGGCGACGTGGCCTACCCCGTCACCTACACCGGCGGCCGGCTCGAGCGGGCCGCCGCCGACACGGGGACCGCGCTCGTGGGCGCCGACACGCCGTCCGGCTTCTTCGTCACCCTCGACCCGTGCGACCTCCTCGCACCGGGTGACCGGCTCGGCCCCCTCAACGCGGCGCTGCTCGCCCTCGTCGACCGCGAGCACGGCTCGTCGTTCGGCTACCTCGACGCTCCGCCCGATCTGCGCTGACCTCGCCGCACTAGGGTCGCCGCGTGCGGGTGGCGGTGGTCGGCGGGGGCTTCGGCGCGATGGCGAGCGCCGCCCGGCTGGCCAAGCTCGGCCATGACGTGACGCTGCTGGAGCGCTCCGGGCGGCTCGGCGGCGCGATGACGTCGGTGAGCGAGGGCGGCTACACCTGGGACGCCGGACCGACGTCGCTGCTGCTGCCGGCCGTGGTGCGCGACCTGTTCCGCAAGAGCGGGCGACCGGTCGAGGACGAGCTGTCGCCCGGCCTGGAGCCGGTGGAGGTGATCCGCGAGCACCGGTTCGAGGACAGCAGCGTGCTGCGGCTGCCCGGCGGCTCCCGGACCCGCCAGGTGGCGGCGTTCGAGGAGCTCGAGCCCGGGCTCGGCGTGGAGTGGGAGGCGTTCACCGGCCGCTACGCCGAGGTGTGGGAGGTGCTGCGCCGCGGCTGGTTCGAGGAGCCGTGGGACCGCGACGCCGTGCCGCCCGAGGTGGCGGCGGTGCTCGGCAGCCGGGAGACGCTGCACAAGCGGCTGCGCAAGACCTTCCGCGACGACCGGCCCGCGCTGGTGGCCGGCTTCCCGCACGAGGCCGACGGCCACGACCTGCGCAACGTGCCCGCCTGGGCCGGCCTGACGTCGTACCTGGAGCAGCTGTTCGGCGCCTGGACGGTGCCGGGTGGCCTGCACCGCCTCACCGGCGCGCTCGCCGACCGGCTCGCGCTGCGCGGCGTCACGGTGCTGCTCGACACCGAGGTGCGCGACCTGGTGGTGCGGGAGGGCCGGGTGGCCGCGGTGCTCACCGACAGCGGTCCGGTCGACGCCGACGCCGTGGTGTGCGCGATCGACCCGCGACGGCTCCCGGCGCTGGCGCGGTACGTCGAGCGCACCATGCCCGCGCTGCCGGCGGTGGTGTCGTACGTCGGCCTGGACGGCGCGCACGCGCTGCCCGACCTGCCCCACGAGCTGGTGCTGCACGGCGACCCCGCGCTCGTGGTGCGCCCCGGCGGGACGGCGCCGGACGGCTGCGTGGCCTGGACGCTGCACGGCCGCGGCCGGCTGGCCGAGGACATGCTGCGGGTGCTGGCCCGCCACCATCTCGACGTCCGCGACCACGTCGCCGTCCGGATCGACCGCTCGCCGCGCGACCTGGTGGAGCAGTGGGGCGGCTCACCGCACGGCGTCGCCTGGTCCGGCCGCGCCACCGTGCGCGCCCGGCTCGGCCCCGACACCCCGATCCCCGGCGTCTACGCCGCCGGCGCCCACGCCACCCCCGGCTCCGGCCTCCACAACGTCGGCCTCTCCGCCGCCCTCGTCGCCTCGGTGATCGGGCCGGCCTGAGCGGTAGTCCCTGACGTTTCCGTTGTCGATCAGCCGATTTCACAACCGGAAACGTCAGGGACTACCCCAGTGTCCAGGTGGCAGTGACGGTGGTGGTGACGTCGGCCTCGCCGGGCTGGAGGTCGACGGAGGTGGCCGCCATCAGCCGGACGTCGCCCCCGCCGGAGCCGGACACCGCACCGCCCTCGGTGATCGACACCAGCTCGCCCAGCGCGGCGTCGCCGAGGGCGGCGAGGTGCTCGGCGCGGGAGCGGGCGTCGGCGACGGCGCGCTCGCGGGCGGTCCGCTCGGCGTCGGCGGTGTCGCGGGGCGCCAGCGCGACGCCGTCGAGCTGCATCCGGTCGCCCACCGCGGCGGCGAGGTCGCCGACCAGGGCGCCGGCGACCGCGAGGTCGTCGCAGTGCACGAGGAGGCCGTGGCGCGCCTCGAACCCGGCGGTGCCGCCCTGCGGGTCGCGCTGCGGCCACACCTCCAGGCGGGTGGTGCCCACCGCGGCGGCGTCGACGTGAGCGCGGCACACCTCGACGGCCTGCGCGCGGGCCGACTCCGCGCCCGCGAGCGCCTCGGCCAGCGAGGCGGCGACGTGACGGGCGGTGAGCCGCACCGTCGCGACGTCGCGGGCGACCCGAGCGGTGCCGGTGCCCGTCGTGGTGACGGTGCGGCCGGTCACGGCACCGAGATCCGGAGCCGTTCGAAGATCTCGAGCGTGGCCCGCGACCGGTTGAGCGTGTAGAAGTGCAGCCCCGGCGCCCCGCGCGCGAGCAGCTCCTCGCACAGCTCGGCCGCCATCGCGACGCCCTCGGCCCGCAGCGCCGCCGCGTCGTGCTCGTGGGGCGCCAGTCGTGCCCGCACCGCGTCGGGCACCGGGTGGCCGGACAGCTCGGCCATCCGCGACACCTGCCGCAGGCTCAGGATCGGCATGATGCCCGGCACGATCGGGATGTCGACGCCGATCGCGCGGGCCCGCTCGATCAGGCCGGCGTAGTCGTCGGCCGCGAACACCATGTCGGTGACGGCGAACTCCGCACCCGCCTGCTGCTTGGCGAGCAGCACGTGCGCGTCGGCCTCGAGCGACTCGGCCGAGGGGTGGCCGAGCGAGAACGCCGCCACCCCGACGACGAAGCCCCCGCGGCGGTGGGCGAGGTCGACCAGCTCGCTGGCGTAGGTGAGTCCGCCCTCGGTCACGGTCCACTCCGCGCGCGGCCCGTCGGCCGGGTCGCCGCGCAGCGCCATCAGGTGGCGGACGCCGGCGTCGTCGTACGCGTCGAGGATCGCCTCCAGCTCGCCGCGGGTGTGCCCGACGCAGGTGAGGTGGGCCACCGGCGTCATCGAGGTGTCGCGCGCGATCCGCCCGGTGATCTCCACGGTGGTGTCGCGGGTGGAGCCACCGGCGCCGTAGGTGACCGACACGAACGTGGGCGCGTAGGGCTCGAGGTCGCTGATGGCCTTCCACAGCTGCTCGGCGCCGGCGGCGTCCTTCGGCGGGAAGAACTCGAAGGAGATCGACCGTTCGCCACCGCGAATCACGTCGACCACACCGCGTCCGAGACCTCTCACCACGGCCGGAACCCTACGCGTCATAGGGTCGAGAGCGTGGCTTCGGACGGCGGGTGGGACGAATCTCACCGGGCCGCCTTCCACGCTCGGCTGCAGGAGACCCTCGACGGGTTCCTCGCCGAGCAGGCGGCGTCGCTGGCGCCGCTCGGGCCCGACGTCGACCGGCTGGTCGCCGAGGCCCGGGCCGTCGTCGCGGGCGGCAAGCGGTTCCGCGCCGCCTTCTGCCACTGGGGCTACCGCGCGGTCGAGCCCGACCCGGTGGACCCGGACGCGCTGCTCCGCGCCTGCGCGGCGCTCGAGCTGCTGCACGCGAGCGCACTCGCCCACGACGACCTCATGGACGCCTCCGACACCCGCCGCGGCCGGCCCGCCACCCACCGCGGCTTCGCCGCCGAGCACCGCGACGCCGGCTGGCGCGGCGACCCCGACCAGTACGGCGCCGCCGGCGCGATCCTGCTCGGCGACCTGCTGCTCGGCTGGGCCGACGAGCTCGTCCGCCGCTGCGGGCTGCCGTGGGACCGGGTCGGCCCCGCCCTCGACCTGTTCGACCGCTGCCGCTCGGAGGTGATCGCCGGCCAGTTCCTCGACGTCTCGGTGCAGGCCCGCGGCCGCGCCGACGTCGACACCGCGATGACCGTGCTGCGCTACAAGTCGGCCAAGTACTCGATCGAGCGGCCGCTGCACGTCGGCGCCGCGCTCGCCGGCGCCGGCCCCGACACCCTGGCCGCGCTGACGGCGTTCGGGCTGCCCCTCGGCGAGGCGTTCCAGCTGCGCGACGACCTGCTCGGCGTGTTCGGCGACCCCGCCACCACCGGCAAGCCCGCCGGCGACGACCTGGTGGAGGGCAAGCGCACCGTGCTGGTGGCCCTCGCGCTCGACGCCGCGCCCGCCGACGACGCCGCCCTGCTCGACCGCTCGCTCGGCACCTCGCTCTCGGTGGCGGAGGTGGAGCGGCTGCGTTCGGTGATCGACGCCTCCGGCGCCCACGCCCAGGTGGAGTCGGTGATCACCGAGCTCACCGGCATCGCGGTCACCGCCCTCGACGCCGCCGTCATCGCCGGCCACCTCGACGACGCCGCCGCCGGCGTGCTCCGCTCGCTCGCCGACGCCGCCACGCAGCGGGTCAGCTGAGCCGTCCGTAGTCGCACCAGTCGTTCGATCGAACGATTGGTGCGCGATCTGGGCGCTCCCAGCCGTCGTTACCGTTCGATCGAACGATTCGTGCGCACCCCCGGTTCAGTCGAGCAGCGGCACCCCGACGTCGGGCCCGTCGCCGCGCAGCAGGACGACGACCCGGCCGCCGAGAAGCGACACCACCTGGTCGAAGAACGCCGGCTCGGCGCGGGCCAGCACCGACCAGGTGTCCCAGAGCAGCAGCTGCCGGCCGTCGACGTCGTCGAGGATGTCGGCGAGGGCGTCGAGGTTGCGGCCGTACCAGTCGGGCAGCACGAGCGCCTCGGCCACCGCCTCGTGCAGCTCGGGCCGGTCGCCGATCCGGGCGCCCTCGAGGTGCCCGAAGCGCCAGCCGGCGTGCTCGACGGTGTGCCGGACGTCGGCCACCGGCCGGTTCGACTCCCACCGGTAGGCGCCGGGCAGGGCCCGACCGGCCAGCACCTCGGCCAGTCCGCTCATCTCACGATCTCCTCGAAGCTCCGGTAGTGGTCGGCGGTCCAGTAGAGCTCGCCGTCGTCACCGGTGACGATCCGTCGCGGCCCGCGGTCGTCCGACCCGGGGGTCGGCACGGTGTACTCGGCGTAGTAGCCGACGTCGCGGTCGGGCAGCAGACCCTCACGGTTCTCGAAGGTGACGCCGTCGCGGTCGTACGGGAACGGCCCGCCGTCGTCGATGAGCTCCACCGTCTCGGCCGCCTCGGGCGGCAGGTCGTCGAGGTCGACGAGCGGCAGCCCGGAGACGCCGCTGGGCGAGGGCTCCGGGTCGCCGCCGGTCGGCGTGCCCGGGTCGCGTCCGCTGACCAGCCAGATGCCGACCGCGACCGCCACCACCAGGAGCAGCGCCACCGCGCTGGTGACCTTCGGAGGCGAGCCGTCCTCCGGTGGTGGGACCCGCGTGACCACCGAGACCTAGAACCCGAGCGCCTGCGCGCGCCGCTTGACCTCGCTGCCGCGGTTCTCCCGCAGCGCGTCGATCGGGCGGCCCGGGAGGTCCTGGTCGAGGAACAGCCAGGCGATGCACTCGCGGTCCTCGAAGCCGGCGTCGTGCATCACGGTGAGCAGGCCCGGCAGGCCCTTCACGACCTCGCCGTCGTGCACGAACTCGGCCGGCACCGACGGCGACCCACCCGGCCGCGGCACCGCGGCCGCGAGCAGGTGCTCCTTCACCATGGTGCGGACCCGGCTGGGAGTGACGCCGAGCAGCGCGGCGGTGGCGTCCCAGTCGAGCCAGTCGGTGACGAGGGCGCCGAGGTCGACGTCGGCGAGCGGCTGCGTCATGGGGCCAAGCCTAGGAGCCACGCCACGCCGGACTGCGCCGAGGCCGGTCAGCGAGGCGCCCGACCGTACGATGGGAGGGCCCGGACCCTTCCCCGTCCGCGGCGAGAGGGGTCCACGAACTGATGGCGCACGAGCCCACGCGCACGAGCGCGACCGGTGGGGTCGCGGCGGCCGACCGGTTGTCCGGTCGGCTGCTCGAGGGTCGCTACCGGATCGGCCCCCGCATCGCGCGCGGCGGCATGGCGAGCGTCTACGAGGCCCACGACGTCCGGCTCGACCGCACGGTCGCCGTCAAGGTGATGCACGCCGGGCTCGGCGACAGCGACGACGACCGCGACTTCGCCGAGCGGTTCGAGCGCGAGGCCCGCTCCGCGGCACGGCTCTCCCATCCCAACGTGGTCTCCGTCTACGACCAGGGCGACGACGACGGCACGGTGTTCCTCGTCATGGAGCTGGTCACCGGCCACACGCTGCGCGACTCCATCGTCAAGGAGGCGCCGATGACGCCGGCGCGGGCGCTGGCGGTGATGGAGCCGGTGCTCTCGGCGCTCGCCGCGGCCCACCGGGCCGGCCTGGTGCACCGCGACGTCAAGCCGGAGAACGTGCTCATCGCCGACGACGGCCGGGTCAAGGTCGCCGACTTCGGGCTGGCCAAGGCGGTCAGCGCCGACACCCAGCACACCGCCACCCACGGCGTCCTGATCGGCACCGTGTCCTACCTCGCCCCCGAGCTCGTGGTCGACGGCCGCTCCGACGCCCGGGCCGACGTGTACGCCGCCGGCGTCGTGCTCTACGAGCTGCTCACCGGCGTGAAGCCGCACGACGGCGAGACGCCGATCGCGGTCGCCTACAAGCACGTGCACCACGACGTCCCGCCGCCGTCCGAGCGGGAGCCGGACCTGCCGCCGTACGTCGACGCGCTCGTGGCCCGCGCCACCGCCCGCGACCGCGCCACCCGGCCCGCCGACGCCGGCGTGCTGCTGCACCAGGTGCACCGCGTCGCCCAGGCGCTGGCCGACGGCGTGCGCGACGACCCGGAGCTCACGCTGGACCTCGCGCCGACCCGCACCGCCGTGGTCGACCTCGACACCTCCGACCTCGACGACCTCGCCGCGGTGGTCGACACCCGCGAGCGCTGGAATCCCGATCTCGAGCCGCTGCGCGAGCACACCAGCACCTACCCGCCCGGCGTCACGGCGGCCCCGCCGCCGGCTCCGCCCGCGCCGCTCCACTGCCGGTGCCGGTGGCCGCTCCCGCCCGCCGGCCGCGACGCCGCAAGCGGGGCATCGTGCTGCTCGTGCTGGCGCTGGTGGCGGCCCTCGCCCTCGGCGGCGGCGCGTTCTACCTGGGCTACGCCCGCTACGCCACCACCCCGAGCGTCGTCGGGATGCCGCAGGCCGAGGCGGAGGAGGCGCTCGAGGACGCCGGGTTCGAGTTCGAGTACACCGACCCCGTCTACGCCTCCGACGTGCCGAAGGGCCAGGTGGTCACCGCCGACCCCGGGTCCGGCTCCCGGATCCTCCCGGGCGAGACCGTCACGCTCACCCTCTCGCTCGGCAAGCTGCTCGTGCCGCGGCTGCGCGGCCTCGACGAGGACGCCGCCCAGGACGCGCTGCGCGAGCGGCAGCTCGAGTTCGGCGAGAGCATCGGCCGCTACTCCGAGACCGTGCCCGAGGGCACCGTGCTCGGCGAGCCTGCCCAAAGCGGGCGCCGAGCTGCGGCAGCGGCGACAGTGTCGACCTCGTGGTCAGCCAGGGCCGCCGTCCGCTGAAGGTCGGCAGCTGGGTCGGCCAGCCGTTCGACGACGCGCAGGCGGCGCTGACGGACCGCGGGCTGGAGCCGGTGCTCGCCGACGAGGTCTACGACGACGAGGTGCCGAAGGGCGTGGTGATCTCCCACGACCCCGACGGCGGCACGCTCTTCCGCGGCGACGAGGTCTCCTTCGTCGTCTCGCTCGGCCCGGAGCTGGTCGAGGTGCCGCGGGTGAACCTGTCCGGCGTCGACGCCGCGACCCAGACCCTGGAGGACGCCGGGTTCCAGGTCGACGTCGAGCAGGCCGAGACCTACTACGGCCTCGGCTTCGTCGTCCGTTCCGACCCGGAGGCCGGCTCGCTGGCCCCCAAGGGCAGCACGATCACGATCTTCGTCGCCTGACCGCATGCCGGTCGGGTTTCGCGGCCACGGGGACGGCGTGGCTACAGTCGGTCCCGTGGCGCAGCACACCTATCGGTTTCGACACCTGCCGGGAGCACCCGTGCAGGCCCGTCGCTGACCGCCGAACCGCGCCCGCACCCAACCACACGCCCCGGTCACAGCCCGGGGCGTTCGTGCGTCTGACAGCCCCGGGACGCACCGGGCCCGCACGAGAAGCAGAGGATCACCCATGGTCGTCGTCATGTCACCGGACGCCACCGACGAGGACGTCGCGCACGTCGTCGCCAAGGTCGAGAGCGTCGGCGGCGAGGCCTTCGTCAGCAAGGGCGTCGTCCGCACCATCATCGGCCTGGTCGGCGACATCGAGGCCTTCCACGGCCTGAACCTCCGCACGCTGCGGGGCGTCGCCGACGTGCACCGGATCTCCGACCCCTACAAGCTCGTCAGCCGCCAGCACCACCCCGAGCGCTCCACGGTGTGGGTCGGCCGCGGCGAGCTCGCCGTGCCGGTGGGCCCCGACACGTTCACGCTGATGGCCGGGCCGTGCGCGGTGGAGTCGCCGCAGCAGACGCTCGAGGCGGCGCACATGGCGAAGGCCGCCGGCGCCACGATCCTGCGCGGCGGCGCGTTCAAGCCCCGCACCTCGCCGTACGCCTTCCAGGGCCTCGGCGTGCGCGGGCTGGAGATCCTGGCCGATGTCAGCACCGCCACCGGGCTGCCCGTCGTCACCGAGGTGGTCGACGCCCGCGACGTCGACGTCGTCGCCCAGCACGCCGACATGCTGCAGGTCGGCACCCGCAACATGGCCAACTTCGGGCTGCTGCAGGCGGTCGGCGAGTCGGGCCTGCCGGTGCTGCTGAAGCGCGGCATGACCGCGACCATCGAGGAGTGGCTGATGGCGGCCGAGTACATCGCCCAGCGCGGCAACCTCGACGTCGTCCTGTGCGAGCGCGGCATCCGCACCTTCGAGCCGGCCACCCGCAACACCCTCGACATCTCGGCGGTGCCGGTGGTGCAGGCCACCAGCCACCTGCCCGTGATCATCGACCCCTCGCACGCCGCGGGCCGCAAGGACCTCGTGGTCCCGCTGTCGCGCGCCGGCATCGCGGTCGGGGCCGACGGCGTCATCGTCGACGTGCACCCCGACCCCGAGACGGCGCTGTGCGACGGGCCCCAGGCGCTCGTCGACGGCGACCTCCGCGAGCTGGCCCAGGCGGTCCGGCGGCTGCCCGCGCTGGTGGGCCGGGTGCCTGCCAGCGACCGCATCGGGCGGCACTGATCCGGGACTGACCTGCGGGTTTTCCCCTATCCTCGGGCCGAATCCACGGTTCGCGCCGGCAGGGAAGGAGTCGCGGCCATGTCCGAGTCTCCTCGCTGCGAGAAGTGCGGACACGCCCTCGGCGCTCGGCCGCTACTGCACCAACTGCGGCCTGCCGGCTCGAGGGGTCCTGGCGCACCGACACCGCCGAGCGCCCGGTAGCGCCGCCCACCCAGCTCGCCGGCGTGCCGCCGCCGGTCTTCGAGCCGCCGCCGCGGGCGCGCTACCCGCTCTTCGCCGACCAGGCGGGCGAGGCACCCGCCACGGTGGCCGTGCCGACGCCGGCCTACGACCCGCCGCCCGTGCCGCCGTACCCGCCGCCGGGCCCACCCACCTCGCACCGGCGGCGCCGCGGCGCGCTGCCATGGCTTGTCGCCGATCGCCGCCGTCGCGCTGCTCGCGCTGATCGGCACGCTGCTGCTCCTCGGTGGCGAGCCGGACGACGACGACACCGCCCGTGACCCCCGCTCGCCGGCCCCCGACCGCGGCTCGTCGAGCGCCCCGCCGTCGTCCTCCACACCGCCGAGCCCCGAGCCCACCACGCCGGACGAGCCGGCCGAGCCGCCGGCCGGGCCGGCCGAGGACCTCACCGGCTCGGCGTCGGTGAGCGCCCCGGTCACGGCGCCGCCGAGCACGGAGGTCGACGGCGACCCCGTCGACTACAGCGCCGACAACATGCTCGACGGTGTGCCGTCGACCGCGTGGCGGATGCCCGGCGACGGCACCGGCCGGGAGATCACCATCGACCTCGGCGGTCCGGTGCAGCTCGCGCGCGTCGGCCTCGTCAACGGCTACGCGAAGCGCGACCCCGGCTACGACGGCTACACCGCGAACCGGCGCATCACGCGGGTGGTGTGGATCTTCGACGACGGCTCGCAGCAGGCGCAGCTGCTGGACGAGAAGCGCCGGAAGCAGCTGCTCGACGTCGGCCCGGTCACCACGTCGTCGATCACGCTGCGCATCGTCACCGTCACCCGGCCCGGACCGCCACCGCGCGGCCGCGACTTCACCGCGATCAGCGAGCTGGCACTGTTCGGCAGCCCGGCAGGCTGACCTCTAGAGCCCCGCCAACACCGACGCCGCCCGCTCGGCGTCGGCGCGCGAGACGTCGAGGTGGGTCACGAGCCGCACCGTCGTCGGGCCCACGGTGGCGACGCGGACGCCGGCCGCGGCCGCCTGCTCGACGAACGCGGCGGCGTCGGAGCGCTCCACCACCACGATGTTGGTGTCGACGCCGGCCGGATCGACGCCGCACGCCTCGGCCAGCAGCCGGGCGTGCGCGTGGTCGTCGGCCAGCCGCTCGACGTGGTGGTCGAGGGCGTGGAGCCCTGCCGCCGCGAGCACGCCGGTCTGCCGCATCCCGCCGCCCATCCGCTTGCGCCACACCCGGGCCTCGACCACGGTGTCCCGGCTGCCCACCAGCACCGACCCGACCGGCGCACCCAGACCCTTGGACAGGCAGACCGACAGCACGTCGGCGATGGCGCCGTAGTCGGCCAGTGGTGTGCCCGTGGCCACGTGGGCGTTCCAGATCCGGGCGCCGTCGAGGTGCACGCCGGCACCGGCGCCCTCGGCGAGCTCACGGACGTCGCGCAGCAGGTCGAGCGGCAGCACCGCCCCGCCGGCGAAGTTGTGGGTGTTCTCCACCGAGATCGCCGAGGTGCGCACGAAGAACGGCCCGAGGTCGGGCGCCACGAGCGCCCGCAGCGTGGCGAGGTCGACCGCCCCGCGCGGATGGGTCCAGGTGCGCATCGTGACCCCGGAGTAGGCACCGTGGGCGCCGAGCTCGGCCCGCGCGATGTGGGCCGAGGACTCGCAGAGCACCTCCTGCCCGGGCTGCACCAGCGACCGGACCGCGAGCACGTTGCCCATCGACCCGGTGGGCACGAACAGCGCCGCCTCGTGCCCGAACAACCCGGCCACCCGCTCCTCGAGCCGGAGCGTCGTAGGGTCCTCGCCGTACACGTCGTCGCCCACCTCGGCCGCCGCCATCGCGGCCCGCATCCCCTCGGTGGGGCGGGTGACGGTGTCGGAGCGGAGGTCGATCACGCGCGGCGGAGCATCTCGGCCACCAGGAAGGCCAGCTCGAGGGACTGGACCCGGTTGAGGCGGGGGTCGCAGACCGACTCGTAGCGGTTGCCGAGGTCGACCTCGAGCAGCTCCTCGCCGCCGCCGACGCACTCGGTGACGTCGTCGCCGGTGAGCTCGACGTGGATGCCGCCGGGCCAGGTGCCGAGCTGGTGGTGCACGTCGAAGAAGCCCTGCACCTCCTCGATCACGTCGTCGAACCGGCGGGTCTTGTAGCCGGAGCTGGCCTCGAAGGTGTTGCCGTGCATCGGGTCGCAGACCCAGGCGACGTCGAGGCCGGCGGCGGTGACCTTGGAGACCAGGTCGGGCAGCCCGTCACGGATCCGCCCCGCGCCGAAGCGGGTGATGAAGGTGAGCCGGCCGGGGTCGTTGTCGGGGTTGAGCCGCTCGGCCAGGGCGAGGGCGTCGTCCGGCGAGGTGGACGGTCCGAGCTTCACGCCGATCGGGTTGCCGACGTGGCGCAGCAGCTCGACGTGGGCGCCGTCGAGCTGGCGGGTGCGCTCGCCGATCCACACGAAGTGGCCCGAGGTGTCGTAGTGGCGGCCGGTGCGGGTGTCGAGGCGGGTCATCGCGTGCTCGTACTCGAGCACCAGCGCCTCGTGCGAGAAGTGGAAGTCGACGCGGTGGAACTCGTCGGGGTCGGCGCCGATCGCCTCCATGAATGCCATCGCCCGGTCGATCTCATGGGCCATCGCCTCGTAGCGCTGACCGGCGGAGGAGTCGCGCACGAAGTCGGTGTTCCAGGTGTGCACCTGCCGCAGGTCGGCGTACCCGCCCTCGATGAACGCCCGCACCATGCTCAGCGTCGCGGCCGAGGAGCGGTGCACGTCGAGCAGACGGGCCGGGTTGGGCACCCGTGCCGCGGGCGTGAAGTCGAAGCCGTTGACGGCGTCGCCGCGATAGGCCGGCAGCGTGACGCCCTCGCGGGTCTCGTCGTCGGACGACCGGGGCTTGGCGTACTGCCCGGCGAGCCGGCCGAGCTTCACCACGGGCACCGAGGCGGCGTAGGTGAGCACGACCGCCATCTGCAGCAGCACCCGCAGCTTGTTGCGGGTGTTGTCGGCGGTGACGCCGGCGAACGTCTCGGCGCAGTCGCCACCCTGCAGCAGGAACGCCTCACCGCGCGCGACGGCGGACAGCTTGTCGCGCAGCTCGTCGCACTCCCCCGCGAACACCAGCGGCGGCAACGACCGCAGCCGGCCGGCGACGCCGTCGACGGCGTGCCGGTCGGGGTACGACGGCTGCTGGGCCGGCCCCAGCGCGCGCAGCGCCGCGAGGTCGGGGATGCTCACCCGGCAAGCGTACGCAGCGGGCGCCGGTTCGACCGTGTCGGCTCGGTCACTCCGGCCCGGTCAGGCCTCCGGACTCACCCGGTCCAGGCCGGTGCGCTGCTGCCAGTCGGCCAGGGTGCGGCTGCTGGTGCCGTCGCCGTAGCTGGCGAAGTACTCGCCGGTCTCCGGGAACCGGTTGGCGTCGACGACGAGCGTGGCGTCGACCGGGTCGACGGCGAGCCGGTAGACCCGAGCCGACTGGCGGTGGGTGTTGCCGGTGAGCGCCAGACCGTTGACGTCGGTGGAGAACCGGTCGGCGGTGGAGATCTCGTAGACCCACCAGTCGAGGCCGGTGAAGGTGTTGTGGTCGATCGCCATCAGCGTGGCGCAGCGCAGGATCATCCCGACCGACCGGTCGAGGGTGCTGCCCGCCGTGCGGCCGACGGCCTCGTTGCCCGCGAACACGTTGCCCACGCAGGCGCCGCCGCTCGGGCTCGCCCCGGTCTCGAGCACGTTCTCGTTGTTGCGGATCGTGTTGCCCAGGATCTGGGTGTTCGAGGCGTTGTAGATCTCGAAGGCGCCCCCGTCGAAGTCGTAGTCGGACGACGGGCCGGCGTTGCGGTAGAGCTCGTTGCGGGTCGCGAGCGGGCCCGGCGCCGCGTCGAGGTTCGAGAACGTGATGCCGGTGGCGCCGTAGTCGTCGTCGCCGCCGGGCGTGTTGCGGATGATCACGTTGTTGTCGTGGATGCGGTTGTCGACCACCACCGTGTCGAGACCGCCGCCGTTGACGTAGACCCCGGCCCCGGTGCCCGCAACGTCGTTGCCGACGATCCGGGTGGCGTCGGCGTTGTGCGTGAAGATGCCGTAGCACCCGAACGGCAGTCCGTACTGGTTCCTGTGCCGGCTGCCGCGCACCGTGAGGTTGCGGAGCACGACGCCGGTGGCGCCGTCGTCGACCCGGACGTTGCTGCTGCCCTCGTCGTTGAAGTCGCCGCCGGGCTCCGGGTTGGGCACGCAGCCGGTGACGGTGAGGCCGGACACCGTGGCGCCGGGAGCCCCCACCAGCACGACGTCCCGGACGCCGGCGCGACCGCGTACGACCACCTGCTCGCCGGGCAGGGCGGTGACGGTCTGGCCGGGCTCCCAGATCTCGAACGGCCCGTAGCTGCCGGCCGACACCAGGATCGTCGATCCGGCCGGCGCGCTGCGGGTGGCCTTGGCGATCGAGCGCCACGGGCTCAGCGCGCTGCCGTCACCGGCGTCGCTGCCGGAGGTGCTGACGAAGTAGGGGCCCGGCAGCACGGGGTCGGCGGCGGCGGGCGCTGGAAGCGAGCCGGCGCCGAGCAGGGCCGCGATCGCGAGCACGAGGGCGAGGAAGCGATGCGGTCTCACACCGGGGGAACGCCCGGGGGCATCCGCGGGTTACGGCGGTGAGACAGGGCTTTACTCGAGGTGATCGATGTCGCGGAAGCCGGTGCGCTTGCCGCGCAGCCCCCGGTTGGCCAGCCACGTGAGCGCCCACAGCACGATGCCGACGGCGAGCATCCCGCCGGCCACCTTGTACTGCACCCAGCTCTCCCGGTCGCGGGCCCAGGGGCCGACCAGGAACAGGCAGGCCATGGCGCCGATGTACGGCACCACCGTCGGCGCACGGAAGCCCTCCCGGTGGCGGGGGTCGCGCCGCAGCACGAGGCACGCCACGTTCACGACGGTGAAGACGCAGAGCAGCAGCAGCGCGGTGGTGCCGGAGAGCGTCGTGACCGTCGAGGCCTCGAGCTGGGCCGCGACCACGAGCAGGCCCAGCGCGAGCACGGTGGAGAAGACGATGCCGACGTACGGCGTCCGCCGCGTCGGCAGCACCTTGCCGAGGGCCCGGGGCAGCACGTCCTGGTTGGCCATGCCGTACAGCAGCCGGCTGGCCATGAGCATGTTGATGAGAGCCGTGTTCGCGACCGCCACACAGGTCAGGAACGGGAAGAACCGGTCGATCGGCAGGTCGGGTGCGCCGATCGACGACGACGTTGAGCAGCACCTTCCCCTCCTCCGCGACGACGCCCTCGATCTCGCCCTGGGGGATCACCGCGATCACGGAGACCGCCACGAGCATGTAGACGAGCACGGCGATGCCGAGGCCGGTGAGCATGACCCGCGGGAAGATCCGCTCCGGCTCCTCGATCTCCTCGACCATGTTCACCGAGTCCTCGAAGCCGACCATCGCGAAGAACGCGATCGCCGTCGCCACGGTGACGGCCAGGAACAGGCCACGGTCGCCGCCGGACTCGAACACCGTGATCCGGCCGAGGTCGCCGTCGCCCTTGCCGACCACCCAGAACCCGATGGCGATCACGATCACCAGGGCGGCGACCTCGATGAGGGTGAGCACGACGTTGAACTTCACGCTCTCGCCCACGCCACGCAGGTTGATCAGGGCGAGCAGCAGCATGAACGCGAGCGACACGATCGTGATCGCGGTCTTGCCCTGGGAGACGCCGATCCCGTTGATGTCGAGGCCGGCGAGGAAGTTGGTGGCGAGCAGGTTGGACGACGTCGAGGCGCTCGTGATGCCCGAGCAGATCACGGCGAACGCCACCAGGAACGTGACGAAGTGGATGCCGAACGCCTTGTGCGTGTAGAGCGCTGCGCCGGCGGCCTGCGGGTGGCTGGTGACGAGCTCGAGGTAGGCCAGCGCGGTGAGGGTGGCCACGAGGAAGGCGACCAGGAACGGCAGCCACACGATGCCGCCGACCTCGACCGCCATCTGGCCGGTGACGGCGTAGATACCCGCGCCCAGGATGTCGCCGACGATGAACAGCAGCAGCAGCTTCGGGCCGAGCACCCGCTTGAGGTCAGGCTCCGGACCGTTGACGTCCTCCGCGCTGGAGACCGTGGGTTGGGTCATCGCTGTTCCTCCCGGGATCGCGCCTGGTCGCGCCACGCCCCAGCCAACACCCGACGGCGGCCCGGCGGCCATACCTGCGCGGCCGCCACGCCGGGTTGAGACTTTGCTGTCTCATGTGAGACACTTCTGTCTCAGGAGGAATCGAGCATGGACACGAGGGAGCGGATCCTGGTCGCCGCGCAGCGGCACCTCAACCAGCACCCGTCGGCGTCGCTGGCCGACATCGCCGCCGCCGCCGACGTCGGCCGCGCCACCCTGCACCGCTACTTCGCCGGCCGCGACGACCTGCTGCAGGAGCTCGGCTCGCGCTCGCTCGACCGCTGGGAGCTGAGCCTCGAGGAGTCCGGCGTCGCCGGGGCGGGTGAGGCGGGCGACGCGGAGCCGATGCGCGCCTGCCTGCAGGACCTGCTGGCGCGCTACGTCGCCGACTCCGACGACTTCGGGTTCTCGCTCACCGACACCTTCCTGCTCTCCTCCGAGGCCCACATGGCCCGCTCCCAGGAGCTGTTCGAGCGCGAGGTCGTGTTCTACACCGCCGCACAGCGCGCCGGTGTGCTGCGCGACGACGTGCCGCCGGTGTGGATCGGCCACGCCGTCTACGGCCTGCTGGTCGCCGCCCGCGAGGCGCTGCGGCTCGGCGACGTGCCGCGCCGCGGGCTGGAGGACCTCGTGCTCACCACGCTGCTGGCCGGAGGTGGACCCTCATGACGCTCGCCCCCGACCGGACCGTCGCGCCCGCGCCGCCGCGGCGCTGGGCCGGCCTCGCCGTGCTCGCCGCGAGCCTGCTCGTCGTCGTCATGGACATGACGATCCTCAACGTCGCCCTGCCCGACCTCGTCACCGACCTGCGGCCCGGCGCGGTGGCGCAGCTGTGGATCGTCGACGCGTACGCGCTCGTGCTCGCCGGCCTCATCATCCCGGTGGCGGCGCTCGGCGACCGCTGGGGCCGGCGCCGGATGCTGCTCGCCGGCTTCGCCGTCTTCGGGCTCGGTTCGTTGCTCGTGCTGGTGGCCACCGGCGCCGGGTCGGTGATCGCGATCCGCGCGTTGCTCGGCGTCGGTGGCGCGATGATCATGCCGGCCACGCTGTCGCTGATCCGCACCCTGTTCCCCGACCCCCGCGAGCGTGCGCTCGCGCTCGGCATCTGGGCCGCGATGGCTGCCGTCGGCGCTGCTGTCGGCCCGGTGGTGGGCGGCGCGCTGCTCGAGGTGTTCAGCTGGCACGCGGCGTTCCTGCTGAACGTGCCGCTCATGGCGGTGGCCGTCGTCGCCGGCTGGTGGCTGCTGCCGGAGAGCCGCTCGGACCGCCCGGGCCGGCTCGACGCCGCCGGCGTCGCGCTGTCGCTCGGCGGCATGACCGCGCTCGTGTACGGCGTCAAGGACCTCGGCAAGCACGGACCCGAGCTCACCGCGCTGGTCGCGCTGGCCACCGGAGCCGCGCTGTTGACCGCGTTCGTGCGCCGCTGCCTGCGCCAGGACCGGCCGATGCTGGCGGTGCGGCTGTTCGGCGACCGCGTGTTCACCGCCGGCGTGCTCACCGCGCTGGCGAGCAGCACCGTGATGATGGCGCTGCTCCTGGTCGGCTCGCAGTGGCTGCAGCTCGTGCGCGGCTGGTCGCCGCTGGTGGCGGGCGCCGCCCTCGTGCCGCTCGCGGTGGGCGGCCTGGTGGGCTCGCCGCTGGCGCCGGCGGTGGCCGCCCGGATCGGCGTGCGCCGGGTGCTGGTCGGTGGGCTCGTGCTCACCGCCGCCGGCCTCGCCACGCTCGCCCTGCTCCCCCGGCCCATGTCGTACGCCGGCGTGGCCGTCGCGTTCCTCGTGGTCGGCCTCGGCACCGCCGGGCTGGCGGTCGGCTCGGCGCTCATCATGGGCCGCGCGCCCGCGAACGACGCGGGCTCGGCCGGCGCCATCGAGGAGGCGTCCTACGAGGTCGGCGGCGTGCTCGGCGTCGCCGTGTTCGGCAGCCTGGCCGGCGTCGTCTACCGCGCCGGCCTCCCCGGCGCCGCCCCGGACGCCGCCCAGGAGTCGGTGGCCGGCGCCCTCGGCAGCCCGTGGGCCACGTCCGCAGCCGCCGCCTACACCGACGCCTTCGCCGTCGTCGGCGTGGCCGGCGCGGTGGTGGCCGCCGTCGCCGCCGTCGTCGTCTGGCGGCTGCTCCCCGCCGACCTCGACCTGGCGAGCCTGCAGTGACCGACCGAGGAACGAGGTCGGTCACGTCGCAGGCGAAGGTTGAGCGAGCACCGCGAGTGAGGGACGAACTCGCGACGTGCGAGTCGAAACCACGCAGGGTCAACGGCCACGCGACCATGCAGTGAGCTAGCCGAAGAACACCTCGGCCTCGGCGTACTCCTCGGGGCTGACGAGCTTGAGCTCGGCGGTGCCCTCGGAGAGCGGGACGCGGTCGATGCGGGTGCCGCGCAGGGCCACCATCATCCCGAAGTCGCCCTCGGCCACGGCGTCGACGGCCTGGAGGCCGAAGCGAGTGGCGAGCCAGCGGTCGAAGGCGGTGGGGGTGCCGCCACGCTGGATGTGGCCGAGCACGACGGCGCGGGCCTCCTTGCCGGTGCGGGCCTCGATCTCGCCGGCGAGGCGGTCGCCGATGCCGCCGAGGCGCACGTGCCCGAAGGCGTCCTTCTCGCCGGTGAGCAGCGTCATCGCGCCGCCCTCGATCGGCACCGCCCCCTCCGAGACGACGATGATCGGGGCGTACTTGGTGGTGAACCGGGCCTCGACGTGGTCGCAGAGCTTCCCGATGTCGAACGGCTGCTCGGGGATGAGCACCGCGCTCGCGCCGCCGGCCATGCCGGCGTGCAGGGCGATCCAGCCGGCGTGCCGGCCCATCACCTCCACCACGAGCACCCGGTGGTGCGACTCGGCGGTGGTGTGGAGCCGGTCGATGGCATCGGTGGCGACGTTGACCGCGGTGTCGAAGCCGAAGGTGAAGTCGGTGCCCGACAGGTCGTTGTCGATCGTCTTCGGCACGCCGACCACGTTCACCCCGAGGTCGGAGAGCTTCGTGGCGACACCGAGGGTGTCCTCGCCGCCGATCGCCACGAGCGCGTCGACGCCGTGCGCGGCCAGGTTCTCCTGGATCTGCTCGACGCCGCCCTCGACCTTGAACGGGTTGGTGCGCGAGGACCCGAGGATCGTGCCGCCGCGCGGCAGGATGCCGCGGCACTGCTCGACGCCGAGCTCCATCGTGAGCCCCTCGAGCGGGCCCTTCCACCCGTCGCGGTAGCCGACGAACTCGAAGCCGTGCACCTTCACGCCCTTGCGGACGACGGCGCGGATGACGGCGTTCAGCCCGGGGCAGTCGCCGCCTCCGGTGAGCACTCCGACGCGCATGCGGATCTCCTGACGTGGCGTTGGATCGTTCATATTTCGGCGGGTCCACCCTAGCCAGCCCGCTCCCCCGGTGGCGAGGGTCACGTCCGGGCGAGACGGCGCACGCTTAGGGTGCGACCCATGCCCCTGCACGTCGAGCAGTCCCGCGCCTACCCGTGCGGCGTCGCCCGTGCCTTCGACGCGGTGCTGCCGATGTCGCTGCCACGGTTGTTCGGGCGGCGCGCGGGCGTGCTGCCGGCGGTCACCGCCACCGACCGCCAGACCGGCGAGTGGGACGCCGCCGGCGACCGGCGCACCATCGTTCTCTCCGACCGCAGCACCGTGCTGGAGACCCTCCTCGTCGTGGACCGCCCGCACGAGTTCACCTACCGGCTCACCGACCCGACCGGTCCGATGAAGGCCGTGATGACCGGCGTCGACGGGCGGTTCGGCTTCGTCAAGGCCGGCACCGGAGTGCGCATCACCTGGGCCTGGACCATCCACCCCGCCTCCCGGCCGGCGGCACTGTTGATGCCCGTGGTCGAGCGGTCGTGGCACGTGATGGCGCGCCACCTCTTCGACGAGCTCGAGACGATCCTGGTGCCGGTCCAACGCCTAGCGCCGCAGCACGTAGCACCGCAGCAGGTCGTGCTCGACGGCGCCGACCTGCACGTCGGCGAACCCCGCCTCGGCGGCGTAGCGGCGCAGGGTGCCAGGTCGCATCACCGCACCCGTGCCGGCGGAGCCCTCCTCGCTCAGTCCGACCGGCAGGCAGTGCAGGACGCTCGAGGCGTAGAACAGCCGCTCGGCCAGCGGTCCCTCCTCACCGGGTCCTGGCGGGGCGAACTCGTCGGCGACCGCCTCGTCGAGCACGACGACGCAGCCGTCGTCCGCCAGGCAGGCCCGTGCGGCGGCGAGGGCGGCCACCGGGTGCGCCATGTCGTGCAGCGCCTCGAGAATGAACACCACCTCGCACGTGCCCGCCACGTCGCGCAGGTCGGCTTCGGCGTGGAGCGTCTCGAAACGCACCCGGTCGCTCACCTCCTCCGCGTCGGCGTGTGCCCGCGCGTCGGTGATCGACGCCTCGTCGCTGTCGATCCCCACGACCGTCAGGCCCTCGAACCCGCGTGCCAGCGCGACGGCGGCATAGCCGAGGCCGCAACCGAGCTCGAGCGCGCGAGCTCCTCGCCGTGACAGCAGCTCGGCCACCCCGGGCAGCGCGGGGATCCACTCCTGCGCCAGCCGCTGTTCGTAGTCGCCACGGTTGAAAGCGCCCTGTGCGGCCCGGATCTCGTCGCCGTACTCGGCGAACGAGAGCCCTCGGCCGTCGCGCCAGGCACGGGCCACCTCCGGTAGGCAGACCCCCGCCGCGGAGACCAGCCGGACGAGCGGGGTGAGGTCGAACGGGCCGCGGGGCGAGGCGAGCACCAGCGCGGCGGCGTGCGTCAGCCGGAACTCCCGCGCGTCGGGCCCGGCGGCGACGTCGTCCACCTCGACCAGGCCCGCCATCGTCTGCTGCTCCAGCCACTCCCGGCAGTAGCGCGGAGTGAGGCCGGTGGCCGACGCCAGGGCCGGCGGCGTGAGCGGTCCGGTCCCGAGTGCGGCGTACATCCCGGTCTCCAGCCCCAGCTGCACGGTCATCAGCTCGAGCGCGCCGAGTCCCGTCTCGACGAGGCGACCCGCGAGGGCGCCCGCCGCCTCGAGCTCCGCGGGCGCCGGCGCGTCCGCACGCAGGGTCGCGGTCACGACCGCGCGCCGTCGAGGAGCGATGCGGCGATCTCCTGCTCGAGGTCGGCGGTCCAGTTGCCGGCGCAGTGCACCTTCAGCGACTCGACCCTGCCGGCTCGCAGGTGCGCTACGAGCACGCCGACCGAGAGGGTCTCGGGCTGGCGGCCGTCGCGTTGGTGCGGTAGGCGTACTCGACGATCACGCCGTCGCGCGACGGGTGCACCTCCCACTGCTCGATCGTGCGCGACGGGGCCCTCGTCCCGCAGGCTCCCGACCACCCTGTCCGCGCCCCGCTCGACCACGTGCCAGTTCGGCACGAACACGTCGAGGGTGACGTCGTCGTGCAGCAGGCTGTCTGGTGCCACGTTGGTCTCCAGCAGGGTGCGCAGGCCGTCGGCGACCGCCGCTCGCACGTCGACCGACCTGACCAGGTCGAGGTCGGTGAAGACCGGCGCTCCGGTCGACAGGGCCATCGCCTCGGTGGCGAAGGCGTCGGTCTCGGGCAGGTTCGGAGTTGACCTGGGCGTCCTCCCACGACGCGAAGTGGTTGACGGCGACGTAGTGCGTCTCGTCGTCGCGGTCGCGGTAGACCGCGGAGTCGACGAGGGTGCGCCGGCCCTCGGTCTCCTCGGTCCACCGTGCGTCGAGCTCGGCGAAGCGGTCGATCCGGTCGGTGTGGAAGCTGACGATCTGCAGGAAGGACATGGCGTTCCCCTCTCCGGTGCCGCGACCGGTGCCGCGACTCTGACCTCCGGGCGTGAGAGCTGACCTCACGTCGTGATGCGCCACCGCACGTCCTGCTCCGGCTCGTAGCGGCAGAAGGTCCCGGTGTGCACCGACGCGCGCAGGTGCCGTCCGGCCTCCGGGTGCTGCTGCTCCACCCGCGCGATCGCGTCGCGGACCCGGCGGGTGACGCGAGAACGGGCGCGCTCCGCCTCGCCACCCGTGCGGCGGGCGCGACCGCCCAGGCCGTAGGCGGACCGGAGGGCCTCGAGCAGCGTCTCACGCTCCTCCCGCAGCCGGTCGACGGCGTCCTGGTGCCCGTCGTCCTCGGCGTCGGCGAGCTCCTCGTCCAGACCGGACAGCCGGTCGGCGTACTCGCGGCGGGCGCGGGCGTCGAGCACCTCGCCGAGGTCGCCGTCGGGGACGACGGCCGCGCGGACGTCGGCCCGCCCACCACCGTCGAGGTCGAGCACGTGCACCTCGCGGCGCGGCCGGGACAGCGGACAGCCAGGTCGCCGAGTCCCTTGCTGTCCGCGAGTGTCGCGGTGGTGTCGCCGAAGGCGAGAGTCCAGAAGTCGGCGGAGCGGGTGAGGGCCGGAGGGGACTCGACCACCTGGCCCACGGCCACGGGCTCGGCCGCGGCGGCCACGGGGTACTGAGCCGCGTACCACGCGGCCCGCGCCGTCAGTCCCATCGCGGCCAGCTCGGCCTGGGCGCGAGCGTGTCGCTCGCGGGCCTCCTCGGGCAACGCACCCTGCGCGGCGAGGACTCCGGCGAGCACCGCCTCGGAGTATGCGAGGTGCAGGCGACTGCCGAACCGGGCGTTGCCCGCCACGGCCGCTCGCGCGTGCTCCTCCGCCTGGTCGAGCCGGCCCGCTGCGAAGGCCAGCATCGCCAACAGCCGGTCGACGACCCCGTGGGTGCCGGCGGCGATGCCGTCGACGGCGACCGAGCCGGCGTACGGCGCGAGGTGGGCGTGCAGGACGTCGCAGTACTCCGGCTCGTCTCCGCCCTCGACCAGGCACGCCGCGTGACACAGGCTCGAGACCTTCTCGGCGTCGTCGCGCAGGCCGTCGAGCAGCTCGCCGAACCGCGGCAGCGCGGCACGGCGGACGTGGTCCGGCTGTCCGGGGAACAGCGCCACGTAGGCGGCGCCGTCGGGGGCGAGCTCGGGCAGGATGCCGAGCACTCGGAGCATCACGGGCAGGTGCTCGGCGAACCGGCCCTCCTCCCCCGCCGCCCACATCTCCTGCACGCACGCCAGAGTCTCGGCGTTGCGGCTCCCGACGCGGCCGCCGATCTCGCGAGCCTCCGCGGCCGCGGCCTTCAGCGCCGGCATGTCTCCGCGCAGCTGAGCGCGGAACCCGCGCCAGAGCGGGACGTACCAGGAGTACAGCGGCTGCCCCAGAGTCTCGGCGAGAGCGGCGAACCGGTCCATGTCGGCGAACGCCCCGGTGGCGTCGCCCACCTCGAGCCGGGCGACCACGCGGTGGCGGAGGCCGAGCAGCACCGACGCCGGGTCGCGGCCCTCGGAGAGCTCGACGATCTCGTCGCCTCCGCCAGCCGGGTCGCGACGTGCGCCGGACCGGCGACGGCGTCGCAGTGCGCCGCGAGGCGTGCGCGATGGCGCGCCCGTCGCCGACCCGACGCGCCATGGCGACCGCCTCCTTCGCGAGCTCCCGACGCGAGGCGTCCGCGGCGAGGTACGACTCCGCGACGCTCAGCCGCGCGAGGAGGTCGACGCGCGTGACCGAGTCGGTGGCCGGGAGCGCGTCGAGCGCCTCCGTGAGCAGCGCCACCTGAGCGTCGTCGAGCAGTCGCACCTCGAACCCGGTGAGCCCGGCGGCATAGCCCAGGGCGGCGGCGGCCAGCGCGTCCGGGTCCGCGTTCGCGCGCGCGAGCGCGGCGGCCTCGTCGAGCACACGACGTGCCGCGCCGAGATCGCCGTCGGCGAGCAGCGCCTCCGCCCAGCCGAGCAGTACTCCGCTGCGCCGCTGGTCACCGCGCTCCAGCACGTCTGCGACCCGCTGCCACCCCTGCGCTGCGACGGCGTAGGCGCGCGCGGCGTGGGCTGCGGCCGCAGCCGCGCTCCCCCACCGCACGGCACGGTCGGCGTCCCCGAGCGGCAGCGCGGACAGGGCGTGGTGGGCCGCCTCGGCGAGCACCGAGGGCGCGAGGTCGACCCGGTCGGCCAGGTGGTCGGACGCGGCCGCGTGGAGGTAGCGGCGCCGGGTGCCCGGCACTGTCTCGACGAGGGCGTCGCGCACCAGGCGTGGCGGAATACGACCTCGCCGTCCGCCACGCTCGCCAGCCCGGCCGCGTCTCCTCCTCCAGGTGGTCGGCCACCTCGTCGAGCGGTAGCCCGACACCGCCGCGACCGTGCGGAGCGGAGCGGCCGCACCCGCTACCGCAGCCGCCGCCAGGGTCGCGGCGCACGCTGCGAGAGCCGCGCGAGCCGACGACGCAGCAGCGCCCGCGCGCTGTCGGGTACCAGCCGGACCACCGACTACCCGTCCCCCCGCGCGGCGGCGAGTCTACCCGCCTCGGAGGCGAACAACTGGTTGCCGCCGGTGCGCGCAGTGAGGGCGGCGGCCTCGTCGGCGGTCAGCCGCAGCCCGCTGGTCTCCGCCACGAGGTGGTTGACCTCAGACGCGCCGAGCCCGACGAGCGTGAGCACCTCCGCGAGCCGTTCCAGTGCCACCCGCACCTCGTCTACCTTGTCGTCCTGTCGCTCTCGTGCGAGCGCCAGGCCGCGACGACCACCACAGCGTCTGGCAGGCCCGTGCTCGCCAGGAAGGTGAGCAGCTGTAGCGAGTCTGCGTCGGCCCAGTGCAGGTCGTCGAGGAGCACCAGGAGCGCTCGCTAGCGGGCCTGTGCGGCTAGCGCGGCGTCGACTGCGTCGAAGAGCGGGACCGGCCTAGGTCGGGTCCGGCGCCGCCACCACCTCCTCGGCCGCGTTGGTGACCCGGGTGCTCGCGCGCGGGAGGACGGCGCGCAGCCGCAGCACGCACAGCGCCCACACCCCGCACAGCAGCAGCGGACCGGCCCACGCCGCGAGCGCGCCGCCGTCGAGCAGCGCGGTGTAGACGAGCGGCGCCACGCCGCTCGAGACGTTCCAGGCCAGCTGCACGACGCTGAGGTAGCGGCCGCGATGGGTGTCGGGCGCGCACTCGGCGGCGAGCGCGGTGAGCACCGGGCCGGCCACCATCTCGCCCACCGTGTAGACGACGGCGGCCGCCAGCACGATCGCGGTGCCGGTGACGACGGTGAGCGCGTCGGCGACGTAGAACATCACGAACGAGGACGCCGTGAACACGATCGCCACGAGCACCACGCGGTAGCGCAGCGCCCCGGTCATCGAGCGCACCACCAGCCCCTGCCCGAGCCCGATCATCACGGTGTTGATCACGAACACCGCGCCGGGCACCCAGCCCGGCAGCCCCAGCAGGTCGGCGAAGTAGACCGGCATCGTGACGTTGAGCGTCATCTCGGTGAGCGCGTAGAGGAAGATCGCGACCACCAGCCAGCGGTAGCCCCGGTCGCGCGCCACCGTCGTCCAGCCGCCGCGATCGCGGGCGGCGTCGGCCGGCCGCTCGCCGGCCTCGACCCGGGTCATCAGCGCGAAGGCCACGAGGTAGGACGCCGCGTTCGCCAGCACCACGGCCTCGAACGCCACCGGCGTCGCGGCCGTGAGCGCCACCGCCGAGAGCAGCCCGCCGACGCCGTACCCGGCGTTGCGCAGCGCCTGCACGAAGCCGAACCACACCTCGCGCTCGCCGGGTGGTGCGATCTGCGTGACCATCGGCGCGTGAGCACCCCAGAACATGGTGCGGCCCAGCGTCGAGACACCCACGACGGCGCCGATCAGGACGGCGGAGTCGGCCAGCGGGTAGAGCGCGAACGACGCCGCCTGCACCAGGTTGCCGGCCTGCATGACCCGCTTCGCACCTACCCGGTCGACCAGCTGGCCCACCACGGGCACCAGGGGCGTGACCGCCAGGTTGGCGACGGTCATCGCGATGCCCAGCTCGACCAGGCCGACGTCGGTGCGGCGCAGGAAGTAGAGCAGTGAGAGCGGCATCCAGATGCCCGAGCCGAGGGCGTCGATGCCCAGCGCCGACACGAACGCCCGGTGCCGCCCCACCGGCGGGAACCCGAGACGCGTCAGCACCCCGTCATGGTCCGGGTTCGAGCGCGGTTGAGGTCAAGCGACTTTCCGACATCGGGGTGACCCGCCGCGCGAACCCCTCGTAGTCGACCACCAGGCCGTCGGCGTCGACGGTGATCACGAACGCGCCGTGGTCGGGATCGCTGTAACGCCAGGCCGCGACGCCGTCGACGTCGGGCAGCCGCTCGTAGGTCTGGTCGACCCGCGTGACCCGCAGCTCCGGCACCGCGATCCA
Organism: uncultured Actinomycetota bacterium; assembly: GCA_963808855.1. Classification (GTDB taxonomy): domain Bacteria; phylum Actinomycetota; class Actinomycetes; order Propionibacteriales; family Nocardioidaceae; genus Nocardioides. The sequence continues at coordinate 876,614 of CAWEHA010000001.1, read as the reverse complement.
CGCCACCGGGCTCGTGGCCGACTCGCCGACGGCCAGCCCCGCGAGCCGCCGCACCGGGAAGGTGTTGGTGAGCGGCGTGGCCGCGACGTCGACGTCGACGCAGCCGTCGAGGTCGGACCGGCTCTCGCCGTCGACGGTCCACCGGCGCTCGTCGTCGGCCTCGAGCCGCAGCACGCGCTCGCCGTCGGCGGTGACCGAGCGCACCTCGACCTCGCGGGTGGCCCACCCCTCGTCGAGCCCGACGCGGAACCAGCAGCCCATCACCTCCTCGCCCACCAGCACCTCGCTGCCGTGGAACAGCCAGCCGCCGGGCGTGCGTTCCCAGCGGGCCACGCTGTGCCCATCACCCTCGTCGTCGCGCTCCCAGGCCAGCATCGTCATGGCGCCGCACGCTAGCCACGGCCACCGACACCACCCGCCGACCGGCCCTGACTACCCTCGCGCCCATGACGTTCTCGATCGTGGCCCGGTCCGACGACGGCGAGTCCTGGGGCGTGGCCGTCGCCTCGAAGTTCCTGGCGGTCGGCGCAGTGGTGCCGGCCGCGGTCGCCCAGGTGGGGGCGGTCGCCACCCAGGCCTCCGCCAACGTGGCCTACAAGGGCCTCGCGCTCGCCCACATGGACGCCGGCGCCACCGCCTCGGTGGCCGTGCAGCGGCTGCTCGAGGAGGACGAGGGCCGCGACAGCCGGCAGGTCGGCATCGTCGACTCCCAGGGCGGCGCCGCGTCGCACACCGGCCATGCCTGCATCGAGTGGGCCGGGAGTCTCACCGGCGACGGCTACGCGATCCAGGGCAACTGCCTGACCGGCGAGGACGTGGTGCTCGCCATGGAGACGGCCTGGACCGCGGGCGGCGACCTGTCGTTCCCCGAGCGGCTGCTCGCGGCGCTGGCGTCGGGCGACGCGGCCGGCGGCGACAAGCGGGGCCGGCAGTCGGCAGCGATCCTCGTCGTCCGCGACGGCGCCGGCTACGACGGCGGCGACGACATCGACGTCGACCTGCGCGTCGACGACCACGAGACGCCGGTGGACGAGCTGGCGCGGCTGCTCGACCTCAACGAGCTGTACCTCACGGCGTCCGAGTCCGACGAGAAGGTCGAGGTCGACGACGAGCTGCGCGAGGAGCTCGAGGAGTTCGCCCGCGGCCAGGGCCATCCCGACTTCGCCACCTGGGTGGGCAGCGAGAACTACGAGATGCGCGTCGACGACGACCTCGCGTGGATCGACCAGCGCGTGCTCGACATCGTGCGGGAGAAGCAGTGACGGTCCTCGCCATCGACGCCGGCACCACCGGCGTCACCGCGGTGGTGGTGTCCGCCGAGGGCGGCATCGTCGCGAAGGGCTACCAGGAGTTCGCCCAGCACTTCCCGAAGCCGGGCTGGGTGGAGCACGCGCCGGAGGAGATCTGGCAGGCCACGCTGGAGGCGGTGCGCGACGCGGTGAAGCAGGTCGACGCGTCCGAGCTCGAGGCCGTCGGCATCACCAACCAGCGCGAGACCGTGCTGCTCTGGGACCGCGAGACCCTCGGCTCGCCGCGCCGCGCGATCGTGTGGCAGGACCGGCGCACCGCCGACATCTGCACCCGGCTGCGCGAGGAGGGTCACGAGGAACGGGTCGCCGAGCTCACCGGGCTGCGGCTCGACCCCTACTTCTCCGGCACCAAGCTGGTGTGGCTGGCCGAGAACGAGCCGCGCACCTGGGACCTCGTCGAGGAGGGTCGGTACGCCGTCGGCACCGTCGACTCCTACCTCATCGCCCGGATGACCCGCGGCGTCCACCACGTCACCGACGTGTCCAACGCCTGCCGCACGCTGCTGTTCGACCTGGCCGAGGGCGCGTGGTCCGACGAGCTGTGCTCGCTGTTCGGCGTCCCGCGCGACGCGTTGCCCGACCTGGTGCCCAACTGGGGCGAGATCGCCGTCACCGACCCGAAGACGTTCCTCGATCTGGAGCTGCCGATCGCGGGCGTGGCGGGCGACCAGCAGTCGGCGCTGTTCGGGCAGACCTGCTTCGACCAGGGCGACTCCAAGTGCACCTACGGCACCGGGTCGTTCATCCTCACCAACACCGGCGCGACGTTGCAGCGCTCCGACGCCGGGCTGCTCTCGACGGCGGCCTGGCGAGCGCCGTCCGGTGAGCTCACCTACGCGCTCGAGGGCGCCATCTTCGTCACCGGCGCCGCGATCCAGTGGCTGCGCGACGGACTGCAGATCGTGGGCTCGGCGGCGGAGTCGGAGGCGGTGGCGGGCTCGGTGCCGTCGTCGGACGGCGTGGTGTTCGTGCCGGCGTTGACCGGCCTCGGCGCCCCGCACTGGGACCCCCACGCCCGCGGCACCATCCTCGGCATCACCCGCGGCACCACCCGCGCCCACCTCGTCCGCGCCACCCTGGAGGCGATCGCCTTCGAGGTCCGCGACGTCCTCGAGACGCTGCCGGGCTGGCCGGACGCCGTCCCCGCGCTCAAGGTCGACGGCGGCGCGGCGGCCAACGACCTGCTGTGCCAGATCCAGGCCGACCAGGTGGGCATCCCGGTCGAGCGGCCTCAGCTCGTCGAGACCACCGCCCTCGGCGCCGCGTTCCTCGCCGGCCTCGGCACCGGCGTCTGGGACTCCACCGACGACCTGCGCCACACCTGGCAGCTCGACCGCTCCTTCTCCCCCACCCCCGGCACCCGCGACGACGCCGACCACGCCCACACCCGCTGGCGCGACGCCGTCGAGCGCTCCAAGGGCTGGGCGGAGGGATAGTCCCTGACGTTTCCGTTGCGAAATCGCCGTTCTGACAACGGAAACGTCAGGGACTATCGCACCGGCTGGTAACTACCCCAGCTTGTCGAGCGCCTTCTTCGCGGCGTCGCGGGCGGTGGTGGCCTCGGTGAGGGCATCCTGGGCCTCGGTGCGGGCGTCCTCGGCCTCGCCGAGCTCGTCGTCGACGTCGTCGTAGGTGGACTCGAGCTCGGCGATCTTCCGCTTGAGCTCGTCGACCTGGGCCTCGATCTCCAGCTGCCGCGCGCGCAGCTGCTCGACCTCGCCCGCGGCCTCGTCGAGCTCGGCCTGAGCCTCGGTGACGGCGGCCTCCGCCTCGTCGAGCGCCTCCTGCAGCGCGGCGCGGGCCTTCTCGTCGCGGTCGGGGTCGGGCACCACGGTCAGGTCGGGCGGCGACGGCTCCTCGGCGGTCCGCGCCGAGGCCTGGAAGCCCAGCGCCTCCGGCACGGCGACGGCGGCCGCGACGTCGGTCTCGTCGAGGCCGGTGGCCGCCAGCGCGGTGACCAGGAGCCCCGACCGCACCGCCTGACCACACGCCTCCTCCACCATCGCCGCAGTGAGCGTGGCCTCCACCTGGTCGGACACCGACTGGGTGACCTTCACGCCCTCCTCCTTCGCGAGCGACCGCGCCTGCGAGGTGACCGCGGCCGTGAGCTGCCGCCGCTGCCGGGTGAGCGCGCGCAGCTCGTCGGCCGACATCCCGGCCTGCGCCGCCCGCAGCGCCTCGCCGACCCCCAGCACCTGCTCCACCTGCTCGGCCTCGCGCCGCACGAGCAGGTTCACCACCCACGCCGCCAGCGACGGCTTGCGCAGCGCCTTCACCGGTGCGGCGAGGTCGGTGCCCTTCAGCTCCTTCGCGCGAGCGTCCCGCGCCGGCGTGAACTCGCCGAGGGGCAGCGCGTAGAGCTCGTCGGCGATCGCGAGCAGGTCGTCGCTCATGACTCCTCCACGTCGTCCTCGTCGAGCCCGTGCTCGATCGCGAACCGCGTCAGCTCCACCCGGTTGTGCATCTGCAGCTTGCGCAACGTGTTCTGCACGTGGTTCTGCACGGTGCGGTGCGAGAGCACCAGCCGGTCGGCGATCTGCTTGTAGGAGAGCCCCTTCGCCACCATCTTGAGGATCTCGGTCTCGCGCGGCGTCAGCTCGTCGGCCGGTGTCGTCGGGGACGCCGACCCCGGCGCGCTCATCCGCCGGAACTCCCCCAGCACCAGCCCGGCGAGCCCGGGCGTGAACACCGAGTCGCCCCGCGCGACGGCGTGCACCGCCGCCACCAGCTCCTCGCGGGACGCCGACTTCACCAGGTAGCCGGTGGCGCCGGCCTTCACGGCCTCGAGCACGTCGTCCTGCTCGCCCGACGCCGACAGGATCAGCACCCGTGCGGCGGGGTCCTGCTGCAGCACCTCGCGGGTCACCTCGACGCCGCTCGGCCCCGGGATCTGCAGGTCGAGCACGACGACCTGCGGCCGGGCCGCCGGGAACCGGGCCAGCGCCTGGTGACCGTCGGCGGCGACACCCACGACGTCGAAGCCGGCGGCGGCGAGGTCGCGCTCGACGGCGTCGCGCCACATCGGGTGGTCGTCGACCACCATCACCCGCACCTGCTCGTCGGTCACCGGCGACACGATAGGGGTGGGTCTACGCTGTGTCGCGGCTCACACACCCCACCTCGGGAGTACCCGATGTCGCGATCCCTGCGCCTGTCCCTGTCCGGCTGCCTCGCCGCCGCCGTCCTCCCGCTCTCCGGACTCTCCGGGCTCACCGCCCCCGCGGTGGCCGACCACCTCGACCCCGAACGGGTCACGGTGATGGGCTCGATGATGAGCGAGCTCGGCTGCGACGCCGATTGGGACGAGACGTGCGAGGCCACCGACATGACGCCGTCGGGCGAGGACGGCGGGTGGGAGCTCGTGGCCGACGTGCCGGCCGGCAGCTACGAGTGGAAGGTGCGCCTCGACGGCAGCTGGGAGCACAGCTACGGCGGCCCGGACGGCGGCAACGTGCTCCTGCACCTCGTCGAGGACGCCACGCTGCGGTTCCGCTACGACAACGAGTCCCATGAGGTGTCCGTGGTGCCCGCCGACCCGCCCGCGCCGGTGGGCCGCGCCGACCGCAGGCTCGCCCGCGACAGCCTGCGCGCCGCCCTCACCCGTGAGCGGTTCTACTTCGTGATGGCCGACCGGTTCGAGAACGGCGACCGGCGCAACGACGACGCCGGGCTCGGCCGCGACCGGCTGGTGTCGGGCTACGACCCCACCGACAAGGCCTTCTACCACGGTGGCGACCTGCAGGGCGTGATCGACCGGCTCGACTACATCGAGGACCTCGGCACCACGGCGATCTGGCTGACGCCGTCGTTCAAGAACAAGCCGGTGCAGGGCGCGCCGGGCTCGGAGTCGGCCGGCTATCACGGCTACTGGATCACCGACTTCACGCGGATCGACCCGCACCTCGGCACCAACGCCGACATGGAGCGGCTGGTGCGGCTGGCCCACCGGCGCGGGCTCAAGGTCTTCTTCGACATCATCACCAACCACACCGCCGACGTCGTCACCTACGACCGCGCCGAGTACGACGCCAGCGGCAACCTCCCGTACGTCAGCACCGAGGCCGAGCCCTACCGCGACCGCGACGGCACCCCGTTCGACGACCGCGACTACGCCGACGGGTCGCAGCCGTTCCCGCCGGTCGACGCCGAGACGTCGTTCCCGTACACGCCCGTGGTGCCGCCCGCCGAGGCGAACGTGAAGGTGCCGACGTGGCTCAACGACCCGCGTTACTACCACAACCGCGGCACCTCGACCTTCGCCGGCGAGAGCAACACCTACGGCGACTTCCCGTCCGGCGCGTACTCCTCGCTCGACGACCTCTGGACCGAGCACCCGAAGGTCGTGAAGGGGATGACCGACATCTACCGCACCTGGGTGCGCGAGGTCGGCATCGACGGGTTCCGCATCGACACCGTGAAGCACGTGAACACCGAGTTCTGGCAGCAGTTCTCGCCCGCGCTCACCGACTACGCCGCCCGCCAGGGCAACCGCGACTTCTTCATGTTCGGCGAGATCTACGACGCCAACCCGGCGTTCGTCTCGCAGTACACCACCGAGGGCAAGCTCCAGGCCGCCGTCGACTTCGGCTTCCAGGCCGACGCCACCGGTTTCGCCAAGGGCGGCGCAGCAGCCGACCTGGCCGACTTCTACGCCTCCGACGACTGGTACACCGACACCGACTCGAACGCCTACCAGCTGCCGACGTTCCTCGGGAACCACGACATGGGCCGGATCGGCAGCTTCCTGCGCGACAACGCCGCCGGCTGGAGCGAGGCCGAGCTCCTGCAGCGCGATCGGTTCGCGCACGCGCTGATGTACCTCACCCGCGGCCAGCCGATCGTCTACTACGGCGACGAGCAGGGGTTCGCGGCACCGAAGGCCGTGCCGGACGGCCCGGGCGACCAGCGGGCGCGCGAGGACATGTTCCCGAGCCGGGTGCCGCTCTACAACGGCTACGACCTGATCGGCTCCGACGACACCACCGCGCAGAGCAACTTCCGCCAGAACCGCCCGCTCTACCGCACCATCGCCGCCCTCGCGGCGCTGCGCGAGCGCCACCCGGCGCTGGCCGACGGCGCGCAGGTGCCGCGGTTCGCCGCGGACGACGCCGGCGTGTTCGCCTTCAGCCGGGTCGACGCCCGCCGGCAGCGCGAGTACGTCGTCGCGCTCAACAACGCCACGACGACGAAGTCCGCCACCTTCGACACCTTCACCCCCGGCACCACGTTCGAGCAGGTGTGGCCGGCGCCGCACCGCCGCGGCCAGGGCTCGCTGCGCAGCGGCCGCGACGGCGAGCTCGCCGTCTCGGTGCCCGGGCTCGACGCCCGCGTGTGGCGGGCCATCCGGCCCGTGCGGGGCGACCGCGCGGCACCCGCTCCCGTGTTCACCGAGCCGGCCGAGGGCGGCATCGTCGGCGGCCGCGCCGAGGTCGGGGTCGATGTGCCCGGCGACGACTTCACCCAGGTGACGCTCGCCTGGCGCCCGGTGGGCACCTCGCGATGGACGGTGCTCGGCACCGACGACAACGCCCCGTTCCGGGTCTTCCACGACGTGCGCGGCCTCCCCGACGGCACCTTGGTGGAGTACCGCGCGGTCGCCGAGGACTCCGAGGGACGCCTCGGGGTCGCGCAGACCTCCGGCGTCGTCGGCGAGCCGCCCATCGAGGAGCCGCCGCCGACCGAGGCACCGGATTCTGTCTCGGTGCCCGGCAGCTTCAACTCCGAGGTGGGCTGCGCGGCCGACTGGTTGCCGGACTGCGCGGAGGTCGACCTCGCCTACGACGCCGACGACGAGGTGTGGTCGGCCACGCTGTCCGGCGACCGGGCGATCCCGGCCGGCGGCTACGCCTACAAGGCGGCGCTCAACGACAGCTGGGACGAGAACTACGGCGCGGGAGGGGTGCGCGACGGTCCCAACATCGAGCTCACCGCACCCGGCGGGCCCGTCACCTTCTACTACAGCCACGCCACCCACTGGGTCACCAGCAGCGTGGAGACCCCGCACCTGTTCACCGCCCCCGGCAGCTACCAGAGCGAGCTCGGGTGCCCCGGCGACTGGCAGCCCGACTGCCTGCGCTCGTGGCTCCAGGACCCCGACGGCGACGGCGTCTGGACGTTCCGCACCGAGCGGGTGCCGCCCGGCACCTACGAGACGAAGGCCGCCCAGGACCAGTCGTTCGACGTCAACTGGGGCGCCGACGGCGTCCCGAACGGCGCGAACATCCCGTTCACCGTCGCCGACGGCGAGGGCGTGGCCTTCGAGTTCGACGAGGCCACCAAGGTGCTCACGGTCGCCACCTACCCGATCCCCAGCGGCTGAGAGGGAACCGCCTCGGATCGGCGCGCGTCGCAGGAGCATGCGTCCCGTCCTCGCGCTCCTGCTGACCGCCCTCCTCGTCGGCTGCGGTGCTGCGTCCGGCGACGGTGAAGACGGGGGTGACGGCGGTCGCCGGGTCGGCCCGACCGACGAACTGGTCTTCGCCCACACCGGCGGCTGCGGCGAGGCGTTCTTCTACGCGATCACCGCGGACGAGCGGCACGCCGTGATCGTGAGCGTCGACGCGATGGACCGGTCGGCGTCGGGGCCGACCACGATCGACGTCGACCTGTCCGGCGGCGAGGTCTCCGGCACGCTGTGGGAGGGCCGCCGCCTGCTGGAGCGGGTGTGCAACGACTACCTCGCCGAGAGCGAGATCACCGACGAGGTGCCGCTCGAGGCCGGCACCGGCGAGATCACGCTCGACCCACCGGCCCCCGCCGGGGACCCGAACGTGACCGGCACGCTGCGGCTGCGCGGCCTCGAAACCGCCGACGGTCGGGCGCTGCCCGACCTCGACATCACCACCGACCAGATCGGCTTCTACGCCGGCTGACTCACAGCAACTAGAGGGTCGCGTAGCGGCCGCGGCGGTGCAGGAGCGGCTGGTCGTCGTCTCCGACCACGATCTCGTCGACCGCCGCCGTGAGCAGCGTTGACCAGCCCACCTCGGTGGCCGACTCGACGGTGACGGACGCCCAGGTGGCGGCGTCGGCCAATCGCGGGCCGTGGTCGGTGTCGGTGAACTCCGCGACCCGGAACGCCCCGCCCGGCGCCGGCGCGACGCCGGCGAAGGCGTCGGCGAGGTCGCGGTGGCGCCACGAGAGCAGGTGGACGACGGCGCGGCCAGGATCAGCGCCGTCGGCGAGGGCCTCGGCGAGGTCGGAGTCCGGGTCGACCAGCGCGAGCAGCCGGGCCGGCTCGCCGCCGGCGAGCATCACCGACGACACGGTGAGGCCGGCGCGCACCCGGCCGGTGCCCGTCGTCCAGAGCGTCACCGCGCCACCGAGCCGGCCCCGCAGCCGACGGGCCGGGTCGTCGTCGGTGGGGAACGGGTGCGAGTCGTGGATCGTCACGGCCCCGCCGTCCTGGGCACGACGATCTCCCACTCGGTGCCGCCGGCGCCGCTGGTGACGGTGGCGGTGCCGCCGAGGTCGGTCACCCGGCCGCGGATCGACTGGCTGACGCCGAGCCGGCCGTCGGTGGCGGCCGCCTCCAGCCGGCCGTCGGGGATGCCGGGGCCCTCGTCGCGGACGCTGACCTCCACCACGTCGTCGCCGGCCTCGAGCAGCACCCAGGCCGGGGCCGCCTCGCCGACGTGGCGGGCGACGTTGTCGAGCACGGCCTCCACGACCGCGAGCACCTCGGCGGCACGGTCGGGGGGCAGCGGCACCGCGCCCGGCGGCACGGCCACCTGCACGCCGGGCCGGGTGCCGAGCGCCGCCAGCGCGCCGGCCAGGTCGGTGGTGCCCCCCGGGACGTCGGCGCGCACGGCGTCCTGGGTGCGGATCAGCTGGCGCAGTGCCGCCTCCTGCTCGCCGGCCAGCCGGCCGAGCGCGGCGGCCTCGCCGCCCAGCTCGGCGCCGCGGCGCTGCACGAGCGCGAGCACCTGCAGCACGCCGTCGTGCACGGCGCGCGCCAGCCGGGCCCGCTCGGTGGCGGCCGCGGCGGCGCTCTGGGCGCGGTCTCGCTCGGCCGCCATGTCCTGCAGCGAGCCGCACACATAGCCGACGATCGGGCCGCCGATCAGCAGCAGGAACGCGTTGCCGTAGTTGCTCTGGGTGATCTCGTCACGCACGAGCAGGTCGACGCCGGCCAGCACGACGCCGGCGATGAGCCCGCCCCACTTGAACCGGATCGCCCACGCCAGCAACGCCCCCATCACCCAGAACCCGGGCACCGAGGCGTTGAACCACTCCCCCTTGGCGACCGGCGAGGAGGCCAGCATCAGCACGGCCACGGCCAGGTCGGTGCCGAGCAGGAGCGGGCCGCGGCGGCCGGCGTCGGCGTAGGCCCAGGTGGCGAACGCCGTCCACCCCACCATCACGGCCACGGCGGCGACGCCGAGGGCGGGGCGGCCGAAGTTGTCGGCGCGGTAGACGTTGAGCGCGACCGCGTTCACGAGCACGACGACGCGGAGCACGGCCAGCGCCCGGAACAGGTTGTCCTCGACGGCGAGGGCGGCCCGGACGGCGCCCGCACGCGACCCGGACTCGGTCAGGACGCCTTCTTCTCCGGTTCGGAGCGGCCCGCGTCCTTGCCCGCCTCCTTGCCGGCGTCCTTGGCCTTCGAGGCGTAGACGTCGACGTACTCCTGGCCGGAGAGCCGCATGATCTCGTACATGATCTCGTCGGTGATCGACCGGAGGATGTAGCGGTCGTTCTGCATGCCCTCGTAGCGGGAGAAGTCGAGCGGCCGGCCGAACCGCACCACCGGCCGGGTCACCGAGCCGAACTTCTTGCCCGGCGGCGCCACGATGTCGGTGCCGATCACGGCGGTGGGGATCACCGGCACGCCGGTCTCGAGGGCGAGCCGGGCGACGCCGGTCTTGCCGCGGTAGAGGCGGCCGTCGTGCGAGCGGGTGCCCTCGACGAAGATGCCGAACAGCCCACCGGCGTTCAGCACCTTCTTCGCCGACAGCAGCGCGCCGGCGGCGGCGTCGGCTCCGGACCGGTCGATCGGCACCTGGCCCGACCCGGAGAAGAACTGCTTCTGCAGCCAGCCCTTGATGCCCGGCGTCGTGAAGTACTCCGCCTTCGCCACGAACGTGACCCGACGCGGCAGCGTGAGCGGCATGAACAGCCAGTCGGTGTAGGAGAGGTGGTTGCAGGCGAGGATCGCCGGCCCGTCGGTGGGCACGTGCTCGGTGCCTTCCGGATGCGGGCGGAAGACGACCCGCAGCACCGGACCCAGTGCGATCCACTTGAGGAACCAGTAGAACACCGGCCCACCCCCTCTCCCGAGCTCTCCCGACCTTCGCGCAGCCTAGGGCACGTCGAGCAATCCCGAAGGCGGCGCCAGCGCCGCCCAGGCCGCACGCTGGCGGCGTTGCCGTCGCTCGAAAGGCGCCCAGCCTGCCAGCGCTCCGGCGCCTTGCCATCGCACGACCTGGACGACGCCGGCATCCACCTGGGATCGCTCGACCTGCCCTAGACCCGGCTGCGGCATGATCGCCGCCGTGACCGTAGACGCGATACACGCACCGCTCACCATCGCCGCTCGTCCCGAGCTCACCGGCGGCCGGCGGGTGGGTGTCCTGCTCAGCCACGGGTTCACCGGCTCGCCGGCCTCGATCCGGCCCTGGGGCGAGCACCTCGGCGCGCTCGGCTACGGCGTCGCGGTGCCGCGGCTGCCCGGCCACGGCACCACCTGGCAGGAGCTCAACACGCTGGAGTTCGCCGACTGGTACGGCGAGATCGGGCGGGTCTTCGACGGACTTTGTCTCGACCACGACGCGGTCGTCGTCGGCGGACTGTCGATGGGCGCCACGCTCGCGCTGCGGCTCGCCGCCGACCACCCCGACCGGGTCGCCGGGCTGATGGTCGTCAACCCGGCCGTGGCCACCAAGCGGCTCGACGTGAAGCTGCTGCCGGTGCTCAAGCACGTCGTCGCGTCCTTCCCCGCTATCGGCAACGACATCAAGAAGCCCGACACCGACGAGCACGCCTACGCCCGCACCCCGCTCAAGGCGATCCACTCCCTGCTCCGGGCTTGGCGTCCACTCATCGCCGACCTGCCGAACATCACTGCCCCGCTGCTCTACTTCCGCTCGCACGCCGACAAGGTGGTCGACGACGCCTCGGAGCCGCTGATCCTCGATCGCGTCTCCTCGACCGACGTCACGACGGTGCGGCTCGAGAACAGCTTCCACGTCGCCACCCTCGACCACGACGCCCCGCTGATCTTCGACACCTCCGCCGCGTTCGTGGCCCGGGTGGCCGACGTACCCTCGTAGCCGTGGAGCGGGACGACGAGGCGTGGCGCGCGATCGTCGACAACTACGGCGAGCGCGCCGCGCTCGACGGCGAGGACGACGTCGCCGAGGCGGAACCCGTCCGCGACCCGCGCCGCGACGAGACCCCGCCGGAGCTGCGCACCTGGGACGAGGGATCGGTCGACAGCGACTGGACCTCCGACCGGTTCGTGCCGCCCCCACCGCCGCCGATCCCGACCCCCACCCGCGACCGGCTCTTTGCGTGGCTCGGCGTCTTCGGCTCCCCCGCCGTCCTGCTGGTCTGCCTGGTGCTCGGCATCGCCCTGCCCACCCTCATCGCGTACGCCCTCGTCGCCGCCTTCGTCGGCGGGTTCCTCTACCTCGTGTTCAAGATGAACCGGGAGCCCCGCGACCCGGGTGACAACGGGGCGGTGCTCTAGCGCTGCTGCCCCCGAATCGTTCGATCGAACGATTCGTGCGCGGTTTGAGGGCTCAGCGCTGTCGTTACCGTTCGATCGAACGATTGGTGCGCGCGAGCAACGCCGCACCGACCAGCCCGGCCCGGGGGCCGAGGGCAGCAGGGACGACGGGCGGCACCGGGCGGTGCGGGACGCCGACGAGCGAGCGGGCGAGGCGGTCGCGGGCGGGCTCGAGGAGGCGGTCGCCGGCCTCGGAGACACCGCCGCCGATGACGACGACCTCCGGGTCGAAGGCGGCCACGAGACCGGCGAGCCCGACGCCGAGCCAGTCGCCCACCGAGGCGAAGGCCTGCCGGGCCACGAGGTCGCCGTCCTCGGCGGCGGCGGTGACCATCGGGCCGGTGAGCCGGGCGGGGTCGCCGCCGCAGAGGTCCATGAGCACGGTCGGATCGACGCCGAGCCGGCTGCGAGCGAGCCGCACCAGCGCGTTGCCGCTGGCGTACTGCTCCCAGCAGCCGGTGCGGCCGCACTCGCACGGCAGTCCGTCGGGCACCACCTGCTGGTGGCCGAACTCGCCGGCCATGCCGTGGTGGCCGCGCACCACCGTGCCTCCCAGCACCAGCCCGCCGCCGATCCCGGTGCCCAACGTCACGACCACCACCGACGACGCGCCGCGGGCGGCGCCGTAGGTGGCCTCGGCGAGGGCCGCGCAGGTGGCGTCGTTCTCGAGCACGACGGGCACGCCCCACCGCGCGGCGAGCCGGGAGCGCACCGGGTCGTCGACCCAGGGCAGGTGGGGCGCGAACGCCACCCGCTCACCCTCGGCGTCGACGAAGCCGGCCGCGGCCAGGCCGACCCCGGCGACCGGCCGGCCGGCGGCGACGTCGTCGACCGCGGCGGTGAGCGCGTCCTCCACCGCCTCGACCGCGACCCGGCGCCCCGGCGTGCGGCGCAGCGCGGTGGTGACGACCCGCCCGTCTTCGTCGACCTCGCCGGCGAGCACCTTGGACCCGCCGACGTCGACGCCGAGGAACAGAGTCAACGGCGGGCCAGATCGGCGGCGCCGATGACGCCGGCCCGGTTACCGAACCGGGCCGGGCGCACCTCGGCGAGGGGGCGGTGGCCGCGGCCGGTGAGCTCGCTGACGAAGGCGTCGCGCAGCGGCTCGAGCAGCAGCTCGCCGGCCATGACGACGCCTCCGCCCACCACCACGGCCTCCGGGTCGAGGACGGCGGCCAGCGAGGCCACGCCCTCGCCGAGCCACCGGCCGAGCTCGGCGAGCCGGGCCCGGGCGAAGTCGTCGCCGTCCTGCGCCGCCTCGGTGATCATCCGTCCCGTGACGGCACGGGGGTCACCGCCCGCGCGGCGCAGCAGGTCGCCGGCCTCGGGGCGGTCGAGCAGGGCCCGCGTGTCCCGCACCAGCGCGGTGCCGCTGCCGTACTGCTCCAGGCAGCCGAGGTTGCCGCACCCGCAGACCCGGCCCTGCGGCACGACCCGCAGGTGGCCGATCTCCGCGGCGACGCCGAACCCGCCGCGGAACAGCTGGCCGTCGGCGACGATGCCGCCCCCGACGCCGGTGCCGACGGTGACCATGAGCATGGCGTCGACGTCGTGCGCGGCGCCGAAGGCGAACTCGCCCCAGGCCGCCGCGTTGGCGTCGTTCTCCACCACCACCGGGAGTCCGAGCCGCTTCTCGAGCTCGGCCTTGAGCGGTTCGTCCCGCCACGCCACGTTGGGCGCGAAGATCACCGTCGAGCGGGTCGCGTCGACGAAGCCGGCCGCACCCACCCCCACCGCCGTCACCTCGTGCTCGGCGGCCAGCTGCTGCACGAGCGCGGCGACGGTCTCCTCCATCGCCTCGGGGTCGGTGGCCGGCGAGTCGATCCGGTGCTCGGCCAGCACCTGCCCGGACTCGTCGACGACGGCACCGGCGATCTTGGTGCCGCCGATGTCGATGCCGCAGGTCAGGCCGGTGACGGTCATGTCGGGGTCCCCGCGGCGTTGTTCGGCGGAGGAGCGAAGCGGGGGAGACGAAGAACGTCGTGGGGTGAGTTCACTGCTCGTCGTCCTCGAGGTCGATCCGCTCCAGTCCCGACGCGGGGTCCGAACCGCGCGACGGCGGACCCGACGCCAGCATCGCGGCGGCCGCCTGCAGGAACGACGACGCCGCCGTCGTGAGGTGCTCGCGCACCTCCGGGCTCGCCTGGCGCACCAGATGCACGGTGCGGCAGATCGGGCAGTAGGTGCACTCCTCGGCGCCGGTGGCGAGGTGCTCGTCGACGTCGCGGACGGCGTCCGCCGCCTGCCCGGCCATCCCGGCCACCCCGGCGGCGCCCTGGTCGCGCGCCCACTCGCCGAGCGCGCCCAGCAGCTTGGCGGCCTCCTCGCCGACGCTGCCGACGTCGCCGGGCGGGGAGCCCGTCGGCTCGGTGGGGTCGGTCACGAGGCCCCATCCTGCCCGGCCGCGGTCGCGGGCACCTGCTCCGGCTCGCTGAAGCGCACCCGCAGCTCGCCGTCCTCCACGCGGGCGCCGGCCACCCGCAGCCGGGACAGGCCCGTCGGGAGGGTGAGCAGCCGCCGGTGCGAGCCGACGCTCACGACGAGCTCGTCGCCGTTGCGCGCCAGCCCGACGTCGGTGCGCGTCACGTTCGGCAGCGCCAGGTGCAGCACCGCGCCGTCGCTGTGCCGGGTGACGCGGAACGGCCCGTCGCCGGTGGGCGCCGCCAGCGGGTCGGTGCCGGCGTACACCTCCTCGGCCAGCCGGCGCAGCGCGTCGACGCCGACCGGCTCCGTGGCGCGGTACTCCGAGCGCCACACCGGCAGCCCCGTGAACGACTGCTCGACGTCGGCGAGCACGGCGTCCTGCGCCATCACCCAGCGAGCCCGCCAGTCGTCACCGCCCGCGGCCGGGAAGATCCGGTTGGCCACGACGCCGTCGACGCGGTAGCCGAACAGCGACAGGCTGGTGAAGGAGCGGCGGGCCTCGGCCAGCACCACGGTCTCGGGGGTGAGCACGATCCGCACGCTCGCCTGCGGTCCGGACAGCAGCGCCTGCACCTCGTCGAGCTCGCTGTGCAGCCGCTCGAGGGCGTCGAACACGGTGCCGCCGGGCATCGGGACGCCGGCCGCGCGGGTGAGCACCGGCCGCAGCGCCTTCATCACCCGGGCCTGCGTGGGGAACACGCGCTGCATGTACCAGCCGAGCGCCTCCGGCAGCGCGAGCAGCCGCAGCGTCTCGGCCGTGGGCGCGCAGTCCACCACCACGACGTCCCACTCGTCGGAGAGCACGTGCAGCCGTAGCTCCAGCAGCGCGAGCACCTCCTCGGCACCCGGGATGACGGTGAGCTCCTCGGCGGCCACCGGGTCGACGCCGGCGACGTCGAGCACCGAGAGCAGGTAGCCCTGGATCTCGGCCCACGACTGCTCGAAGCGCAGCTGGGTGTCGACCTGCTGCACGAACAGCAGCGGCGCCACCTCGGTGGGCTCGGAGCCCACCGCCGACCCGAAGGCGTCGGCCAGTGAGTGCGCCGCGTCGGTGGAGAGCACCAGGGTGCGCATCCCGCGGGCGGCGGCCAGCGCGGCGGTGCCGGCCGCCACGGTGGACTTGCCGACCCCGCCCTTCCCGGTGAACAGGACGATGCGCACGGGTGCGTTCCGGGTCTACGCGAGCGACTCGACGCGCTGCTTGAGGCCCTTGAGCGCGGTGTCGATGAGGATCTTCTCGCCCTTGCGCTTGATCATGCCGATCATCGGGATCGAGACGTCGAGGGCGAGCCGGTAGGTGACCTCGGTGCTCCCGTCACCCTGGTCGCGCAGCACGTAGGCGCCGTCCAGCGAGCGCAGCATCTTGCCCTCGACGAGGGTCCAGGTGACCTGGCGGTCGTCGTCCCACTCGTAGGCGAGCGTGTACTCGTCCTTCACCGGCGCCACGTCGAGCTTGAAGAACACCTCGCGGGCCCGGTCGCCCGCACCCGGCGTGGTGACGTCGGCGACCTTCACGCCCTTGGCCCACTGCGGGTAGGCCGGGAAGTCGGCGATGACGTCCATGACCGCCGCGGGCGGGGCGTCGACCACGATCGACGACGTCGTCTGGTCGGCCATGCGGCACCTCGGGCTTGGGTCGGACGGGCGGGAGCGCGGAACGCTCGGAGGCTACCGGACCTCGGGCCGGCCGATACCGCCGGTAGCGTGCGGGCGTGCGCGAGTTCTCCACGCCCGTCGGCGACGCGCTGGCCGCGCTCGTCGGCCCGGGTCTGCCGGAGTCGGGCAACCTCACCGACGACGTCGTGCGCAACGCCGAGGAGGCTCCCGACGCCGTCGTGATGTCGCGACCCGGTGACACCGCCGACGAGGCGTGGGTCGACGTCACCGCCGCCGAGTTCTGGGAGCAGGTGCGCGGCGTCGCCAAGGGCCTGGTGGCGGTGGGGGTCGAGGCCGGCGGGCGGGTGGCCCTGATCTCCAAGACGCGCTACGAGTGGACCCTGTTCGACTACGCGATCTGGGTCGCCGGAGCAGTCACGGTGCCGGTGTACGAGACCTCCGCGGCCGACCAGATCGGCTGGATCCTGCGCGACTCCGGCAGCTGCGCGGTGATCGCCGAGGGGCGCGACCACCTGGCGCGGGTGACCTCGGTGCGCTCCGACCTCGACGACCTGCACCACGTGTGGGCCATCGACGACAACGCGGTCGGCATCCTCACCCGGCTCGGTGCCGACGTGTCCGACGATCAGCTCGAGCAGCGGCGCACCGCGGTCGGCCCGGGCGACCTCGCCACCGTGATCTACACCTCCGGCACCACCGGCCGCCCCAAGGGCTGCGTGCTCACGCACGGCAACTTCCTGGTCGAGATCGGCACCGCCGTCCACGAGCTCGAGGCGCTCTTCGGCTCCGAGGACGGCGAGCAGGCCGCCACGCTGCTGTTCCTGCCGCTGGCCCACGTGTTCGCCCGCGTGATCCAGGTCGGTGCGGTGCGCGCGCGGGTGCGTCTCGGGCACAGCTCCGACGTGAAGCGGCTCGTCCCCACCCTGCGGCAGTTCCGCCCGACGTTCGTGCTCGCCGTGCCGCGGGTGTTCGAGAAGGTCTTCACCACCGCCTCGCAGCGCGCCACCGCCGACGGCCGGGGCCCGGTGTTCGACCGGGCCGCCGAGACGGCGATCGCCTGGTCGCGCGGCCTCGACCGTGGCCGCCCCGGGCTCGCCGTCCGCGCCCGCCACGCCGCCTACTCGCGGCTGGTCTACGGCCGGATCCGCGACGCGCTCGGCGGGAGGTGCCGGTACGCCGTCTCCGGCGGTGCCCCGCTCGGCGAACGCCTCGGCCACTTCTACCGCGGCGTGGGGCTCACGGTGCTCGAGGGCTACGGCCTCACCGAGACCACGGCCGCCGTCACGGTGAACACCCCCGAGGCGCTCAAGATCGGCACCGTCGGGCGGCCGCTCCCCGGCGTCGCGGTGCGGGTGGCCGACGACGGCGAGCTGCTCGTCCGTGGCGGCCAGGTGTTCGGTGGCTACTGGAACGACCCGGAGGCCACCGCCGCCGTGCTCGAGCAGGACGGCTGGCTCCACACCGGCGACGTCGGCGAGATCGACGACGAGGGCTTCGTGAAGGTCACCGGCCGCAAGAAGGAGATCCTGGTCACCGCCGGCGGCAAGAACGTCGCACCGGCGCCGCTGGAGGACCGGCTGCGCGCGCATCCGCTCGTCAGCCAGGCGCTCGTCGTCGGCGACGGGGAGCCGTTCATCGGCGCGCTGGTCACCATCGACCCCGAGACCTTCCCCCACTGGGCCGAGCAGCACGGCAAGTCCGGTGCCATCGCCGACCACGTCGGCGACCCGGACCTGGTGGCCGCCGTCCAGGCCGCGGTGGACGACGCGAACGCCGCCGTGTCGAAGGCCGAGTCGATCCGCAAGTTCCGGATCCTGCCCGGCGACTGGACCGAGGAGGGCGGCCAGCTCACGCCGTCGCTCAAGCTCAAGCGCACCATCGTGCTGCGCGAGTGCCGAGACGAGATCGCCGCGCTGTACAGCTGAGTTCCGGCGACGCCGGGACCCGTCTGGTCCAGCATCAATCTTTAGGTTGCGCTCCCGGCCTCGCGTGACGTCTGCGCCTAGAGTGACGAACGGTCGAGGGCGCGCTCACGCCTTGGTGTAGGAGGTCGGTGACACATGGGGTCGTGGGAGGACCGGCGGCGCCTGCGCCTGACCGCGGCGGCCCGGCTGCTCGCGGTGCTGGCCATCGGCGGCCCGATCCTGTGGACGCGCGACCCCGACGCGGTCGTCGCGCTCGCCGCGGTGGCCGGGGTGTGGCTGCTCGCCCAGCTGGTCACGATCGCCCCCCGGCTGGCCCGGTTCGCCGACCCGACCCTGGAGGCGGCCGCCGTCGGCCTGATCTGCGGGCTGACGCTCCACTCCAGCGTCGCCGTCGTCGCGTCGCTGTCGCTCGCCCCGTTCCTCGGGGGGCTGCGTTCCGGCACGGCCGGCGTCATGTACGCCACCGCGGCCCAGCTGGTGTGCGTGGTGGTGCCCGTCGTGATCGGCGTCGAGTCGTTCTCCAACGTCGAGAGCCAGGCGGTCTTCACGTGGAGCGTCGCCGGCGTGGGCATCGGCCTGGTGGCCGCGCTCATCCGCAGCACCCTGCTGCAGCCCCACGACGAGCTCGCGCCCTACCGCGAGGCCCAGCAGCTGATCCGCGAGCTCATCGACGTCTCCGGCGGCCTCGGCACGGGCCTGGACCTCGACCGCGCCGCCGACCAGGTGATGGCGCGGGTGGCCGACCGCGTGCCCGTCTCCAGCCAGACCCTGTTCATCGCGCGCGGCGAGCTGCTGGTGCCGCTGGCCAGCCGTCACGCACCCGGCGTCGACGCCGCCGAGGTGGACTCGGCCCAGCACGACCTGGCCATCGAGGCGTGGGCGCGCGGCGAGCCGCTGGCGTCGCACGTGTGCTTCGCAGCTCCGCTCGGCCAGGCCGCCGTCCTGGCGGGCACCGCGGCCCCCCACCAGCTCACCGGCGCCGAGGTGGAGACGGCGCTCGTCGAGGTCTTCACCGAGCTCCGGCCGCTCACCGTGCAGCTCGACACCGCCCTGATGTTCGCGCAGCTGCGCGACGCCGCCACCGCCGACGTGCGCCGCCGGCTCTCGCGCGAGATGCACGACGGCGTGGCCCAGGACGTCGCGGCCCTCGGCTACGTGGTCGACGCCCTGGCCGCACAGCCGGCGACGCCGGCCCAGGCCGAGCAGCTCGGCCTGCTGCGGCGCCGCATCAGCAGCATCGTCGCCGAGGTGCGGCAGTCGGTGCTGGTGCTGCGCACGAGCGCGGGTGGCTCGGAGAGCCTGGGCGGCGCGATCGCCGCCCTGGCCCGCAACCTGAGCGAGACCTCGCACCTGCCCATCGAGGTCACCCTCGACGAGGAGGGCGCACGGTTGCGGCCCGACGTCGAGGCCGAGCTGCTGCGCATCGCGCAGGAGGCCATGAACAACGCCGTCAAGCACGCCCGGGCCAGCACGATCGCCGTGCACTGCGAGGTGCGGGCGCCCGACGCCCGGATCACCGTCACCGACGACGGCCGCGGCCTCGGCCGGGCCCGCAACGACTCACACGGTCTCGAGATCATGCGCGAGCGCGCCGGGCTGGTCGGCGCCCAGCTCACCATCGCGGAGAACCCGACCGGCGGACTCGTCGTCACGGTCGTGATCGACAGCGCCCTGACCGGTCCCCCCGCAACCGCGCCGACCGCACACGCTCGAGGGAAGGCCGTGACACCGTGACTCCGACCGAACCGATCCGCATCCTCCTGGTCGACGACCACGAGCTGATCCGCAGCGGCCTGAGCGCCGTGCTCTCGCTCGAGGACGACATGGAGGTGGCCGGCACCTCCGCCACGGTGGCCGACGCCGTCACCGACTACGACGCGCTCACGCCCGACGTCGTCGTGACCGACCTGCAGCTGCCCGACGGCACCGGCCTCGACATCGTGCGCGCGCTGCGCAAGCGCAGCGACGACGTCGGGCTGATCGTGCTCACCATGCACTCCGGCGACGACCAGATCTTCGCGGCCATGCAGGCCGGCGCCTCGGGCTTCGTCGGCAAGGACGCGCCGTCCAGCGAGGTGGTGCGGGCGGCCCGTCACGCCGCGGTCTCGCCGCAGGCGTTCGTCGGTGCCGGGCTCGTGGGCGCGATGATGCGGCGCGCGGTCGGCGACGCCGCCAGCCTCACCGACCGCGAGCACGAGGTGCTGCGGCTCCTCGCCGAGGGCCTGGGAGCCGCGCAGATCGGCGAGCGGCTCTACCTCAGCGAATCCACCGCCAAGTCCCACATCGCGCGGATCTACCACAAGCTCGGCGCCTCGAACCGCGCGCAGGCGCTGGTCACGGCGATGCGCAACGGGCTGCTGTCCGGCATCGAGCCGCAGGAGCAGCACCAGCCCTAGGCCGTTGCCTCAGCAGGCCGTTGCCTCAGCCGGTGTCGGCGACCCGCTGGGCCACGGCGGTGCGGGTCAGCGTGGTCGGGTGGCTGCCGAACCACAGCTGCACGAACGCGGGCGGGGTCGGGTCGGCCAGCGAGCGCAGCGCGAGCTGCCGCTGCACCGCCACGAACGCCTCGGGGTCGTCGGTGTAGCGCAGCGCGTCGACGTCGGCCCGGGTCTCGATCTGCCGGCTGACAGCGTTCTGGGCCGGCGCGGCGGCGAGGGTGCCGAGCGCCACCAGCGCGAGCACGAGCGGCACCACGGCCGCCTCCCCCGCCCCGGGGTGGCCGCGCCGCCGCAGCGCGCCGAGTACGAGGCCCAGCAGTCCGACGGCCATCAGCGACCCGGCGGCGCCGAGCGCGGTGCCGACCACGACGTCGCCGTGGCGGGCGTGGGCGAGCTCGTGGGCCACCACCGACAGGGTCTGGTCCTGCGGCACGGAGTCGACCAGGTTGTCGTAGACGACGATCCGGCGGGTGCTGCCGAAGCCGCTCACGTAGGCGTTGAGGGTGGTGGTGCGGCGCGAGGCGTCGGCCACCAGCACGTCGTCGACCTCGACGCCCTCGCGCTCGGCCAGGGCGAGGATCTCGGTGCGCAGCTCGCCGTCGGGCAGCGGCTCGAACTCGTTGAACACCGGCTCCACCAGCACCGGGTAGACGAACGAGCCGAGCACCACCAGGACCGCGAGCAGGCCGCCCACCACCGCCGGCCAGGCCCGGGTGAACCGGCGGGCACACGCCACCAGCACCAACACGCCCAGGGCGGTCATGACGGCGGTGACCAGCTCGCCCTTGACGACGTCGACGGCCCACGCGCTCCACGCCTGCCGGCTGAGATCGTTGTCGCGGCGCAGCTGCTGCAGCGCCACCGCCGCGGGCAGCGTGACCAGCCGTCCGAGCAGCGCGAGCACCACCACCACGAGCGGCACCTGCACCCACCACCGCCCCGGGAGT
The DNA here is from genome assembly GCA_963808855.1 of uncultured Actinomycetota bacterium. GTDB lineage: Bacteria > Actinomycetota > Actinomycetes > Propionibacteriales > Nocardioidaceae > Nocardioides. The sequence goes on along the minus strand of CAWEHA010000001.1, from coordinate 855,224 downwards.
CGCGCCACCAGGCGCCGGCCCTGGGTCGTGAAGCCGAACCAGCAGGCGACGGCGAGCGACACGGCCAGTGACGCCCAGCTCCACACCCGGGCCCAGCGCGCGTACGCCTCGGCCCGCTCCACCTCCTCCGGCGTGAACACGGTCGCGACCGGTGCCGGCGTCACCCGGCCCCCGGGCACGGGGTCGAACGGCACCAGCAGCACCACCAGGGCGGCGAGGAGAACCGCCCCGCCGACCAGCGCGCCGATCGCCACCCGGCGGTCGGAGTCAGGGGCGGCCGGCACCCGGCAAGTCTGACAAACGGGCCCGCCAGGCGGCGACGAGGTCGCGCTCGCTCCACCCGAAGCGCGACCGCAGCGAGGTGGCGAGGTCGTCGCCGGCGCTGAGGTCGTCGTAGAGGCCCACGAGCGCGGCCTCGCCGGAGCGCTCGACGAGCACCCGGCACACCAGCCAGGCCATCTCGTAAACGGCGCCGAGGTGGGAGCGGCGCGGGTCGAACTCGACGCGCGTGGGCAGCGCGCGCGGGAGCCCGACGCGCCGCACCTCGGCCGCGGCCTGCCGGGCGGTCACGGCGAGCGGCAGGTCGACGTCGCGCAGCGCCACGTAGTCGGCGAACCCCTCGACGAGCCACACCGGCGCCTGGCTGCTGGGGCCGTCAGAGGCCACGTGGGCGGCCTCGTGGCTCATCACCACCTGGGCGCCCACTCCTCGCAGTCGGTCGTAGACCTCCGGGTTCACGAACACGTGCACCGGCGAGCCGGGCACCGCGCTGCCGTCGCCGGACACGGTGACGGCAGCGATGCCGGCGTAGTCGCCGGGCTCGGCGTCCAGCGCCCGGTCGAGTGCGGTCGCGTCGGTGGGCACCTCGACCACCAGGCGAGGGCGCCACCCGGTGAGCACCCGCCGCACCACCGGCACCGCCCGCTCGGCGAGCCGGGCGTAGCGCGCCACCGGCACGCCGGCGGCGGCGAGCACGAGCGTCGTCCCGCTGCGGCGCACCTGCACCGGGCCGTCCAGCCACACCGGGGTGCGCAGCTGGGCGTCGCCGACGTCGACGATCGCCGTGCCCTCCTCGCCCGCGCGGAACCGCACCGCCACCTCGGTGCGCGCGGCGGTCTGGTCGAAGCCGCGGAACCTCCAGCTCGTGTCGACCGCGGCCCACCAGGTGCCGTCGGCCGCGAGCGCCCCGAGGTCGTCGACGTAGCGGAACGTCACCTCGGTGATCCGGGCCGACGCGGCGTTCGCGACCAGGGCCTCGAGCAGGGCGGCCCCGGCAGTGTCGCCGGGCGCCGCGAGCCCGGCGGCCGCGGCCCGGTCGCCGTCACCGACGGCGTCGGCGAGCGACTGGAGCGCCTCGTCGGCGCCGGTCGGGTCGAGGGTGGCCGTCGGCGGGGCCGGCGGCCGGGCCCGGTAGGGCTCGTCGTCGCCCGGCGACGCGACCAGCCAGGTGACGGCCCCGACCGACAGCAGCAGGGCCAGCACCAGCCCGACGACCCGCCAGGGACTCCTCCCCGTGTCGCCGGCCAGCTGGGACTCCGCGGGTCGGCCGGTCAGCCGGGCCGGACGGCGCCGGAGTACGGCATCGAGTACAGCGCGGAGACCCGGACGCCGGCGCCGGGGTTGGCGGCGTGGACGATCATCCCGTTGCCGATGTACATCGCGACGTGGCTGATCGGGCTGTAGTAGAACACCAGGTCGCCCGGCTGCAGCGCGTTCGCGGGCACCGAGGTGCCGGAACCGGACTGGGCGCCCGAGGAGTGCGGCAGGCCCACGCCCGCCTGAGCCCAGGCCATCATCGTGAGGCCGGAGCAGTCGAAGGCGTTGGGGCCGGCGGCGCCGTACACGTAGGCGTCGCCCACCTGCGACATGGCGTACTGGATCGCGGCCGCGGCGCGGCCCGAGGCGGGGATGTCCTCCGGCGCGGCCACGGTGCCCTCGTTGAGGAGCGCCTCACGCTGCTCGGCCTCGAGGTCGTCGAGGAGGTCCTCGGCGTCGGCGAGCCGATCGTCGATGGTCTCCTTCTCGTCGGCGAGCTGCCTCTTGATCGTGGCCATCTGCTCGACCCGGCGGGCCGTGGCGGTGCGGCGCAGGCTCAGCGCCTCGAGCTCGGTGGAGTAGTCGTCGAGCATCTCGTCCTGGATCTGCTCGACCGAGGACAGCGTGGAGAGGTCGGACAGCAGCGAGTCGGTGCCGTCGGAGGCGAGGAGCCGGTCGACGCTGTCGAGGCCGGACGCCGACTGGAGCACGATGGTGTCGGCGAGATCGTCGCGGGCGGCGTCGGTGGAGGCGCCCTGGCGGCGCTCGTCGGCACGCAGCGAGCTCAGTTCGCGGCGCAGGTCGCGCAGCTCGATCCGGGCGTCGTTCACCCGCTCCGAGGCCTGCTCGGCCTCGTGGTAGAGCCGGTCGACGCGGTCGCGGACCTCCGAGATCGAGGGCTCGTCGCCCCCGTTGCCGTTGCCATCGCCGTCGTCGGGATCGGCACTCGCACTGGGCACGAAGCCGAGTGAGGCCGCGAGGGCGAGACCGGACAGGACAGTGACGAGTCGCTTCCGACCGTGGTGCACGGTGGGCGGGTCCCCTTCGCAGTTCGTGACGCCTACCGGGTGAGCTGACGGATTCGGGCCACGGACTTTGCCCTACCCCCGCTCCTCGGCCGCGCGTCCCACCACGCGGTCGCCTTGCGAGGGATTCACCCCAGATGCGGACCGGCCTGGCCGGCCCGCGGTTGGTTCCCCGGTTCCGGGACCCCGTGGAGGCGGCCCCAGACTCAGCGCGATGCCCGCGCGGACCCTTCCTGGCCCACTGCCACGGACACCTGACGCGTCACCGTAGCCGCCGTCCGGGACGGCGACAACTCGGCGTCCACCGCGGTGGTCAGGCGGACTCCACCTCGGGCCCGGACACCGGCTCCACCAGGCGGAGCCGAGGCACCAGCCCGCCGTCGGCGAGGACGTCGAGCGCCCGGCGCTCCTCGTCGTCGAGGGTGAGCTCGGGGGGCGGGCCCAGGAGCACCGTCACCACGCAGTCGTGGCAGGCGAGCCCGCGCACGACGCAGGAGTCGCAATCGATTCGCGTCGTCATACCCGCAGGCTGACAGGCACCACCGACAGTGCTCCTCCAGGCGACCCCGCTAGCGTGACCGGCCATGGACGACACCAGCGGCGTCGAGTACACCGAGCGGCTGCAGTCGCGGGGCGGGGCCCGGTGGAAGCAGTGGCTCGACGTGCAGGCGCCGTACCGCTGGAACCTGCGGCGTCACCAGCTCGGCCGCACCCTCGACATCGGCTGCGGTCTCGGCCGCAACCTGCTGGCGTTGCAGGCGGGTTCGCTCGGCGTCGACCACAACGAGACCTCGGTGGCCGTCGCCCGCGACGCGGGACTGCCCGCACTCACCGTGCAGGAGTGGGAGGCGAGCGGCCTCGCCGACTCGGAGTCATTCGACTCGCTGCTGCTCGCGCACGTGATCGAGCACATGCCCTACGACGACGCCGTCGCGCTGATGCACTCCTACCTCGGCGCGCTGCGGCGCGGCGGCAAGGTGCTCTTCATCTGCCCGCAGGAGCGCGGCTACGCCTCCGACCCCACCCACGTCGCCTGGACCACCGGCGACGACCTCGCCCGCCTCTCGCGCGACGTCGGCCTCGTGCCCGGCCCCTGGACCTCCTTCCCCGGCCCCCGCTCCCTCGGCAAGGTCTTCCTCTACAACGAGTTCAACCTGGTGGCCCGCAAGCTCTGACGGCCGCGTAGCGTCCTCCAGGAGGCCGGTGGTTGAGGAGGTTGCGCAGCAACCGTCTCGAACCCCCGGGAGCGGCGCGTGCTCCCGCCCACTGTCGGTGCCGCGACCTACGGTGCCGCCATGGGCACGGGGACGACGAGCGACCTGGCCCGTTGGGAGCCGCAGCGCAGCCTCGACGAGCTGGGCCGCCCGCTGCGCGACCTCACGTTCTGCGTGGTCGACCTCGAGACCACCGGGGGGTCGGCGGCCGCGGGGTCGATGATCACCGAGGTCGGGGCGGTGAAGGTCCGCGGCGGCGAGGTGCTCGGCGAGTTCCAGACGCTGGTGAACCCGCACACCGCCATCCCGCCGTTCATCGCGGTGCTCACCGGCATCAGCAACTCGATGGTGTCCGACGCCCCGCCCATCGAGTCGGTGCTGCCGGCGTTCCTCGAGTTCGCGGCCGGCTGCGTGCTCGTGGCGCACAACGCGCCGTTCGACGTCGGGTTCCTGCGCCACTTCGCCGAGCAGCAGGGCCGGCCGTGGCCGCGGTTCGAGGTGGTCGACACCGCCGTCCTGGCCCGCCGGGTGATCACGAAGGACGACGCCCCCAACTGCAAGCTCTCCTCGCTCGCCCGGGCGTTCCGCTCCGGCACCACCCCCAACCACCGCGCGCTGTCCGACGCCCGCGCCACCGTCGACGTGCTGCACGGGCTGATGGAGCGCGTCGGTGGGCTCGGCGTCCACACGCTCGAGGAGCTCCAGACGTTCTCCTCGAAGGTGGTCGTCGCCCAGCGCCGCAAGCGCCACCTCGCCGACGGCCTCCCCCACGCGCCCGGCGTCTACCTGTTCAAGGACGAGCGCGAGCGCATCCTCTACGTCGGCACCTCGCGCGACGTCCGCACCCGCGTGCGCTCCTACTTCACCGCCTCCGAGACCCGCTCCCGGATGGGCGAGATGGTGCGGCTCGCGTCGCAGGTCACCGCCATCGAGTGCGCCACGCCGTTGGAGGCCGAGGTGCGCGAGCTGCGGCTCATCGCCCAGCACAAGCCGTCCTACAACCGCCGCTCGCGGTTCCCCGAGAAGGTCACGTTCGTCAAGCTCACCCGCGAGGCCTGGCCGCGGCTCTCGCTGGTCAACCGGGTGCGCGACGACGACGCCGACTACCTCGGCCCGTTCGCCTCCCGCCGCACCGCCGAGCAGTGCCTGGCCGCGCTGCACGAGACCTTCCCCGTGCGCCAGTGCTCCGACCGGCTCGCCAAGCGCCCCTCGCGCAGCGCGTGCGTGCTGGCCGAGATGGGCCGCTGCCTCTCGCCGTGCGACGGCAGCGTCGACGACCACACCTACGCCGCCGTCGTGCGGCAGCTGCGCGAGACCCTGCTGCGCGATCCCGACGACGTCGTCGACGTCGTCAACGCCAAGATGGCCGCGCTCGCGGCCGACGAGCGGTTCGAGGAGGCCGGCGTCCACCGCGACCGGCTCGCCTCCTTCGTCCGCGCCGCCGCCCGCACCCAGCGGCTCACCTCGCTCACCCACTGCCCCGAGGTGGTCGCGGCGCGCCAGGAGGACGACGGCCGGTGGGCCGTCCACGTCGTCCGCTGGGGCCGGCTGGCCGCCGCCGGCGTCATCCCGCCGGGCGCCCACGCCCCGAGCTTCGTCGACCAGCTGCGCGCCGCGGCCGAGACCGTGCCCGACCCACCCGGCACGCCCGGCCCGGTGCCGTCGGCCACCGCCGAGGAGACCGAGAAGGTGCTGCGCTGGCTGGAGTCGCCCGGCGTCCGGCTGGTGCACGTCGACGGCGACTGGACCTGCCCGGTCGGCGGCGCCACCCGCCGGCTCGCCCGGCACGCGCCACCCGCCGGCTTCGCGGCGTCCTAGCCCTAGCCCTTCTCACCCCCATGGGTCAGGGCCGGCGAAAGTCAGGACACGACCGCGCCCCCGGTGTACAAAATTGGGCTTTCAGGGTCTCGGGGGAAGGGACTCGGTCATGGGGTCACGGAACGAACGCGAATCGGGGCGGCGAGCCCCATCCACACGCAGGGCGATCGCCGGCGCCGTAGTGGCGATCACGGTCGCGGTGGCCGCCCTCGTGGGGGCGCCACCGGCCCAGGCCGGCACCCTGGGGCTGACCATCACGGTGAAGGGCGCCGGTACGGTCCAGGTGGTCGAGGGCGGGTCGTACACCTGCGGCCTCACCAACGGCTTCAACCAGAACGCCTCGTCGAGCTGCGCCCGGACGACGTACGAGGCGACGTTCGAGGCGTGGGTGTGGCTGCGGGCCACCCCGAGCGATGTCCCCGCCGGCAACTGGTTCTTCGCCGGCTGGACCGGCTGCGACACCACCCGGGTGGCCAACGGTCAGGTCGAGTGCGGCGTGCACTCCGGGGCCTTCACCCTCGACGAGAGGTTCCCCCTGGCGACCTTCACCGACGTCGAGGCGCCGACCGTCTCGCTGGGTGCGCTCCTGCCTCGCTACTTCACGAACAACGTGCCCATCAGCTTCAGCACGACGGATCCGACGGCGAGCTTCCGGTGCAGCATCGACAGCGGGTCCTTCTCGTCGTGCTCGCCCGGCACCTTCACCTTCGGCCACGGCACCCATACCTTCCGCGTCTTCGCCCAGGACCCCACGGGCCGCGTCAGCGCGACGGCGTCCAGCAACTTCGCCGTCGACCTGGTGGCCCCGGTCACGACGTTCACCGGTTGGCCCGCCGCCCTGGCGGCGTCCAGGTCGGCGTCGTTCGGCTTCGTCGCGGACGAGCCGTCGACGTTCTCGTGCAGCGTCGACCATGCCCCGTTCACGCCGTGCTCGAGCCCCACGACCGTGTCCGGCCTGGCCGACGGGCTGCACACCTTCCGGGTGTTCGCCAACGACGGATTCCGGAACGGGACTGCGGTGGCGCGCACCTGGACCGTGGACGCGACCGCCCCCGACACGACGATCGACGGGCCGTCCGGGCTGGTCAACGATCCGACGCCGACCTTCACCTTCGCGAGCGTTCCCTCCGCCGACCTGGCGGCCTCCGAGTGCATGGTGGACAACGGGCCCTGGACGGCGTGCTCCGGTCCCGGCAACTCCCACACCGTCAGCACGCTCGCGGACGGCTCGCACACTGTGCAGGTCCGGGTCCAGGATCTCGCCGGTAACTGGGACCAGTCACCGGCCTCCCGGACCGTCCTCGTCGACACGGTCGCGCCGGACACGACGATGGACGGGCCGTCCGGGCTCATCAGCGACGACACCCCGACCTTCGCGTTCGCAGGCGTGCCTGTCGACGACCTGGCCGGCGCCGACTGCGCCGTCGACGACGGCGGTTGGGCGGCGTGCTCGGGCCCCGGCAACACGCACACGGTCGCCCCGCTCGCCCAGGGCACCCACACCGTGCAGGTCCGGGTGCGCGACCTCGCCGGCAACTGGGACCAGTCCCCGGCCTCCCGGACCGTGCTCGTCGACACCGTCGCCCCCGACACGGCGGTCACGAGCGGCCCGACCGGCGCAACGACCGACACCACGCCGACCTTCGGGTTCGGGTCCGGGGACGACACGGCGACGTTCGAGTGCCGCATCGACGCCGGCCCGTGGGCTGCGTGCTCCGGCCCGGGCACGACCCACACCGCACCCAAGCTGGGGGTCGGGTCGCACACGTTCGCCGTCCGCGCCGTCGACGCCGCCGGCAACGCCGACACGACCGCCGCGACCCGGCGCTTCTCGGTGAGCCCACCGAACACGACCATCACGCGGGGACCCTCCGGCCGCATCACCGACCGCACGCCCACGTTCCGGTTCACGAGCACGGTCGCGCGGTCCACCTTCCAGTGCCGGGTCGACGCCGGCCCCTGGCGGTCGTGCACGTCGCCCCGCACCCTCGGGACACTCGGCCTCGGCAGGCACACCTTCGCCGTGCGCGCCCGGCGCGACGGACTCACCGACGCGACACCGGCGATCCGCAGGTTCACGGTCGCGCGTCCCTGACCGCGGGCGCGCCCTAGGGTGACCTGCGTGATCACCGCCATCGTGTTCGTGAAGGCCGACGTCGACCGGATCCCGGAGGTCGCCGAGGCGATCGCGGCCCTCGACGGCGTCACCGAGGTCTACTCGGTCACCGGGCAGATCGATCTGGTCGCCATGGTGCGGGTGCGCCACCACGACGACGTCGCGGCCGTCGTCGCCGATCGGCTCAACAAGGTGGCCGGCGTCCGGGAGACCGAGACCCACATCGCCTTCCGCGCCTACTCCCGCCACGACCTCGAGTCGGCGTTCTCGCTCGGGTTGGACTGACGGCTCACATGCCATGGCTCGACGTCCTCGGGTGGGGCGGCAGCGCCCTGCTCGTGTTCTCCCTGCTCCAGAGCCGGGTGCTCCGGTTCCGGGTGCTCAACACGATCGCCTGCGTGACGCTGTTGGTGTTCAACGCGGCGATCGAGGTGTGGCCGATGGTGGGCATGAACCTCGTGCTCACCGCCATCAACGTCTACTTCATCGTGCGTCTGCAGCGCGAGCGCCACGACGAGGCCGTGTTCGGCGTCATCGAGGTCGGCGGCGACGACGCCTACCTGCGCCACGTGCTCGCCACGCATGAGTCCGACATCGCGCGGTTCCAGCCCGACATCACCTGGGACCCGGCCGCCCCCGGCAGCCGCGCCTTCGTCGTGGTGCGCGGCGACGAGACCGTCGGCGTCGTCCTGTTGGAGGTGCGCGGCCAGGACGCACTGGTGCGGCTCGACTTCGTCACCCCGCGCTACCGCGACTTCTCCCCCGGTGAGTTCGTGTGGCGCCGCAGCGACCTGCTGCGCTCGCTCGGCGTCCGCCGGGTCGTCACTCCTCCCGGCATGGTCGGCGCGTATTACGACCGGGTCGGCTTCCGCGCCGACGGCCACCAATTCGTCCTGGACCTCTGAACCCCGACCACCTCGCGGCTCAAGTCGGAAGTAAAGACTGCCGACAACCTGGATGCTCCCGTCTCCTCGGGGCGCTCTCTGCCCACCCGGAGTCGCCGATGTTCCGCCGCCGTGCCGCTGCACGTCTCGTCACCGTCCTCGCCGGCCTGGTGGTGGCGTCTGGCCTCGTCACCGTCGGTGCCCCCAGCCCCGCCGCAGCGCTCGACTCGCCCTCGTCGCTCGCGGCTGACGGCGCCACGATCCCCGTGCTGTCGTGGGCGCGGGTTCCCGGCGCCACCCAGTACGACGTCCAGGTGTCGCGGGTCTCGGACTTCGGCACGACCCTGGTCAACCTCTCGACGGTGAACAACCGGTTCGTTCCCCAGGTCCAGATGCCCACCGGCGACGTGTGGTGGCGCGTCCGCGCCAAGTCGGGGAGCACGACGAGCGAGTGGACCGGGTCGTCGTTCTCGCGCACCACTCCGGTCGCGCCCGAGCTCGTCCAGCCCCTCGCCGACTCCACGTTCACGCCTCCGCAGACCCCCCGCTTCACCTGGCAGCCCGTGCCCGGCGCCACGTCGTACACCGTGCAGACGGGCACTGACCCCGCGTTCACCGACCCCGCGCTGTATGTCGAGAACCACCAGAAGACCACCGCGGCCTACCTGACCGGATACCCCACGGTCGGCACCTACTTCTGGCGGGTGCGCGCCGAGCTCAGCACCGGGTACTACTCGGCGTGGTCGCCCGCGACCCGGTACGTGGTCGATGGCCTCGCGCCCGTCGTCCGCACGGCTCCCGACGACGTGTTCGACAAGGACGACGCCCGCAACGTCTTCGTCACCGACGTCGTGCTCGACTGGGAGCCGAGGATTGGCGCCGCGACCTACGAGCTGCGCGTCGACACCGACCGCAACTTCCTCACCGTCGACCACGCCGCGACCGCCATCACCGGCACCCGCTACTCGCCGCCGACGACCCTGCCGAACGACGACTTCTACTGGCAGGTCCGACCCGTCAACGCCAACGGCCAAGCGGCCCCCTGGCCCGACACGGCGTGGCGGTTCACGCGAGCCTGGCCCGACCAGCCTCGGCCGGTCTACCCGATCGGCGACCCTGCCCCCGCCACGCCCCTCTTCTACGAGTGGGAGCCGATCGAGCGCGCCAGCAAGTATGTCGTCCACGTCACCGACGGCGACGAGTACGACTGCACCGCTCCCGCCACCATCCACACCACCCTTGCCGGAGCCTGTGTGCCCGAGGAGCCCGGCACGTACTACTGGCGGGTCCAGGGCATCGACGACACCAGCGGGGTGCCGACCGTGGCCCGCCCCCAGGACGTCGTCTCGTTCGACTACGAGCCGCCGGCCGAGCCCGACCCGACCACCGGGTCGCTGCCGGCCGTGACGGGACACGCCGCCGCGTTGAGCGGCGTCGCGGCCTACGGGCTCGGTGTGGCGGAGGAGCGGTGCGTGGACGCCGTTCCAGACGGCCAGTGTGACGACCTGCGGCAGACGCCGCTGCTGACGTGGGACGCCGTGCCCGGCGCGACCGGCTACAAGGTCGTGTTGAGCAACGACGCCGAGGGCACGAACATCCACTCGACGTTCGACGTGAAGGTGCCGATGTGGACGCCGACCACCTCGCTCGCCGACAGCCAAGCCGGCTCGGCGTACTACTGGAAGGTCCTGCCCTGCCGTGAGTCGCAGTGCTGGAACAACAGCGGCTTCAGCCACGCCTTCGCCAAGGAGTCGGTCGCCCCGGTGCCGCTCAGCCCGGTCGGCAGCGTCGAGGTCGCCAACGACGTCACCCTCACCTGGGGCTCGCTCCTCTCCCGGATGGACGACCCCGACGTCCTCGCGAGCTCGGACCTGGCCACCCCGGCCGACACAGACGCCCGGCAGTACATCGTCCAGACCTCGGTCCTCGAGAACTTCTCGACGTTGATCGAGACACGCACCGTCGACCAGACGACCTTCACCTCCTCCAGCACGACCTACCCCGAGGGCCCGATCTACTGGCGGGTGGCGGCGTTCGACGGCAGCGGGAAGCAGACGGTGTGGAGCGAGACGCAACGGTTCGTGAAGCGCTCACCGAAGCCCGTGCTCCTCACGCCGCTCGCGGACGCTCCCCTCGGCCAGGACTACTCGCTCAGCTGGGAGCCACTGGCGTTCGCGAAGTCCTACGACGTCGAGGTCTACAGCGGACCCACGCGGGTCACCACCGCGAACACCGTGCACGCGTCCTGGGCCCCGTCCGACCCGTTCCCGGCCTCGGCCACGAGCTACACGTGGCGGGTGCGCCGCCTGGACGCGGCCGGCCGCCCGGGCGAGTGGACGGACCTCCGCAGTTTCCGGTTCGAGGGCTTCGCGCCCTCGCTGGCCGCTCCGGCTGCGGGCGCCGTGGTGCCCCCGAGCGGCGCGCTGTTCTCGTGGCAGCCCGACGCCCGCGCCACGAGCTACCGATTCGAGCGGCGCAAGCCCGGCTCGACCACGGACGTCGCGGAGACCGTGGACACGCGTGCCACCGCCTGGGCACCGACGTCGGCCCTCGCCGCCGGTACCGCCGCCTGGCGGGTCACCGCCCTCGACGCCAAGGGCACGCCGCTCGGGTCGTCGCCCTGGCGCGAGTTCGTCGTCGTCGACCCGCCGGCGGAGGTCACGCCGGTCTCCATCACCGGCAGCGGCAAGGTCGGCACCGACCTGCGTGCGTACGCGCCGACGTTCGACCCGGCCGTCGACTCCGTGACCTATCAGTGGTACCGCGGCACGTCGTCGATCTCCGGCGCGACCGACGAGGTCTACACCGTGACCTCGACCGACAAGGACAAGGCGATCACCGTGCGCGCCACGGGCCTGCTCGCCGGCTACAAGAGCGCCACCTCGACGAGCAACGAGATCATGGGAGTGCTCGGCGACGCCCCGGAGGCGACGACGCCGCCCGCGATCACGGGCGTGGCGAAGTTCGGAGAGCTCCTGACGGCGACCCCCGGTACCTGGCCGGGCGGCCCGACCTTCAAGTACCAGTGGTATCGGGACGGGACCGCGATCTCCGGCGCCAACAACAGCACCTACCGGCTCGCGACCGCCGACGTGGGACGCAGCATCCACGTCGTCGAGACCGCCACGGTCTCGGGCCGCGCGCCGGGATCGGCCGCCAGTGACCCCGTCACGCCGGAAGCCGGTGACGCACCGGAGGCAACCACGCCGCCGCGGATCACCCAGAGCCCCCCGGTGAAGGTCGGCGACACCCTCACTCTCTCGAACGGCACCTGGTCCAGCTCGGGGACTTACAGCTACGGCTACCAGTGGTATCGCGACGACGTCCCGATCACCGGAGCCACCGCGTCGACCTACCGGCTCGTCGCCGACGACGCCGACCGGGCGATCCACGCCGTCGTCACGGCCACTGTCGCTGGTCGCACGAGCGGCACGGCAGCGACCGACCCGATCGTGCCGAACGGCGCGGTGGTCGCGACCAGCCCGCCGACCGTGTCCGGTGACGCGATCGCCGGACGCACCGTGACGGCCGATCCTGGCTCGTGGTCCTCGGCCACCACTCCGACGTTCAAGTACCAGTGGTTCGTCAACGGCGCGTCGGTGACCTCCTCGTCGTCCAGCTCGAGCTACACCCTGAAGGCGGCAGACATCGGCCGCGGCCTGCACGTGGTGGTGACGGCCACCGTCACCGGCTACCTGCCGGGTACGGCGGACAGCGACCCGGTCACGATCACCAGCGAGGGTCGGCTCGCTCCGTCGGCCGCGCCGACGGTGACCGGCACACGTCGCGTCGGCTCGACCCTCACGGCCACCACCGGCACCTGGCCGGAATCGCCGCAGTTCACCTATCAGTGGTACCGCGACGGAGCACGGATCAGCGGCGCAACCCGGTCGACCTACGCGGTCCAGCCGGCGGACGCGGCCCGCCGGCTCCACGTGGTGGTCTCGGCGTCGGAGACGAACTACGACCCCGGTACGGCGGCCTCGACTTCCGTGTTGATCGCCAAGGCGGCCTCGACGACGACCCTGTCGCTGAGCCGCGCTCGGGCCAGCGCCCGCCAAGCGGTCGTCGTCACGGCGCGGGTGGCGTCCGGGTTCTCCGCGCCCGGCGGCACCGTGACGTTCTACGACGGCAGCCGGAGGCTGAAGGTCGTGAGGCTCACCCGCAACTCGGCGGCCCTGCGGCTCCCGCGGCTGCGGGTGGGACGACACACGATCAAGGCGGTCTACAGCGGGGGCACCCAGGTGGCGGGCTCCACGCGAGCGGCCACCCTGACGATCACCCGCTAGCCGCTGCCACCCAGCGGTCGAGCGTGGCGCGCGCGGCGCCGGTGTCGAGGGCACCGGCGGCGCGGGCGATGCCCGCCGCGAGCACCTCGTCGACCCGGCCCGGGTCGGCGGTGGGCTGCTCGTGGACGGCGAGCGCGGCGCCGGCGTTGAGCACGACGGCGTCGCGCACCGGGCCGGCCTCGCCGGCGAGCAGCCGGCGCACGACGTCGGCGTTGTGGGCGGCGTCGCCGCCGCGCAGGTCGTCGATGGTGGCCGGCGCGAGCCCGTGAGCCCGCGGGTCGACGACGGCCGTGGCCACCTCGCCGTCGTGCACCAGCCACACCTGCGAGGTGGTGGTGGTGGTGAGCTCGTCGAGCCCGTCGTCACCGCGGAACACCCACGCGTCGGCACCGCGCCCGGCGAACACCCCGGCCATCACCGGCGCCATTCGCGGGTCGGCGCAGCCGACGGCCTGGGCGGCGGGCCGCACCGGGTTGGCGAGCGGGCCGAGGATGTTGAAGGTCGTGCCGATGCCGAGCTCGCGCCGCGGCCCGGCGGTGTGCCGCATCGCCGGGTTGAAGGCGGCGGCGAAGCAGAAGGTGATGCCGGCCTCCTCGGCCACCGCGGCCACCCGCTCCGGCGGCAGGTCGAGGCGGACGCCGAGCGCCTCGAGCACGTCGGCGCTGCCGCACTGCGAGGACGCCGAGCGGTTGCCGTGCTTCACCACCCGCACCCCCGCGCCGGCCGCGACGATCGCCGCCATCGTCGAGATGTTCACCGACATCGACCGGTCGGCGCCGGTGCCGACGACGTCGAGCAGCCGGCCCTCGACGGTGATCGGCGTGCGCCGCGCGTACATCGCGTCGGCGAGGCCGCTGACCTCCTCGACCGTCTCGCCCTTCGCCTTGAGCGCCACCGCGAAGCCGGCGATCTGGGCCGGCGACGCCTCGCCCGACAGGATCTCGCCCATCGCCCACGCGGCCTGCTCGCCGGTGAGGTCGCTCCGCGCGACCAGGGCGCCGAGGACCTCGGGCCAGGTCACGCCTGCGCCGGCACCCGCGACCGCAGCAGCCCCACCACGGACTCGGCGAGCTGGATCGGGTCGAGCGGGTGCGGGACGGCGGCGTCGGCGCGCGACCAGGTGGCCAGCCAGGCGTCCTGCGGACGTCCGGTGAGCACCAGGATCGGCGGGCAGTGGTAGATCTCGTCCTTCATCTGCTTGGCGATGCCCATGCCGCCGGCCGGCACCGCCTCGCCGTCGAGGATCGCGAGGTCGATCGACCCCGCGTCCATGTTCTGGATCACGACCGGCTCGGTGGCCACCTCGACGTACGTGACCTCCGGCAGGTCGGGGTGCGGACGCCGGCCCAGCGCGAGGATCACCTGCTGCCGCACGGTGAGGTCGTCGCTGTAGACGAGCACCCGCAGGCGCTTCTCGGATCCGGTCTGGTCGGCCACGTGCGTCAGCGTACTGGCCGGGAGAGCCGGTCGAGGAAGGCGATCAGCAGGGCCTCGCGCAGCGCAGGTGCGGCGAGGTCGAGCATCGCGTTCACCTCGGCCATGCGCTCCGGCAGTGCGAGCCCGTCCTCGCCACCGAGGAGCCCGCTCGCGGCCAGGAGCCCGTCGAAGTCGGCGTCGGTGAGGGCCGCGGGGTCGAGGGCTGCGATCACGGCCGCGATCTCGTCGTCCACGGCCACCGGCCCCGCGTCGACGGCGGCCGCCACCGACTCGCGGCAGCACGTCGAGAAGGTCCGGCACGTGCGGCGCGGTGGCGGCACTGAGCGAGAGGTGGATCGTGGCGGGTTGCCCGGCATGGCTGAGCTGCGGCTGCACGTACCAGCCCCGCGCGGCCATCTCGTCGCAGACGGTGAACGGGTCACAGGAGCCGTCGGTTGCCAGCGCCACGAGCGTCGAGTCGGGAGGCACGACCACCGTCAGCCCCGCCAGGTCGCTCGACGCCGGCGACGAGGTCGTCGACCGCCGCCGAGCACCTCGCGCGCGAGCCGCTCATAGCCGGCGTCGCCGATGGTCTCCACGACGGCCCAGGCGCCGGCGAGCGGTCCGCCCGACTTCGTCGACTGCAGCGTCGAGTTGAGCATCGTGTAGCCCGGCCACGCCGCCGAGGCGAACAGCTGCGGCCGGCGCAGGGCAGGCGTGCGGTGCAGCAGGATCGAGGTGCCCTTGGGCGTGTAGGCGTACTTGTGCAGGTCGACCGAGATCGACGTGACGCCGTCGACGGCGAACGTCCACGGGTTCACCTCCCGGCCGAGCCGCGCGGCGTAGGGCAGCACCCAGCCGCCGATGCACGCGTCGACGTGGCACCGGATGCCGCGCTCCGCGGCAAGGGCGGCCAGCCCGGCGACGTCGTCGACCACGCCGTGCGCGTACGACGGCGCGCTGCCGACCACGAGCACGACGTCGCCGCCGAGCCGGTCGAGCGCCTCGGCGGTGGCGCGCGACGTCGGCGCGGAAGTCGGGCCCGACCGGCACCTGCACCGCCTCGACGCCGAAGTAGTGGGCCGCCTTGTGGAAGGCGGCGTGCGCCGTCGACGGGATCACCATCCGCGGCCGTGCGATGTCGGGGTGGGCGTCGCGGGCGGTCTGGACGGCGAGCAGCACCGACTCGGTGCCGCCCGAGGTGACCGAGCCGACCGCCGTGTCGGGCGCGTCGAGCAGCCGGGCCGCGAACCCGACGAGCTCGTTCTCCATCCGCAGCAGGCTCGGGAAGGCGGTCGGGTCGAGGCCGTTGGAGCCGGCGTAGGCCGCCACCGCCTCGCGGCCCACCCGGTCCGCCTCGGGCAGCCCGGAGTCGTACACGTAGGCCAGGCTGCGCCCGCCCGTGACGGCAGGTCGTCGAGCTGCCGCTCGGCCAAGCGGGCCAGCACGTCCTCGCTCACGGGACCACCTCCTCCACCTCGTCGGACGTGAGCGTGAACCGCCGCAGCCACCACAGGCTCGCCAGCGTGAGCGCGGCGGGCACGATCGAGCAGCCCAGGGTGATGGCGAGCAGCGCGCCGTCGCCCTGGTCGACGCCGCCGTCGGTGCTCGACCGGTAGCCGCCGAGCGCGAGCCCGAGGGCGAACAGTCCCGGCCCGATGGCGAGGCCGAGCGTCTCGGTGCCGGTCCACACGCCGGTGTAGACGCCGACCCGGTTCTCGCCGGTGCGGCGCGCGTCCAGCGCCGCGACGTCGGGGAGCATGGCCAGCGGGAACACCTGGCAGCCGGCGTAGCCGACGCCCACCAGCGTCACGGCCACCAGCACCAGCGCGAGCGACTCGGTGCGGGCGAGCACCACGCCGAGGGCGCCGACCGCGAAGACCACCGACGACGCCACGTAGCCGGCCTTCTTGCCGACCCGCTCCCCCACCCGGGTCCAGACGGGGGTGAGCAGCAGCGCCGGGCCGACGAACGCCACGAACAGGAACGTCGTGGCGGCCTCGCTGTCGAGGACGTCGGAGGCGAGGTAGTCGACACCGGCGAGCATGCAGCCGACGGCGAGCGCCTGCACCACGTAGGTGAGCAACAGCATCCGGAAGTCGCGGGCGCGAGCCACGACGCGCAGTTGCTCGCGCAGGCCGCCGTGCGCCGCCTGCGCCGCCCCCACCGGCGCCGAGCGGGTGCCGACGTACACCGCCACGACGCCCATCGCGATCACGCAGGCCACGACGACGCCCATCACGCGGTAGCCGTCACGCCCGCCCACGGCGTCCCGCACCAGCGGAGCGCCCGCGCCCGTCACGAGGATCGTGAGCGCGAGGAAGACGATCCGCCAGCCCATGAGCCGGGTGCGCTCGTCGTAGGAGCCGGTCATCTCCGCCGGCATCGCCACGAACGCCACCTGGAAGAACGCGAACGCCGTGGCACACGCCACGAACATCACGAGCACCCAGGCCGCTCCGACCAGCTGCGAGTCCGCCGTCGGCGCCGCGAAGAGCAGCGCGAAACCGACGGCGAGCGCGAGCCCGGCCCGCAGCAGCCAGGGCCGGCGCGGGCCGCGCGGGTCGACGGTGCGGTCGCCGACGCGGCCGGCGATCGGGTTCACCACGACGTCCCAGGCCTTGGGCAGCAGCACCAGCAGGCCCGCCGCCAGAGCCCCGATGCCGAGGGTGTCGGTGAGGTACGGCAGCAGCAGGAGGCCGGGCACGGTGGCGAAGGCGCCGGTGGAGACCGACCCGGCGCCGTACCCGATGCGCACCGAGCGGGGCAGCTCGGTGACCGGCGGCGTCGTCGTCATCGTTCCGCCCCCTCGTGTGCATCCCGTGCCTGGCGCGCCTCGAGCAGGTCGAGCCGCCGGTCCTCGCGGGCCGCCTCGCGCATCGAGGAGCGCACCCACTGCGCGAACAGCACGCCGAAGATCACCAGCCCCACGAGGTCGCCGGACGACCAGAGGATGCCGCCCGCCAGCTGCTGGTCGTCGTGGGGGTCCGGCAGCCAGGCGCCCATCGGGCCGTCGTGCAGCGCGGGATACCAGTCACCGCCGAGGAGCCGCTCCTGGCTCATCACCGCGATGCCGAGGAAGGCGTGGAAGGGCAGCGTGAGCACCGCGAGCAGCATCCGGAGCGGGTAGCCCACCCGCCCGGGCAGCGGGTCGACGCCGACCAGGGGCCAGAAGAACAGCGCACCCACCACCACCAGGTGCACGTGCATCGCCTCGTGCACCCACACCGACTCCAGCGACGCGCGGTACCAGCCGGAGAAGTAGAGCGCCCACGGCGAGGCGACGTAGAGCGCCAGCGTGAGCGGCGGGAACGACAGCACCCGCGCCACCCGCGAGTGCAGGACGGCGAGCAGCCATCGCCTCGGCCGGCCGGGCAGGGTGCGCAGCGCGAGGGTCACCGGCGCCCCGAGCGCGAGGGCCAGCGGCACCAGCATCGACAGCACCAGGTGCTGCACCATGTGCACGCTGAGCAGCGTCGTGTCGTAGGCCGCGAGCCCCGACGACGTCGCCAGGTGGAACGCCGCCAGCCCCAGCCCGAACGCCACGGTGCGACCCACCGGCCAGCGGTCGCCGCGGCGTCGCAACGCGAGCAGCCCGACGCACGTACAGCCCGCCCACCCACACGGTCAGGACGGTCGGCAACAGCGGCAGCGACCACTGGGACCAGAAGGTCTCCCAGGTCGGGCGTGGGAGAGCGTCGGGCGCGCTGGTGAGCAGCGTCGGGAGCACGGACTGGAGCACCGTCGTCCACCCCGCTCCCATGGGCCGAACGATAGGCCGGTCACACCCGGGGGGTCGGGGGTACCCACCCCCGGCTGCCGGGCCATAATGACTCCGTGGCGACCAGCACTGCGACGATCCCGGCCTCCCGTCTCCACGGGCACCACGACCGGCCGAGCATGGTGGCGGTCGGCACGATCATCTGGCTGTCCAGCGAGCTGATGTTCTTCGCGGCCCTGTTCGCGTCCTACTTCACGATCCGCTCGGTCAGCTCCGACCTGTGGGCGCAGAACACCGAGCTGCTCAACGTCCCGTTCGCCGCGGCGAACACCACGATCCTGGTGCTGTCGTCCGTGACCTGCCAGCTCGGCGTCTTCGCCGCGGAGCGGGGGCAGGTGGGGCGGGCCGGCTCGATCCTGAACGTCGGCAAGTGGGGCCTGCGCGAGTGGTTCATCCTCACCTACGTCATGGGCGCGGTGTTCATCGGCGGCCAGGCGCTGGAGTACGCCGAGCTGATCCACGAGGGCGTCACGATCCCGGCCTCGGCCTACGGCACGATGTTCTACCTCACCACCGGCTTCCACGGCATCCACGTCACCGGTGGCCTCATCGCCTTCCTGTTCGTCCTTGGACGCACCTACATCGCGCGCAAGTTCACCCACGAGCAGGCCGTCAGCGCGATCGTCGTGTCGTACTACTGGCACTTCGTCGACGTCGTCTGGATCGCCCTGTTCGCGACGATCTACCTCATCAAGTGACCACCCCAGCCAGCCCAGCCCAGTCACCAGCCACCGGGAGCGAGGACCCACCACCGTGCGTCTCCTGAACCGAACCGCCGGCCGCCTGTCGCGTCACCGCCGTCGCCCGCTGGCGGGGCTCGCCGTCCTGCTGCTGGGGCTGCTCGTCACCGGCGGCCTCTACTCGGTGCTGGCACCGGCCACGGCCGACCAGGAGTCCGAGACCACCACCACCGACGACGTCGCCAAGGGCCGCGAGCTGTTCGTCGTCAGCTGCGCGTTCTGCCACGGCCAGAACGGCGAGGGCGTGCTCACCCAGAACGGCACCCAGTACGGGCCGCCGCTCACCGACGTCGGCGCCGCCGCCGTCGACTTCCAGGTCGGCACCGGCCGGATGCCGCTGGCCCAGCCCGGCGCCCAGGCCGAGCGCAAGCCGCCGGTCTTCGACGAGGAGGAGATCGCCCAGCTCGCAGCCTTCGTCGACTCGCTCGGCACCGGTCCCGCGATCCCCACCCCGGAGGACTACGAGCTCCCCGCCGACTGGACCGACGAGGAGCGCGACGCCGCGATCGCCCGCGGCGGGCAGATCTTCCTCACCAACTGCACCGCCTGCCACAACTTCGACGGTCAGGGCGGCGCGATGCCGCGCGGCGGCCAGGCCCCCACGCTGCGCGGCGTCAGCCCCAAGCACATCTACGAGGCGCTGCTCACCGGCCCGCAGTCGATGCCCACCTTCTCCAACGGCAACCTGACGCCGGACCAGAAGCGCGACGTCATCGCCTACCTGCAGGACACCGAGGAGACCCCCGGCTACGGCGGGTTCGGGCTCGGCGGCCTCGGACCGGTGAGCGAGGGCCTGTTCGCGTGGCTCGTCGGCATCGGTGTGCCGATCGCGTTCGCGATCTGGATCGCGGCCCACACCACCCGGACCTCACGATCCAAGCCCGGCGAGACGGGTCTGGCCACCACGGAGGAGGGGACGAGCGCGTGAGCGACGAGCACCTGCCCGCCAAGCCCGAGGAAGGGCACCCCGAGCATGTCGACAGCACCCTCGGGGGCACGCACGGCGAGCTCGAGGAGCCCCTCGCCAACCCCGGGCTGACCCCTCACACCTGGCGCCCCACCGACGTCGACCCGGCCCAGGAGAAGCGGGCCGAGCGGCAGATCTCGACCATGTTCGCGCTGTCGGCGTTGTGCACGGTCGGCTTCGTGGTCGCGTACTTCGCGCTCAAGGCCGGCGACAACTGGGACACCGTCGGGGGCCTGGGTGCGCAGAACGTCGCCCTCGGTCTCACCCTCGGCGGGGCGTTGCTGCTGATCGGTGTCGGAGTGATCCAGTGGGCCCGCAAGCTCATGGCCGACGCCGAGATCGTCGAGATGCGCCACCCGGTCCGCTCCTCCGACGAGGACCGCGCGGAGACCCTCACCGCGCTGCGCCAGGGCACGGAGGAGTCCGGCATCGTCAGGCACCCGATCATCCGCCGCTCGCTGCTCGGGGCGGTCGGACTGCTCGGCGTGCCGGCCGTCATCGGCCTGCGCGACCTCGGACCCACCCCGGGCGAGGTGGAGGACGCGGAGGCCGGCAAGGGCCTCAAGCACACCCTCTTCGGCGCCAGTGACGACGGTCTCGGCCCGCCGCGCCGCGTCGTCCGCGACGTCGTCGGCACCCCGATCCGCGCCGCCGACCTCGAGATCGGCGACCTCGTGAACGCCGTCCCCGACGGCCTGTTCGACCTCGAGGGCGTCGAGCTGCAGGTCGCCAAGTCCAAGGGCGCGGTGATCCTGGTCAAGATGGAGCCCGGCGAGATCAAGCACGTCGACGGCCGGGAGAACTGGACCGTCGACGGCGTCCTCTGCTACTCCAAGATCTGCACGCACGTCGGCTGCCCGATCTCGTTGTACGAGCGCACCACCCACCACGTGCTGTGCCCCTGCCACCAGTCCACCTTCGACCTGGCGGACGGGGCTAAAGTGGTGTTCGGACCCGCCGCTCGGCCGCTGCCGCAGCTGCACCTCGATGAGGACGCCGACGGTTACCTCATCGCCGTGGAGGACTTCGACGAGCCGGTGGGCGCGAGCTTCTGGGAGCGGAAGAGCGACTGATGAGCATCGATACCAGCAAGGTGGCCGACAGCAACCGGGGCGAGGCCGCCACCGCGAAGAAGCCGAACCGGGCCGGCGTCGTCGCCAACTGGGCCGACGAGCGCCTCGGCCTCGGCACGGCCATGAAGAAGCAGCTCCGCAAGGTCTTCCCCGACCACTGGTCGTTCATGCTGGGCGAGATCGCGCTGTGGAGCTTCGTCGTCCTGCTGCTCACCGGCGTGTTCCTGACGCTCTGGTACGTGCCGTCGATGGGCGAGGTCGAGTACCAGGGCTCCTACGACCCGATGCGCGGCGTCGGGATGTCGGAGGCCTACCGCTCCACGCTGTTCCTGTCGTTCGACGTCCGCGGCGGGCTGCTGCTGCGGCAGATGCACCACTGGTCGGCGATGATCTTCATCGCCGCGATGATGGTCCACCTGCTGCGGGTGTACTTCACCGGCGCGTTCCGCAAGCCCCGCGAGCTCAACTGGGTGATCGGCACCCTGCTGCTGTTCCTGGGCACGCTCGAGGGCTTCACCGGCTACTCGCTGCCCGACGACCTGCTCTCCGGCACCGGTGTCCGCGCCGCCGACGGGTTCATGAAGGCCACCCCGGTCGTCGGCTCCTACATGTCCTTCTTCCTGTTCGGCGGGGAGTTCCCGGGTGAGTCGATCATTCCGCGGCTCTACACCGTCCACGTGCTGCTCATCCCGGGTCTGCTGCTCGCGCTCATCGCCGCCCACATGCTGTTGCTGGTGTTCCACAAGCACACCCAGTGGCCCGGGCCCGGCCGCACGGAGAAGAACGTCGTCGGCTACCCGCATGCTGCCGGTGTACGCCGCCAAGGCGGGCGGGTTCTTCTTCATCATCTTCGGCGTCACCGCCGTCATGGGCGCTCTGCTGACGATCAACCCGGTGTGGAAGTTCGGCCCCTACGATCCGACGAAGGTCACGGCCGGGTCGCAGCCGGACTGGTACATGGGCTGGCCCGACGGCCTGCTGCGGATCATCCCCACCGGGTGGGAGACCGAGATCGCGGGCTACACGATCTCGTGGAACGTGATCATCCCGATCCTGTTGATGCCACCGCTGATGCTGATGATCGTGATGATGCTGCCGTTCCTGGAGGCGTGGATCACCGGCGACAAGCGCGACCACCACCTGCTGCAGCGGCCGCGCAACGCCCCGACCCGCACCGCGTTCATGGTGTCGCTGATGACGTTCTACGGCCTCGCCTGGGCCGCGGGCGGCAACGACATCATCGCGATCAAGCTGCACCTGAGCATCAACCAGATCACCTACTTCATGCGTGGGGCGATCTTCCTCGGGCCACTGATCGCGTTCATCATCGCGAGGCGCTGGTGCATCTCGCTGCAGCGGCACGACCAGGAGAAGCTGCTGCACGGCTACGAGTCCGGCGTCATCATGCGCTCCCCGGAGGGCGGCTACAGCGAGAAGCACCTCCCGCTGCCCGCCACCCGGGCCTACGTCCTCACCGCGCGTGACCGCGAGGAGGTCTACACGCCCAACGGCGGCAGCGACGAGAACGGCGTCGACGCCCCCGGCGGCCGCATCAAGGCCCGCCTCGACGCGGTCCGGGGCCGCCTCAGCCGCCTCTACTACGCCGACAACGTCCAGAAGCCGACGTCCGAGGAGCTCGACGAGGCGCACCACCACGCCGAGCACGAGCACGAGCTCCACGCCGCCCTCGACGGCGTCTCCGCCGACGGCCACCAGTTCGACGGCCACCACCCCGTCGACGGCGAGACCCTCCGCGGCAACCACTGACTGACCCGTCAGAAATGCGCTGACCCGTCACTCGTACGAGTGACGGGTCAGCGCATTTCTGACGGGTCGGCGTCGGGCGGCGGGTGCGTCTCAGCGAACAGGCGACGAAGCTCCCGTTCCGCGTCCTGCTTCGGCCCATGCACGTTGTGCTTGCGCGCCACGTAGATCGTCCAGCCGTCGTGTACACGCGCCCACTCGCGCCGACCCTCGTCGTGGAAACGCTGATCCTCACCGTGGAAGTCTTCGCCGTCATACTCGGCGGCAAATCGATGCTCACGATTGCCGATGTCGAGGAAGTAGGAGCCATTCGGCGCCTCGATCTCGACCTGGCACTTCGGCGGTGGCAGTCCGGCCGCGTACCAACGCAAGCGCAAGACGCTGACGCCGGGTGAGTCCGCGCGTCCGTCGACAATCGGACACAGCACGCGCGCCTGACGTACTCCGCGGTACCCCTTGAACCTTGCCATCTCGCGGACGAGCTGCGGCACCGTGAAGGTCCCCAGCGCGGCGAGTGCGTCCATGACACCGATGGCTTGGTCCATGTGGAGCAGTCGAGCCACGTCGCACGCGGTCCGCAATGGCGTGGAGACCTGAAGACCCGAGATCTCGACGATGTCGTCGCTGCGCAGCATCCGCTCGCCACTCGCCGTCAGGCCGTTGCGTAGCCGCCGTCCCGGCGGCGCGAACACCGACACCGCCGGCGTGCGCAGGTGATCGTTCGGGGCGAGGACCATGCGGGCTCCCCACAGCCAGGCTGCGCTCCGGTCGGTGACAACGCAGTCCGGCGGAACGACGAGGCGTAGCGCAGCGACGCGCCGCTCGAGGGTGTCTTCGAGTGCCGCGTTGCAGAAGACACCCCGCATCGGACGTCGCAGCAGGCCCGCTGCGACGAGCAACCGGCGGTCGTGGTTCCCCACTCCGCGCTCGTCTGCCTCCAGGCTCGTGAACGGGCGGTCAGTCGGTAGACGGCTCAACAGTGTGACGGCGAGCGGGTCGCGTGTGTCGACGGCCATGCCGCCGGGAGTGCCCGCAGTCGCCGAGCTCCAACCACCCGCTAGCCGGACCTGTGGATAAACGCCGACCCGTCGGAAATGCGCTGACCCGTCACTCGTACAAGTGACGGGTCAGCGCATTTCTGACGGGTCAGGTGAGGGCGGAGCCTTGGCGGTAGTCCTTGAAGGAGCGGTTCCAGTCGCCGTAGCCGTTGTCGAACTCCATGGCACGGTCGGTGCCGGTGTACTCGACGACGTCGCCGCGGACGGTCATGCCGTAGAGCCACGCTGCGTTGTCGGTGGAGAGGCCGGTGCAGCCGTGGGAGACGTTGGCGTAGCCCTGGCTGCCGACCGACCACGGGGCGGCGTGGATGAACTCGCCGGAGTTGGTGACCCGCATCGCCCACTGCACGTTGTTGATGTCGTAGGCCTCGGCGCTGCCCTGCGGGATGCCGACGGTCTCGGAGTTCATCCGCTTCACGTCGAACTTCTCCATGATCACCTTCGTGCCGGAGCGGGTGGTGAAGCCCGGCTTGCCGGTGGTGATCGGGATGGTCCGCAGCAGCTTGCCGTTGGAGAACACCTTCATCTGGTGGCTGCGCGCGTCGACCTGGTAGATGTGGGCGTCGCCGATGTCGAAGGACACCTGGCGGTCCTCCTGGCCGTAGATGCCGTCGCCGGCGGCCACGCCGTTGATGTCGACGTCGACGTCGACGGTGGTGCCGGGCCTCCAGTAGCTCTTCGGGCGCCAGTGCGCGACGGTGGAGCTGAGCCAGTGCCAGGAGCCCAACTGGTCGGGCTTCGAGGTGACCTTCATGTGCCGCTCGAACTCGGCCTGGTCGGTGACCGGCAGGTCGAAGTTGACGACGACCGGCATGCCCACGCCCACGGTCTCGCCGTCCAGCGGCGCCACCGACGGGTAGGTCTGCTCGTCGAGGGTGAGGTCCTGCGTGGTGAACCGGCGTCGGTCGGTGGTCTGCTCGCCGTCGCTCTCCGCGATCGCCACCAGGCGGTAGGTGGTGCCGGGCTCGAGGTTGTCGCGGGCGGTCCAGCGCGCGCCGTCGCCGGAGATCTCGCCCGGCACCTTGCCGCCGGGCGAGGAGAGCGTGACCCGGCTGAGCGTGCCGCCGTCGGCGCCGACCTCGACCACGGTGTCGACCGGCACCCGCTGGGCGCGCTGCTCGACGTTGCTCGTGAGGCTGACCGACGGCTCGTCGACGGCCTGGTCGGCGGAGTCGTCGGGGGCGCCGGCGGCCTCACCGGAGCCCGAGGAAGCGGGGCTCTCGGAGCTCGAGCACGCGGCGAGCGGGACGGCGACGAGGGCCGCGATGGCGGCAGCCGCCATGCGGCGGCGCGCAGGCATGCGCACGGTCATCAGGTCTCCCGGAAACGATGGTCGACGGCCGGAGGGCTGGGGGAAGCAGGGTTGAACTACCCAGAAAGGGTATCCGCCGGGTGGTCAGGATCCCGCATCCACGCGGCCCGTCGAGCCGCCGCGCGTCAGTGCGCGTGCTCGCCGCGGTAGTACTCGAAGACCAGCCCGCTGAGCGCGACCGCACCGAGCACCGTGCCGATGATGAACAGCCACCACGCGCCCGCGGCGATCCCGAGCACCATGACGGCGAGCGTGGCGCCGCACCACAGCGGCCACCACGAGTACGGCGGGAAGAAGCCCAGCTCACCGGCGCCGTCGGCGATCTCGGCGTCCCCCCGGTCCTCGGGGCGCGGGTCCATCTTCCGGGCGTGGAAGCCCAGGTAGATCGTGACCATCAGCGTGAGGAGCGCGGTCATGACGAGTGCCGAGGTGCCGGTCCAGTCGCCGCCACCCTCGCGCGCGCCCTGCTCGGCCTCCGTGATGAACCAGTACGCCGGCGTGACCAGCACCAGGAAGACGGTGCAGATGGCGAAGATCCACGCCTCGGCCTTCACGAGTCCCTCCTCGGCTCGTCGTCGGTCGGGTCGGTGTGCATTCGGTCGCCCACCACTTCCTCACGGCCCTCCATGTCGGGCGCGTCGGCGATATCGCCTTCGCGCGCCGCCTCGTTCTGCTCCAGCTCGATCGCGGCCACCTCGGGGTGGTGCAGGTCGAAGGCCGGCGACTCCGAGCGGATCCGCGGGATCCGGTGGAAGTTGTGGCGCGGCGGCGGGCTGCTGGTGGCCCACTCCAGTGAGCGACCCCAGCCCCACGGGTCGTCGAGCTCGACCAGTGGGGACTTGCGGGAGACGTAGACGTTGTAGAGGAACGGCAGCGTGGAGGCGCCGAGCAGGAAGGCGCCGATGGTGGAGACCTGGTTGAGCGTGGTGAAGCCGTCGCCCGGCAGGTAGTCGGCGTAGCGGCGGGGCATGCCCTCGACACCGAGCCAGTGCTGCACCAGGAACGTGGTGTGGAAGCCCACGAACAACAGCCAGAAGTGCAGCTTGCCGAGCCGTTCGTCGAGCATCCGCCCGGTCATCTTCGGCCACCAGAAGTAGAACCCCGCGAACATCGCGAACACGACGGTGCCGAAGACGACGTAGTGGAAGTGCGCCACCACGAAGTAGGAGTCGGAGACGTGGAAGTCGAGCGGCGGGCTGGCCAGGATGATGCCGGTCAGGCCACCGAACAGGAACGTGGTGAGGAAGCCGATCGACCACAGCATGGGGGTGTCGAAGGACAGAGATCCCCCCCACATCGTGCCGATCCAGTTGAAGAACTTCACACCGGTGGGGACGGCGATCAGGAACGTCATGCCGGCGAAGAACGGCAGGTTGACGGCGCCGGTGACGAACATGTGGTGCGCCCACACCGCCACCGAGAGGATCGCGATGCCGAGGGTGGCGCCCACCAGGCCGATGTAGCCGAACACCGGCTTGCGGCTGAACACCGGGAGGATCTCGGTGACGATGCCGAAGAACGGCAGCGCGATGATGTAGACCTCCGGATGCCCGAAGAACCAGAACAGGTGCTGCCAGAGGATCGCGCCGCCGTGCGAGGTGTCGAACACGTGGGCGCCGAGGATCCGGTCGGCCTCGAGCGACAGCAGCGCGCCGGCGAGCACGGGGAACGCGATGAGCACCAGCAGGCTGGTGACGAGCGTGTTCCACACGAAGATCGGCATCCGGAACATGGTCATGCCGGGCGCGCGCATGCAGATGATCGTGGTGATGAAGTTGACCGCGCCGAGGATCGTGCCGAGGCCCGCCATCCACAGCCCCATGATCCAGAGGTCACCACCGACGCCTGGCGATCTGACGGCGTCGGACAGCGGCGTGTAGGCGAACCAGCCGAAGTCGGCCGCACCCTGCGGGGTCAGGAAGCCGGACGCCGCGATGAGACTGCCGAACAGGAACAGCCAGTAGCTGAGCATGTTGAGCCGCGGGAACGCGACGTCGGGCGAGCCGATCTGCAACGGCATCACGACGTTGCCGAACCCGAAGAACAGCGGCGTCGCGAACAGCAGCAGCATGATCGTGCCGTGCATCGTGAACAGCTGGTTGTACAGCTCGTCGTTGACGACCTGGTTGTTCGGGAACGCCAGCTCGGCCCGCATCAGCATGGCCATCAGGCCGGCGATGAGGAACCAGGCGAACGAGGTGACCAGGTAGAGCTTGCCGATCAGCTTGTGGTCGGTGGTGGTGAGGATGCGCACCACCTGCTGGCCCAGCGGCCGGCGCGCCACGACGCGCTCGGTGGTGGTGGTGGTGCGGGCCGCGGTGGTGGTCACTCCGACTCCTCGTTGAACGTCGCTGCGCCTTCCTCACCGATCTGGGTGTCGGCGTACTTGCCGCCCAGCACCGGCTCCTCCGACACGAAGCCGGCGTCCGCCTGCTCCTGCAGGTAGGACTCGTACTCCTCGCGCGACACCACCTCGACGTTGAACAGCATCCGCGAGTGGTAGACGCCGCAGAGCTCGTAGCACTTGCCGATGTAGGAGCCCTCGGTGGTGGGGGTCACCTGGAAGGCGTTGTCCTGGCCCGGGATCACGTCCATCTTGATGAGGAAGCCGGGGACGCCGAAGTCGTGGATGACGTCGGGGCTGCGCAGCTCGAACCGGGTGGTCTCGTCGACGGGCACGTAGATGGTGGGCTGGATGTCGCCGGTGCCGGACTCCCACACGTTGCTGCCCTCGGGGGTGTCGACGGCATCGGGGTAGTTGAACGTCCACTGCCACTGCTGGCCGACCACGAAGATCGTGTTGTCGGGCTCGGAGTCGTCGAGCACGACGTCTTGCACCTCGACGGTCTTCGCGAAGAAGACGACGACCATGATGATCGGGAAGACGGTGTAGAAGATCTCGAGCGGCAGGTTGTAGCGCGTCTGGATCGGCACCTCGTCGTCGCTGCGACGCCGGTAGCGCACCACGACCCAGAAGATCAGGCCCCACACCACGACGCCGGTGATGAGCGCCGCGATCCAGGCGCCCTGCCACAGGTCGAGCGTGTGCTGGCCCTCCTCGGTGATGGGCTCCGGCATGGCCAGCCGACCGGCCTCGGTGTCGTCGGAGCAGCCGGCGAGCGCCAGCATCCCGACGAGGCCGACGGCGACCAGTGCCCACCGCGCGGGCAGGTGGCGACGCGGGTGACGACTCAAGATCGAGCCTTCCTCTCGGCCTGTCCAACAGGGGGTTGCTGCTCGGCAGAACCCTACTCCCGGAACGCCCTCGGATTGATGCAGGGGTCCGTCGGTAGGTTGACCGAGTGAGCGGCCGCTCCGGTACCCCCCGCGTCTATCTGGACGCCGCCTCCTCGGAGCCGCTCCACCCCGCGGCGCGCGAGGTGCTGGCGGCCGCGTACGAACGCGGGTACGCCGACCCGCGGCGGCTCCACGGGCCCGGTCGCGACGCCCGGCTGCTGCTCGACAACGCCCGCGCCGTGGTGGCCGAGGCGCTCGGCACGCGGCCCGACGAGGTGACCTTCACCGGGTCGGGCACCGACGCGGTGCACCGTGGCCTGCTGGGCCTCCTGGCTGCCCGACCTGCGGGTGGCCGGGTGGCCCATGCGGCGGTCGAGCACTCCGCCGTGCTGCACGCGCTGGCCTGGACCGGCGCCGAGCACCCGGTCGCGGGGGTGGACGCCGCCGGGCGGGTCGACGTCGACGCGCTGGTGGCCGCCCGCGCGGACGTCGTGGCGGTGCAGCACGCCAACCACGAGGTGGGCACGGTGCAGCCGGTGGAGGCGGTGGCGGACGCCGTCGAGGTCCCGGTGTTCGTCGACGCCTGCGCGGCGATGGGCCGGCTGCCCTTCCCGAGCGGCTGGACGGCGGCCGCGGGCTCGGCCCACAAGTGGGGCGGTCCCGCCGGGGTGGGGGTGCTGCTGGTGCGCCGCGGCGCCCGGTGGACGACGCCGTTCCCGGCCGACGACCGGGCCGACCCGCGCGGCAGCGGCTTCGAGGACGTGCCGGCCGCGCTGGCTGCCGCCGCCGCCCTGCAGGCGGTGGCGGCCGAGCGCGAGGAGGTCGGCGCGCGGCAGCGGGCGCTGGTCGACCGGGTGCGCGCGGCGGCCGCCGCGCTGCCGGACGCCGAGGTGGTGGGCGACCCCACCGACCGGCTCCCGCACCTGGTGACCTTCTCCTGCCTCTACGTCAACGGCGAGGCGATCGTCACCGAGCTCGACCGGCGGGGCTTCGGAGTGGCGAGCGGGTCGGCGTGCACGGCGTCCACGCTGGAGCCGTCGCACGTGCTGGCGGCGATGGGGGCGCTGACGCACGGCAACGTCCGGGTCTCCCTCACCCGTGACACGACCGCCGACGACGTCGAACGGTTCTGCGCAGTGCTGCCCGAGGTGGTCGCGGGGCTCCGCTCGTGAGCGGCGTGGTGGAGCTGGACTGCCGCGGGCAGCTGTGCCCGCAGCCGATCATCGAGCTGGCCCGGCGGATCACCGACGTCGAGGTGGGTGGGGTGGTCGGCGTCGTCGCCACCGACGTCGCCGCGCGCTACGACGTGCCCGGCGTGGTGCCGGATGCGCGGGCAGGAGTACGTCGGCGAGGACACCGCCGACGGACGGCGTGCCCCGCTACCTGGTGCGGCGCCTCGACTAACGCAGGTGCGCGGCGACGTCGGCGGCCGCGTCGACGCCGTAGGAGGTCTCGATGCGGGCGACGAACTCGGTCGGGGTGAAGGTGTAGTCCTGCGGACCGACCGTCTCGACGACGTAGGCCGCGAGCACGCTGCCGACCTGGGCACCGCGCTCGAGGTCGAGGCCCCACGAGAGCGCGGCGAGGAAGCCCGCGCGGTAGGCGTCGCCGACGCCGGTGGGCTCGACCGCCTCGACGCCGCTCGCGGCGGGCACGAGGAACGGCTCCTCGCCCTGACGGAGCACGCGGGAGCCGTGCCGGCCGAGGGTGGTGACCTGGGTGCCCACGCGCTCGAGCACCTGGTCGGAGGTCCAGCCCGTCTTCTGCTCGATCATGTGCGACTCGTACTCGTTGGAGAAGAGCAGCGTGGCGCCGTCGATCAGGTCGCGGATCAGCGGGCCGCCGGAGAACGCGAGCTGCTGGCTCGGGTCGGCGATGAACGCGTAGCCGCGCTGCCGGCACTCCTCGGTGTGGCGCAGCATCCCGTCGGGGTCGTCGGCGCCGATGAGCACGTAGTCGGGCTCGCCGACCCGCTCGACGATCGGCTGCAGCTCGACGAGCCGTGCCTCGCTCATCGCGCCCGGGTAGAACGAGGCGATCTGGGCGCCGGTCGGGTCGGTGGTGCAGACGAACCGGGCGGTGTGGTGGGAGTCGGAGATGCGGACGGAGGAGCAGTCGACACCGTGGCGCTGCAGCCACGAGCGGTAGTCGGCGAAGTCCTCCCCCGCGGCACCGACGAGCACCGGGCCGAGCCCGAGCCGGCCGAGGCCGAAGCAGATGTTGGCGGCGACGCCGCCGCGACGGATCTCGAGGTCGTCGACCAGGAACGAGAGGGAGATCTTGTCCAGCTGCTCGACCACCAGCGAGTCCTGGAACTTGCCGCCGAACGACATGAGGTGGTCGGTGGCGATCGAGCCCGCGATGAGGAGTGGCACGTCCCGGAACACTACCGACAACGGGCCCGTACGAAGACTCGGCGTACCCCGCGGTAACACCTACCGTCGAGGTATGACCGACGGCACCTCGTCCTACGACGACCTCTCCGACCTCGCCGCCGCCGACACCCGCGACGACTGCCGCGCCACCAGCCGACGGCTCGAGCAGGCGGTGCGCCGGGCGAGTCGGCCGGCCCCGTCGCTGCACTTCGACGAGCAGCCCGCCGAGCGCGCCAAGGGCCGCATCGAGGTCTCCGACGCCGCCGCCCGGCTCGCCGCCGCGATCTACCGCGACTGAGCGAGCGGCGGCTGCGCGAGGAACGAGCGCAGGCGCGTAGCGAGCGAAGGTTGAGTAGCGCGCACGTATCGAAACCTCGTGAGGTCAATGGCCTCGTGCGCACGGGCGGCACGAAGAATGCCCCGGTCGATCGACCGGGGCATTCGTGTTTGCGTCGGCGTCTACCTCACGTGGTTTCGATACGCGCCGTTGCGACCTCCTTCGTCGGTCGCAGGCGCTACTCAACCTTCGCTCGCCACGGGTCCGACCTCGTTCCTCGGTCGGACCCTGCTCGCTCAGTGAAAAGAGTCGCCGCAGGCGCAGGAGCCGGTGGCGTTCGGGTTGTCGATCGTGAAGCCCTGCTTCTCGATGGTGTCGACGAAGTCGATCTCGGCGCCGTTGAGGTACGGCACGCTCATCCGGTCGACGACGACGGACACGCCGTCGAAGTCGGTGACGACGTCGCCGTCGAGGGTGCGCTCGTCGAAGAACAGCTGGTACCGAAGACCGCTGCAGCCACCCGGCTGCACGGAGATGCGTAGGGCGAGGTCGTCACGACCCTCCTGCTCGAGGAGGCTCTTCACCTTGCCGGCGGCCACCGCGCTCAGGTTGACCTGGTCGGTGCGGCGGTCGGTCGTGGTGGTCTCGAGCTGCTCGGTCATGTGTGGTCTCCCGTGGCGTACTGAGGATGCTTCTCGTACGCCCCAATGGTCGCACACCGCGGGTTATTCCTGGGCACCGCGACGTCACCGCGACCAGGTGCGCGCCACCCGCTCGGCAAGGTCGGCGAGGGCGCCGGCGGGGTCGGCGAACGAGCGCTCCTCCCCCACCAGGTCGACCATCGAGTACGCCGACTCGACGCCGAGCGCCCGCATCTCGCGCGAGCCCACCAGCACCTGGCCGGCGAGCGCGACGCACGGCCGCAGCGCCTGCTCGGCCACCGTCGCGACGCCGTAGGGCACCTTGCCCGAGCGGCTGGAGAAGTCGAAGGCGCCCTCCCCCGTGACGACGAGATCGGCGGCGGCCGCGCGCTCGGCCAGCCGCGCGGCCTGGGCCACCAGGTCGACGCCGGGCTCGCGGCGCGCGCCGAGCACGAGGAGGGCGTAGCCGAGCCCGCCCGCCGCGCCCGCGCCGGGCTCGAGCGCCGTGCGCCGGTCGACGACGGCGGCGTACTGCTCGAGGAAGCCGTCGACGACGGCGATCGTCTTGTCGGTGAGGCCCTTCTGCGGGCCGTAGACCTTGCTGGCGCCGAACATGCCGGTGAGCGGGTTGTCGACGTCGCTGGCCATCACGAGCTCCACCCCGGCCATCCGCTCGCGGGCCGGTGCGAGGTCGACGGTGTGCACCGAGTCGAGGCAGAGCCCGCCGGCGCCGAGGACGCCGTCGGAGGTGGCGCCGAGCGCGTCGAGCAGCCCCGCGCCGCCGTCGTTGGTTCCCGAGCCGCCGAGCCCCACGACCACGGTGGTGGCGCCGCCGTCGACCGCCGCCAGGAGCAGCTCCCCCACCCCCTGGGTGGAGGCCAGCTCGGCCCCGCCGCCGGCGTCCTGGAGCAGGTGCAGACCGCACGACTGAGCGCTCTCGATGTACGCGGTGTCGCCGACCCGGAGCACGGTCGCCGGCACCTGCTCGCCGTGCACCGCCTCGACCGTGACGACGTGCAAGTCGCCTCCGAGCGCCGTGTGGAGCACGTCGACGAAGCCCGGTCCGCCGTCGGCCATCGGGGCGAGATCGAGCTCGTCGTCGGGCGCGCGGCGTCGCCACCCCTCGGCGATCGCGTCGGCCGCCTCGACCGCGGTGAGCGTGCCTGCGAACTTGTCCGGCGCCACGAGAACCCGCATGCGGCCCATCGTCTCAACTCTTTACGGTGAGCGCGTGGGTGAGGTGCTGGTGCGGCCGATGACGACCGACGACGTGGCCGCCGTCGAGCGGTTGTCGGACGAGGCGTTCTACGCGTCCGACCTGACCACGTTCCGCCGCGGCTGGGACGAACCGCAGCGGCGGACCGCCGACCACTCGGCGAGCTGGAGCCGCCGCACGGCCCACTTCCTCACCACCGATCCCGGCGGCTGCTGGGTCGCCGAGGACGACGGCGAGGTGGTCGGCGTCGCCACGAGCCTGCGCCGCGAGACGCTGTGGGTGCTGGCGACCTACGCCGTCCGCCCGGGGCTCCAGGGCCGCGGCATCGGCAAGCAGGTGCTCGACGCCGCGCTCACCCACAGTCGCGGCTGCCTGCGCGGGATGCTGGCGGCGTCGTCGGACCCGAAGGCGGTGCGCCGCTACCTGCTCGCCGGCTTCACGATGCACCCGCAGATGTTCCTCAAGGGCACCGTCGACCGGGCCGCGATCCCGGTCGGCACCGGCGAGAAGGTCCGTGAGGGCACGGCGGCCGACCGCGAGCTCATGGACTCGGTCGACCGCCGGCTGCGCGGCGCCGGGCACGGCCCGGACCACGGGTTCCTGCTGGGAGAGCAGCGGCTCTACGTGTCCGACACGACCACCGGCTCGGGCTACGCCTACACCGACCACCGCGGCATCCCGTGGCTGCTCGCCGCCACCAACCGCCGGACCGCCGCCCGGCTGCTGTGGACGGTGCTCGCCGACGGTCCGGCGGAGATCACCGTCGCCCACGTGACCGCCGCCAACGGATGGGCGGTGGACGTCGGGGTGGAGGCGCGGCTCGAGGTCCACCAGGAGGGTTACCTCGCGCTGCGCGGCATGGACCCGCCGAGCCCCTACCTGCACCACGGCGCGATGCTCTGACCGAGGCGCTCCCTCCTACGATGGAGCCATGACGACCGTCGACCTGCCGCTGCTCCCGCTGGGCCGCGGCACCGACCGCGCCTCCGAGCGCGGCGTGGAGTGCCCCGGTGACCTGCCCGAGGCCTCCGACCCCGACCTGGTGGCCCGCGCCCGCGCCGCCAAGGAGGCCCTGGGCGAGCGGGTGTTCGTGCTGGGGCACCACTACCAGCGCGACGAGGTGATCCAGTTCGCCGACGTCACCGGCGACTCCTTCAAGCTCGCCCGCGAGGCCGCGGCTCGCCCCGAGGCCGAGTTCGTCGTGTTCTGCGGCGTGCACTTCATGGCCGAGTCGGCCGACATCCTCACCGGGCCCCACCAGCAGGTCGTGCTCCCCGACCTCGCCGCGGGCTGCTCGATGGCCGACATGGCCCGGCTCGCCCAGGTGGAGAAGACCTGGGAGGCGCTGGCCGCGGCCGGCGTGCAGGACTCCGTCGTGCCGGTCACCTACATGAACTCCAGCGCCGACATCAAGGCGTTCTGCGGCCGCAACGGCGGCGTCGTGTGCACCTCCTCCAACGCCGAGGTGGCCCTCGAGTGGGCGTTCGACCAGAAGGGCGGGCTCGACGCCGGCGCCAAGGTGCTGTTCCTGCCCGACCAGCACCTCGGCCGCAACACCGCCGTGCTCAAGATGGGCATCGAGCTCGGGAAGTGCGTGGTGTGGAACCCGCTCAAGCCGAACGGTGGCCTCACCGTCGAGCAGCTCCGCGACGCCACCATGATCCTCTGGAAGGGCCACTGCTCGGTGCACGGCCGCTTCTCGCTCGACG
The DNA here is from genome assembly GCA_963808855.1 of uncultured Actinomycetota bacterium. Lineage (GTDB taxonomy): Bacteria > Actinomycetota > Actinomycetes > Propionibacteriales > Nocardioidaceae > Nocardioides. The sequence continues at coordinate 820,776 of CAWEHA010000001.1, read as the reverse complement.
TCGTGAACGAGCTCCGCGCCAAGGACCCCGACATCCAGATCCTCGTGCACCCCGAGTGCCCGCACGACGTCGTCCTCGCCGCGGACCTCGTCGGCTCCACCGAGTTCATCATCCAGACCATCGAGGCAGCGCCGTCCGGCTCGAGCTGGGCGATCGGCACCGAGCTCAACCTGGTGCAGCGGCTCGGCCGCGCCCACCCCGACAAGCGGATCGCCTTCCTCGACCGCAACGTCTGCTACTGCTCCACGATGAACCGCATCGACCTGCCGCACTTCGTGTGGGCGATGGAGTCGCTGGTGAACGGCGTCGTGGTGAACCGCATCGAGGTCGACCCCGACACCGAGCGCGAGGCCCTGGTGGCCCTGCAGCGGATGCTCGACCTGCCGGGCAAGACCCACCGCGACTGAGCCGCCGTCGCGAGCGGCCCGATATCCTGGCCCGCATCCGCCCGTCGCCCACGCCGAGGACCCGCCGCACCGTGTTCCGCCGCCGCAACTCCGAACCCGAGCCCCTCGAGGCACCCACCAAGGTGGGCGGCAAGGGCCGGCCGACGCCGACCCGCAAGGAGGCCCAGGCCGCCGCGAAGGCGCGGGCCCGTGCGCCGCGCACCCGCAAGGAGATGGCGCAGCGGCAGCGGCAGACGAAGGGCGAGAGCAGCGCGACGGTCCGCGCCGGCATGAAGGCCGGCGACGAGCGCTACCTGCTGGCCCGCGACAAGGGGCCGGTGCGCCGCTTCATCCGCGACTTCGTCGACAGCCGGTTCTCGCTCGTCGAGCTGCTGATCCCGCTGCTGCTGGTCACCCTCGTGCTGGGCTACACCGGCGTGCCTGCGCTGCGGACGTTGAGCTCGACGATGATGCTCGCGGTCCTCGCGATCACGGTGGTCGACGCCCTGGTCCTGCGCCGCCGGCTCCGCAAGGAGCTCGCGGTCCGGTTCCCCGACGAGCCGCTCAAGGGCACCACCTACTACGCGGTGACCCGCTCGATGCAGATGAAGTTCATGCGGCTGCCGAAGCCGCAGGTGAAGGTCGGGCAGGAGCTGCCCGACCGGTACCGCTGACCGCCGGTCAGCCGAACACCTCAGAGCGCCGCGGAGACTGGGTCTTCGCCGGGTCACGCTCGACGACGTCGCCGACGGCCTCGTCGATCGCGGCCATGACGTCGTCGTCCAGCTTCACCCCGGCGGCCTTCACGTTCTCGGTGACCTGCTCGGGCCGGCTGGCGCCGATGATCGCGCTGGAGACGTTGGGGTTCTGCAGGGTCCAGGCGATGGCCAGCTGCGAGAGCGACAGGCCGGCCTGGTCGGCCACGGGCTGCAGCCGCTGCACGCGCTCCAGTACGTCGTCCTTGAGCCAGCGGCTGATCATGTCGGCGCCGCCCTTGTCGTCGGTGGCGCGCGAGCCGGCCGGGTAGTCCTCGCCGGGCTTGTACTTGCCCGTGAGCACGCCCTGGGCGATGGGCGACCACACGATCTGGCCGAGGCCGAGCTCCTCGCAGGTGGGCACCACCTCGGGCTCGATCACCCGCCAGAGCAGGTTGTACTGCGGCTGGTTGGAGACCAGCGGGACGTTCAGCTCCTGGGCCAGCGCGTGGGCGGCCCGGATCTCCTCGGCCCGCCACTCCGAGACGCCGATGTAGAAGGCCTTGCCGGCCCGGACGACGTCGGCGAAGGCGAGCATCGTCTCTTCCAGCGGCGTCTCGTGGTCGTAGCGGTGCGCCTGGTAGAGGTCGACGTGGTCGGTGCCGAGCCGCTCCAGCGAGCCGTCGATCGACTCCAGGATGTGCTTGCGGGAGAGGCCGTGGTCGTTGTGGCCGGAATGGCCCGGGGGCCAGAACACCTTGGTGAAGATCTCCAGGCCCTCGCGCCGCTCGCCCTGCAGCGCCTTGCCCAGCACCGACTCCGCGCGGGTGTCGGCGTAGACGTCGGCGGTGTCGAAGGTCGTGATGCCCTCGTCGAGGGCCTGGCGCACGCACGCGAGGGCGGCGTCCTCCTCCACCTGCGAGCCGTGGGTGAGCCAGTTGCCGTAGCTGATGGCGGTGACCCTGAGGCCACTCGCGCCGAGATTGCGGGACTCCATGTGCTCCAACCTAGTGTCGACGCATGAGCAGCCCGACGGCGGATGTCTCGGTGCGGGTGGCGTGGGCCGACGACGCCGACGCCGTGGCCGACGTGCAGGTGCGGGCCTGGCGTGAGCAGTACGCCGGCGTGCTGCCGGCCGGGTCGCTGCCGGACGCGGCCGCGGTGGCCGAGAGCTGGCGGACCTCGATGACCAAGCCCGCCGACGCCCGCAACCGGGTGCTCGTGGCGCTCGAGCGCAACCGGGTGTGCGGGTTCGCCGTCACGACGCCGGCGTCCGACCCCGACTGCGACCCGGTGTCCGACGGCGAGGTGGTGGAGCTCGTGGTGGCACCCGGCGACACCGGCGCCGGCCACGGTTCACGGCTGCTGCAGGCCGCCGCCGACACCCTGCGCGCCGACCGGTTCAGCCGGGCCGTGTGCTGGGTGTTCGCCACCGACGACGCCCGACGGACGTTCCTGGTCTCCGCAGGCTGGGACGCCGACTCCGCCCACCGCGAGCTCGACCTCGACGGCACCGGCGAGGTGACCGTCAAGCAGGTACGCCTCCACACCGCGCTGGTCTGAGCCCGGGGTGTGAACGGACGAGGGCCCGTGCCGGTTCCGTCCGGCACGGGCCCTCACCGCAAGCGGTCACCCCACGTTGACCGCGCTCCACGCGGCCGCGACCGCGTCGTACTCGGGGCTGCCCTGGCCGTACAGGTCGGCGGCGGCGCTGAGCGTGCCGGTGCGGGCCTGGGCGTAGGTGGTGCCGGAGGTGAAGTAGGCCGTCAGCGCCTGGAACCAGATCCTCGCGGCGGCGTCGCGCCCGATCCCGGTGACGGTGGAGCCGTCGCAGGTGGGCGAGTTGTGAGCCTTGCCGCCGATCGTCTTGGCGCCCGAGCCCTCGGCCAGCAGGTAGAAGAAGTGGTTGCCGAGGCCCGAGGAGTAGTGCACGTCGGCGTTGCCGATGCCCGACTCGTAGCAGTCGAAGGAGTTGCCGTCGAGCGAGGGCTGGTCCATGCGGCGGAAGCCCTCGCCGGAGGCCAGGTCGAACTCCTCACCGATGTAGTAGTCGCCCGGGTCCTCGCCGTTGGCGGCGTAGAACTCCACCATCGAGCCGAAGATGTCGGAGGTGGCCTCGTTGAGGCCGCCCGACTCCCCGGAGTAGGTGAGGTTGGCGGTGTTCTCGGTGACGCCGTGGCTCATCTCGTGGCCGGCGACGTCGAGCGAGACGAGCGGCCCGAAGCTGGCGCCGTCGCCGTCTCCGTACGTCATCTTCTCGCCGTCCCAGAAGGCGTTGGCGTAGTCGGTGCCGTAGTGCACGCGGCTCGGCGCTCCCGTGCCGTTGCCGAAGATGCCGTTGCGGCCGTGCACCAGCTTGAAGTAGTCGAAGGTGACGGCCCCGCCGTAGTGCGCGTCGACAGCGGCGGACTCGCGGTTGCCGTTCGTGCCGTCGCCGAAGCTGGTGTCGGGGCTGACGAAGGGGTCGCCGTTGGTGCAGCCGGCCCCGAAGATCGTGCAGAGGATCGAGTCCTCGGCGTTCTGCATGTCGGTGGTGACGCCGTTGCCGTGGGCCACGTCGGTGAGCGTGTAGCCGCTCCCCTGCGGCGCGATGCTGAGCGGCACGGTGCCGCTGTAGAGCGACTCACCGGAGCCGTCGGCGGTGTGGATGCCCTCGACCCGGCGCAGCACGGCGCCGGTGTCGGCGTCCACGTAGGTGGCGAGGCGGCTGGGCGTGCCGTCGGCGTACCGGCCGAGCGTGGTGACCTCCCACGCCAGGGTGGGCGTCGCGCCCAGGGCGTCGACGACGAGCCGGGGCGCGGCGTCCGCGGCCCGCAGCTTGCGGATGTCGGCGGTGGCCCGGGCCGGCGCGAGGGCCGTGGCGCGGGCGGTCGGCCGCCGTCAGCGCGGGCGTGGTGTCGACGTCGAGCGGCCGGGCCAGGCTCTGCGAGACGCCGTCGAACGTGGCGTCCGGCGACTGGTGGACGACGAGGTCGCCACCGAGCACCGGGAGCCCGTCGAGGGTGCGGTCGACGCGCACGTGGCTGGAGCCGTCGCGCTCCACCAGGGTGCTGACCACGTCGAGCTCCAGCCCGTCGGTGTCGCGGGCGACGCCGGGCCGGGCGAGCAGGGCGTCGACCGCCGCGTCGGCACGCTCGGCGGCGCTGGGTCCCGGGTCGGCGCCGCTGGGCGCGCTGGTGGCAGCGGTGGAGCCGGTGGCCTGCACGCCCGCGACGGTGGCGGCGAGGGTGGCGGCGACGGCGAGTCCTCTTCTCATGGCGCGAGCCTGCCGACGCGCCGCGACCGGCACGAGAGGCACGTTTGTGCATCGCACGAACGTGCACTCAACCGAGATCGACGAGGCGCTCCAGGCCGACGGTGAGACCGGGCCGCCCGCCGATGGCGCGGACGGCGGCGAGCACGCCCGGAGCGAAGGAGGAGCGGTGGAGCGAGTCGTGCCGGATCGTGAGGGTCTCCCCCGGGCCGCCGAGCACGACCTCCTGGTGCGCCACCAGGCCGCGGACCCGCAGCGCGTGCACCGGAACACCCGCCACGTCGGCGCCGCGGGCGCCGTCGAGAGCGCTGGAGGTGGCGTCCGGGGCGGGCGGCGTGCCGGCGTCGCGGCGGGCCTCGGCCACCAGCTCGGCCGTGCGGCGGGCGGTGCCCGACGGCGCATCGGCCTTGTCCGGATGGTGCAGCTCGACGATCTCCACCGACTCGAAGTGCGGCGCGGCCAGGGCGGCGAACCGCATCATCAGCACGGCACCGATCGAGAAGTTGGGCGCGACGAGCAGCCCGACGCCGGGGGCGCCCTCGAGCAGCGTGCGCAGCCGGTCGAGCCGCGCCTCGTCGAACCCGGTGGTGCCGACCACCGCGTGGATGCCGTGCTCGATGCAGAACGCCAGGTTGTCCATCACGACGTCGGGGTGGGTGAAGTCGACGACCACCTCCGCGGCGCCGTCGACGAGCTGCTGTGGGTCGTCGCCGTCGTCGACGGCGGCGACCAGCTCGAGGTCGTCGGCGGCGTCGACCGCCGCGCAGATCTCCGACCCCACCTTGCCGCGGGCGCCGAGGACGCCGACGCGGATCTGGCTCATGGCCGCAGCCTAGGGCGTCGGCGTGGGCGTGGGCACGACCTCGCTCGTGGCACCACGGCGCTCGCCGGATGCCGTCCGCCGGGTCTCCGCGCCGGCCAGCATCGCGATCGCGAACATGATCGGCAGGTCGGCGTTGCCGAGCGAGGTCACCTCGCTGATGAGCATCAGCTCCGGGATGGTGAGCACCAGGAGCACCGCGGGAAGCCAGGGCCGCACCCGGCGACGCAGCAGGCCGACGCCGAGGACCATCGAGCCGATGGTGCCCAGCAGCGCCCCGGGCAGGTACATCCAGAGGCCGACGGCGTCCTCGAGCGCGTTGTACGACGTCCACTGCCCCCAGTAGTAGATGCCGGCACTGGCGGCGAGCAGGGCGTACCCGAGGAGGAAGATCCGCCACCCCCAGAGCTCGACGCCGTACGGCGCGCGCAGCCGCATCACCATCGCGCCGGCCACGACGATCATGCCCAGCGCCACCACCCACCACTTGCCGTAGGTGAGGTACACGGTGTCCGGGCTCGCCCAGTCCAGCAGCGGGTCGAGGGCGCGGCCCGCCGGTTCGGCCCACCAGCCGGTGAGCGGCAGGTCGAGGTCCGAGCTGCCGTCCGCGGTGCGGAAGCGGGCGAGGGCGTGCAGCTGCCCGATCACGAGCGTGGCCAGCGTGGTGAACCAGGCCAGGCGGGTGATCCTGGCCTGCTGCTCGACGGTCTCGAACATGGTGGTCTCCTCGGTCTCGAAGGTATGAGCCGACGCTAGGAACAGGAGACCGGTGGCCGCGTCGGCGTCCGGGTCGGACCTGCCTCCACCCCTGGGTTGACGTCGTCCGGCGTGCGGCGGCGTTACCGTCGCGAGGTGGACGTGCTGCGGCTCTCCGGTCGCGACGTCCTCCTGCCTGCGGCACTGTTCGCGCTGGCCATCACGGAGCTCGCGCTCAGTGGGCTTCCGGGCTGGGGCTGGGGCGTCCTGTTCACCGGCATCGCGTGCGCGGCCCTGGTGCTGCGCCGCCGGATCCCGCTGGTGGTCGGACCTGTGGCCGCCTGGTCGCTCACGGCGGGTGAGCTGGTCGAGCCGTCGCTCACCGAGCCGGCCGCACCGATCGCCGTGCTCGTCGTCGCCTGCTACAGCTGTGCGCGGTTCCGGGCGGACCTGTGGGGCATCGCCGCCGTCCTCGCGATGCTCGCCTCGGCGATCCCGCGCTACTTCGTCCTGCCGTCCACGAACGACATCACCGACGTGTTCTTTGTCGGCGCGTTGCTGGTGCCGCCGTTCGTCTTCGGCCGCGTGGCCCGCCGCCTCGACGAGCAGGCGCTGCGGCTCCAGGCACAGCAGGACGTCATCCGGCAGCAGGCGGCCCGCGCCGAGCGCGACCGGATCGCCCGCGAGCTGCACGACGTGATCGCCCACTCGGTCAGCGCCATGGTGGTGCAGACCGCCGCAGCGCAGGACCTCGTCACCACCGACCCGCAGCGGGCGAGGGCGCTCCTCGACAACGTCGCCACGACCGGACGGCGGGCGCTCGCCGAGACGTCGCGGCTGCTGCACCTCGTCCGCGACGACTCCGACGAGCTGGGGCTGCGGCCCGTTCCCGGTCTCGCCGACCTCGACGGGCTGGTCGCCGAGCTGGACGACGTCGGCCTGGACGTGCGGCTGCAGCGCGACGGGGAGCTGAGCGGACTGCCGGCGGCGGTGGACGCGGCGGCCTTCCGGATCGCGCAGGAGGCGCTCACCAACGCCCGGCGCTACGGCCGCGGTCCGGTGGCGCTGAAGGTGAGCCACGTCAGCGACGAGCTCCGGATCCGGAGCGCCAACGATGTCGGGGCCGCCGCACCGGCCGGCGGCGGACTGGGGCTGCTGGGCATGGCCGAGCGGGCGTCCGTGCTCGGGGGTCGGCTGACGCACGGCGTCCGGGACGGCAGGTTCGAGCTCGAGGCGATCCTGCCCGTGCTGCCCGCGGTGGAGTCGTGAGCGGCCCCGCCGTCCTCGTCGTCGACGACCAGGACCTGGTGCGCTCGGGCCTCGAGCTGGTGGTCGAGGCCCGCGGGTGCTCGGTGGTCGGCACGGCCGCCGACGGTCGCGAGGCGGTGCGGCTCACCCGCGACCTCCGGCCGGACGTCGTGCTGATGGACATCCGGATGCCCGTCATGGACGGCATCGCGGCCACCCGGGCGATCGTCACCGAGGGACTCCCGAGCCGGGTGCTGGTGCTGACGACCTACGACATCGACCGGCTCGTCTACGACGCGCTCGACGCGGGCGCCGCCGGGTTCCTGCTCAAGGCGACGCCGCCGGACCGGCTCGTCGCCGGGATCCACACGGTCGCGGCCGGCGAGGCGCTGCTCGCCCCCACCCTGACGCGGCGGCTGATCGAGGAGCACGTGCGCCGTCCGCCGCCTCACCAGGGCGTGCCCGCACCACTGAGCGGGCTCACCGAGCGCGAGATCGAGGTGCTGGGCCGGATCGCGTGCGGGCTGTCCAACGACGAGATCGCCGTCGGGCTGGTCGTGTCGCCGGCGACCGTGAAGACCCACGTCAACCGGATCCTGGCGAAGCTCGCGCTGACCACCCGGGTGCAGGCGGTCGTGATGGCGTACGAGACCGGGCTCGTCCGACCCGGCGCCGGGAGGCCGGACTGACGCCGGGATGCCCCGGGGCTCGTCCCCGGTCGCGCTGCGTTCTGGCAGGGTGATCCCATGCCCGCGTCGCAGATCCCGGCCCGCATCCGGTGGGCCGTGGACTTCATGGACGTCCAGCCGAACGACCACGTGCTCGAGATCGGTTGCGGCTCGGGCGCGGCGGCCGAGCTCATCTGCAGCCGACTGGAGACCGGGCGGCTGTTCGCGATCGACCGCTCGGAGTCCGGCGTCGACCGCACCAAGCGTCGCAACGCGGCCGCCATCGAGGCCGGCCGGCTCACCGTGCGCCAGATCGACCTCGCCACCCTTCGGGTGCCGGTGAAGCGGCTCCACAAGGTCTTCGCCTTCAACGTGAACCTGTTCTGGGTGCGCGAGTGCGGCGACGAGGTGGCGCTGCTGCACGAGCGGGTGCTGCCCGGGGGCGCCGTGTACCTCTTCTACGAGGCCGCCCGGCCCGAGCAGGTGCCCGAGGTCGTCCGGAAGGCCTCGGCCGCGCTCACCGACGGCGGGTTCCGGGTCTCCGCCGTCGACAACAAGCAGCCGCCCGTGGTCGGCATCATCGGCAAGCGCTGACTCGGCGTCCCTGACATGACATCAAGCGCCGACTCGACGTAACGCGCGGCCGGCGATCGGGTGGAGGCGCCAGCGGGCCGGTAGCCGGCGCACCAGCGGGTCGAGGGCGCGGACGACGGCCGCGAGCCGGTCGTAGCGGCGCTGCTGTGCCGTCGTCCAGGGCAGGTCGAGCAGCTCGCGGGCACGCGGCGGGAGCCCGCCGATCGTGAGCAGCGCGCTCAGCGCGTCCACGGGGCGGTGCACCACCCACCACACCGCCCGCGGCACCCGCGACGGTCGGGGCCAGCCCTTGGTGGCGTACCCGACGCCGTAGGCGGCGGTGCGGTGCCGCACCAGCCGGCGCTCGAGGGCGTCGTCCCAGTAGGCGGTGAACCCGGCCCAGGTGCGCGGGAGGCCGCCGGGCGCCACCCGGTCGCTGACGCCGTACCGCTCCCACCACGTGACCGACTCCGCCACGAGCCGGTCCTTCTCGGCCTCGGTGAGTCGCCGGATGAAGGTGTCGGTGCAGGTGATGAGGTGCTCGACGAAGGTGGCGTGCGCCCAGTAGAAGGTGGCCGGGTCGAGCGCGTGGTAGCGCCCGCCTCCGAGGCCGGCCGGCAGGTCGCCCTTGATCGTGACGTGGAAGTCGCGCACCCGCCGGCCGGTGGTCACCGGGTCGGGGCCGTAGACGGTGCCGTAGATGGGCGGGATGCTGCGGGCCAGCCGGCCGAGCGTGTCCGCGAACCACACCGAGTGGTCGTCCACGCCCTGGCCGAGTGCGGGGAGCATGTTCTGGAGGACGGCGGCGCGCGGCCCGAGCAGCACCATCCGGCGGTCGCCGAACCACCGCCAGGTGAGCGAGCCCGGGCCGAGCTCCGCCGTCGTCATGGCCCAGATGATACATTTCGACGGAATCGTCTCAAAGCCTCAGGCGGGAGAGGACCGATGCCGGACACCACGGTGCGGGAGGTCACCGGGCCGCGGCTCGGGGTGGTTCACCTGCTGCGGATGCGGCACCACCCGATCACCCACGCCGCCTGGCTGCGCGAGCACTACGGCCGGGTCTACCGGCTGCGGGTGTTCGGCGTCGACATGTACGTGACCAGCGGCCCCGAGGTGTTCGAGCGGGTCTTCGTCAACCGCGACAAGGCGTTCGCGAGCGGGCCGGCGTGGTCGCACTTCATCGGCCCGTTCTTCCACCGCGGCCTGATGCTTCTCGACTTCGACGAGCACCTGCACCACCGCCGGATCATGCAGCACGCCTTCGGCACCGACGAGCTCCGGCGCTACCACGCGCTGCTCCAGCCGCACCTGCGCCGTCGCCTCGACGCCTGGCCGGTCGACGACGCCGAGCCCGTCCGGCTGCAACGGCTGTTCAAGGACCTCACCCTCGACCTCGCGCTCGAGGTGTTCGTCGGCGTCGAGCTGGACGCCGCCGAGCGCGAGCGCATCAACCGGGCGTTCGTCGACGCCGTCCGCGCCGGCACCTCGCTGGTGCGTCGCGACCTCCCCGGCGGCATCGGGCCGTGGTCGCGCGGGCTCGCCGCCCGCCGGGTGCTCGAGGAGTTCTTCCGCGACGCGTTGCCGGCCAAGCGCCGCGACGGCGGCGACGACCTGTTCGCCCGGCTCTGCGTGGCCGAGGACGACGAGGGCAACGCCTTCGGCGACGACGACGTCGTCGACCACATGATCTTCCTGCTCATGGCCGCGCACGACACGACGACGACCACGATGACCCAGATGGCCTACCGCCTCGCGGTGAGCCCGGCGTGGGAGGAGCGGTGCCGCGCCGAGGTGCGGGCGGTCACCGACCGGGTCGGGCCCGACCCCACCTACGACGACCTGCTCGCGCTCACCGACCTCGACCTGGTGATGAAGGAGTCGCTGCGGATGTGCGCGCCGGTGCCGTCGATCCCCCGCGTCGCCACCCGCGACGTGGAGCTCGACGGCTACCTCATCCCCGCGGGCGCGTTCGTCACCTCGACCCCCTACGGCAACCACTTCCTGGCCGAGGTGTGGCCCGACCCGGAGCGGTTCGACCCCGAGCGGTTCGCCCCCGACCGCCGCGAGGACAAGGTGCACCGGCTGGCGTTCGCGCCGTTCGGGGCCGGCGTCCACAAGTGCATCGGGATGCACTTCGCCGGCATGCAGGTGCGCGCGGTGTTCCACGAGCTGCTCACCCGGTTCCGCTGGTCGGTGCCGTCCGGATACGAATTGCCGGTCGACCTCACCGCCCTCCCCTACGCCCGCGACGGGCTGCCGGTGCGGCTGGAGCGCACCGGTGACTGACGCGATCCTGGACGCCGCCCGGTCGGTGTTCGAGCAGTACGGCGCCCGCCGGGCCACCGTCGACGACGTGGCCCGCGCCGCCGGGGTCAGCCGGGCCACGCTCTACCGCGCCTACCCGGGCAAGGCCGTGCTGCTGGCCGCCGTGGTGGACCGCGAGACCGCGGCGTTCTTCACCGAGCTCGACCGCGTGGCCGCCGATCTGCCGCCGGCCGAGGCGGTGGTGGAGTGCTTCGTGCGCGGCCTCGCGATCATGCGCGACATCCCGGTGCTCGGCCGGCTTGCCTCCAGCGAGCCGGAGGTGCTCACCGGCATGCCCGGTCGCGAGTCGGTGCTCGTGGCGCAGGCCGGCCGGGTGGCCCGCACCCTGCGACGCTCCGGCGCGAGGCTGCCCGACGACGAGCTGCGGCTGGCCGCCGAGCTGCTGCTGCGGCTCGCCTCGACCTTCCTGCTCGACCCCGGCGGCAGCCTCGACATCACCGACGAGGCCGCGGTGCGCGGCTATGCCGAGCGGTTCCTGTCGCCGCTGGTGGTCTAGTCGCAGCGGTGCCACTGCGTCGTTCACCGGACGGCACCCGGTCGCCCCGCGAGGATGGCGAGATGACCACCGGCCATGCCGAGCCGGCCGATCGCACGCGGGTCGACCCCTCCCCGACGACGGCCGAGCCGGACGACGTCCGCGCCCACGACGAGCCGGACCACACGCCGGGAGCGATGCAGCGGCTCGCCCTGCGGACGCCCGGGAGCTCGTTCGGCGCCGTTGGGCTCGGCCGGATCCGGCGGCTCGTCGAGGGCGAGGGCGCCGAGCACGAGTCGGAGGACGGCGCGGCGTCGACCACCGGGTTCGAGGGCGTGCCGGCCAATCTGGCCGAGCTGCTGAAGTGCAACGACGGCAACGTCGACGCGCTCGTGACCGACAAGTCGCCGTCGGGCCCGCTGATGACGATCCTCAAGGGCGCCTTCGAGGCCGACTGGTTCCGCGCGAAGTCGTGCCTGGTGTTCGACAAGTGGCCCGAGCACGGGCACCCGGGCTTCAGCCACGAGTCCTCCCTCAAGCTGATGGGCGCCCTCACTGCGCTGCGCGGCGAGGTGCACAAGCTGGTGATGCCGAAGGCGCAGGCGCGGGTCAGCTCCGAGATGGCGAAGCGGGCGGCCGGCCTCAAGGGCAACCAGAAGCTCGCCGACCAGCTCACGCTGCAGCGCGGCAAGCAGGGCAAGGACCAGGTGGAGTACAAGGGCTCGGTCGGCGCCGACACCGTCACCTCCGACGTCGACGTCTCCACCGGCGGCGCCAACTCCGAGATCGCCGTCCGCGCCTACAACGAGGTGTTCCGCGAGACCCTCGGCCTCGACTTCGACCCCGGCACCGTGTTCGACCTCAACGTCTACGCCATGGACTTCATCCACGGCAAGGTCGACTCCGAGGACAAGAAGTCCTACACCGTCAACGACGAGAACCCCGAGAAGCCGGACGCCGTCGAGGCCGACCAGCGCGACCGTGAGCAGGACATCTGGGCGCTCGTGCACGTGGCCCGCTTCATGCCGGACGACGGCGAGTGGGACGCCTACGTGCAGCAGACCGTCGGCGGCATCAAGGACCAGAAGAAGAAGGCCGAGCAGTCCTCCCGGCTGGCCGCGGCGCGCAGCCGCGCCAAGGGCTTCGAGAGCCGGCTGGTCGGCATGATGGTGCACCTCAGCGAGAGTCTCGACTTCGGCGTCAAACAGCTCGAGAACAGCGCGTGGAGCGAGGACGAGAACCGCGAGTACCTCCAGGGCGCGCTGCGGATGCGGGCGGCCAACAAGATCTACGAGGACAAGCTGCTCCAGGTGAAGGAGCTGCGTCTGGAGATCGCGGCGCTGCGGCAGTCGATCGCCAAGAAGGAGAGCGGCGCCGACCCCAAGAAGCTCAAGCAGCTGGTGTCACGGCTGGCCGGTGAGCTGTCGATGGCCCAGCTCTACGCGAACGAGGTCTACGGCACCGGCGGCGGCACCGTGCACGCCGTCATGGGCATGCAGGTCAAGAAGAAGCTGAGCGAGGAGCGCGGCTTCGCCGTCGAGGCCAAGATCCCGCCGCAGCAGTGGTACCAGACCTTCACCGACAACCTCGGCGACGTGCTCAAGGACTTCGAGCACTACGGCAAGGCCCACGGCAGTCACGCGGCCGATCACTGGTACGCCGCGTTCAAGATGGGCAAGTACGCCGACCGGATGGTCGACGCCGTGCCGCACCTCGCCGAGGGCGGCCTCATCACCTCGGCGAACATGGAGGCGCTCGAGGCCGACCCCGACATCACCGCGCTGCGCGAGCTGGCCCGCAACCACGTCAAGGAGAAGAGCGGCCCGTCGAAGGACGACCCGCAGAAGCTCAAGGAGCACGAGTACTTCAAGACCTTCGACGCCTCCAAGCTCGCCCTGCTCCGCAAGGCGGCGCTCGACCTCGGCGCCAAGGTGCGCACGATGGTCGCGACGGCGTCCGCCCTGCCGGCCGAGGCGCCGACGCCGAAGGCGACGAAGAAGCCCGCCGCGACGCCGGCCTCGGCGAACATCGACCGCTCCGCCACCGACCGCACCACCGCGGCGGTGGCCATCGAGGCCGCCCTGCAGAAGATGCGCGACGCCGTCGACGAGACCGAGCGCGAGGTCGAGGACGAGACCGAACAGGAACCGACCTCGTAGTGGCGCGCCGAGCTGCACCAATCGTTCGATCGAACGGTAACGACAGGCTCTGAGCCCCGGCAGGCGCACCAATCGTTCGATCGAACGATTCGCGCGGCCACCACGGCCCCCGAAGAGCGGTCAGGCCGGTCCGACGACCGCCAGGATCTCCGGGCGGGAGAACACCTCGGCCGCGACGTCGGTGACCTCGTCGAGGGTGACGCCCTCGATGCGGTCGATCACCTCGTCGACGTCGAGCAGGTGGTCGTGCACGAGCTCGGCCTTGCCGATCCGCGACATCCGCGAGCCGGAGTCCTCCAGCCCGAGCACGAGGCCGCCCTTGAGCTGGCCCTTGCCGCGGGCCAGTTCGTCGGCGGAGATGCCGTGGGCGGCGACCCGCGACAGCTCGAGCCGCACGGTGCGCAGCACCTCGTCGAGCTTGGCCGGCAGGCAGCCGACGGCGACGCCGACCACGCCGGAGGTGGCGTGGTGGGAGGCGAAGGAGTAGACCGAGTAGGCGAGGCCCCGGCGCTCGCGGATCTCCTGGAACAACCGGCTCGAGGTGCCGCCGCCGAGCGCGGTGTTGAGGACGCCGAGCGCGAACCGCTGGTCGTGGTCGCGCGGCAGCCCCTCCATGCCGAGCACGACGTTGACCTGCTCGAACTGGCGGGCGGCGTCGACCCGGCCGGCGTGCACGCGCTGCCGGCGGCCGGACACCCGCGGCGGTGCCGGGTCGGCGCTGCCGGCCAGGAAGTCGCCGCGCGAGAAAGCCCGGGTGACGAGCCGGACGACGGAGGAGTGGTCGAGATTGCCGGCCACCGCCACGACCATCCGCTCCGGGCGGTAGTGGCGGCGGTAGAACCGCAGGATCCGGCTGCGGTCCAGCCCCGATATGGACTGTTGCGTGCCGGCGATGGAGCGGCCGAGCGGGGAGGTGGCGCCCCACGCCTGCTCGGCGAACAGGTTGTGCACGACGTCGTCGGGGTCGTCGTCGTGCATGGCGATCTCGTCGAGGATCACCTCGCGCTCGGCCTCGACGTCCTCGGCCGTGATCACCGAGCTGGTGACCATGTCGCCCAGCACGTCGACCGCGAGCGGCAGGTCCTCGTCGAGCACCCGCGCGTGGAAGCAGGTGTACTCCTTGGCGGTGAAGGCGTTGAACTCCCCGCCGACGGCGTCCAGCGCGATCGAGATGTCGAGCGCCGAGCGCTCGGGCGTGCCCTTGAAGAGCAGGTGCTCGAGGAAGTGGGAGCACCCGTGCAGCGTCTCGGTCTCGTCGACCGAGCCGACGCCGACCCACACGCCGATGGTGGCCGAGCGCGACCCGGCCATCTGCTCGGTGACCACGCGCAGCCCGCTCGGCAGCACGGTGCGCCGCACCTGCGACGTCACCTGCCCCGCGGCGTCGCGCACCGTCGACAGCGTGCGCGTGCTCGCCCTCGCTCTGGTCACCATCGTCTCCATCGTGCCGACCCGTCAGTAATGCGCTGACCCGTCACTCGTACAAGTGACGGGTCAGCGGGTGAAGCGGATGTCAGTCGTCGTCGCCCTCGACGTCGGACTCGTCGCCGGACTCGTCGTCGGAGGAGCCGGACTCGTCGACCACCGGGACCAGCGACAGCTTGCCGCGGTCGTCGATCTCGCCGATCTGGACCTGGATCTTCTGGCCCACCGAGACGACGTCCTCGACCGCCTCGACGCGCTTGCCGCCGGCCAGGGCGCGGAGCTTGCTGATGTGCAGCAGGCCGTCCTTGCCGGGCATGAGCGACACGAAGGCGCCGAAGTTGGTGGTCTTGACGACGGTGCCGAGGTAGCGCTCGCCGACCTCGGGCATGGTCGGGTTCGCGATCGCGTTGACCGCGGCCCGGGCGGCCTCGGCCGCCTCGCCGTTGGTGGCACCGATGTAGACCGTGCCGTCGTCCTCGATCGACAGGCTGGCACCGGTGTCGTCCTGGATCTGGTTGATCACCTTGCCCTTCGGGCCGATGACCTCGCCGATCTTGTCGACGGGCACCCGGACGCTGATGATCCGCGGAGCGTGGATCGACATCTCCTCGGGGGCGTCGATGGCCTCGGCCATCACGTCGAGGATCGCCAGGCGCGCGTCGCGGGCCTGGGTGAGCGCGGCGGCCAGCACCTCGGCGGGGATGCCGTCGAGCTTGGTGTCGAGCTGCAGCGCGGTGACGAACTCCCGGGTGCCGGCGACCTTGAAGTCCATGTCGCCGAACGCGTCCTCGGCACCGAGGATGTCGGTGAGCGCGACGTACTGCGTCTCGCCGTCGACCTCGCCGGAGATGAGGCCCATCGCGATGCCGGCCACGGAAGCCTTGAGCGGCACGCCGGCCTGCAGCAGCGACAGGGTGGAGGCGCAGACCGAGCCCATCGAGGTGGAGCCGTTGGAGCCCATGGCCTCGGAGAGCTGGCGGATCGCGTAGGGGAACGTCTCGCGGTCGGGCAGCACCGGCAGCAGGGCGCGGCGCGCGAGCGCACCGTGGCCGACCTCGCGGCGCTTGGGCGAGCCCACGCGACCGGTCTCACCGGTGGAGAACGGCGGGAAGACGTACTTGTGCATGTAGCGGCGCGACTTCTCCGGCGAGAGCGTGTCGAGCTTCTGCTCCAGCGTGAGCATGTTCAGCGTGGTGACACCCAGGATCTGGGTCTCGCCGCGCTCGAACAGCGCCGAGCCGTGCACCCGCGGGATCACGCCGACCTCGGCGTGCAGCGGGCGGATGTCGGCCAGACCGCGGCCGTCCATGCGCACCTTCTCGCGCAGCACGCGGTCGCGCACGAGGCTCTTGGTGAGCGAGCGGAACGCGGCGCTGATCTCCTTCTCGCGGCCCTCGAACTGGTCACCGAGCTGGTCGAGCAGCGAGGCCTTGACCTCGTCGAGCTTGCCCTCGCGCTCCAGCTTGTCGGCGATGGTGAGCGCCTCGCCGGTCTGCGGCTTCACGGCGGACTCGACGGCGGCGTACACGTCGTCCTCGTAGTCGAGGAAGACCGGGAACTCCTGGACCGGCTTGGCGGCCTGCTTGGCGAGCTCGCTCTGCGCCTCGCACAGCTGCTTGATGAACGGCTTGGCGGCGTCGAGGCCACCGGCCACGATCGCCTCCGACGGCGCCTGGGCGCCGGACTGCACGAGCTCGAAGGTCTGCTCGGTGGCCTCGGCCTCGACCATCATGATCGCGACGTCGCCGGACTCGGTGACGCGGCCGGCCACGACCATGTCGAAGACGGCGGTCTCGAGCTGGCTGTGGGTCGGGAACGCGACCCACTGGCCGTCGATGAGCGCCACCCGCACGCCGCCGACCGGGCCGGAGAACGGCAGGCCGGAGAGCTGGGTGGAGATCGACGCGGCGTTGATGGCCAGCACGTCGTAGGGCACGTCGGGGTCGAGGGCCATCACGGTGATGACGACCTGGACCTCGTTGCGCAGGCCCTTCTTGAAGGTGGGCCGCAGCGGGCGGTCGATGAGCCGGCAGGTGAGGATCGCGTCCTCGCCCGGGCGGCCCTCGGAGCGGAAGAACGAGCCGGGGATCTGGCCCACGGCGTACATCCGCTCCTCGACGTCGATCGTGAGCGGGAAGAAGTCGAGGTTGTCCTTGGGCCGCTTGCTGGCCGTGGTGGCCGACAGCAGCATGGTCTCGTCGTCGAGGTAGGCCGTGACGGCGCCGGCGGCCTGGCGGGCCAGGAGGCCGGTCTCGAACTTGACGGTGCGGGTGCCGAACGAGCCGTTGTCGATGACGGTCTCGACGGCAGTGATGACGGGTTCTGTCACAGGTTGGATCTCTCTGTTCGCGAAGGTGATCCGCGACTGATCCGTGATCGTTCCGCCGGTCTTCGATCGAGACCCGCAGGACCGTTGCCCTGAGAGTCACTACCGAGGACCGGGGCGGACGTGTCCCGGATCCCTTCTGGGTGTGAGTCGTTTTCAGTTTGCAGGTCACGTCGCCAGACGTGCGAAGGGACCCACCACACGGCGGGTCCCTCTCACATCAGCGGCGCAGACCGAGGCGCTCGATGATCGAGCGGTAGCGCGCGATGTCGGTCTTGCGCAGGTAGTTGAGCAGCCGACGGCGCTGGCCCACGAGGAGCAGCAGGCCACGGCGACTGTGGTGGTCGTGCTTGTGCTGCTTGAGGTGCTCGGTGAGGTGCACGATCCGGTGGCTCAGCAGCGCGATCTGCACCTCCGGGGAGCCGGTGTCGCCCTCGGTCGTGGCGTACTCGGCGATGATCTTCTTCTTGGTCTCCGCATCGGTACCGACCGACATACGGGTCTCCTCCCGGCCCTGGTGGGGCCACTCGCTGCGCGGCGCGCCGGGGCCTGTTCTCCCGGGCACTTGGAACCGCGGCCGTTTCACGGCGGGTGTCGCAAGGTTCTCCGGACGACGCGCTTGTGCGCCGTCCAGCAGTCGAGACTAGCCCGACGGCCGGACGACGCCCAAAACGCGGGTCCGGCTGCTACCGCGTCCCGGCCAGCTCGTAGCCGGGCTCGGTCTCCACGACCTGCTCGCCCCGAGGGCGGGCCGGCGGCCGGGGCCACCAGGCGCGCTCGCCGAGCAGCACCAGGACGGCGGGCAGGATCACCAGCCGCACCAGGGTGGCGTCGAGCAGGATGGCGGCGGAGAGGCCGACGCCCATCATCTTCATCTCCAGCATGCTCAGCGTCGCGAAGAGCGCGAACACCGACACCATCACCGTCGCGGCGCTGGTGATCGTGCCGGCGGTCTCGGCCACCCCGCGCCGCACCGCCAGCCGCGTGGGCAGGCCGGCGGCGACGTGCTCGCGGATCCGGCTGACGACGAACACGTGGTAGTCCATCGACAGCCCCACCAGCACCACCAGCACGAAGAGCGGGATCCAGTCGATGACGAAGCCGGCACTGGTGAACCCGAGCAGCGACTCGCCCCAGCCGTGCTGGAACACCAGCGTGAGCAGGCCGAACGAGACGCCCACGGACGCCAGGTTGAGCAGGGTCGACACGACGGCGATCGGCACGCTGCGGAAAGCGAAGGCCATGATCAGCCCGGTCAGCAGCAGCACGAACCCGATCACCAGCGGCAGCCGCTGCTGCTGCCGGTCGGCGAAGTCGAGCGACTCCGCCGCTCCCCCGCCGACGGCGGTCTCGGCGCCGGGCACGTCGACGGCCGACGGCACCAGGTCGGAGCGCAGGTCGCGCAGCGCGTCGTCCACCCGGTCGTCGGACTCCTCGAACGGCATCGCCAGCCGCAGCACGGAGGTCCGGCCGTCGTCCGACACCTCGACCGGCGGCGTGTCGTCGGTGAAGCTGCCGGTGGCGGCCGCGTCGGCGGCGAGTCCGCTCAGGGCGGCCCCCACCTGGTCGCGGTCGGCGGCGTCGGCGCGGACGACGACCTCGGCGGTGGTGCCTTCGGACGGGAAGGCCTCGGTGAGGTCGCGCATCGTGGCCACCTCGGGGATCGACTCCGGCAGGGTCTCGAGGTTGCCCGCGTGGGTCTTCATGCCGAGGGCGGGCACGGCCAGCGCGACGACCACGGTGGCGCCGAGCAGCAGCGCGGCCACCGGGTGCCGGGTCACCGGGCCGAGCAGGCGGTCCGCGAGGCCGCGGCGGCCGGCCGCGACGTCGCGGGGCCGGGTGAGCCGCCACAGCACCGGGACGCGAGGGCGGTCGACCCAGCGGCCGAGCTTGGCCAGCAGCGCCGGCAGCACGGTGATCGAGCCGAGCACGGCGATGGCGACGACGAGGATCGCGCCCACGGCGAGGCTGTCGAAGGTCGGGTCCTGCATCACGAACAGGCCGGCCATCGCGGCGATCACGGCGCCGCCGGAGACGAGGATCGAGTGGCCGGAGGTCTGCGCGGCGATCTCGACGGCGTCGCGGGTGCTGCGTCCGCGGGCCCGCTCCTCGCGCTCCCGCTTGAGGTAGAAGAGGGAGTAGTCGACGCCGACGGCCATGCCGATGAGCACCACCATGCTGAACACGGTCGTGTCGGCGGGCACGACGTGCGAGATCGGCGCGAGGATGCCGATCGTGGCGGCCACGCTGGTGGCGGCGAGCAGCACCGGCAGCCCGGCGGCGATGAGGGCGCCGAAGGCCAGCAGCATGAGGAACAGCGTCAGCGGCAGGCTGAACACCTCCGCCGAGCGGAGGTCGTCGCCCACCCGCTCGTCGATCGCCTCGTCGAGGGTGAGGTCGCCGCTCTGGCGCACCTGGAGGTCCGGGTGGTCGGCCGCCACCCGCTCGACGGCGTCGACGAGCGGCTCGGCGTCCTCGTGGTCGCGGGCGAGCTGGACGGCGAGCAGCAGGGCCGAGTTGTCCGGGCTCCACTGCGGCTCGAGCACCTCGGTGACGCCGTCCAGGGGTGCGACGGCGCGGCTGATCTCGGCCGCGGCGGCCTCGGCGGCGGCGCGATCGGGTGCGCTGCCGTCCTCGCCGGTGAGGAGCACGTTCTCCTGTGGCGGCGCGTCGAGTCCGGCGTCGTCGACGAGCGCGTCGGCGCGTCCGGATTCGTCCATGCGGTAGTCGGCGTCGGTCGGCTCCTCGGTCGAGATGGCGGAGGCGAGCCCGACGGCCACGACCACCATGGCGAGCCAGGCGACGATCGCGCGCCAGGGGTGGGTGGCGCTCCAGCGGGCGGCGCGCATGGGCAGGGCGGTGAGTGGGTTCGACATGCCCACCACGCTCGCCGTCCCGCGCGCTCGCGACAGGAGCGCTGTCACCCGCACCGGAGGTGGTGTCAGCACCCCTGTCCGGGTGCTGCGGATGCGGGAGCATGGTGGGGTGTCCGACACCACCGCACCCACCACCCCGAGCCGGTTCCGGCTGACGGGGTACGCGGCGCTGCAGTCGCTGGCCTTCCTGGCCGAGGTGCTGCTGTTCGTGTGCTGGGTGGTCGGCGGCGTGCTCATGGTGGTGTGGGTCGGCGTCGTGTTCCTGGCCCTGGCCGTGCCGGCCACCCGGGCACTGGCCAACGCCCACCGGCGGATGGCCGGCGCCGTGCTGGGGTCGCCGCTGCCGGCGCCGTACGCGCCGCTTGCCGGTCTGCCGCCGCTCCGGAAGCTCCGCGTGGTGGCCACCGACCCGATGACCTGGCGCGACCTCGCCTGGCTGCTCGTCGCGATGACGGCGGGATTCGTGATCTCGTTCGTCGCGCTGATGCTTCTGCTCGCCGTCGTCACCTGGTGGATCTGGTGGTACGCGATCGGCCCGTTGATGCGGCTCCGGGCGGCGCTCGACCGGCTCGTGCTCTCCCCCGGCACCACCGAACGGCTGGAGCGGCGGGTGGAGGAGCTCACCGAGACCCGCTCCGAGGCAGTGGACGACTCCGCCGCCGAGCTGCGCCGGATCGAGCGCGACCTCCACGACGGCGCCCAGGCGCGGCTGGTGGCGCTGTCGATGAGCCTCGGGATGGCGGACGCGATGTTCGCGAACGACCCGGAGCGGGCGCGCCGGATGGTGAGCGAGGCGCGGCACACCAGCGACTCGGCGCTCGACGACCTGCGATCCGTGGTCCGCGGCATCCACCCGCCGGTGCTGGCCGACCGCGGTCTGGTCGGCGCGATCGAGGCGCTGGCGCTCGACCTGCCGATCCCGGTCGACGTCGCGGCCGACCTGCCCGAGCGCCCCACCGCCGCCACCGAGACCGCCGTCTACTTCGCGGTGGCCGAGTGCCTCGCCAACATCGGCAAGCACGCGGGCGCCGAGCACGCCTGGGTACGGCTGCGGTACGCCGACGGGCGCCTGCACGCCGAGGTGGGCGACGACGGCCGTGGCGGCGCCGACCCGGACGCCGGCACCGGGATGCGTGGGGTGATGCGGCGCCTCGCCGTCTTCGACGGCACGATGATGGTCTCCAGCCCCGTCGGGGGGCCGACCGTCGTCACCTTGGAGGTTCCGTGCGCCTTGTCCTCGCCGAGGACCACGCCCTCCTCCGGGCCGGGCTGACCCAGCTGCTCGAGTCGTCCGGCTTCGAGGTGATCGCCGCCATCGACCACGCCGACCATCTCGACGCCGCGCTGCGCGACCCGCGCGCCGAGGCCGCCGTGCTCGACGTCCGGCTGCCGCCGGGCCAGAGCGACGAGGGCCTGCGCGCGGCGGTGTCCGTGCGGGCCGAGCGGCCCGGGTTCCCGGTGATGGTGCTCTCGCAGTACGTCGAGCAGCTCTACGCCCGCGAGCTGCTGGCCAGCGGCGAGGGCGCCGTCGGCTACCTGCTCAAGAACCGGGTCTCCGACGTCGCCGAGTTCGTCGACGGGCTGCGCAGGGTGGTGGCCGGCGGCACCGTGCTCGATCCCGAGGTGGTGGCCACCGTGATGGCCCGCCGCCGCGACGAACCGCTGGACCGGCTCAGCGCGCGGGAGCGGGAGGTGCTCGAGCTGATGGCGCAGGGCCGCTCGAACGCCGCCATCGCCGCCGAGCTCGTGGTCACCGAGAAGGCCGTGGCCAAGCACATCAACAGCATCTTCACCAAGCTCGACCTGCCGCTCGACACCGACGACCACCGCCGGGTGCGGGCGGTGCTGACCTGGCTGCGGGTCTGAGACCGGCCGCCGCTACCCGAGGACGGCGCGCGCGGCCTCGCGCCCGGACTGCGGGTCGAGGGCGGCCAGCGCCGCCTCGGCGGCCTCCGCGCACTGCTGCGCGGTGACCTTGCCGAGCCGCACGCCCACCGCCGGCACGGAGGCCGCGGCCATCGAGAGCGAGGTGACGCCCATCCCGACGAGCACGCAGGCCAGCAGCGGGTCGGCGGCCGCCTCTCCGCATACGCCGACGGGCTTGCCGGCCTGGCGCCCCGCGGCGGCGGTGATCGCCACGAGGTGCAGCACGGCCGGCTGCCACGGGTCGGTGAGGTGGGCGAGATCGGTGGCGAGCCGGTCGGCGGCCATCGTGTACTGCGTCAGGTCGTTCGTGCCGATCGACAGGAAGTCGACGTGCGCGAGCAGCTGGTGGGCGAGCAGGGCCGCCGCCGGCACCTCGATCATCACGCCGGGCACGAGGCCGCGGGCCCGGGCCTGGTCGGCGAACAGCCGGGCCTCCTGGGCGGTGGCGATCATGGGCGCCATCACCCGCGGCTGCGTACCCACCTTCTCCCCCGCGATGCGCAGCGCGTCGAGCTGCCGCTCGAGGAGGCCGGGCTGGTCGTAGGCGAGCCGGAACCCGCGGACCCCCAGGGCCGGGTTCTCCTCGTCCGGGAGCGTCGCGAAGGCGATCGGCTTGTCGGAGCCGGCGTCCAGGGTGCGGGTGATGACGTAGCGGTCGGTGCCGAAGGGCTCCAGGACTCCGGCGTACAGGGTGGCCTGCTCCTCCACCGTCGGCTCGGAGGTGTTGCCGAGGAAGGCGAGCTCGGTGCGGAACAGCCCGACGCCGTCGACGGGTCCCGCGGCGGCCGCCGACGCGGACTGCGGGTCGGCCACGTTCGCGAGCACGGTGACGGCCACCCCGTCCGCGGTGGCAGCGGGGCCGCTCCAGGCATCGATCTCGGCCCGCGCCGACGCGGCCTCACGGACCAGGCGGCCGGCCTCGCCCGCCTCGATGTCGGAGCGGACGACGCCGCTGCCGCCGTCGACGAGCACCAACGAGCCCTCGGGAAGGTCGCGGGCGCCGGCGCAGCCCACCACGCACGGGATGCCGAGCTGCCGGGCGATGATCGCGGTGTGGCTGGTGGCGCCGCCTCGCTCGGTGACCAGCGCCGCCACCACCGCCGGGTCGAGACCGGCCGTGTCGGCGGGCGCGAGGTCCTCGGCCACGAGCACCGACGGCTGCTCGATCGACGGCACCCCGGGTTCGGACGCACCCACCACGTGCGCGGTGATCCGCAGGCCCAGGTCGCGCAGGTCGGTGACGCGCTCGGCCATCAGGCCGCCGGCGGCCGTGAACAGCTCGGCGAACTGGTCGACCGCGGCCGCGAGGGCGTCGAGCACGGGCGTGCCCTGAGCGAGCTGGCGGCGCACGGCGGTGCGCAACCCGCGGTCGCGGGCGAGGGCCGCGCTGGCGGCGAGCACCTCGGCGGCCGGGCCGGACGCCCGTTCGGCGCGGTCGAGGAACCGCTGCGCCACCTCCTCGACGGCGGCGTCGTAGGCGGCGAGGGCGGCCTCCGCCTCGAGCGCCGGGCTGTCGCGGAAGGCCTGGAGGCGGGACGGGTCGATCTCGGAGCGGAGCTGCCGGACGGGGGCGTGGGCGACCCCGCCGACCACCGGCGTGCCGCGGAGCTCGACGGGCGCGGGACCGGACGCGGCGGGGGCGGAGGTGGTGACCATGCTCACGGATTCTGCTCACTCACCCTTGACAAGTCAACACAAACGGGCATATCAATCTCCTTGAAACCACTTACTCGGACTTAATCCCACAGATTCGGAAAGGGGCGCCATGTACGCGGAGGAGCGGCAGCGCGAGATCGCCGACGTCGTTGCACGCGACGGGCGGGTCTCGGTCGTCGAGCTCGCGGCGGCCTACGACGTCACCAGCGAGACCGTGCGACGCGACCTCTCGGCCCTCGAGCGCGCCGGGCTCGTGCGCCGGGTCCACGGCGGCGCGGTGCCGGTGGGCGTCGTCGCCGAGCGCAACCTCAGCGAGCGTGACTCGGCCAACGCCGACCAGAAGGAGCGGATCGCCCGCGCCGCGGCCGGCCTGCTGCCCCCCACCGCCACCACGCTGGCACTCGACGCCGGGAGCACCGTGGCTCGCCTGGTCGCGCTCCTGCCGCGCGACCAGCGGCTGGTCCTCGTCACTCACTCGCTCACGGTCGCCACCCGGGCGCTCGCGCTCGGCCAGAACGGCGGCGAGGCATCCGAGGTGCACCTGCTGCCCGGCCGGGTCCGCCCCACCACGGCGGCCGCGGTCGGTAGCGACACGGTGGCCGCGATCGAGCGGCTGCGGTTCGACATCGCGTTCCTCGGCACCAACGGCCTCACCGCCGAGCACGGCCTCAGCACCCCGGACGCGGAGGAGGCGGCCACCAAGCGGGCGCTCGTCGCCGCGGCCCGCCGGGTGATCGTGCTCGCCGACGCCGACAAGCTCGCCGAGGAGCACCTGGTGCGGTTCGCCCACCTGCGCGAGGTCGACTCCGTCGTCACCGACGACCGGGTCTCCGACCGTGACGTCGCCGACCTCGAGTCCGCCGGCGTGGAGGTGCTGGTCGCGTGATCATCACCCTCACCGCCAACCCGAGCATCGACCGCACGGCGGTGCTCACCACCACCCTCACCCGCGGCGCCGTGCACCGGCTCCACTCGGTCGGCACCCAGGCCGCGGGCAAGGGTGTCAACATCTCCCGCGCCGCGGTGACGGCGGACGAGCCCACGCTCGCGGTGCTGCCCGCCCACCGGCACGACCCCTTCGTGGCCGACCTCGACGATGCCGGCGTGCCCGTGCACCCCGTCCGGCCGGCCGGCGGCGTCCGCATCAACCTGTCGATCACCGAGCCGGACGGCACCACCACCAAGCTCAACAGCCCCGGCGACACCGTCGGGGCGGCCGACCTCGACCGCCTCGCCGACGCCCTCCTCGCCGAGGCCGCGGCCTGTACCGCGGCCGACTGGGTGGTGCTCGCGGGCTCGGTCCCGCCGGGCACCCCCGCCGACTGGTACGCCAGGCTGGTGCACCGGCTGCGCGGCTGCGCCGCCCGCGTCGCCGTCGACACCAGCGACGCGCCGCTGGCCGCGCTCGTCTCTGGTTTCCCCGGGTCGGCCCCGCATCTCCTCAAGCCGAACAGCGACGAGCTCGCCTCGATCACCGGTGCCGACCCCGCGGCGCTCGAGCGCGACCCGGCCGCCACGGCGGCGGCCGCGCAGAGCCTGCTCGAGCTGGGGGTCGGCGCGGTGCTCGCCACGCTCGGCGGGGCTGGTGCCGTGCTCGTCGACGCCGACGGCGCCTGGCTGGCGTCGCCCCCGGCCACGACGGTCGTGAGCACGGTCGGGGCCGGCGACTCGAGCCTGTTCGGCTACTTGCTCGGCGATCGGCGCCGGCTCGACGGCGCCGGCCGACTCGCACTCGCGGTGGCGTACGGAAGCGCCGCCGCAGGACTGCCCGGAACCACCATCCCGCTGCCGGAACAGGTCGACCCCGCCGGGGTCGACGTCCGCCGGCTCGCCCACACCACCGAGAGGTGAGCATGTCCGCCACACCCATCATCACCGCCGCGCTCGTGCGGCTCGACCAGTCGTTCGGCGACGACAAGAACGACAAGGAGGCCACGATCCGCGGCCTCGCCGACGTCGCCCGGGCGGCCGACCGCACCCAGGACGTCGACCAGGTCGTCGCCGACGCGTTCGCCCGCGAGGCGCAGTCGGCCACTGGGCTCCCCGGCGGGATCGCCATCCCCCACTGCCGCACTGCGGGGGTGGCAGCGCCGACCGTCGCCCTGGCGCGGCTCTCGCCGCCGGTCGACTTCGGGGCGAAGGACGGACCGGCCGACCTGGCGTTCCTCATCCTGGCGCCCGAGGGCGGCGACAACACCCACATGAAGCTGCTCACCCAACTCGCCCGAGCTCTGGTGAAGCCCGACTTCACCTCGGCTCTGCGCGCAGCCACCACGCCCGAGGAGGCGGCGGCCCTCGTGTCCGAGGTGCTCCAGCCCGCCCCCGCCGCGGCTCCGGCCGCCGCACCCTCGGTCGCTCCGTCGCCCGCGGCGGACGCCGCGGACGCCCCCGCCGGTCGGCGCCGGCTGGTCGCCGTCACTGCGTGCCCCACCGGCATCGCGCACACCTACATGGCGGCCGAGGCGCTGGAGGCCGCCGCCGAGCGAGCCGGCGTCGACCTCGCGGTCGAGACCCAGGGCTCGGTGGGCGCCAAGCCACTCCCGGTCGAGGTGGTCTCGCAGGCGGAGGCCGCGATCTTCGCCGTCGACGTCGGGGTGCGCGACCGGCAGCGATTCGCCGGTCTCCCCCTGATCAGCTCGAGCGTGAAGCGGCCGGTGGACGACGCCGACGCGATGATCGCCGAGGCGCTGCGCGCTGCCGACGACCCGTCGGCACCACGCGTCGAGGGCACCGCCGA
Organism: uncultured Actinomycetota bacterium; assembly: GCA_963808855.1. GTDB lineage: Bacteria > Actinomycetota > Actinomycetes > Propionibacteriales > Nocardioidaceae > Nocardioides. Next base: position 794,529 of record CAWEHA010000001.1, on the reverse strand, counting down.
CGCCGCCGGCGCCACCGCCGCGCCCACCTCGTGGGGCGGCACGGTGCGCCGGGTGCTGATGACCGGCGTGTCGTACATGATCCCGTTCGTGGCTGCGGGTGGCCTGCTCATCGCCCTCGGCTTCCTGCTCGGCGGCTACGAGATCGTCGACCACGGCGACGTGGCCACCACCAACTCGATCTTCAACCTGCCCGACGCGAGTGCGCTCGGCCTCGACCACGCGCTGTTCGACAGCGACCTCGCGGCCTACCTCGGTGCCATCCTGTTCACGCTCGGCGGGGCCGCGTTCGGGTTCCTCGTGCCCGCGCTGGCCGGGTACATCGCGTACGCGATCGCCGACCGGCCCGGCATCGCCCCCGGCTTCGTCATGGGCGCCATCGCCGGCACCACCGGCTCCGGCTTCATCGGCGGCATCATCGGCGGCGTGCTCGCCGGCCTGGTGGCGCTCTGGATCAGCAGGCGCACCGTGCCCGCTGCCATGCGCGGGCTCATGCCGGTGCTCGTGATCCCACTCGGCGCCACGCTGGCCGCCGGTCTGGTGATGATCGTGCTGCTCGGCCGGCCGCTGGCGTCCCTCACCGACAGCCTCAGCGACGGCCTCAACAGCATGAGCGGCGGCTCGGCAGTCCTGCTCGGCGTCATCCTCGGCCTGATGATGGCCTTCGACATGGGTGGCCCCCTCAACAAGACCGCCTACGCGTTCGCCACCACCGGCCTGGCCGCCGCGGCCACGTCCACCGACGCGCCCGAGCTGCGCATCATGGCCGCCGTCATGCTCGCCGGCATGGTGCCGCCGATCGCGCTGGCCCTGGCCACGGTGCTGCGCCCGAAGCTCTTCTCCGCTCCCGAGCGCGAGAACGGCAAGGCCGGCTGGCTGCTCGGCGCGTCGTTCATCACCGAGGGCGCCATCCCGTTCGCCGCGGCCGACCCGCTGCGCGTCATCCCGTCCATCATGCTCGGCAGCGCCGTGACCGGCGGGCTGTCCCAGGCCTTCGGGGTCGGACTGCGTGCCCCGCACGGCGGCATCTTCGTGCTGTTCGCCGTCGACGGCTGGTTGGGCTTCGTGATCTCCCTGGCCGCAGGCGTGGCGGTCGCCGCGGCCGCCGTGCTCGTGCTCAAGCAGATCGGCTCCCGCGAGCCGGCCGCCGCCCTCGCCTGACCGACCTGACCGACCGACACCCACAGAAGAGGACCAACCCCATGCCCACCGAATCCGTCGTCGTCGGCTCCGCCGTCGGCCTGCACGCACGCCCCGCCGCCGTCATCTCCGAGGCGGCCGGCGAGCTCGACACCGAGGTGTTCATCGGCCTGCCCGGCGACGAGCCGGTCGACGCCGGGTCCTCGCTGCTGATCATGACCCTGGGCGCCGGCAACGGCGACACGGTCGAGGTCTCGGGCGAGAACGCCGCCGACGTCGCCGCGATCGCCGCGCTCGTCGCGCAGGACCTCGACGCCTGAGCCGGCCCGGGCGGTCAGCCCCGGTCCGGTGCGGTCAGGGCCGTGCGGCGCCGTCCGCCTCGTCGCGCAGGGCGAGGTAGACGACGCGCATGCCCACCGCGCGCTCGAGCTCCTCGGTGACCGCACCGAAGAACTGGCCGCGGTAGGTGTCGTCGGTGACGGCGGCGACGGTGAAGTAGAGCCCCGAGAATGCGGCCAGGAACAGCGAGACCTGGAGCAGCTGCACCGACACGTTCGGCAGGAACGAGAAGCTGTCGATCGTGCGCCCGTCGGCGTCGGCGCTGCCGTCGAACCCGGTCCACGAGGCCTGCACGTCGACGTCCATCACCAGCGCCCCGAACAGCAGGAAGAACACGAACACCGACACCGCGAGCAGCACGATCTGGCCGACCTGCACGACCAGCAGCACGAGGATCAGGTTCAGCCGGTCGTAGCCGGTGACCTGGGCGTGCTCGGCGGGGTCGAGGCCGCCGGCGAGCAGGCGCCGCGCGGGGTCGGCGAGTGGCGTGCCTCGGGTGGTGCGCTCGACGAAGGCGGCGTCGACGGCGTCGTCGACCTGGTCGACCTCCTCCGGCAGCCGCACCAGCAGGAACACGACCGCCAGCGTGGCGAGCAGCAGCACGGTGAGCCACAGGACGCCGGGCTGGAGGTTGGCGGTCATCTGCCACGCCTCGGCGTTGATGAACAGGAAGGTGACGAACACCAGCAGCAGCGGCAGCGCCCGGCTGGCCATCGGCACCAGCAGCCGCAGGCTGCCGAAGGTGCGGCCGAGCGCCCACACCACGATCCGGCGCGCGCGCAGGGCGGTGAGCGCGTAGAGCACCGCCCCGGCGACGGCGAACGACACCAGCACGGCCGGCGCCGCCGTCCACTCCTCCAGCGCCCACACCAGCAGCACCGCGGCACCCGTCGCGAGCAGCATCACCACGAGGAGCGCGGGCAGGAAGCGCCGTGCCCGCAGCCCCTCCCGCACGTCGGCGCGCACGCCGGGCACGAAGTACGACAGCCCGTGGGCGAGGAACCACGCCTCCGCCTCTGGGACGGCGGGCGACTCAGGCATCCAGCAGCTCCCGCGCCCGGTCGACGTCCTCGGCCATCTGCTTGACGAGCGGCTCGACGCCGTCGAAGGCGACCATGCCGCGCAGTCGCTCGACGAACGACACCTCCACCTCGACGTCGTAGAGCTCGAGGTCGTCGCGGTCGAGCACGTAGCTCTCGACCCGCCGCTCCCGGACGCCGTCGAAGGTCGGGTTGGTGCCCACGCTGATCGCGGCCGGGAAGGTCTCGTCGGTGTCGAGCCGGCGCAGCCACCCGGCGTAGACGCCGTCGGCGGGCGCCGCCGTGAGCCCGTCGGTGGGCACGTTGGCGGTCGGGTAGCCGAGCTCGCGCCCGCGCCGGTCGCCGCGCACCACCACACCGCGCACGCTGAACGGGCGGCCCAGCGCCTCGGCGGCACCGGCGACGTCGCCGGCGGCGAGGCAGGTGCGTACGTAGGTGGACGACCAGACCTGCGGGCCGCCGTCCAGCTCCACGCCCTCGGCCACGAAGCCCGCCCGCTCGCCCGCGGCGAGGAGGAAGGCGACGTCGCCGGAGGCACGGTGCCCGAAGCGGAAGTTGGCGCCGACGACGACCACACGGGCGTGCAGCGCCTCGACGAGAACCCGGTCGACGAACTCCTGCGGCGACCACGCCGCCATGGCGAGGTCGAACGGCAGCGCGAGCACGTGGTCGACCCCGGCCTCGGCGAGCAGCTCGGCCCGCTCCTCGAGCGTGGTGAGCATCTGTGGCGCGTGGTCGGGCCGCAGCACGGCCATCGGGTGCGGGTCGAAGGTGACGGCGACGACGGGCACACCGGCCCGGGTCGCGGCCTCGAGCGTGCGTGCGACGACGGCGCGGTGCCCGCGGTGCAGGCCGTCGAAGTTGCCGATGGTGACGGCGGTGCCACCGGCCACGACGTCGGCCGGCACGTCCTCGACCGAGCGCCAGATCGTCACGCGCCGACCCTACCGACGGCGGATCGTCGCGATCCGCCGCAGGACGTCCGGCGGCGCGATAACTTGCCTCTCAGGTCCGCGGCGGGACCGCGAGGTGGACGACGTCGCCCCGGCTGCAGATGCGCGAGGATCACCGATGCACCTTCATCATCAGCTGCGAGTCATGGTCGAGCGGCTGGGTCCGCACGCGTCGCGCGACGCCGACCAGTTCCGCGCGGCGCTGGACGACTCCGTCGACGAGCCCGAGTTGACCAAGGCGCAGTTCAACCTGCTCGTCGACGCGGTACGCCTGGACGCGTTCGACCACCTGAGCCGGATGATCGCCGCCGGCGCCGCACCGAGCGAGGCGGTGGTGAGCGCCGGCGACCGGCTCGCCGGCGACCGCGGCAGTCCCCGCGACGCCGCGCACTGGGCGTGCGCCGTGCTCGGCTACGCCGCGGGCTGGGTGCCGGAGTCCGAGGTCGGGCGGTTCGCACCGCTCGACGCGCCGCCACCCGATCGTGGGGACGCCGACCCGCAGGTCCCGCATGCCGTCGCAGCACCGCCGCGACCCCCGGCTCCCCGGGTGCCCGACGCACCGCCGGCCGTCGTCCGGGCTGAGCCGGATGCGGCGCGGCACGTGGTCGCCCCACCGCCGATCACCGGCCCCGCCCGGCCCACCGACGAGGCCGCCCATGCTCCGCCGCCGTACGCGCCCGTGATCCGCGAGACGCCGGACCCGAGGCGGGTGGTTCGAGCTCGGGATCTGGTGGCGGCCGCGCTGGGCGTCGTCGCGGCGGCGCTCGCGGTCGCCGCCGTCTCGCTGCCCGACTTCTGGGAGCCGGAGCCGACCCTGTGGGAGCCGCTCCCGGGCTCGCGCGGTGGTGAGCTCCTGACCCTCGGCAGCCTGACCACCCTGCTCGCGGCGGTGCTCCTCGTCGGCTGCGTGCTGACCCTGTTCGCGCCGAGGAGCCGCGTGGCACCCACCCTCGCTCTCGCAGGCGCCATGAGCCTCGTCACCGTCGGCCTGGTCTGGGCCACGTTCGTCCAGGCGAACGACGAGGGCATCGGTCTGGTGGGTGTCGGCCTCTGGATGCTCTGGGGCGCGGCGGGCCTGGCCGTCGTCGTCGCGATCGCCTTCGGGCTGCGCCTGGGGTCGGTGCTGCGAGACGCCCGGCCACCCAGCCGGTGGCCCGTGCTGGTGACGGCGGTCGGCATCGTGACGCTGGCGGTCGTCGCACCCCTGCTGCCCTACTTCGACGCGCCGGACTTCACCATCGACGGCTGGGGCAGGGTGTCGTCGGACCTCGACCTCTCCGAAGACTTCCACGGTGTCCGGTACGGCGGGATCCTGCTGTCCGTGGTGGCCCTGGGCAACCTCGCCGTCGTGGCTCGTTCGCTCGTCGCGGCACACCTCCGACCGGTCTGGATCGTCATCGGTGTCACCGTCGACAGCATCGGCCCGACCGTCGCGCTCTGGGAGCTGAGGTACACGGCTCAGGGAGTCAACCCGACGTCCTACACGGGGCTCGGCGCGTGGTTGACCTTCGTCCTCGGCCTGCTGTGCGTGGCGTCGATCGTGGTGCTGCTCCTCCCGGGCCGCCCGTCGCCGGACCCCTCCGACGGCGGCAGCGGGTGGGCACTGGTTGCCCGGCCGGGGCGCTAGTCGACGAACACCGCCACGGCGCGCGACCCGGCACCGTCGGGCCCGTAGAGCGCCAGGAACTCCCCGGCGGGGTCGAAGAGCGCGGTGGTGACGGTGAGCGGCAGGTCGAGGCGGCGTCCGAACCGCACCGCGGCGGCCGTGTCGCCGTCGAGGTCGAGGGCCGGGAAGGCGGCGCGGGCCGCGACGGCGATCGGCAGCACGGGAGGGGCGGTCGCGCCGGGCTCGCGCGGGTCGTCCACGGCGACGGCGTCCGCGACGCCGAACGGCCCGACGGCGGTGCGCCGCAGGCTGGTGAGGTGGCCGCCGACGCCGAGCGCGGCGCCGGCGTCGCGGGCGATCGCGCGCACGTAGGTTCCGCTGGAGCAGCGCAGCGAGAAGGTCGCCTCCGGGAGCGCCACCTCGTGCACCACGAGCTCGTGCACGGTGACCCGGCGCGGCTCGAGCGCGACGTCCTCGCCCGCGCGGACGCGCTGGTAGGCGCGCTTGCCGTCGACCTTCACCGCCGACACCGCCGTCGGCACCTGGTCGAGGTCGCCGACGAAGGCGCCGAGCGCGTCCCGGACGGCGTCGCTCGGTGAGGTGCGTGGTCGGCTGGGTCTCGAGCACGTCGCCCTCGGCGTCGTCGGTGACGGTGGTGACACCGAACCGCACCGTCGCGTCGTAGGCCTTCTCGGTGAGCATGAGGTGCCCGAGCAGCCGGGTGGCCCGGCCGACGCCGAGCACGAGCACGCCGGTGGCCATCGGGTCGAGGGTGCCGGCGTGGCCCACCTTGCGGGTGCCGAGCAGCCGCCGCACCCGGGCCACGACGTCGTGCGAGGTGACGCCGGCGGGCTTGTCGACGACGACGAGGCCATGGCCTGGACCGTCGGTCACGCCTCGGGCTCGTCCTCGATCTCGCGGGGCTTCTTGTACGGGTCGGGCTCGCCGGCGTAGTTCGCACCCTCCCGCGAGCTCGCCAGCTCCTGGTCGGCCTGCCGGGCGCGCTCGAGCGCCTCGTCGATCACCTTCGCGTTCTCCGGAAGCGCGTCGGGCACGAAGGTCAGCGTGGGCACGTGCCGCATGCCGAGCTGCTTGCCCACCTCCGAGCGCAGCAGTCCCTTGGCCGACTCGAGCGCCGCCGCACTGCTGGCGCGCTCGGCGTCGTCGCCGTAGACCGTGTAGAAGATCGTCGCCTGCTGGGTGTCGCCGGTGACGCGCACGTCGGTGATCGTGACGAACCCCAGCCGGGGGTCCTTGATCCGCCGCTCGAGCATCTCGGCCACGATCACCTGGATCCGGTCGGCGATCTTGCGGACGCGGGGGTTGCTCATCTGGTCACTTTCTCAGAGCGGTGGAGTGGTTTCGAGGCTCGGCCGTGGCCGGCCTCGCACCTCAACCACCGTGACGGTGGTTGAGGTGCGAGCGCAGCGAGCCTCGAAACCCCGTCAGGTGCGCTCGATCTCGCGCATCTCGAACGCCTCCACGATGTCGCCCTCGTGGATGTCCTGGAAGTTGCGGAGCACCAGACCGCACTCGAAGCCCTCGCGGACCTCGGACGCGTCGTCCTTCTCCCGCTTCAGCGAGAGGAGGTCGAGGTTGTCGGCCACCACGGCGCCGTCGCGGATGACCCGCACCTTGGCGTTGCGGCGGATGGTGCCGCTGGTGACCATGCAACCGGCGATGTTGCCGAGCTTCGAGCTGCGGAAGATCGCACGGATCTCCGCCTGGCCCAGGCTGGCCTCCTCGAACTCCGGCTTGAGCATGCCCTTGAGGGCCGCCTCGATCTCGTCGATGGCCTGGTAGATCACCGTGTAGTAGCGGATCTCCACGCCCTCGCGGTCGGCCAGCTCCGTCGCCTTGCCCTGCGGGCGGACGTTGAAGCCGATGATGATCGCGTCGGACGCCGCGGCCAGGTCGACGTTGGTCTCGGTGATCGCACCGACACCGCGGTCGATGACCCGGATGCCGACGTCGTCGCCGACCTCGATCTGCGACAGCGCGTCCTCGAGCGCCTCGACCGAACCGGACACGTCGCCCTTGAGGATGAGGTTGAGCTCCTGGCTCTCGCCCTTCTCCATGGAGGCCATGAAGTCCTCGAGGCTGCGACGCACGCGACGCTTGGCCTGCATGGCCGCACGCTCCCGCGCCTCGCGCTTCTCGGCGATCTGGCGGGCCATCCGGTCGTCGTCGACGGCCAGGAAGGTCTGCCCGGCACCCGGGACCGCGGTGAGACCCAGCACCATCGCGGGACGCGACGGGTCGGCCTCCTCGATGTTGTCGCCGTGCTCGTCGATCATGGCCCGCACCCGGCCGTAGGCCGGAGCCGGCGACGATCGAGTCGCCCACCCGCAGCGTGCCGCGCTGGACGAGGACGGTCGCCACCGGACCGCGACCGCGGTCCAGGTGCGCCTCGATCACGAGACCCTGCGCGTCCTGCGTGCGGGTTGGCCCGCAGGTCCAGCGAGGCGTCAGCGGTCAGCACGATCGGCCTCGAGCAGCTTGTCGAGGTTGAGCTCGGACTTCGCCGAGACGTCGACGAACATCGAGTCGCCGCCGTACTCCTCGGGCACGAGGCCGTACTCGGTGAGCTGACCGCGCACCTTGGTGGGGTCGGCCTCGGGCTTGTCGATCTTGTTGACCGCCACCACGATCGGAACCCCGGCGGCCTTGGCGTGGTTGAGCGCCTCGACCGTCTGCGGCATCACGCCGTCGTCGGCCGCGACCACGAGGACCGCGATGTCGGACGACTGCGAGCCGCGGGCACGCATGGCGGTGAACGCCTCGTGGCCCGGGGTGTCGATGAAGGTGATGCGGCGGTCGTTGTCGTCGACCTGGGTGTGGACCTGGTAGGCGCCGATGTGCTGCGTGATGCCACCGGCCTCCTTGTCGACCACGTTGGCGCTGCGCAGTGCGTCGAGCAGCTTGGTCTTGCCGTGGTCGACGTGACCCATCACGGTGACGACGGGCGGCCGGATGACCAGGTCGCTCTCGTCGCCCTCGTCCTCGCCGAACTCGAGGTCGAAGGACTCGAGCAGCTCGCGGTCCTCGTCCTCGGGCGAGACCACCTGGACGACGTAGTTGAGCTCGTCGGCGAGCAGCTCGAGGGTCGCCTCGTTCACCGACTCGGTGGCCGTGACCATCTCGCCGAGGTGGAACAGCATCTGCACCAGCGAGGCCGGCTCGACGCCGATCTTGTCGGCGAAGTCCGACAGCGAGGCGCCGCGGGCGAGCCGGATGGTCTCGCCGTTGCCCTTGCGGACGCGCATCCCGCCGATCGTCGGGGCCTCCATGGCCTCGAACTCTTGACGACGCGCGCGCTTCGACTTGCGACCGCGGCGCGAGGGGCCGCCGGGGCGACCGAACGCACCCTGGGTCTGGCCGCGCTGACCGGGACGGCCGCCACCCGGGCGACCGCCACCGGGACGACCGCCGCCACCGGGGCCGCCGAAGCCGCCACGGCCGGGACCGCCCGCACCACCGCGGGCAGGCGCACCGCCGCGGCCCGGAGGGCCACCGCGGCCGGGAGGGCCACCGGGGCCGGCAGGGCCACCGCGGCCGAAGGCGGCCGGGGACTTGGGCATCATCGCCGGGTTGGGGCGAGGCATGCCGGGCCGACCGCCCGCGGGGGGCCGCGGCGGCCGGGTGTCGTCGTCGCCGGTGTCGGGGCGCGGGGCCGGACGCCGGCCCATGCCCTGGCTCGGGGCGAACGGGTTGTTGCCGGGCCGCGGCGCGCCGGGACGGCCCACCGGCCGGGGGGCCGGGGCCTTCGGCGCGGGCGCGGACGGCGTGGCCGATGCCGCCGGCGGCTCCTGCGCCGGGGGCCCCTCGGCCGCCGGTGCCTCGGGGGCCGGGGCGGTCTCGGTGACCTCGGCGGCCGCGGGGGCCTCGGTGGCGGCCGGCTCGGCGGCCCGCTTGGGGCCGGGCTTCGGCGCGGACTTCGCGGCCGGCGCCGGCTCGACGGTCTCGGTGGCGTCCGCCGCCGGGGCGGCCTCGGCCGGCTCGGCCTCCGCAGCCTTGGCGGGTGCCGCCTTCTTCGCGGGCTTCTCGGCCTTCTCGGCGTCGGCCGGCTTCGCCGTCTGGGCGGCGAGCAGCGCGTCGCCGTACTGCTTCTTGAACTTCATCTCGACCGGGAGCTCCACGGTCGAGGAGGGCGACTTGACGAACTCGCCCATCTCCTTCAGCTTCTCGAGAACTTCCTTGCTCTCGATGCCGTATGTCTTGGCGAGTTCATGAACTCGGGTCTTGGCCACGTCTCTCACTTTCTCGGGCCCGACCCGCGTCCTGCGGTGATCGAGCCGTTAGGGGGTGTACAGCCTCATTGCGAGGTACTCATCGAGTGCTCATGAGCTGCTGCTCCAGTTCCTGTCGGTCTCTTCTCGGTTCATTCAGCGCTTCGCCAGCCACTCCCCCACCGGTGCGGGCGACAGGCCGGGCTCGGCGCGCAATGCGCGTCCGAAGGCCTTCCGCCGCACCGCGAGGTCGTAACACGCGGACGTGGGGTGCAGGTGCGCCCCGCGACCGGGTGCCGTGCCCGTCGGATCCGGTACGGCGGCCCTGCGGCCCTCCGCGTCGGTTCCGGCGGTCACCCGCACCAACTCGCGCTTGGCGGCCCGCTCGCGACACCCGATGCACGTGCGGACCGGACCATCGGACGAACCGGACGGAGCGGGCGCAGGCACGGAGCGACTCGGGCTGACCACCGCAGACCAGTCTAGCCAGTGGCGGCCCACAGGCCGAACCGGCAGGCATCATCGACGTCGTGAGCACCCTCCAGTGCGCGGCCACGCTGCTCCTCGCCCGCCCCGGCGCGGTCGACCGGCTGGTGGCCGGTGTCGCTGCCCGTCGGGTCGCTCAGGTGTGGGTGGCGGCGGACGACGAGGCAGCCCGCACCGGTGCCGAGGTGGCCACCGCGCTCGGCGTCGGCGTCGAGCGGCTCGGCAGCGCCGACGTCGCCGACCTCGCCGACGTGCTGGGCGAGGTCGCCGACGCCCACCCGGGCGAGACCGCGCTCGTGCTCGTCCCCGCGGCCGCGCTCGACCAGGTGCCCGGCGCCTTCCGGATGACCGCGACCGCCGGCCCGCTCGACCCCGGCGCGACCGTCGAGGTGCTGATCGACGCCGACGATCGCGTGTGCGTGCGCTGGGGGTGACCTCCGCCCTAGCGGGGGTGGCCGCGCGCTTGACACGCCGTCCGCGCAGGCGCGACCGCCTTGCCTCGGGTGGGCGGTGCGTGAGCCACCGTTCTCGTGGACCGGCGGTGGGCTGGCCACCGATCCCGGGCCGCAATCCGTGGCTGAGTCACCGCTCCCCCCAGGCCGCGCGGCGGTGGTGAGCTGATGAGGATCTCCGAGCGAAGGAACATCACCAGGTCACCGCCACCCGGGGCGCATGTGGGCGACGACGCCCACCTGGTGCCGGAGGCGAGGTTGTGGCGGGTGTTCGGCTGAGAGGCGCTGCGTTCCCGAGATCCCTTGCGAGGTCTCGACCACCGCCGCCTCGCTCCCGTGCTAGTCCTCTTCTTCATCCCCGTGAATGTCAATCCGCCAGCCGGTGAGTCGCGCCGCGAGGCGGGCGTTCTGGCCCTCCTTGCCGATGGCGAGGGAGAGCTGGAACTGGGGGACGACGACGCGCGCCGACTTGGCGTCGGCGTCGACGATCTCGACGCTGGTGACGCGCGCCGGCGACAGCGCGTGTGCGACGAGCTCGGCGGGGTCGTCGGACCAGTCGACGATGTCGATCTTCTCGCCGTGCAGCTCGGCCATCACGTTGCGCACCCGCTGCCCCATCGGGCCGATGCAGGCGCCCTTCGGGTTGACGCCAGGGGCCTCGGAGCGCACCGCGATCTTGGTGCGGTGCCCCGCCTCGCGGGCGATCGCGGCGATCTCGACCTTGCCCGCCGCGATCTCGGGCACCTCGAGCGCGAACAGCTTCCTCACCAGGTTGGGGTGGGAGCGGGTGAGGGTGATCTGGGGGCCGCGCAGCCCCTTGCGCACCGAGAGCACGAGGCACTTGATGCGGTCGCCGTGCTTGTACTCCTCCCCCGGGACCCGCTCACCGGTCGGCAGCAGCCCCTCGAGCCGGCCGAGGTCGACCATCACGTCGGCGGGGTTGCGGCCCTGCTGGATCAGCCCGGAGATGAGGTCGCCCTCCTTGCCGGAGAACTCGCCGTACCGGATCTCGTCCTCGGCGTCGCGCAGCCGCTGCAGCATCATCTGCTTGGCGGTGGTGGCGGCGATCCGGCCGAAGCCCTCGGGCGTGTCGTCGTACTCGCCGACGACCTCGCCCTCCTCGTCGACCTCGGCGGCGAACACGGTGACGTGACCGGACTTGCGGTCGAGCACCACCCGCGCCCGCTCCTTGGCACCGGGCGTCTTCTCGTAGGCCGTGAGCAACGCCTGCTCGATCGCCTCGACGAGGACCTCGAACTTGATCTCCTTCTCGCGCTCCAGCATCCGCAGGATGCTCAGGTCGATGTCCATCAGGCGTCCTCCTCCTCGTCGTCCTCGGGGCCGGCGGCCGGGCGGTTGAACTCGACCTGCACCAGCGCCCGCACGATGTCGTCGTACCGGACGCGCTGCTCGTTCCCCGACACCTCGAGGGTCGCGCCCTCGTCGTCGCTGTCGCCGACCCGGCCGGTGAGCACGTCGTCGGCGCGGGTGACCTTGACCAGCCGGCCGCGGTTGCGGCGCCAGTGGCGCGGCAGCGTCAGGGGGCGGTCGACACCACGGGAGGTGACCTCCAGCGTGTACGGGTGCTCGCCCATCACGTCGGACCCGTCGAGCAGCCGGCCCACCTCGCGGGTGGCCTCCGCGACGTCGTCCATCGTGACCCCGCCGTCGCGGTCGACGGCGACCCGCAGCACCCGGCGCTTGCCCGCCGGTGTCAGCTCGACCGCCTCGACATCGAGGCCGAGGTCGGCCAGGGGACCGGTGAGCTCGGACTCGATCCGACTCGTCTGCGTCGTCCCGGTCATGACGATCGCGCCTCCTGTGCTGTTGTGGTGGTGCTCTCTCACGATAGCCGTACCGCACGGTCGGTCGACGCCGCCCGGAGATAGGGTCGCCCGGTGCCAGAGCGCGTCCCGGCCCGTCTTCCGACGGCGTCCCGCCGCACCGCGCTCGGGCTGGTGGCCGCGGGCGCCGCGGCCCTCGCGGCCGGGTGCGACGCGGAGTCGCCACTGCCGGGCGGCGACGACGGCGGCAGGTCGGCCACGCCGTCACCAGCGGCGCCGCAGGACGCCGACACCCGGCTGGTCGAGCAGGTGCGGACTGAGGTGGTCGCTGCGCTGACCGCTGTGCGCGGCGCACGAGGCCGGCCCGCGGTCGCCGACGCGGTGGGCGCGCTGGAGGCGATGCACCTCGCCCACCTCGCCGCCCTCGACGGCGAGGACCCCGGCCAGCCGGTCCCTCGCCGTCCGGGCTCGGCGGCCGAGGTGCGGCGACGGCTGGCCGCCCGCGAGCGCCGTCACCAGCAGGCCCTGGCCCGGGCGGCCGACCGCGCCGTCAGCGGGAACCTCGCCGCGCTGCTCGCCACGATGACGGCCGGCACCGCCCAGCACCTCGGGCTGCTGTCGTGACCTACCTCGACGCCCTGCAGGACGCCCTCGCCGCCGAGTACGCCGCGGTGCACGTGCTGGGCTACCTCGGCGCCCAGACCTCCGAGTCCGCCCAGCCCGACCTGTACGCCGACCTCGATCGCGTCTACGCCGCGCACCGCGTCGCCCGCGACCTGCTCACCGCGCTGATCCGCGACGCCGGGGGCACGCCGGCGGCGGCGCAGCCCGGCTACGCGCTGCCCGACGTCGACGGCGGCACGGAGGCGCTGCGCGCGGCCGCGGCCCGGGTCGAGCGCACCTGCGCCACGGCGTACCCGGCGTTGGTCTCCCAGACCCCGGCCGGCGGCGACCGCCGCTTCGGCACCGACCGACTGGTGGCCTGCGCCCTCGGTGAGGTCACGTTCGGCGGCCGACCGCGCGCGTTCCCCGGCCGCTGAGCGGCCGGGCCGTCGAAAAACAGTCGGTCCGCGAACTCGTTCCTTTCGGGGAACTCCCGAGATGCTCCCCGGAAGGGACGAGTACGCGGACCGCTGTAGTTAGTGGCCGTTACGTGGGGACGAATGGCCAAGTGCCGGGAACCGGGTGGGAACCGGGGGGACACCCGACGTGCACGAGTCTGCAACAGCCGCTCAGTGCCCGCCCATCACGCCGGATCACCACATACGTGCAATGCAGAAACGTGCACGGCTGCGACGCTCAGGCGCGGTAGGCGGCCCACATCGACGACATGCGGCTGCTCTGGCCCGAGGTGAACTGGTTGTAGCAAGAGTCGTAGCTGTAGTCCATGTAGTTGTGGATCGGGTCCACACCCGCCAGCGAGCAGGAGTCGCGGCCGGTGGGGCACCCCTCGGTGGGGCTGCCCTGGGCCGGGGTGTCGCTCACTTCGTCGTTGGTGCTGGTGCAGCCGCCCTGGAAGGTGTGGTAGAGCCCGAGCCAGTGGCCGGCCTCGTGGGTGGCCGTCTCGCCGAGGTTGTAGTTGGTGGCCGAGCCGCCGGGCAGCGAGGAGTACTGGACGCGGATGCCGTCGATGCTGGGGCTGCTGCTGTAGTCCCACGGGAAGGTGGCGACGCCGAGGTAGGCGAAGTCGACCAGCCAGATGTTGAGGGCGTTCGAGCCGCCCTGGCGGGTCTGCGAGCGGTAGGTCGTGCTCGCGCCGTCGCGGTGCCAGGTGTCGTTGTAGTAGCGGTCGGTGCCGGCCAGGGTGAAGGTGAAGCCGGTGTCGGCCGCCTGGCTCGACTCGCCGCCGCCGTAGGTGTTGTTGAGGACGGCGATCTGCTGGGAGATCTGGCTGGCGCTGACGTCGCCGGCGCCGTTGGAGGCGGCCATCACGTGCACGTAGACCGGCACGTTGCCGGCGAAGGCGCTCACGCCGCCGCGGCGGTCGAGGATGCGGTCGGTGCGCGCCTCGATGGCCCGCTGCTCCGCCTTCGAGATGTCGCGGTGGTCGGCCGGGCGCTCGCCGCCGCGCGCAGCGGCGCCGTGGCTGTCGGGCTCGACGCAGGTTGCCGCGGCGAGGCCCTCCGGGTCGACCTGGGCGAACGCGGGGGCGGCGACGAGGGAGAGCGAGAGGGTGGAGAGCCCGGCCGCGGTGGCGGCGAGCAGGCGCAGAGAGGTGGTCCGCATGGGTGGTCGGTCCTTCGGGTCGGGCGCCGTTCGGCGGTGGATGATCGCTTGTGAGCCTCGCCCCGGCCGCCGTCGACCGGCCAGCGTCCGAACCGGTCAGGAACGTGTCCTGCACGAACCTGCAGAACCGACCACCTCGTCCCGCGGGTCAGGACCAGCGCCGGACGACCTCCCGGACCTCGCCGAGCGAGGTGACGACGGCGTCCGGCACGCCCTCGGTGTGGCCGAGCTGCGCGGCCGGGATGACGCTGTGGGGCACGTGCACGGCGCGGAGCCCGGCGTTCTGCGCGCCCCACACGTCGTCGAAGAGTCGGTCGCCGACGTAGACGCAGCGGGCCGGGTCGGTGGCGCCGACCGCGTCCATGGCGGCCCGGAAGGCGTGCGGTGACGGCTTCGTCCAGGGCACCTCGGAGGTGTAGACGTCGCCGTCGACGAGGTCGAGCACGCCGTCGCGGCGGAAGAAGCCCTCGTGCACCTCGCGGGACCAGATGGTGTTGGAGAGCACGCCGACCTTGACCCCCTTGTCGCGCAGCCACTCCCAGAGCGGCCGCACCTCGGGGTCGGTGAGCGTGTGCGGCTCCCAGAACTCGTAGTAGGCGTGCAGCAGGTCGGGGTCGTGCGCGAGGCCGGCCTCGGTGAACAGGTCGGCGACGGTGGCGCTCTGCTGGTGGTCGCGGCTGCGGCCCCACACCGCGTCACCGGCGGCGAGGAGCCGCTGCTGCGACACCGCGACGTCGTGGTCGACGTCGACCACGGCCTGGGCGAGCGCCAGCGACTCGGCATGGAAGTCGATGTCGTGCCAGCGGGTCAGCGTGCCGCCCCAGTCGAAGATGACCGCCTCGATGCCGCTCACGTGGCGCAGCGTACGAGCCGGCGCCGACCCTCCCTAGCACGGGCGGACGGCGGAGTGCGCCTGCTCCTCGGCCCAGCCGTCGCCCGGGCCGACTCAGGCCACGTGGGCCGCGATCTCGTCGGCGAGCAGGTCCGGTCGGTCCAGGGCCAGGAAGGTGAGGGCGTCGTCGACCGTGACGAGGCGGGCATCGGGGAAGGTGGCCGCCAGCCGCTCGGCCAGGGCCAGCTTGAAGAACCGGTCGCGGCGCGCCCACACCAGCAGCACCGGCCGATCGAAGCGCGACAGCCAGGTGGCAGCGTCGGTGAGCTCGTGACCCGTCCAGCCGCGGGCGAAGGTGGCGACATCGCGGCGGACGCCGGCGTCGGTGAGGTAGGGCGTGACCCACGGCAGCGTCTCGGACGCACTGAGCCGGCGGTGCACGAGCCACCCGAAGCCGAGCCTGCTCGTGCGGAGCCGCCCGATCCGCAGGGCCTGGAGCAGCGCCTTTCCGGCGCCGGGGCGGCGGGCGGCGCGGAACAGCTGGTCGAAGGGGAACGGCGGGAAGGTGTCGAAGGCGTCGCAGTTGGTGAGCACGAGCCGGCCGATGCGCGAGGCGTCCTCGTCGAGGAGCAGCTGGCAGACCGCTCCCCCGGTGTCGTTGCCGACGAGCGTGACGTCGGTGAGGTCGAGCGTCTCGAGGAAGGAGAGGACGACGCGCGCGACGCCGCGGGGCGAGAGGTCGGCGTCCGGCCGCATCGCCTCGGTGTGGGAGCCCAGCGGCCAGGTGGGCACCAGGCAGCGCAGACCGCGGGCGGCGAGCCGGTCGGGGACGTCGGCCCAGAGCGTGCCGTCGACGAGGAAGCCGTGCACGAACACGACCGGCCGGCCGTCGGCGGGCCCGACCTCGCGGTAGTGCACAGTGCCTGCGGGCAGGTCGACGGCGGTGCGGGTCATGGTCGGCTCCACTACTCTTGCGTACAGGTTGTACGTAACTTACGGACAGGTTGTATGGAAAGCAAACGAACCCAGGCCGACCGGACGGCGGCCACCCGGGCGGCGCTCGTGGCGGCGGCGCGGCCGCTGTTCGCCGCAGAAGGGCTACGCCGCCGTCGGCACCGACGAGGTGGCGAGCGCGGCCGGCGTCACCCGCGGCGCGCTCTACCACCAGTTCGGCGGCAAGCAGGACCTGTTCGCGGCCGTGTTCGAGCAGGTGGAGGCCGAGATCGTCGAGCGGATCGCCGCCCTGCTGGCCGGGTCGGACGACGACGACCCGGTGGCCGCCCTGCACGCCGGGATCGACGGCTGGCTGACGGTGTGCGCCGAGCCGGAGATCCACCGGATCGTGCTCGTGGAGGCTCCCGCCGCGCTGAGCTGGGAGCGGTGGCGCGAGATCGCCACCCGTTACGGCCTCGGGCTGGTCGAGATCGCGCTCCAGCGGCTCATGGACGCCGGACTGCTCGCCCCGCAACCGGTGGCGCCCCTCGCCCACGTGCTCGGCGGCGCTCTCGACGAGGCCGCGCTCTACGCCGCCCGCGCCGAGGACCGGGATCGGGCGACCGCCGAGGTGCGCGACGCGCTCTACGCCGTCGTCGACGGGATGGTGGGGCGGGCCTGAGGTCCCGGATCAGCCGCGAACCAGGGCCACGAGGTGGTCGACGACGGCGTCGGCGGCGACGTCCTCGCGCTCCCCGCTGCGGCGGTCCTTGACCTCCACCATGCCGTCGGCGAGGCCCCTGCCCACCACGACGATGGTGGGCACGCCGATGATCTCGGCGTCCTTGAACTTCACGCCCGGGCTGACCTTGCCGGTGCGGTCGTCGTAGAGCACCGTGACGCCGGCGGTGTCGAGCTCGTGCGCGATCCGGTCGGCGGCGGCGATGATCGCCTCGTCCTTGCCGGCAGCCACGAGGTGCACGTCGGCGGGGGCGACGTTGCGGGGCCAGCACAGACCCTGCTCGTCGAGGGTGTTCTCCGCGATGGCCGCGACGCCGCGCGACGGCCCGATGCCGTAGGAGCCCATGGTGACGGTGACGAGCTTGCCGTTCTCGTCGAGCACCTGGAGCCCGAGCGCCTCGGCGTAGCTGCGGCCGAGCTGGAAGATGTGACCCATCTCGATGCCCCGGGCCGCCACCAGCGTGCCGCCGTCGCCGCGCTCGGCGCAGCGGGGGCAGGCGTCGCCCTCGCGCACCTCGGCCGCCTCGATGGTGCCGTCCGGCGTGAAGTCGCGGCCGGCCACCAGGTCGAGCACGTGGCTGCCGTCGACGTCGGCGCCGGTGACCCAGCGGGTGCCGGTGACGACGCGGGGGTCGACGAGGAACCGGATGCCGGAGGCGTTGCTCGAGCCCGAGCGCGCCGGGCCCGATGTAGCCCTTGACCAGGGCGGGATGGGCCTTCATGCCCACCTCGTCCATCGGCTCGACCTCGATCGGCTCGAGCTGGCCGCCGAGCCGCTTCAGGTCGACCTCGCGGTCGCCGGGCACGCCGATGGCCAGCGGCTCCTTGGTGCCGTCGGGGTGCACCAGCTGCGACGAGCACGTTCTTGAGCGTGTCGGACGCCGCCCAGGGCCGGTCGTCGCGCGGGTGCGCGGCGTTGAGGTGGTCGACCAGGGTGTCGATGGTCGGGGTGTCGGGCGTCCGCTCCGCGTGCGCGGCCGGGGCGTCGTCGTAGCCGACCTCGGCGGGCGCCGGGGTCTCGACCGCCTCGACGTTGGCGGCGTAGTCGCAGGTGGTGCACCGCACGTAGGTGTCCTCGCCGACGTCGGCGCGGGCCAGGAACTCCTCGGACCGCGAGCCGCCCATGGCGCCCGAGGTGGCCTTGACGATCACGTACTCGAAGCCGAGCCGGTCGAAGATCCGGACGTAGGCGTCGCGGTGCCGCTGGTAGCTCTCCTCGAGCCCGGCGTCGTCGATGTCGAAGGAGTAGGAGTCCTTCATCACGAACTCGCGGCCTCGGAGCAGTCCGGCGCGGGGGCGCGACTCGTCGCGGTACTTCGTCTGGATCTGGTAGATCGACAGCGGCAGGTCGCGGTAGGAGGAGTAGAGGTCCTTCACCACGAGGGTGAACATCTCCTCGTGCGTGGGGCCGAGCAGGTAGTCGCCGCCCTTGCGGTCCTTGAGCCGGAAGATGTTGGGCCCGTACTCGGTCCAGCGGCCCGTGGCGTCGTAGGGCTCCCGGGGCAGCAGCGCGGGGAAGCTGAGCTCCTGGGCGCCGATGCCGTCCATCTCCTCGCGGATGACCCCTTCGATGCGCCGCAGCACCCGCAGGCCGAGCGGGAGCCAGGTGTAGATGCCGGGCGCGTTGCGACGGATGTAGCCGGCGCGGACCAGGGCCCGGTGGCTCGGGACCTCGGCGTCCGCGGGGTCCTCGCGCAGGGTGCGGACGAAGAGGCGGGACATCCGGAGGATCATGCGCGAAGGCTAACCGCCGCCCGCGGTCCGGTTCCTCCCAGTTACCGCTCCCGGGTGGCGGCGTGGGCGGCGCGGATCATCGGCCACTGCAGCGGCAGCCGGGCGAGGGTGGCTGCCTGCAGCCCGGTGTTGTCGCCGGCGAGCGCGTCGAGGGCCATCTTGACGTTGGCCGGGAAGACGCCGAGGAGGAGCGCGACGCTCCCCCACCCGGCGAGCCGGCGGGTCGGCGGCGTCAGCAGGCCGGCGGCCAGCGCCAGCTCCGCGACCCCGCTGCCGAGGATCACCTCGCGGTGGGCCGGCACCCACGACGGCATGGTCGGCTCGTAGGTCTGCGGCCGCGCGAGGTGCACGACGCCGCTCACCGCGAAGATGCCGGCCATGATCCGGGCACTGCGTGCGGGAGACATGGCGGCCAGGCTACGGGCCCGCTGGTCCAGACCGGTCGGGGTCGCAGGTGTGGCAGTCGGCGGGGCTGGGTAGGGCTCACCTGTTCGCACCTCCCTCGGAGTTCCACCTCCCCCCTCCGAGCTGTAGCCGGAGTCTCGGGCTCCGGCTCGGCCGTGAGCGAACCCGGCCGGCTCAGAACATCACGGTCGAGAACCGCGCCGTCTCCTGGAAGCCCACCCGCTCGTAGGCACGGCGGGCGGCGAGGTTCCAGTCGTTGACGTAGAGCGACACCGTCGGTGCGATCTCGGCGCGCACGAGCTCCACGACCGCGGCCATGCCGGCGACGGCGATGCCCTCGCCGCGCCGGTCGGGCGGCACCCACACGCCCTGGATCTGGGCGGCGAGGTCGGTGGCGCACGCCACCTCGGCCTTGAACACCAGCCGGTTGCCCTCGAAGCGCGCGAACGACCAGCCGCGGGACACCAGCTGGGTCACCCGGGCGCGGTACAGGTCGCTGTTGCCGCCGGCCTCGGGCGAGACGCCGACCTCCTCGGTGTACATCGCGACGCACGCCGGGTAGAGCAGCGTCATGTCGCGCCGGTCGGTGCGGCGCACCCCGGGATCCGGCTCGACGGCGGGCGGGCCGGCGAGCTCCAGGTGCGGCTGCTCCCACCGGGTCTCGCGCGGGCGTCCCCAGGTGCCCGCGACGCCGTTCCAGAACGCGCGCACGGGTGGGTGCGGGCCGACGATCGTGGTGACGGAGCGGTTGCGGGTGAGCGCGCGCTCGGCGAACGCGGCGGCGTCGTCCTCGCTCGCCTGCACGGGCACCAGGTTGGCGCCGACGTGGCAGGCGGCGACCATGCGCCCGTCGTCGAACCGGCCCCACACCTCGCCGCCGAGCCAGCGGGGCTCGAGGCTGGTGGTGCGGGCGCGGTAGAGCGCGAACACGTTCACCACCGGGTCCTGGCCCGCGAGGGCCAGGAACTCGTCGAGGTCAGTGCTGCCCAGCACCCGGACTCCGTGGCGCAGGGCGGCAGGCACGGGCCGCACTCTAGATCAGCGAACCGGCGCGGGCAGGCCCGTGCGCTGGCAGGATGCCGGCCATGGAGGACCGCGCGATCCGCGTGTTCGTCTCCTCCACCTTCCGCGACATGCAGGCCGAGCGCGAGGAGCTGGTCAAGCGGGTGTTCCCGCAGGTGCGGCGGGTCTGCGAGCAGCGCGGGGTCGCGTGGTCGGAGGTCGACCTGCGCTGGGGCGTCACCGACGAGCAGAAGGCCGAGGGCGCCGTGCTGCCCGTGTGCCTCGCCGAGATCGACCGCAGCCGCCCGTTCTTCCTCGGCCTGCTCGGCCAGCGCTACGGCTGGGTGCCGGAGGAGCTGCCCTCCGGGCTGGTCGACCAGCTGCCGTGGCTCGCGCCGCTCGGCGGCACGTCGGTCACCGAGCTCGAGGTGCTGCACGGCGTGCTCAACGACGCCGGCTCGGCCGGGCATGCGTTCTTCCACCTGCGCGACCCCGGCTACGTGGAGACCCGCTCGCCGGAGGAGCAGGCGGTGCTGCGCGACGACGTCGACGCCGACCGGCTCGACGACCTCAAGGACCGGATCCGCGCCTCCGGCCTCCCGTGCGCCGAGTTCGGCGACCCGGCCGAGCTCGGCCGGCAGGTGCTCGGCGAGCTGCTGGAGCTGGTCGACCGGCTGTTCCCCGCGGACGACGTTCCGGACGGGCTCGAGCGGGCGTCGGCCGCGCACGCGGCGTTCGGGCGGGCCCGGTCGGCCGGCTCGGCGCCGCGTCCCGAGGTGGTCGCCCGGCTCGACGCGCACCCGGGCCGGGTGCCGCTGGTGGTGGCGGGCGCTCCGGGCAGCGACCTGACGGCGGTGGTGTCGTCGTGGCTCGACACCCTCACCGGGCCGGTGGTGGTGCGGCACCACGTGGGCGCCACGCCGGAGTCGAGCGACTGGCACGACCTCGCCGGGCGGGTCGCGGCCGCGCTGGGGCACCCGGTCGAGCCGGGCGCGGTGGTGGGCCGGTCGCAGCTGTTCGGCGCGCTCGCCGACCCCGCGGGCCCGGCCGTGGTGGTGGTCGACGGCGCCGACCTGCTCGACGACGTCGACGGCGCGCCCGACCTCACCTGGCTGCCACCGGCCGGCGTCGCGGACGGCGTGCGGGTGGTCGTCACCACGACCGGACGGCGTCCGGTCGAGGCCGCGCTGCGGCACGGCTGGCCGGTGGTGGAGGTGCCGCCGCTCACCGCGGCCGAGCGGGCGGCGTACACGACGTCGTTCCTGGCGCGCTGGGCGAAGGGACTGGACGCGCAGCACGTGCAGCGGCTGGCCGGCTCGCCGCACACCGGCAGCGCGCTCTACCTGCGCACCGTGCTCGACGAGCTGCGGCAGCACGGCGACCACTTCACGATCGGGGCGGTGCTCGACCACTACCTGGCGGCCGCGAGCCTCGACGACCTGCTCGAGCTGGTGCTGGCGCGGTACGAGCAGGACTTCGAGACCGAGCGAGCGGGCCTGGTGGGCGACGCCATGCGCGCGTTGTGGGCGGCTCGGCGCGGGCTCACCGAGCCGGAGCTGCTCGACCTGCTCGACGTGCCCGGCGCCGTGTGGTCGCCGCTGGTGCTGGCCGCCGAGAACGGGCTGTTGACCCGGTCGGGGCGGCTCGGCTTCGCCACCGACGACCACCGCACCGCGGTCGAGGACCGCTACCTGCCCACCGACGCCGACCGGGCCCGGGCCCACGGCGTGCTGGCCACCTACTTCGCGGGCCGCGAGCTGTCGCCCCGCACCGTGGACGAGCTGCCGTGGCACCAGCTCGCGGCCGGCGACCCGGCGGCGGCCGCGGCGACGGCCGCCGACCTCGCCTTCCTCGACCTCGCCTACCCGCAGGCGCCCGGCGACCTGCGACGGCTCTGGGCCCGGCTCGACGAGGCCGGCTTCGACGTCGTGCGCGGCTACGCGCCGGTGGTGGCCGACCCGGCGGCCCACTCCGCCGACCGGGTGTGGGCGGTGGCCCGGCTGGTCACCGACGCCGGACATCCCACCGAGGCCGCGCGGCTGCACCGGCACCTGGTCGACCGCTACCGCGGCGACGCCGGGGACCGCGGGCCGGCGCGGCTGCGTGCCTCGCTGCTCAACCTCGGCGCGGCGCTGTGGACCCAGGGCGAGCTCGGCCCCGCGGCCGAGGCGCTCGAGGAGTGCGCGGCGCTCGCACGGGCGGACGGCGACGACGGCGTGCTCCAGCGGGCCGTCGGCAACCTCGGCCTGGTGCGCCGCGACCTCGGCGACACGACGGCGGCCGCCGAGCTGCTCACCGAGGCCCTCGACCTCGCCCGCGCCCTCGACGACGCCGACCTGCTGCAGGCCGCGCTCGGCAACCTCGCCTCGGTGCGACTCGCCGAGGGCCGCGAGCCGGAGGCGCTCGCGCTCTACGACGAGCAGGAGCAGGTGTGCCGGTCGGTGGGCGACGCCGTCGGCACCGGGCTCGCGCTCACCGGGCGGGCCGGCGTCCTCAGCACCCTCGGCGACCCCACCGCGGCGCTGGCGACCTACGAGACGATGCGCGTCGAGGCCGAGGCCCGGGGCGACCTGACGGCGGCGGCCACGGCCGGCCTCGGCGAGATGAACGTGCTGCGGCAGGTGGGCCGGTATGACGAGGCCGAGGCCCGCGGCGCCGAGGGCGAGGCGCTGGCCCGGCGGCTCTCCGACGAGACGCTGCTCGCCCGTGCCCTCGACGGCCGCGCCCGGATCGCCGTCGACCTGCAGCAATGGCCGCGGGCCCGCGACCTGGCGACCGAGGCGGTGCTCACCGCACGATCCACCGGGGCGCTGCGCGCCGTCGTGCTCGGGCTCGGACCGCTCGGCATCGCCCAGCGCGAGCTCGGCGACCTGGCCGGCGCCCTCGCGAGCCACACCGAGGAGGCCGAGCTCGCCGCGCGCCTCAGCGACAGCGCCGCCGGCGGGATCGCGCTCAGCAACCTCGCCGCCGTCGACATCGCCCGCCAGGACCTGGGCTCGGCGCTGTCGCGCTACGCCGCCGCCGAGCCCCTGCTGCGCACCTACCCGGCGTCGCTGGTGCCGCTGCTCGCCAACCGCGCGCAGATCCACCAGGCGCTGAGCGACCACGGCGCCGCCGTCCGCGACCTCGTGGACTGCGGCGCGCAGTACGCCACCCTCGGCCTCCCGGGCGAGCAGGCACGGGTGCTCACCGACGCCGTCACGCTGCTGTACCAGTCCGGCCGGGCCGCCGAGGCCGAGCCGGTGTGGGTCTCGCTCGCCGAGGCCTGCCGCGCCGGAGAGGACGATGCCGGGCTGCAGCGGGCGCTCGGTGAGCGGGCGCTGCTGGCGCTCGGGCGCGGCGACCTCGCGACGGCGGGCCCGCTGCTCGCGGAGCAGGAGGAGATCTGCCGGCGCACCGGCGACACCGTCGGTCTGGCCGCGGCGGTGGGCAATCGGGCGATCCTGCTGCAGCAGCAGGGCGACCTGCCCGGCTCGCTCGCCTGCCTCGACGAGCAGCTCGGCCTCGCGCGGACGAACGGCGACGGTCAGGGCGTGCTGATCGCCACCGCCAACCGCGGCGAGGTGCTCGGCAAGCTCGGCCGCCGCGACGAGGCGCTCGCCGCGCTGCACGAGGCGCGTTCGATGGCGGCGTCGTGGAACCTCACGCCGATGGTGCAGCAGCTCGACCAGATGATCGCTGCCCTGGGTTAGCGACGACCACCTCGAACGACGCGCGGGCCAGCAGGTCCTGCAGCCCGCGGGCCGAGGCGCGGTTGCTCTCGCCGTGCCTCCTCCGAGAGCTCGGACCACGGGAGCAGCAGCGGGTTCACCTTGGCGCCGTCGTCGCGCACGTCGCCGTGGGTCCAGCCGTCGGCGCGGCGGTCGTCGTACCAGCGGGTGTGCTCGCGCTCGGCCATCCGGTCGAGCTGGTCGCCGACGAGCTCGAGACCGGGCGCGCCCCACCGTCGCAACGGTGCCAGCTCGCAGCCGACGGCGGCGAGGTCGCCGATGATGCCGTCGACCCGGCGCCGGCTGAGGTCGCGCTCGTCGTCGTCGAGCTCGTCCCAGGTGCGGCGCAGGCCGGGGGCGTCGGGGGCGAGGCCGGCCAGGTAGTCCTCGTGCACGGCCTGGGCGAGCTGCTCGCGCACCCCGCCGTCGAGGGCGGCGAGGGTGCAGGCCCGGTCGAGGAACGGGAACACCGAGATGCCGGGGAACACCTCGCGGGCGCCACCGACCTGGGCGAGCAGCGACCCCAGCCCGGCCCGGCTCGGCATCCGCACCACGATCGGCACCGCGCCGCGCGGAAGCCGCTGGTAGAGGTAGACGGCGGCGGCGAGCGCCGACGCCTCGACGGCGTGGGTGACCGCCACCCAGGTGGGGCCACGGTCGACGGCGGCCGCGTATCGCGCGAGGCCCTCCGCCGTGGGGGTCTCGAGGTCGCAGTCGACCAGCGTGGGGTCGCCGAGACCGCTCAGCGCGGGGTGCCGCTGCAGCAGCGCCGCCCACCGGCCCGAGGCGTGCGGGTCGACGAGGGTGAGGTCGAGTGGCCGGTCCGGGTGGATCCGCGCCCACTGCTGGCCGAGGGCGACGACGAGGTCGCGGCCGAGGTGGCCGAGTCCGATCACGAGCACGCGCGCATCGCTCGCGTCCGCGCCGAACGGCGGGTGCTCGGAGAGCAGAGCGCGTGCGGCCCGCTCGTGGAGGCTGAAGTAGGTGAGCCGGGTGGTGTCGCCGCCCTCGAGGTCGGAGGAGCGCAGCAGCGCCACGAGCTCGGCGTCGGCGAGCCGCACGGCCACCCGCAGCGCGGGCCGCCGGGCCGCGCGGGGCACCGCCGCGGCGGCGGTGGCGACGGTGACGTTGGCGGCGTCGTCGGCGGTGGCGGCCACGAGCCGGCGGGCGCGGTCGAGGCGCAGGCCGGCGAGCACGCCGGCGTCGGTGGGGTCGGCGACCACGGTGCGGATCCGGTCGTCGGACTCGCGCAGCGCCGCCGCCCGCGCCGGGTCGGGGTCGACCGCCACCACCGTCTCCCCCGCCTCGGCCAGGGCGTGGGCGAGGCCGGTGCCGACGTCGTCGAGGCCGGCGACGACGGTGTGGTCGGAGGCGAACCGGGCGAGGGCGCGGCGCACCTCGGCGGCGAACACCACCGAGACCGCCTGGATCACCGTCCAGGCCGCCACGATCGGCACCACGAACCGGGCGACCTGGAGCCGCCAGTCGATGTCGCCGCCCGACCCGCTGTAGTCGAGGGTGATCAGCTGCAGCGTGCTGTAGATCGTGTCGAGCCTGGTGGCGTCGTCGCCGGACTGCTCGGCCTGCGCCGCGAAGCCGGTGACGCCGAGCACGATCACGACGGCCCAGAAGGCCGCGAGCAGCCACCACCGGACGCGGGAGTCGGACAGCGCCCTCAGCACGGCACGGCTCTGACGACGGTGAGCACCTCGACCCGGCGGCCCTGGGCGCGAGCGCCTGCTACGACCTCGGCCGTGCCGCCGCGCCCGCGCCCGGGCTCGCCGTCCCACAGCGCGAGCAGCACGTCGCAGCCCGCGGCGACGGCGTCACCGGCCGCGGCGTAGGCGTCCTCGCGGGTCGCGGCCGGCGGCACCGTGGTCACCGCGTCCGCCGCGTCGAGGAGGCGGTGGAACTCGGCACGCGAGGCGGCGTCGGCGAAGTCGGTCTCGTAGTCGGCCGGCTCCAGCGGCAGCACGACGTCGAGCCTGCCGCCGCGGTCGAGCACCGCCTGCGCGACCAGCCGGTCGGCGCCCTCGGCGAGCGACGACACCGCCGTCAGCGGCTCCGCCAGCCCGTCGAGCACGACGTCCACCTCGCGGCGCACCTCGTCCGGCTCGGCCAGGGCGCGGTGGCCGGTGACGCCCACCCGGCGCACGTCCATGCGCCGGAATGTAGCGGCGTTCCTAGGAGGCAGGGGCCGGTTCGTCCGAGCTCGGCTCGGTGACGGCGGCGCGCAGCGGCGACGTCCAGGCCACCGCCACGCCGAGGAACGAGATCGACGTCATCACCAGCATCGTGTTGCGGACGCCGAGTCCGCCCGCGAGCGCGCCGGCGAGGAAGGCACCGCCGGTCCAGCCGAGGCCCCACGACAGCATCCGGCCCGCGGTGTTGACCCGGCCGAGCAGAGGCTCCGGCGTCACCTGCTGGCGGTAGCTGATCGAGTTCACCACCACGGTCGTGTAGAAGATGCTCCACGCGAACAGCGACAGCGCGCCGGCCCACCACGCCGTCCACACCGGGGTGACGACGCCGATCACGGCCGAGACCGGCAGCGCGAGCAGCGTGATGCGGGCCGGCGTCACCCCGCGCCGCAGGATCCGCGGCAGCATGAGCGAGGCGATGATGCCGCCGACCGCCCAGGAGCCGTAGACGATCCCGAACCGCAGCCCCTCGGTGCCGATGTCGAGCTGCCGGTCGGCCCACACCACCATCAGCGCCACGAAGCCGCCGCCCGACAGGCACTGGGCGAACCCCACGATCGTCATCGAGCGGATGCCGGCGTGCCGCAGCAGGTAGCTCATCCCCTCCCCGATCTCGACACCGAGCCGCCGCAGCGTGAACGGGGCGGGCTCTCGGTCCTCCTGGAACCGGCCGCGGATCGCGGCGATGAGCGCCGCCGACGCCACGAACGAGGCGGCGTCGACCAGCAGCAGCGTCGCCGGGTGCAGCACCGCGAGCGCGATGCCGACCAGGCCCGGCACGACCACCTCGGCCGCGCCCTGGAGCGACCACACGTAGGAGTTCGCCTGCGCGATCCGCGGCCGGCCCACCAGCGTGGGCAGGGCGCCGAAGGTGGCGCCGTCGAAGAAGACGCCGAGCGCCGGGCCGAGGAACGCGACGGCGAGCAGGTGCGGCACGGTGAGCAGGTCGAGCCAGTGCGCGATCGGCACCGTGGCGACGACCAGGCCGGCGAGCAGGTCTGCCGACACCATCACACGCCGGCGGTCCCACCGGTCGCCGAGGGCGCCGGCGACCAGGCCGAACAGCAGGTACGGCGACGCCTCGAGCGCGGCCACCAGCGCGGTGAGCGAGGCGGAGTCGGTGAGCCGGTACACGAGCACCGGCAGCGCGATCAGCGTGACGATCGTGCCGAAGACCGACAGGCCGCGGGCGGCCAGGTAGCGCTGGAAGTCGGGCTCGCGGAGCAGCCGATCCTCGGTGCGCTCCGTCGTCACGACACCGTGACGGAGGCCTCGGACCCCTCGACGGCGTCCATGCCCTCGGCAATCCGCATGGCCTCCTCGATCAGCGTCTCCACGATCTTCGACTCGGGCACGGTCTTGATGACCTCGCCCTTCACGAAGATCTGGCCCTTGCCGTTACCGGACGCGACGCCGAGGTCGGCCTCGCGGGCCTCGCCGGGGCCGTTGACGACGCAGCCCATGACGGCGACGCGCAGCGGCACCTCGAGCCCGTCGAGGCCGGCGGTGACCTCGTCGGCGAGCTTGTAGACGTCGACCTGCGCGCGGCCGCAGCTCGGGCAGCTGACGATCTCGAGGCGGCGCGGCTTGAGGTTGAGCGACTCCAGGATCTGGAGGCCGACCTTGACCTCCTCCACCGGCGGGGCCGACAGCGAGACGCGGATGGTGTCGCCGATGCCCTGGCTGAGCAGGTGACCGAACGCGACCGAGGACTTGATCGTGCCCTGGAACGCCGGCCCGGCCTCGGTGACGCCGAGGTGCAGCGGCCAGTCACCCGCCTCGGCGAGCAGCTCGTAGGCGCGCACCATCACCACGGGGTCGTTGTGCTTCACCGAGATCTTGAAGTCGCGGAAGCCGTGCTCCTCGAACAGGCCGGCCTCCCACACCGCCGACTCGACGAGCGCCTCGGGCGTGGCCTTGCCGTACTTCTCCATCAGCCGCTTGTCGAGCGAGCCGGCGTTGACGCCGATCCGGATGCTCGTGCCGCGGTCGGAGGCCGCCTGGGCGATCTCCTTCACCTGGTCGTCGAACTTACGGATGTTGCCGGGGTTCACCCGCACCGCGGCGCAGCCGGCGTCGATCGCCGCGAAGACGTACTTCGGCTGGAAGTGGATGTCGGCGATCACCGGGATCTGCGAGTGCTGCGCGATCTCCGGCAGCGCGTCGGCGTCGTCCTGGCTGGGGCAGGCGACACGCACGATGTCGCAGCCGGTGGCGGTGAGCTCGGCGATCTGCTGGAGGGTCGTGTTCACGTCGGAGGTGAGCGTCGTGGTCATCGACTGCACCGAGATCGGCGACTCGCTGCCGACCCCGACCTTCCCGACCTGGATCTGGCGGGTGGGTCGGCGGGGCGCCAGCACCGGCGGTGGCGCGGCGGGCATCCCCAGGTCGATGGCGGTCATGCCCCCAATCTACGGCTCGACGCTGACCCGTCAGAAATGCGCTGACCCGTCAGTCGTACAAGTGACGGGTCGGCGCATTTCTGACGGGTCAGCGCACCAGCTCTAGCCGTAGATGGAGATGGGGACGACGAGGTCGCCGACGATGAGGACCAGGCCCATCACCAACATCGCGGCGGCGACGACGTAGGCGACGGGTAGCAGCTTGGCGGCGTCGACGTAGCCGGGGTCGGGGCGGCGGCGCAGCCGGGCGAGGCCGCGGCGCATGGCCTCCCAGAGGGCGCTGGCGATGTGGCCGCCGTCGAGCGGCAGCAGCGGCACGAAGTTGAACAGGCCGATGAACAGGTTGAAGCCGGCGATCAGGGCGATGAGGAACATGGTCTTGTCGAGCACGGGGATCTCGTCGTGGGAGGTGGTCTCCCCCGCGAGCCGGCCGCCGCCGACGACGCTGACCGGGCTGTCCTGCGCCCGCTCCTCGACGCCGACGATCGCCTTGGCGACACCCCACACCTTCACGGGCAGCGTGGCGAGCGCCTTGACCGTGTCGACGGTCATGGTGCCCATCCGGTCGAGGGTGAAGATCGGACCGCCGGTCTCGATGTTGGTCTCGGTCTCGGGGGTGACCCCGAGGAAGCCGACCTCGGTGAGGGTCTCGTCCGTGTCCGACGTGGGCCGGGCCTCGACGGTGGTGTTGGTGCGGCCCACGAGGGCCGCGCCGTCGCGCTCGTAGCCGATGACGGCCTCGCCGTCCTCGTTGTCGCGGATCAGGTCCTTGAGCTCGTCCCAGCTGGCGACCTCCTCGCCGTTGAAGCTGGTGATGACGTCGCCCGGCTTCAGCCCGGCCTCGTTGGCGGGCGCCACGGGGTCGGCGGGCGTGCACTTGCCGCCCTCCCGGTCGATGGGCAGCACGCACTCGGACACCGAGGCAAGCTGCGGCTGACCCGGAGTCGGCTCCTGGGTGCGCTCGCCGTAGACACCGAAGAGCAGCCAGAACAGCAGGAACGCGATGAGCAGGTTCACCGACGGGCCGCCGGCCATCACGACGACCTTCTTCCACCACGGCATCTTGTAGAAGAGCCGGTCCTCGTCCTCGGGGCCGATCAGCTCCCACTCGGCGCTGCGGGCGTCGGAGATGAGCTGGGTGAACAGCCCCGTGTTGGACTTGCGCACCCGGTGCACCGGGTTGCCGTCCTCGTCGACGCCGACCGGCTCGGCGAGCTCCTCGGCCGCCGGCGGCAGCATGCCGACGATCTTCACGTAGCCGCCGAGCGGGATCGCCTTGATGCCGTACTCGGTCTCACCGCGCTGCTTGCTCCACACGGTCGGGCCGAAGCCGACGAAGTACTGGGTGACCTTCCCGCCGAACTTCTTCGCCGGGATCATGTGGCCGAGCTCGTGCAGCCCGATCGACGCCATGATCGCCACGGCGAAGACGACGACACCGAGAAGGTAGAGCAGGGCGGTCACGCGGTTGTGCCTCTCGGTCAGGTACGTCGGGTGAGGAGATCGGCGGCGGTGCGCCGGGCCCACGCGTCGGCGGCGAGCACGTCGTCGACGGTGAGATGCTCCCCCGAGGGTACGTCGTGCGCGGCAACGACGTCGGCTACTACGGGAACGATGTCGACGAAGGCGAGCCGCTCCTCGCGGAAGGCCGCCACGCACACCTCGTTGGCCGCGTTGTACACGGCCGGCGCCGTGCTGCCCCGCTCACCCGCCGTCCGGGCCAGCGCCACCGCGGGGAAGGCGTCGTCGTCGAGCGGGTAGAACTCCCAGGTCTCCGCGCGGGTCCAGTCGACGGCGGGAGCGGCGTCGGGCACCCGGTCGGGCCACGCCAGGCCGAGCGCGATCGGGATGAGCATGGTGGGCGGGCTGGCCTGCACCAGCGTGGAGCCGTCGACGAACTCCACCATCGAGTGGACGACGCTCGTGGGGTGCACGACCACCTCGATCCGGTCGAACGGCACCCCGAACAGCAGGTGCGCCTCGATGACCTCCAGCCCCTTGTTCACCAAGGTGGCGGAGTTGATCGTGATCACCGGACCCATGTCCCACGTGGGGTGGGCGAGCGCGTCGTCGACGGTGACGCCGGCCAGGTCGGCGCGGCTGCGGCCGCGGAACGGCCCGCCGCTCGCGGTGAGCACGAGCCGCCGCACCTCGTCGGCCCGGCCGCCCCGCAGGCACTGGGCGAGCGCGCTGTGCTCGGAGTCGACCGGCACGATCTGGCCGGGCTCGGCCCGTTCCAGCACCAGCGGGCCGCCCATGATGAGCGACTCCTTGTTGGCCAGCGCGAGGGTGCGGCCGGCGTCGAGCGCGGCGAGCGTGGGTCGCAGTCCCACCGCCCCGGTGATCCCGTTGAGCACGACGTCGCACGGGTGCGCAGCCGCCTCGATCGAGGCCTCCTCCCCCAGCCCGTGCACCGCGGGGGCGAACTCCGCCACCTGCTGCTCGAACAGCGCGGCGTTGCTGCCGCCCGCAGTCAGCCCGACGACGCGGAACCGGTCGGGATGGGCCCGCGCCAGGTCGAGGGCCTGGGTGCCGATCGACCCGGTGGAGCCGAGGACGACGACGTCGCGGGGCGCTGAGGTCACGACTCGGAGTCTGGCACCCGCTTCGTCGAGGTGGCTCCCGGCTCCGGCTCGCCCCGGGTGAGGTTCGTCGTCCTCAGCGAGGTCGGCGTCGACCCGCGGGTCGCCAGCGTCGGCGAAGTAGTCGCCGGGCGCGGTGACGTCGCGGCCGTTCGAGACGTTGAGCGCCCGCAGCAGCAGCGTGAGCAGCACCAGGACCGCCAGATTCAGCACGAACGCGGTGATGGCGATGTAGCCCATGTCGCCCAGCCCGGGGATCTCGGCGAGCGAGCCGCCGAAGTTCTTGCCGGTGATCGGGTTGATCACCCGGTAGGCGGCCACGGTGCCGTAGACCATGCCGGCGGCCCAGCCCGCGAGCAGCGCCCACCGGTTGAACCAGCGCGTGTAGAGGCTGAACACGATCGCCGGGAAGGTCTGCAGGATCCAGATGCCGCCGAGGAGCTGGAAGTTGATGGCGTTCTGGTTGTCGAGGGTGAGCACGAACACCAGCGCGAACGCCTTCACCACCAGCGACATCAGCTTCGAGACCTTGGCCTCCTGCGCGGGGGTGGCGTCCTTCTTGAGCCACTCCTTGTAGATGTTGCGGGCGAAGGTGTTCGCGGCGGCGATCGACATGATCGCGGCCGGCACCAGGGCACCGATCGCCACGGCGGCGAACGCGACTCCGGCGAACCAGGACGGGAAGAAGTCCTCGAACAGCTGCGGGACGACGAGCTGCGGGTTGGGCTCGCCGCTGGCCGTGACCGGCTCCGTGCCGGCCGCGATGGCCACCCAGCCGAGCAGGGCGAGCAGGCCGAGCACGAGCGAGTACGCCGGCAGGATCGCGGCGTTGCGGCGGATCGTGTTGCGGCTGCCCGACGAGAGCGACGCCGTGATCGAGTGCGGGTACATGAACAGCGCCATCGCCGAGCCGAGTGCGAGCGTGGCGTAGGCGAACGCCTGGCCCTCGCCGGGGATGAACGCACCGGTGGGCGCCCCGGTGGCCTCGTTGGTGCTGTTCATCTTCTCCGCGGCCGCGCCGAAGACGGCGTCCCAGCCGCCTACCTGGCCGGGCAGGTAGACGATCGCCACGATCACCACGATGTAGATCAGCGTGTCCTTGACGAAGGCGATCACTGCCGGGGCGCGCAGTCCCGAGTTGTAGGTGTAGGCCGCGAGCACCGCGAAGGCGATGAACAGCGGCATGTCGCGGGCGATCCAGCTGTCGCCACCGCCGATGCCGGACACCTCGAGCACGGCCTGGATGCCGACCAGCTGCAGCGCGATGTAGGGCATCGTCGCCACGAAGCCGGTGACGGCGACGGCGAGCGAGAGACCGCGATGGTCGTAGCGGCCGCTCACGAAGTCGGCCGGCGTCACGAAGCCGTGCCGATGGCTGACCGACCACAGCCGCGCCATGAAGATGAAGATGATCGGGTAGAGCACGATCGTGTACGGCACCGCGAAGAAGCCGGCCACCGCGCCCAGCGAGAACATCGCGGCCGGCACTGCGATGAACGTGTAGGCCGTGTAGAGGTCGCCGCCGAGCAGGAACCAGGTGACCCAGGTGCCGAACTTGCGGCCGCCGAGCCCCCACTCGTCGAGACTGTCGAGGCTCTCGGCCCGCCGGAAGCGCGTGGCCATGAACCCGAGCACGGTGACGACGAGGAACAGCCCGATCAGGACGCCGAGCGCCACGCCGTTGATGCCGCCCGACGCCGCCAGCGGTGCCGGGGCGCTCATGAGTCACCGTCCTTGCGACCGCGGCGGGCGGCCTGGACCAGCTTGTACGCGGTCCACGTGAAGCCGGAGCACAGGAACACCCAGAGCAGCTGGTACCAGAAGAAGAACGGGAACCCGAACAGCTCCGGGTCCTCGCGCGCGTAGGTGGGCACCGCCATGAGCGCGACGATCGGGATCGCCAGGCAGATGCTTGCGGCGACGATCAGTCGGCGGTCGGTCGGCGGGACGCGGTCGCGTCGCGGGGCGTGCTTGTCGGACCCGAGTGACATGTGACGGACGTTACTACCGTCGGGAGGTGCTACCGCAAGCCGTTCACGCGGGTGCGGGCCGGCGGACGGGGGGCGCGCAGCCAGGCGTGGAAGAACCCGTCGAGCTGCCGCCCGCTGACCCGCTCGGCGAGCGCCTCGAAGGCCGCCGAGCTGCCGACGCCGTCGTGGCGGCCCCTCACCCAGGTGCGCAGGATCCGCCAGAACGCGCGCTCGCCGACCCGGTTGCGGAGCGCCTGGGTGGCCATGGCCCCGCGGCTGTAGACCGCGTCGTCGAAGATGTGGGCGGGGCCGGGGTTCGCGATGTTCAGCCGCCAGAACGCGGCGTCGCCGCGATAGGCGGCGTAGCTGTCGCGCAACCACTGCCGGGCCGACGGCCCGCTACCGGCGGCGTCGTCGTAGACGACCTCGAAGAACGTCGCGAGCCCTTCGTTGAGCCAGATGTCGCGCCACCGGGCCACCGCCACCGAGTCGCCGAACCACTGGTGGGCGAGCTCGTGGACCACCAGGTAGACGTCGTGCTCGGAGACCACCGGGTAGGTGGGTCGGGTCTGGTTCTCCAGCGCGAAGCCGACGTTCAGCGAGGTCACGAGGCCGCCGGTGGACTCGAACGGGTACCGCCCGACCCGCCGGGCGAGGAACGCCGTGATCGCCGAGGTGCGCCGCATCAGGCGCATCGCGGATGCCTGGGCACCGTGCGGGAGCCGGTTTGACACTGCGAGGTAGTACGGCAGGCCGTTGCGGATGCCGCGCTCCACCTGGAACCGGCCGAGGGCGAAGAACGCGAGGTAGCTCGACATCGGGTCGGTGGCCCGCCAGTGCGTGGTGGCGGAGGCGCCCGACGTCGTGCGCCCCACCGGTAGGCCGTTCGACACCACCCGGTGGTCGCGCGGACCGGTGATGCGGATGTCGTAGGTGGCCTTGTCGCTCGGGTGGTCGTTGGCGGGGAACCACCACGGCGCCATGTGCGGCTGGTTCATGGCGACGACCTCGCTGCGGTCGGCCAGCCAGTTGCTCTCGCGTGCGTACGAGTACCGGCCGGGCACGCCGGCGTAGGTGACGCGGACGTCGACCTCCTGCCCGCGCAGCAGCGGCAGCTGCGGCTCGACCAGGAGCTCGTGGGGGTGCGGGCGCTGCCGCCCGGCGACGAGGCCGTCGACGGTGACGCGGCTGACCGGCAGCAGGAAGTCGAGCCGGAAGCTCGAGAGGTCCTGGGTGGCACGCAGCGTGATCGTGGTCGTGCCGGAAAGCCGGCCGCCGGCGAAGCGGTAGCGGTTGCGGATGTCGTAGTGCCGCACGTCGATGCCGCCGTTGCCGTCCAGCGGCCAGTACGAGTCGCCGATCCCGGCCGCACCGGGCTGCGGGGCCGCGAGTACGCCGCGGCGGTGCTCGGGATCGGTCGACGCCGCCGGCTGGGCGACCGCCCCGCCGGCGACCGCCAGCACCGTCAGGCAGGTGACGGACGACAGGAGCAGGCGCCGGGAACGAGTCATGTGGCGGAGATTACGACGCGCCGACGCGGCCGGCCCTTGCGGTCACCCCGGCAGCGCTGTTCATCATCGGCTCCCGGTGCAGATCGGCCAGTCGGACTCGAGGTGCGGCGGACGACGCTGCAGGAGTCCCCGGCTGACCGGTGACTCCTGCTCTTGTCGGCCGGAACTTCAGCCGGCAAGAGCAGGAGTCGCCCGTCCGGTGGGGCGCGTGGTGCTGGTTCTGCTTTGGTGAGTCCGATGAGCGACTGCATCTGGTACGCCGCCTACGGCAGCAACATGGCCGCCGACCGGCTCCGGTTCTACCTCGAGGGGGGCGCGCCGCCCGGCGCCGCGCTCGTCCAGCCGGGGGCCCGCGACCCCTCCCCGCCGCGCGACGTCCGGCCGGTCGAGCTCCCGGGTTCGGTGTACTTCGCCTGGGACTCCCCCACCTGGGGCGGCGGCATCGCGTTCTACGACCCCGTCGGTCCGGGGACGTCGGTGGGTGTGGCCTACCTGCTCACCCGTTCCCAGCTCTCCGACCTGGCCGCGATGGAGATGCACCGCCCGCCCGGCGCCGACCTCGACCTCACCGAGCTGCTCGACGCCGGGGCGTCCACCGTCGGGCCGGGGCGGTACGAGACCCTGCACGTCGTCGGCGAGATCGACGGCGACCCGGTGGTCACCTTCACCTCGTCGCTCCACGACCTGCCGTACAACCCGCCGACGGCGTCGTACCTGGCCACGATGGGCCGCGGGCTGCGCGAGGGGCACGGCTGGACGCCGGCCGCGGTGGCGGACTACCTGCTCGCCCGGCCGGGCATCGGTCCGGACTGGACCGCGACCGCCGTCACCGACCTGCTGTCGTAAACCGGTTGCGCCAGCACCCCGGTGCCGCCACTCTGCTGCTACCGCCATCGGGACGAGCCCGGTGCCGTTCGAGAGGAGCGTGACATGTCCACGACTGTCCTCGGCCTGCCCGCCGACCACCTCTCTCTCGAAATGAGCACCACCACCGATGACCTCTTCGGACTTCTCCACCGAACTCTCTGACGTCACCCCCGGCTTCGTCTTCGACTGGACGGAGTACGACGACCTCGCCGACGGCCAACGCTGGTCGACCTGGCTCTCGGTCGAGCCGCTGTCGCGCGGCCCCGAGCCCCGTCCCGACTGGCTCGTGACCTCGCAGGGCGCCGTCGACACCGAGCTCGGCATCCTCAAGACAGGCAAGGAGGCCGACGTGTTCCTCCTGGAGCGCGCCGACCCCCTCGACCCCGACGGCAGCGTCGTCATGGCCGCCAAGCGCTACCGCACGCCCGACCACCGCTCCTTCCACCGCTCCGCGTCCTACACCGAGGGCCGGTCGATGAAGCGCTCGCGCGACCAGCGCGCGATCAAGCGCAAGTCGACCTTCGGCCGCGAGATCGCGGCGGGCGAGTGGGCGGTCTCGGAGTGGGACGCCCTCAAGCGCTGCTGGGCGCTCGGCCTGCCCGTCCCCTACCCGGTGCAGATCGACGGCACCGAGATCCTCATGGAGTGGGTCACCCACGACGGCGACACCGCGCCCCGGCTCGCCCAGCTCCGGCCGGACGCCGACCTGCTGGCGTCGTACTACGACCAGCTGCGCGACGCGCTCGCCACGATGGTGCAGGCGGGGATCGTGCACGGCGACCTGTCGGCCTACAACATCCTCGCCGCCGGCGAGCGGCTGGTGATCATCGACCTCCCGCAGATCGTCGACCTCGTCGGCAACACCCAGGGCATGGACTTCCTCATGCGCGACTGCGCCAACGTCTGCGCCTGGTTCCGCCAGAAGGGTCTCGAGTCCGCCGACGAGCACGAGCTGTTCGGCGAGCTCATGGCCCATGCCTTCTGACGGATGCCGAGTCGGCGCCAGATGACACGTCAGGAGCGCCGAGTCGGCGTGTCATGACGCGCCGACTCGGCATCCTTCCCCGGGCAACTAGGTTGCGGGCGTGAAGCGCACCCGGGGCCGCGTCGTGCACGTCGAGTCGGCGGCCGACCTGGACCGGCGGCTCGACGCGGGGGCGCGGTCGCTGCGGGGCTGGCGGGTGCGGGGGCTCGACCTCACGGCGTCCGGCGAGCGGCTGCTGGGCTGCCGGGTCGCCGGGGCCATGTTCCTCGGCTGCACCTTCGCGCCCGGGGACGCCGACCGGCTCACGGCCGCCGGCGCGCTGGTGCTGCCCGGCGGTGGGTGACGCACCGCTCGACGTGCACCGCTCCCGGCTCTACACCGCTGGCGAGCTCTACGACACGGCGCGGTACGCGCACTCCCTCGACGCCCGCACCTACGCCTGGTCGCAGCGGCCGGCCGGCCCCGACGACACGCTGGTCGCGGCCCTGCACGACCACGCGATCGACGACGCCCTCGACGAGTGGCGGCGCGGGCGGCGGCTGGTCGGGGTGATGGGCGGCCATGCCGTGCAGCGCGGCGACGACGCCTACGCCGACGCCGCCCGGCTGGGCCGCGCTCTCGGCGCCCACGCCGTCGTCGCCACCGGCGGCGGGCCGGGTGCGATGGAGGCCGCCAACCTCGGCGGCCGCCTGGCGCGGGCCGACGAGGGCGCGCTGGACGACGCGCTGGAGTCGCTGGCCGCGGTGCCCTCGTTCCGGCCGTCGGTGGAGGCCTGGCTCGGCCCCGCCCTCGCCGTCGCGGCGGCCGTCGAGCCCGCCGACAGCCTCGGCGTCCCGACCTGGCACTACGGCCACGAGCCCACCAACGTGTTCGCCACCGCCATCGCGAAGTACGTGCGCAACCCGACCCGCGAGGCGGTGCTGCTCGAGATCTGCGACGCCGGCATCGTCTTCCTCCCGGGCGCGGCCGGCACCGTGCAGGAGGTGTTCCAGGACGCCTGCGAGAACTACTACGCCGACACCACCGCGATCGCCCCGATGGTGCTCGTCGGCCGGCGCTACTGGACCGACACCGTCCCCGCCTGGCCGCTGCTCCGGTCGCTCGCCCGCGGCCGCGCCA
The DNA here is from genome assembly GCA_963808855.1 of uncultured Actinomycetota bacterium. Taxonomy (GTDB): domain Bacteria; phylum Actinomycetota; class Actinomycetes; order Propionibacteriales; family Nocardioidaceae; genus Nocardioides. The sequence goes on along the minus strand of CAWEHA010000001.1, from coordinate 757,282 downwards.
TGGAGCCGCACGTGCACCTCGTCGACGACCTCGAGGAGGCCGTCGCCGCCGTGGCGGACGGGAGGCGGCTAGCCCGCGACGCTCATACCGCCGCGGGCCGCCACCACCCCTCGGTAGTGACGCACCAGGGCGTCGTTGACCGAGGTCCAGGAGCGCCCGAGCACAGCGCGGCGGGCGGCGCGGCCCATCGCGACGCGCAGCACCGGGTCGACGGCGAGCCGGTCGACCGCGTCCGCCAGCGCGGCGCCCGATCCCGGCTCGTAGAGCAGGCCGGTCATGCCGTCGTCGACGACGTCGAGCGGGCCGCCGGCCGCGGGCGCCACCACCGGCACCCCGGAGGCCAGCGCCTCCTGGGCCGACTGGCAGTAGGTCTCGTGGCGGCCGGTGTGCACGAAGACGTCGAGGGAGGCGTAGGCCGCGCCGAGCTCGTCGCCGTGCCGGACACCGAGGAAGGCGGCACCGGGGAGCAGCGTTCGTAGCCGCTGCTCCTCCGGCCCGCCCCCGACGACCACCAACGCGTAGCGGGGGTCGTCCGCCAGGGCCGTGAGGAGGCCCAGCTCCTTCTCGGGCGCCAGCCGACCGACATAGCCGACGATCAGCCGTCCGTCCGGGGCGAGCGCCCGGCGCAGCTCCTCGCTGCGCCGCGAGGGGTGGAACGCCTCGAGGTCGACACCGCGCGGCCACAGCGCGGCCCGGGGCACGCCCAGGGTCGCGAGCTGCGCGAGGCTCGCGCGCGACGGCGCCAGCGTGAGGTCGACGTCGGCGTGCACGCTGCGGGTGAGCGCCGCCATGGCCCGCGCGCCACCGGGCACCTCGTACCGCTGGGCGAAGCCGACGAGGTCCGTCTGGTAGACGGCGACAGTGGGGATCCCGAGGTCGGCGGCGGCCCGCACCGCCTGGCGGCCGAGCATGGCCGGCGAGGCGAGATGGACGATGTCGGGCCGGGTTCGGAGCATCAGCGTGCGCAGCCGGCCGCGGGTCTCCAGCCCGATCCGGAAGTCCCGGTAGAACGGCAGGGCCGCGCCGCGGGCGTGGTGCACCCGGAACCCCGCGTACGTGTCGGGCCCGGTCGGCGCCACCACGGCCGCGGCGTGGCCGCGCGCAGCGAGATGGTCGAGCACCCGGCGCACCGAGCCGGTGACGCCGTTGACCTGCGGCAGGAACGACTCGGTCACCACCAGCACGCGGAGTGGGTCCGTCACGTGCCGTCACGCTAGGCACGCCACGGCAACGGCGGGCGAGCCGGACATGGCGGGCACGTGAAGCGTGGTGAACGGTTCCCGGGTGACCGACGCCAAACCAGGCCTACAGTGCGTGGGTGAGGTTCACCCGGCGCGGCCTGGCGCGGGTCGGCGCCGTCCTCGCCGCGGCGGTCGCCGGCGCCTCGGCCGCCCCCACCGCCTCCCGTGCGGCGGTCCGTCGCGTGGCCACCCTGCGCAGCACGGTCCGGCGCGGCCGCCGTAACGCCAAGGGCTACGCCCGGCTCGTCGGCGGCGCCGGCGAGCCGCACGTCGTCCGCACCGGCCTCGGCATCCCCGCCAAGCCCGGGCGGGCGGTCCGGCGCCGGCCGCTGGTCGCGTTCGTGCAGCTGAGCGACGTGCACATCGTCGACGTGCAGTCGCCGCTGCGGGTGGAGTGGACCGACCGGTTCGACGATCCCGGCCCCACCGTCACCGGCGTCTTCAGCTCCGCGTACCGACCGCAGGAGATGCTCAGCGGCCACATCGCCGACGCGATGGTGCGCCGCATCAACGGCATCGGCAGCGGCCCCGTGACCGGCCGGCCCATCGCGCTGGCCATCCAGACCGGCGACAACTCCGACAACAGCCAGTACAACGAGGTGCGCTGGAACATCGACCTGCTCGACGGCGGCCGGGTGCGCGTCGACTCCGGCGACCTCACCCGGTTCGAGGGCGTCGCGGACGGCGACCCCACCTGGTACGACCGCGCGTACTGGCACCCGCACGGCCCGCCCGCGGGCAGGCTCCGCGACGTGCCGGGCGCCCGCTACGGGTTCCCCGTCGTTCGCGGCCTGCTCGACGCTGCCCGCCGGCCGTTCCGCGCTGCCGGGCTCGCGATGCCCTGGTACGCCGTGTTCGGCAACCACGACGGGCTGGTGCAGGGCAACTTCCCGGCGGAGACGCTGCCGCTGAACGCGATCGCCACCGGGCCGCTGAAGGTGATCTCGCCACCGGCCGGCCTCAGCGGCGCCGAGGTGCTGGAGTCGCTGTCGGGCGGCGACCTCGCCGGCGTCATCAACTCGCTCGCGCTCACCCCGGGTGCGCGTCCGGTCACCCCCGACGACGACCGCCGGCTGCTCGGCCGGAGCGCGATCGTCGAGGAGCACTTCCGCACCAGCGGCGCCCCGGTCGGTCACGGCTTCACCGCCGGCAACCGGCGCGACGGTACGGCGTACTACTACCTCGACCGCGGCCGGTGCCGGTTCGTCGTGCTCGACACCGTGAACCCCAACGGCTACGCGAACGGCTCGATCGACCGCACCCAGTTCGCCTGGCTCGAGCGGGTGCTCGACCGCTCCGACGGCCGGGTGGTGATGGTGTTCAGCCACCACACCTCCGCCACCATGGACAACCCGTTCGTGGGCACCGGTGGCGACCCCGAGCCGCGGGTGATGGGCGAGGAGGTGCTCGCACTGCTGCTCGCCCACTGGCGCGTCGTGGCCTGGGTGAACGGCCACACCCACCGCAACGCCATCACCGCCCACAAGCGCGCCGCCGGCGGTGGGCTGTGGGAGATCAACACTGCGAGCCATATCGACTGGCCGCAGCAGTCGCGGATCATCGAGCTCACCGACAACGACGACGGCACGCTGTCGATCTTCACCACGATGGTCGACCACGCCGCGCGGCTCTCCCACGACGGCTCGCTCGGGGGGTCGGTGCCGCTCGCCGCGCTCGCCCGCGAGCTCGCCGCCAACGACTGGCACGACCGCACCGATCGCGGCCTCGGCCGGCGTACCGACCGCAACACCGAGCTCCTGGTGCGGATGCCGCCTCGGGCCGGGTGACGGGCGCGTGGACTCCTACGTCGAGCGGCCGCCGGCGCCGGCACTGGCGGGCGTCGTGCGCGCGGTCTGGGTCCAGCGCACCGGCGCGACGGCGTACGCCCAGCGGCACCTGCCCACCGGCGGCGTCGAGATCCACGTGCCCCTCGGCGGCGAGCCGCAGCTGCTCGGCCCGCTCACCGGCCCCGCGGTCGAGGTGATCCCGCCGCACACCACCGTGGTGGGCGTGCGGTTCCGGCCCGGGAGCGCGCCGCCCGTGCCGACGCCGCTCGACACCCTCGTCGACCAGCGGGTGTCCCTCGCCGAGCTCGGGGGCAGCGCGGTCGACTGCCTCGGGGAGGCGACCGCCCGCGCCGCGACGCCCGAGCGCGCCCTTGCCGTCGTGCAGGCCCACGTCCTGCGCGAGCTCCGCCGCACGGCGGCGGACCCGGAGGTGGTCGAGGCCGTGCGCCTGCTGATGCCCTGGCACCGGGTCGACGTCGGCACGGTCGCCACCAGGCTCGCCCTGTCCCCCAGCCAGCTCCGGCGGCGCTGCCTGCACACCGTCGGGCTCAGCCCGAAAGTGCTGCAGCGGACGCTGCGGTTCCAGGGGTTCCTGGCGCTGGCGCAGGCCCGGCGGAGCACCGCGTCTCGGACGGCGGGACTCGCGCTCGACGTCGGGTACGCCGACCAGGCGCACCTCGGGCGCGAGTGCCTGCGCCTGACCGGCCTCACCCCGCGCCGGCTCCTCGGCGACAGCGCCGACCGCTGCGGCTGCGGGCACGACCACGCGGCGTCCTACCTGCCGTTCCTGGCCGCCCGACGGCGCGTGCTCGATTCGTTCAAGACCCGTGGTCGCGCGGCTCCTAGGTTCCAGCCGTGACCCACCTGTCGACGTTCCTCTGGTACGACACCGAGGCCGAGGAGGCCGCCACCTTCTACACCTCGCTCTTCGACGACGGCGAGATCACCGGCGTCCGCCACTTCGGCTCCGCCGGACCGCGGCCGGCCGGGATGGTGTCGGAGGTGGAGTTCACGATGGCCGGCCACACCCTGATCGCGCTCAACGGCGGCCCGGGGATGGAGTTCACCCAGGCCGTCTCGCTGATGATCCACTGCGACGGCCAGGACGAGGTCGACCGGCTCTGGGAGCGGCTCATCGACGGCGGCAAGCCCGGTCCGTGCGGCTGGCTCGAGGACCGCTTCGGCGTCTCCTGGCAGATCATCCCCACCCTGCTCGTCGAGCTGCTCGGGGACGCCGACGAGGTGAAGGCGCAGGCCGTGATGGCGGCGATGCTGCAGATGGGCAAGATCGACTGCGCCGCGCTCCGAGCCGCCCACGACGCCGCCTGAGCGATGATCCTCGTCACCGGCGGGCTGGGCATGATCGGCGCCCACACCGCCCGCGCGCTCACCGACCTCGGGCAGGACGTCATCGTCACCGCACACCACCGCACCGAGGTGCCGTCGTTCCTCGAGGGCCGGGTGGTGGTGGAACGGCTCGACGTCACCGACCGCGACGCGTTCCTCGATCTCGGCGAGCGCCACGACGTGCGCGACGTCGTGCACCTCGCCGGGAGCGTGCCGCGCGACTCGATCGACTACCTCCGCACCGACACGGCCGGCCTGCTCAACGCCCTCGAGGCCGCACGCACCTGGGGCGTCCACCGGTTCGCGGTGGCCAGCAGCCTCGGCGCCTACGTCGGCCGGCCGGAGGTCCCGTGGCACGAGGACCTCGCGCTGCCCACCGCCGACCTGCCGCACGTGATCGTCGCGTTCAAGAAGGCGGTCGAACCGCTCACCACGCACGCCCTGCAGGGCAGCGACGTGCATCCGGTGGTGCTGCGGATCGGGAGTACCTGGGGCCCGCTCATGGACCCGGAGTCGCCGTTCAACCCCATCCCGCCCTACCTCAGCGCCGTGCTGCGCGGGGAGCAGCCACCGCCGCTGTACGCCGACGACGGCGGCGACTTCTGCTACGGCCCGGACGCCGGCCGGGCGATCGCGCTGCTGATGACCGCGCCGTCGCTGTCGCACCACACCTACAACGTCTCCAGCGGCCGGCCGTTCACGAACCGCGAGCTCGTCGACGCCGTGGGTGCGGCCGTCCCCGGCGCGACGCTGGAGCTGCGGCCCGGCCGGCAGGCCGGCCCCGGCGAGAACCCGTACCTCGACGTCACCCGCCTCGCGGCCGACACCGGCTTCGCGCCCGCGTTCGACGTCGCCGGAGCCGTGACCGACTACGTCGCCTGGCGCGCCGACAACCCCCGCTGACCGAGCTCGATCCGGTAGGCCCGCTCCTGCCCGAACTCCGCGAAGCCGGCCCGGCGCAGGATCGGCCCCGACGTCTCGACGCGGCCCTTCACCAGCCCCAGGGTGCAGCCGTGCTCGACGCCGTAGCGGAGCCGGGCGGCGAGCATCGCCCGGTAGGCGCCGCGGCCCCGGTGGCGCTCGACCACCGACCCGCTCCACAGCCGGGCGACGCCGTCGACGACGGTGAGGCCCGCGGAGCCGACGGCCTCGCCGTCGGCGTAGGCCACCAGCCCGCCGCCGTGGCCGTGCGCGTGGTCGTAGCGGGCCTGCAGGGCCTCGATCTCCAGCCTCCCGTCGGGCGGCACCGCGCCGCCGAAGACCGTGCTGAACACGGTGTGGGAGTCGCGCAGCCGGGCGACGGCGTCGTCGCCCTCGACCCATCGCACCTCGATGTCGCCGGCCTCGCCGAGGTCGGGCACCCCGGCGGCGAGGTCGCACGCCAGCACGTCGGTGGTCTCGTCGAGCGTGCCGCCGCGTGCGGCGAGCAGGTCGTCCAGCTCGGGCGGCGAGTCGAGCCGCACCCACACCGTGACGTCGGGCAGCCCGGTCTCGGCGGCCCGGGCGAGCAGCCGGTCCAGCGCTCCCTCGACGTCGCCGGACGGCCGGAACCGCAGCACCACGAGCAACCGGTCGGCGTAGTCGGGGAACCGGACCAGCAGGTAGTCGTCGGTCTCCTCGACGCGGGCGTCGTCGGGCACCCAGGTCCACGCGTTGCAGGCCGCGACGACCCGCTCCGCGGCCAGGGTCACGAGCTGGAGGCGGCGAGCTGGCCGCAGGCGCCGTCGATCTCGCGGCCGCGGGTGTCGCGCACCGTGGTGGGCACGCCCCGGGCCTCGAGCCGGCGCACGAACTCCTTCTCGTCGGCCGGGTCGGACGCCGTCCACTTCGAGCCGGGCGTGGGGTTGAGCGGGATCAGGTTCACGTGCACCCAACCCCAGTCGCCTCGTGCCAGCAGGACGTCGGCCAGCAGGTCGGCGCGCCAGGCCTGGTCGTTGATGCCGCGCATCATGGCGTACTCGATCGACACCCGGCGCTTCGTCGTCGCGGCGTAGTGCCAGGCGGCGTCGACGACCTCGTCGACGGAGAACCGGGTGTTCACCGGCACCAGCTCGTTGCGCAGCTCGTCGTCGGGCGCGTGCAGGCTGAGGGCGAGGGTGACGGGCAGGCCCTCGTCGGCCAGCTGGCGCATCCGCGGCACCAGGCCGACCGTGGAGACGGTGACGCCCCGCGCGCTCATGCCGAGCCCGTCGGGCTGCGGGTCGGTGAACCGGCGCACCGCACCCATCACCGCCTTGTAGTTGGCCAGCGGCTCGCCCATCCCCATGAAGACGATGTTCGAGACCCGGCCCGGCCCGCCCGGCACCTCGCCGCGGTGCAGGCTGCGGGCGCCCGCCACCACCTGCTCGACGATCTCGGCGGTGGACATGTTGCGCTCGAGCCCGCCCTGCCCGGTGGCGCAGAACGGGCAGGCCATCCCGCACCCGGCCTGGCTGGACACGCACATCGTGACCCGGTCGGGGTAGCGCATCAGCACCGACTCGACGAGCGCGCCGTCGAACAGGCGCCACAGCGTCTTGCGGGTGGTGCCGCGGTCGGCCTCGGTGGTGCTCAGCGGCGTCATCAGCGGCGGCAGCAGGGTGGCGACGAGCTCGTCGCGCTGCCCGGCCGGCAGGTCGGTCATCGACGCCGGGTCGTCGGCGAGCCGCGCGAAGTAGTGGCGGGAAAGCTGCTGGGCCCGGAACCCCGGCAGCCCGCGCTCCTCGAGCAGCGCCCGGCGGCCGGCGGCGTCGAGGTCGGCGAGGTGTGGCGGCGGCTTGGCTCGTCCACGCGGCTCCCGCATCACCAGGGGCAGGGGCTTCGGCTCGGACATGACGGCTTCAGTGTCCCAGGGTCGGTGGTGCGGTCCTAACTGTCGAGCTGCACCAGGATCCACAGCGTGAGCGCCCCCACGGCGACGACGACGAGCGCGGTCACCAGCATGCCGGCGAGCATGTAGCGGCCGAACCGGCGGCTGCGTGGCACCGTGATCAGCACGATCGGCACCACCAGCAGCACGGCCACGAACGGGAACAGTCCCTCGGCGGTGTCGTTGTCGAACAGCGTGCTCAGCAGCGCGGCGTACAGGCCCGGCACCAGGATCACGGTGACCAGGCCGGTGAAGAACCCGCTCAGCGGAGTGAAGACCGGGTGGTCGCGGTGCCACCAGTCGGGCGCCTCGCCGTCCTCGACCTCGCCCTCGACCTCGGCGTCCTCGTCCTGCTCCTCCTCGACGGCGTCCTCGACCGGGGCGTCCTGCTCCCCGGCGTCGTCGGACCGCTCGTCGGTGGTCATGACCGGATCGTAGGAGCAAGGTCCTCACACATCGTGGAGGACGACGTCCGGCATGCTGAGCGTCGCCCACCGGTCGAGGTCCGGTGGCTCCCCCGTGAGCTCGGACGTCAGGACCATGAACGCGGTGCCGTGGCCCACCATCACGACGTCCTCCGCCCCGTGCGCGGCCAGGATCGGACGCACGGCCGCGACCACCCGCTCCCGACAGACCCGCAGCGGCTCCCAGCCCGCCAGCGCCGGCGTCTCCGGGTCGTCGACAGCACGGCGCACCGCCGCCGCGAAATCCTCTACCCAGCCGGCCTCACGCCGGTGCTCCCGCAGTCCCTCGACGACGCCGACCTCACCGTCGGTGAGCAGTTGCGCGGTCTGCAGTGCTTTCGGCTCCGGCGAGGAGTAGAACGCCGCACCCGTCGGAAGCCGGTCGCGCAGCGCCCAGATGTCGTCGTAGCCGGCGGGGTCGAGCGGCCACTCCGCGGCGGGCCGCTCCCGGTCGATGACCGGCCGGCCGTGGCGCACGAGGAAGAGGGTCACGTGAAGACGAGGTGGTGCAGGAGCAGCCAGATCGGGGCGATGGTGGCGAGCAGCGAGTCGAGCCGGTCCATGAGACCGCCGTGCCCCGGGATCACCTGGCTCATGTCCTTGATCCCGAGGTCGCGCTTCATCACCGACTCGCACAGGTCGCCGAGCGTGGCCATCACGACGGCGATGAGGCCGAGCAGCAGCCCGACCCACCACGCGCCGTCGAGGAGGAACACCACCAGCGCCCAGCCGGCGGCCAGGCAGAACACCAGGGAGCCGACGAACCCCTCCCACGACTTCTTCGGGCGAGATCACCGGCGCCATGGGGTGCTTGCCGAACAGCACGCCGGCGATGTAGCCGCCGATGTCGGAGGCGATGGTGACCAGGATGAAGGTGAGGATGCCGGCGACGCCGTCGTCGTCGAGGCCGGCGCCGGTGCGGCCGCCCTCGGCCAGCATGAGCGCCACGAACGAGCCGAGGAACGGCACGTAGATCAGCGTGAACACCGAGGCCGTCGCCGTCTTCACGTAGCCGGCGATGCCGCGCCGCAGCAGCCAGAGCATCACCACGAGCGCGCTGACGGCGGTGGCGGTGACCAGGGCGTTGGTGCCCGACAGGTAGGCGACGACGACCATCACCGCGCCGCCCAGCATCAGCGGTTCCTGCGGGAGGTCGATGTCCTTGGCGAGCAGTCCCTGCCTCAGCTCCCAGACCGCCACCACCACCGCGGCGACGACGATCACCATGAACGCCGGCTTCCAGAACAGCAGCGACGCCCCGATCGCGGCCAGCAGCACCACGGCGGAGGCGACGGCCTTCGGCAGGTCGCGGCCCGCGCGGCCGTGGTCCTTCCGGGCGGCGCGGCGGAGGCGTCGGTCATAGGCGGGAGTGGTGCGGGCGGGTCGAGGTCAGACCTCGAGCAGCTCGGCTTCCTTGTTCTTCAGCATCTCGTCGATCTCGTCGGTGTGCTTCTTGGTGATCGAGTCGAGCCGCTTCTCGGCGCCGGTGAGGTCGTCCTTGCCGATCTCACCGTCCTTCTCGCGCTTCTCCAGGGCCTGCTTGGCATTGCGGCGCACGCCGCGGACGGCGATCTTGCCGTCCTCGGCCTTGCCGCGCGCGAGCTTGATGTACTCCTTGCGCCGATCCTCGGTGAGCTCGGGGAACACGCAGCGCAGCACCTTGCCGTCGTTGGCCGGGTTCACGCCGAGGTCGGACTCGCGGATGGCCTTCTCGACGTTCGCCATCGCGCCCATGTCGTAGGGCTGGATCATGATGATGCGCGCCTCGGGCGCCGTGAACGACGCGAGCTGCTGCAGCGGCGTGGGCGTGCCGTAGTAGTCGACGAGGATCTTGTTGAACATGCTGGGCTGCGCGCGGCCGGCGCGGATCACCGCGAACTCCTCGCGGGTCGCGGCGACCGACTTGTCCATCTTGCCGTCGGCCTCGTTGAGGATGTCGTTGACCACGTCGTCTCCTTCTGCGTCAGCCGGCGCTCACCAGCGTGCCGATCTTCTCACCCTGCACCGCGCGCAGGATGGCACCCTCGGGCTCCATGCCGAACACGATCATCGGCATCTTGTTCTCACCGCACAGCGCGAACGCCGTCTGGTCCATGATCCGAAGTCCCCGGGCCATCGCCTCGTCGTAGGTGAGCTCGTCGAACTTGGTGGCGGTGGGGTCGACCCGCGGGTCGGCCGTGTAGATGCCGTCGACCCCGCTCTTGGCCACGAGCACGACGTCGCACTTGCTCTCCAGCGCCCGCTGCACGGCCACGGTGTCGGTGGAGAAGAACGGCATGCCCATGCCAGCGCCGAAGATCACGACCCTGCCCTTCTCCATGTGCCGGATCGCGCGCCGCGGGATGTAGGGCTCGGCCACCTGGCCCATCGTGATCGCGGTCTGCACCCGGGTCTCGATGCCGAGCTTCTCCAGGAAGTCCTGCAGCGCCAGGCAGTTCATGACGATGCCGAGCATGCCCATGTAGTCGGCCCGCACCCGGTCCATGCCGCGCTGCTGCAGCTCGGCACCGCGGAAGAAGTTGCCGCCGCCGGTGACGACCGCGATCTGCACGCCCGCCCGCGCCACCGCGGCGATCTCGCGGGCCACGGCCTGCACGACGTCCGGGTCGACCCCGACCTTGCCGCCCCCGAACACCGCACCGGAGAGCTTCAACAGCACGCGCTTGTAGCCGGTCACACGGCTCCTTCCGAGGGCCTGCGGGGACGGCGGCCGGGGGTGAGGACGCCGAGGGGGAGGCTACCGGCCAGGCCCGGGACCCGACAGGGCAGCGGTCGGGTTACGGGATCCGCCGGACCCGCGCGCGGAAGTCGCTGTGGTTGTCGCCGTCGATGCGCGAGTCGCGCGTACGAGAGATGTGACCCTCCTTGTCCTCGCCGCCGGCGACCGGCTGGGCGTCGATGAGGGTGTCGCGCTCGAAGGCGTGCGACTTGTCGTGGTTGCGGTAGTAGCGGTAGAAGCCCCAGTAGGTGGCTGCGCCCCCCACCGGGCCCGCCGCCAGCAGCCACACGGGCGAGTCGTCGGAGGCCAGCGGCAGGACGGGGGCGAGGCCGACGACGGCCTGCATCAGCTCGATCACACCGTCACCACCAGGATCGCGCCCGCGATGGTCTCGAGCACCGTGCCCACGGTGAGTGCGGCGAGGATCAGCTTGGGCTGTGAGACCGGGATGCTGCCCATCGTCTCCCCCGTGCGCGCGTTGACCGCGATGTAGTGCAGCAGGCCGTTGCTCTCCTGCTGGTAGGAGTAGAGCCACACCGGCAGGTACATCGCCACCCAGCGCGACCCGCCGACGTCGATCTTCTCCTGCTCCCAGCGCACACCACGGTCGAACTTGCCGAGCGAGTCGCTGACCTCGGACCGGCCGATCGAGAGCAGCTGGTCCTGCAGCAGCGGCTCGACCGCCGTGACGTTGAGGTCGCGCCGCTCGCTGGTGAACCCCACCAGGTAGTTGGCGTCCCAGGACACCGCGTTCTTCGTGTCGAACGGCAGGATCGTGTTGATGATGTTGTTGGTGTTGGCCGGTCCCATCTGCGCCCGCTCCGAGGACCCCTCCACGGTGAGGTCGTCGACGGTGAACGAGACCTGACGCGCGACCTGGTACTGGTCAGCGGCGTAGTAGGTGACCGAGTTGTCGCCGCTCTTCTCGGTCCAGCGCCGCGTCTCCACCTCGCCCTTGCCCCAGTACTGGGTGTCCGCGCGGGCGTCGATCACCAGGTAGGGCAGGTACACGCCGAGCACGTTCTCCGGCACGAACTCCTTCTTGAACCGCTTGTGTGCGAACAGGCGGCGGTTGGAGGCGAACTCGCGGATCCTCCCGATCGCCTCGTCCCTGGTGAGCTTGAAGGGCAGGACGGCGTCCGGCACCGCACCGTTGGGGATCTGCTGGTTGACGTTGAGCGTGTGGCGGCACCAGTGGCAGCGGGCGTTGAGGGCGTCGGCGGTGTCGACGACCACCTCGGCCCCGCAGCTCTCGCACTTGAAGGTGAGCACCTGCTCGGCGTCGGCCGCGATGTCGGAGGCGCCGCTCGCGACCACCGTGCCCTCGAGCTCGTCGATGCCCACGCCGAGCCCGAACTGCTCCTCGACCCGCTCCTGCTGCCACTCGTTGCGGCAGAAGCTGCACCGGAGCATCCCGGTCGACACGCGCAGCTGGACCTCGGTGGAGCCGCACCTCGGGCAGCGGTTGAGCCCGTCCTTGAGCGACTCGTTGACGGTCTCGATGGTGGGGCCGGGCTCGGGCGCCGCACGGGAGGCGGCCAGCTCCTCCTCCAGAGAGAGGGGCGGGCCGTCGAAGGCCGGTGGGTGGGGCTGTGCCGGCTGCTGAGCGGGCTGATCCTGGCTCATCTCAGAGACCCAGTGCCTTGGCCTTCGCCGCGTCGTAGTCCTCCTGGGTGATCAGACCGGCGTCGAGCATCTCCTTGGCGCGCTTCAGCACCGCCACCGGGTCGTCCGCGGACGCCGGGGCCGCGGGTGCGGCGGCCGGAGCCGGGGCCGCGGGCGCCTGCGGGGCGGGTTGCTCCGTCGGCTGCTGGAGGCCACCGACGCCGAGCCCGCCCACCCCGACACCCATGCCGATGATGCCGCCCGGTCCGGCGTTCTCGCCGGCCGACTCGATGCCCGCGGCCACCGAGGCCTGCAGGTTGGAGTTGCCGCGCGCTCCCGAGAGCGCGTCAGCGCGCTGGACGTTCTTGAGCAGCTCGCGGGTGGTGGCGTCGTACTCGATCGAGACGATCGCGACCTTGACGATCTCCAGGCCGCGGTCGGTCCTCCACCGGTAGTTCTGCTCCACGGCCGCCGAGAGCGACTGGGCGAAGCCGATGGAGTCCTGCTGGAGCTTGGCGATCCGGTTCCCCTTGGCGGGGTCGTTGGTGTACATCGAGAACGCGGGGGCCAGCGAGCCGACCACCTCGTTGAACAGCTGCTCGCCGGCCGGGTTCTCCATGTCGGTGAAGTCGAAGGTGGCGTGGCCGTTGATCACGTCGGCGGGCACGAAGTTGCGGATGAAGGTGAGCGGGTCGGTGATCCTCATCGTGTAGGTGCCGCGCGTGATGGCACCGACCTGGGTGTTGAGGAACGCGTCGTCCCAGTAGATCTCCGACTGGGTGCCGAACTTGTTGTTCGGCAGCTCCTTGAGCGACACGAACAAGGCGCTCTGCTGTGCGGAGGGCCGGCCGCCGAACTTGAAGCGCTCCCAGCTCTGCTTGATGACCGAGTCGACCAGCCCGCCACCGGAGAACACCGACTGCGAGGCGGGCTCGTCGGAGTTCCAGATGTAGGCGCCGGGCTCGGCGGCAAAGCCCGTGAAGGAGCCGTCCTCCAGGAGCACCAGGCCGTAGCCCTGCGGGATGATGATCTTCGACCCGTTGGTGATCACCCCGATGGAGCCGTCGGTGTTGCTGCCCCGGCCGGCGTTCTGCCCCTGCGGCACGGCGGGCACGATCGCGGCCGTCGACGTCGTGCCGTCCGGCACGCCGTAGAAGTCGAGCCACTGGTCGCCGAGCGTTCCGCCGACGGCGCCGATGGCAGCCTGGATGAGTCCCACGGTCGATCTCCTTCGTCTGTGGGGTGGGCTCTGGCCGCCCCGCGCTGCCGAGTGTGCACGCCGACGTCGTCGGTCGGCAGCAAATTACACCGGTCAGGCCGGTGACATCGGGCTTCGGGACCAGACCGGTGTCGTCCGGGGACGGCGACGGGCCGGCCCCGCCTCGCGGCAGGACCGGCCCGACTGTGCTACGGGTCGGGACTGGACGTCAGGCGCCGACCTCGAAGCGGGCGAACCGCTTGAGGGTGGTGCCGGCCTCGTCGAGGACGGCCTTGACCGTCTTCTTGTTCTCGGTGACCGACGGCTGCTCCAGCAGGACGACGTCCTTGAAGAAGCCGTTGAGCCGGCCCTCGGTGATCTTGGCGATCGCCTGCTCGGGCTTGCCCTCCTCGCGCGAGGTGGCCTCGGCGATCTCGCGCTCCTTGGCGACGATGTCGGCGGGGACCTCGTCGCGGGTGAGGTACTGCGGGCGCATCGCGGCGACCTGCATGGCGGCGCCGCGGGCGGCGTCGGCGTCGCCGTCGTACTCGACGAGGACGCCGACCGCCGGCGGCAGGTCGGCCGCACGCTTGTGCATGTAGGCCACGACGGCGCCGTCGAAGTGGACGTACTTGCCGAGCTCGATCTTCTCGCCGATCGAGACGGCGAGGCCGTCGACGACGTCGCCGACGGTCTGGTCGCCGAGCGGCACCGCCTTGAGCGCCTCGACGTCGGCCGGCTTGGCCTCGGACGCGGCGTCGGCGATCTGCTGGGCGGCGGCGACGAAGTCGTCGCCCTTGGCGACGAAGTCGGTCTCGCACTTGAGCTCGACCAGCGACGCCCGGGGCGTGGGCGACCAGGCCGGCCGAGGCCTCGCGCTCGGCGCCGCGCTTGGCGGCCTTGGCCGCGCCCTTGACGCGCAGGATCTCGACGGCCTTGTCGAAGTCGCCGTCGGCCTCGTCGAGCGCCTTCTTGCAGTCCATCATCCCGGCGCCGGTCAGGTCGCGGAGCCGCTTGACGTCGGCAGCGGTGAATGCCATGGGTACTCCTTCGTACTCGTGCGGTGGCTGGAGCGGTCAGGACTCGGTGGTCGTCGGGCCTCGGGCTCGTCGGCGGGGTCTCCTCGGCGGGGGTCTCCTCGGCCTCGGCGCCTCGGCGGTCGGCTCCTCGGCGGGGGCCTCGGCCGTCGGCTCCTCGGCGGCGGCTCCTCGGCAGCGGGCTCCTCGGCGGCGGCCTCGGCCGGGCTCCTCGGCCTCGGCGCCTCGGCGGCGGCTCCTCGGCAGGGGCCTCGGCCGGGGCTCCTCGGCCTGCGGCTCCTCGGCGGGGCTCCTCGGCCGTCGGCTCCTCGGCGGCGGCCGCGGTCTCGGCGGCCTCGGCGCCCTCGGCGGCGGCACCGGTGGCCTCGGCGGCCGGGGCCTCGGTCGGCGGCGTCGCCGCCGGTGGCGGTCTCGGCGGCCTTCTCGGCGTCGCCGCCCAGCAGCTCGCGCTCCCACTCGGCCAGCGGCTCCTCGGCGCCCGGCGGCCTCGCCGCTCGCCGGTCTTGGCGCCGGAGCGGGCGATCAGGCCCTCGGCGACGGCGTCGGCGACCACGCGGGTCAGCAGGCCGACGGCGCGGATGGCGTCGTCGTTGCCCGGGATCGGGAAGTCGACCAGGTCGGGGTCGCAGTTGGAGTCGAGGATGCCGATGATCGGGATCCGCAGCTTGCGCGCCTCCTCGACGGCGAGGTGCTCCTTGTTGGTGTCGACGATCCAGACCGCGGACGGGCGTGCGGCTCATCTCGCGGATGCCGCCGAGCGACTTGTTGAGCTTGTCGCGCTCGCGGCGCATCTGCAGCAGCTCCTTCTTGGTGCGGCTGCTGCCGGCGACGTCGTCGAAGTCGATCTCGTCGAGCTCCTTGAGGCGGTTGATCCGCTGGTGCACGGTCTGGAAGTTGGTGAGCATGCCGCCGAGCCAGCGCTGGTTGACGTAGGGCATGCCGACGCGGGTCGCCTGCTCGGCGATCGCCTCCTGGGCCTGCTTCTTGGTGCCCACGAACATCACGGTGCCGCCCTTGGCGACGGTCTCCTTGATGAAGGCGTAGCGAGCGGTCGATGTAGGCCAGCGACTGCTGCAGGTCGATGATGTAGATGCCGTTGCGCTCGGTCATGATGAAGCGCTTCATCTTCGGGTTCCAGCGACGGGTCTGGTGCCCGAAGTGGACGCCGCTCTCGAGGAGCTGGCGCATGGTGACGACTGCCATGGTGGTTCTCTCCTGTGTCGAGCGCGCGCCCGTGCGTGCGGCCTTGACGCAGCGGCAGGCCGGGCTCGGTGCTCGGTTGTTTTCAGTTCGTCGCGGCCGGCGGGTGCCGGTCGCCCTGACGCCTGCGCGCGACCCGACCCGACTGTGCTCGGGACCGAGGGTCGACGCCCGCGGGCGATCGGGCCCGGAGGATGGACGCCGTCGCGGTCTGCGGGCGTGCGAAGTCCACTCCGCGGAGGAGTGCTGCGCCCAGCGTAGTCGACGCCGCGCGGGCGCCGGCCAATCGCGGCCGGCGACCGGCCGGCCAGCAGCCGTCCACAGCCGGTCCACAGGCACTCGCCCGCGGTCGTCCACAGCCCGGCGCCGGCGCGGCCGGTCGTCGCCGGCCGCGCGCACGCTGGCTCCATGCGCCTCGCCGCCGTCGCCCGGCGCTCGTCCTGCTGCCGTCGCTGCTGCTCGTGCGCGCCGGCCGCCCGCGCCGTCGGCCGGCGAGGCACGACCCGGTCGGCGTCTGGCCGCTGCGCCCGAGCCCGACGGTCGTCGCGCGGCTTCGACCCGCCCGACTCGCCCGTACGGCGCCGGGCACCGCGGCGTCGACCTGCTCGGCCGCGCCGGGCCAGCCGGTGCGCGCCGCGCTGCCGGGCACGGTCACGCTTCGCCGGCCGCTCGCCGGCCGCGGCGTCGTCGTGGTCGACCACGGCGACGACCCGCACCACCTACGAGCCGGTCGCCGCGACCGTGTCGCGTCGGCGACGCCGGTCGCCGGCGGCGCGGCCGATCGGCACCCTCGAGCTCGCCGGGCTCGCACTGCTTCCCCCGCGCCTGCCTGCACTGGGGCTGGATCGCGGGCGAGACCTACCTCGACCCGCTCCGCCTGGTCGGCGCCGGCCCGGTGCGGCTGCTGCCGCTGTGGCGCGACCGAGCCCGTCGACGTCCGCCCGGCGCCGGCCCGCTGCACCGCTGCCGGCGCCTGGCGGCCGCTGGCCGGCGCTCGCGGCCGGTGGCTGCGTCAGGCGCGCGGGTGCGCCTGCTGGTAGGCCCGGCGCAGCCGGTCGGTGGTGACGTGGGTGTAGAGCTGGGTCGTCGCCAGCGAGGCGTGGCCGAGCAGCTCCTGCACCGAGCGCAGGTCGGCGCCGCCCTCGAGCAGGTGGGTGGCGGCGGTGTGCCGCAGCCCGTGCGGCCCGAGGTCGGGCGCGCCCGGGCACGTCGGCGATCCGGCGGTGCACCAGGGTGCGCACGGCGCGCTGGTCGATCCGCCCGCCGCGGGCGCCGAGGAACAGCGCCGGCCCCGGACCCGTCGGCCGAGCAGCGCCGGCCGGCCGCGGCGCGAGCCAGACGTCGAGGCGCGCGCGGCCGCGGGCCGGCCGAACGGCACGGTGCGCTCCTTGCGGCCCTTGCCGAGCACCCGGACCACGTTGCGGTCGCGGTCGACGTCGTCGACGTCGAGGCCGCACCAGCTCGCCGACCCGGATGCCGGTGGCGTAGAGCAGCTCGAGCATCGCCACGTCGCGCAGCCCGACCGGGCTGCCGTCGTCGGCGCGCTCGGTCGCGGCGGCGATCAGGTCGCGCGCCTCGTCGGCGCGCAGCACCGCGGGCAGCGTCCGGTGCGGCCTTGGGCGAGCCGAGGCTGGCGCCGGCGTCGGTCGGCGCCCGGCCGGTGCGGGCCAGCCACGCCGGTGAACACCCGGGCCGCGGTCGCCCGCCGGGCCAGCGTGGTCCGCGACCGGCCCAGCGTCTGCTGCTTGGCCAGCCAGCTGCGCAGCGTGCGCAGGTCGAGCGTCGTCGACGTCGGCGAGCCCGAGCCGGCGCGGCGTGCTCGAGCAGCGCCGGCGACGTCGCCGAGGTAGGCGCGGACCGTGTGCGGCGTGAGGTCGCGCTCGGACGACCAGGTGCCGCTCGTAGTCGCCCAGCACCCGCGCCGATCGCCTCGGGCAGCGCCGTCCCGGACGTCTCGGCTCGTCGCGTCACGTGCCGAGCGTAGGACGCGCCCTCGCTCGGCGAGCGCGGCGGGCCGTCAGGCGCGGCGCCGCCGGCCGAGCCGCCAGCCGCGTCGGCGCGCCTCGACCAGCCCGAGCTCCGTCGCAGCCGGTCGAGCAGCCGGTCCGGACCTCGCATCAGCGCCGACGCCGGCGATCCGGGCGATCGAGTCCGACGGCGCCGCGGCACGCGACCGGCACCGCGTCGAGCACCTGGCGCTGCCGCGGCGGCGAGCCGGTCGCGCGGGTCGCTCGGGCGCGCGCGGCTCGGCAGCGAGGTGCTCGCCCGCGCCGCCGACCAGCTCGAGGACGTCGGCGGCCGCAGGTGACCAGCGTCGCCGCGCCCGCAGCGGATCAGCTCGTGCACGCCCTCCGACGGCGCGCTGGTGACCGGCCCGGGCACGCCCATCAGCGGCCGGTTGAGGCGGCTGCGCCCAGTTGGCGGTGTTGAGCGCGCCGCTGCGGACGCGCCGCCTCGACCACGACCGTGCCGCGGGTCAGCGCGGCGATCAGCCGGTTGCGGGCGAGGAACCGGAGCCGGATCGGCGCGCAGCCCGGGCGGCGCCTCGGAGACCACCGCGCCGGTGCTCGGCGATGTGGTCGAGCAGCTCGCTGGTGGGCGGCCGGGTAGGCCCGGTCGGCGCCGCAGGCGAGCACCGCCACGGTCGGCGCGCCGGCCGCCGAGCGCGCCCCGGTGGGCGGCCGGTCGATGCCGAAGGCGGCGCCGGAGACCACCGGCACGCCCGGCGCCGCCGACGCCGGCGGCGATCTCGGCCGGCGACGTCGTCGCCGTAGGTCGTCGCGGACGCGCGAGCCGACCACCGCGACCGACGCCGCCGAGCTGGTCGAGCCGCAGCGGGCCCGCGCACCCAGAGCCCGAGCGGTACGCCCGCCGCGCTCGCTGGAGCGGCTCGCGCCGGTCGAGGTCGTCGAGCTGCTCCGGCCACTCGTCGTCGCCGGGGACGACGAAGCGGATGCCGAGCCGCGCGGCCCGCTCGAGCTCGCGCTCGGGGTCGAGCTCGCGCGAGCCGGGCGGCGACG
This sequence comes from uncultured Actinomycetota bacterium, assembly GCA_963808855.1. Taxonomy (GTDB): domain Bacteria; phylum Actinomycetota; class Actinomycetes; order Propionibacteriales; family Nocardioidaceae; genus Nocardioides. The sequence goes on along the minus strand of CAWEHA010000001.1, from coordinate 738,816 downwards.
TCGGTGAGCACGCCGTCGAGGTCGCGTCTCGCGCGAGCAGCCGGTCGTGGAGCCGGCTCGCGCCCGAGCTCGGCACCAGCCCGGCGAGCCGCAGGTCGCCGGGCTCGCCGAGCCGGCTCGAGCGGCGACCCGCGCCAGCCGGTCGGCCGTCCGTGCGGCGCGTCATCCGGACGCTCCGCCGTCCGAGCGCCGCGCGAGCGCGCAGCGAGCGGCTCGCCGGTGCGCAGCCGCAGCGCCATCGTCGACCTCGTCGAGCCCGGGCGCGTCGCGCCCGGCGCACCGGGCGAGGTCGGCCACGGTCCAGGCGAGCCGGTGCACCCGGACCGCGCCGCGGCGGCTGAGCCGGCCGGCGTAGAGCTCGCGTCGTCGAGCGCGCTGCTGGGCGCGTCGGTCGAGCGGCCAGCGCTCGCGCAGCACCGGGCCGGGCACCTGGCCGTTGAGCCGCCAGCCGCAGCCCGGCGTAGCGCTCGGCCTGCCGCGCCGCGGGCCGCCGCGACCCGCGCCCGGACCGCGGCCGACGGTCTCGGCGGCGGCGAGCGGGTCGTGCGCTCGTGCGGGCGCACCGGCTCGACGTGGCGGGTGATGTCGATCCGGTCGGCGATCGGGCCGGTGATCTTGGCGCGGTAGTCGCGCCGCTGCTGCCTCGGCGCAGGTGCAGCGGTTGCTGCCGCGCGTTGGCGGTGTAGTCGCCGCACGGGCACGGGTTGCACGCCAGCACGAACATGCCGCGGGCCGGGAGCGTCGACCGACTCCTCGCCGCGGGCGATGGTGACGTCGCCGCTCTCGAGCGGCTGGCGCAGCGCCTCGATGATGTCGGTGCGGAACAGCGGGAACTCGTCGAGGAACAGCACGCCGCAGTGGGCCCGGCTGATCTCGCCCGGGCGGCACCTGGCCGCTGCCGCCGCCGATGATGCTGGCCTTGCTGGCGTCGTGGTGCGGCGCGCGAGAACGGCGGCCGGGTGATCAGCCCGTCGCCCGGGCTCGAGCGCCCCGGCCAGCGAGTGGATCGCGGTCAGCTCGAGCGACTCCTCGGCGGTGAGGTCGGGCAGGATCGCCGGGGATCCGCTCGGCGAGGCTGGTCTTGCCGGCGCCCTTGGGCCCGGAGAGCAGCAGGTGCGTGGCCGCCGGCGGCGGCCACCTCGACGGCGTACTTGGCGTCGGCCATGCCGCGCAGGTCGGCGAGGTCGAGCTCGTCGAGCCGCTCCTCGCCGCGCCAGGCCAGCAGCCGGGCGCCGGACATCGGCGCGACCGGCGGCGCCTCGGGCACCTCGCTCGCCGCGCAGCTCGGCCACCACCTGGCCCAGCGACCGGACGCCGAGCACGCTCATGCCGGGCACCATCGCCGCCTCGCGCGCCTGCGGCTCGGGCACGAACACCGCGCCGGATGCCGCGCGTCGGCCGCGGCCAGCACCATCGGCAGCACGCCGGGCACCGACCGCAGCCCGCCGTCGAGGGTGAGCTCGCCGATGAACGCCGTGCCCGCCAGCGCGCCGCGGCCGGCACGGCTGCCGTCGGCGGCCAGCACCGCCACCGCGATGCGCGAGGTCGAAGTGGGTGCCGCGCTTCGGCAGGTCGGCCGGCGAGAGCAGGATCGTGATCCGCTTGGTGGCCGGCCAGTCGAGGCCGCTGTTGACGATCGCCATCCGGCACCGGTCGCGCGCCTCGCTGCAGCGACGGGTCGGCGCGGCCGACCAGGGCGGCGCCGACCTGGCCCGGGCGAGACGTCGGCCTGGACGTCGATCAGGTGGCCGAGCGCCCCGTGCAGCGACGACGGTGTGGGCGGTCGCGAACGGCATCAGCCGAGCCCCCGCACGTGGTCGACCCGGCCGGCCCCGCGCCGCGGCCGCAGCACCGCCGACCAGGTCGATCCGGATGTCGCCGGGCGGACGCCGCGCTCCTCGGCCCACCGCTGCGCCGAGCCGCCGCAGCCGGGCGAGCCTTGGCGTCGGTGACCGCCTCGTGCGGGGTGCCGTAGCGCCGAGGCTGCTGCGGGTCTTGACCTCGCACACCACCAGCACGTCGCCGTCGCGCAGCACCAGGTCGATCTCGCCCTCGTCGCAGCGCCAGTTGCGGTCGAGCACGACCATCCCCTGCTCGACCAGGTGCCGCGCGGCCACCGCTCGCCGTAGGCGCCGAGCGCCTGCTTGCGCGGCCGTTGTCCGGTGCCGTCGTCATGCGTCGACCTCCTGCGCGCCAGCGTGCGCCGGCCGCGCGGACGGCGGCGGCCGGGTCGGAGACCGGCTGTGGAGGACGACCGGGAGCGGTCGCGGCTGTGGACGGCGAGCGGGTCCGGGTCAGGCCTTGGGCGGGTCGATCTCCGCCGGGCTGAGCTCCTCGACGTTGACGTCCTTGAAGGTCAGCACCTTGACGTTCTTGGCGAACCGGGCCGGGCGGTACATGTCCCACACCCAGGCGTCGGTCATCGAGACCTCGAAGAACACGTCGCCGGCCTCGGTGCGCGCCTTCACGTCCACCTGGTTGCACAGGTAGAAGCGCCGGTCGGTCTCGACGACGTACTTGAAGATGCCGACCACGTCGCGGTACTCGCGGTAGAGGGTCAGCTCCATCTCGGTCTCGTACTTCTCGAGATCCTCGGCGCTCATCGCAGCCTCCTCCAGCGACGCCGTAGCGACCGGGTCAGTCTGCACCGGCGATCGAGGCAACGGCTCGAGCCCGGCGGCCCGCCGGACGTTGACGAACCGCATCCGGTGGATCGGCGACGGGCCGTGCTCGGCGAGCGCGGCGGTGTGCGTCGTCGGTGATGTAGCCCTTGTGCGTCTTGAAGTCGTACGCCGGCCAGTCGGCGTCCAGCTCGGCCATGATCCGGTCGCGGGTGACCTTGGCCAGCACCGACGCCGCGGCGATGCAGGCGGCGACCCGGTCGCCCTTCCACACCGCCAGCCCGGGCACGCCGAGGCCGTCGACCGGGAACCCGTCGGTGAGGACGTACGCCGGGCGGCACGTCGAGCAGGGCGACGGCGCGGCGCAGCGCCTCGACGTTCGCCACGTGCATCCCGAGCCGGTCGCACTCCTCGTGCGCGATCGACGACCACCGACCAGGCCAGCGCCCGCCGCACGACCTGGGCGTAGCAGCGCTCCCGGGCCTTCTCGGTGAGCAGCTTGGAGTCGGCGAGCCCGGGGACGATGCCGGCCTTGCCCGGCGGGCAGGATCGCCGCGCCGGCGACCAGCGGGCCGGCGCAGGCGCCGCGGCCGGCCTCGTCGACGCCGGCGATCGGCTCGATGCCGTGCCGGCGCAGCGCGCGCTCGTAGCCGTAGAGCCCGGCGTCGCGCCGGACCGTCGCGCCGCGGGGCAGCGTGGCTCACGGTCCTAGCGGACGCGGGCTCGGGGACGTCCGTCGAAGGTGTCCGGACGGTGCAGCGAACTCGAACGCGGTCGCGCGGCCAGAGCAGCACGAACACCTTGCCGACCACGTGGTCGACGTCGACGTACGGGTCGGCGGTGCACTCGGTCTCGCCGGGCTCGCACATGTGGCACGGCGAGTCGGCGGAGTTGCCGCGGTTGTCGCCCATCACGAAGACGTGCCCGTCGGGCACCGGGCCGGCCGTCCACGTCGCAGTCGCCGATCGGGCCGGGCCGTCGCAGCCGGTCGTCCTCGGCGAGGTAGTCCGTCCTCGTCGAGCGGCGTCGCCGTTGACCGCGATCCGGCCCTGCTTGTCGCAGCAGACGATGGTGTCGCCCTCGACGCCGATCACCCGCTTCACCAGGTGGCCGCCGGTGGGTAGAGCCCGACCCTGCGAGGACCAGCTTGGCGACCGCGTTGGTCGGCCCGGCGTCCTCGGCGGCGCCGAGCCAGCCGCCCGGGTCCTTGAAGACGACGACGTCGCCGCGCTCGGGCTCGCCGCCGAACCAGTAGGACACCTTCTGCACCAGGATCCGGTCGTTCTTGACCAGCCCGGGCTCCATCGACTCCGACGGGATGTAGAACGCCTGGACGAACAGCGCCTTGATCACGATCGCCAGCACCAGCGCGATGCCGAGCAGCAGGATCGTCTCCTGCCAAGCGGCAGGTGCTTGTGCTGCCTGCGTCGACCGGCGTCGCCGGCGCGACGGCGGCGTCTCGGTCGACGGCGACGTCGACGTGCCGCGGTCGTCGTCGAGGTCACGCGGCGAGCCTAACGCGGCGGCCTCGGAGCCGGCGCTCAGGCCTCGCGGCGCTCCTTGATCTTGGCGGCCTTGCCGCGCAGGTTGCGCAGGTAGTAGAGCTTCGCGCGGCGGACGTCACCGCGGGTGACGACCTCGATCTGCTCGAAGATCGGGGAGTGGAGCGGGAAGGTGCGCTCGACACCGACGCCGAAGGAGACCTTGCGGACGGTGAAGGTGCGGCCGATGCCGGAGCCCTGGACGCGGATCACGACGCCCTGGAAGACCTGGACGCGGGAGCGGTTGCCCTCGACGACCTTGACGTGGACCTTGATGGTGTCGCCGGCGCGGAAGGCGGGGACGTCGTCGCGCTTGCGCGGCGTTGCCGAGCTCGGCGATCGACGTTGGTCATGTGTCTCCTCGCGAGTGCCACAGGTCAGCCGCGGAATCGGATGGGGTCGCGTCGGTGTGCAGGTGGCGTCGACCGTGCGTGGCCGGCGGCGCGAGGCTCCCCCTGTGGCAGGAGCCCGACGCAGACCCCCGCGTGTGTCCTCGGAGCGGTCCTTCGGCCGGCTGGACCGAGGGACGAGTCTGCCACAGCGCCGGTCCGGCGCGGCGAAATCGCGCGGCTTCGGTCAGTCACGCACGGCGACGCCGGCGGCGGCGCGAGGTCGCCGCGGAGCCGGTAGCCGGCCTTCTTGTACATCCGCATGGTTGTCGGCGCTGCGGCGCGCCGGTGAACAGCACGTACGACGTCGCGCTCGGCGGCGCGGCGTCCTCGATGTGCGCGAGCAGCAGCCGGCCGAGGCCGCGGCCCTGCAGGTCGGGGGCGACCATCAGCCGGCCGATGTCCCAGGCGCTCGCCGTCGCAGCCGGCCGCGGACGGCGCCGACCAGCCGGCCGGCGACGCGCGACCAGAACGTGGTCCACGTCGTCGAGCCACGCGCCGGACGTCGTCGAGCGACTCGTGCAGCGCGGGGATCTCGCACGCGGGGTCGTTGGCGAGCGGCTCCTGCACCCAGCAGGCCCGCTGCAGCGTGAGCAGCTCGCCGGCGTCGGCCGGGCCGGCCGGGCACGGATCTCCGACGCCGTCGAGCGCGGCGCGGGGTGCAGCAGGTCGGGGCGGCGCTCGGCGGTGCGGCGCACCGCCTGCTCGTGGCGCCAGGCGGCGATCGCGGCGTGGTCGCCGGACAGCAGCACCGGCGGGCACGTCGAGGCCGCGCCAGGACGGCGGGCTTGGTGTAGACGGGGTACTCCAGCAGCCCGTCCTCGTGCGACTCCTCGACCAGCGACTCGGGGTTGCCCATGAACCCGGGCAGCAGCCGGACGACCGCCTCGGTGATCGCCAGCGCGGCGACCTCGCCGCCGTTGAGCACGTAGTCGCCGAGCGAGACCTCGCGCACCTCGCAGCCGGCGTGCGCGGCGTGGTCGAGCACCCGCTGGTCGATGCCCTCGTAGCGGCCGCAGGCGAACACCAGGTGCTCGCGCGCGGCCAGCTCGCGGGCCAGCGCCTGGGTGAACGGCTCGCCGGCCGGCGTCGGCACGACCAGCGTCGCGGCGCCGGTCGCCGGCCGAGCTCGTCGAGCGCCTCGCCCCACGGCTCCGGCTTCATCACCATGCCGGCGCCGCCGCCGTACGGGCGTGTCGTCGACGGTGCGGTGCCGGTCGTGGGTCCAGTGCGCGCAGGTCGTGGACGTGCACGTCGAGCAGCCCGCGGCTCGCGCGCCTTGCCGGCCAGCGACAGGCCGAGCGGGGCGAGGTAGTCGGGGAAGATCGTGACGACGTCGATCCGCACGGTCGGCCTCAGTCCTCGGGCAACGGCGTCGACGCAGGCCCGGCCGGTCGGCGACCACGACCCGGCCGCCGGCGAGGTCGACCTCGGGCACCAGCGCGGTCACGAACGGCACCAGCGTGTCGCGCGCCGTCCGGCGTCGGACCGGCGAGCAGGTCCTGCGCGGCGCCGTGCAGCACGGCGGTGACCTCGCCGAGCGCGGTCGCCGTCGAGGTCGTGCGCCGGCCAGCCCGACCAGCTGGTGGTCGTAGAACTCCTCGGGGTCCTCGGGCGTCTCGTCGGCGCGACGTCGGCGTGCAGCAGCGACCCCGCGCGCGGCCTCGGCGGCGTTGCGGTCGGGATCTCGTCGAACCGCGACCAGCAGCACGCCTGGTGCCAGCGGGTCGCGCGTCGACGGTGAGCGTCGCCGCGGCGGAGCGCCGACCCGCGGGGCGCCTCGGCCCGCAGCACGGCGCCGACGGCGAACCGGCGCTCCGGCTCGTCGGTGCGCACGTCGACGGTCACCTCGCCGCGCAGGCCGTGCGGCTTGCCGATCCGGCCGACGACGACCTCGATGGTCTCCACGGTCGTCAGGCTACGGCGTCGGCGAATGCGCGACTGGCCCGACGCCTCGGCGCGGGTCAGCGCGTCGCTGCGGCTCGGTCGGTCAGCGCCGCCGGTCGACGTCGACGAAGTCGATCCGCGCGCCGCCGCGGCCCGCGAGGCGCCGAGATGACGGTGCGGAACGCGGTGGCGGTCCGGCCGCCGCGGCCGATCACCTTGCCGAGGTCGTCGGGGTGGACCCGGACCTCGAGCATCGAGCCGCGGCGCAGCTGCTTGTCGCGGACGGTGACGTCGTCGGGGTTGTCGACGACGCCGCGCACCAGGTGCTCGAGCGCGTCGGCCAGCATCAGCTGCCCGGCTCGGTCTTGGCCTCGTCGGCCTCGGCGTCGGTGGCGGCGTCCTCGGCGACTGCCGGCGGTGGCCTCGGGCTCGCGCGGCCTCGCCGGGGTCTCGGCGGCCGGGGTCTCCTCGGCCTTCGGCTCCTCGGCCGTCGGCCTTCGTCGGCCTTGGCGCCGGCCTTGGCGGCCTTCGCCGTGGTGCCTCGGCTTGTCGGCTCGGCCTTGGTCCTCGGCCTTCGGCGCGGCCTTCTTGCTCGGCGCTTCTTGGTGACGGCCTCGCCCTTGGGCTCGCTGGCGGCGTCCTTGAGCGCCTCGTTGAAGATCTCGAGCTTGTCGCGCTTGGGCTCGGCCGACCTTCAGGGTGCCCTCGGTGCCCGGCAGGCCCTTGAACGTCTGCCAGTCGCCGGTGATCTTGAGGATCTTCGCGACGGCCTCGGACGGCTGCGCGCCGACGCCCAGCCAGTACTGCGCCCGCTCGGAGGTGACCTCGATGTAGCGACGGGTCCTCCTTGGGGTGGTACTTGCCGATCTCCTCGATGACCTTGCCGTCGCGCTTCTTGCGCGAGTCGACGACGACGATGCGGTACTGCGGCACCCGGACCTTGCCCAGGCGCTTCAAACGGATCTTGACGGCCACGGGTGTGGTGTCTCCTCGGAACTCGTGTGTGGGTGAGCGCCGCCGACCGGGTGGGGACACACGGGCGTGGCGCTCGGGGGCCTCGCGGCGGTCCGGGTGAGAGGGTCCGGTCCGCGCAGGACTCAGCGCGGAAGTCTGCCAGACGGCGGCGGGCCTCCCGAAATCCCACCGACCTCGTCCACTATTTTCCCGTAACTCACCTTGCTTACTGGGAGTTCCTGTTCCGGCCCGACACCGCCGGTGCGTTCGACCTGCGCGACGAGGCGCTGCGGAACGCGACGCGCTACACGGCGTCGGCGCGACTGGAGCAGTCGACGGTGAAGCTGGGGTCGCTGACGGCGGCCCGGGCCGGCTAGCGGCTCGCCACCACGCGCCGCGCAGCACGACGCACGCCGGGCGGGTGAGGGTGGTGAGGTCGGCGCGCGGGTCGGCGTCGAGGACGACGAAGTCGGCCGGGTCGCCCTCGCCGAGCCCGGCGTTCCAGCCGAGCCACTCCCGACCGCGCCAGCTCGCCGCGGCGACGGCGTACGCCGCGCCCAGACCCATCTCCGCCATCGCCCGGATCTCCTCGGCGAGGTGGCCGTGGCGGCCGAGGCCGCCGCCGTCGCTGCCGACGTAGAGCGGCACGCCGGCCTCGTGGGCGGCCATGAGGGTGTCGCGGCGGCGGGCGTGGAGGCGGTCCATCGTGGCGGCGTAGTCGGGGAACTTCTCGCGGCCGGCGTCGGCGAACTCGGGGAACTTGTCGGTCTGGAGCACGGTGGGCACCAGCGCCACGCCCCTGCTCGACCATCTGGGCGAGGTGGTGCTCCTGGAGCCCGGTGCCGTGCTCGAGGCAGTCGATGCCGGCGTCGAGCAGGCCCTGGAGCACGTCGGTGCCGAAGCAGTGGGCGGTCACCTTCGCGCCGTGCGCGTGGGCGGCGGCGATGGCGGCCGCGAACGCCTCGGCCGGGAACGACGGCGTGAGGTCGCCGTCGTCGCGGGAGATCCAGTCGCCGACGAGCTTCACCCAGCCGTCGCCGCTCTGGGCCTCCCCTGCGACGGTGGCCGCCAGGTCGTCGGGCTCCACCTCGTGGGCGTAGTTGCGGATGTAGCGCTTGGTGCGGGCGACGTGGCGGCCGCACCGGATGAGGCGGGGCAGGTCGTCGCGCTCCTGCACCCAGCGGGTGTCGGCGGGCGAGCCGCAGTCGCGCAGCAGCAGCACGCCGGTGTCGCGGTCGGCCACCGCCTGCCGCTCGGTCTCCTCGTCGTCCACCGCCCCGTCGTCCTCGAGGCCGAGGTGGTTGTGAGCGTCGACGAGCCCCGGCAGCAGCCACCCCTCGGCCGCCGTGTCGGCCCCGGACTGCGGGTCGTAGGTGACGACGCCGTCGACGACGTAGAGGTCGCGGGCCTCACCGTCAGGCAGCACGGGGCCGCGGAACCGCAGGGCTGGCATGGCGCTGACGTTAGTGGCCGGGGGCGGGCACGATGCCGAGTCGGCGCGTCATGACACGCCGACTCGGCACTCCTGACGTGACATCAAGCGCCGACTCGCGCTAGTCCAGCTCGCCGAGCAGCCAGGAGGGGCGAAGCACGGTGGCGCCGTGGCGCTCGACGCGGCCCATGAGGATGCGGTCGGCGGTGACGACGGCGACCCGGCTTCCCTGCCCGGCGGCGGCCTTGGCCTGGGCGACGATCGCGTCGTCGCCGCTGCCGCTCGCGTGGACCGTGCGCACGTGGGCGTCGCGGCCGGCCGCGACGCCGCCCTTGGCCTGGCCCTCGAGCACGAGCACCACCTCGTCGTGCGGGAGGTCGGCGACGAGCAGCCGCTCGTGCAGCCGGCGGGCGGCGCCGGCCCGGTCCTTCCACCAGCCGTCGGGACGGCTGCCGACCACGTTGGCGCCGTCGACGATGAGGACCTGGGTCACTGCGCCATCATGGCGCGGTGCTCCGGGTGGCTGCGGTGGTGGTGCTGGCGGTCGTCGTCGGCTGCGCGGCCGAGCCCGCACCCGAGGAGCCGGCCCCGAGCCCGACGGCCGACCCGTCGACGTCGTCCGCTCCCCCGGCGCCGTCCCCCTCGGCGACGTCCTCCGCACCAGAGCCGGAGCCCGAGCCGGTGCGCGGCGTCGACCTCTCCCACCACCAGGGCGCGGTGGACTGGCCGCGGGTGGCCGGCGCCGGGATGGCGTTCGCCTACCTCAAGGCCACCGAGGGCAGCACCTACACCGACCCGATGTTCGCGGCGAACGCGTCCGGTGCGGCCGGGGCCGGGATGCGGGTGGGCGGCTACCACTACTTCAACCTCTGCGCGCCGGGTGCGCCGCAGGGCGAGCACTTCGCCGCCGTCCTGGACGACGTGCTGGCCGACGTGCCGGCGCGGCGCCGGATGCCGCCCGCGCTCGACCTCGAGCTGCTCGGCAGCTGCGACACCCCGCCGCCCCGCGCCGACCTGGTGCGCGAGGTGCGGGCGTTCCTCGCCGTCGTCGAGCCCGCCACCGGGCAGCGCGTCGTCGTCTACGCGTTCCCGGAGTTCGAGGCGCGCTACCGGATGTCGCGGGCCGTCGACCGGCGGCAGTGGGTGCGCCGGCTCGGCGACCGGCCGCCGGCCCGGGACTGGTGGCTGTGGCAGCAGGACGACGCCGCCACCGTGCCCGGCGTCGCTGGGCCGGTGGACCTGAACCAGCTGCGCCGGCTGAGCGGCGCACGAATGCGTTCGATCGAACGGGAACGACAGCGGAACGGTCCGAATCGCGCGCACGAATCGTTCGATCGAACGAATCGGTGCGCCTGGGGTCTACTTCAGGTACTTCGAGAAGTCCTGGGGCAGGTTGAGGTTGGCGGCGGCCTGCTCGTAGTCGATGTCCTCGGCCGGCTCGCCGAACGGGTTCGAGGGGCCGGCGGCGGCCTTCTCCTTGGCGGCCTTCTCCTGCTGGGCGGCCTTGGCGGGGTTGCCGGAGACCCGGCGGCCCTTGCCCTTCTTGGCCTGCTGCTTGCCCTTGCCGCGCTTGCCGGGGCCGGTGCCGCCGGGCATGCCCGGCATGCCGCCCATGCCCGGAAGGCCGGGCATCCCGCCGCCCCGGGCCATCTGCATCATCATCTTGCGGGCCTCGAAGAACCGGTCGACGAGGCTGTTGACGTCGGACACCGTGCGCCCGGAGCCGCGGGCGATGCGCGCGCGCCGGGAGCCGTCGATCATCTTCGGGTCGGCCCGCTCGGCCGGCGTCATCGACTGGATCATCGCCTCGAGCCGGTCGATCTCGCGCTCGTCGAAGTTCTCGAGCTGCTCGCGCATCTGTCCCATCCCGGGGAGCATCCCGAGGATCTTCGACATCGAGCCGAGCTTGCGCACCTGCTGCATCTGCTCGAGGAAGTCCTCGAGCGTGAACTCGCCGCCCCTGCCCGACAGCTTCTCGGCGGCCTTGAGCGCCTGCTCCTGGTCGAAGGTCTTCTCGGCCTGCTCGATGAGCGTCATCAGGTCGCCCATGTCGAGGATGCGCGAGGCCATCCGGTCGGGGTGGAACAGGTCGAAGTCGCCCATCTTCTCGCCCGCGGAGGCGAACATGACCGGGCGGCCGGTGACGTGGCGGATCGAGAGCGCGGCGCCACCGCGGGCGTCGCCGTCGAGCTTGGTGAGCACGACGCCGTCGAAGCCGACGCCGTCGAGGAAGGCCTGCGCGGTGGTGACGGCGTCCTGGCCGATCATCGCGTCGACGACGAACAGCACCTCGTCGGGATCGACGGCATCGCGGATCGCGGCGGCCTGCGCCATCATCTCGGCGTCGACGCCGAGCCGGCCGGCGGTGTCGATGATCACGACGTCGTGCAGGGTGCGCTTGGCCTCCTCGATCGAGTCGCGCGCCACGGCCACCGGGTCGCCGACGCCGTTGCCGGGCTGCGGCGCGATACACCGGGACGCCGACCCGCTCGCCGTTCACCTGCAGCTGGTTGACGGCGTTGGGCCGCTGGAGGTCGCACGCCACCAGCAGCGGAGTGCGGTTCTGCTCCTTCAGCCACAGCGCGAGCTTGGCCGCGAGCGTGGTCTTGCCGGCGCCCTGGAGACCGGCGAGCAGGATGACCGTGGGTCCGCCCTTGGCGAAGCGGATCCGCCGGGTCTCGCCGCCGAGGATCGTGACGAGCTCCTCGTTGACGATCTTGACGATCTGCTGGGCCGGGTTCAGCGCCTGGCTGACCTCCTCGCCCCGCGCGCGCTCCTTGACCGCCGCCACGAAGTCCTTGACCACCGGCAGCGCGACGTCGGCCTCGAGCAGCGCGATCCGGATCTCCCGGGCGGTCGCGTCGATGTCCTCCTCGGAGAGCCGACCCTTGCCGCGGAGGTTGCGGAACGTCTCGGACAGGCGGTCGGACAGGGTGGCGAACACGTGCGGGATCCTCCCAGGTCAGGGAGAGCCCAGCCTACGTGGGAGGAGACAGCGCCGACCGCACGGCGTGGGCGGCCTCGGACGCCCTCGTCTCCGACAGCGCCCCCGCCCCCTCCTCCTGCAGGTAGAACACGTCGACCGCCTGCGGGCCGAGGGTGTCGACGTGTGCCGAGCGGACGTCGACCCCGGCGGCGGCGAGCGCAGCACACACCAGCCGGATGACGCCGGGGCGGTCGGCGGCCCGCACCTCGAGCACCGTCGCCTGCTCGCTGGCCTCCGGGCGCACCACGACGGTCGGCTCGAGGCCGGTCACCGCTGCCCGGAACCGGGCGTCGACGTCGACCCGGCCGCCGCGCACGGCGTCCCAGTGGGTGCGCAGGATCGCGGGGTCGACGTCGTCGGCGGCGACCTCCCACACCGACACCGCCCACTCCCCCGACGGCTCGTCCTGGGCCCACGCCCGCGCCGCCCGCACCGGCAGCCGCTGCAGCGCGAGCACGGCGGCGACGTCGGCGAGCAGGCCCACCCGGTCGGCGGCGATCGTCGTGACCCGGCAGCCGTCGCCGTGCCGCTCGACGTCGACCACCAGCCCCTCGGGGTCGTCGCGCAGCGACGCCGGCACAGGCACCGGATCGCTGCTGATCGGCGGCAGGGCCGCGCCGGTGTCGAGCGCGGCGAGCGCCCGCCGCGCGAGGTCGAGCACCAGCCCGGAGCGCCACGCCGTCCACGCCTTCGGCGACGTGGCCTTGGCGTCGGCCTCGGTGAGCGCGGTCAGCAATGACATCGCCTCCCCGGTGCCGACCCGGCTCGTCACCAGCTCCACCGTGGCGGGGTCGTCCGGGTCGCGGGTGGTGGCGGTCGCGGCGAGGAGCAGGTGGCGGCGCACGAGCAGCGCCACCAGGTCGACGGCGGCGTCGTCGAAGCCCATCCGGGTGGCCACCGCGCGGGCGATCGGCTCCCCCGCGACGCTGTGCTCGGTGAGTCCGCCCTTGCCGATGTCGTGCAGGAGCGACGCGACCATGAGAACGTCGGGCCGGGCCACCGACCGGATCAGCGCCGAGCGCCTCCACGCACGTCTCGACGACGTGCCGGTCGACCGTGAACCGGTGGATCACCGAGGCGTGCGGCAGCAGCCGGATCCGCTCCCACTCGGGCAGCACCGCGCCGAGCGCGCCGGTCTCCTCGAGCGTCTCCCACACCGGCAGCAGCCCGGGGCCCGACGCGAGCAGCCGCACGAGCAGGTGCCGCGCCTCGTCGGGCCAGGGGTCGGGCAGTGGTGCGCCCTCACGCACGAGCCGCGCCGCGGTGACCGGTGACAGCACGACGTCGCGCTCGGCGGCCGCGGCGGCGGCCCGCAGCAGCAGCGCCGGGTCGTCGGCGGGGCGGGCGCGGCGGTCGAGCACCACCTCGCCGGCCGACAGCGCCACCCCGGCGGCGAGTGGCTCCAGCCGCGGCCGGCGCTCCCGCGACACCGGGCGGGCGAGCACGCCGTCGACCCGACGCCAGGTGAGCCGGGACAGGTGGGTGAGCCGGCGGCCGATCTCGCGCACCTGCCGCTGGGCGGCCCGCTCGTCGTCCAGCCCGAGCCTGGCGGCCAGGTCCGCCCACAGCTCGGGCGCCACCCGGTCGGTGGCGCGGCCGGCGAGGTCGTGCACGACGTCGCGGACGTCGAGCAGCGCGAGCCGGCTGCGCTCGAGGTCGCTGTGCGGTACGTCGACCAACCAGGTGGCCACCAGCGCGCGCAGCATCGTGGCGTCGCGCAGCCCGCCCTCGGCCTCCTTGAGGTCGGGCACCGAGAGGTGGGCGAGCTCGCCGATCAGCTGGTGGCGCGAGGTGACGATCCGGCGCAGCTCGGGCAGCCGCGCCCGGGCGCCGCGCCGCCACTGGGCGAGCACGGTGGTGCGCAGCCGCAGCGCGAGGTTCGGGTCGCCCGCGACGTGGCGGACGTCGAGCAGCCCGGAGGCCACCCGGACGTCGGCGTCCGCGGCCGTCGTCATCTCCGGCAACGAGCGCACCGAGTGGTCGAGCCGGGCACCGCTGTCCCACAGCGGGTACCACACCTCCGAGGCGACGGGCCCGGGGTCGACGCCCTCGTCGTGCACCAGCACGACGTCGAGGTCGGAGTGGGGCGCGAGCTCACCCCGGCCGTATCCGCCGACCGCCACCAGCGCCATGCCGGCCTCGGGACCCCCGCACCCCTCGTAGGCGGCGACGCAGGCCCGGTCGGCCGCCTCGGTGCGGGCGGCACGCTCGGCGGCGGTCAACGGGTCCTAGGCCGTCACAGCGCGGCGGAGTCGCGGTCGCCGGTGCGCACCCGCACCACGGCCTCGACGGGCTGCACCCAGATCTTGCCGTCGCCGATCCGCCCGGTGTGGGCGCCGCGGAGGATGGCGTCGGTGACCGTGGCGACGTCGGCGTCGTCGACCACGATCTCGAGCCGGATCTTCGGCACGAGAGTGATGTCGTACTCCGCCCCGCGGTAGACCTCGGTGTGGCCCTTCTGCCGGCCGTAGCCGTTGACCTCGCTGACCGTCATGCCGGTGACCCCGACCGCCTCGAGCGCCTCGCGGACGTCCTCCCACCGATGCGGCTTCACCACCGCGGTCACCAGCTTCATCGGGCCATCGTTACAGCGCGGCCTCGTCCTTGTCGCCGGTGCGCACCCGGATGACCGTGTCGACGGGGCTCACCCACACCTTGCCGTCGCCGATCCGTCCGGTCTGCGCGGTCTTGGTGATGATGCCGACGACGTCGTCGGTGTCGCCGTCGTCGACCACGATCTCGATCCGGATCTTGGGCACCAGGGCGATGTCGTACTCCGCGCCCCGGTACACCTCCGTGTGGCCTTTCTGGCGTCCGTAGCCGCTCACCTCGCTGACCGTCATGCCGGTCACGCCGAAGGTCTCGAGCGCCTCGCGGACGTCCTCCCACTTGTGGGGCTTGATCACTGCCGTCACGAGCTTCATGCCTTGGCCTCCTCTTGCGTCCGGGTCGCGGTGGTGGACGACGCCGTGCTGCCGGCGAGCACACCGGTGCTGCTGCCGACGCCGCTGTGGATGTCGTAGGCGGCCTCGCCGTGCTCGGCGAGGTCGATGCCGCCGACCTCGTCGTCCTCGGAGATCCGCAAGCCGATCGTGTACTTGAGGAGCAGCGCGATGACGGCGGTGAGCACGCCGCAGTAGACGACCGCCACCAGCACGCCGAGCGTCTGGTCGGCCAGCGACCCCGCGCCGCCGCCGTAGAGCAGGCCGTCGATCCCGCCGGCTCCGTCGGAGGTCGAGAAGACGCCGATCAGGATGGTGCCCACGACGCCGCCGACGAGGTGCACGCCGACGACGTCGAGCGAGTCGTCGTAGCCGAGGCGGAACTTCCAGCCGACGGCCCACGCGCAGATCGCGCCGGCGAGCGCGCCGATGGCCACGGCACCCCCGATGTCGACCGCGCCGGCGGCCGGGGTGATCGCGACCAGGCCGGCCACGATGCCCGAAGCAGCGCCCAGGGAGGTGGCCTTCTTGTGCAGGACCCGCTCGACGAGGAGCCAGCCGAGGATGGCGGCCATCGCGGCCAGGGTCGTGTTGGCGAAGGTGCGGCCCATCTCGGAGGGGATGTCCTGGTCGACGACGACGATCGAGCCGACGTTGAAGCCGTACCAGCCGAGCCACAGCATGCCGGCGCCCAGCATGGTGAGCGTCAGGTTGTGCGGGCGCATCTTGTCCTTGGGCCAGCTGATCCGCTTGCCGAGGAGGAGCACCAGCACCAGCGCGGCGACGCCGGCGTTGATGTGCACGGCGGTGCCGCCTGCGTAGTCCTGGGCGCCGATGCGGCCGCAGACGAGCGAGTCGGCGGTGCAGCTGAACACCATGTGCGCCATCGGGAAGTACACGATGACGGCCCACAGCGGCACGAAGAGCAGCCAGGCGGCGAACTTCATCCGACCCTCGACGGCGCCGCTGATCAGCGCCACCGTGATGATCGCGAACGTCATCTGGAACATCACGAAGATGTAGTCGGCCGGGGCGACGCCGTCCAGCCAGAACAGGTCGAACGGGTTGGCGAAGAACGTGCCGCCGCTCTCAGCGTCGCCGGCCCACCCCATCGACCAGCCGATGGCGACGTAGATGATGCCGACCATCGCCGCAGCGACGAACGACATCATCATCATGTTGAGGACCGACTTCGAGCGCGACATGCCGCCGTAGAACAGGGCCAGGGCGGGCACGGTCATCATGAGGACCAGCGCCGTCGCGATGAGCATGAAGGCGTAATAGCCGTCCACGGAACCTCCAGAATTCACGGACGTACGGGGGACGGGCCGAGGGCGACTGCTCTGTCGGCTCGGGCACCGTCGCGATGTCGTTCACCCTCACGCCCGGACGTTTCACCGCGCGCCGGACGATGTTGCGCGCAGGCAACGAGTTGGCCGGGCGTGTTACGAGCACGTTTCGTGCGCGCGGTGCGCGGTGCGGCGGCGTTGTGCGGGAGGCTCGACCGCTCGGGTAACGTCCGGCGCGCATCGTGAACCAGGCAGCGGAGACCGGGTTCGGGCCGGCAGGGAGGCACAGGGAGCAGTGGGATCACGAGTGTCGACGTGGGCCCGTCGAACCTCCCCCGCCGTCGACGGCACGCCCTCGTCGGACCCGCCGCTCCGCACCGCCGCCGAGGTCGAGCGCGTCGTGCGCACCCTCCCCCGCGACCGGCCGTCGCCGGAGCTGGTGCTCACGGTGGAGTCGGTCGATCTTCTTCGCGTCCTCACGCTCGCCGACCCGGACGTGCAGATCGAGCGCCTCGCCGTCACGGTGACCCGCTGGGACCGGCCCCTGCCGCGCTGGAGCGGCCGGCTCGGTCACGTGATGAACCTGCTCTCCTACTCGGTGCACCTCGCCACCGAGGCCGCCGGCACGGCCGGGTTCGACGTCCGCCTCACCGAGCCCACACCGCTCGCCGACGTGGCGCGGGGGGCGTACCCGCTCCTCGGCGTCGAGCGCGCCCACCACGGCTACGGCTACGTGCAGCTCGGCACCGTCGACCCGCCCGCCTCGGCCCTCGCCCTGCTGCCGTCCCGCACCGCCCCCGGCGTGCCCGAGCTGCCGAGCGTCCATCTCCAGGGACGCGGGCTGGGTGTCGCCGACCTCGGGCTCGTCGGCTCCGAGCAGACCCGCGACCGGCTGCGCGCGGCCGCGGCCGACCCGGAGCTCATCGAGGTGGGCCACCCGATCCTGGCCCACCCCAGCGGCCACCTCGCCGTGAGCGACCGGCTGGAGCTCCCCCTGGTCGACCTCAACGTCCACCACCCGGTCGGGCGGCTCTACCTCTTCGGGACGCCGGCGGGAGCACTCGCGCTCGACAGTGTCGACGGCGACCTCACCTTCCGCCCCCTGCCGGGGGGTCGCAAGGCCATCGACGGCTGGTCGCGCCCGGCCACGTCGCCGGTGACCGGCGCGGAGGTGAGCCGGCTGCGCCCGGTCGAGGAGCTCGACCTGAGCGGGCTCGAGCCGAGCACCCGGGAGCACGAGCTGGTCCTCTACCGCCGGATCGCCGAGCTGGCGGCCACCGGCGTGGTGCTGCACTCGATGCCGTCGTCGTTCACCCTCGCCGAGGAGATCCTCGGCGCCACGCTCGCCACGCTGCTGCGGGCGCCCTACCGCAGCTGCAACGGCCTGCAGCGCGAGCTGCGCACGGTGCCGCAGCGCCGCGAGGCGATGCGCCGCTTCGGCGGGTTCTTCGAGTTCGCCGAGCACGCCGAGTCGCTGGGCCACCGGCTGCTCCCCACGGTGAGCGTCGTGCTCTCGACCATGCGGCCCGCCCGCGTCGCCCAGGTGCTCACTGCACTGGCGGCGCAGACCTACCCGCACGTGGAGATCGCGGTCGCCCTCCACGGCGACGACGAGCCGGCCGGTCCCGACCTCGACGAGGCGGTCCGGCTCTCCGGCGCGGCCGTGCACCGGTACGACCGCTCGGTGCCGTTCGGCTCGGTGCTCGCCGACCTGGCGCGGCGCACGAGCGGCGACCTCGTCGTCAAGATCGACGACGACGACGTGTACGGCCCCCGGGTGATCGAGGACCTGGTGCTGGCCTACCTGTACTCCCATGCCGACGTGGTGGGGAAGACCACGGAGTACCTCTACTTCGAGGACATCGACCACACGGCGCACCGCCGCTTCCTCACCGAGAGCTACCACACCCAGGTGGCGGGCGGCGCCATGATGCTCTCCCGCGCCGCGCTGAACGAGATCGGCGGCTGGCGCCCCTCACCCCACTCCACGGACCGCTCGATCCTGATCCGCATCGGCAACAGCGGCGGGATCTGCTATCGCACCCAGAGCCTCGGCTACGTGTACGTGCGGCACTCGGACGGTCACACCTGGAAGCAGGAGGACTCGCTGCTGCTGCGCCGCGCGCCCGAGCAGTGGCCGCGGTTCGTCCACGAGATCGTCGAAGCCTGAGCACCACGAGAGAAGCAGAGAGGCAGCCGCCCACCATGCCCAAGCCGCTGACGCAGAACCCCGCCCTGCGCGACGTCGTCTACCAGAACCAGTGGCGTGACGTCTTCGACGGCACGGTGCCCGAGGGCTGGGAGCCCACGCTCAAGGTCTCGGTCGTCACCGCCGCCTACAACAGCGCGACGCTGGACCTGACCCTCGCCTCGCTGGCCGCCCAGGACTACCCCGAGCACCTGCTCGAGGCGATCGTCGTCGACGACGGCAGCGACACCCCCGTCGAGATCGGCAAGTTCGCCCCGAAGAACACCCGGCTCATCCGGGTCGGCGAGGACCAGGGGTGGGGGCGCTCGAACGCCCTACGCATCGGCATCGACGCCGCCGAGGGCGACATCATCTACTGGGTCGACTCCGACATGGTGCTCTTCCCCGACAACGTGCGCGAGCACGCGAAGTGGGCGCACTTCATCCCCGAGGCGGCGACGATCGGGCACAAGGGATTCGTGGAGGCGTGGACGTTCACGGCCGAGGAGGTCTACGACGCCGTCCGCTCCGGCTCGATCCGCGACTACTACGACCTCAGCACGCTCCACCGCCACTGGTCGCTGGACATCTTCGACCGCACCGACGACCTCAACACGAGCTCGGGCCGCAACTACAGCACCCACATGGGCGCCTGCGCGACGGTGACCAAGGAGGTCTACGACCGGACCCTGGGCCAGGACCCCGACCTGCGCCTCGGTGACGACACGGAGATCGCGTACCAGCTGTGGCAGCGCGGAGCGGTGTTCATCCCCGTGCAGAGCGCGCTGACCTACCACCTCGGCCGCGCCACCGTGCAGGACAAGGCCGAGGAGGTGTCGTACTACAACGGCCCCCACTTCGCCGAGCGGATGCCGATCCCGCGCTACCGCCGGCGTGCCACGAACCGGCAGTGGAAGGTGCCGTTCGTCACCGCCGTCGTGTCCGTCGACCGCGACACCGCTCCGTACGTGCGCGAGTGCGTCGACATGCTCCTCACCCAGAGCGTGAGCGACCTGCACGTGCTGGTGGTCGGACCGTGGTCGAGCCTCGCCACCGGCCGGCGCCGGGTGCTCGCCGATCCCGACTTCGAGCTGCACCTCACCCAGGAGTGGTTCCGGCACGAGGGCCGCGTCACGCTGGTCGACGACGACCCCGTCGACGTGTTCCCGAGCCCGTACCGCCTCGACGTCCCGGTCACCGTCGGACTGCCGTCCGCGGCGCTGTCGAAGATGATCCGCGACGCCTTCCGCGACGACATCGGACTGGTCAACTTCTTCCCCCCGCCCGGCTTCGACGTGTCCGAGGCGGTCCGGCTCACCTTCACCGCCGCCCACAGCCGGGCCACGCGGTACGTCTCCGACGACGTGTCCTACGTCGAGGCCATGGACGCCGTCTGGGGGCTCGAGTGGCGGCCCAACCTGGAGCTGGGGCTGATCGACCTGCGGACCGTCGAGCTCGGCGGCCCCATCAAGCGCCTCGACCCGAACCAGGTCGAGCAGCTGCGCGAGCGTCTCGAGCGCACGAACGAGAAGCTCAAGGCCGCCCGCGCGGAGGTCCGGGGCCTGCGGGCCGAGCTCACGGCCAGCCAGCGCGCGCTCCGCGCCGGCTCCGCGCTGCGCCGCCGAGCCGGGCACGCGGCCCGAGCGGCCAAGCGCCGGTTGGAGTCCTAGCGCCGGCGGGCGGTGCTCACGCCTCGACGAGGCGCACGCCGAGATTCATGTGGCCGATGCTGAGGCCCTCGAACGAGAACCCGGACCGCTCCAGCAGCTGCATGAACGCCAGGTGCTCGTGGCGCTCCCACCCGTGGTAGCCGAAGTACTCGTCGAACACGATCACGGTGCCCGGCACGAACCAGTCGAAGAGGGTGTCGATCACCGTCATCGTCGAGCTGTACAGGTCGGCGTCGAGGTGCACGAACGCGAACGGCCCCTCGTGCTCGGCCGCGAACACGGGCACGGTCTTGTCGAAGAAGCCGACGTGGAACTCGACGTTCGAGACGGGGAGGTCCGGCGGCTGGCCGCCGATGTCGAAGGCCCCCTCCCCCTTGGAGGTGCCGCTCCAGGCCTCCGGCAGCCCGATGAAGCTGTCGAACCCGTGCACGGTGCGGTCGTCGAAGTGCCGGGCGATCTGGGTGAGCGAGGTGCCGCGGTAGACGCCGAACTCGGCCACCACCCCGTCGAGGGTGGTCGCGTTCAGCGCGGCGGCGACGGCGTCCGGCTTGCTCGGCGTGACCTGCGCCGAGTCGAGTCGCGGCTCGGCCAGGATGTGGTCGACGCAGGCCTCGACCGCGCGCTCCCGCAGCCTCACGGGCACCGACGGGACGCGGGGACGACGGTTGCGCACCAGCTCCTCGCGGATGGCGCGCAGGAGCATGGGCACTCGGTTCGGCTGCTGCTGCTTGGGCACGTGTACTCCCTGGTCGACGACGCGGGCGACCCTACCGAGCCTCCCCTGCGGGGGTCGGCAGCCCCCTCCCTATGATGGGCCGGTACTCGGAGGAGGAGGACTGGATGGGAATGCGTCAGCGCGTGGGTCGAGGTCTGGAAGCGACCCTCGGCGAGCAGCGCACCAATCGGATCCGGTCGGCGGAGCGCCGCGTGCGACGCCAGCTGTCCGACCGTCTGGCTCCGCCGCCGGTGCCTGCCGGCCCGGCCGCCGCCACCGGCGCGGGCCAGGGGGCGGGACGACCAGCCCCCGTCGGGGTCCGGCCCCTGGGCGAGCCCAACGACCGCCAGGGCGGCTGGGTGCCGTCGGACCCCTTCGTGAAGTTCCCGCGGCCCCCCATGTCGCGGCACGACCTGCTGCGTGAGCTGCACCGGCTCCTGGTTCCGCGCACGTACCTCGAGATCGGCGTCAACACCGGCGCCAGCCTGCAGCTGTCGCGGGCGCGGTCGGTGGCCGTCGACCCCGAGTTCTCGGTCCGCTACCCGCTGCACTGCGACGTCGACCTGGTGAGGGCCAAGAGCGACGCCTTCTTCCAGAGCCCGGACGCCCTGGCCCACTTCCAGGGCACTCCGGTCGACCTGGCGTTCATCGACGGCATGCACCTCTCGGAGTTCGCGTTCCGCGACTTCGTCAACGTCGAGCGCCACCTCGACCTCGCGGGCGTCGCGGTGATCGACGACGTCATGCCGCGCAACGCGCTGGAGGCGGCCCGGGTCCGCCTCACGGGGAAGTGGGCCGGCGACGTGTACAAGTCCGTCGAGGTCATCGCCCGCCACCGCCCCGACCTGCTCGTCCTGATGATCAACACCTCGCCCACGGGCACCGCGATCATCCTCGGTGCCGACCCGAGCTCCGACGTCCTCGAGCAGGCGTACCCGTCCGAGCTGCCCTACTTCGAAGCCGCCGACCCGCAGTCGCCGCCGCAGGAGTACATGGCGCGCACCGTCGCCGTCGACCCGGAGCAGGTGCTCGGCTCGCCGGCCTGGCCCCTCCTGGTGAAGGCTCGGGAGAGCGGTGACTCCGCCCTGGTGCAGGAGGCGATGGACGCGCTGCGAGCGCTCCCCCGGCTCGGGTGAGCCCGAGTGTCGGCTCGCGTGCCGACGTGACCCGCCTCGCGGCGCGCCAGGTGCCGCGCGCCGTCGTGCACCCGACGATCCGCCTGCCCTCCCACCCGGGCAAGCTGCTGATGGGCGTGTACGACGAGCACGCCCGCGAGGTCGAGGGCACGGTGCTCGACCGGCGCTCCGGTGAGATCGGCGGGCTGATCCCGCTGGGCCTGCTCCCCGACCCGCAGGACGCACGCGACGCCCGAGGCGATCTATGCGGGCCCGCTGTACTACCACTTCGGCCACTTCCTGCTCGAGAGCCTGGCCCGCGCGTGGTACGCGCGACGTCATCCGGAGCTGCCGCTCGTCTGGGCCGGCGCCCACACCTGGCAGGGCTTCGAGCTCCGCTCGTGGCAGCGCGACATCCTCGACGTGCTCGAGCTCGCCAACCCCACCGTGATCGTCGCCGACCCGACCCGGTTCGAGCTGCTGCACGTGCCCGACATCGGCTACCGCTACGACGACTGGTTCCACCCCGAGCACGCAGAGTTCCTCGGGTCTCACGCCGGGCCGCCCCAGGTCGCGGGCGCGCGGCTGTGGCTGTCCCGCAGCCAGCTCGACAGCGACGCCCGCGACCTCAACGCCGAGGCCACCGAGGCGCGCCTCGAGGCGGCCGGCTGGACGGTGATCCACCCGCAGACGCTGAGCATCCGCGACCAGCTGGCGCACCTGAGCCGCGCCGAGGTGATCGCGGGTGAGGAGGGCTCGGCATTTCACCTCCTGGCGCTGCTCGAGGACCTGTCGTCGAAGCGCCTCGAGGTGTTCCGACGCCACGGCGACGAGCACCGCAACATGACGACCATCGGTGACGCCCGTGGGATCGACCAGACCTTCCACACCCTCGAGACCGAGCGTGTGGTGCGGGCGAAGGGCCGGGTCGTCACCAAGATCAACCCCAACTCCTCGGAGATCCTCGACGTCCTCGGCGAGGCGGTGCCGACGTCGGACGGCGAGGCTCCCGTGGTCGACGAGGTGCTGCACCAGGCGGTCGGGGCCCTGGCACCCGACCGGTTCCTCGAGGTCGGCTCGGCCGACGCCGGCCTGCTGCTGGGCTCGTCGGCGACCACGCGGGTGGCGGTGAGCCAGCGCTTCGGCGTCGACCCGCGCGCCCACGCCCGCTCGGGCGTGGAGTTCTACGAGATCGATCTCGAGCAGTACGCCGAGTTCTTCCGCCCGCGCGGCGCCCGCTTCGACGTGATCCGCCTCGCCGAGTCCGACCTCGAGTCGGTGATGGAGGCGTTCCGCGCGAGCAAGCGGCTCGCCCACGACGGCACCACGTGGCTGCTGGGCTCCGGGGACGACGCAGCCCGCGCCGCCGTCGCGGTCGAGCTGCTCCACCCCGGCTACGCCGCCCGGCGGGTCGTCGTGCGGCGCAACGCGGTCTACGTGGTGAACCGGGTTCCGGGCGAGCCGCGCAAGGAGATCGGGGTGGCCAGCCTGTCCGCCACGGAGATCACCAAGCGGGCCCGCCGGCTGCCGATCGCCCGGCTCCGCCGGCTCCGTGCCCGCGCCCGCCACGCGGCCGGGTCGGGCTGACAGGTCGCCCGCCGTGGCATCCGACAGCCTCCACGATCCCGACCCCGCCGGCCCGCTGCGCGTCGTGTCACTCAGGAACGCCACGGCCTACCCGCTCCACCCCACCGACGTCCCACACCGGATGCGCCTCGGGGTCGTGGACGAGCACGGTGACCTGCTGGAGTCGACCGTCGACGACCGGCACCAGGGGACCCACCTGTACGTGCCTCCGGACCCGGCGACGCTCCCGCCGCCCGATCCGATCCCGCGCGAGGCGATCTACGCGGGTGCCTTCCAGATCTCCTTCGGTCACTTTCTCCTCGAGAGCCTCCAGCGGCTGTGGTGGGCGGTCGACCACCCCGACCTGCCGGTCGTCTGGGTCGCTCCCCACGGCGCCCCTGCTCCGGAGCTGACCGCCTGGCAGCGGGACATGCTCGAGATCGTGGGCATCCGCAACGAAGTCCTCGTGCTCACGCGGCCGGCGCGCTTCGACCTGCTGCACGTGCCGGAGGCGGGCTACAAGTACGCCGACTGGAGCCACCCGCAGCACGTCAGGTTCCTCGCCGCCTACGACGGACCTGCCCAGGTCCCTGGCTCCCGCCTGTGGTTGTCGCGGGGCAAGGCCTGGGGCGGTGTGACCAACCGTCACATCATCGAGCGCCGGCTCGAGGTGCGGGGATGGACGATCGCCAGGTTCGACGCGATGCCGCTGCGCGACCAGCTCGACGCGCTGGCACGGGCAGAGGTGGTCGCCGGCGAGGAGGGATCGACCTTCCACAACCTGCTCCTGCTCCGTGACGTCGGCGGCAAGAAGTTCCACATCTTCCGACGGCACGGACCGGAGCACCAGTCGTTCCGGACCATCGGGGACGCCCGGCAGGTCGACCAGGAGATCCACGGGTGCAGCAACGACGCGGTGATGTCGGTCACCGGCCGACGCGTCGCGCGGCTCGCGCCCAACTCGGCGCGGTACCTGAGCCACCTCGGCGTCCCGGTCCGGCGGCCCCGGCCGCTCCCGCCCGACTGGACGCCGGGACCGTCGATCCGACGGCTCAACCAGCTGGCAAGCCTGCTCGGCGCCGAGACCTTCCTCCAGCTCGGATGGCGCTACCGGGCCCCCGTCACCGAGGTCACCGTGCCGGCGAAGGACTTCGTCCACGACGAGCTCCGCTTCGACGTCCGCGGCTACCGGGATCCGGCGCTGCGGTTCTTCGAGGTGACACCGCAGCAGTTCTTCACCTGGTTCGCCGATGGTCGCGCCTACGACCTCGTGATGATCACCGGCGAGCGCGAGTGGCAGGACTCCCTCGAGCTCGTTCGTACGGTCTTCGCGACGGCTGCCCACGACGGCACCGTGGTGATGCTGGACGACACCGACGACGTCGCACCGGCAGTCGTGGCGATCCACGACCTCCACCCCGAGCTGGACTACCGCACGATCACGACTGGCGGTCGGCGGCAGACCGTGATCTGGCAAGCCCTCCGGCAGGTGACGCCGCGCCCCGTCGACGAGGCTGCGCTCGCACCGGCGAGCGAGGAGGACGCGATGCGGGCCGTCCAGGAGTGGCACGCGGGAGCCTGAGAACGCTGCCAGGCGTGCCCCCGATCGGCGCCAGCGAGACAGCCCACCTGCGACTGGTCGACCGGTGGCTCCGCGCTACGCTCGCGCCGCACCCTGTCGACCCCTGAAAGCTGACGATGACCCAACGCCGGATAGTCCTGCATGCAGGGCTGCCGAAGACCGGGAGCTCCGCCCTGCAGGTCGCCTTCGTGCGGAACCGTGACGAGCTGGAGAGCGCCGGCGTCCACTACCCGCTCGCAGCCTCGGACAAGGACGCCGAACGGGGCCGGGTCACCACCGGCAACGCCGGTGCGATCCGGTCGTTCCTGTACCTGCCTCACGTCAGGGAGATCGACGAGGCGGCGGCTCAGGTCGACTCAGCTCTCCAACACGGCAGTCCGACGACGTTGATCTCCTCGGAGATCCTCTACTTCACGCGACGCGAGCGGCTCCCCCAGCTGCTCGACCACGTCGAGGAGCGGGGTGCGAGCCTCGAGGTGGCGGTGTACGTCCGCAACATCATTCCCTGGGTGGTGTCCTTCCACAGCCAGCGCATCAAGCGGCACCGGTTCGTGGGCACGCTCGGGGACTTCCTCGACGAGTTCGAGCGGGAACTCGTGCGGATCCGGCAACGTCTCGAGCTCTTCGTCAACGTGCTCGGGCCCGACCGAGTGCACGTGATGCACTTCGAGTCGCACCGGTCCGACCTGGTGGGCACCTTCCTGGCCAACGCCGTCGGAGTCCGAGTGGAGGGGAACGAGACTCCGGAGACGATCAATCGCGCGCTGACCGCCCACGAGGTCGAGTGGATGCGCGTGGTGAACCAGAGCGTCGAGGAGGACCACGACGCGTGGCGGATCAGCGACGCCCTCGTTCAACATCCGCCGCTCACGCTCGACCCACCAGTCGTCACCGCCCAGGAGGCGGACCGTATCCATCGTCTTGCGGACGATCAGGTGGGGTGGGTGAACGAGACCTTCTTCGACGGTTCGGCGATGGTCGCGGTCGAGGACCCCTCGGTGCGGATCGGCGACCGCCGCGCCATCGCGCCCACACCCGCGGAGACGCGGCTGATCGAGGTGCTGGCCGATGTCGCGACCCGGCGCCCGGAGATCGAGCCGTTGGCCCGGCAACGCGAGCGCAACGCGAAGCTGCGCGAGCGCATCGCGGCGGAGAAGGAACGCCGGGTGGCGGCACGACTGCGGGTGAGAGAGCTGGAGGACGTTCTCAGGCAGGAGCAGGCGACGCCACCACCGTTGAGGTCGATCGTGAGGTCGTGGGCGAGGCGCGTCAGCCGACGAGCGCGTCGACGAACGCCTCAGGACTGAACGGGGCCAGGTCGTCGGGCCCCTCCCCGAGCCCGACGAGCTTGACCGGGACGCCGAGCTCGCGCTGCACGGCGACGACGATGCCGCCCTTGGCCGAGCCGTCGAGCTTGGTGAGCACGATGCCGGTGACGTCGACGACCTCACTGAAGACCCGGGCCTGGATCAGGCCGTTCTGGCCCGTGGTGGCGTCGAGCACGAGCAACACCTCGGTGACCGGCGTCTGCTTCTCGACGACGCGCTTGACCTTGCCGAGCTCGTCCATGAGGCCGGCCTTGTTCTGCAGCCGGCCGGCGGTGTCGACGACGACGGTGTCGATGCCGCCGTCCATGCCGTGCTTGACCGCCTCGAACGCGACGCTGGCGGGGTCACCGCCTTCCGGACCGCGCACCACCTCGACGCCGACCCGCTCGCCCCAGGTGGCGAGCTGCTCGACGGCGGCGGCCCGGAAGGTGTCGGCCGCCCCCAGCGTGACGGTGCGATCCTCGGCCACCAGGATCCGCGCGAGCTTGCCGACGGTGGTGGTCTTGCCGGAGCCGTTGACGCCGACCACCAGCACCACGCCCGGGGCGCCGTCGGCGCCGGTGACCCGCAGCGCGCGGTCCATGGTGGGGTCGAGCAGCCTCAGCAGCTCCTCGCGCAGCACGGTTCGGGGGTCGGCCTCCGCGCCGTCGACGCGCAGCCGGGTGCGCAGGCTCTCCACCACCTGCTGGGTGGGCGCCACGCCGAGGTCGGCGGTGAGCAGCAGGTCCTCGATCGACTCCCAGGTGTCCTCGTCGAGCCGCTCGCGGCTGAGGAGTGCGAGCAGGCCCTTGCCGAACCCGCCCTGGCTGCCGGCGAGCCGCTGCCGCAGCCGCACCAGCCGGGAGCGGGTGTCCTCGGGCCTCTCGAGGGTGGGCGTGGTGGTCTCGATCGGCTCCGGCGGCGCCTCGACGTCGGCGACCGCCTCGTCCGTCGCCGGAGGGGGCGTGAGCACGTCCGTGGCGGCCGGCGGCGCGGTCTTGCGGCGCCGCGGCACCACCAGCCCGACGACCGCGACCAGGGCGAGGACGGCCAAGGCGACGATGAGGATGAGCCACTCCATACCGCTCATCCAACCACCGGCCGGCCGACCACTAGATTGCCCCCGTGGCCACTGCCGACAAGCTGTTCGTAGCCGGTCCCGGCCGCTCGGGTACCGGCGCCCTGGCGCGCCTGCTGTCCGAGCACCCCGAGATCGCGATCGGTCTGGAGCGGTTCAAGTACCTGCAGGACGACCCGGAGTTCCGCCTCACGGCGGACCACTTCGCGCACGACCGCTTCTTCGACTTCGGCGACGGGGGTACCAACGTCAACCCGGACCTCGACGGGCGATGGCGTGAGTACTACGAGAGGCTCGAGGACAAGTGGGACCGGGTGCGCTACGTCGGCGACAAGATGACCGTCCTTCGCTTCCGTCCGATCTGGGAGACCATGCCCGACGCGCGCTTCGTCTGCATCGTGCGCAACATCCGCGCCGTCGCCGCGTCGTGGAGCGCCCGCGCGGCCGATCCGGACGACGTCCATTGGCCCGGCGATCGAGACGCGCACGCCGCGGTCGAGACCTGGAACCGGAACCTGTTCCGGCTCACCGGCGCGAAAGGGCGTCGGCCACGACACATCACCGTGGTCGAGCACGAGCGGCTCTTCGGCGACCCCGAGGCCCGCCTGCTACGCCGCGTGATCGACTGGCTCGACCTGGAGTGGACCCCCGACTACCAGGCCGCCTTCCAGCGCAGCCACGAGCACTTCGTCGGCTACGTCAAGAAGAAGGACCGCACGTTGACGCCGGCCGACGAGGCGTTCATCGCGGAGCACGCCGACCTGGACCGATGGCACAGCGTGCTCGACGACCTCGCCTGACGGCGACTCACTCGCGCACGAAGGGGTACTGGGAGGACTCGGGCCCGAGAAAGCTGCCCATCGCGTACTTCAGGGCCTTCGCTTGCCGCAGCGCGGCGCGCAGCTCCTCCCCGTTCGCGATCTTCTTGAACGGCTCGGACCGCTTGTCCTGTCGCTTGAACCGACGTCTCAGCTGACCCTCGGGCACCGTCACGGTCACGCCGTGGTAGCCGAGTGCACGGCTGGCCCGCTCCAACAACTCTCGCTTCGGAAGGTTGATGTCGGTCTTGTAGCGGGCGATCGTGATCGTCTTGCCCTTCTCGCGCACGAGCTCGAAGCAGCCGTTGTACCAGTCGTCGGTCCGCCGCGCCCACGTCAGGAACGCGTCGACATCGATGGTCGGCGTCACCTCCTTCGTGTCGGTCTGCGTGTACGAGCCGACGAGCACTGCCTTCTGATAGGAGATGTAGACGTCCAGTCGCCGCCTGACCATGAAGATCACGTGCCGATGGTCGTCGTCGAGGAGTCGCCCGAGTGTGTCCAGCGGGAGCTGGCCGGGAAAGACCTTGTAGGAGAACACCGACGCACCCTTGTCCCGGGAGACGTCGGACACCGCGCGCAGCGCGTCCAGGGGGCGCTCCCGGAAGATCGTGGTCAGTCTCCGGTCGGTGGCGACCTCGACGTCGTCCAGGCCCAGACGGCTCCCGACCTCGGGGACGATGCGCCTTCCGAGCCCGAAGGTGGCATTCGGGTTGAAGAGCTCGGCGAACCCGAAGACCTCCGGAAACGCGTTCATGCACTCGCAGAAGTAGTTCGTGCCGCTCCGCGGCGCGGAGAGGATCATGACCTCGTCCAGCGCATCGCCCCGCGCAGGACTGGACTCGGGAGCGCTCGGTCGGGGACTGCTGCCAGAGCTCATGACCGGAGACTACCGACGCGGAGCCTCGTGCTCCGGCCGTGCTCCCTCTCGACGGTCAGGGCGGCTCCGTGCCCCTCGGCGACCCAGCGGTCGAGGATCGCACGCTCGTCCGGCCGGTTCGTGTCGTCGAGCACGACGCAGGCGCCGGGCGCGAGCCGGTCGCCCACCAGCTGAATCGCGGGGTACCGCGCCTGGTGGGAGGTGTCACCGACCGGTCCGTCGACGAACAGCAGGTCGACCGGCTCGAGGTCGGGAAGTCCGGTGAGGTCGAACCACGGCTGCGTGGACCCGTCGGCCAGGCGGTGAGGCACGAGCGGAGCGTCGACGACGGTTCCCACGCCCTCCACGCCGTAGCGACGCAGGTGACCGCGGGTCTCCTCGGCGAAGCCGGCGTCGGCCTCGAGCGCCACGACCCGGCCGCCCTGCCCCCGGTGTGCCAGCACGAGAGACAAGAAGAGCGTCGAGGTGCCCGACCCGCACTCGAGGATCGTCACCGGGCCGGTGCGCCTCTCGACCTCGTCGACGAGGTCGAGCAGGGTGGCCGGCGTGAGGGCCCAACCCCCGAGACCGGGGAGGGAGTCGTCGCCAGGCGCCACCCGGTGTGCGAGCCGCGACAGCCGCACGGTGTCGCTCGCGATCAGGTCCAGCTCCCGCCGGGTGCGGCCGTGGTGCTGGCGCTCCTCGGCGTGCGACCGCCGCACCTCGTCGCCGACGCGGTTCAGCCGCTCGCGATCGAGCTGCTGGTGGCGCTGGATGTTGCCGGTACGGCTGACCAGGAACTTGGTGCGTCGCCCGACCCGCTTCCCGACCAGCTGCGACTGGCGGGTGATCCGGCGGGTGTCGTGCGCGACGTCGGTGAGGTGGTCGAGCTGGCCCAGGCGTCGCAGCACCAGCTGCGAGACGCGCGCGAGGGCGAGCAGGGCCAGGGCCACGGCCACGGCCAGGACGGTGATCCCGGCGCGCACGCCGGCGATCGCGGTGACCACCCCCGCGACCACCGCGAGGCCACTCGCGAGCACGAGTACTCCGTCGCCGCCCCGCATCGTCACGGCGAGGACACTACCGACCGGTCCGATGCCCGGAAGTCGCCGGTCGAGCATGGGCCTAGCTGCGCTTCGACCACGCCCAGTCCGACGACGAGGTGTCGGCGTCGTCGTCGCTCTCGAGCTCGCCGTCCTCGATCACCGGGACCGCGTCGGCGGCCCGCTCGACCGCCTGCCCCAGCCACGGGGCGCCCGGCGTGGGCTCCTTGCGGTGGGGGAACGCGGTGTAGGCGAGGACGAGGCCGGCGAGGACGAGGCAGACGAGGGTGCTGACGACGACGAACGACACGGGGTGGCTCCTCCGAGTGGGGTCACGGTGAGTCTGGCGAGCGGGGGGACGCACGGGGAGAGTGCCCTGCCACGGTCCCACGGACGGGGCGGGTGAGGCCAGCGGGCGGGCGGCGTGTCAGCCGGCGCGGACCAGCGGGGCGAGCGCCTCGCGGATGGCGTCCGGCACGGGCACCACGGGCCGGTCGGCCCGGGTGGGGTCGGTGTTGTCGATGTAGACGTGCACGAACCGGCCCTCGGCGGCCGCCTCGTCGCCGTCGCCCTGGAACAGGCCGACCCGGTAGGTGACCGAGGAGGTGCCGAGCCGGTCGACCACGATGCCGAGCTCCACCGGCCGCGGGTAGCCGATCTGGCGGAAGTAGCGGCACCCCACCTCGGCCACGACGCCGATCGCCGGCAGCGCGCGGATGTCGGTGCCCGTGGCGCCGTCGAGGTGGTTGTTGACCGCGGTGTCGATGAGCTCGAAGTACTTGGCGTTGTTCATGTGGCCGTACACGTCGTCATCGGTCCACCGGGTGGTGATGGTCTCCCAGTGGACGTAGTCGGCGCGGGTCGGTCGGCTGCGGTCTGTCATCCGACTAGGCGGGTTGGGTGTCGCGGAGCCGCTGGCTGATGACGGCGCTGACGCCGTCGCCGCGCATCGAGACGCCGTAGAGCGCGTCGCCGACCTCCATCGTGCGCTTCTGGTGGGTGATCACGAGCAGCTGGGAGTTCTCGCGCAGCTCCTCGTAGATCTCCAGCAGCCGGCCGAGGTTGGTGTCGTCGAGCGCCGCCTCCACCTCGTCGAGGATGTAGAACGGCGACGGCCGCGCCTTGAACAGCGCCACGAGGAACGCGACCGCGACCAGCGACCGCTCGCCGCCGGACAGCAACGAGAGTCGCTTCACCTTCTTGCCCGGCGGCCGGGCCTCCACCTCGACACCGGTGGCGAGGAGGTCGTCGGGGTCGGTGAGCACGAGCCGGCCCTCGCCGCCCGGGAACAGCCGGGCGAAGGTGGCGTCGAAGGCGGCGCTGACGTCGGCGAACGCCTCGTTGAACACCTCCTGCACGCGCGCGTCGACCTCGCGCACGATGTCGAGCAGGTCGCTGCGTGTCTGCTTCAGGTCCTCGAGCTGCTCGGTGAGGAACTTGTGCCGCTCCTCCATCGCCGAGTACTCCTCGAGCGCCAGCGGGTTCACCCGGCCGAGGTCGCGCAGCTGCCGCTCCGCGATGCGCAGCCGCTTCTGCTGCACCTCCCGTTCGTACGGGGTGGGTTCCGGCGGGTCCTCGCCCTCGGGCACCTCGGTGGTGGCGGACGGCGGCACCAGCTGGTCGGGACCGAACTCGGCGACCAGCCCCTCGACGTCCAGGCCGAGCTCCTCCAGCGCCCGCTCGGCGAGCTGGTCGAGGCGCATCTGCTGCTGGGCGCGGGCGAGCTCGTCGCGGTGCACCGAGCTCACCAGCTCGTCGAGCTCGCGGCCGAGGTCGCGCAGCGTGGCGCGCACGTCGAGCAGCTGGTGCTCGCGGCCGGCGCGCGCCTGCTCGACCTCTCGCCGGGCCTGGGTGGCCTCGTGCAGGGAGACCTCGAGCCGCGCCAGCGCGTAGGACGCCGCGACGGTGACCGCCTCGGCGGCCTCACCCTCGCGCAGCAGCCGCTCGCGGCGCTCGGCGGCGCGGGCGCGGGCCTCGCGCTCGGCGGCCGCCTGCCGCACCAGGGCGTCGACCCGGCCGTGCAGCGCGCGGGCCCGCTCCTCGGAGGTGCGTAGCGACAGCCGGGCGTCCATCTCGCCCTGGCGGGCGGCCTTGGCCTCCTGCGCCAGGCGCTCCCGGTCGGCCGGTGTCGGGCTCCTCGGTGGGGGCGTCCTCGGCGGTGGTGAGCCGCTGCTCGAGGTCGGCGAGCCCGGCGAGGTCGCGGTCGCGGGCCTCCTCGGCCTCGGCGATGGCCTGGGTGATCCGCTCCGCCTCGGCGCGGGCGGAGCGGGCGACGGCGCCGTACTGGCCGAGCTCCTCGGCCACGGCGGCCAGGGTGGCGTCGGACTCGTGCAGCTTGGCCAGCGCGACGTCGACGCGCTTCTGGGCCTCCAGCCGCTCGGCCTCGAGCCGGGAGAGGTCGAAGGCGAGCCGCTCGCCGGCCGCGGTGACCTCGGCGAGCTGCTCGGTGGCGTCGTCGACGGCGCTCTGGATCTCGATGAGGCTCGGCTGGCCGCTCGAGCCGCCGGCGGCCACGTGCGCGCCGAGCAGGTCGCCCTCGCGGGTGACGGCCACGAGGTCGGGGCGGTCGGCCACGAGCGCGCGGGCGGCCGGCAGGTCGTCGACGACGGCCACGCCCGCGAGCAGCCGGGTGACGGCGCCGCGCAGGTGGTCGGGGCACTCGACGGCGTCGACGGCGTAGGTGGCTCCGCCGGCGAGTGACGCCCGCTCGACGTCCTCCTCCGGTCCGCCGGCGAGCACCAGCCGGGCGCGGCCGAGGTCGTCGTGCTTGAGGTGGGTGATCGCGGCCACCGCGGCGTCGGCGTCGCTCACCGCCACCGCGTCGGCGGCGGCACCGAGGGCGCTCGCCACCGCCGTCTCGAAGCCGTGGCGCACGGTGAGCAGCGCGGCCACCGAGCCGAGCACGCCGTCGAGCCGCTGCGAGGCGGCGAGCAGCGCGCCGGCGCCGTCGGGCCGCGCGAGGCCCATCTCGAGGGCGTCCTTGCGGGCGGCGAGGCTCACCCGCTCGCGGTCGGCCTGCTGGGCCTCCTCGCGGGTCTTGGCCAGCCGCTCCTCGAGGTCGGAGAGCAGCGACGACGCGGCCTCGTGCTCGTGGTCGAGCCCCTCCTCGCCGGCGTCGAGGCCGGCGATCTTGGTCTCGAGCGAGGTGAAGTCGCGCTGGGCGCGCTCGACGCGGGCGACGGCGTCCTCGCGGGCGAGCCCGAGCCGTCCCACCTCGTCGTCGGCCGCGGCGGCGCGGGAGCGCAGCGCGCCGACCTGGCCGGTGAGGCGGGCGAGGCCCTCGCGTCGGTCGGCGGCCGCGCGCTGGAGAGAGGCGACGCGGCGGTCCTCCTCGGCGGCGGCGTCCTCGGCGCGGCGGCGGGCGGCGACGGCGGACTCGAGGGCGGTGCGGTGGCCGTCGACCTCGGCGGCGATCTGCTGCTCCTCGGCCCGGACCCGCTCGGCCTCGGCGTCGATCTCCTCGGGGTCGCGTCCCTGCTCGGCCACCTGCTCGCGGGCGGCCGCGGCGTTGCGGATGCGCTCGGCGGCGAGGCCCTGGGTGCCGCGCAGCCGCTCCCGCGTCGACCCGAGCGCGTACTGCACCTCCTGGGCGGCGGCCAGCGCCGGCAGGTCCTCGCGCAGGGCGGCCTCGACGGCGGCCTCGGTGTCGCGCGCCTGCGCGATCTGCGCCTCCACCTGCTCGCGCCGCTGCACCAGCACCGACTCGTCGGCGATCTCCTGCTCGAGCGCGACGCGCGCGGTGACGAGGTCGTCGGCCAGCAGCCGGGCCCGCGCGTCGCGGGCGTCGGCCTGCACGCCCGCGGCCTTGCGGGCCACCTCGGCCTGCCGGCCCAGCGGCTTGAGCTGGCGCCGGATCTCCGAGAGCAGGTCGTGCAGCCGGGTGAGGTTGCCCTCGGTGGCGTCGAGCTTGCGGAGCGCCTTCTCCTTGCGCTTGCGGTGCTTGAGGACGCCGGCGGCCTCCTCGATGAAGCCGCGGCGGTCCTCGGGGGTGGCGTGCAGGATCGTGTCGAGCTGGCCCTGCCCGACGATCACGTGCATCTCGCGGCCGATGCCGGAGTCGCTCAGCAGCTCCTGGACGTCGAGCAGCCGGCACGGCGTCCCGTTGATCGCGTACTCCGAGCCGCCACTGCGGAACATGGTGCGGCTGATCGTCACCTCGGAGTACTCGATCGGCAGCGCGCCGTCGCTGTTGTCGATGGTGAGCATCACCTCGGCACGCCCCAGCGGCGGCCGACCGCCGGCCCCGCTGGTGCCGGCGAAGATGACGTCCTCCATCTTGCCGCCGCGCAGGCTCTTGGCACCCTGCTCGCCCATCACCCAGGCGAGCGCGTCGACGACGTTCGACTTGCCCGACCCGTTCGGCCCGACGATGCAGGTGATGCCCGGCTCCAGCTGCAGCGTGGTGGCCGAGGCGAAGGACTTGAACCCCTTGAGGGTCAGGCTCTTCAGATACAACGCGAACTCCGTCACCGGTGGGTACGTGGGCAGCGCTGACACGCGACTGATGCGGGGGAAGCTCAGCGCGACTCACCCTACCTGCGGCGACCGGCCCTCCCGGGGAGGCCGGGCCCGTCGCGCCCGGCGGTGTCTCAGTGGTCCTCGACCAGCCCGAGTGACCGGAACGCGTCCGAGAGGGCGCCCTCGACGCGCACCGTTGCGTTGCCGTTCCCGTCGGCGTGCGTGACCTGCTGGGCGGGTCCGCCGCCCGCCGGTCGGAAGTACACGTGGGGTGACACCGGTCCGGGCCCGACCTCGAACTCCCGGATCGCCATGGGCAGGAGCAGCTGCATCGCCATCACCACGTCGGGCCCGGCGAGCACGTGCAGCGCCAGCAGGTGGCGGTGCGGGACGACCAGCAGCAGACCGTGCGGCGCCTCGACGCCGAGGGCCGGCAGCAGCTCGTCGAGCACCAGGTACCGCGACGGCGCGAAGAAGTCGTCGCTGGTGAGCACGTGCACGTGCGCCTCGTCGTCGCGCTCCGGGTCGGCGGCCACCACCTCGTGCGTCAGGGGCGGGAGCGCCCGCAGGTTCGCCAGCGCCGTGGGCTCGATCCCCGACCAGCCACCCAGCTGCGTCACCAGGCCGTCGTCCAGCAGCTCGGAGACGTGCGTGGGGTAGTCGACCGCGAGAAGCGCCACGACCCCCGGGAGCACCTCGGTGGGATACGTCGCGCCCTCCGGCAGATCCGCCCGCAGGCGCAGCCGTGGGAGCACGAGGTAGCGGATCTCGTCGAGCGACTGCGGGTCGGGGGTCCGGTCGACCGCCAGGATCGCGAAGACGTGGCCGTCGACGAGCCCCGGCCAGTCACCACGGGCCGTCACCGCCGCGCCGGTGGCGAGGTTCCCCAGCCCGTAGCGGCGGTCGTCGCTCGCCACGAGGGAACCCTCGCCGTCCGGCAGTGTCTCGATGCCCTGCTCGGCGAAGCTCTGCCGGGCGAGCTCGGTGATCCGCCGTGCGTCGTCGCGCGAGAGCATCGGGAGCGCGTCGTCCGGGTCGACCGGGGGCACCTCCGGCCGGTCGTCGTCGCGGCGACGCCGGAAGAACCCCACGGCGCCACCCTGTCAGACCGGCTCCCCCTGCACCGGCTCGTCGGCCTCGTCGGCGTGGGCGATGTGGGCGAGCTGGCGCCAGATGAGCACCACGAACAGCGCCGACCCGACGCCGGCGAACCAGAACGGCGCGGTGACGCCGTAGTGCTGGGCGAGCACGCCGCCGAGGGCCGAGCCGATCACCAGCCCGCCGAACACCCCCACCAGGTTCACGCTGCCGACGCGCCCCTGGAGGTGGCTCGGCACCGCCCGCTGCCGCACGGTCACCGAGGTGGTGTGCCAGATGAACGCGTGGGCGCCGAACAGGAAGAAGATCACCATCGCCACCGCCGGGGAGGTGGTGAGGGCCAGCGCGAGGTGGGTGAGGGTCTCGAGCACGAGCCCGATCCGCATGAGGTCGCCGAGCTTCACGAACCGGGTGATGGTGCCGTAGGCGAGGGTGCCGAGCAGGCCGCCGAGCGCCGAGACGGTGGTGATGAGCCCGAAGCCCACCTCGCCGAGGTCGAGCCGCTGGGTGGCGTAGAGCACCAGCACCGACCACGCCGCGCCCCAGGTGATGTTGAAGGTGAAGATCGTGAGCACGAGTGTGCGGACGGCGGCGTGGTGCAGCACCCAGCGGAACCCCTCGGCGATGTCCTGCCGCAGGTGGGTGTCCGGCGGCGGACCGTTCCGCTCCGGCAGCCGCAGCCGCGAGATGAGCGCGACGCCGATCAGCACCAGGCACGCCTGGGTGGCGAACGGCGTCGCGTTGCCGGCCGCGAACAGGAAGGCCCCGAGCGGCGCGCCGGCCAGCTGGTTGATCGTGATGAATCCGGCGGTGAGACGGGCGTTCGCGATCGCGAGGTCGGCGCGCTTCACCAGGGTGGGCAGCACGGCGCTCGCCGCGTTGTCGGTGAACACCTCGGCGACGCCGAGCACGAACAGCGCCAGCAGCACCACCGGGATGCTCGCGGCGTCGAACGCGATCGCCGCAGCCAGCAGCACCAGCACCACCGACCGCACCGCGTTGGCGCCGAGCATGATCCGGCGCCGGTCCCACCGGTCGGTGAGCGCGCCGGCCCACAGGCCGAACACCAGCGGCGGCGCCCACTGCACCAGCGCCGCCAGCGCCACCAGGAACTCCGAGTCGGTGCGCGACGCCACCAGCAGCGGCCCCGCCGCGAGCGCGATCCCGTCGCCCAGGTTCGTCGTCCACGACGACGCCAGCAGCCACCGGAACCCGGTGCCGAGCCGCCGCGGCACGACCACCTCGACGACTCTGCTCACAAGGGCCGGACGCTACCCGCCCAAGCTCCGGTGACCCACTGGATATCGCCGACCCGTCAGTCGTGCGCCGACCCGTCAGTTGTACAAGTGACGGGTCAGCGCATTAGTGACGGGTCAGGCGGGTTGCGGGCGGCGGCGGCGCAGGCCGAGCGCGAGGAGCATGGCGCCGAGCACCAGGCCGAGCGGGACGGCGCCGCGGGAGATCTTGCCGATGATCGTGGGGTCGGACGCCGAGGCCGGCGGCAGGGCGCCGCGACCGTCACCCGGCACGTCGACGGCGTACACGTCGAGCCCGCGGACCAGGTCGATCGAGTAGACGACGTTGGTGCGGCCGCCCGTCATCTGGCCCTTCTTGTAGACGGGCACCCACATCGCGTCCCACACCTCGGAGAGGCCCCAGATGGAGTGGGCGTAGGGCTTGATGTCGCGGGGGTTGCGGACGTTGAGGATCTGGGTGCCGCCGCCGTAGAACCCGGCCGCGACCAGGCCGCTGTTGTGGTAGTCGAACCAGTGCGAGGAGCAGAACGCGCCCTGCGGGCTCGGGAAGTTGCCGAGGTCGGAGAGCTCGACCTTGTCGAGCGGGACGATGCTGCCGAGACCGCCCTTGGCGCCGTCCAGCCGCCTGATCCACCAGGTCTGGAAGGAGCCGGCCTGGGCGCAGTCGGTCTGCTCGTAGTCCTCCTCGGTGACCAGCAGCACGTTCCCGTTC
This sequence comes from uncultured Actinomycetota bacterium, assembly GCA_963808855.1. Classification (GTDB taxonomy): domain Bacteria; phylum Actinomycetota; class Actinomycetes; order Propionibacteriales; family Nocardioidaceae; genus Nocardioides. Next base: position 701,310 of record CAWEHA010000001.1, on the reverse strand, counting down.
GCCAGCGACGGCGGGCGGTTCGGCTTGAACGCCTTGCCGTTGGGGCGGAAGGCGTTGTGGAGGATGAAGTCGTTCCAGCCCGGGTAGCGCGAGTCCTCGCCGGCGCCGGCCTTGCCGGTGGTGGCGAGCAGCCGCGGCCGCCGCGGGTCGGAGGTGTCCCACATCGAGGCGCCGCCCCAGCCGGTGTGCGTGCCGATGCCGGCGTTGTCGAAGTTCCACTTGTGGCCGGCCGTGGGCGAGGAGTACGGCTGGACGCCGGCCCGGCTCGCGTTGCGGTCGACCTCACGCGGCTTCGCCAGGTTGCGCAGGTCGAAGATCGAGTAGTACGGGTTGGCCTCGTTCTCGCCGGCGGAGTAGGCGTAGGTGCAGTTCCACTGCTGGACGCAGGCCACGGTGTGGGTGCTGGTGGAGCCCGGGCGTGCGCGAGAGGATCCGCGGCGCGGCGGGCTTGGTGACGTCGACGACGATCAGCTCGCCGCCGCCGAGGTTGCTGTGCTGGATGTCGCCGGGCGCCACCGACACCAGGTCGACGCCGATCAGCACGAACCGCCGGATGCCGTTGCTGGTGCGGCGCTCGCCGCAGTTCATCGCCTCGTTCTCGAACAGCGCGTTCGCCAGGGTGCCGACCAGGCGCGGGTTGGCCGGGTCGGCGACGTTCCAGACCCGCAGCGTGTCGACGCCGCTGGTGACGAACAGCGGCGCGGTTCGCAGGAAGCAGCCGGAGATGCCGGCCTGCGAGGGGTGGACGCCGAGGTGGGCGATCCGCTCGCTCTCCAGCGCGGCGTCGGTGCTGTCGCGCACCAGGGAGCGCTCCCGCAGCCGGTCGGCGGCGTCGTCGCTCCCGTCACCGGAGGCGTAGGCGGCGGGCACGGCGAGGGCGCCGGTGCCGGCGAGGAGGAGTCCGAGCAGGACGAGAAGGAGTCGGCGCACGACCGTTCAACGCGTGAACCCGGTTCGGGTCACGCGCCGTCGTCTCGGGGTCAGACGGGCTGCATCTCCGAGATGTCGCTGACATCGTCGATCTGGCTGGTCTGGGCGCTGTCGAGCAGCTCGGCCGCGCGGGCGGCGACGAGCCGGTCGTTCTCAACACTCAGGCGCAGCACGAGCTGCTCCAGCTCCGCCACGCGGGTGCGCAGGCGGGCGTTGTCGGCGGCAAGGCGGGGGTCTTGCAGGTCGCTGCTCAGGTGGCCGATCAGCGCCTTGGCCATGTAGTTGAACCTTCCGATGAGTGGGTCCGGCCCAGAGGATCGGGCCATCGTCAAGAGTCCCACCTCGCCGTCGCAGGGTCAATCTGGGACAACGGTGGATCGCGGGCGACGGCGCCGCGGCGCGGGCTGGCATCGCGGGCAGAAGAACGAGGACCGGTTGGTGAAGGCGACCCGGCGGATCGGGGTGCCGCAGCGGTCGCACGGCTGGTGCTCGCGGCCGTAGGCGTGCAGCGCGCGGTCGAAGTAGCCGGACTCGCCGTTGACGTTCACGTAGAGCGCGTCGAACGACGTGCCGCCCTCCCCCAGCGCCTGGGCCATCACCTCCCGCGCGTAGCCGAGCAGCTCGCGCACCTGGCGCGCGGTCAGCCGCTCCCCCGGCCGCTCGCCGTGCAGCCGGGCGCGCCACAGCGCCTCGTCGGCGTAGATGTTCCCGACGCCGGAGATGACGGTCTGGTCGAGCAGCAGCCGCTTGACGCCGGCGGTGCGCCGCCGCACGGTCGCCACGAAGGCGTCGTCGTCGAACTCCGGGTCGAGGGGGTCGCGGGCGATGTGGACGATCTCGGACGGCAGCTCCGCGCCGCCGGCGGAGACCGACAGCCCGCCGAACATCCGCTGGTCGACGAACCGGATGTCGCGGTCGTCGCTGGCGCCGTCGAGGGTGAGGAGCACCCGCAGGTGCCGCTCGGCCGGGGCGCCCTTCGGCTGCACGAGCAGCTGGCCGCTCATGCCGAGGTGGCCGAGCAGCGCGTCGCCGTTGTCGAGCGGCAGCCAGAGGTACTTGCCGCGGCGCCGGGCGTCGTCGATCCGGCGTCCCGTCAGGGCGGCGGCGAAGCCCTCCGGGCCCCGCGGGTCGCGGCGCACCGGCCGCGGGTGCAGAACGTCGACGCGGGTGATCGTGGCGCCGAGCACGTGCCGCGCGAGGCCCGCGCGCACGACCTCGACCTCGGGCAGCTCGGGCACCGAGCCAGGCTAGACGGCGCCGCCCGGCGGCGGGCCGAGGTCGGTGACGATCTCGCCGTAGGCGGTCTCGGCGGAGGCCTGCTCGGCCTCCTTCTTCGACCGGCCGACGCCGTTGCCGTAGAGCCGGTCGGCCACCCGCACCTGGGCGTGGAAGGTCTTCATGTGGTCGGGGCCCTCGTCGCTCAGCACGTACTCGGGCACGCCGAGCCCGTGCGCGGCGGCGAGCTCCTGGAGCGAGGTCTTCCAGTCCAGCCCGGCGCCCATCGCGGAGGCGGCCTCGACCAGCGGGTCGAAGAGCCGGTGCACGACGTCGGACGAGGTGTCGATGCCGCCGCTGAGGTGGATCGCGCCGATCACGGCCTCGACGGTGTCGGAGAGGATCGACGCCTTCTCCCGGCCGCCGGTGGCCTCCTCGCCGCGGCCGAGCTTCACGTAGCGCGCCGAGCCCGATGCCCCGGGCGACCCCGGCCAGCGCACGGGCGTTGACGACGGCGGCGCGCAGCTTGGCCAGCCGGCCCTCGGAGAGCTCGGGGTGGGCCAGGTAGAGGGTCTCGGTGACGACGACGCCGAGCACCGAGTCGCCGAGGAACTCCAGGCGCTCGTTGGTGGGGAGGCCCCCGTGCTCGTAGGCGTACGAGCGGTGCGTGAGGGCGCGCTCCAGGAGCCCCGGGTCGAGCGTCGGGTCACCGAGCGCCGACCGGAGCTCCGGGTAGTCGAGAGCGATCTCGCCGCTCCCGGCCGCCGGCTCGCTCAGAGGACCTGACGCCGGTTGCCGCGGGCGCCGTACTGGCCGCACTGGCCGCAGGCGCGGTGGGGCAGGTGCTTGGCACCGCACGACGGGTTGGCGCAGGTCACGAGGGACGGCGCGACGGCCTTCCACTGCGAGCGACGGTGCCGCGTGTTGCTCCGCGACATCTTCCGCTTCGGGACAGCCACTGTTAACTCCTCATTGTCAGTCTCGGGGGTCCTGCTTCAGCTCGGCCAGCGCGGCCCACCGCGGGTCGACCTGCTCCTCGTGCCCGTGGTCGGGATCATCGGCGAGCCGCGCACCACACTCGGCGCACAACCCGGGACAGTCCTCCCGGCACAGCGGCTGGAACGGCAGTGCGAGCACCACCGCGTCCCGCAGCAACGGCTCGAGGTCGACCAGGTCATCCTCCAGCACGCTGACCTCGGGGTCCTCGGCGGCGTCGGTACCGGGCTCCGCGTCGTACACGAACAGCTCCTGGAACGTGACGTCGATCTGGTCGACGATCGGTTCCAGGCACCGCACGCACTCGCCGCGCAGGTCGGCCGTGGCCGTCCCGGTGACCAGCACCCCCTCCATGACCGCCTCGAGCCGCAGGTCGAGTTCGACCGGCGAGCCTTCGGGGACACTGAGGACCTCGATGCCCAGATCTGCCGGAGCCGGCACCGTCCGCGTCACCTCACGCTGGGACCCCGGGCGGCGGCCGAGCTCGCGGGTGTCGAGCACGAGCGGCGCTCTCGGGTCCAGGCTGGTCAGGAGATCACTTCCGGGTCCGGGCACAACAGATCAGCGTGAAGCGTACTGCGCGGGCCGACCGGCAGTGAAATCCCTGGTCAGGAGGCTCTCAGGACTCCGCGGCGCGCTCGGCGAGCCGTGCCAGCAGCCGCTCGTGCACCGGCGGCGGCAGGAACGCCGCGACGTCGCCGCCGAACCCGGCGACCTCCTTGACGAGGCTGGAGCTCACGAACGACTGCCCGGTGCTCGCCGGCAGGAACACGGTCTCGACGCCGGTGAGCGCCGAGTTCATGTGGGCCATCGGCAGCTCGTAGTCGAAGTCGGACGACGCCCGCAGCCCCTTGACGATCGCCTGGGCTCCGACGGCGGTGCAGAAGTCGGTGACCAGGCCGGTGAACCCCTCGACCCGCACGTTGGTGAGGTGGGCGCACGATTTCTCGAGCAGCTCGAGGCGCTCCTCGGGCGAGAACAGCCGGTTCTTCGAGGGGTTGACGCCGACCGCCACCACGACCTCGTCGAAGAGCCCGGCGGCCCGCCCGATGACGTCGAGGTGGCCGTAGGTGACCGGGTCGAACGACCCGGGGCACACCGCCCTGCTCATGGCGCGTGACCGTAACAGAGCACGGTCTCGCCGTAGCGCTTCGTGCGGTCGTGCGCGAGACCGTCGGGCCAGGCGGGCTCCGGGCTGCGGGCCGACCGCTCGACGACCACGAGGGCTCCCCCACCCAGCCAGGGCACGAGCGCGGCGAGGTCGGCGGCCACGGCGTCGTCGGCGAGCGGGTAGGGCGGGTCGCTGAACACGACGTCGAACGGCTCGCCGGGGTCGCGGCGCAGGAACGCCGCGACCGACCCGCTCACGACCTGCACGTCGGCGCCGAGGTCGTGGGCGTTCGACCGCACCAGCGCGGCGGTGCGGCGGTCGGACTCGACGAGCGTGACGGCGGCCGCGCCGCGCGACCACGCCTCCAGGCCGACCGCGCCGCTGCCGGCGTAGAGGTCGAGGAACCGCAGCCCCTGCAGCGTGCCGGCCCACGACTCGATGCTGCTGAACAGCGCCTCGCGCACCCGGTCGCTGGTGGGGCGGGTGGCGTCGCCGGACGGCGTCCGGAGCCGGCGTCCGCCGGCCCGGCCGCCGATGATGCGGGTCATGAGCTCGGACCGTTCCAGGAAGTCGGCCTCGGCGGTGGACTCCAGCGCGGTGACGGCGGCGGCGAGGTCGGGAGCGCCGGCGAGCTCGGGGTCGTCGTCGAGCAGCCGCTCGGCGGACTCCCGGGCGGCCACGATGGTCTTCTCGTCGCGGAGCACCCGCAGCGTGGCGAGGGTGGAGCGCCAGCCGGACTGCGAGGCGCCCAGCACGTCGCCCTCGCGCCGCTGCTCGAGGTCGACCCGGCTCAGCTCGAAGCCGTCGGAGGTGCGGGCGACGGCGTCGAGCCGGTCGCGGGCGGGCGACCCGACCTCGGCCCACGACACCAGCAGGCAGAGCCCGGGGTGGCCGCCGCGGCCGACCCGGCCGCGCAGCTGGTGCAGCTGCGAGACGCCGAACCGGTCGGCGTCGAGGATCACCATGCCGGTGGCGTTGGGCACGTCGACGCCGACCTCGATCACGGTGGTGGACACGAGCACGTCGATCTCGCCCGCGGCGAGGGCCCGCATCGTGGCGTCCTTCTCGTCCGGCGGCATCCGGCCGTGCAGGCCGGCGACCCGGAGCCCGGCGAGCGGACCCTCGGTGAGCTCGGCGAGCACGTGGTCGACGGCGGCGAGCCGGTCGGAGGCGAGCGCCGCCGGCTTGCCGGTCTCGTCCTCGACGTCGCGGTAGTCGATCTCGCCCTGCTCGTGCACGTCGCCGGAGATGCGGGGGCACACGACGTAGACCTGGTGGCCGCGCCCGACCTCCTCGCGCACCCGCTCCCACACCCGCGGCATCCAGCCGGGGTGGTCGACGAGGCTCACCACGTTCGTCTGGATCGGCGCCCGTCCCGCGGGGAGCTCGTCGAGGGTGGAGGTCTCGAGGTCGCCGAACACGGTCATGGCGACGGTGCGCGGGATCGGCGTCGCGGTCATGACGAGCACGTGCGGCGGGCTGCCCGCCTTGTCGGTGAGCGCGGCGCGCTGCTCGACGCCGAACCGGTGCTGCTCGTCGACGACGACCAGGCCGAGGTCGGCGAACATCACGGCGTCCTCGAGCAGCGCGTGGGTGCCGATCAGCAGGCCCGACTCGCCGCTGGCGATCCGCGAGAGCGGCTCGGTGCGCTGGCTCTTCGTCATCGAGCCGGTGAGCAGCTCGACGCGGGTGGCGACGTCGGGGCCCCCGAGCATGCCGCCGGAGGCGAGGTCGCCGAGCATGGCGGTGATCGAGCGGTGGTGCTGCTGGGCGAGCACCTCGGTGGGCGCGAGCAGCGCCGCCTGGCCGCCGGAGTCGATCACCCGCAGCACGGCGCGCAGCGCCACCAGCGTCTTGCCCGAGCCGACCTCGCCCTGGAGCAGCCGGTTCATCGGATGCGGCTGGGCCAGGTCGACGGCGATCTCCTCCCCCACCGTGCGCTGGCCGCGGGTGAGCTCGAACGGCAGCCGCTCGTCGAAGGCGGCCAGCAGCGCGCCGTCGCCGCCGTCACGGGCCACCGCTCCCGAGCGCCCGCACCGCCCGCCGTCGCCGGGCGAGCACCAGCTGGGTGACCAGCGCCTCCTCGAAGCGGAAGTAGTGCTCGGAGTGATCACCTGTCCCTCGCGTCCTCGGGGGCGTGGATGCCGGGCGAAGGCGCGCTCGGCGTCGCGCCGGCCAGGTCGTGCTGCTCGCGCACGCGCGGGCGGCACGACCTCGGGGAGGTGGTCGACCACGCTGACGGGCGAAGGCCACCGCGCGCTGCACGTCCCAGTTGACTCCACGCCCGGCGGTGAGCGGGTAGATCGGGAACAGCGCCTTGCATGGCCTCGGCCACCGCGTCGCCCGTCGCCGGGCGCGAGCGTGTCGCCGTCGTCGCCGAACAGCGCCATCGTCGGGTGGGTGAGCTGCCAGCTGCTCGCGGAACTGCCCCGCCTTGCCGATGAAGACGCCGGTGCGGCCCACCGGGAGCCGCTTGGCCTGCCACTCGGCCATGTGCTGGTCTTGGCGAAGAAGGTCATCAGCAGGTCGGCGCCGTCGGTGCGCACCACGGTCTCGAGCGCGGTAGGCGGGCCGGTGAGTGCGCCGGTCCTGGTAGGTGCGCGGCTTGCTGCTCGACGATCTCGCCGACGACGGTGAGCACCTGACCGACCTCGAGGTCGGAGACGGTGGTGAGCTTGCCGGTGTCGAGGTAGCGGCGCGGGAAGTGGCGGAGCAGGTCGCCGACGGTCTCGATCCCGAGCCGCGTCGACCTTCCGGTCGCGCTTGCTGCCGCCCTTCTTCTTGCGGGTGGCGGTGTCGCCGAGCACCTCCTCGACGCGCGAGTCGACCGTGATCACGTCGCCTCCCTCCGCTACTCGACCGCCACCAGGAGCGGGTAGCGGCGCTGGCCCCCGTCGTACACCACGGCGTCGACATGGGGGTGGCTCGACGCGACCCAGGCCGCGGCGCGCTCGGGCAGGTCGCCGGCGTCCTCGCCGCCGACGATGGTGACGAGCTCGGCGCCGCCGGCGAGCAGCCGGCCGAGCACGTCGACGGCGACGTCGTAGGCGTCGTCGCCCACGATGGCGAAGTCGCCGGCGATGACGCCGAGCACGTCGCCGGGCTCGCACCAGCCGGCCATCGTGAGCGCCTGCTTCGCGGCGACCGTGACCGCGCCGTGGCGGGCGTGGCGGGCGGTGGCGGTCATCTCGAGCACGTCGGCGTCGAAGGAGCGGCCGGGCTCGTGGACGGCGATCGCGGCCAGGCCCTGCACCTGCGCCTCGGTGGGGATCACGGTGACCCGCAGCCCGTGGTCGGTCTCGGCGGTGCTGGCCGCCACCTTGGCGACGCGCACCGAGTCGCCGTCGTTGGGGAGCACGACGACCTCCTGGGCGCCGGAGCCGGTGATCGCGGCGAGGATCTCGCCCGCCGAGGGACGCTGCCCCGGCCCGCCCTCGACCACGACGGCGCCGGACTCCGCGAACAGGGCGGCCAGGCCGGGTCCGGCGGCGACGGCCACGACCGCGCGGCCGGCGGGCTGCGGCTCGCGGGCGCGCTGGTGGACGTCGTCGGCGAAGTGGGTGACCCGCACCCGGTGCGGGCGGCCGGCCTCGATGCCGGCCTCGACGGCCGCGCCGACGTCGTCGACGTGCACGTGCACGTTCCACAGCCCCTCGCCGCCGACCACGACGAGCGAGTCGCCGAGCGGGGCGAGGGCGTCGCGCAGCGCGGGGATGCGGTCGTCGTCGGCGTCGAGGAGGTACATCACCTCGTAGGCCGGTCCGCCCTCGGTGAGGCCGTGGCCGTCCTCGTGCACCTGCAGGGGGCGCGGCTGCGGGACGTGCTCGCGCGACGGGGCGTGGCGCCGTCCGGTGAGCGCCGTCTCCGCGGCGTCGAGCAGGACGACGATCCCGCGGCCGCCGGCGTCGACCACGCCGGCCCGGCGCAGCACGTCGAGCTGCTCGGGGGTGCGGGCGAGCGCCTCGCGGGCGGCGGCCGCGGCGGCGGAGAGCGCGTCGCGGGCACGGGAGCCCTCGGCGGCGCGGGCTGCGGCGGCCTCGGCGGCGGCGCGGGCGACGGTGAGCATCGTGCCCTCGACCGGCTCGCCGACGGCGGCGTAGCTCGCCTCGACCGCCTCGGTGAACGCCTCGGAGAGCACGACGGCGTTGCGCTCGTCGGGGGTGGCGCGGGACAGCCGGCGGGCGATCGCGCCGAGCATCTCGCTGAGGATCACCCCGGAGTTGCCGCGGGCGCCGAGCAGCGCGGAGCGGGCGAGCACCGGCAGCGGCGCCTGGTCCTCCGTCGGCGTGGTGCAGCGCCTCGCGGGCGGCCGACATCGTGAGGTAGAGGTTGGTGCCGGTGTCGCCGTCCGGGACCGGATAGACGTTGAGGGCGTCGATCTCCTCGCGGGCCTCGGCCAGCGCGTCGGAGGCGAGGTCGACGAACCGCGTCACGACCCGCAGGTCGAGCCCCCCGGGCCGCGGTGCCGTCTCCACGCGCGTCACCGTAGTGGGGTCCACCTGCGATTTCGGGGCGTGGGCACTGCTCGGATAGTCTGTGCCGGTTGCCCGTTCCGCGGGCCCACCATCTCTCAGCAACCGTTTCAGGAGTGTCCCGTGGCTGCCGTCTGTGACATCTGCGCCAAGAAGCCCGGCTTCGGCAACAACCGGCCGTGGTCGCGCAAGATCACCAAGCGCCGGTTCGACCCCAACATCCAGCGGGTCCGTGCCAAGGTCAACGGCACCCCGAAGCGCCTCAACGTCTGCACCTCCTGCCTCAAGGCCGGGAAAGTCACGCGATAGGGGCAGCGCCGAGCCCGCGAGGCGCTGCACCGTCATCGCGGGAGGTTGAGCAAGGCGTCGTGGCGCGAAGCGACACGAACCGCCGCGTCGAAACCCAGTAGGTTCAGAGGACCGCCAGCCACGAGGCCGGCGGTTCTTGCATGTCGGGTTAGAAGTGGGTCCAGCCCGTGGCGCCCTCGTACGGGGCGCCGTCGACGGTGACGACGCCCGCCTCGCCGTCGCGCACCTCCCCGACGACGGCCCAGCCCTCGGGCACGGAGCCGGTGTCGGGGAAGGTGGCGAGCAGGGCGTGGTCGTCGCCGCCGCCGAGCACGAGCTGCACCGGGTCCACGTTGAGCGCCCCGCCCACCGCGCTGAGCGGCTCGGGGATCTCGAAGGCAGCGGCATGGACGTCGATCGCCACGCCCGAGGCGGTGGCGACGTGGGCGGCGTCGGCGAGCAGGCCGTCCGAGACGTCGATCATCGCGGTGGCGCCGGCGTCCGCGGCGGCCGGGCCGGCGTCGTAGGGCGGCTGCGGACGGCGGTAGGCCTCGACGAGCACCCGCGGCGAGCGGAACCCGCGGCCGAGGACGGCGAGCCCGCCCGCCGCCCAGCCCTGCCGGCCGGCGAGGGCGAGCACCTGGCCGGGCTCGGCGCCCGAGCGCAGCACCGGCGAGACCGTGCAGGCGCCGGCCACGGTGACGGCGATGACCACCTGGTCGGCGCGGGTGAGGTCGCCACCCACCACGGAGGCGCCGACGAGCGCGCACTCGTCGGCGAAGCCGCGGGCGAAGTCCAGCGCCCAGGCGACCGGCAGGTCGGCGGGCGCGGCCAGCCCGATGGTGAGCGAGTGGGCGCGGCCGCCCATCGCGTTGACGTCGGAGAGGTTCTGGGCGGCGGCCCGGTGGCCGACGTCCTCGGCGCTCGCCCAGTCCCGGCGGAAGTGGCGGCCCTCGACCATGAGGTCGGTGGAGAGGACGACGTGGCCGGTGCGCACCCGCAGCACCGCGGCGTCGTCGCCGGGGCCGACGAGCACGTGCTCGCCCTGCGGGAAGAGCCGCACGAGCTCGGAGATGAGGCCGAACTCTCCGGCGTCGGCCAGCGTGGTCTGCGGGTCGGGTGCGGGCATGCATGCATCCCACCAGACCGGGGCCTGGACACCGTCTGCGAGGGCGATAGGTTGAGCCCGACCGGAGGCAGTCGACGCAAAGGAGCGCCCGCATGGTCGTCCAGGCCTACATCCTGATCCAGACCGACGTCGGCAAGGCCGCCGAGGTCGCCAAGTCGATCGCACAGGTCAAGGGCGTGACCCTCGCCGAGGACGTCACCGGCCCCTACGACGTGATCGTGCGTGCCGAGGCGCGCAACGTCGACGAGCTCGGCAAGCTCGTCGTCTCGAAGGTGCAGAACCTCGACGGCATCACCCGCACCCTCACGTGCCCCGTGGTGCACATCTGAGCCAGCACGTCTCGCGACGCCCCGGGTCCTGGTGGGCCCGGGGCGTCGTCGTTCCGCTGCTCCTGGTGGGCGCCTGTGGCGGGCCGACCGAGGTGGACGTGCCCGACCTCTCCGCTTCCGACGCTGCGGCCTGCCGCGACTTCGTCGACGCGCTCCCCGACACCCTCGCGGACGAGGAGCGCGGCGAGGTCGCGCCGTCCGACGCGCCGGCGGCTGCCTACGGCGACCCGGCGATCGTCGTCACCTGTGGCGTCGAGGTTCCGGAGGACTTCGACGCCACGGCCCAGTGCGAGGTGGTGAACGGCGTCGGGTGGTACCTCCCGCCCGACCAGTACGACGACCCGGACGCCGACCTCACGATCACCGCCGTCGGCTGGCGACCGCGGGTGGCCGTGCACGTGCCCGACGACTACCGCGGCGACGACCGGGGCGCGGCCAGCGACACCGCCGCCGCGGTTCTCGCCGAGCTCACCGACCCCGTCCGCGACCACCTGACCGAGGCCGCCGAGTGCCAGTGAGCGCGAGCGGCGGCGAGGTCCACTCCTCCACCAGGACGCCGCCGGGCGGGAGCGCCCGCCACCGGTCCGCCATCCGGCGGAGGTCGGACGCCGCCTCGGTGCCCAGCTTCCCGAAGGGGTACGGATCCGTGGTCTGCGACCCCCAGGCCTCGCGCAGGGCGGGCTCGAGCCCGCGGACCTTCCCCAGCGCGTGCATGTGCACGACGCCGTTGAGCAGCTCGGCCACCCCGAGCTCCTCGCCGTGGGACTCGAGCAGCCGCTGCGAGCGGTCGCGCCAGTCGTGTCGCAGCTTGCCGGAGACCACCTCGACGCTGCCGAACACCACGCCCGACGCCACGAGCCCCCACACCCCCGCCCGCAGCCCGAAGGCGCGCTCGGTGGCGAGGTGGGAGAGGTCGTGGGGGACGGCGTGCGCGCGGTCGTAGCCGCGCAGCCGCACCGTGACGGCGTCCGGGCGCTCCAGGGTCGACACGGTCTCGCCGTGCGGGCCGCGGCTGATCTCGATACGCATGGGAGGCGCGACGCTAGCCCGGAATCCGGGCCCCTCCCACTGGTTTGCGTGCGGGCATCCGCCGGGCGTGCTTGCCAGGCACTTCGCCGACTTGGCAGGCATTGCAATGCCTGCCAAGTCGGGGAATCCCCGGTGGACCGGGGATTCCTGTGACGGGTGGGGTCAGCGCAGGCCGGTGTCGCGGGCGAGGGCGAGGCGGAGGAGGCGGTCGACGAGGGCGGGGTAGTCGACGCCGGTGGCGGCCCACATCCGCGGGTACATCGACAGCGGCGTGAATCCCGGCATCGTGTTGATCTCGTTGAGCACGACCTCGCCGTCGGGGAGCAGGAAGAAGTCGACGCGGGCCAGCCCCTCGCACGAGACGGCGGTGAAGGCCCGGGCGGCCAGCGACTGGAGCTTCTCGGCGACGCCGTGCGGCAGCTCGGCGGGCACGTCCAGCTCGGTGGCCTCCTCGGGGAGGTACTTGGCCTCGAAGTCGTAGAACTCGTGGTCGCCGGTGATCCGGATCTCGGCCGGCACGCTGGTCTCGGGGGTGCCGTCGAGCGCCTCCAGGACGCCGCACTCGACCTCCCGCGCGCCGATCGCCGCGACCTCCACCAGCGCCTTCGGGTCGTGCTCGAAGGCCGCGGCCAGCGCGTCCGGCAGCGCGGCGGCGTCGGCGACCCGCGAGATGCCGATGCTCGACCCGCCGCGGGCCGGCTTCACGAACAGCGGGTAGCCGAGCGCTTCGGCCCGGGCGTGCACGGCGTCCGGGTCGGACGCCCACTCGCGGTTGGTGACGGCGACGCTCGGCATCACCGGCAGCCCGGCCGCCCGCAGCACCACCTTCATGTAGGCCTTGTCCATGCTGACGGCGGACGCGAGCACGCCGGCGCCGACGTAGCGGACGCCCGCCATCTCGAGCATCCCCTGGATCGTGCCGTCCTCGCCCCACGGCCCGTGCAGCACCGGGAACACGACGTCGACCTCGCCGAGGGTCTCCGGTGGCCGCGCGGGGTCGCTGACGACGAGGCCGGTGCCCGACCCCACCTGCGCGAGCGTCACCGGCGCGCGCCCGGCGTCCACGCTGGGCAGGGCGTCGGGGCCGGTGATCTGCAACCGCTCGGGATCGCCCGACTCGAGCACCCACCGGCCGTCGCGGGCGATGCCGATCGGCACGACGTCGTAGGCGTCGCGGTCGATCGCCGCCAGCACGCTCCCCGCCGTGACGCAGGAGATCGCGTGCTCGCTCGATCGGCCGCCGAAGACGACGGCGACGCGGGGCTTTCGTCCGGTCCGGTCGGTCTCGGGCACGAGCGCGACCCTATCCTCGGGCGCATGCCAGACCTGTCCCCCGCCACGCGGTTGGTGACCCTCGGTCGCCCGGCCCACGAGCCCGACGCCCCGCTCAACGTGCCGCTCACCATGGCCTCCACCTACGTCGCCACCGGCGACCTGGAGTACGGCCGCTACGGCAACCCGACGTGGACCGCGTTCGAGGACACGCTGGGCTCGCTGGAGGGTGGGCGGGCGCTCGCGTTCGCGTCCGGGCTCGCGGCCGTCGACTGCGTGCTCGACCTGGTGGGCCAGGACGCCGTCGTCGTGATGCCCCAGCACGGCTACCACGGCAGCGTCATGCAGGTGGCCGACCTGGAGGCGCGCGGCCGAGCGACCGGCCGGCTCGTCGACATCGCCGACACCGACGCCGTCGTGAAGGCCTGCGACGGCGCCGCCCTGGTGTGGGTCGAGTCGCCCACCAACCCCGCCCTCGAGGTGGCCGACATCCCGGCGATCGTCGCCGCCGCCCACGAGGCCGGGGCCTACGTCGCCGTCGACAACACGTTCGCCACCCCGCTGCTGCAGCGGCCGCTGGAGCACGGCGCCGACCTGGTCGTGCACTCGGCCACCAAGTACCTGGCCGGCCACAGCGACGCCGTGCTCGGCGCGGTCGTCACCGCCGACGACGCGTTGTACGACGTGCTGCTCGCGCGCCGGTCGATGACCGGGAGCACCCCGGGCACCCTCGAGACCTGGCTGGCGCTGCGCGGCATGCGCACGCTGCACCTGCGCCTCGAGCGCGCCCAGGCCAACGCCGTCGTGCTCGCCGAGCGGCTGGCCGCCCACCCCGCCGTCGGCGAGGTGCGCTACCCCGGCTTCGGCGCGATCGTGGCGCCGGTGCTCGCCAGTGCCGACGCCGCCGACCTGCTCGTGCGATCGACGTCGCTGTGGGTGCACGCCACGTCGCTGGGTGGCGTCGAGTCCACCTTCGAGCGGCGCCGCCGCTGGAAGACCGAGGCCGCCACCATCCCCGAGGGCCTGGTTCGGATGTCGGTCGGCATCGAGGACGTCGAGGACCTCTGGGCGGATCTGGAGCAGGCTCTCGGTGCCCTGCCCCGGTAAGCACGTGGTCGGGTAGCAGCCCGCCTCACGAGGTCTCGACACGCTCCGTCACGGCCTCGCAAGCTCGGTCGTGGTCGCTGCTCGACCACCGTCGATCGCCCGGAGCTCGTGCCTCGCTCCGAACGATCAATCCGTCTCTGCTTTGGTCTCCCGGGCCAGCACGGAGTCCATCATCTGGGTCGCGGTCATCCGGCCCGCCACGACGTCGTCGACGTACTGCGCGACCGGCGCGTCCACGTCGGAACGCTCGGCGAGCTCGCGCAACGACGAGCACGACTTCGCGCCCTCGGCCACCTGCCGGGTCGAGGCGATGATCTCCTCGGTGGTGTGGCCGCGGCCGAGCTTCTCGCCGAAGGTGCGGTTGCGCGACAGCGGCGAGGAGCAGGTGGCCACGAGGTCGCCGAGGCCCGCCAGTCCCATGAGGGTGAGCGGGTTGGCGCCGAGCTTGGTGGCCAGCCGCGCGGTCTCGGCGAGTCCGCGGGTGATGATCGAGGCGGTGGTGTTGTCGCCGAAGCCGAGGCCCACCGCCATGCCGACGGCGAGGCCGACGACGTTCTTGTACGCGCCGCCGAGCTCGCAGCCGAGCACGTCGACACCGGTGTAGGGGCGGAACGCGGGCGAGTGGCAGCGCCGCTGCAGCATCCGCGCCACCTCCTCCTCCTCGCACGCCACCACGGACGCCGCCGGCTCGCGGCGGGCGATCTCCTTGGCCAGGTTGGGGCCGCTCACCACCGCGATGCGCTCGGGGCCGGCGCCGGTGACCTGGTGGATCACCTCGCTCATCCGGTTCAGCGTCCCGAGCTCGACGCCCTTCATCAGTGACACGAGCACGGCGTCCCGCTCGATGAACGGCTCCCAGACCACGAGGTTCTCGCGCAGCGTCTGCGACGGCGTGGCGAGCACGACGACGTCGGCGCCGTGGAGCGCCTTCTCGACGTCGTGGGTGGCGCCGACGGCGGGCGGCAGCGCAATCCCGGGCAGGTAGTCGGCGTTCTCCCGGCGGTCGTTGATGTCGGCCGCGACCTCCTCGCGGCGGGCGCAGATCGACACCTCGTTGCCGGCGTCGGCGAGCACGATCGAGAACGCGGTGCCCCACGACCCGGCACCGAGGACGGCGACCTTCTGGCCGCTCATCCTGCGTTCCTGCGCCGGTCACGGTGGGGGTTGCCGGTCTCGGCGACGCCCATGGTCCGCGGGTCGAAGCGTTCGGGGGGCGGTTCCTCATCGCGGATGTCGGCCACGAGGGCGGTGATCGCCGCCATGATGCGGTCGGTCGCCTGGCGCACGACGTCGGCGCTGTGCTTGCCGGGGGCGGCCGTGGCCCGCAGGTCGTCGAGCTCGACGGGGTCGCCGACCTTCATCGTGATCCGCTTCGGCGGGAACAGATCGGGCTTCTTGGAGTAGGGCGGCAGCAGCTCCTGGGCGCCCCACTGGCCGACCGGCACCACCGGTGCGCCGGTGGCCAGGCCGATGCGGGCCGCTCCGGACTTGCCGGTCATCGGCCACAGGTCGGGGTCGCGGGTGAGCGTGCCCTCCGGGTACACCACGACGCACTCGCCGGCCTCGACCGCGGCCACGGCGGCGTCGTAGGCACCCAGCGCCTCACGGCTCGACCGCTGCACCGGGATCTGGCGCGCGGTGCGCAGGAACCAGCCGAGCACCTTGTTCTTGAACAGGCCGGACTTCGCGAGGTAGCGGGGGTAGCGGCCGTGGTCGTAGGTGAAGTGCGCGACCGTGAGCGGGTCGATGTGCGAGAGGTGGTTCATCACCAGGATGCAGCCACCGGTGGCCGGCAGCTTGGTGCCATCGATCCAGTGCGGCTTGGTCGTGACGAAGAACAGCGGCTTGAGGATGACGGCACCGAACGTGAAGGGCCACTCCCGCTGCTGCTGGAACTTCCGGACCGGACGGATGCGCACGAGTGCGCACGTTACTCGGCTGTCACCGACTGGGAGGATCGTCCGGTGTCACAGGAGTACGTGGTCGTCCTGCCGGTGAAGCCACCGGCGTCCGGGAAGTCGCGGCTGCGCGGCCTCACCGACGACCAGCGACGCGACCTCGCCGGGGCGTTCGCGCTCGACACCGCCGCCGCGTGCCTCGGGGCGAGCGGGGTGGCCGCGGTGCTCGCCGCCACCGACGACGTCGCGTTCGGACGGCGGCTGGCGGCACTGGGCTGCGTGACGATCCCGGACGGCGAGGCCCGCGGCCTGAACCCCGTGCTGCGCCAGGCGGCGGCCGAGGCGGGCCGCCGCTGGCCCGGCTCGCGCCCGGTGGCGCTGTGCGCCGATCTGCCGGCCCTGAGCAGCGCCGACCTCGCCGCGGCGCTCGCCGCGGTGACCACCGAAGCTCACGACGCACAGGCGTTCGTCGGCGACGCCGACGGCACCGGCACCACGCTCTACACCGCCCCGTACTCCACCTTCGACCCGCGCTTCGGTGAGGGATCCCGGGCCGCACACGCCGCCGCCGGGGCGATCGAGCTGTCCGGTGCGTGGCCCACCCTGCGGCGCGACGTCGACGACACCGCGGGCCTCCGGGCCGCCGTCGACCTCGGGGTCGGTGCCACCACCGCGCGGGCCCTGGTCGGCCTCGAGCTCGGCTGAGCCCGGGACGACGAACGGGCCGCCCCCGGATCGGAGGCGGCCCGTCGTGCTGGTGCGAGGTCAGGACTTCTTGGCGGTCCTCTTCGCAGTGGACTTCTTGGCGGTCTTCTTGGCCGGTGCCTTCTTGGCCGTCGACTTCTTGGCAGCGGTCTTCTTGGCGGGAGCCTTCTTGGCCGTCGACTTCTTGGCAGCGGTCTTCTTGGCGGGAGCCTTCTTGGCCGTCGACTTCTTGGCCGGGGCCTTCTTGGCGGGAGCCTTCTTCGCCGTCGACCTCTTGGCCGCGGTCTTGGCCGGAGCCTTCTTGGCGGTCGACTTCTTCGCCGTCGACTTCTTCGCCGTCGACTTCTTCGCCGTCGACTTCGTGGCCGCGCTCTTGGCGACACTGGCGGCCTTCCGCGCCGGAGCCGTTGCCTTCTTGGCGGCCGGGGCAGCGAGCTTCGGCAGCTTCTTCGCGCCGGAGACGATGTTCTTGAGGTCCTGGCCGGCCGTGAACTTCGGGACCGTCGTCTTCTTGGCCTTGATCCGGTCCCCGGTCTGCGGGTTCCGCACCCAGCGGGCCTGGCGGACGCGCTTCTCGAAGGACCCGAAGCCCGTGATGGCGACCTTCTCGCCCTTCACGACCTCGCGGGTGATGGTGTCGAGCACCGCATCGAGTGCGTGCGCTGCCTGCTTGCGGTTCCCCTCGAAGCGCTGCGCCAGCGCGTCGATGAGCTGAGACTTGTTCACTGTATTTCCTTCCAGAGAACGGGGGCGGAGCCGAGCACGTCACCCGACTTTCCAGGCACGCTAGGTACTGCAGCACGCTGCCACAATCGCCACGCCGGGATGAGTTGGAAGTTTTTCCGCGTCGTTGAGCCGGATCATCTCTCGATTGGGGCGGCAAACGGGCACCGAAAACGGCCGGAACCGGCTCAACCGAGCCGGTTCCGACGAAAGCCGACGCCGCCGTCAGGCGAGGAACTCGAGCAGAGCCCGATTGAACTCCTCCGCGTGGCTGACATTGAATCCGTGCGGTCCGCCCTCGATCACGACCACCGTGCTGTCGTCCAGGCCTCGGCCGCGCGCCGTCCACTCACCTCGAAGGGCACGATCGCGTCGCTGTCGCCGTGGATCACCAGCACCGGCACGTCGACCTTCGGGAGGTCGCCGCGGAAGTCGGTGCGACCGAACGCGTCGATGCAGCCCACCACCGCCACGTCGGCGGCCTGGCTCTCGAGTGCCAGCGCCTGCTGGCGCCGCTCCTCGGACACCTGCAGCTCACCACCGGCGGAGAAGAACTCGGTGGTGAACCCGTCGAGGAACTCCTTCCGGTTGGTGCGTGCACCCTCCTCCATCTCCTGCACGGCGTCCTCCTCCAGGCCGCCGTCCGGGTTGTCGGCGGTCTTGAGGAGGTACGGCGGCACCGCACCGGCGAGCACGGCCGAGCGCACCCGGTCGGAGCCGTGCGTCGCGAGGTAGCGCACCACCTCGCCGCCTCCCATCGAGAAGCCCACCAGGGTGACGTCGCGCAGGTCGAGCCCGTCGAGCAGGCCGGCGAGGTCGGCGGCGAAGGTGTCGTAGTCGTAGCCGTCCTCGGGGTGGTCGGAGTGGCCGAAACCGCGGCGGTCGTAGGCGATCGACCGGTAGCCGGCGTCCACGAGCGCCCCCTCCTGCGAGGCCCAGGACAAGACCGCTCAGCGGCCAGCCGTGGATGAGGACGACGGGGCGGCCGTCACCGCCGGTGTCGGTGTAGTGGAGCGTGATGCCGTTGCTGCTGACGTTCGGGCACGGTGGCACCTTCCTGTCGGGGACTGCGTACCCCTCTAGTTCGTCACAGGTGCCGCCGCCGGGTGTCACCCCTACGGACCGAACGTCAGAGGGTGGCGGGCTTCCAGCTCGGCCGGTCGGCCTCGTAGACGGCGATGTCGGCCTCGTGCCCGAGGGTGATGCCGATGTCGTCGAGGCCCTCGAGCAGCCGCCACCGGGTGTAGTCGTCGATGTCGAAGGAGTCCTCGACGGCGTCGACACCCTCGCCGGCACGCACCGTGCGGGCCGCGAGGTCGACGGTGACGGTCGTGCCGGGCTCGGCCTCGAGCAGGTCCCAGAGCCGCTGCACGACCTTCTCGTCCACCTGGGCGGCGAGCAGCCCGGCCTTGCCCGAGTTGCCGCGGAAGATGTCACCGAACCGCGGCGACACCACTGCACGGAACCCGTAGTTCTGCAGGGCCCAGACGGCGTGCTCGCGCGAGGAGCCGGTGCCGAAGTCCGGACCCGCGACGAGCACGGTGCCGGCGTCGTACGGCGCGCGGTTGAGCACGAATCCCGGGTCGGCGCGCCAGGACGCGAACAGGCCGTCCTCGAACCCGTCGCGGGTGACGCGCTTGAGGTAGGACGCCGGGATGATCTGGTCGGTGTCGACGTTGCTGCGGCGCAGCGGCACGCCGATGCCGGTGTGGGTGGTGAACGTGTCCATCACAGTGCCTCCAGATCGGACGGGGACGAGAGGGTGCCGCGGATCGGCGGTGGCCGCGGCGACCGGCACCGACACCAGGTGGGTGCGACCGCCCTTGCCCTGGCGGCCCTCGAAGTTGCGGTTCGACGTCGAGGCGCTGCGCTCGCCGGGCTCGAGGGTGTCGGGGTTCATGCCGAGGCACATCGAGCAGCCCGCGCCGCGCCACTCGGCGCCGGCGTCCTTGAACACGATGTCGAGGCCCTCGTCCTCGGCCTGCAGCCGCACCCGCGCCGACCCGGGCACGACGAGCAGCCGGGTGTCGGCGTCGACCTGGCGGCCGCTGCACGATCTCGGCGGCGAGCCGCAGGTCCTCGATCCGGCCGTTGGTGCAGGAGCCGACGAACACGGTGTCGACCTTGATCTCGCGCATCGGGGTGCCGGCGGTGAGCGCCATGTACTCCAGCGCCTTCTCGGCCGACACGCGGTCCGAGGCGTCGTCGAAGTCCTCCGGGCTCGGCACCGCGGCGCCGAGCGGCACGCCCTGGCCGGGGTTGGTGCCCCAGGTGACGAACGGCGTCATCGTGCTCGCGTCGAGCTCGAGCTCCTTGTCGTAGATGGCGTCGTCGTCGGTGCGCAGGCTCTGCCAGTGCGCGACGGCGGCATCCCAGTCGGCGCCGGTCGGCGCCTCGGGGCGGCCCTCGATGTAGTCGAAGGTGGTCTGGTCGGGGGCGATCAGCCCGGCCTTGGCACCCCACTCGATGCTCATGTTGCAGACCGTCATCCGGGCCTCCATCGAGAGCTCCTCGATGGCCGGTCCGCGGTACTCGACGATGTAGCCCTGGCCGCCGCCGGTGCCGGTGTGGGCGATGAGGGTGAGCACGAGGTCCTTGGCGGTGACGCCGTCGGGCAGGCTGCCGTTCACCGTGACCGCCATGGTCTTGGGCCGGGCCTGCGGCAGCGTCTGGGTGGCGAGCACGTGCTCCACCTCGGAGGTGCCGATGCCGAAGGCGAGCGCGCCGAAGGCGCCGTGGGTGCTGGTGTGGCTGTCGCCGCACACGATCGTCATGCCGGGCTGGGTGAGGCCGAGCTGCGGTCCGACCACGTGCACGATCCCCTGCTCGACGTCGCCGAGGGGGTGCAGCCGGACGCCGAACTCCTCGGCGTTGCGGCGCAGCGTCTCGACCTGGGTGCGGGAGACGGGGTCGGCGATCGGCTTGTCCCAGTCGAGCGTGGGCACGTTGTGGTCCTCGGTGGCGAGGGTGAGGTCGGGACGGCGGACCGTCCGGCCGGCCAGCCGGAGCCCGTCGAAGGCCTGCGGACTGGTGACCTCGTGGATGAGGTGGAGGTCGATGTAGAGGAGGTCGGGCTCCCCCGGCGTCGACCGGACGACGTGCTCGTCCCACACCTTCTCGGCGAGCGTCCTGCCCATGGCGCGGCTCCTTCCTCTCCTGCTGCTACTCCTCGTGTGACCCGGTCGACCCACCGTACCCATTGCGTCCCGAGGAATGAGACGGCAGTATTGCCATATGGACAACTCCAGCGGCGTCGGCGTCCTCGACAAGGCGGCTCTCGTGCTCACCGCGCTCGAGTCCGGACCGGCGACGCTGGCCGGGCTCGTGGCCGGCACCGGCCTGGCCCGGCCGACCGCCCACCGGCTCGCCGTCGCCCTCGAGCACCACCGGCTGGTCGCCCGCGACATGCAGGGCCGGTTCGTGCTCGGCCCGCGGCTCGCCGAGCTCTCGGCCGCCGCCGGCGAGGACCGGCTGCTCGCCACCGCCGGCCCGGTGCTGGCGCGACTGCGCGACATCACCGGCGAGTCCGCGCAGCTGTGGCGCCGCCAGGGCGACCACCGGGTCTGCGTGGCCGCGGCCGAGCGCCCCTCCGGCCTGCGCGACACCATCCCGGTCGGCTCGCAGCTCACCATGCGCGCGGGCTCCGCGGCGCAGATCCTGCTGGCCTGGGAGGACCCCGAGCGCCTGCACCGCGGCCTGCAGCACGCCGCCTTCTCCGCCGCCGCGCTCTCCGGCATCCGGCGCCGCGGCTGGGCGCAGTCGGTCGGCGAGCGGGAGCAGGGCGTCGCCTCGGTGTCCGCCCCCGTCCGCTCCCCCGGCGGCAAGATCATCGCCGCAGTGTCGGTGTCGGGCCCGCTCGAGCGGCTCTCCCGCCAGCCCGGCCGCATGCACGCCCCCGCCGTCCTCGCCGCCGCCGAGCGCCTCTCCGAGTCGCTCCGGCGGGCGGCTGCGGAGTGACCCGCGTGCGTCCTCGTTAACTAGTCCGTCATCTCGATACGCGCCGATGCGAGTTCGTGCCTCACTCGCAGGCGCTACTCGATGTTCGCTCGCCACGTGCCCGACCTCGTTCCTCGGTCGACCACTGCTCGCTCAGAACAGCGCGTCCTGCTCCAGGCCGAGGAGGAGCTGCTTGCGGTCGAGGCCGCCGGCGTAGCCGGTGAGGGTGCCGTTGGCGCCGATGACGCGGTGGCACGGGATGACGATCGGGATCGGGTTGCTGCCGTTGGCGAGACCGACGGCGCGCGAGGCGGCGTTGGTGCGGCCGAGGCGGTGGGCGACCTCGCCGTAGGACGCGGTCTCCCCGTAGCTGATGTCGCGCAGCTGCGCCCACACCTGCTGCTGGAACGCCGAGCCGGTCGGAGCGAGCGGGAGGTCGAACTCCTTGAGCTCGCGGGCGAAGTACGCCGTGAGCTGGCGGGCCGCCTCGGCGAGCAGCGGGTGCTCGTCGTCGCGGTCGCCGCGGGGTCGGCCGTCGCCGTCACGGAACGGCGAGAACTCGATCATGGTGAGGGCGCCTCGCTGCTCGACGAGCCGCAGCGCGCCGACGGGTGAGTCGATGACGGTCCACATGGTCAGACCTCCTTGGGGGTCGGGGGCATCAGGGTGTTCCACAGGTGCATGAGTGCGTAGGAGCGCCAGGGCGCCCAGTCCTCGGCGCGCGCGAGCGTGGCGGCGACGTCGTGGCCGAGCCCGCGGATCGCGTTGCGGACGCCGAGGTCGGTCGGCAGGAAGACGTCGGGGTGGGCCAGCGCGCGCATCGCCACGTAGTCGGCCGTCCACGGTCCGACGCCGGGCAGCGTGAGCAGGGCCGCGCGGACGGCGGCGCGGTCGCTGCCGCGGTCGAGCCCGACCTCGCCACCGGCGAGCGCGGCGGCCAGGCCGACGAGCGCGCGCCCCCGCGACCGCGGCATCGGCAGCGACTCCGGGTCGACGGCGGCCAGCATGTCGGCCGACGGGAACAGGTGGGTGAGGCCGGGGATGTCGGTGTCGACGGGGCGGCCGTGCTCGGCGACGACCCGGCCGGTGACGGTGCGCGCGCCGGTGACGCTCACCTGCTGCCCGATCACCGTGCGCACGGCGGTCTCGGCGCCGTCGACCTGACCGGGTACTCGTAGCCCCCGGCACGCGTTGACCAGCGGCCCGATCACCGGGTCGCCGGCGAACGCGTCGTCGACGGCCACCGGATCGCAGTCGGCGTCCAGCAGCCGCCGGGCCCGCTCGACGGCGGCGGTGGTGTCGCGCAGGTCGCTCAGCTCGAACCGTGCCCGTACGAACGCGGTGGCGCCCGCGTCGCGGGCGTCGTCGATCTCGAGCCGTACCGTGCCGGGTCCGTGCGGGAGGTCGAGGGTGCGCGCGTACCAGCCGTCGCCGGCCACCTCCACGCCCGGCACCACGTGGTAGGCGAGGAAGTCGAGCAGCGCCCGGCCCGCGAACGGCGTCCGGACGGCGAGCCGCATCGTCACCGCGCCCGTGGTGCCGGCCCCGCCGCGGCGGCCCCGCAGCTCGGTGGGGCTCAGCGCGTAGACCTCGCGCACCGTGGCGTTGAACTGCCGCACGCTGGCGAACCCGGCGGCGAAGGCGACGTCGGCGAAGCCGAGATCGGTGGTCTCGATGAGCACCCGCGCGATCTGGGCGCGGCGCGCGCGGGCCAGGGCGAGCGGACCGGCGCCGAGCTCGGCGGTGAGCACCCGGCCGAGGTGACGCGGCGTGTAGCCCACCCGGTGCGCGAGCCCCTCGACGCCCTCGCGGTCGACGACGCCGTCGGCGATGAGCCGCATCGCGCGGCCCGCGACGTCGGCCGCGACGTCCCAGTCCGGGCTCCCCGGAGTGGCATCGGGCAGACACCGCTTGCAGGCCCGGTAGCCGGCGGCCTGGGCGGAGGCCGGAGTGGCGTGGAAGGTGACATTCGCGAACCCCGGGGTGCGGGCCGGGCACGAGGGACGGCAGTAGATGCCGGTGGTGCGCACCGCCACGTAGAAGACGCCGTCGAACCGGCGATCGCGCGACTTCAGCGCGCGGTAGCAGGACTCGGGATCGAGGCGGGCGTACAACGGCATGACCCCATCATGGTCCCCCACGCCGACTCGTTCCGGCGGAAATCGGACACGGCCGTGTCAGGGGAGGACCAGCTCGACCAGCCGACGGAGATCGTCGGTGAGCTGGTCCTCGACCAGCTGACAGCGAGCCCCCGCGAGGTCGAAGTCGTACACGTACCGGTCGGGCCGGGGCACCGGGGGCGGGAGCGTCGCGACGTCGATCCGGTCGAGCAGGTCGCGCACCTCCGACACACGCTCGTCGTCGGCACCCAGGTCGAGCGCACCCTCGACGGTACGGCCCACGAAGCCGCCGGAGCGGCGCACCACCACCGACCCGCTCACGAGGCGACACCCACCGTCGCCCACGCATCCCGGACGGCGTCGGCGTGCTCGCCCGCGGCGGCGGCCGTGGCCGCGGCGAAACCGGCGAAGTCGGTGTCCGGCCCCACCTCGCCACCGGTGAGCGCGGCGTACCAGACGCGCCCGGCGCCCTCCCAGGCGTTGCCGCCGATCGCCGTGGCGGCGAGCTGGAAGGCGCGGTTGGGGATGCCGGAGTTGATGTGCACGCCGCCGTTGTCGTCGGCGGTGTCGACGTAGCGGTCCATGTGGTCGGGCTGCGGGTCGTCGCCGAGCCGCGGGTCGTCGTACGCGGTGCCCGGGGCCTGCATGTCGCGCAGCCCGCGGGCTCGCACGCCCGGGAGGAACAGGTCCTCCCCGATCAGCCACGAGGCCTCGGCGGCGCTCTGGCGACGTCGGCGCTGCTCGCTGCACGCGGCGAACACGTCGGAGACCGACTCGTTGAGCGCCCCCGACTGGCCCTGGTAGACGAGCCCGGCGGTGCGCTCGGTGACGGCGTGGGTGAGCTCGTGGCCGAGGACGTCGAGCGCGGCCGTGAACCGCGTGAACAGCTCGCCGTCGCCGTCGCCGAACACGAGCTGGGTGCCGTCCCAGAAGGCGTTGGTGTAGTCGCGGCCGTAGTGCACGGTGAGGCTCACCGTGGCGCCGGCGTCGTCGTAGGAGCGGCGGCCGTAGGCGTCCTCGAACAGCGCCAGCGCCGTGGCGACGCCGGTGGCGGCCTCGTCGACGGCGGCGTCGCCGGACTCCGGCTCACCGGTGCGGCGCACCTCGGTGCCGGGCAGCGTGGTGGCGTTGTCGGCCGTGTGCACGATCCATCGCGGACCGCCCTCGGGGGCGGCCGTCGTCGGCTCCCGCGGTCGGGAGGCTCGGGTCGCCCGGAACGCCTCGTCGAGCACCAGGTCGTCGGCGCGGCCGAGCTGTCGGAGCAGGTAGGGAGGCAGGAACTGGCAGTGGGGGGCCCGAGAGTTCATGCCCTCCAGCGTGTCAGAGCCGATCGATCCGGACGACGACGTCGGCGGTGTCGCGGGTGCGCACCACCAGCTCGGCGTTCGCCTCGTCACTGCGGTCGACCCAGGCTCGGGCCTCGGCAGCGGACTTGCCGAACTGTTCGTGACGGCGCACCAGCCGCTCCCGGCGCTGCACCGGGTCGAGCTCGACGTACCACGTCTCGGCGAGCAGCGGCCGCACCTGCTCCCACCCGAGGTCGGGATGGAGCAGGTAGTTGCCCTCGGTGACCACGACGCGCACGGACGGCTCGATCGCGATGGCCGCCGCGATGGGCTGCTCGAGGTCGCGCTCGAATCCCGGCACGTAGAGGGTGCGGTCGGGCTGCTCGTGGAGACGGGTCAGGGCGGCCACGTAGCCGGCCACGTCGAAGGTGTCCGGCGCACCCTTGCGGTCGCGCAGCCCGAGCCGCTCGAGCTGCACGTCGGCGAGGTGGAAGCCGTCCATCGGCAGATGGCCCACCGCGTCCGGGCCGAGCCCGGCCGGGGGCTCGGCGCGCAGACGCGGGAGCAGCAGGTCGGTCATGGTGGACTTCCCCGCCCCGGGCGGGCCGGTGATCCCGAGGACGACCCGGCCCGGGCGGGACGTCAGATCCTCGACCCGGCGCAGGAGGTCGTCCAGCGACGTGACGACGGTCGTCGTCACGCGCGAGCCTGCTCGAGCCCGGCCCGCATGAACTCCCGGGCCCGCCGGGCCAGGTCGGCGTCCGCTCGTCCTCAGAGGACGGTCTCTCCGTACATCTCCCCGAGCGGGTCGGCGAGGAGCTCCAGCCGGGCACCGTCCGGATCGCTGAAGTAGATCGACGTCGTGCTCTCCACGACGTACTCGACCCCGGCGTCCTCCAGCTTGCCGCGCAGGTGTCCCCACTTCTCGGCGGTGACGGAGATGGCGAGGTGATGCAGGCCGCCGAGTACCTCGGCGTACGGACCGAGGTCGAGTCCGGGCAGGTCGAAGAACGCCAGCAGGTTGCCGTTGCCGATGTCGAAGAAGAAGTGGCTCGAGCCCGGGTAGTCGCGGTTCTCGAAGATCTCGGTCAGGGGGAACTCGAGCACCCCTTGGTAGAACTCGACGGTCCGTCTGACGTCGGAGCAGATCAGAGCGAAGTGGTGAAGGCCCCGCGCACTGCTCGCTGGTCGGTCGGCAGCGTCGTGCAGCAGGTCGTGTCTGATCCGCTCCCGCTCGGCGGCGATGGC
Source organism: uncultured Actinomycetota bacterium (assembly GCA_963808855.1). GTDB lineage: Bacteria > Actinomycetota > Actinomycetes > Propionibacteriales > Nocardioidaceae > Nocardioides. The sequence goes on along the minus strand of CAWEHA010000001.1, from coordinate 675,516 downwards.
CTCCAGGTCGATCGACGTCATCGGTGCCTCCTCAGATCCGGAAGGATCGTCGAGGAGACGGTACAAGCCCAGGCCACGGGCCTGGGCTTGTGATGTACCCCCGACCGGATTCGAACCGGCGCTACCGCCTTGAGAGGGCGGCGTGCTAGGCCGCTACACAACGGGGGCTGAGTCCCTTGCGGGACTGCGGAACTCTAACGATCCGCCTGCCGAGCGAACAAATCCCGGACCTGTTCGACCAACGCTGGGGTACTAGGACTCGAACCTAGACTAACTGGACCAGAACCAGTCGTGCTGCCAATTACACCATACCCCACTGACTCAGTGGTGTTCGGCTCGGACACCTCGCGGCCCCGAGCCGACGAGGAAGGTTACACGCGGGCTCGAGGGGCCTCCAAAACGCCTGGACGGGTGCGGGTGTCCAGGTTCATGGCGCGCGCGAAACCGAGCGAGATGCCCAGGAACGCCAGGGACTTCGCAACGGTGATGAGGACGTCGGACCAGCTGCCACCGGTGGGGTTGAGCGCCGTCTCCAGGTCGCTGTAGGCGAGCGCGAAGCCGTACGCCAGGAAGTTGTTGAGCACGTGGTACGCGATGCCCGCCTCGAGGCCGCCGGTGGCGACCACGAGGACGCCGGCGACCACGCCGAAGGCGAACCGGTCGAAGAAGATCGGGAGGCTCTGACTGCCGTGGGCCAGGGCGAACAGCAGGGCCGGGCCGACCACGGCGACCGCACGGGAGCCGAACCAGCCGCCGAAGGCCTGGGTGAGGTAGCCACGGAACAGGTACTCCTCAGCAGCCGCCTGCAGCGGCGTCGTGAGCACGATGATGATCAGGAAGTTGCGCGTCGTCGTGGTGAAGTCGTTGAGGGTGGTGGCGGTGGTCGAGGCGTCGGCGCTCGCCGGCAGCAGGGCGCCCAGCACGATGGCGACCAGCAGCGCGAGGAACGCGGAGCCGAACGAGACGAACAGCCAGCCCCACCGGATCCGGGGCCGCACCGACGACAGCCACCGTGGCTTGAGGCCGTGGAAGAGCCGGATGCACAACCAGGCCGTCGGGATGCCGATCATCAGCACCACGTTGGTGAACAGCAGGTCGACCGGCGCGACCTCGCTGGAGTCGATCAGCGCGTTCAGCTTGTCGTAGAGGTCCTCCGGCGGGGTGCCGGTGACGAAGTAGAGGCTCATGGCCGCGAGGCTGACGACGATCGGCACGACCACGAGGAACATCGCGACGATCGTGGCGATGCCGCCGAGGTACCAGGCCCAGCCCTGGCGGCCGCGGCGGTAGATCTGCTCGTAGGTGAGCGTCTCGGAGGCGGGCGCAGCCGACGTCGTCGGCTCGGTCACGACAGCGCTCCCTGCAATCGACCCAGGCTCCGTTCCCGGCCGAGCAGCTCCATCGACTCGAACAGCGGCGGCGAGACCCGGCGTCCGGTGACGGCGACCCGCACCGGGCCGAACGCGACCCGCGGCTTGAGTCCGCGCTCGTCGACGAGGGCGGTCTGCAGCGCCTCCTGGATGGCCGCCGTCGACCACTGCCGCAGCCCGGCCACCGCGTCGTGCGCCGCCCGCACGATGTCGCGGCCGGACTCGTCGAGCAGCTTCTCGACGTCGGCGGGCTCGCGGGTGAAGTCGGCCTCGTCGACGAAGAGGAAGCCGAGCATCGCGACGGCCTCGGTGAGCTTGTTGATCCGCTCGGCCACCAGCGGCATCGCGAGCTCGAGCAGCTGGGCGTCGGCGTCGGTCACCGGGTCTCCGACCACGCCGGCGCCCTTGAGGAAGGGCAGCGCGCGGTGGGTGATCTCGTCGGTCGACAGCATCCGCATGTGGGCGGCGTTGATGGCGTCGGCCTTCTTGAGGTCGAACCGCGCCGGGTTGGGGTTCACGTCGGCGAGGTCGAACTTCTCCACCATCTCGTCGAGGGTGAAGACGTCGCGGTCCGCCGCGATCGCCCAGCCCAGCAGGGCGAGGTAGTTCATGAGGCCCTCGGGCAGGAACCCCTGGTCGCGGTAGGCGAGCGCGTGCGCCTCGGGGTCGCGCTTGGACAGCTTCTTGTTCCCCTGGCCCATCACGTAGGGCAGGTGCCCGAACCGCGGCGGACCCGAGCCGATGCCGACGTCGGCGAGCGCCTGGTAGAGCGGGATCTGCCGGGGCGTGCTCGACAGCAGGTCCTCGCCGCGCAGCACGTGGGTGATCTCCATCAGCGCGTCGTCGACGGGGTTGACCAGGGTGTAGAGCGGGTCGCCGTTGCCGCGCGCGAGCGCGAAGTCCGGCACGTGGTCGGAGTGGAAGGTCACCTCGCCGCGGACGACGTCGTCGAAGGCGATCTCGCCGTCCGGCATCTTGAACCGGGTGACGGGCGCGCGGCCGTCGGCCTCGAACGCCGCCGCCTGCTCGGCGCTGAGGTCGCGGCAGAACCGGTCGTAGCCCATGTCCTTCGAGCCCGCGGCCTGACGCCGGGCGGCCACCTCGTCGGTGGTGCAGTAGCAGCGGTAGGTGTGGCCGCCGTCGGCCAGCCGGGCCAGGGCGTCGCGGTAGAGGTCGCCCCGCTCGGACTGGCGGTACGGCGCGTGCGGGCCGCCGACGTCCGGGCCCTCGTCCCAGTCGAGGCCGCACCAGTGGAAGAGGTCGAAGATCGCGTCGTAGGACTCCTGGGTGTTGCGCGCGAGGTCGGTGTCCTCGATGCGGAGCACGAAGGTGCCGCCGTGGTGGCGGGCGAAGGCCCAGTTGAAGAGGGCGGTGCGCACCAGGCCGACGTGCGGGCTGCCGGTGGGCGACGGCGCCATCCGCACCCGGATCCGGTCACTCATCGGCTGATCACCGGGTTCGCCAGCGAGCCGAGGCCGTCGATCGAGACCTCCACCTCGTCACCGGCCTCCATCGGACCCACGCCGGCCGGGGTGCCGGTGAGGATCACGTCGCCGGGCAGCAGCGTCATGATGCTCGAGACGTGGGCCACGAGCGTGGGGACGTCGAAGATCAGGTCGGCCGTGGTGCCGTCCTGCTTCAGGTCGCCGTTGAGGAACGTGCGGACGCGCACGCCGTCGGCGAAGGTCTGCGGGTCGAGCTCGGTCTCGATCCAGGGGCCGAGCGGGCAGAACGTGTCGAAGCCCTTGGCGCGGGTGAAGTGCTTGTCGCGGCGCTGGAGGTCGCGGGCGGTGACGTCGTTGCCGATCGTGTAGCCGTGGATGACGTCGGTGGCCTTCTCGACGGGCACGTCGCTGCAGATGCGGCTGATCACCACCGCCAGCTCGCCCTCGAAGTGCACCTCCTCGCTCTGCCGGGGCAACCGCACCGGGTCGCCGGGGCCGATCACCGTGGTGTTGGCCTTGAGGAACATCAACGGCTCGGTGGGCACCTCGTTGCCCATCTCGGCGGCGTGGGCCGCATAGTTGCGGCCGATGCCCACCACCTTGCTGCGCGGCAGCACGGGCGCGAGCAGCTTGACGTCGGCGAGCCGGTGCTCCTGCTCGAGCGGCTGCACGCCGGCGTAGAGCGGGTCACCCGCGAGCGCCACGACGACCGCGTCGTCCTCGGGCTGGCCGTGCTCGTCGAGGTCGCCGGTGAGGACGCCGTAGACGGGGTCGTCACCGGAGCTGAAGCGGACAATGCGCACGCGGCCGACCCTATCCAGTGGGGTTGCGCGAGGATCGATGCCGTGACCCCGGTGACGAGCACCGTGCTCGAGCGGCTGGACGCGGCGACCTGGCGCGCCCGCGCCGCGGCCCACGAGGCGAGGGTCGACGCGCTCGTCGCCGCCCACCTCGCGCGCCGCCGCGACGGCGTCCCGCACCCGGTGCACGACTTCCTGTTCACCTACTACTCGTACCGGCCGTCTCAGCTGCGGCGCTGGCACCCGGGCTACGGGGTGGTGTGCGACGGCGCCGACGCGCCGGAGGCGGTGACCCCCGCGGACGTCGAGGCGAAGCGCCCGCTGCTGGAGGCCACCCACCGCCTGCTCACCGCGACGGCGGGCCGGCCGGCGTCGTTCGGCTGCTTCGGGATGCACGAGTGGGCGATGGTCTACCGCTCCGAGGAGCACGGCACGCGGCACGGGTCGTGGCCGCTGCGGCTCGGCGTCGCCGGCACTGATGAGGTGGTGGAGTCGCACCGCATCGCGTGCTCGCACTTCGACGCCTACCGGTTCTTCACCCCGGACGCGCGCCCCCTCAACACCCTCTCCCCCGGACCCACCGACCGGCCGGAGTTCGAGCAGCCGGGCTGCTTGCACGCCGGCATGGACCTCTACAAGCACGCCTTTCGGCTCTGGCCACTGGTGCCGTCCGAGCTCGTGGCCGACTGCTTCGAGCTCGCCCGCGACATCCGGGTGCTCGACATGCGCGCCTCGCCGTACGACTTCGCCGACCTCGGCTTCTCGCCGGTGCGCGTCGAGACCGCCGAGGGCAAGCAGGAGTACGCGGCCGCCCAGCGCCGGTTCACCGAGCGCGGCGCGCCGCTGCGCGCCGAGCTGGCTCGGGTGTGTGCGGTGCTGCTGGCCCTCCCCGCTCACTGACGGCGCGATACTCGCCGTCGTGCCCACCCCGGAAGCCACGCGCATGGCCGAGGTCGTGGAATATTGCGCGCCGGTGCTGAAGCAGGCCGGCTTCCGCAAGCGGCGTCACAGCTTCAACCGGCGTACGTCGGCGGGCCTGGTGCACGTCGTGACCCTGTGGATGCATCCGAAGGAGCCGCCCGCCTGGACCGAGGTCCCGGGCCTGCGGGAGCGGGGGTACGGGACCTTCCGGCTCGACGTCGGCGTCCACGTGCCGGAGATGACGCGCTCCCACACGCCGCGGTCAACCTGGGTCAACGACTACGACTGCCACCTGCGCCGGACGGCCGGCCAGCTGGCCGGCGACGAGCTCGGCGACCGCTGGTGGAACCTCGCTGACCCCGATGCCGACGCCTGGGCGCTCTCGGCCCTGGAGTCGCTCGCACTGCCGTGGCTGGACCGCTTCCCCGACCACGACGCGATCGTCGAGACGTTCCGAGCGGACGGGCCGCTTCCGATAGGGATGTCGCCCGCGGGCCCGCTCGACGTGGCGGAGATGCTCGCCGCCCTGGGGCGCTCGGCCGAGGCCCGGACCGTGCTCGAGCGCTACGTGAGCGGACCGGTGGTGCCCGCGCACGCGCGTTACCTGGCCGAGTACCTCCCGAGCATCGGGCACGCAGACCTCGTGCCACGCGTCGTCACGCAGGAGCCTGACCACGCCTGACGTGAGATGGCTCGCACGCGTCCGGGGTTGCGGCCTCGCGATCCATTACTAAGGTAAGCCTTGCCTATTCTCGGACGGCAAGGACGTTCTCGGTGACCTCCACGCTCGACCATCTGTTCCATCCGCGCAACGCGGACCGGTACGCCGCGCAGATGCGGCGCACCGTCGACCAGCTGACCGCCACGCTGGCGCGGGTCGACGCGCGGGACGCTGGCCGGGCGGCCACCGGTCGCTCGCCCCACGAGGCCGCGGCCGCCGTCGCGTCGGTGGACCTGGACCGGCCGCTTCTCGACACCGACGCCGCCCTCGAGGAGCTGCGGCATCTCTACCTCGACGACGCCGTGTGGTTCCACGAGCCGAGCTACGCCGCCCACCTCAACTGCCCGGTGGTGGTGCCGGCGCTGCTCGCCGAGGTGGTGGTGAGCGGGGTCAACTCCAGCCTCGACACCTTCGACCAGAGCGTCGGCGGCACGTTCGTCGAGCGGGCGCTCGTGGAGTGGACGGCGGAGCGGGTCGGCTTCGGGTCGGCGGCGGACGGCGTGTTCACCAGCGGCGGCACGCAGAGCAACCTGCAGGCCCTGCTGCTGGCCCGCGAGCACGCGCGGGAGCGCGGCGTGCCGGTGCACCGGATGCGCGTGCTCGCGTCGGCCGACGGCCACTTCAGCGTGGAGAAGGCGGCGCGGTTGCTGGGGCTCGAGCCCGACGCCGTCGTGCCGATACCGGTGGACGGCGACCGCCGCATGGACCCAGGAGCGCTCAACCACGCGCTCGGTGTGCTCACGGACACCGGGCTCGATCCGGTGGCGGTGGTGGCGACGGCCGGCACCACCGACTTCGGGGCGATCGACCCGCTGCCCGTCGTCACCGAGCTCGCCCACGCCTACGGCGCCTGGTGTCACGTCGATGCGGCGTACGGTGGCGGGCTGCTGGCCTCGCGCACCCGGCGGCACCTTCTCGCCGGCCTGGAGCGCGCCGACTCGGTGACCGTCGACTTCCACAAGACCTGGTTCCAGCCGGTGAGCGCGAGCGCGCTCGTGGTGGCCGACGGCCGCCACCTCGGTCACGTGACCTACCACGCCGACTACCTCAACCCCCACGACGCCGATCACCCCAACCAGGTGGACAAGAGCCTGCAGACCACGCGCCGCTTCGACGCGCTCAAGCTGTGGCTGACGCTGCGGGTGATGGGCGCCGACGCGATCGGCGACCTGGTCGACGCCGTGGTCGACCTCACCGCCGACGTCGCCACCGTGCTCGCGCTCGAGCCCGCGGTGGAGCTCGCCGCCGACCCGCAGCTGAGCACGCTGGTGTTCCGCTACCGCCCGGCCGGCATGAGCGAGGACGACGCCGACGCGCTGGTGCCGCGGATCCGGCAGCTGCTGTACGAACGGGGCCACGGCATGGTGGCGGCCACCAAGGTCGACGGCCGGGCCTGGCTCAAGCTCACGCTGCTCAACCCGATCGCGACCACCGAGGACGTCGTCGGGCTGGTGGCCCGGGCCGTCGCCCTCGGAGCCGAGCTCTCGACCCTGGAGCGGGTCTCATGAGCCGCGTGCACGACGTCGTGGCCATCGGCGCCGGCCCCTTCAACCTCGGCCTCGCCGCGCTCGCCGACCCGGTCGACGACCTCGACGTCGTGGTGCTCGAGGCGCGCGACGAGGTGAGCTGGCACCCGGGCATGCTGCTCGACGAGGCGACCCTGCAGGTGCCGTTCCTCGCCGACCTGGTGACGATGGCCGACCCGACGTCGCGGTGGTCGTTCCTCAGCTACCTCAAGCAGGCCGGCCACCTCTACCCGTTCTACGTGCGCGAGTCGTTCTACCCGCTGCGCCGCGAGTACGACGACTACCTGCGCTGGGCCGCCGCCGGCCTCGGCGTCCGGCTCGGCCGGCCGGTCACGGAGGTGACCCACGACGGCGAGTGCTACGTGGTGACGACGGGCACCGGCGAGGTGTTCCGCGGCCGCCGGCTCGTGCTCGGCGTCGGCACCCGGCCCCGCGTGCCGCCCGGGCTGGCGGACCTCGACGGCGCCGAGGAGGTCGTGCACACGGCTGACTACCTCGGCCACAAGCACGACCTGCAGCGGACGGCGGTCGGTGACGATCGTGGGCAGCGGCCAGAGCGCCGCGGAGATCTACCACGACCTGCTGAGCGAGAGCCCCGGCCACGACTACGCGCTGACCTGGCTGACGCGCAGCCCGCGGTTCTTCTCGATGGAGTACACGAAGCTCACCCTCGAGCTCACCTCGCCGGAGTACACCGCCTACTTCCAGGACCTCCCGGCACGCACCCGCGAGCCGCTGCTGCGCGACCAGCGCTCGCTCTACAAGGGGATCAGCGGCGACCTGGTCGACGCGATCTCCGACCTGCACTACCGGCTCCGGGTCACCGGCGACGGACCGCGCACGACGCTGGTGAGCAACACCGAGGTCGTCGGCGCCCGCCGGTCCGGCGACGGCGTCCACCTCGACCTGCACCACGTGGAGACCGGCGAGGACTTCGGGCTGCGCACCGACGCGGTGGTGCTCGCCACCGGCTACGCCGCCCGCACGCCCGACTTCCTCGACGGCGTGCGCGACCGGCTGCGGTTCGACGAGCACGGCCGGTTCGCCGCGTCGTCCACCTACGCCGTCGACCACGCCGGGAAGCGAGGTTTTCGTGCAGAACGCCGAGGAGCACACGCACGGCTTCGTCGCCCCCGACCTCGGCATGGGCGCCTACCGCAACTCGGTGATCCTGGCCGCGCTCACCGGCCGCGAGATCTACCCGGTCGAGAAGCGGGTGGCCGTGCAGAGCTTCGGTGTGCCCGACCACCTGCGGGGAGCGGGCCGATGACCACCACGCTGGAACGGCTCGACGTCGACGCGCACGCCGACCTGCTGCACCGGTGGGTCACCCATCCCCGCTCGGCGTTCTGGATGATGCAGGACGCCTCGCCCGACGACGTCCGCGACGCCTACGACGAGATCGACCGGCACCCGCACCATGACGCCTGGCTGGGTCGGGTCGACGGCGAGCCGGCGTTCCTGGCCGAGACCTACGAGCCGCGACTGGCCCCGCACGTCGGACTCGCCGACGTCCCCGACCTGCAACCGGGCGACCTCGGCATGCACGTGCTGGTGGCGCCGCCGGACGACGACCCGGTGCCCGGCTTCACCCGCCGCGTGTTCCGCGCCGTGATGGCGCACTGCTTCGCCGACCCCGCCGTCGACCGCGTCGTGGTGGAGCCCGACGTGCGCAACGAGGCGATCCGCGTCCTCAACGCCGAGGCCGGCTTCGTCGTCGCGCGCGTCGTGACCCTGCCCGACAAGGACGCCGCGCTGTCCTTCTGCACCCGAGCCGACTGGGAGGCCTCCCCGCTGTGCACGCTCTGACCGCCGACCACCTGAACCCCGACACCCTCGCCGCGGCCCAGCGCCACCTGGTGGCCAAGGCGATCTCCGAGTACTCCCACGAGCGGATCCTCGCGCCGGAGCGCACCAGCGGTGGCTGGCTGCTCACGACGCCGGACGGCGGCACCTCCTACGCGTTCGTGGCGGAGCGGCTGCACCTCGACCACTGGGCGGTGGACGAGGCCTCGCTGACGCGTCGCGTCGACGGGAGCCCGGCCGACCTCGACGCGCAGGCCTTCGTGGTGGAGTTCGCGCCGCTGCTCGGAGTCCCGGAGCACCTGCTCCCGACGTACCTCGAGGAGATCGCCGCCACCCTCGCCGGCGCCGCGTGGAAGCGCCACCACCACACCGTCACCGCGACCGACCTGGCCGACGCCGACTTCCAGACAGTGGAGCGGTCGATGACCGAGGGGCACCCGGGGTTCGTGGCCAACAACGGGCGGATCGGCTACGGGCTCGACGACCACGAGGCCTACGCCCCCGAGAGCGGCGCCCGGGTGCGGCTGCTGTGGGTGGCCGCCCGCCGCTCGCTCACCCGGCTGTCGCTGGGCGAGGGACTCACCGAGCAGGCGCTCTACGACGGCGAGCTCGACGACGTCGTGCGCGACCGGTTCGACAGCAGGCTGCACGGGCTCGGGCTCGACCCGGCCGACTACCTGCTGCTGCCGCTCCACCCGTGGCAGTGGCGCAACAAGGTGGCCGTCACCTTCGCCCCCGACGTCGCCCGGCGCGACCTCGTGCTTCTCGGGGAGGGGCCCGACGAGTACCAGGCGCAGCAGTCGGTGCGCACGTTCTTCAACATGTCCCGACCCGAGCGCCACTACGTGAAGACCGCGCTCGCGGTGCAGAACATGGGGTTCCTGCGCGGGCTGTCGCCGGCGTTCATGGCCGCGACGCCGGCGATCAACGACTGGGTGGCCGGCGTCGTCGACGCCGACCCGACGCTGGCCGACTGCGGGTTCACGGTGCTGCGCGAACGCGCCGCCATCGGGTACACCGGCGACGCGTTCCACCGCCTGCTCGACAGTCACGGCCTGAGGTCGCCGTACCAGCGGATGCTCGCCGGGCTGTGGCGCGAGAGCCCGCTCCCCCGCGTCGCCGACGGCGAGCGGCTGGCCACGATGGCGTCGCTCCTGCACCGCGACGCGACCGGTGGCTCGCTGGTGGCGGCTCTCGTGGCGGCGTCCGGGCTGCCCGCGCGGGAGTGGCTGCGCTCCTACCTGCGGGCCTACGTGCGGCCGGTGGTGCACTGCCTGCTCGCGCACGACCTCGCGTTCATGCCGCACGGCGAGAACGTGGTGCTCGTGCTGCGCGACCACGTGCCGGTGCGGGCGATCATGAAGGACATCGGCGAGGAGGTGGCCGTCCTGGGCGACAAACCGCTGCCGCCCGAGGCCGAGCGGGTGCGGCACAAGGTCACCGACGACCTCCAGGCGCTGGCCCTGCACACCGACGTGTTCGACGGCGTCCTGCGCCACCTGGCGGCGATCCTCCACGTCGACGGCGTGCTGTCGCAGGACGCGTTCTGGGACGAGGTGGCCGGGTGCGTGCGCGGCCATGCCGACGAGCACCCGGAGCTCGCCGGCGCGGCCGCTGCGCTCGACCTGTTCCGGCCCGAGTTCGACCACTCCTGCCTCAACCGGCTCCAGCTGCGCAACACGCTCGAGATGGTCGACATCACCGACCAGGCGTCGTCGCTGATCTACGCCGGCACGCTGGCCAACCCGATTGCCGGGCGGTGACCTCGCCCAACCGGACTTGGCAGGCACTTCGCCGACTTGGCAGGCACTGCAGTGCCTGCCCAGTCGGGGAATCCCCGGTTCGCCGGGGATTCCTGGGACCGGTGGGAGCGGCGGGCCGGGCCTCGGCATACTTCGCGGCATGACGTCGTCCTTCGACCAGCTCGCGTCCTCCGTGCTCGACGGGAAGCCGGCCACCGAGGACGACGCGCTGGCGGTGCTGCGCTCGCACGACGACGAGCTGCTCGACGTCGTGGCGGCGGCGGCGCGGCTGCGGCGCGAGCACTTCGGCAACACCGTCAAGGTGAACTACCTGGTGAACCTGAAGTCGGGGCTGTGCCCGGAGAACTGCGGCTACTGCTCGCAGGCGCTCGGCTCGCAGGCCGACATCCTCAAGTACAAGTGGCTGCAGACCGACGAGGCGCTCGCGCAGGCGGCGGCCGGGCTCCAGGGCGGCGCCACCCGGGTCTGCATGGTCTCCAGCGGCCGCGGGCCCACCGACCGCGACGTCGAGCGGGTGGCCGGCATGGTCGGCGCCATCAAGGCCGAGCACCCCGAGGTGGAGATCTGCGCCTGCCTCGGTCTGCTCAAGGACGGCCAGGCCGAGCGGCTCAAGGACGCCGGCGTCGACGCCTACAACCACAACATCAACACCGCCGAGTCGCACCACGACCAGGTGGTCACCACCCACACCTACGCCGACCGGGTCGACACCGTGGGCCGCGCCAAGCAGGCGGGCCTCTCCCCCTGCAGCGGCCTCATCGCCGGCCTCGGCGAGACCGACGAGCAGCTCGTGGAGGCGCTGTTCGCGCTGCGCGACCTCGGCTCGGACTCGATCCCGGTCAACTTCCTCATGCCGTTCGACGGCACGGCGTTCGCCGACACCTGGGAGCTCACGCCGGCCCGCTGCGTGCGGATCCTCGCGATGGCGCGGTTCGTGTGCCCCGACCGCGAGATCCGCATCGCCGGCGGCCGCGAGATGCACCTGCGCACGCTGCAGGGCCTCGCGCTCCACGTCGCCAACTCGCTCTTCCTCGGCGACTACCTCACCTCCGAGGGCCAGGCCGCCGAGGCCGACCTCGAGCTCATCCGCGACCACGGGTTCGTCGTCCTCGGGTCCGACGAGCACCTCGCCTCGGCCCGCCGCCTCCCACGACCCCGCCAAGCGGCGCCGGGGCGCCGGCACGGCGCTCGCGCCCAACGCCTGAGGCGATGACCGACGACGCCGGCCGGCTGCTCGCGTTCGACCGCGAGCACCTCTGGCACCCCTACACGTCGATGACCGACCCGACGCCGGTGCGCCTGGTCACCGGGGCGCACGGCGTCCGGCTGCGGCTGGACGACGGCAGCGAGCTGGTCGACGGCATGTCGTCGTGGTGGGCGGCGGTGCACGGCTACGGCGTGCCGGAGCTGGACGCGGCGGTGCGCTCGGTCGACTTCGCGCACGTGATGTTCGGCGGCCTCACCAACGCGCCCGCGGTGCGGCTGGCCGAGCGGCTGGTGGCGCTGGCGCCGGCGGGCCTGGAGCGGGTGTTCCTCGCCGACTCGGGCTCGGTGAGCGTCGAGGTGGCGCTCAAGATGGCGCTGCAGTTCCAGCGCGGGCGCGGCCGGCCCGAGCGCACCCGGATGCTCACCGTGCGCGGCGGCTACCACGGCGACACGTTCGGCTGCATGGGCGTGTGCGACCCCGACGGCGGCATGCACGCGATGTGGCGCGACGTGCTGCCGGAGCAGCTGTTCGCCCCTCGTCCCCCCGAGCCCGGCGGTGAGGTCGACACCTGGGCCGCCGCGTTCCGGACGCCTGGCGGCGGAGCACGCCGGCGAGGTCGCGGCGATCGTGGTCGAGCCGGTGCTCCAGGGCGCGGGCGGCATGTGGGTCTACGACCCGGCGTGCCTGCGCGTGATGCGCGAGGTGGCCGACGAGCACGGGATCCTGCTCGTGCTCGACGAGATCGCCACCGGCTTCGGCCGCACCGGCACGATGTTCGCCGCCGAGCACGCCGGCATCGCGCCCGACGTGATGTGCGTCGGCAAGGCCCTGGCCGGCGGCTACCTCACCCTGGCCGCGGCGCTCTGCACCGACGAGGTGGCGCGCGGCATCTCCGCCTCGGAGTCCGGCGTGCTCATGCACGGGCCCACGTTCATGGGCAACGCGCTGGCCTGCACGGTGGCGCTCGCCAGCCTCGACCTGCTGGAGGCGAACGACTGGCGGGCGCAGGTCGCGCGCATCCACGACCGGCTCAACCACGGGCTTTCCGGGCTGCCCGGCGTCCGCACGATCGGCGCCGTCGGGCGTCGTGCAGCTCGACCACCCGGTCGACGTCGTCAAGGCCACCGACGCCGCGGCCGAGGAGGGCGTCTGGCTGCGACCCGTTCCGCGACCTCGTCTACACGATGCCGCCATACGTCACGCCGGACGACGACCTCGACCGGATCTGCCGGGCGGTCGTCCGCGCGGTGGAGGTCGCATGACGCTGGGAGGAGTGGCTGGCCGCGCAGGCCGACGCCCGGCGCGCGGCCGGTCTCGAGCGCACGCTGCGCCCGAGGTCCGCGGACGACGACCTGGTCGACCTCGCCGGCAACGACTACCTCGGCCTGTCCCGCCACCCCGACGTCGTCGCGGCGGCGGCCGCGGCCGCCGTCACCTGGGGCGCCGGGGCGGGCGCCTCCCGCCTCGTCACCGGCACCCTCGGGCTGCACGCCGACCTCGAGGCCGCGCTCGCCGACTACCTCGGCCAGCCGAGTGCGCTGGTGTTCTCCACCGGCTACCAGGCCAACCTGGCCGCCGTCGCGGCACTCGCCGACCGCGACACCCTCGTCGTCTCCGACGCCCACATCCACGCCTCGCTCGTCGACGCTGTGCGGCTCTCCCGGGCTCGGTTGAGCGTGATCCCGCACAACGACGTCGACGCGGTGCGTACCGCGCTCGCGGATCACAGAGACACAGGAGGGCGGGCGCTGGTGCTCGCCGAGTCGGTGTACTCCGTGCTCGGCGACGCCGCGCCGCTCCCCGACCTGGCCACGATCTGCGCCGACGCCGACGCGCTGCTCCTCGTCGACGAGGCCCATGGGCTCGGCGTGCACGGCCCCGGCCTGGTGGCGTCGTCCGGGCTCGCCGGTCTCCCCCACGTGCTCGTCACCGCCACCCTCTCCAAGGCACTCGGCAGCCAGGGCGGTGCGGTGCTCGGACCGGAGCCGGTGCGCCAGCACCTGGTCAACCGTGGGCGTCCGTTCGTCTTCGACACCGCGCTGGCGCCCGCCGCCGCGGGCGCCGCCCTGGCCGCACTCGAGATCGTGCGCACCACGCCGGCGCTGGCCGGCGTCGTGCACGCGCGCGGCACCGACCTCGCGGCCGCGCTCGGGGTGGCGCCCAGCGAGGGCGCGGTGCTGTCGGTGCCGATGCCGTCGCCGCAGGCGGCCGTGGCGGCCCAGGCGGCCGCCCTGGCGCAGGGCGTGCGGGTCGGCTGCTTCCGGCCGCCGTCGGTGCCCGACGGCGTCTCGCGGCTGCGGATCACCGTCAACGCCGGGCTTCCCGACGACGCCTGGGCGCGCGCGGTCGAGGTCGTGGTCGCCGTCGTCAAGGAGCACGGGGAGTGAGGGGTCGGGTGCTGGTGGTCACCGGCACCGACACCGGCGTCGGCAAGACGACGGTCACCGCGGCCCTGGCCGCCACGACTTCCGGCTCGGTGGTGATGGTGAAGCCGACCCAGACCGGCACCGACGAGGACGAGCCCACCGACGCCGCGGTGGTGCGGGCGCTCGCCGGCTGCGACGTCGAGGAGTACGTGACCCTCGCCGAGCCGCTCGCGCCCGAGACCGCGGCGCGCCGGGCGGGGGTCACCCTGCCGACCGTCGCCGAGCACGCCGCCCGCGTCGTCGCGCTGGCGGAGAGCTACGACCTGGTGCTCGTGGAGGGCGCCGGCGGGCTGCTGGTGCGGCTCGACACCGACGGCGGCACGCTGCTCGACCTCGCGGCCGCCGTCCCGGACGCCGAGGTGCTGGTGGTCTGCGCGGCCGGTCTCGGCACGCTCAACCACACCGAGCTCACCGTGGCCGCGCTGCGGGCGCGCGGGGTCGAGCCGGCCGGGCTCGTGATCGGCTCCTGGCCGGAGCACCCGGGGCTCGCCGAGACCTGCAACCGCGACGACCTGCCGCGGGTCACCGGCGTCCCGCTGCGAGGCGCCGTCCCCGCGGGGGCGGGCGCGCTGCCGCCGACCGAGTTCGCCGCCGGAGCCGCGGCCTGGCTGACCGATGAGCCCGCGCGCCGGGCGCGGTCGGACGGTGCGTGACCCTCACCGACGCCGCCATCGCCCGTGCCGTCTCCGAGGAGCGGCTGCGCCTCGCCGACCGCGTTGCCGACCTCTCCGACGAGCAGTGGGCGACGCCGTCCTTGTGCGCCGGATGGACCGTCCAACCGGTTCCTCGTCGCCGCCGGCCGCCCGGCGGGGCTCGCCGCCCTGTCAGGTCCGGGCGTAGAGATCGTGGCGGAGCGGGTCAACACCGGTGGTTGAGGTGCGAGGCGCGCCAGCGCCGAGCCTCGAAACCACCGGCCCGGCATCGCCACGCGAGCCCTGGCCTGATCGGCTCAGGGGTTTCGAGGCTCCTCCGCTCGTTCCTCGCTCCGGAGCACCTCAACCACCGTTGAGGAACCACCGGTGCCCGAACGGGTCGAGGAACACCGCCACCCGGCCGGCCGGCTCGCTGTCCTCGGGTCCGCGCACCATCGGGGTGCCGGCGGCCTCCACCCGACGTGCCACGGCGTCGACGTCGTCGACCGTGAGGTGGAGGGACACGCTCGAGCCCCGGTCGGACGCCGGTGGGGCCACGCCCGCGTCGGGGAACTCGTCGGCCATCATCCAGCGGGCACCGCCGACAGCCAGCTCGACGTGGCCCACCTTCCCGTCGTCCATGACGACCGGGTCGTAGACCACCTCGGCCCCGAGAGCCTCGCCGTACCAGTCGATCGCGGCGCGGCTGTCGGCCACGCAGAGGTAGGGGGTGAGCTCGCTCATGGGGACTCCTCCGGTTCGTCGAGCGGTTGCTGGAACGACCACAGGTGGCCCTCCAGGTCGTGCAGGCTGTACTCCCGGTAGCCGTAGGGCTGGTCCACCGGTTCGTAGGAGATGTCGGCGCCGGCCGCGCGCACCCGGCGGAAGTGGGCGTCGACGTCGTCGACCTGCACGGCGAGCGAGGCCGTCACCGCGCCGGTCGCGAGCGGCGAGAGCATGCCGTGCTCGGGCGCCTCGCGGTGCATCCACACCACGCCGTCCCCGACGTGCACCTCGGCATGCACGACGCGCCCGTCGTCCTCGTGCAGCGCACCGGGCGCGAAGCCGAGCACGTCGACGAGGTAGCGGTGGGCCGCCGCGAGGTCGCGGTAGACGAGCAGGGTGATCCGGCGGGTCGGAGCCTGCTCGTCGGCCGGCATCCCGGCGAGCAGGTCGAGCAGCGCCTCGTCGCTCGGCACGCTGCCGCCGAGCAGCCTGTCCTCCACCGCGCGCACCCGCTCCCGGGTGCGCGCGAGGTCGGCGAGGCGGGTGTCGAGGTCGGTGAGGTGACGACGGGTGAGGGCGAGCAGGTCGTCGGCCTCCGGGTCGACGCCGGCCACCGGAGTGCCGAGCTCGCGCAGCAGCCGCACCCGGTAGAGCCGGTCGAGGGTCGCGGCGTCGTAGCGACGGCGGCCGCCGGGGTCGCGGTCCGGCGCCAGCAGCCCGAGCTCCTCGTAGTAGCGCAGCGTGCGCTCGGTGACGCCGGTGCGGCGGGCCACGTCGCCGATGCTCAGGTCCATGCGGTGACGCTAGGACCTCACGTGGCGTCAGGTGCAAGCACTCACCACTGGTCGCCGTCGCGCAGGTCGCAGGCGATCGGCGCGCCGAGGTCGAGGTCGGTGCCGCCGAGCACGTAGATCGAGCCGTCGTCCTCGGGCGTGGGCTGCAGTCCCTGGGGTCCGAGGGTCGACGACGGCCCACGCCACCGAGTCCAGCCCCGCGCGGTGTAGAGCTTCGCCCCCACCTCGGAGGCGGCGAGTGCCATCACCTCGTAGGCCGAGGCGTGCGCCTCCAGCGCCTCCATCACCCGGTGCCCGAGGCCGCGGCGCCGGTGGTCGACGTGCACCGCGATCGCCTCGACGTAGCCGCATCGCAGCGTCCGGCCGGCGACGTAGAGACGACGCTGCACGAGGGCGCCGTGGGCCACGATCCGGCCGTCCTCGCGCACCAGGGCGTGCAGCCCGCCCAGCGCGTGGTTCCAGTCGGCGTCGGTGAACTCCTCGAACGCGCCGTCGGCGAGGGCGCGGATCTCGGCGAGCTCCGCGGCGGTGAGAAAGGCGGTGGGCGTCACCATCGGGGCGGTCTCCTCATCTGCCAGGGGGCGGCGGCCTCCACCTGGGCGGCCGCGGCGAGCAGCACCTGCTCCTCGGCGGGGCGCGCCGCGAGCATCACCCCGACCGGGAGCGGGGGACGCTCGGGCAGCGGCGCGCTCCAGTGCAGCGGCAGCGAGACGGCGGGCATGCCGGTCACGTTCCACGCCGAGGTCCACGGCGTGAAGGCCTTCTGCTGCTCGAAGTCGTGGGCCGGGTCGACGTCGTCGCGGATCGCGCCCACCGGCAGTGGCGGCGACGCCAGCGTCGGCGTGAGCACGAGGTCGTAGGGGGCGAGCGCGGCGAGTGCCCCGGCGGCATGACGGCGGACCGCCCCGATCGCCAGGCCGAAGTCCGGCCCGGACACCGCGCGGCCCCGGTCGCCGAGCCACCGGGTGAGCGGGCGCAGCAGGTGCTGCTGCTCGGGCGGCACCACGCTGAGCGCGGTGAGCACCGCCCAGCAGGTCTCGAAGTCGGGCACCGCCTCCGGCGGGAGCGGCACAGCGACGTCCTCGACGTCGTGGCCGAGCCCCTCGAGCAGCCGCGAGGCCGCCTCGTAGGCCGTCACGCACTCCGGGTCGACCGGGGTGTCGGCGACCACTGGTGTGATGAACCGCGCCACCCGGAGGCGTCCCGGGTCGCGGTCGCAGGAGTCGAGGAAGGTCGAGTCAGGAGGTGGGGCCCACGAGGGGTCACCGACACGTCTGCCGGCGAGCACGTCGAGCAGCGCCGCGGCGTCGCGCACCGTCCGTGCGATCGGCCCCGCCGTGGCGAGGCCGACGGGGTCGCCGTAGAAGGGGTAGCCACTGATCCGCCCGCGCGTCGGCTTCAGCCCCACCAGACCGCAGCAGGAGGCCGGGATCCGGATGGAGCCACCACCGTCCGAACCCTGGGCGACGGGCACGAGCCCGGCCGCGACCGCGGCCGCGGCCCCACCGGAGGAGCCACCGGCCATCCGGGAGCGGTCCCACGGGGTCACCGCCGCCCGGTGACCCTCGGGCTCGGTGTAGCAGGGCGAGCCGAACTCGGGGGTGCTCGTCTTGCCGAGGCTCGGCATCCCGGCAGCCTCGAGCGCCAGCGTGACGGCGTCCGAGCGGTCGGGCACGTAGCCCGCGAACGCGGGCGAGCCGAACTCGGTGACGACGCCCTCGGTGAGGTTGAGGTCCTTGATCGCGGTCGGCACGCCGTGGAGCGGGCCGGCGTCGCCGGGACGCGCCGCGTCGGCGTCGCGCGCCTGCGCGCGGGCCCGGTTCGCGCTGAGCCGCACGAACGCACCCACGTCGTCCCGCGCGGCGCGGGCGAGGTAGTGCTCGACCAGCTCGAGCGAGGAGACCTCGCCGCGCCGGACGAGGTCACCCTGCTCGAGCGCGGTCAGGTCATGGAGCTCGGCCACGCCCCGACCGTAGTGGCTGGGAGCAGCCGTCAGGCGGCGGCGGGCTGGTGGGCGACGAGAGCGCGCACGACGCCGTGGAAGCGGTCGAGGATCTCGGGGTCGGCGAGCACGTCGACGTCGATCGCCGACTGCGACGCCACGGCGTCCTCCACCACGACGGCACCGGCGATCCGGGCCGAGCGCTGGGCGTCGGCGTGCGCCCACTTGCCGCCGAACGGGGTGGGGGTGGCGCCGAGCACGCCGAACGGCTTGCCGGTGATGGCGCCGACGCCGTAGGGCCGCGAGAGCCAGTCGATGGCGTTGTTGAGCACGGCCGGCATCGTGCCGTTGTACTCCGGGGTGACGGCGAGCACGGCGTCGGCGGCCGCGACCCGCTCGCGCAGCGATGCCGCGGCGCCGGGCGTCGCGCCGGAGTCCAGCTCCTCCTCGTAGAAGGGGATGGTGTCGAGGTCGGTCACGATGTCGAGCTCGACGTCCGCGGGGGCCTGGTCGCGGAGGATCTCGGCGATCTGGCGGTTCACGGACTGGATGCGGAGGCTGCCGAGCAGCACGGCGATGCGAGTGGTCATGTCCGTTCAAACGGACCTCGGTCCGTTTTATTCCAGGGACTTTCCGGGCGCTCACTGGCATTGTCACGGCATGTTCCCGGAGTCGGTCGAGCCGCAGCGGCTGCTGCCGATGCTCGACGGCCTGCCGACCGAGCGCTCCGACGCGGCCCGCAACCGGCGGGCCCTCCTCGAGGCGGCCACCGAGCTCATCGACCACTGCAGCGTCGACGGGGTCACGATGGAGGCCGTCGCGGCGAAGGCCGGGGTCGGCAAGGGCACGGTGTTCCGTCGGTTCCGCAGCCGCGAGGGCCTCATGGCCGCGCTGCTCGACCACACCGAGCGCGAGTGGCAGGGCACCGTGATGTCCGGCCCGCCGCCGCTCGGCCCGGGCGCCCCGCCGCGGGAGCGGCTGACGGCGTTCGGCCACTCCCGCATCCAGACCAGCATGACGAACGCGGCCCTGATCGAGGCGGCTGGTCGCGCGGGCACCCGCGCCTACGCCGCGGTGTCGTTCACCGCGATGCACGTGCGGTACCTGCTGGGCGAGCTGGGCGTCCACGGCGACCTCGGCTACCTCGCCACCGCCATCCTCGCCCCGCTCGAGCTGCCGATCCTCGAGCAGCAGCTGCAGATCGAGCACATGCCGCTCGAGCGCATCCACGACGGCTGGGACGCCCTGGTCACCCGCCTCCTGGACTAGTCGGCGTGATGGCGCCGTAGCCCGTAGGTGAGCCCGTCGATCAGCGCCTCCCACGACGCCTCGATCACGTTGTGGCCGACGCCGACGGTGACCCACGACGACGCGCCGTCGGTGGTCTCGATGAGCACCCGGGTGATGGCGTCGGTGCCGTGTCCCTGGTCGAGGATCCGCACCTTGTAGTCGATGAGCTCGAACTTGGCGACCTCGGGGAACGCCTGCCCGATGGCCTCGCGCAGCGCCGAGTCGAGGGCGTTCACCGGGCCGTTGCCCTCCCCGGTGACGACGTAGCGCACGCCGGCCGCCTGGAGCTTCACGGTCGCCTCGGACACGGCTTCCTCGGCCTCGGAGCGGTGCGCGAGGGTCTCGGTGATGACCCGCCACGACTCGACCTCGAAGTACGACGGCCGCACGTCGGCCTCCTCGACGAGGAGCAGCTCGAAGGAGGCGTCGGCGGCCTCGAAGGTGTAGCCGCGCTGCTCCATCGTCTTCACCCGGTCGGTGAGCCGGGTGACGAGCTCGCGGTCGTCGGAGAGGTCGTAGCCGAGCTCACGACCCTTGAGCTCGATGGAGGCGCGGCCGGCCATGTCGGAGACGAGAAGCCGCATGTCGTTGCCGACCCGCTCCGGCTGGGTGTGCTGGTACAGGTCGGGGTCGACCTTGATGGCACTGGCATGCAGCCCCGCCTTGTGCGCGAACGCCGAGCCGCCGACGTACGGCTGGCGCGAGTACGGCGGCACGTTGGTCACCTCGGCCACGGCGTGGGCGATCCGGGTCGACTCCTGCAGGAGGCCGGGCGGCAGCACCGTGCGGTCCTTCTTGAGCTCCAGGTTCGCCACCACCGACACCAGGTCGGCGTTGCCGGTGCGCTCGCCGTACCCGTTGATGCAGCCCTGCACGTGGCTGGCGCCGGCGTCGATCGCGGCCAACGAGTTGGCGACGGCGCAGCCGCTGTCGTTGTGGGCGTGGATCCCGACGCGCACCCCCGTGGTGGCGATGACGTCGTGCACGACGTCGGACACCCAGGTCGGGAGCATGCCGCCGTTGGTGTCGCACAGCGCGACCACCTCGGCCCCGGCCTCGTACGCGGTGCGCAGCACCTCCAGCGCGTAGGCACGGTTGGCCTGGTAGCCGTCGAAGAAGTGCTCGGCGTCGAGGAACACCTGCTGCCCCTCGGCGCGCAGGTGGCTCACCGTGTCGCGCACCATCGCGAGGTTCTCCTCGAGCGTGGTGCGCAGCGCGAGCTCGACGTGGCGGTCGTGCGACTTGGCCACCAGCGTGACGACGCCGGCACCGCTGTCGCGCAGCGCCGCCACCTGCGGGTCGTCCGCGGCCGCGACGCCCGCCTTGCGGGTGGCGCCGAACGCGGCCAGCCGCGCGTGGTGCAGGTCGAGCTCGTCGGCGGCGCGGCGGAAGAACTCGGTGTCCTTGGGGTTCGCGCCGGGCCAGCCACCCTCGATGTAGCCGACCCCCAGCCCGTCGAGCTGGCGGGCGATCGCCAGCTTGTCGGCGACGGAGAGGTTGAGCCCCTCCTGCTGCGCGCCGTCGCGCAGGGTGGTGTCGTAGACGTGGAAGGCGCCGTGCAGGTCCATCGGTCGGCTCTCGGGTCGGGGCAGGGAGCGAAAACTGAAAAGACCCCCTGGGAGCAGGAGGTCGGCGCGTCGAGGGTCTCGACGCGCTAGGAAATGATGATGACGCGGTGCTGGTGCACACCCCCATCGTGCCACGAGATGGCCGAGTCGGCGCGTGATCTCACCTGAGAGACGCCGAGTCGGCGCGTCATTTCACGCCGACTCGGCGTTCCTGACGTGACATCTAGCGCCGACTCGGCCCGCCGCCGGGGGCGACGAGGCCGGAGTCGAAGGCGAACACGACGGCGGCGGCGCGGTCGCGCAGGCCGAGCTTGGCGAACACGTGACCCACGTGGGTCTTGACCGTGCCCTCGCCCAGCACCAGTTCGGCCGCGATCTCGGCGTTGCTGAGGCCGGAGCCGATGAGCACGAGCACCTCCCGCTCGCGCGGGGTGAGCCGGTCGAGCTCGGCGGGCGGGGCGGGTGCCGGGGCGCCGTCGCGGTAGGCGGTGAGCACCCGGCCGGTGACGGCGGGGTCGAGCCAGGAGTCGCCGGCGGCCACGGCGCGGACGGCGCGCTGCAGGTCGTCGGCCGGTACGCCCTTGAGCAGGAACCCGTCGGCGCCGGCCCGCAGCGCGCCGGCGAGGATCTCGTCGTCCTCGAAGGTGGTGAGCACGAGCACCGGGGGTGCGGCGTCGACCGCCGCGAGCCGCCGGGTGGCCTCGACGCCGTCGACGCCGGGCATCCGCACGTCCATCACGACGACGTCCGGACGGTGCTCCTCGACGGCGGCCACGACGCCGGCGCCGTCACCGAGCTCCCCGACGATCTCGAACCCGTGCGAGGCGCGGAGGATGCCGCGCAACCCGGCGCGCACCAGCTCCTGGTCGTCGACCAGCAGCACCCGGACGCTCACGACGGCAACACTGCCTCGACCCGCCAGCCGTGCGGCGCCGGTCCGGCGGTGAGCCGGCCACCGAGCGCCTCGGCGCGGGCCCGCATGCCGGCCAACCCGACGCCCTCGCCGATCGGGCCCGGCGCCGACCCGTCGCTGTCGACCACCACCGTGGTGGAGCCGTCGCCCACGACGAGCCGCGCGGTCACCGCAGCGCCGGGCGCGTGCCGGACGACGTTGGTGAGCGCCTCCTGCACGATCCGGTACACGGTGAGCCCCTCGGTGGCGGTGAGCGACGCGAGGTCGCCGTCCACCGACCAGTCCACCGGAGTGCCGGCCCGCCGGAAGCTCTCGACGAGGTCGGCGATCTCCGCCGACCCCGGCAGCGGCAGCGTGGCCTCCGCGTCGCGCATCAGCCCGACGACGGCGCGCACCTCGGCCAGGCTCTGCTGCGAGAGCCGCTCGGCCTCGGCGAGCGAGGCGTCGGCCTCGGCCGGGTCCTCGGCCAGCGCGAGCCGCGCGCTGGTGACGTGCAGCAGCGAGACGGTGAGCGCGTGCCCGATCACGTCGTGCAGCTCGTGCGCGATCCGCACCCGCTCTTCGGTGCGAGCCCGGTCGGCCAGCCCGGCCTGCGCCTCGCGCAGCTGGGTCACGAGCTGGTTCTGGCGCCTCGTCGAGAAGCAGGCCCACACCGTGAGCAGCGTGCCGCCGGACCACGCCAGCCACCCCGGGTCGGGGTTCTGGGTGCTGCTGACGGCGAAGGTGACGACGCCGACGAGCGGCACCACGAAGGCCCGGCGCAGCGGCTCGGTCTGCGCGGCCCACCCGGCGAGGAAGCACACACCGAAGAGCCCCACGTTGGCCGAGGACAGGTCGCATGCCACTGGGAACAGCGGCACGGTGGCTGCCTGCACCGCCACCAGCGGCCACCCCCGCCAGGCACGGACGCCGAGCGCCAGGGCGACGAGCATGATCACCCCGGTCGCCACGTAGGCGGCGCCGTCGTCACCGTCGCCGGGGTGCCCGAACAGCAGGCCGCCCACCGCCATGAACGCCAGCGTGGCCGAGGCGGCGATGCGCGCCGTCCGCGGGGTCATGCGGTCACCCTAGGCGTCAGAGCGAGCTCCGCCGGGCGGCGAGCGCACCGGCCACCACGGCGATGCCGGTGACCACCAGCAGCGGGCCGGTGCCGTCGCCGGTGCCGAGCCACGGCTCGCGGATCGCGTCGACCATGAGCGTGAGCGGCATGACGCTGGAGATCGAGCTCATCGTCTCGCCCATGACCTCCGGCGGCGGGCCGCCGCCGCCGAGCAGGAACGACGGGAAGAACGCGATCATCCCGACCGCCTGGGCAGCCCGGGCCGACGGCACCAGCGTGCCGATCAGCACGCCCAGCGACACGAACGCCAGGGAACCCGCGACCACTCCGGCCACCACCCGCAGCGGCGACTCGACGTCCGGCAGGCCGTACACCGGCGCGGCCACCGCCAGCAGCGCGACGCCGCCGACCACCACCGCGACGAGCCCGAGGGCGAGCTCGGCCAGCGCGAACGACCAGCGCGGGAAGCCGGAGGCGGCGAAGCGCCGCAACACACCGAGCTCGCGGTAGGTGGCGATGTGCACCGGCAGCATGACCAGGCCCACCGAGCCGATCACGACGGCGAAGTAGGACGCGACGTACCAGTGCGCCGGGTCGACCGGGAACACCTCGTCCGGCGAGCGCCCGAACGAGGCGCCGATGATGAGCATCGACACGATCGGGAGCATGACCACGAAGGTCACCGTGAGCGGGTCGCGCAGCAGCAGCCGGAGCTCGGCGGTGACCAGCCGGCGCAGCGCGGAGGGGTGGTGGCGCCGTGTGGTGGCGGTCGCCGTGGGGCGGTGGAGGATCTCGGCGGTCATGGTCATGCCACCTTCCTGAGGTCGTTCGGTTCGTCGAGCAGGTTCAACAGGGCGGCCGTGAGGTCGGGCACGTCGGCATGCAGGTCGGTCGGCACGTCCCCGCGGGCGACGAGCCAGCCACCGGCGTGGGCAAGCAGCGGACGGCGTCCGCTGACGGTGACGGTGTTCTCGACGACGTCGACGCCGGTCACCGCCGGCAGCGCGCGCAGCGCCACCAGGTCGTGCGGCTCGAGGTTGGCCAGCGTGAAGCGCAGCGAGGCGTTCGGCGCGTGCCGGCCCACCAGCTCGGCCGGCGTGCCGGCGTCGAGCACCCGCCCGTCGCGCATCGCGACCACCCGGTCGCAGAGAGCCTCGGCGTCGTCGAGCTCGTGGGTGACGAGCAGGACGGTGGTGCCGTCGGCGCGCAGCCGCGCCACGGCGGCCCACACCTCGCGGCGGGCGGAGGGGTCGAGGCCCTGGGTGAGCTCGTCGAGCACCACGAGCCGTGGCCGGTTGAGCAGCGCGAGCACCAGGAACAGTCGCTGCCGCTCGCCGCCGCTCATCGTGCCGAAGAAGAGCCGGCGGCGGTGGCCGAGGCCGAACCGCTCGAGCAGCTCGACGCCGTCGGCGGCGTCCGGCCCCGAGAACAGGCGCAGCGCCTCGTCGACCCGCAGCCGGTCGGGCAGCCCGGAGTCCTGGAGCTGGCTGCCGAGCATCCGGCGCAGCCGGTCGGTGTGGGTGGCGGGGTCGAGGCCGAGCACGCGCACGTGGCCGGCGTCGGCCCGGCGCAGGCCCTGGAGGATCTCGACGGTGGTGGTCTTGCCGGCGCCGTTGGCGCCGATGAGGCCGACCACCTGGCCGGCCCCGACGTCGAGGTCGAGGTCGTCGACGACGACCCGGCCGTCGTAGGACTTGCGGAGCCCCCGCACGGTGACGACGGGCTCGGAGTGGCTGGTTTCCATGCTCCCGATGCAACGCCATCCGGGCCGGCGGCGGATCGGCCCGCGGGCCGAACTGCTTCTCTACCCCAGGTCAGAGAGGCCGACCGGAGGCGGGCAGCCAGTCGACGCCGCTGGTCTCCGCCAGGACGCCGAGCAGCGCGGCAGCCAGGAGCACCAGGACGAGCACCAGCAGCCAGGTGCCGGCGCCCCGCGAGAGCGGGTTGACGACGCGGGCGAGCGGCGAGCGCAGCCGGCTGCCACCGGGTCCGGTCCACAGCGAGAAGGCGAGCACGACCCCGCTCACCGCGAGCGTGACGACGTCGGTGGCCGCCACGGCGTAGCAGATCAGTCCGGCGGAGGTGGCGAGGCCGCCGGCCCACAGCAGGAGCACGAGGGTGGCGGGGATGCTCTGCAGCAGGTGCCAGGGCGCGTTCACCAGCACCTGGACGCCGTCGTACCACTTGCGCCCGCGCAGCCGCCGCCGGTTGCCGGCGGCGCTCGCGGCCAGCGACCCCGACCGCAGCAGCCAGGTGGCGAGCAGCACGACGGCGAGCGCGGGCCACGGGAACGCCGCCACGGCGCCGCCGACGAGCAGGCAGCCGGCCACGACGAGGGTGTGACGGCGCAGCCGCTCCCCCAGCGGTGGGGACGCTGGCGCGGCCTCGAATGCCCAGTCGGTCCACGGTCCGGGCGCGAGTGCCACCGGCGGCGGCTGGAACGCCGGCGGCGGCTGGACCGGTGGCGGAGCGGGTGCGAGCACCGGGGGCGGGGCGTCCTCCGGGTACGGCGTGGTGAGGCCGGCGGGCGGCTCCACGAGCGTGGCCGCCGGCACCGGGTCCTGCTCGAGGGTGTCGTCGTCGGCCACATCGAGCGGCCTCCCGTGGGCGGTGGCCGCGAGCCGCAGCGAGTCGTCGAAGGACTCCCCGAGCCGGTCGCGCACGGTGGGCGGGGCGCCGAGCACCGGCCCGGGCCGGGTGGTCTGGGGCCGCAGCCATGCCAGGATCGAGTCGAGGGTGGGACGGTGCTCGGGCTCGGGGTCGAGGGCGCCGGCCACGACGTCGTGCAGCGGACCCTCCAGCCCGGTGAGGTCGCACTCGCCGCGGCGGACCCGGTCCATGATCGCCATCGACGGGCCGCGGCCGAACGGCGAGCGGCCGATCGCGGCGAACGCCACGGTGGCGCCCCAGGAGTGCACGTCGGAGGCGGTCGTGGCGTCGTCGCCGTAGAGGATCTCGGGCGCGAGGTAGCCGGGCGTGCCGAGCAGCCAGCCGGTGTGGGTGAGCTTCGGGTCGTCCGCCACCCGGGCCAGGCCGAAGTCGATGAGGATCGGGGTGCGACCCTCCATGAGCACGTTGGAGGGCTTCACGTCGCGGTGCAGGACGCCGGCCCCGTGCACCGCCGCGAGCCCCTCGGCGAGACTCCCGGCGAACCAGAGCAGGTCGTCGCCGGTGATCGGCGCCTCCTCGCGCACGTGGTCGTGCAGCGACAGCCCGGGCACGTAGCGGGTGGCCACGTAGGGCACCGGCGCCCACGGGTCGGCGTCGACGATCTCGGCCACCCAGCGGCTGCGGATCCGCCGCAGCGACCCGACCTCCCGCTCCAGCCGCCGCCGCGCCTCCTCGTCACCGACGATGTGGGGCCGCAGCACCTTGAGCGCCACCCGCGGACCGTCGTCGCGGCGGGCGAGGTGGACGATCCCCATGCCGCCCTCACCGATCTTGGCGAGCAGCGTGTAGCCACCGACCAGCACCGCGCCGTCCGCGGAGTCGGGGGCCACGCTCGTCATGGCCCGAATCTACCCGCGGGTGCCGGTCTCACCGGGCTGACGCGAGGGTGCAGGAGTCACCGGTCAGCCGGGGAATCCTGCACTTGCCAGGCGAAATTTCGGCCGACAAGTGCAGGAATCACCGGTCAGCCGGTGACTCCTGCATGCCCGTACCCTGCGGTCAGGACGCGGGAACGGCTCCCGCGAGGGCCTCGACGAAGGTGTCGAGGCTGTAGCCGAGCGACAGCGCGGTGGGCGGCGACACCGACGACACGTTGGACTCACCGACGACGCTCGCCACGGTGTCGTCCTGGAACTGCTGCATCTTCTGGTAGGTCGGGTCCTCCGCCACCGCCGTGGCCGCCGCCTCGTCGTTGGAGTACGACAGGAGCACGTCGGAGGTGAGCTGGTCGATGTTCTCGGTGCTGAGCGTGTAGAAGAAGCCGGCGTCGTCGGTCTCGAGCTCGGTGACGCTCGGCGCCACGGTGAAGCCGAGGTCCTCGAGGAACTGCACCCGCGGGTCGGCGGGCGTGTAGACGTAGAACGCACTCGGATCGATCGCCACCGCGGCGATGGAGACGCCCTGGAACTCGGGGTGGGCGTCGGCGGCTGCCTGCACCTCGGCGTCGATGTCGGCCAGCACCTCCTCGGCCTTCTCGCTCTCCCCGAGCGCGGTGCCGGTGGTGGTGATGACCTCGCGCCACGGCGTCGACCACGCCTCGCCCGGGTACGCCACCGTCGGCGCGATCTGCGACGAGCTTCTCGTAGTCGGCTTCGGTGATGCCGGAGTAGGTGGCGAGGATGAGGTCGGGCTGGGCCTCGTCGATCTCCTGGAAGGCCGGCGAGTCACCCGTGGTCAGCGTGTCGGGCAGGTCGCCGCCCTGCTCCTCGACGGCCGTCTCGATCCACGGCATCACGCCGTTCTCGGTGGCGCCGTAGCTCTGCTCCTCGATGGCCACCGGGATGACGCCCATCGCGATCGCGGCGTCCGCGCTGCCCCAGCCGAGCGCCACGACCTTCTCGGCCTTGCTCGTGATCTCGGTGCTGCCGAAGGCGTGCTCGATCGTGACGGCCTCGAATGCGGGGTCGTCGGCACCGCCGGAGTCGGAGCCGCCGTCGTCGTCGGACAGGGCGCCGCACGCGCTGAGCGGCAGGACCAGCAGGGCGGCGGCCAGGAGGGCCAGCCGGCGAAGGCGAGGTGAGGTCACGAGCGCTCCTCGGTAGGGAAGATTCAGGTAAGCCTTACCTTAACGGACCGTGCTCCCATGCCGGCCGAGGGGTAGCACCAGCGGACTGCCGCTCACCGGGTCCTCGATCACCCGCGACTCCATCCCGAACGCCTCCCGCACGCAGTCGGCCGTGAGCACCTCGGACGGCGTGCCCTCCCGCACCACCCGGCCCTCCGACATCACCACGAGGTGGTGGGCGTAGCGCGCCGCCAGGTTGAGGTCGTGGAGCACCATCACCACCGTGGTGCCGCGGCGCTCGTTCAGCTCGTCCAGCAGGTCGAGCAGGTCGACCTGGTGGGCGATGTCGAGGTAGGTGGTGGGCTCGTCGAGCAGCATGATCCGCGGGTCCTGCGCGAGCATCATCGCCACCCAGACCCGCTGGCGCTGGCCACCCGACAGCTCCTCGACCCGGCGTCCGGCCAGCTCCTGGGTGTCGGTGAGCGCGAGCGCGCGGGCCACGGCGTCGTCGTCGGAGGCGTTGCGGCGCCGGAACGCCCCCTGGTGCGGGTGACGGCCGCGCGCGACGAGGTCGGCCACGCTGATCCCCTCCGGGGCCACCGGCTGCTGCGGCAGCAGGCCGAGCACCGCGGCCACCTGGCGCGGCCGCATCCGGCGCAAGTCCTCCCCCTCGAGCTCGACGTGCCCGTCCACCGGGCGCATGATCCGGCCGAGACCGCGCAGCAGGGTCGACTTGCCGCAGCCGTTGGCGCCCACGATCACGGTGACCCGGCCGGGCGGCACCGCCAGGTCGACGCCGTGCACCACCCGCCGCTGGTCGTAGGCGAGGTGGACGTCGTGCGCCACCAGCGACACCGGCTCGTGCCGCAGGTCGTCCTCACTCATGCCGGCTCCTCGACATCAACCAGATCAGGTAGGGCCCGCCGACGACGCCGGTGACGATCCCCACGGGCACCGAGAGGTCGGCCGGCAGCAGGAACTGCGCGACCAGGTCGGCACCCACCACCAGCACCACGCCCACGAGGGCGGCGGGCAGCAGGCCGAGGCCGCCGTCGCCGAGCAGCCGCCGGGCGACCGGGGCGGCGACGAAGGCCACGAAGGCCACCGGGCCGGCGGCGGCCGTGCCGGCGCAGGCGAGCGCCGTGCCGAGCACGATCACCGAGACCCGCACGAGCTCGGGCCGCAGGCCGAGGCTCGCGGCCTGCTCGTCGCCGAGCAGCAACAAGTCGAGCGGCCGCGCCACCAGCGCCACCAGCGGCACCAGCACGGCAAGGGCGACGGCGAGCACGCCGACCAGCGGCCACGTGTTCTGCGACAGGCTGCCGGAGAGCCACAGCAGCGCCGTCTGGGCCTGCTGCACCTCCGAGCGCGTGAGCAGGTAGCTGACGATCGCGGCGCACACGTAGGCCACGCCGATGCCCGCGAGCACGAACCGGTGTCCGGTCATCCCGCCCCGCCAGGCGACGGCGTAGAGCAGTGCCGCCACCGCCGCCCCGCCGCCGAGCGCCGCCAGCGACACCGGGGCGCCGGTGACGCCGGCCCCGAGGAGCGCGGCGACGGCCCCGGCGCTCGCGCCCTGCGAGACGCCGATGATGTCCGGGCTGGCGAGTGGGTTGCCGAGCACGGACTGGAACAGCGCGCCGGCGAGCCCGAAGGCGATCCCCACCAGGATGGCGAGCGCCAGCCGCGGGAGCCGCAGGGTGTTCACCACGAAGTCGGCGGGCCCGGGGTCGGTGCTGAACAGGGCACGCAGCACCTCGCGCACCGAGTACCCGGAGTCGACGGTGAGCGAGGCGACCGACACGGCGAACGCGGCCGCGCCGAGCATCGACACGACGAGCACCCAGCGCGCGCGGCGACGGCGTCGGGTGCTGCGCACGAGCTCGGCAGCGACCGCGTGCGGTCTCGGCGATGGACAGCACGCTCATGCCGCGATCCCCCGCGACTGGCGGACGATGGCCAGCAGCACCGGCGCCCCCACGATGGCGACGACGATGCCGGCCTCGAGCTCGCCCGGCACGATCACCCGGCCGATCACGTCGGCCGCGAGCAGGAGCACCGGTCCGATGAGCACCGAGAGCGCCACGATCCAGCGGTAGTCGGGGCCGACGAGGGCGCGCGCGACGTGCGGCACGACCAGCCCGACGAAGGCGATCGGTCCGACGAGCGAGACCGCCGAGCCGCAGAGCAGCACGACCGCGAGCACCACGAGCAGCCGGCCGCGCACGACGTCCTGCCCGAGCGAGCGGGCGACGTCGTCGCCGAGCGCCAGGGCGTTGAGCACCCGGCCGGACGCCAGCGCGAGCACGAGGCCCACCACCACGAACGGCAGCACGAACGGCACCACGCTCTCGAAGAAGGTGTAGGTGCGGTTGGCGAGCGAGCCGACCTGCCAGAAGCGGAAGTCGTCGAGGGTGTTGAAGTCGGTGAGCAGCACGACGGTGATCACCGAGGTGGCCGTGGCGGTGAAGGCGGCGCCGACCAGCGCGAGCTTCACCGGCGTCACGCCCTCCCAGCCGAGGGAGGCCGCGCCGTACACGACGACGGCCGCGACGGCGGCACCGAGGAACGCGAACCACAGGTAGCCCTGCACGCTGGAGATGCCGAACCCGGCGATGGCCACGATCACGCCCAGCGAGGCGCCGGAGTTGAGGCCGAGCAGTCCGGGGTCGGCGATGGGGTTGCGGGTGACGCCCTGCATGAGGGCACCGACGGCACCGAGTGCCGCGCCGCCGATCAGGCCGATCAGGGTGCGGGGCACCCGCTCGTTGCGCACGACGAAGTGGTCGTTGTTCCCGCTCACCGGGTCGAGGAGCGCCGTCCACACCTGCCCCGCCGACACGTCGCGGGCGCCCCACATGAGGCTGGCCACGCAGACGAGGAGCAGCAGCCCGAGCAGCCCCATCACCACCGTCGCCCGGCGCACCGGGCGGCGCTCGGTGCGCGGAACGGTCAGAGTCACCAGGTAAGGCTAGCCTCACTTCGATCACCGACCCCTACGGTGACGCCATGGCGGGGACGACGCGCGACCGGTTCGCCTCGGCGGTACCGGCGTTGCAGGCCCTGGTCCGGATCCCCACCGTCTCCGACCGCGACCCCGACCGGGTCGACACCGCGGCGTTCGAGGCGTTCCACGCCGAGCTGGCGCAGCGGTTCCCGCGGCTGCACCGGCTCGAGCACCAGCGGGTGGCGGGCCACGGCCTGCTCGTGCACTGGCCCGGCCGGTCGGCCGATCGGCCGGTGGTGCTGATGGCGCACCTCGACGTGGTGCCGGTGGAGGGTCCGTGGACCCACCCGGCCTTCGGCGGCGACCTCGTCGACGACCTGCTGTGGGGCCGCGGCACGCTCGACGACAAGGGGCAGCTGGTGGCGGTGTGCGCCGCCGTCGAGTCGCTGCTCGAGGACGACGTCGTGCCGGCCCAGGACGTGTGGCTGTCGTTCGGCTGCACGGAGGAGGTCTCCGGCGGCGGGGCCGCCGAGGCGGTGTCGCTGCTGCGGGAGCGCGGCGTCCGGCCGTGGTTCGTGCTCGACGAGGGCGGCGCGATCGCCCACGACGCGCTCCCCGGCGTCCGCGCTCCGGTGGCCGTGGTGGGCGTCTCGGAGAAGGGCGTCACCTCGGTGGAGCTGGTGGTGGAGGGCCGCGGCGGGCACGCCTCGACGCCGGCGCGCAACGGACCCACCGCGCGACTCGCCCGCGCGATCTACCGGCTCGACCGCTCCCCCATGTCCGGCTCGCTGCCCGAGCCGACCGTCGAGCTGTTCCGTCGGATGGCACCGCACGCGCCGCTGCCGCTGCGCCCGCTGTTCGCGGCCGCCGGGCGGCTGGAGCCGGTGCTGGCGCGGGCGCTGGTGGTGGCCGGTCCGGAGGCGGCCGCGATGACCCGCACGACGTTCGCCGTCACCACGCTCTCCGGGTCGCCCGCGCTCAACGTCGTGGCGCAGACCGCGCGGGCGGGCGTGAACATCCGGGTGATGGTCGGCGACACGGTGGCCGACGTCCTCGAGCACGTGCGTCGCACGATCCGCGACGACGAGGTGCGGGTCGAGGTGGTGGAGGCCTCGGAGCCGAGCCCGGTGAGCCCGCGCGACGAGGCGTTCGCCCTGCTCGAGCGCACGATCGGCGAGGTCTTCCCGGACGCCGTCCCGGCGCCCTACGTGATGATGGCCGCCACCGACTCGCGGTTCTTCACCGAGATCTGCGACCGGGTCTACCGCTTCGCCCCCTTCCGGATGACCAAGGAGCAGCGCGAGGCGATCCACTCCTACGACGAGCGGATCGGCGTCGACGACTTCCTCGACGGCGTCGTCTGGTACCGCCGCCTCCTGGAAGGACTCCCGGCATGACGACGACCGCCACCCCCGCGGTCCGCAGCCTGGCGGCCGTCGTCGGCTTCCTCGTGGTGGTCGAGCTGGCCAGCGGGATCCTGCAGGGCTACTACACGCCGATCTTCAGCGACATCGCCGACCACCTCGACATCAAGGACGCCGACGTCAACTGGTTCGAGGCCGCGCAGCTCGTGGTCTCGGCGCTGGTGGTGCCGCCGCTCGCGCGGCTCGGCGACCTCGTGGGCCACAAGAAGGTGCTGCTGCTCTCCACCGTGGTGACCGCGCTGGGGTCGTGGATCCTCGCCTTCGCGCCGTCGTTCGGCACGTTCCTGGTGGGCTGGGCGATCCAGGGCGCCTACGTGGTGTGGCTGCCGCTCGAGGTCGCGATCATCTACCGGCGCACCGCCGGCACCGGGCGGCAGTCGCTGCTCACCCGACGCGCGGCCGCCGTGCTGGTGGGGGCGCTCGAGCTCGCCGTGATCATCGGCGCGCTCACCTCGGGCGCGTTGGTGGAGTCGACGTCGATGACCGTGCTGCTGATGCTGCCGGCGATCGCGGTCACGCTGTGCCTGCCGGTGATCTGGTTCGGCATCGAGGACCTGCCGGGCACCTCCGAGGGCGGCTTCGACTGGACCGGTCTCGCGATGCTGTCGGCGGCCATCGGGCTGGTGATGGGCGGGCTGGTCGCCGTCCGCGTGCAGGGGGCGGACTCGGTGCTGCCGTGGCTGCTGGTGCTCGCCGGGCTGGCCGCGTTCGTGCCGTTCGCGCGCTACGAGGCTCGGCACGAGGAGCCGATGGTCGACGTCCGGCTGCTCGCGACGCCGGGGCAGTGGCCGGTACAGCTGACGGCGTTCCTGTTCGGCATGTCGGTGCTCGGCGCCCAGATCCCGCTGTCGACCTTCGCCCGCACCGAGCCCGACGTCGTCGGCTACGGCCTTGGCGCCGACGCGTCCTTCGTCTCGACCCTCATCGGCGTGTACGTGGTCTTCCTGGCGATCGGCGCCTTCACCCTGCCGCTCACCGCGCGGCTGCTCGGGCCGCGCGGCGCGCTGGTGGGGTCGTCGCTGCTGGTGGCCCTCGGCTACGCGCTGTGGCTGCCCTTCCACGACTCCACCGCCCAGGCGCTGGTGAACATGGCCGTGGTCGGCGTCGGGTCGGGTGCGCTCGTGGCCGCGCTGCCGGCCACCGCCGCGGCCGCCGCACCACCTGAGCGCACCGGCTTCGCCACCGGCATGACCAACGCCACCAAGACCATCGGAGGCGCCATCGCATCCTCGGTGTTCGCCATCGCCCTCGCCTCCACCGGCTCGATCGACGACCCCGTGGAGGGCAGCGCCCCGCTCTCCGGCTACCTGACGGTCTGGGCGATCTGCGCCGCCGCCGCGCTCCTGGCCGCCGTCGCCCTGCTGCTCATGCCGCGGGTGGCCCCGGACGAGACTGCCCCCGTCGTCGTCTAGGGCCCACTTGTCAGCCGACTCCTGCTCTTGTCGGCCGAAGTTTCGGCTGACAAGAGCAGGAGTCCCCGGCTAGCCGGGGACTCCGCCGCCCCGTGCGCTCAGACGATCCGGTGCATCCAGCCGAAGGTGTCGTCGGCGCGGCCGTACTGCACGTCGACGAGCGCCTGCCGGATCTTCATGGTGAGCTCGGTGGAGGCCGGGGCGGGAGTCTCCCCGCCGTCCCACTTCAGCGAACCGACCGGTGTGATGACGGCGGCCGTGCCGCACGCGAACACCTCGGTGATGCGGCCGTTGGCGACGCCGTCGCGCCACTCGTCGATGCCGAAGCGCCGCTCCACCACCTGGTGGCCCATCTTGCCGACGAGCTCGATCACCGAGGCGCGGGTGATGCCCTCGAGGATCGTGCCGGTCTCCGGGGTGACGACGGTGCCGTCGTCGTGGAGGAAGTAGAGGTTCATGCCGCCGAGCTCCTCGACGTAGCGCCCGTCCTGGGCGTCGAGGAAGACGACCTGGTCGCACCCCTGCGCGGTCGCCTCCTGCTGGGCCACCAGCGAGCTCGCGTAGTTGCCGCCCGTCTTGGCCGCGCCCATGCCGCCGCGGCCGGCGCGCGTGTACTCCTCGCTCAGCCACAGCGTCACCGGCTTCACGCCGCCCTTGAAGTAGGCGCCGGCCGGGCTGGCGATCACCATGAACGTGACGTGCTGCGCCGGCCGCACCCCGAGGAACGCCTCGGAGGCGAACATGAACGGCCGCAGGTAGAGGCTCTTCTCCCCCGCCGCGTCCGGCACCCAGCGCTGGTCGGCCGCGACGAGCGTGTCGACGGCCTGCACGAAGTGCTCGGGCTCGAGCACCGGCAGCGCGAGCCGGTGGCTGGAGCGCACCATCCGGGCGGCGTTCTCCTCGGGCCGGAACGACCAGATCGAGCCGTCGTCGTGCCGGTAGGCCTTCATGCCCTCGAAGGTCTCCTGCGCGTAGTGCAGGACGGCCGTGGCGGGGTCGAGGGTCAGCGGCCCGTACGGCGTGACGCGGGCGGCGTGCCAGCCGGCGTCCGGCGTCCACTCGACGGTGAGCATGTGGTCGGTGAAGTGGGTGCCGAACCCCGGCTCGGCGAGGATCGCGGCCAGCCGCTCGTCCGAGGTGGGGTGCTCGGTGAGGGTGGTGGTGATGTCCAGCGGCGTCGGCATGGTGGGCAATTTACTCGGACTTCCTGGTATCGGAACGGGTGGTCGGTGGGGCCGGACCGCACAGATCGTTCGATCGAACGATTCGTGCAGGCTCTGGGCCCGAATCCGCGCACGAACCGTTCGATCGAACGATTCGTGCGCGCCAGGGTCAGCCCAGGCGGGACGCGACGGCGTCGCCGACCTCGGCGGTCGACCGGGGTACTCGGTCACCCTGCGCCTGCTCGGCCAGGTCGGCGAGCACGGCGGCCTCGACGGCGGCCGCGGCGTCGGCGTGGCCGAGGTGGTCGAGCAGCAGCGCGCCGGAGAGGATCGCGGCGGTGGGGTCGGCCTTCTGCTGGCCCGCGATGTCGGGCGCGGAGCCGTGCACGGGCTCGAACATCGACGGCGTCGTGCGATCGGGGTTGACGTTGCCGGAGGCCGCGAGCCCGATGCCGCCGGTGATGGCGGCGGCGAGGTCGGTGACGATGTCGCCGAAGAGGTTGTCGGTGACGATCACGTCGAAGCGGGTGGGGTCGGTGACCAGGTGGATCATCGTGGCGTCGACGTGCATGTAGTCGACGCTCACCTCGGGGAACTCCTGCCCGACGGCCTGCGTGATCCGCCACCACACCGAGCCGGCGTGCACGAGCACGTTGGTCTTGTGCACCAGCGTCAGCTTCTGGCGAGGCCTGCGTTGGGCGCGGGCGAAGGCGTCGCGGACGACGCGCTCGACGCCGTACGCCGTGTTCACCGACACCTCGGTGGCGATCTCGTGCGGGGTGCCGACGCGCAGCGCGCCGCCGTTGCCCGTGTAGGGGCCCTCGGTGCCCTCCCGCACCACCACGAAGTCCACCTCGCCGCGGCCGGTCACGTGGTCGGCCAGCGGCGACGTCGCACCCGGGTAGATGCGCGACGGGCGCAGGTTCACGTAGTGGTCGAGCTCGAACCGCAGCCGCAGCAGCAGCCCGCGCTCGAGCAGTCCGGGCGGCAGGTTCGGGTCGTTCGGCTTCCCGCCGACGGCGCCGAGCAGGATCGCGTCGTGGTCGCGGATCTCGTCGAGCACGGAGTCGGGCAGCACCTCGCCGGTGGCGAGGTAGCGCTCGGCGCCGAGGTCGTAGCGGGTCTGCTCGAGCTTCACCGGAGCGGCGACCTCGAGCACCTTGAGGGCCTCGGCCGTCACCTCCGGGCCGATGCCGTCGCCCGGGATGACCGCCAGTCTTGTCGTCACGCGGCGAACGCTAGTTGTCGTCCGGACGCTCGCCGTCGTCGTCTCGGTCGATGGTGGCCGTCGCGCTGTCCCAGTGCTTCGCGGGGCCCCACTCGGCGGGGTACATGTCATACATGGTCTCGCTCCTTGCTGTTCATCTGACGGATGCCGGGCTTCGGTGTGTCACGCCCGGAGATGTCACCGCGGAAGGAAACGGAACCCGCGGATCGCACGAGTCGCCGACAGCCTGCAGCGGGCGGGTCGCGCCCGGACGAGGTTTCCGCGGGGACATCACCGGAAGTGATGAAGAGGAGGCCTCGCGCAACGCCGAACTCCGCGGCGAGGGGGCCTCACTCGCAGGTTCTCAGACCTGCCGGCCCTCGCCGCGGCACGCGATAAGTACGCAACGCTGCTGCATGGTGATCTCACCGTACGTGGTCGCGCAGGCGCCCGCAGGCGCTTTCACGATGTGTTCGGAATCCGAGACCGCGCGAGACCGGGTGCGAGACTCGCACGCATGAGCGCGCCGCCGGATCTCCCCCACCTGGTCACGCGGGCCTTCGACGTCTCCCGGCGGGCCGGCTACGTGTCGTTCTGCCGCAACGAGACCGGCCGGCTCCTCGCGACGCTCGCCGCCACGCGCGACGGCACCATGGCCGAGTTCGGCACCGGCTGCGGCGTGGGGACGGCGTGGCTGCGCTCCGGCGTCCGCGGCGAGAAGGCGCGCATCATCACCGCCGAGCTCGACCCGAAGCTGGCCGGCGCGGCAGGAGAGATCTTCGAGGACGACCCGCTGGTGGAGGTCGTCGCCGCCGACTGGTCGACCCTGCTGCACCGCGGCCCCTTCTCGCTGCTGTTCCTCGACGCCGCCGAGGGCAGCGCCGGCGAGGTCGGCGTCGACGCCGTCGCCGACGTCGTGGAGCCGGGCGGCGTCGTGGTTCTCGACGACTTCACGCCCTGCGAGTCCTGGCCGCCGGTCACCGGCGGCCGGGTCGACGTGCTCCGCGAGCACTGGCTCACCGACGAACGGTTCACCACCGTCGAGGTGATGGTCGCCCCCGACGCCGCCACCCTCATCGCGACCAAGCGCTAGGCCAGCCGACGCAGTACGGCGATCAGCGACCGGCGCTCGGCTCTGCTGAGATCGGCGAGGAACTCGTCCTCCGCCGCACGCACCACACCCTCGGCCCGCCGCACCCGGCGTCCTCCCGCCGCGGTGACGACGAGCGCGTACGCGCGTCGGTCGCGGTCGTCGCGTACCCGTGCCACGAGCCCCGCCTGCTCGAGGACGTCGACGACGGCCACCGTGGTGGTGCGGTCGACGCCTTGGCGCGCACCGAGCTCGCGCTGCGTCATCGGGCCCTCGGCCGTCAGAACGGCCAGGGCACCGAACGACCTCGGCTGGAGGCCGAGCGCGGCGAGCGCCTCCGTCACCTGCCGGCGGTGTGCCTCGTGGGCGCGGCCGAGCAGGGGGCCGAGCCGGTCGGCCAGCGGGTTGCCCTCGTCCATTCCGTTCCTTACTCTGATCGTCAGTGCTACTGACTATATCGGGAGACGAGAGCGATGGGCAGGATGCGGTACCTGGTGGACGACGTCGGCGTCGCCCGCGACTTCTACACCGACCACCTCGGCTTCGTCGTGGAGATGGACAAGGCGCCCGGGTTCGCGGCGGTGCGGTCGGACGACCTCACCCTGCTGCTGAGCGGGCTCGGCGGCCCGAGCGGAGGGGCGCAGGCGATGCCCGACGGACGCCTGCCCGAGCCCGGCGGCTGGAACCGGCTCGTGGTCGACGTCGCGGATCTCGACAGGGTCGTCGCGCGGCTCCGCAGCGCCGGCGTCACCTTCCGCGGCGACGTGGTGGAGGGCCGGGGTGGCCGTCAGGTGCTGCTGGAGGACCCGTCCGGCAATCCGGTCGAGCTGTTCGAGCCCGCCACGGGGTAGCGGCTCAGACCTCACCCGGCGCGGCTCGGCGGAGGATGAGGCGGGTCCAGGCGCCGAGGTAGACGCGGTCGTCGGGGGCGATCTCCTTCTTCTGACCCACCGGGATGGGGGTCTTCGGGAGGGGGCCGGGCGGGGCGACGAAGGTGCCGTTGGAGGAGCCGAGGTCCTCGACGAACCAGCGGGAGCCGTCGGTGGTGAGCTGGGCGTGACGGCGGCTGATGCCGTTGTCGGAGCCCAGGTCGAGCTCGGGGTGGATGCCGCGGCTCTGGGAGGTGCGGCCGATCAGGTTCGACTTCTTGGTGAGAGGGACGACGGTGGGCAGTCCGGGCGAGGGCAGCGGGTCGGTGGCCTCCTGGTCGGCGTACCAGTCGGCGTCGATCCAGATCTCGGCCACCCACTCGGCAGTGACCTTCGGTTCGGCGGGCGGTGTGGTGGCCTGCTCGACCACCGGCGTGCCGGCGACCGGGGTGTCGTCGGGCGGCGGCGTGAGCGGGTCGGCGGCCCGCGGCAGCGCACCGGTGGTGAAGTCGTAGCCGCAGTTCTCGCAGAACAGGGCGTTGGCCGGGTTGGTGGTCTGGCAGTTCGGGCACTCGCCGGTGGCGACGTCGATCGGCTGGGTGACCGGCATCTGGTCGGTGCTGGTGCCCGGGGAGTCGGCGGGCGCCGCCGGTGCGGCGTCCATCGCGACGCCGCAGGTGTCGCAGTAGTCGGTGGACGAGCTCTCGTGGCCGGCAGGGCAGCGCATCAGCTGATCACTTCCGGATACGGGTGGTCTTGGTGGAGGCGGTGTCGAGGGCCATCTCGTCGGCCTTGTTCA
This sequence comes from uncultured Actinomycetota bacterium, assembly GCA_963808855.1. Classification (GTDB taxonomy): domain Bacteria; phylum Actinomycetota; class Actinomycetes; order Propionibacteriales; family Nocardioidaceae; genus Nocardioides. Next base: position 637,020 of record CAWEHA010000001.1, on the reverse strand, counting down.
CCGCGGCCTTGAGCCGCACGGTGCCCTCGGCCTCGTTCTGGACGTCGACCACCTTGCGCAGCTTCGACGTCGCCTCGTCGTTGCCGGTCTCGGCGGCGAGCTGGACGGCGCGGCCGAGCTTGGTGGTGGCCGTGGCCTCGTCGCCGGAAGCCTTGGCGGCCAGGCCCTCCTGGATCATCGCCGCGAGCTCGGTCTGCCCGGTGTAGTGGGCCACCTGCTTGTCGATCTTGGCGGTGAGCTCGGAGTCGTTGGACCAGGTGGCCTTCACCAGCGCCTGGGTGAGCACGTCGTCGCCGATGGCGAGCTGCACCCGCGCCGCGAGCTGCTCCTGCCCGATCGCCTTGGCGGCCACCCGCACCGCGACGTGGTAGTCGCGCGCCTCGTCGGCCCAGGCGCCGGTGGGGTACGCGCCGGTGAGCGGGTTCACCTCGGTGCGGCGGGCGGTGAGGTCCTCGACCGTCGGCGCGACCTGCCGCACGAACAGCACCTGCGCACCCTGGGGCGCCCACACCCGCAGCTGGGCGTCGGCGACGCCGCGCGCCATCGAGGTGCGCATCATCTCCTCGAACTGCTGCTGCATCTGCGCGGGCTCCGGGATGATGTCGACGGTGCCGAGCAGCGCGGTGGCGATGCGCCGGATCTCCTCGACCTGCCAGTCGGTGCCGGCGCCGCGGCAGTCGCACTGGAAGTACCCGGTGGCGCGGCTGATGGCGGCGTCGAGCTTGTCGGGGGTCTCGCGGTTCTCACCGTCGGTGAGCAGGATCGCGTGCCGCTGGGTGATCTCGGGCACCGACGCGAACAGCTGGCCGGCGAGGTCGAGCCAGGTGCTGATCGCCGTCCCGCCGCTGCCGACGAACCGGCTCACCGCGTGCTTGGCGTCCTCCCGGGTGGTGCCGCTCATCTGCACCATGCCGGGGCCCGACTGCACCTGCGGGTAGGCGAGCATCGCGCGGTCGGAGCCGGCGATCACGGAGAACCAGGTGCCGTCGACGATCTCGCTCAGCGCCGCCTGCGCTGCCTGCTTGGCGGCGGCCATGGTGGCCGGGCCCATCGAGCCGGAGGTGTCGACGATGATGATCTCGCCCGCGGCGCCGCCGCCGGTCTGGCCGGCCGTGCCGGCGCCGGTGCACGTGACCGTGACGATCGCGTTGACGTCGGTGCCGCCGTCCGGGAGGAACTCGTTCTGGTAGACGCTGGCGGTGAACTCAGCCACGGGACTCCTCCTGCGCAGATGGGTCGGGTGCGACATTCTGCACCCCGTCGGATGGAGTGACCGGCTCGAGCCGGGCCAGGGTCGCAGTGATGTTGTCCTGCCCCCCGCAGCCGTTCGCGAACTCCACGAGCGAGAGCGCGATGGCGGCGGGGTCGGAGGAGCCGGCGGCGCGGACCTTCTCGGCGATCGCCGCGGGCTCGGAGGCGTAGTTCCAGAGACCGTCCGAGCACACCAGCAGCCAGCCGGGCCGGTCGACGACGAGCTCGCCGACCCGCGGCGTGATGTCGGGCGCGTCCTGCCCGAGCCAGCGGGTGATGGCGTGGCCGTGCGGCCCGCTCTCGGCCTCCAGCCGGGGCATCCCGGCGGCCATGAGCTCCTGGGCCGCGGAGTCGTCGACAGAGAGCTGCACGCCCTCGCCGTCGTCGGGCAGCCAGTAGGCACGAGAGTCGCCGACGTTGGCGTAGCAGACCCAGGAGCCCTCGGCGACGGCGCACACGAAGGTCGCCGACGGCGGCCGCTCCGAGCCCTCGGGCGTGTGGCCCACCACGACCTCGTTGGCCTTCGCCACGGCGTCGGTGTAGACGGCGGTGGCGGCGGCGAGACGGCTGCCGGCCGTCCCCATGCCCGACGGGAACGGCTGCGCGAGCACCTCGCGGGCGGCGCGCGCCCCGGCCAGCGAGGCCGCCGAGGAACCATCGGTGTTCGAGACGCCGTCCATCACCACGAGCACCGCGCGCTCCCCCGGCGTTGCGCTGGCGACCAGCGCCATGGCGTCCTCGTTCTCGGCGTGCTTGATGCCGCGGTCGCACACCCCGGCCACCCAGGAGGCGGGATTCTCCCGGAAGTGGTCGCGCTCGCTCGGCGCCTTGGCGCCGCACTGGTCGCAGTAGCCGTCCGGGCCGACCTCGCCCCCGCAGCTGAGGCAGGGTCGGCGGCCCGGCACCTCCTCGACCGGCGCCGCCGGGCGCCGCGGCACCGTGACGGCGCTGATCGGTGCGTCCTGCTCGGCCACCGGTACGGCCTCGCCGGTGGCGGCGGCCGGCGTCTCGCCGACCTGGGCGCCGCAGGCCTCGCAGAAGGCGGCACCGTCGTCGAGCGGCTCGGCGCAAGAAGGACAGTTCATCAGGTGAGGCTCCAGACCCGGACGGCGTTGGCGCGGTTGACCAGCTCGACGCGCTCCTTGAGCTGCTCGGTGTCACGCGCGAGCAGCCGGTAGGACCGCTCCAGCGCGGTGCGGACGTCGTCCTCGGTGGCGGCCACCGAGCCGATCGACCCACCGGCCGGCGTGGGTCCGCCCGCCTTCAGCAACCCGAGCGCGTGCTCGAGGATGCGGACGCTGTAGCGGCCGTGGGTAGCCGGGTCCATCGACGCCGACTCGATCGAGCGCATCGCCTGGTCGAGCACGGCGAGGTCGAGGGAGCCGCCGAGCAGCACCTCGGCGCGCAGCTGCCGACTCTCGGGATAGCCACGGCTGGTGCGCGGCACCCGGTCGAGCGCCTCCACCGCACCGCCGGCGTCGCCGCGCGCCGCGCGCACCCGGGCCATGCCGAACGACGCCGGCGACACGTAGGCGGCGTCGGTGGAGGCGCAGACGGCGTACAGGCCCTCGGCCACCTCCGGCAGACCGCCCTTCTCACAGGCGACGGCGAGCGCCAGCTTCGGTGCGAGCTCGCCGGGCACCTGGCGGTAGACGGCGTTGAACGCGCTCTGCGCGCCCGCCCAGTCCTGCGTCGACATCGCGGCCAGGCCCTCGAGCCAGAGCGCCCGCCACTCCCACGGGTCCTGCGCGAGCAGGGCGGCCGAGGCGGCGCTGGCGACCTCGGTGCGGCCGGCCTCGAGCGCGGCCCGGCCGCGGGCCAGCGCCACCTCGGCCGACTGGGCCGGCGCCTGCTCGAGCGTCTTCAGCCGCGCCGCCGGGTCGTCGTCCGCCACGCCCGTGAGCCAGGCGTACTGCGGGTCGGTGGTGTCGACCCGCAGCTGGGGGAGCTGGGTCCACTCGAGCACGCCGCGCGAGGTGGTGGGCGCCTCGAACAGCGGCGACGCCGCGGAGGTGAGCGAGGTGCCGGTGTTGGAGCGGGCGACGGTCTCGCGCAGGACGCCGAGCAGCTGGGTGCGCAGCTCGTCGGCGGAGGCGAACCGGTCGGCGGGGTCGCCCGCGCAGCACTTGGCGACCAGCCAGTAGAGCGAGTCGTTCTCCGCGAACAGCGGCGTCTCGGCCGGCGGCGGAAGGCTGTGGAGGTACGTGCCCTGGTAGCCGCGGAACTCCATGCACAGCACGACGAGCGTGCGGCCGATCGTGTAGAGGTCGGAGGCCACGCTCGGGCCGACCTGCGCCACCTCGGGCGCCTGGTAGCCCACCGTGCCGTAGATGGCCGACTCGTCGTCGTCGATCTTGCGGACGCCGCCGAGGTCGATCAGCTTCATCGCGTCGCCGACCTGGATCATGTTGTCGGGCTTGAAGTCGCAGTACACGAGCCCGAGGTCGTGCAGGTACTGGAAGGCCGGCAGCACCTCGATCACGTAGGCGAGCGCCTGGTCGACCGGCAGCGGGTCGTAGGCGCCGCCCTTGGCGCGCATCCGCTCCTTCAGCACCTGCTTCAGCGACCGGCCGCCGACGTACTCCATCACGATGTAGCCGGCGCCCTCGTGGGTGACGAAGTTGTAGATCTCGACGATGAGCGGGTGCTCCACCTGGGCCAGGAACTGCTGCTCGGCGATGGCGGCGGCGAGCGCGTCGGGGTCGCCGGAGTTGAGCAGGCCCTTCAGCACGACCCAGCGGTTGGACACGTTGCGGTCGCGGGCGAGGTAGATCCAGCCGAGGCCGCCGTGGGCGAGCGGGCCCGCCACCTCGTACTGGCCGGCCACCAGGTCGCCGGCCTGCAGCTTCGGGGTGAACGAGAACTCCTGGCGGCACTGCGGGCAGAACCCCTCGGTGCGGCCGGGCTTGCCGTCGCGGCTGCGGCCGATCGGTGAGCCGCAGTTGGAGCAGGACCGCTTGTCCTCCGGCACCTGCGCGTCCTTCATCAGCACGGCGCTCGGGTCGACGACGGGCGCCGGCGGCACGCTGGTGAGGCCGGCGCCGATCCGCGCCGAGCGCAGCCGCTGCGAGCCCGAGCGGGTGCGGCGGGTGGACGACGTGCCGGTGCCGGCGCGCGCTGAGCCGAACGCCGCGGTGCCGACCCGGCTCGACGACGTCACCGACGACGCCGTCTCGAGCACACCGCCGTCGGCGTCGCCGCCGCCCCCTGTGGTGGTGGCCGGGCCGGAGTCGGCGGCCATGCCGCAGGTGTCGCAGTAGCCGTCGGCGATGGTGCCGCCGCAGCCGGGCTGCGGGCAGGCACCGCCGTCGGCGACGGGGGCCGCCGGCTTCGCCGGGGCGCGGCGGGCGCGGCCGCGTGGCGGCGCCGGGGCCGCTCCCGGCATCGGCGGCCATGCCGCAGACGTCGCAGTAGCCGTCGGTGATCGTGCCCGTGCAGCCGGGCTGGGTGCAGGTCGTCGACGAGGTCACGGGAGCTCCTTGTGCAGGCCGGCGCGGCCGGTGAGCTGGTCGAGCCAGGTGCGGTAGGTGGCCACGAGCTGCTGGCACACCGCCACCGGGGCGGGCCGGCGGGCCAGGGCCGCGCGGGCCTGGGCCTCGGCGACGGTGAGCTCCTCGGCGTCCGCGACACCGAGCTCGCCGGCCTTGATCACGTAGCCGCGGAGCAGGTCGATCAGCCCCTGGTGCTGGGCGAGCGCCGTGGCGTAGCGCTCGTGGGCGAGGTCCATGGCCTGGTCGACCCGGTCGAGGCGCTCCAGGTAGGGGCCGATCGCGTCGGGGGTGTTGGGCACCGGACCCAGCGCGTCGACGTCCGGCACCGCGAGCCGGGGTGCGGGGTCGACGGTGGCGACGCACGCGGCGGCCAGCTGCTCGAGCTCGGCCTGACGGGCCACGAGCTCGGCACGGTGCTTGCGGGCGGTGAGCACCTGGTCACGGGCGTTGCGCCGACGGGCGTTGCCGACGATGAGGTCGCGCTCGTACCTGGCGGCGTCCTGCTCGAGCGGAGCGAGCATGCCCATCACGTCGGCGCCCCGGCCGGCCCGGTCGGCGATGTCCTCGAGCCGGGCCATGAGCCCGGCCAGCCGGTCGACGGCGTCGTCGCGGGTGAGCGCCGGCTCCAGCCCCACCTGGTCGCGGATCCGCTCCAGCTGCGCCCGCAGGTCGCGCACCCGCGAGGCGGCGGCGTCGGCGCCCGGCGTCAGCGCGAGCTTCATCCGCAGCTGCGCGGCCAGCGCGTCCGAGAGCCGGCAGGCCTCGGGCAGCGACGACCCCGCGGCGTCGATCCGGCCCCAGATCAGCGCGCCGATCTTCTCGCGCTCCGGACCCGAGCACCCGGCCGCCGTCCCACACCGCCCACATCTCGGCGTACCGGTCCGACACCGCCTTCCACAGCGCCAGCGACAGCCCCATGTCGCCGGCCACCTCGGCGCCCGCGACCCTCGGCCAGCGCCGCCGCGTCGAGCTCGTCGAGCTCCAGCCGCCGCCCCCGCACCCACGCCTCCAGCGCCTCCAGGTACGCCAGCAGCACCGACGCCTCGGGCGCGGCGCCCAGGGCTCCGGGCGCCGCCGGGGCGGTGGGGTGGGTGGCGGTCATGGTGCTCATCGGCCGTAGACGGGCTTGGGCTGAACGCCGGGAACCTCCAGCTGCGGGCCGCAGCCATTCGTCGTAGATCTCCTGCCACCGCCCGTTCTCGCGGATCTGCTGCGAGCCGCTGGTTGATGAGCCGCACCAGGTCGACGTTCTCGCTGTTCACGCGCGATGCCGTACGGCTCGCGCGTCAGGAAGTCGGTCTGCATCACCTCGGCGTACGGGTCCTGGGCGGCCAGGCCGGCCAGGACGGTGTCGTCGGTGCTGACGCCGTCGGCCTCGCCGTTCTGGAACAGCACCATGCAGGCCGAGTTGTCGGTGGACGCTGACCGGGATCGCCTCCGGCTGGATCTTCCTGGATGTTCTCGATGCTGGTGGTGCCTGCAGGTGCGCAGATCCGCTTGCCCCGCGAGGTCGCTCGATCGTCGTCGAGCCCCTGGTCCTTGCCCACGAGCACCTTCTGCCCGGCGTCGTAGTAGATGGCCGAGAACGCCACCTGCTGCCAGCGCTCGCAGTTGACCGTCATGTTGCGGACGACGATGTCGACGGTGCCGTCCTGCAGGAACGGGATGCGGTCGGCGGCCGTGATCACCCGGAGCACGACCTTGCTCTCGAGCTGCGCCTGCGGTGTCCTCGGGCCACAGCGCCCGCGCCACCTCGAACGCGAAGTCGATGTCGAAGCCCTCGATGTCGCCGGTCTCGGCGTTACGCGCAGCGAGGAGCTCGGTGTCGGCGGCGACGCCGACCACCAGGCGCTCGTCGTCCCGGATCCGCCGCACGGCCTCGCCCTCGGTCGGCCCCGAGTCCGGGTCGTACGACTCCAGCTGCGTGCCGTCGTTCTCGCACTCCTCGAGGTCAGGGCCAGGAGCCGCGGTGCTGGGCTCGGCGTTGGGCGGTGGGATCGACGTCTCGTCGTACCCGCATCCCGCCAGCAGGGCGGCGGCGATCGACGCCGCGGCGATCAATCGGCGCGGCGCTCACGAGTACTCCCTCCGTCGCTGGTTGATGCCCCAGGCGATCGCGCCCGACGCTGCCACCGCGCCGAGCAACGTGAGCACGACCAGCCCGATCGCGATGACACCGCCGCCGCGGAAGTCGTCGGTGGCGTCGGCCGCGGCGTCGTCGACCACGCCGGCGGCGGTCACGTCGACCTCGTCGAGCGGCCGCGGTGGCGCTGTCGGGCTCGGTGTCGGTGGCGAGGTCGACTGCGTCGTTGTAGGAGGCGCTGTCGCCGGCGTCGTCGAGCTCCCGGATCTGCTGGTGGAGCGTCAGGTACTGCTCCCAGAGCGAGAGCGTGCGGGGCGAGGCGTTCTCCTCGACCAGCTTCGGCTGCCGGGTCGAACAGGCTGGTCTCGAACGAGGCTCCCGAGCCGCGGTTGATGAGGCCCAGCGCCTCGGTGGCCTTCGCGTCGTTGGCTGCGGTGCGGGCCTCGGCCTCGTCGACCGCCGCCTGGTAGGGCCCTTGACGGGTCTCGTCGTTGGCACCGTTGCGAGCTGCTGGCGTGCAGCGACGTGATCAACGTGAGCACACCCACCACGACCGCGGCGACGACCAGACCCACGTTGAAGCGGCGCCGGAACCGCTGGGCGATGAGGCGGTTCACGCACGAAGAGCGCCACCAAAGCGAGCACGCCGACCAGGAGGAGCAGCCACGGGTGGTGGCCCGCCCATCTCGTCCTCGGCACGCTGGGTGTTGGCGGTGGCGAGTGCCTCCAGGATGTTCTGGATCGAGTAGCGATCGTCGCCGTCGCAGGTCCTGGCGACTGGCGTTGTTCAGGTAGGCGATGGCGATCGGCAGCTGCTGGCGGTTGTAGTCGCGCGCCTGGGTGACCGCGTTCGTGTACTCGGAGACCTTCGCGCTCAACCGCGCCAGCGCTGCGCGGTCGGCCGGCTGGGCGTCGGCGGCGTCGGTGATCAAGGCGAGCACCCGGTTGATCGCGTCGTCGTACTCGGCTCGGGCCTCGACCGGCTCGAGGCCGCCGACGAGGAAGCTGTTGGTGGCGAGCGCGTCGGCGCGCAGCATCAACGACTCGATCTCCTGGACCCGCACCACCTGCTCGGTGTTGTCGGCGGCGCGGCCGTTGGCCTGCCAGGCGAGCACCTGGAGCAGCGCGGCGACGACGCCGAAGAGCACGCAGGCGGTGACGGCGAGCACCTGGAGCCGGTTGAGAAGGCGGGGGGTGTCGGCACGCAGCCATTCGGTGTGGGCGTCCTGCTGCGTGGCGGCGGCCGCGGACGGCGTCGCCGCAGCGGTGGGCTGCTGCGGCGGCGGGGCCGGGGCCGTGGCCTGCTGGGTCACGTCGCCTCCTCCGATGCTGCGGGGTCTGGGGCGGAAGTGTCTCCCACCGGAGCGATCTCCACGACCCCCGGTTCGGACGGGTCGTCGGGCGGAGTGAGCGGCACGGGGGCGTCGAGGTCGTCGGCGGCCAGGGTGCGGAGCTGCTCGACCGACGGCTCGCCGACCTCGCGCAGCCGCCACGCGTGCCGGCCGATGGCGGCCTCGAGCAGGTTGCGCACGTGCCGGGCGTTGCCGAAGCTCTCGCCCCGCGGCGTGGTGAGGAGGCCGGCCCGCAGCCGGTCGAGCACCTCCTGTCCGGCGTCGTACTCGGCGTCGGAGGCCATGAGCCCGAAGATCTCCACCAGCTCGTCGTCGGTGTAGTCGGGGAAGTCGAGGTGGGTGCGGAACCGGCTCTCCAGACCGGGGTTCTGCGCCACGAACACCGCCATCGGCCCGGGATAGCCGGCCACGATCACCACGAGGTCGTTGCGGTGGTCCTCCATCTCCTTGACCAGCGTGTTGATCGCCTCGGAGCCGTACTGGTCGCCGGAGAGCGAGTACGCCTCGTCGATGAACAGCACCCCGCCGATCGCGGACTTCACGACCTCCGCGGTCTTCTGGGCGGTCTGGCCGAGGTAGCCGGCCACGAGCTCGGAGCGGTCGACCTCGACCAGCTGCCCCTTGCTGAGCAGCCCCAGCGCCTTGTAGATGCCCGCCAGCAACCGGGCGACCGTGGTCTTGCCCGTGCCCGGGTTGCCGTTGAACACCAGGTGCCGGGTGATCGTCGGGGAGCCGAGCCCGGCCTCCTTGCGCAGTCCCTCGATCCGCAGCACGGCGGCCTGCCGGTGGATCTCGTCCTTGACGCCGGACAGGCCCACCAGCTCGTCGAGCTCGGCCAGCAGCTCGTCGACGGTCTTGGGCGGGGTCTCCGGCTCGGGCTCCTTCTCCGGATCCGGGGACGTCGGGTCGGGTTGCGTGGCCGTCGGAGGGCCGGGGGTCTCGACACCTCCTCGCTGGCGCTCGTCGGGCTCGACCACCGCCGCGTCGCTCGCTGCGCTCGCTTGCTCCTGCATGCCGGCGAGCTTGCGCTGGACGACGCTGAGCTGCTGGAGCAGGGACGACGCGACCTCGTCGCCCACCGTGGGCGCCACCTGGCGGGGTGCGGGCTCGCGGAGCTGGGAGGCGGCCGCGAGGTGGGCGTTGCCCGCCGTGCGGGGGTCGGGGTCGCCGAGGGTGGCCGCGGCGAGCGCGACGTCGCCGAGCGCGGCGGCGTAGGCCGGTGCCCGGCCCGAGCCCTGCGCGGCGAGCAGGCTCATGGTGGCGGTGGGCGAGGACCGGTAGCGCCGGCCGCGGGAGGCGGCGTCCATGAAGTCCTCGGCCGAGCGGGTGCGGCCGGTCTGCTCCGACCAGTCGACGAAGGCGCCCTTCGACGGCTCGGCCACGGTGGCGGCGAGCGCCTCGCCCTCGCGACGCGCGGTGGCGGGGTCGACGCCAGCCTGCTCGGCGACGGCGACCAGGGCGTCGAGCGCGGCGGCCAGGGAGTCGGTCATGCGGGAGTCCTCATGTCGGGCTGCCGAGCTGCAGGTCGGGGCCACCGTCGGCGGAGTGGCCGAACTTCGCCTCGAGGAACATCCCGTGCGCCACCAGCGCCTGGGCGTCGGCCCGGTTGGCGGCGTCGAGGATCTTGTCCATCGTCGAGCCGAGCAGCTCGAGCTGGTCGACGAGCACCATGAGCGAGGTCTTGTAGCCGTCGATGGGCCGGGTGTCGGCCCAGTCGCGCGGCAGCCGCAGGTAGGCGCCGACCGCCTCGGGCAGGTAGGTGGTGGCGGTGGCCACCACCGAGTAGCCCTCCTGGCTGCCGAGGCCGAGGTTGCGGATCCGGGGCAGCGTGTCGTTGATGGTGCGGGCGATCCGCACCACCCGCGACGTCACCACCGGCGGTGCGTTGCCGTCGCGCAGCATGGCGTTCACGCGGTTGAGCGAGGCGAGCACGTCCTGCTCGGTGGGCGGCTGCGGCGTCGGCGCGACGTCGTCCTCCGCTCCCCCGCGCCGCCGGGCCCACCACGACTTCAGTCCCAAGATCGACCGTCAGAGCCGGGTGCCGATGTCGAGGGTGCCCTGGGCGTTGCGGGCGTCGTGGCGCTGCACGCGGTCGAGGTAGGAGCGGGACTTCTCCACCTCGGTCTCGAGCACGCCGATGGTGGCCGACATCGAGTCGAGCGCCTTGAGCTTGAACTCGTCGATGGAGTCCATCGTGGCGTAGATGTTGGCGAAGGCGGCCTGCAGCTGCTCGATGCCGATCGTCGAGTTCGCCGCCTGCTCCTGGATCGCCGCGGAGTTGTCCTTGAGCATCTCCGAGGTGCGCTGGATCATCCCGGACGTCGTGGTGTTGAGCGCCGTGATCTGGTCGAGCACCAGCTTCTGGTTGCCGAGCGCCTGCGCCACGATCACTGCCGTCCGCAGCGCCGAGATCGTGGTGGTGGAGGCGCGGTCGACGCCCTTGATGAGCTCGATGTTGTTCTTGATGATCACGTCGATCGCGAGGTAGGCCTGGATCGACACCGCGAGCTGGGTGAGCAGGTCCTGGTGCTTCTGCCGCACGTAGAACAGCACGTCCTGGTTGAGCGTCTTCGCCGCCTCGGGGTCGGTGAGCTCGAGCTCGGCGATCTGCGCCGCGAGCTTCGCGTCGAGCCGCTCGGCCACGTAGACGTACTGGTTGAGCCGGCCCATCACCGCCCAGAGGTTGGTCTTCTCCAGGTTGAGGGCGACGTTGTCCTTCTGCAGCTCGTCCTGCCCGTTGCGGAGGCTGTGCAGGATGCCGTTGAGCTGGGTCTGGGCCGACTGGTACTTGCGGAAGTAGTCGGTGATCTTGTCGCCGAACGGCAGGAAGTCGAGGAGCTTCTTCGCGCCGGTGGCCTGGCTCGGGTCGAGGTCCTCGACGGTGCGGCGCAGGTCGAGCAGCGTCTTGCCGACCGTCGAGCCCTGCGCGATCCCGCCCTCCTTGAGCGCGGTGACCGGCTTGTCGAGCATCCGGTTGGAGGTCTCGGCCGCCTTGCGGATGTCGGAGTCGCCCATCGTGCGCACGTTCTCGGCCTGTGCGGCGAACTCCGGGCTGCCGCTCTGGGCGGAGCCGAGGGCCTGCAGGAACGAGTCGACCTTGGCGTCGAGCTCGGGGATCGCCTCGGCCGCCACCGGCGGCGCCATCTTCGGCGCCTGCGTCTCCTGCACCTGCAGCGGCGCCTCCGGCGCGGTGAGGGTGATGCCGGGGTCGGGCGGGGCAAGGGGCTGGGGCTCGGCAGCGGCCCCTCCGGCGTCGGGCGTGCCAGTCGTCATGGCGCGAAGTCTGGCACGGCCGACCTGACCGCGGCAGTGCGTGCTGCCGATGCTCCGGTCGGTGTCCCGTCGGTTGGGCTCGGCGGTGAGTTGGTGAGGTTCGGCGCGCCGACTTTCCTCAGCAGGTCACCGCCGTCCGTCGGGCGCCTCGCGTCAGCTGAGATCCACGGCGCGGGCCGAGCGGGCGGCCATGGCCGACTCGATCTCGTGCAGCACGTCGAGCGGGATCGCGGAGTCGACGGACAGCGCCACCATCGCCTCGCCGCCCTTGGCGTTGCGGGAGACCTGCATCCCGGCGATGTTGACCCGGGCCTCGCCGAGGATCTGCCCGACCGTGCCGACCATGCCGGGCCGGTCGACGTAGGTGAAGAAGGCCAGGTGCGTGGTGGGCTCGAGGTCGAGGTCGTAGCCGTTGACCTCCACCAGCCGCTCGCGCTGGCTGATGCCGATGAGCGTGCCGCTCACCGACACCTGGTCGCCGTCGGCCAGCGTGCCGCGGATGGTGATGAGGTTGCGGTGGTCGGGGCTCTCGGGGTCGGCGATCAGCCGGACGGCGCAGCCGCGCTCGGCGGCGAGCAGCGGGGCGTTCACGTACGAAACCGGGTCCTCGACGACGTCCGCGAACACACCCTTGAGCGCCGCCAGCTCGAGCACCTTGACGTCGTAGTCGGTGATCTCGCCGCGCACCTCGACGTCGATCTGCTGCGGCACCTCGGCCGCGATGCCGGTGAAGATCCGGCCCAGCTTCTCGGTGAGCGGGATGCCGGGGCGCACGTCCTCGGCGATGAGCCCGCCCTGCACGTTGACGGCGTCGGGCACCAGCTCGCCGGACAGCGCCAGGCGCACCGACTTCGCCACCGCGATGCCGGCCTTCTCCTGCGCCTCGTGGGTGGACGCCCCCAGGTGCGGGGTGGCGACCACGTTGTCGAGCTCGAACAGCGGGCTGTCGGTGCACGGCTCGGAGGCGAACACGTCGAGCCCGGCGGCCGCGATCCGGCCGGTCTTGAGGGCGTCGTACAACGCGCCCTCGTCGACGATCCCGCCGCGCGCGGCGTTCACGAGCACCAGCTGCGGCTTGGCGATGCCGAGCTGGTCGTGACCGATGAGGCCCACCGTCTCCGGGGTCTTCGGCAGATGCACCGACATGAAGTCCGACTCGCGCAGCAGCGTGTCGAGGTCGACCAGCCGGACGCCGACCTGGGCGGCGCGGCCGGCCTGCACGTAGGGGTCGTAGGCGAGCACGTTCATGCCGAACGCCGCCAGCCGCTGCGCCACCAGCACGCCGATCCGGCCGAGGCCCACGATGCCGACGGTCTTCTCGTACAGCTCGATGCCGGTGTACTTCGACCGCTTCCACTCCCCGCCCCGCAGCGCGGCGTGCGCCGGCGACAGGTGGCGGGCCGCGGCGAGCATCAGCGCGACCGCCAGCTCGGCTGCGCTCACGATGTTGGAGGTGGGCGCGTTCACGACCATCACGCCGGCCTGCGTGGCCGCCTTGACGTCGACGTTGTCGAGCCCCACGCCGGCGCGGGCGACGACCCGCAGCCGCCGCGCGACGGCGAGCACCTCGTCGTCCACCTTGGTGGCCGAGCGCACCAGGATCGCGTCGACGTCGCCCACCGCCGCCAGCAGCTGCGCGCGGTCGGCGCCGTCGCAGAACCGGATCTCGAAGTCGGGCCCGAGCGCCTCGACGGTGGCGGGGCTGAGCTCCTCGGCGATGAGCACGACGGCGCGGTCGGTCACGACAGTCCTCGAGTCCTGGTGGGGGCGGGGTGCGTGCACGTCGCTGTGCAGGTGAACCCTACGCCCCGAAGTCGGTGGTGCGCCCGGTACCGACTCCGTACCGTGGAGTATGACCCGTCCCCGACGAGAGGCACCGCGTTGAAGCTCTGAGGCCGCCCTCACCGACCTCGACCCGTCATCCGGGAGCTTCCGCATGTCCGCACCCACCCCCGCCCTCGCCGTCCACGGCCTGCGTGTCGCCTGGCCCGACGGCACCGTCGTGCTCGACGGACTCGACCTGCTCGTGCCGCCCGGCCGCTCCGGACTGATCGGCGTCAACGGCAGCGGCAAGTCGACGCTGCTGCGCGTGCTCGCCGGCGAGCTGGCGCCGACCGCCGGTCACGTGAACGTCACCGGCTCGGTCGGCTACCTGCCGCAGGACCTCACCCTCGACGACGCCCGCCCGGTGGCCGAGTTCCTCGGCGTGGGGGCGACCCTGCGCGCGCTGCGGGCGATCGAGGCCGGCTCGGTCGAGCCGGCGCACTACGACGCCGTCGGCGACGAGTGGGACGTCGAGGAGCGGGCCACCGCCGCGCTCACCCGGCTCGGCCTGCCCGCCGACGTGCTCGGCCGCCGGCTCGGCGAGCTGTCCGGCGGCGAGGTGGTGCAACTCGGGCTGGCCAGGCAGGTGCTGCGGCGGCCCGATGTGCTGCTGCTCGACGAGCCCACCAACAACCTCGACGCCGACGCCCGGGCGCGGCTGTACGACGTCGTCGCCGGCTGGTCGGGCACGCTGCTCGTCGTCTCCCACGACCGCGACCTGCTCGAGCTCGTGGACCGGATCGGCGACCTCCGCGGCGGCTCGGTGCGCTGGTACGGCGGCGGCTACTCCGCCTACGCCGCGCAGGTGGCGGCCGAGCAGGCAGCGGCCGAGCAGGCCGTGTCGACCGCGCGAGCCGACGTCCGCCGCCAGCACGCCGACCGACAGGAGGCCGAGCGGTTGCTGGCCCAGCGCAAGCGCCAGGGCGCGCGCAACGCGGTGCGCTCCAACATGGGCAAGGGGGCGCAGGACTTCTACAAGAACCGCTCGGAGAAGCACGCGGCGAAGTACCGCGCGGTGCACGACCAGCGGCTCGAGTCCGCACGCGAGCGGCTCGACGACGCCCGCGGCCGGCTCCGCGAGGACCGCGAGATCCGCGTCGACCTGCCGGCCACCGAGGTGCGCCGCGGCCAGCCGGTGCTGACGACGGCCGGCCTCGTGCTGCGCCACGGGCTCGTCGTGCCCGACCTCGAACTGGCCGGGCCCGATCGGGTGGCGCTCGTCGGCCCCAACGGGTCGGGCAAGACCACGCTGCTGCACACGCTGGCCGGGCTGCTGCCGCCGACGTCCGGCGAGGTGACGCGGCACGTGCCCACCGGGCTGCTGTCGCAACGGCTCGACGACCTCGACGACGACCGCTCGGTCTTCGAGAACGTCGCGACGCCGGGCGCCGACCGCAACACCGTCCGCGCCCTGCTGGCCCGCTTCCTCTTCCGCGGCGCCGCGGCCGACCAGCTCGTCGGCACGCTCTCGGGCGGCCAGCGGTTCCGCGCCGCACTTGCCCGCGTGCTCCTCGCCGACCCCGCGCCCCGGCTGGTGCTGCTGGACGAGCCGACGAACAACCTCGACTTCGCCTCCTACGACGCGCTCGTCTCCGCGCTCGCGGGCTATCGCGGCGCGCTCGTGGTCGCCAGCCACGACGAGGGCTTCCTCGACGACGTCGGGGTGGAGCGGGTGCTCGACCTCTCCCCGCCTGTCTCAGGAATCCCCGGCTGACCGGGGATTCCCCGACTTCGCAGGCATTGCGGTGCCTGCGAAGTCGGTGAAGTGCCTGGCAAGACCGGGTGGAATCCGCTCAGCTCTCGAAGAGCGACTGACCGACGTACTCGCCCTCCCCCACCCCGGGCGGGACGGCGAACAGCGCGGAGCCGTTGACCTTCAGGTACTCCATCAGCGCGTCGGTCTTGGCCATCGCGTTCTGCACCGGGATGAAGTGGGTGCGGGGGTCGCGCACGAACGCGACGAAGAACAGCCCGGCGTCGAGGCCGCCGACGTCGTTGGAGCCGTCGACGAAGTTGTAGCCGCGGCGCAGCATCCGCACGCCGCCGTGGAAGTCGGGGTGCACGACGCGCACGTGGGCGTCGACGGGGATCGTGGGCGCCGTGGCGGTGACGGCGTCGAAGTCCAGGTCGGCGAACTCCCCGCCGCCGGTGAGCGGGCCGCCCTCGCCCTTGGTGCGGCCGACGAACTGCTCCTGGTCACCGAGCGGCTGCCGGTCCCACACCTCGATGGTCATCCCGATCCGGCGCGCGCACAGGTAGGAGCCGCCGGCGAGCCAGCCGGCGCCCGGATCGTCGCCGTCGGTCACCCATACGTGCTCGTCGAGGGCGTCCGCCTCCTCGGCCTTCACGTTGGCGGTGCCGTCCTTGAAGCCGAACAGGTTGCGCGGGGTGTCCTGGCTGGTGGAGGTGGACGACGTGCGACCGAACCCGAGCTGCGACCAGCGCACGGCCACGGTGCCGAAGCCCATCCGCACCAGGTTGCGGATCGCGTGGACGGCGACCTGCGGATCGTCGGCGCACGCCTGCACGCACAGGTCGCCGTCGGAGCGGGCCGGGTCGAGGTTGTCGGCCGGGAAGTGCGGGAGCCGGCGCAGCGCCGCGGGCTGCCGGTCGGCGAGCCCGAACCGGTCGCGGCCGTCGTCGTCGCGGAACAGGCCGGGCCCGAACCCGAACGTGACGGTGAGCCGGCTCGGCGGCAACCCGATCGCCTCACCGGTGTCGTCGGGCGGCAACAGCGGGTCGCCGCCGACGGCGCCGATCTCGCCGGCGTCCTCCCCGCGGGTCATCCGCTCGGCGGCCTCGGTCCACCTGCGCAGCAGGTCGACGAGCTCGTCGCGGTCGTCGGTGGTGACGTCGAGCGCCACGAAGTGCAGCCGGTCCTGCGCCGGCGTGGTGATGCCGGCCTGGTGGGTGCCGCGGAACGCGTACGACGCCGCGCGGGTGGTCTCCGCGGCGTCGGCCGTGGCTCGGCCGACCGCGAACGCGCCGCCTGCCCCGGCGACGGCCACGCCGCCACCGAGGAGTCCACGTCGGCTGACCTTCAGGACAGCACCGCCGCACTCAGGTTGGAGAGCGGCTCGGACAGCGCGTCGACGGCGTTGCTGAGCGCGCGGATGTCGTCCTTGCTGATCTCGTCGTAGAACTTGAACCCGTCGCCGACCTTCTGCTCGTCGAGCAGGGTCTGCAGCTCGGCGAAGCGCTCGTCGAGCGTGGTGGCCAGCTCGGGGTCGTTCTCCTCGACGATCGGCTTCACGCCGCCGTAGGCGACGCTGGCGCCGTCGACGTTGGCCTGGAAGTCCCAGAGGTCGGTGCGCGACCAGTACTCCTCCTCGCCGGTGATCTTGCCGGTGGCCACCTCCTCGAGCAGGCCGCGCGAGCCGTTGGCGATGGAGTCGATCGTGTACTCGAGGTCCTGCACCTTCGTGTCGAGCTCGCGGGTGTTGGCCAGCAGGTCGTCGGCGTAGAACGCGCGCTCCTCGGGCGTCAGCGCCTGGTACTTCTCGGCGCGGGCCGGCCACAGGTCCTTCTCGATGCGGTGCCAGCCGGTCCACTCCTGGCCCGGCTCGAGGTCGGCCTCGCGCGCGTCCATCAGCGGGTCGAGGTCGCCGAACGACTCGGCCACCGTCTCGATGCGCTCCCAGTGGGTGCGGGCCTCCGGGTACAGCGCACGGGCCTCGTCGTCCTGGCTGCCGGACTTGTAGAGCTCCGCGAACTCCTCGGTCTTCGTGAGCAGCTGCGCGGACTGGTCCTTCACGTAGGCCGCGTAGTTGTCCTGCGCCTGGGTCACGAGCTCGGCGTCGGCGGCGAGCACCGGCTCCTCGTCGGACTCGGTGACGGTGAAGTCGGCGCGGATGCCCTCGCCCTTCATGCCGGGCTTGCAGGCGGTGAAGTACTTGCCGGCCGGTGCGTTGACGGTGAGCTTGTTGTTGCCGCCGGAGCCGATGTTCTCCACCTCGCCGACGATGCGCAGGCCGTCGTCGCCGAGCAGGTAGAACTCGGTGACGTCGCTGCCGCCGTTGGACACGTTGAAGGTGAGGACGCCGGCCGGCGCCTCGTCGGCGGACACGTTGCACTCGCTGTCGGTGGACTCCACCGACAGCGTGCGCTCGGCGTCGCCGGACTGCTCGGTGCTCTCGGTGCCGCAGGCGGCGAGGGCGGGGCCGGCCGCCAGCAGGGCGGTCGCGACGATGACGGTGCGCTTCACGGGGTTCCTTCGAGGTCAGGCGGCGGGCGCCGGGGTGGGCTCGGGTCGCACCGCGGGCTTGCTCCCGCGGCGCTTGATGTAGAGCAGGAAGAGGGTCATCACCGGGACGACGTACGCCACCCACGCGACGACCTCGAGCACGGTCGGCGCGGGCGTGAAGTTGAACATCCCGGCGAGCAGCGAGCCGTACCAGGAGCTCGCGTTGAGGCTGTCGGAGATGTCGAAGGCGGTGTTCCCGAGACCGGGCAGGACGTCGATCTCCTGCAGGTCGTGGACGCCGTACGACAGCACCCCGCCGGCCACGAGCACGAGCACGGCACCGGTCCAGGTGAAGAACCGGGTGAGGTTGATCTGCACGGCACCCCGGTAGATGAGGTAGCCGATCACCACCGCCGTGCCGATGCCGAGCAGGGCGCCGACCAGCGGCGTGGAGGTGAGGCTCGCGTCGTCGGCGAGGTCACGGCCGGTGGCGGTCTGGGTGTTCGCCCACAGGATCGCCGCCGTCTCCATGCCCTCGCGCCCGACCGCGAGGAACGCGATCACCACCAGCGAGAGCGGCCGGCCGGCGGCGTCGTCGAGGCGTCCGCGCAGCTGCCCGGCGATCGACCTGGCCGCACCGGCCATCCAGAAGATCATCCAGGTGACGAACACGACCGCGATCAGCGACATCGCGCCGCCCAGCAACTCCTGGGAGCGGAAGTCCAGGCGCCGGGACTGGAACCCCAGCGCGAGCGTGAAGCCGACGGACAGCGCCACCGCGAGGGCGACGCCGAGCCAGATCCACCTCAGCAGCGCCCGGCGGTCGGTCTTGACCAGGTACGCGACCAGGATGCTGACCACCAGCGCGGCTTCGAGCCCCTCGCGAAGGCCGACCAGGAAGTTGCTGAGCACGAACGAGGATCGTACGCCCGCCCTTTAGGTTTGCCTAACCAACCCCGCTGCCGTGAGATCAGCGGGCGGATGTGCCCTCGGTGTAGTCGGAGTCGTGGCTCTTCACCCAGGCCATGAGCTTGCGGAGCTCGCGACCGGTGGTCTCGATCGGGTGCGACTCACCCTTCTTCCGGAACTCGTTGAACTCCGGCGAGCCGGCGTCCTGGTCGTCGATGAAGCGCTGGGCGAACGAGCCGTTCTTGATGTCGTCGAGGACGGCGACCATGTTGGCCTTCACGTCGGGCGTGATCACGCGCGGGCCGGAGACGTAGTCGCCGTACTCGGCGGTGTCGGACACCGACCAGCGCTGCTTGGCGATGCCGCCCTCGTACATGAGGTCGACGATGAGCTTCAGCTCGTGCAGGCACTCGAAGTAGGCCACCTCGGGCTGGTAGCCGGCCTCGGTGAGCACCTCGAAGCCGTACTGCACCAGCTGCGAGGCGCCGCCGCAGAGCACGGCCTGCTCGCCGAACAGGTCGGTCTCGGTCTCCTCGGTGAACGTGGTCCTGATGCCGCCGGCGCGCAGACCGCCGATGGCCTTGGCGTACGACAGCGCGAGCGGCCAGGTGTTCCCGGAGGCGTCCTCCTCGACGGCGACGAGCACCGGCACACCGCGGCCGTCGACGTACTCGCGGCGCACCAGGTGGCCGGGTCCCTTGGGCGCCACCATGAACACGTCGACGCCGGCGGGCGGCGTGATGTAGCCGAACCGGATGTTGAAGCCGTGGCCGAACACCAGGGTGTCGCCCTCGGCGAGCTGCGGCGCGATCTCCTCGGCGTACAGCTTCCGCTGGTGCTGGTCGGGGGCGAGGATCACGATCACGTCGGACTCCTCGGCCGCCTCGGCCGGCGTCACCACCCGCAGCCCCTCGGCCTCGGCCTTCGCGATGCTCTTCGAGCCGGGCTGGAGGCCGATCCGGACGTCGACGCCGGAGTCGCGCAGGCTCAGCGCGTGGGCGTGGCCCTGGCTGCCGTAGCCGATCACCGCCACGTTCTTGCCCTGGATCAGGGACAGGTCGGCGTCGTCGTCGTAGAACATCTCGGCCACGGTGGGCTTCTCCTTCGGGTCGGTCACGGGTGGTGGTGGTGGGACTTGTCAGCCGATTCCTGCACTTGTCGGCTGAAGTTTCGGCCGGCAAGTGCAGGAGTCCCCGGCCGACCGGGGATTCCTGCTCCCGGGCTAGGCGGTGACGGGTGGCACCGGGACGGTGACGGGCCGCAGCGAGCGCTCGGAGATCGAGCGGGAGCCGCGGCCGATGGCGACCTGGCCGGACTGGACGAGCTCGCGCACGCCGAACGGCTCCAGGATCGAGAGGAAGTCGGCGATCTTCTTGGTGTTGCCGACGATCTGGATCGTGACGGCGTCGGCGGCGACGTCGATCACGGTGGCCCGGAACAGCTGCACGGTGTCGAGCACCTGGCCGCGGGTCTCCGCGGTGGCCGACACCTTCACCATCACGAGCTCGCGGTTCACCGAGGCGTCGGGGTCGAGCTCGACGATCTTGATCACCTCGACCAGCTTGTTGAGCTGCTTGGTCACCTGCTCCAGCGGCGAGTCGGCCACGTTGACCACGATCGTCATCCGCGAGATGTCCTCGTGCTCGGTGGGGCCGACCGCGAGCGAGTCGATGTTGAAGCCGCGGCGGCTGAACAGCCCGGCGATGCGTGCCAGGACGCCGGGCTTGTCCTCCACGAGGACCGACAGGGTGTGGGTGCTCACAGTGACGCCTCGTCGTCGTCGAACTCCGGCGCGAGGTCGCGCGCGTACTTGATGTCGTCGTTGCTCGTGCCGGCGGCCACCATCGGCCACACCATCGCGTCGCGGTGCACCCGGAAGTCGACGACGACCGGCAGGTCGGTGACCTCCATCGCCTTCTCGATGGTGGCGTCGACCTGCTCGGGCGACTCGCAGGCGAGCCCGACACAGCCCATGGCGTCGGCCAGCTTCACGAAGTCGGGGATGCGCTTGGAGTGCAGGTCGGTGTGGGAGTAGCGCTCGTTGTAGAACAGCGTCTGCCACTGGCGCACCATGCCGAGCGACTCGTTGTTGATGATCGCGACCTTGATCGGGATGTCGTTGATCGCGCAGGTGGCGAGCTCCTGGTTGGTCATCTGGAAGCAGCCGTCGCCGTCGATCGCCCAGACGGTGGCGTCCGGGACGCCGACCTTGGCCCCCATCGCCGCGGGAACGGCGAAGCCCATGGTGCCGAGGCCGCCGGAGTTGATCCAGGTGTTCGGGTTCTCGTACCCCACGAAGTGCGCGGCCCACATCTGGTGCTGGCCGACGCCGGCGGTGTAGATGGCGTCGGGGCCGGCGATCTTCCCGAGCCGCTCGATCACGTACTGCGGCGCGAGGCTGCCGTCGTCGGGCGCGTCGTAGCCCAGCGGGTACTTCTCCTTCATCCCGGCCAGCCACGCCACCCAGGCCTCGTAGTCGCCGGTGCGCCCGGCCTCGGCCTCGGCGCGGAGCGTGACGACGAGGTCGGCGATCACCTCCCGCACGTCGCCCACGATCGGCACGTCCGCGTGCCGGTTCTTGCCGATCTCGGCCGGGTCGATGTCGGCGTGCACGACCAGCGCGTGCGGGGCGAACGAGTCGAGGTTGCCGGTGACCCGGTCGTCGAAGCGGGCGCCCAGGCTGATGATCAGGTCGCTGCGCTGGAGCGCACCGACGGCGGAGACGGTGCCGTGCATGCCCGGCATGCCGAGGTGCTGGACGTGGCTGTCGGGGAACGCGCCGCGGGCCATCAGCGTGGTGACCACCGGGATGCCGGTGAGCTCGGCCAGCGTGCGCAGCTCGCGGTGGGCGCCGGCGCGGATCGTGCCGCCGCCGACGTACAGCACGGGTCGCTTCGACTCGAGCACCAGCCGCGTGGCCTCGCGGATCTGCTTGGCGTGCGGCTTGGTGACGGGGCGGTAGCCGGGCAGATGCAGCTCGGCCGGCCACGCGAACGTCGTGCCCGCCTGCAGCGCCGACTTCGCGACGTCGACCAGCACCGGCCCCGGCCGGCCGGTGGAGGCGATGTGGAAGGCCTCGGCGACGGTGCGCGGGATGTCGTCGGGGTCGGTGACCAGGAAGTTGTGCTTGGTGATCGGCATCGTGATGCCGCGGATGTCGGCCTCCTGGAAGGCGTCGGTGCCGATCATCGCGGCCCCGACCTGGCCGGTGACGGCCACCAGCGGCACCGAGTCCATGTGCGCGTCGGCGAGCGGCGTCACGAGGTTCGTGGCGCCCGGCCCGGAGGTCGCCATGCAGACCCCGACCTTGCCGGTGGCGGCCGCGTAGCCCTGGGCGGCGTGACCGGCACCCTGCTCGTGGCGCACGAGCACGTGCCGGATCGCGGAGTCCATCAGCGGGTCGTAGGCCGGGAGGATCGCACCGCCGGGGATGCCGAAGATGTCGGTGACGCCGGCCGCCTCGAGGGAGCGGATCAGGCTCTGCGCCCCGGTGATCTGGTCGTCCATCCTCTGTCTCTCCTGCCTTTCGGTCTCCTCGTACTCATGAAAAAGCCCCTCGGTCGACAGGCAACGAGGGGCGACGCGTCGGCGTGGTCGGGGGGGCCGGCGCGTCAGGTGCGTACGACGAAGAGCGCTCGCATGCCGCGACCGTAACTCATGCGTCCCATGATGCGGTACGGCGGTCTCATTCCTCGGCGGACGGCTCGGACGGCTCCCGACCGTCGGCGGTGCAGATGCAGACCTGGTTGCCGTGGGCGTCGGCCAGCACCCAGAAGGCGGGTGCCCGCTCGTCGCTCACCAGCGTGCCGCCGGCGTCGAGCGCGGCCTGCAGCCGCTCCTCCGCGACGTCGCGGGGCACCACGATGTCGAGGTGGAACCGCTGCTGCACCTCGCCGGTGGCTCCGGGTGCCTCCTGGAACCACAAGGTGTTGTTGCGGCCGCCCGCGTCGAACACCTCCGACCACTCCCGCGCGTCGTAGTCGAGGACGGCGCCCCAGAACGGCTTCACGGCCTCGGCGTCCGGGACGTCGAGCGCGAGCTCGAGCGTCGACACCTCGCGCGGGGCGGCCTCGACGCCGAGCTCGGCCGCGATCGCCGAGATGGTGCGCGCCAGGTCGAGGTCGCGGCTGGTGACACCCCCGACGTCGTGGCTCGACAGGTCGACGTCGACCTGCGGGTAGGTGAGGGTGATGTCGGGATGGTGGTTGGCCGCCTCGGCGGCGTCGGTGATGCGGGTGACGAGCTCGAGCCCCTTCACGAAGCTGCCGGTCTTGAAGCGGGCGTGGAGCCCCATGAGGATGAACCGCCAGTCGTCGAGGCCGTCCTCGGCCTGGACCTGGGGGTAGCGCAGCACCTGCTTCGGGTCACTCACGGCAGCACCTTTCGTCCGATCTCACCTGGGTTGTAGGCGACCTCCCAGCGGTAGCCGTCCGGGTCGGCGAAGTAGCCGGTGTAGCCACCCCACTCCCGCTCGGTGGCCTCCCCGAGGTCCTCCGCGCCGGCCGCGCGCGCGGTGGCGAGCACGGCGTCGACGTCGGCCTTCTCCGGCACGTTGTGGGCCAGCGTGAACGGCGCGACCCCGTCGTAGGCGGCGATCGGGCCGACCTCGTCCTCGAAGTGGGTGCGCTCCCACAGCGACAGCACGACGTGCTGGCCGACCTGGATCATCACCACCTCGCCGGCCACGTCCATGTCGGCCTGCCAGCCGAGGCCGTCGAGATAGAAGCGCCGCGAGACGTCGAGGTCGGCGACGGCGAGCGAGACGAAGCTCAGTCGCTGGTCCATCCCTCGACCCTTGCACGCAAGGGGTCGCGCTGGCGACCGTCGGCGTCGAAGTTGGCGGGGTCGAGCCACGCCTCGTGCGCCGCGCGCACCGCCGGCCACTCGGCGTCGGTGACCGAGAACCACGCGGTGTCGCGGTTGCGGCCCTTCGTGACCATGTGGTGGCGGAAGACGCCCTCGAAGGTGAACCCGAGCCGGTTCGGCCGCCCTCCTCGACGGCTCGTTGAGGCTGTCGCACTTCCACTCGAACCGGCGATATCCCAGGTCGTCGAACGCCCAGCGCATGAGCAGGTGGGTGGCCTCGGTGGTGGCGGGCGTGCGCTGCAGGTGGCGGGCGTAGATCACGGCCGCCACCTCGACCTGGCCGTGGTCGACCTCGATCCGGGTCAGCGACGTCATCCCCGCCGGCGCGCCGCCCACGGGCACCACCGCCCAGGTCTCCAGCGCGGGATGGGCGACGGTGGCCTCGATCAGTGCGGTCATGGCGGCGACGTCGGTGGGCGGCTCGGTGGGCCGGTAGGTCCACAGCGGTGCGTCGTCGGGGCCGCACAGCGCCGCGTGGAGCGCCGGGGCGTGCTCGGCGGTGAGCGGCTCCAGGACGACGTACCGCCCGGCGAGCCGGATCGGCGTCGGGTGGAGACGCGGCGTCCAGGCCGGCTCGACGCGGTGCCCCACGGGCTGGCCGTGCTCGTTCGTCTCAGCCACCCGCCCAGTGAAGCGGACCGGGCACACTGAGCCCATGAGCGACCCCACGCGTGAGTTCGACCCCGGCATCGATCCGGGCGTGCCGCCGAGCGGTGCTGGTTGCGTCGAGTGCGATCAGGGCGGCGGGTGGTGGATGCACCTGCGGCGCTGCGCCGCCTGCGGCCACGTCGGATGCTGCGACTCCTCCCCCGCCCAGCACGCCAGCGCGCACCACCGCGAGACCGGCCACCCGATCGCGCAGAGCTTCGAGCCGGGTGAGGACTGGTACTGGGACTACCGCAGCGAGGCGATGCGCGACGGCCCGGCGCTCGCCCCGCCCACCGCCCACCCCGACGACCAGCCCGCGCCCGGACCCGAGGGTCGGGTGCCGGAGGACTGGCAGCAGCGGCTGCACCAGTAGGTCGCCGGGACGCCCGCCCGGGCCGGACTCAGGAGGGGACGACGGTGGCCGGTCCGTGCGCCGCGAGTGTCCCGATGAACTCGCAGACCGGCCGGTTCTGTCGGGTGTCGCGAGTCAGGTACAGGTCGAGGGTGTGCACGATGCCGCCCTCGCTCACCACTGCGGTGAAGTACTCCGTCACGTGGGTCGCCGTGGGGGGGTTGACGCTCGCCGAGGGCAGACTCGTAGCCGTTCCCGACGTGTTGATCGTCGCCGTCGAGCTGTCGACCACGCTGCCGCTCGCGTTGTAGCGGGTCAGCGAGGAGGTGCCGTGCACCTCGTCGGCGTAGACGACAGCGTTGACGCCGTTCTCGCCGATCCGGCTGTTTCCGCACTCGAGGATCATGGTGATGCCGTTGACCGCCTCCAGGTTGTGCCCGCTACTGCGCACAGCGGCGTAGCTCACGTTGATCGGGGTGGTGTCGAGGGTGCCCGCGGGACCCTGCGGTCCCACCCCTCCCTGGAGACCGGTGGCGCCGCGGAGGCCGCGGAGGCCCCGGGGGCCTCGCACCGCCCACGAGACCCGGCGCTCCGTGCTCCGGCACGCGGGTCTCGCCACGCGCAACGCGCCGGTCTGCTTGTTCGCGCACGCACGGACCGTCGGCCCAGCCGCACGCTGCTCGGCGACCGCCGCGACGGCCACCCCGCTCGCGAGCACGGTCGACGCGGCGGCCAGCGCCGCCCACCGGACGAGTGATCGGTCTGCCATGAACCGACACTAAGGACCGGCGACACGCCCGACCATGGCCCGATCGAGCCATCGCGTCGTGAGCATCCGGGGCATCCGCCGACCATCACACTGGCGGGCTTATCGGTGGTTGAGGAAGGCGCGCTAGCGCCTGTCTCGAAACCACCACCAGCACTCAGGGGGCGAGGCCGTCGAGCACCTCGCGGATGGCGAGCAGGCCGGCGTCGACCTCGGCGAACGAGGTGGAGAGCGGTGAGAGCCCGAGGCGCAGGCCGTGCGGGTCGCGGTAGTCGGGGATGACGTCGCGGCGCCAGAGCACTGCGTTGGCCTCGTGCATCAGCGGGTGCACGAGGGTGACGTGGCCGCCGCGCAGGTGGGGGTCGCGGGGCGAGGCGAGGGTGGTGTCGGGCAGCACCTCCGCGGCGCGGTCGAGGCAGTACGACGTCAGCCGCACCGACTTCTCGCGAACGGCGTCCATGCCCACCTCGGCGAGGAGCGTCACCATGTCCTGCACGGCGAGCATCCCCACCACCGGCGGGGTTCCCGACAGCAGCCGCCGCACGCCGGCGGCCGGGGCGTAGGTGGGCCCCATGAGGAACGGGTCGGTGGCGCCCATCCAGCCCTGGATCGGCTGGGTGAGCTCGCCGAGCAGCCGCTCGGCGGCGTAGGCGAAGGCGGGCGCCCCCGGCCCGCCGTTGAGGTACTTGTAGGTGCAGCCGACGGCGAGGTCGGCGTCCCACGCGTCGAGCGCGACGGGCACCGAGCCGACCGAGTGCGACAGGTCCCACAGCACGAGGGCACCGGCGTCGTGGGCGATCCGGGTGAGGCCGAGCCCGTCGGCGAGGAACGCCGAGCGGTAGGCGACGTGGCTGAGCACCACGAGCGCGGTCTGCTCCCCCACCGCTGCCTCGAGCAGGTCGGCGGTGACGCCGGCGCTGGTGTCGACGTCGATCCAGCGCAGCGTCAGTCCGCACTCGCGCGCCACGCCGTCGGCGACGTAGCGGTCGGTCGGGAAGTTGTCGCGGTCGACGACGATCTCGGTGCGGCCCGGGCGCAACGCGACCGCGGCCCGCATCAGCTTGTAGAGCAGCACTGTGGTGGAGTCGCCGACCACCACCTGGCCCGGCGCGGCGCCCAGCGCCACCCGGCCGAGCTCGTCGCCGAGGGTCTCCGGCAGGGCGAACCAGCCCTCGTCCCAACCACGGATCAGCCGCCCGCCCCACTCGTCGGTGACGAACCCGCGCAGCCGCTCGGCGGTGGACGCCAGCGGGCGCCCGAGCGAGTTGCCGTCGAAGTAGACGAGCGAGGAGTCCGCGCCGACGAAGCGGTCGCGGTAGGACGCCAGCGGGTCGGCGGCGTCGAGGTCGGGGGCGGGCACGCCGCCTTTCTACCGGTTCGACAATCACCCCTTTGAAACACCCCACCGGGCTTCAGTCGCTGCCTCGCGCCGTGCCACGTTGCCGACAGGTCAACAGACCGCTCCCGACTCATGGGGCTCTCGGGATCTTCATCCATGGAAGGAATGAGTCGTGAGCAAACGAGCCTCTATGCCGCTGGTCGTGACGCTGATCTCGGGCTTGGTCCTCT
This sequence comes from uncultured Actinomycetota bacterium, assembly GCA_963808855.1. Taxonomy (GTDB): domain Bacteria; phylum Actinomycetota; class Actinomycetes; order Propionibacteriales; family Nocardioidaceae; genus Nocardioides. The sequence goes on along the minus strand of CAWEHA010000001.1, from coordinate 610,453 downwards.
CGGTGGCGCTGGCCGCCACCGGAGCGACCGCTCGAGTAGGCACGGCCGGCTCCCCCACGAGCACGAGTGGGGCTCAGTCGACGGCGGCCGCCCAGTCCGGGCCGGTCGCACGGAACGCCCAGGGACGGATGGTCTCCCGCCTCGTCGGGGAGACAGCGTCGGGACGCCAGGTGACCGGCACCTTCACCCCGTTGCGGTTCGTCCGGCGTGACGGACGGATCGTGGTGCGCGGCCTGATCGACGGCGTCGTGCACCGGCCCGGTCCCGACGTCACGTTCGCCGGGCTGCGGACGATGCGGGTCAAGACGATCAACGGGACGCCGGCGACCACCCGCGGCCGGGTCGCGGCCGCCGGGTGCGACATCCTGAACCTCGTCCTCGGACCGCTCGACCTCGACCTCCTCGGTCTCCAGATCCATCTGGACCGGGTCGTGCTGCGGATCGTGGCGGTCCCGGGTCCCGGCAACCTGCTGGGCAACCTCCTCTGCGCCGTGGCCGGCCTGCTCGACGGGGGCCTCTCCGGCCTCCTGGCCCGGTTGGCGAACCTGCTGAACGACATCCTGGGCAGGTTGCGCCTCGGCGTCTGACGCCTCCGGGGCACTACGGTCTCGGGCGTGGAGATCAGGGAGCTCACGCCCGAGGACCGCGAGCAGGTGTGGCGGCTGTCCGTCGAGTCCTTCGGCGGGCCGCCGCCCGGGTCGCCGCTCCCCGAGCCGCCCGAGCCACGGGCGCTCGGGGGGCGGCACTCCTGGGGCGCCGTCGACGACGACGGCCGGCTGCTCGCCAAGATCGTCGGCTTCGACTTCGGGTCGTGGTTCGGCGGCGCCGCCGTGCCCACCTGCGGGATCGCCGCGGTCGCCGTCGCTCCCGAGCACCGCGGCCGGGGCCTGCTGAAGCCGCTGTTCGCGGCGGTGCTCGCGGACGCCGTCGACCGCGGCCAGCCGCTCTCCACGCTGTTCCCCACCGCCAACGGCATCTACCGCTCGCTCGGCTACGAGCTCGTCTCGTCCTTCGACACCGTCGCCGTGCCGACCGCCCAGCTCGCCACCGCCCCGCCGGTGGCCACCACCACGCGCCGCGCCACCGCGGCCGACCTGCCGGCGATCCAGGAGGTCTACACCGCCTGGGCGTCGGCGCAGAACGGCCCGCTCACCCGCACCGGTCCCCGGTTCCACCTCGACGACCTGCTCGGCGACGTCACCGCCGTCACCCTCGCGGTCGCCGGCGACCGGATCACGGGCTTCCTGACGTGGCAGCGCGGCGACAGCTACGAGCCGGACGCCGTCCTCACCGTCGAGGACCTGGTGGCGGTCGACGCCGACGCCTTGCGCGCGCTGTGGCAGGTGCTCGCGTCGTTCGCGTCCGTCACCGGCACGGTGCGGCTCACCACCTCCGGCGACGACCCCGCACGCCACGTGCTCCGCACCGCCACCTGGAACGTCGTCGCCCGGCACCCGTACATGCTCCGGCTGCTCGACCTCCCCGGCGCCATGGACGCCCTCGCCGCCGAGCCGCCGCTCGCCCCGGCCACCGTCGAGCTCACCGTCACCGGCGACCGCCTCGGGCTGCTCGACGGCTCCTACGCGATCACGGTCGGCGACGGCGTCGCCGCCTGCGAGCGCACCGGATCGCCGGCCCCGCGCGACGACGTCCCGGCCCTCACCGCCAGCGGCGTCGGGCTGCTGTGGGCGGGCTCCCAGTCGTGCGCCAACCTGCGCCACCTCGGCCACCTCGCCGGCCCCGACCACCACGACGACGTGCTCGACGCCCTCTTCGGTGGTCGGCAGCTGCACATCAGGGACTACTTCTAGCTGTTGCCCGAAATGAGCGGGCCCCTGCACGAGCAGTCAGCTGGTGACGGCCCCGTGGGCGGCGGAGGCGACGGTCTTGGCGTACTTGCCGAGCACGCCGCGGGTGTACTTGGGCGGGCGCGGCTGCCAGCCGTCCTTGCGCCGCTCGAGCTCGTCGGCGTCGACGTCGAGCTCCAGCGACCGGTTGAGCACGTCGAGGGTGATCGGGTCGCCGTCGCGCACGAACGCGATGGGGCCGCCGTCCACCGCCTCGGGCGCGACGTGGCCGACGCAGAGGCCGGTGGTGCCGCCGGAGAACCGGCCGTCGGTGAGGAGCAGCACGTCCTTGCCGAGCCCGGCGCCCTTGATGGCGCCGGTGATGGCGAGCATCTCGCGCATCCCCGGGCCGCCCTTGGGGCCCTCGTAGCGGATCACGACGACGTCGCCGGCGACGACCTGGCCCGCGGCCAGCGCGTCCATCGCGGCGCGCTCGCCGTCGAAGACCCGGGCGGTGCCGGTGAACACCGACTCGTCGAAGCCGGCGCTCTTCACCACCGCGCCCTCCGGCGCGAGCGAGCCGGTGAGGATCGTGATCCCGCCGGTGCGGTGGATCGGGCGGTCGAGCGAGCGGATGACGTCGTCGTCGAGCGCGGGCGGGTCGAGGTCGGCGAGGTTCTCGGCCAGGGTCTTGCCGGTGACGGTGAGGCAGTCGCCGTGCATGAGGCCGGCGTCGAGCAGCGCCTTCATCACGACCGGGATGCCGCCGATCCGGTCGACGTCGTACATCACGTACTTGCCGAACGGCTTGAGGTCGCCGAGGTGCGGCACCTTGTCGCCGACCCGGTTGAAGTCGTCGATCGTGAGGTCGACCTCCGCCTCGCGCGCCATCGCGAGCAGGTGCAGCACGGCGTTGGTGGAGCCGCCGAGCGCCATCACCACGGTGATCGCGTTCTCGAACGCCTCGCGGGTCATGATCTGGCGGGCGGTGATGCCGCGCCGCAGCAGCTGCACGACCGCCTCGCCGGACTTGTGGGCGAACCCGTCGCGGCGCCGGTCGACGGCGGGCGGGGCGGCCGAGCCGGGCAGCGACATGCCGATCGCCTCGGCGACGGCGGCCATCGTGTTGGCGGTGTACATGCCGCCGCAGGCACCCTCGCCGGGGCAGATGGCGCGCTCGATCTTGTCCACCTGCTCGCGGCTGATCTTGCCGGCGAGGCAGGCGCCGACGGCCTCGAAGGCGTCGATGATCGTGACGTCCTCGCCGTCCACCTGGCCGGGCATGATCGAGCCGGCGTAGAGGAACACCGAGGCGAGGTCGAGCCGGGCCGCGGCCATGAGCATCCCGGGCAGCGACTTGTCGCAGCCGGCGAGCAGCACCGAGGCGTCGAGCCGCTCGGCCATCATCACCGTCTCCACCGAGTCGGCGATCACCTCGCGCGACACCAGCGAGAAGTGCATCCCCTCGTGGCCCATCGAGATGCCGTCGGACACCGAGATCGTGCCGAACTCCAGCGGGTAGCCACCGGCCGCGTGCACGCCGTTCTTCACGGCCTTGGCGAGCCGGTCGAGCGACAGGTTGCACGGGGTGATCTCGTTCCACGACGACGCCACCCCCACCTGGGGCTTCTCCCAGTCGTCGTCGCCCATGCCGACGGCGCGGAGCATGCCGCGCGCGGCGGCGCGCTCGAGGCCGTCGGTGACGTCGCGGGAGCGGGGCTTCAGGTCGGGCTCGTCCACCCCGTCAGACGTAGGACGGCGACCGGCGTCAGATCGCGGCCGCTCTCACCACGAGGACGTCGGGCAGGTTCGCCACGACCTGGCGCCAGGACTCGCCGCCGTCGGCCGAGCCCCACACGGCACCGTTGCGGGCACCGAAGTAGAGACCGGCCTGCTCGTGGTCGTCGGCGCACATCGCGTCGCGCATCACGCCCACGAAGAAGTCGTCGGGCAGGCCGTCGCCGAGCTCGGCCCACGACTCCCCGGCGTCCCGCGAGCGCCACACCCGGGCCTTCGCGTCCGGCGGGTAGCGGCGTTCGCCGCCGCCGATCGGGAACACGAACACGGTGTCGGGCTCGTGCGGGTGGACGACGATCGGGAAGCCGAAGTCGGCCGGCAGCCCGTCACCGATGTAGGTCCAGGAGCCGCCCTCGTCGTCGGAGCGGTAGACCCCGCCGTGGTTCTGCAGGTACAGCCGCTCGGGCCGCGCGGGGTGGCGGGTGACCTTGTGCACGCACTGGCCGAACTCCGGGTACTGCGAGCCCTCGGGGAGGAACTCGGCGCGGATGCCCTGGTTGCGCGGCTCCCACGAGCCGCCGCCGTCGTGGGTCTGGTAGACGCCGCCGGTGGAGATCGCGACCGTGACCGACGCCGGGTCGGTGGGGTGCGGGAGGATCGTGTGGAAGGCCTGGCCGCCGAACCCGGCGCCCCACTCCGGCTTCTGCGGGTGGTTCCAGAGCGCCTCCTCGAGGTCGAAGTGCGCGCCGCCGTCGCTCGAGCGCCACACGGCGCCCGGCTCGGTGCCGGCGTACATCACGCCCGGCTCGGCTCCCGGCACGAGCTGCCAGACCCGCTCGACCGAGTCGCCCGAGCCCTCGGCGAACCGGATCGCGCCGCCCGGGGTCTCCTGCCAGCTGGCGCCGAGGTCGTCCGACCAGCGCACCTGTGGGCCGAGCCAGCTCGACGAGGCGCCGGCGAAGACGCGTGGTCGCTCGCCGCGGGTGTCGACCAGGCAGGAGTAGACGTCCTCCATGTCGTGGTGGGGCCCGGTGAACGACCAGTCCTCGCGACGCTCGTCGGAGGTCCCGATCCACATGCCCTTCCGCGTGCCGACCACCAGCACGGTGCGCGCGTCATCCACGTCCAGCTCCTTCTCGTCGCGGTCACTCTCCTCCACGACTCGGCGAGGACGCCAGACTCATCGCTCAGGCTTCGGCGACCGACTTCAGCTGGGCGAGGCCGCGCTCGAAGTCGCCGCCGACCAGGCGGTCCATGCCCACCACCCGCGTGAAGAGGCCGGAGAAGCCGCGATGCTCGCCCGACATCTCCCAGGTGACCTCGGTGCCTCCGGCCCGTGGGGCCAGCAGGAACGCGAAGTCGCTCTGCGAGCGGAAGGGCTTGTCGAAGGCGAGCGCGAAGTCGATGCGCTCGGGCGTCGAGCCGGTGATCTCCATCGACCCGGAACCGGCCTTGCGGTTCCCCGACCACGCGTAGTGTGCTCCGACCCCCGAGGTCGCGCCGGTGTAGTGGCGCTCCAGCTCGGGGTCGATGTCCTCCCACGGCGACCAGGTCCGCCACTCGTGGAAGTCGTTCAGCAGCCGGTGCACCAGCGCCGGGTCCGCGGCGATGGAGGTGCTCCGGCTGATCCGGTAGCTGCTCATGGACCGGCATCGTGGCATACACCTTCGGGTGGACTGTCTCGACTCGACCGTCACGACCTCGTTCCTCGGTCGTGAGTCTCGCTCGACCCTCCCTCGCCACGGGACGACTCGTCCCTCGCCGTCCGTGCTCCGTCGCTACGGTGACGCGGTGGTCGGTCGGTCTCCGGTGTTGCTGGTGCTGCTCGGCATCGTCTCGGTGCAGCTCGGCGCCGGCATCGCCAAGACGATCTTCGACGACGCCTCCCCCACCGCGATCGTGTGGCTGCGGCTCGCCGTCAGCGCCGTCGTGCTCTGCGCGATCGCCCGGCCGGCTCTGCGCGGGCGGTCCCGGAACGACTGGGCGGTCGTGCTGGCGTTCGGCGTGATCCTCGGGCTGATGAACTGGTCGATCTACCAGTCCTTCGCCCGCATCCCGATCGGCCTCGCGGTCACCATCGAGTTCGCCGGCCCGCTCACGCTGGCCGTCCTCGGCTCCCGCCGGGTGCGCGACCTGCTGTGGGTCGGGCTGGCCGGCGTCGGCGTCGTGCTGCTCGGCGTCGAGCGCGCCGAGCTCGACCCGGTCGGCGTCGGGTTCGCGCTGCTCGCCGGCGCGTGCTGGGCCTCCTACATCCTCCTCACCGCCCAGACCGGACGGCGGTGGGAGGGCCTCGACGGGCTCGCGCTCGCCAGCCTGATCGCGGCGGTCGTCGTCAGCCCGCTGCTCCTCGCGGGCGACGGGCCCGCCGGCCTCGCCGACCCCCGCATCCTGCTGCTGGGCGCCGCCGTCGCGCTGCTGAGCTCGGTGGTGCCCTACAGCGTCGAGATGGTGGCGCTGCGCTCGATCCGGCCGTCGGTGTTCTCCGTGCTGATGAGCCTGGAGCCCGCCGCCGCCGCGCTCGCCGGCCTGCTCGTGCTGCGGGAGGTGCTCGGCCCGGCGCAGTGGCTGGCGGTGGCGTGCGTCGTCCTCGCCAGCATCGGCGCCACCCGCTCCCAGCGGCACCATCGCCGACCCGGTGCCGGACTGAGCCGTCGGGGTAGTCCCTGACGTTTCCGTTGTCAGAATGCCGATTTCACAACGGAAACGTCAGGGACTACCGCATCGGGCCGCGTTCACCCAGACGTCACACAAAGATGACCCCGGGTGTACAGACGCGGCACGGGGAGCGGGCGTAGCGTCGCGGGCATGCTCGGCGGACTCGGTGGACTCGATCATCTCGTGCATCGGGTCCGCGACTGGCCGGTGGCCTCGCAGCAGCAGGCCCGCCGCAACGCGATGCTCGCGGCGACCGACGCCGCCGCGCGCCGCGCCGAGCGGGAGGACGTCGCCGACTTCCTCGCCGCGCGCGCCCGGCCCCCGGCGCCGCCGGCCGAGGCCCCGCGCCGCGCCGTCCGCGGCTGACGGCCTCCCCGGCCGCGACCCGCGACGGTCGGGCACAATCGCGCCATGCCGACCTCCGCGGCCCGCGCCGCCACTGCCGGCGCGCTGTCCTTCCACGACGTGCGGTCCGACGACGGCACCACGCTGCGCGCGTGGACCAACGACCCCCGTGGCGAGATCGCCGGCCCCACCGTCGTGCTGTGCAACGGCCTCGGATGCAACCCGTGGCTGTGGCCCGCGCTGCTCCGGCCCGACTGCGGCGTCCGGGTGGTGTCGTGGAACCACCGCGGTGTCGGCGGCTCCGACCGGCCGGTCGACCCCAGCCACGTCGAGATCGAGCACTTCGTCGAGGACGGGCTCTCGGTCATGGACCACTTCGGCATCGAGCGTGCGGTGCTCATGGGTTGGTCGATGGGCGTCAACACGATGTTCGAGATGACCGTGCGCCATCCGGAGCGGGTGGCCGGGCTGTTCGCGGTGGCAGGGGTGCCGGGCGACACCTTCGCCACGATGCTCGCGCCGTTCCACGTGCCGCACGCCGTCGCCCGCGCGCTCACGGTCAACCTCTCGCGCGTCCTCACCGTCGCCGGCAAGGCGCTCACCCCGGTGATGCGGCGGCTGCCGATCGGGCCGCGCGCGGTCCACCTGATCACCCACAGCGGGTTCATGTTCCCGGTGCGCGACCCCGAGCTCGCCGCCGTCGGGATCAAGGAGTTCCTCACCACCCCCGTCGACTGGTACTCCCACCTCGCCCTCAGCACGTCGCGGCACGCGCGGGTGCGGCTGAGCCAGGTCGACGTGCCGGCGGTGTTCGTGGCCGCCAGCTTCGACGTGCTCACCGGCGCCCGCGACATGCGCACCGCGGCCGAGCGGATGACCGACGCCGAGTACGTCGAGCTGCGCGGCTCCCACTTCATCCAGCTCGAGCAGCCCGAGCGCGTGCACCAGCTGCTCCTCGACCTCCTCGCCCGGGTCGAGGCGTGAGTCGCCTCCCGGTCGCGGCCCTGACGCTCGGGCTCGCCCTGGCCGGGTGCGCGTCGGACGACGACGGCGGCGCCGAGCCGGAGCCGTCGCCGAGCAGCACGACGTCCTCGCCCGCCCCGGAGCCGACCACCGACCCGCCGTCCAGCGAACCCGCCGAGCCGGCGCCGAGCCAGGAGCCCTCGTCGGGGCCGCCGCGGGTCACCGGCGTCGTGGCCACCGGGCTCGAGGCGCCGTGGGGGCTCGACTTCCTGCCGGACGGCGACGCCGTGGTCACCGAGCGCGACAGCCGCCGGGTCTTGCGGGTCACCGCCGCCGGCGACGTCACCGAGCTCGGCGTGCTGGAGGCGGCCGTGCCCGACAACGAGGGCGGCCTGCTCGGCGTCGCGGTGTCACCGGACTTCGGCTCCGACCGGTTCCTGTACTTCTACCTGACGACGCCGCAGGACAACCGGATCGTGCGGGCGCCGCTGCGGGGCGCGCGGCTGGGACGGATCGAGGTGCTGCTCGACGGCATCCCGCGGGGTCCGGTGCACGACGGCGGCCGGCTCGCGTTCGGTCCGGACGGGCTGCTCTACGCCTCCACCGGCGAGGCGGGAGATCCGCCGCTCGCACAGGACCCGACGTCGCTCGGCGGGAAGATCCTGCGGCTCACGGCCGACGGCGACCCGGCACCCGACAACCCCTCGGGCGGCCCGGTGCTCAGCCTCGGCCACCGCAACGTGCAGGGGCTCGCCTTCGACGAGTCCGGTCAGCTGTGGGCCTCGGAGTTCGGGCAGGACACCTGGGACGAGCTCAACCGCATCGACCCGGGCGCCAACTACGGCTGGCCGCTGGTGGAGGGACCCGGCGGACCGCGCCGGTTCGAGCAGCCGCAGCAGGTGTGGTCCACCGACGACGCGTCGCCGTCCGGGCTCGCCTTCGCCGCCGGCTACCTGTGGATGGGCGCGCTCCAGGGCGAGCGGCTGTGGCGGGTCGCCGTCCGTGGCAACCGTGCCGTCCGGCCCCGCGGCTTCTTCGTCGGCGAGTACGGCCGGATGCGCACCGTCGCGCTCGCCCCCGACGGCAGCCTCTGGGTCACCACCAGCAACCGCGACGGCCGCGGCGACCCCGCCCCCGACGACGACCGCATCCTCCGCATCCGCCCCTGAGCGCGACCCGTCAGTCGTGCGCCGACCCGTCAGTTGTACGAGTGACGGGTCGGCGCATTTCTGACGGGTCGGCGATGACGGCGCGGCGGGAGGCGCGGCGGAGGGTGGTGAGGATCGCCGGGCCGAGGAGGGCGATGCAGAGGGCGGTGGTGATCGCGCGGCCGGTGTCGAAGGACCCGGTGGAGGTGAGCAGCGTGTAGGCGGCGAAGGTGTGGAGGTTCTCGCCGAGCGAGGCGGAGGGGTCGAAGGCCAGCGAGCCGTCGTGGCCGGGCACCTCCACCGTGCCGAGGTTGAACGGCCATCCCTGCAGGTTCATCAGCAGCCCGTAGGCGTAGGACGCCACGACGCCGTACGCGCGCGAGCATCGCCACCTCCCACCGGCCGGTGACCCGGCGCGGCAGCATCCCGGCGCCCATCCCCACCCAGGCGGCGCACAGCATCTGGAACGGCAGCCACGGCCCGACGCCGGCGGTCATCAGCGCGGACGCGAACAGCGAGGTGCAGCCCAGGGCGAAGCCGAACCCCGGCCCGAACACCCGGCCGGCCAGGATCAGCAGGAAGAAGACCAGCTCGACGCCGCCGGTGCCGGCCGACACCACCCGCAGCAGCGCGTTCGCCGCCGACAGGACGCCGAGCAGCGCGAGCACCCGCGAGTCGATGCCGCCCTCGCTCATCTCGGCGAGCACGACCAGCAGCACCACCGGCAGCAGCGCGAGGAAGAAGAACGGCGGGTCGATCCGGGTCTCGGGCGGCACCTCCACCAGCAGCGGCCAGCAGAACATCATCAGCCCGGCCAGCGAGGCGACGCCGAGCACCGCGCCCGAGCGCGGCGACAAGCGGGACGGCGGTGCTCACGCGACGACCTCGGCCACCCGCAGCCACGGCGGCCCCAGCACCTTGGTGACCTGCGGCGCGAACGCCGGCGACTCGGCCACCACCTCGCGCACCGGCCCCTGCGACACCACCTCGCCCTCGGCGAGCACCACCACGTCGTCGGCGACGGTGGCCACGAACTCGACGTCGTGGGTGGCCACGAGCACCGCGTGGCCGTCGCGCGCCAGCTCGCGCAACGTGTCGGCGAGCGCGGCCTTGGCCACGTAGTCGAGGCCGCGCGTGGGCTCGTCGAGCAGCACCACCCGCGGCCGGCCGGAGAGCACGACCGCCAGCGCGAGCGCGAGCCGCTGCCCCTCGGAGAGGTCGCGCGGGTGGTGGTCGTCGGCGACGCCGGGCACGAACCGCTCCAGCAGCTCGCGGGTGCCGGGCCCGGCGGCGGCGCACTCCTCGGCCACGGTCTCCAGGTAGAGCAGGTCGGACGCCGTCTGCGGCAGCAGTCCGACGACGCCGCGGCGTCCGGCCGGGTCGAGCGCGGCCGGGTCGGCGCCCTCGACGTCGACGCTCCCCGACCGCCGCGCCCGCGACCCCTGCAGCGTCCAGAGCAGCGTGGACTTGCCGGAGCCGTTGCGGCCCATCAGCGCGGTGACCCGTCCGGCGGCGAGGTCGACGTCGACGTCGCGCAGCGCCGGCGCGCGGCCGTGGACGACGGTGAGCGCATGCGCGCTGACGGCGGCCGGCCCGGTGGCGACCGGGTCGGGCGCCGGGCGCGGCGGCAGCGAGAGACCCCGCGCGGCGCGGCGGGCCTCGCGCACCGACAGCGGCAGCGGCGACCAGCCGAGCGAGCGGCCGAGCTCGACGATCGGCGGCACCACCGGTGAGACGGCGAGCAGGTCGGCCGGCAGACCGACCCGCACCCCGCCGTCGCCGTCGAGCAGCGCCATCCGGTCGGCGAACGGCACCACCCGCTCCAGCCGGTGCTCGGCGAGCAGCACGGACACCCCGAGGTCGTGCACGAGCCGGGTGAGGGTGGCGAGCACCTCCTCGGCGGCGGTGGGGTCGAGCGCGGACGTCGGCTCGTCGAGCACGAGCAGCCGCGGGTGCATGGTGAGCACCGACCCGATCGCCACCCGCTGCTGCTCGCCGCCCGACAGCGTGCGCAGCTCGCGGGCTCGCAGGTGGGCGACGCCGAGCAGGTCGAGCGTCTCCTCCACGCGGCGGCGCATCGTGGCCGGCGGCAGCCCCAGCTGCTCCATGCCGTAGGCCAGCTCCTCCTCCACGGTGTCGGTGACGAACCCTGCGAGCGGGTCCTGGCCCACGTAGCCGATCGCGTGGGCGCGCTCGCGCGGCGGCGTAGTGGTGACCACCTCGCCGTCGAGCCGCACCTCGCCCCGCAGCGTCCCGCCGGTGAACCGCGGCACGAGCCCGGTGACGACGCCGAGCAGCGTCGACTTGCCCGAGCCGGTCGGCCCGCTCACCAGCACCAGCTCGCCCTCGTCGACGGCGAGGTCGACGTCGCGCAGCACGGTCGCGTCGTCGTAGCCGAAGCTCACCCCGCGCAGCTCGATCACGACGCCACCTCCGCGAGCGGCTTCGAGACCGGCTCGGCGCGCAGCGTGCTGGCGGGCGGCGGCGACACGACGGCGGCCGCGGCACCGACCAGGATGCCCACCAGCGCGACCAGGCTGACCTCCGGCGGCCGGTCGAGGGGCGGGAACGCGATCAACACCTGGTTGCGGCCCACCCACCACCCGACGACGGCGACGACCAGGCCGGTGAGCGCCACGGCCACCTCGGCCCCGCGCCACCGGTCGGGGCGGTAGCGGCTGCGCTCCACCCGGCGCCCGGCCAGCACGAACCCGATGCTCGCCATCGCCACGCCGGCCACGAGCATCGGCGCGGCCAGCAACCGCGGTGCGGTCTGGTCGAGCACGGCGTACACGCCGACGCACACGCCCACCAGGCCCGCCAGCATCAGGGCGCCGGTGACGCGTCGTTCGGCGGCGGTGGCGGCACCGCGGCGTCCGTAGCCGCGGGTGTCCATGCCCGCCGCGAGCGCGAGCGAGCGCTCGAAGGTGTCCTCGAGCACGGGCACCAGGGTGCGGCGCAGCCCGCGCACCCGCCCGACCTCCCCCGCCCGCAGCGTCTGCGCCGCCCGCACCCGGCGCACGCTCTCGGTGAGCTGCGGCAGCACGGTCACGGCCACCACCATCGCGGTGCCGACCTCGTAGAGCGCCGGCGGCAGCGAGCGCAGCAGCCGCTTCGGGTTGGCGAGCGAGTTGGCCGCGCCCACGGCCACGACCACGGCGGCGAGCCGCAGCCCGTCGTACAGGCCCGACAGCACCGCCTCGCGGGTCACCGGCCCGAGGATCGTGATGCCCATGACGAAGTCCGGCAGCGGCACCTCCGGCAGGTCGAGGATCACCTCGCCCGGGTAGCCGCCGAGCAGCACTCGCCACAGCACGCGGAACACGACCGTGGCGGCGCCGAGCCACAGGTAGAAGCGGAACGAGCGGCTCCACAGGTGGTCGGAGCGCCGAGCGGCCACCACCAGCGCGGCCACCCCCACCACGAGCAGGAGCAGGTACGGGTTGGTCGTGAACGACGCCGCCGCCGCGAGTCCGATCGCCCAGCACCACCAGGCGACCGGGTGCAGATCCCGCGGCAGCGGCGCCCTCACGTGGTCACTCCGCGCCGGACCCGAGCCGTCGTCGCAGCAGCAGCACGGCACCGGCGACGGCGAGCACGCCGCCGATCGCCACCGGCGGCACCCATCCCGGCAGGCCACCGGCCCCGTCGTCGTCGGTGGCGGTCGGCTCGACCTCGCTCGGTTCGACGAGCTCGGGGTAGTCGCTCGCGCTGGCGTCGTCCGGCGCCTCGGTCTCCGACTCGGGCGAGGCCGACGCGCTAGGCGTCGCGCGCGGTGAGCGGCTCGGGGGCGACGACGGGCTCGGCCCGCCGCTCGGCTCGCCCGGTGTGGTGCCGGGTGCCGACGGCGCCGCGGACGACGGTGCGCCCGCCGGTGGCGCGACGCTTCCGCCCGTTCCGGGGCCGCCCGAGCCGCCGCCGGACCCACCGGAGCCGCCGGAGCCCGCCGGACCCGCCGGACCCGCCGTCGGAGGGCGGCGGCGCACTGGGCTCCGGCTCCGGCTCCGGCTGGGCGGGCGCCGGGCGGTTCGGCGAGGCGTCGGGCGGCTTGCTGCCCGACCGCTGGTCCCAGGCGAACGCCACGAGGCCGCCGTCGGGGATGCGCAGCCCGCCGACGCCGACGTTGGCGAAGGTCCAGCCGCTGCCCGGGTCGCCGTCGGACCACCACAGCCCCCAGAACGCGTTGGCCGGGGCGGCGCGCTGGCAGCCCGCGTCGGCCGGCACCGACTTCACCCGGCACACGAACCCGGGCTCCTGCTGGGCGTAGGTGAGCGGGAAACCGGCCTGCGGGAACAGGTCCTTCGCCAGCCGGCCACCGCCGTTGGCGCGGCAGGTGCCCTGCACCCCGCCGCCGAGCTCGGCGAAGTCGGCGATCGACGGTGACGCCGGTGGCGCCGCTGCAGGCCGCGGCAGCGGCGGGCGGCGGCGCCGCCAGCGGCACCAGGCCGGCGGCGGCGACGAGCCCGGCGGCCGCGAGCAGCCGGGACACGACCCGCATCAGCGAGCCAGCACCCGGAACGTCCGGGCGCCGGAACGGTTGGCGAACTCGCCGACGGCCCGCACGACGGCGGGGCCGGGCGCATAGCGGGACGCCGGCAGCGGCACGACCGTGGTGAAGCGGCCGTTCGTTGCGGCGGTGCCGACACGCACCCGCGTGCCGCGCACGAACACGCGCACGGTCTCGCCGGAGGCGAGTCCCGACACGGTGACGCGCTGCGAGCCGCCCTGACGCACCTGTGCCGCGCCGAGCGCGACCGGGAGGGTCCGGGCGGCGAGCACCCGGAACGTCACCCGGCCGACGTCGCCCTGCGAGTCGGTGACCGTGACGACGCGCGACCCGCCGGAGGCGGGCATCCGGACCGGGATCGAGACGGTGCCGGCGGCGGCGGAGGGGCGCTGCGACTGGGTGGTCGTCGTCCACGCGCAGACCCGGTCGCCCGGAGCGACGCCGGTCGCGGTGACCGTGCGAACGCTGTTCGCGGCGACGTACGCCGTGGTGCCGCCGCCCACCGCACGCGCACCCTCGGGCTCGGGCGCCCACTGCTGGCTCGGGAGGGCCTGGGTGGTGGCGCGTCGCCACTGGTCCTGGGTCTCGGCCGGGATGCCCGACTCCAGCCCGGTGGCGAACGCCGCCGGGTCGAGCGCGATCCCGCCCTGCTCGCCCACGAGCGCGGAGGTGCAGCGGCCGTTGTTGACCGCCTGGACGCGACGCACCCAGACCGCCGCGGCCGCGGCGTCCGCCTCGGTGCCGGGGAGCGCCGACTCGCCGAGGGCCCAGCCGGCCAGGCCGGTCGAGTTCGCGTTGGGGCCGCCGGTGCCGGTGCCCGAGAACGAGCCGTCGGCCGCCTGCGTGTCCTGCAGCCAGCCCACCGCGTCGGCGATCGCCGTGGTCACCGCCGGCGAGGGGGTGTCGATCTCGAGCAGGTTGAGGATGGTGATGGCCGTGGCGTCGACGTCGGGCTCGCTGCCCTCGGCGCCGGTGACGCAGCCCTGCTCGGGCGCGGCCTTGTCGGCGGTGAGGCTGAGCCGGAAGAAGCCGGCGTCGCACTGCTGCTCGAGGAGGAAGGCCTCGACGGCGGCCGCGTCGGGCGAGTCGGCGTCGCTGAGGCCGCGGGCGCCGAGGGACTGGCTGACGACGTTGACGAAGTCGCCGAAGGGGCTGTCCACGTCGGCGAGCCGGCCGGCCGGCGCGTCGAGCACCCGGGCCTCGGTGAGCTCGACGAGGTCGACACCGCCGTAGGTGGTGGGGTCGGCGCCGAGGAGCTGCGCGGCCACGAGCGCCTTCGCCGCGGAACCCCCGTAGTCGCCACCCCCGGTGTAGCCGTCGACCAGGGGCGCCAGGCCGGTCTCGATCCGGTCGAGCTGCGCGGCCGGGGCGTCGATCGCGGCGAGCGCGAGGGCGGTGTCGATCGTCAGGCCGACGTCGTCGAAGTCGTACTGGTCGTTGTGCACGACCCCGTCGTCGAGTTGCCGCACGAGCCAAGCGTTGCCGACCGCGACGGCGCGGTCGTCGGCCTGGGCCGGCGGTGCCACCAGCACGGTGGTGAGGGCGAGGGCACCGGCGATGCCGGCACCCACGATGCGCATGGGCGTCATCGGGATTCCTTTCCGCTGCACACAGCGGGCACCCCGGCGACGGGACGACCCGCTGTTTTCCACGACAGCGAGGTGGTCAGGACGCGTCGTGTCAGGTGCTCCGGCTCGCGGCCCCGAGAGGCCGCCTACGGTTGCGGGTCAGCGCCGGACTTCGACCGGCTTCCCCCACCACGGGCGTTGAGTTGATGTGTCGGCGGCAGCGTAGCCCTCTCGGCACGCCGTGCCCATTCCCGCCCACGCAGCTCGCGACGGCAGGCTCAGGCTCGGTCGCCGAGCGCCGCGATGTGGTCGGGCAGCCGGTCGTTCTCGCCATACATGAAGTGGTTCGCCATGTTCTCCGAGAACCTGCTGGCCTCCGTGGTGCGGCCCACGGCCTCGGCGACCTCGCGCACCAGCATGGGCGAGGCGCCGCAGCACACGCCCAGGTACCGGACGCCGATCTCGGCCGCCTCGCGCGCGAAGGCGCCGACCTCGTACCGGTTGGCGTAGAGCGGGTCGAGCGCGGTCGGGAAGGTGCGGCCGTGTGGCGAGGGCACGGTGGCCCGCGGGTCGCTGAGGTTGAAGAACGTCGGCTCCGCCTGCGTCGTGCGGTACGGAATCGGGAGCGCCCCGACGTGGCACGACACGGCCTCCCGGATCCGGCGCAGCCACGGCAGCATGGTGTCGGGGCCGCGAAAGCAGTTCATGCCGACGACGTCCGCACCCGCCTGCTCCAACCGCTGGCACGTCTCGACGATCCCGATGCCGTCGGCCATCTCCTCGAGCGCCATGGGCGCGATCGTGAGGACGACGGGAAGGCCGGTGGCCTTCCCGACCTCGAGCGCGGTGAGCGCCTCCTCGGCGAAGTAGAAGGTCTCGCCGATGATCAGATCGGCGCCCTCGTCGACGGCCCAGCCGACCATCTCCTCGAACATGCCCCGCACCTCCGCCTGCTTCGCGGCGTCGGCCGGGTCCCAGATGTTGGTGTTGGAGATGTTGCCGGCCATGAGGTTGCCCGGCACCTGGTCGGCCACCGAGCGGGCGATCTGCAGAGCCGCACGGTTGAGAGGCTCCAGCAGCTCCTCCTTGCCGATCACGCGCATCTTCTCGCGGTGCCCGTTGTAGGTGAACGCCTCCACGACGTCGGAGCCCGCGCGTTGGAAGTCGACGTGCAACGCGCGCAGCGCGTCCGGGTACTCCAGGGCCACCTCGGGCACGAACTCGCCGGCGGTGAGGTAGCCACGCCGTTCGAGCTCGAACAGGAAGCCCTCGGCGCAGATCACCGGGCCCGCGTCGAGACGGTCGGTGAGGGTGGTGGTGTCGGTCATCGGCTCCTGCTCCTCCTCAGGCGAGCTTCTCGAGGACGAGCTCGCGCACCCGTCCGGCGTCGGCCTGGCCGCGCATCTGCTTCATCACCGCGCCGATGAGGGCTCCGGCAGCGGCGTGCTTGCCGTCGCGGATCTTCTGGGCGACGTCGGGGTTCGCGGCGATCGCCTCGTCGACGGCGGCCGACAGCGCGCCCTCGTCCGACACCACCGCGAGGCCCCGCTGCTCGACGATCTCGGCCGGCGTGCCCTCGCCGGCGAGCAGCCCGTCGAACACCTGCCGGGCCAGCTTGTCGTTCACGGTGCCGGCGTCGACGAGCGCCTGGACGGCGGCCACGTCGGCCGGGCCCACCCCCCGCTCGGCGAGGTCGGGCAGCTCGACGCCGTCGTCCTTGGCCCGGCGCGCGAGCTCGCCCAGCCACCACTTGCGGGCGGCCTGCGGCGAGGCGCCGGCGGCGACGGTGTCCTCGACCAGCAGCAGGGCGCCGGCCCCGACGATGTCGCGCATCTCGAGGTCGGTGACCGACCAGTCGGCCTGCAGCCGGGCCCGCTTCTCGGTGGGGTTCTCCGGCAGCGTGCCGCGCAGCTCGTCCACCCACTCCCGCGACGGCGCCACCGGCACCAGGTCGGGCTCGGGGAAGTAGCGGTAGTCGTCGGCGTCGGACTTCTCACGACCCGAGGTGGTGACGCCGGTGTCCTCGTGCCAGTGGCGGGTCTCCTGCAGGATCGACCCGCCGCCGTCGAGCACGGCCGCGTGGCGCTGCATCTCGAACCGCACCGCCCGCTCCACCGACCGGAACGAGTTGACGTTCTTGGTCTCGGTGCGGGTGCCGAGCGTGCCCGACCCCTTCGGCGACAGCGAGAGGTTCACGTCGGCGCGCAGGTTGCCCTGGTCCATCCGTGCCTCCGAGACGCCGAGGGCGACGATCAGGTCGCGCAGCTGGGTCACGTACGCGCGCGCCACCTCCGGTGCCTTCGCGCCGGCGCCGAGGATCGGCCTGGTGACGATCTCGACGAGCGGGATGCCGGCGCGGTTGTAGTCGACGAGCGAGTAGTCGGCGCCGTGGATGCGGCCCGAGGTGCCGATGTGGGTGGACTTGCCGGTGTCCTCCTCCATGTGGGCGCGCTCGATCTCCACCCGGAACGTCTCGCCGTCGACGTCGACGTCCATCCAGCCGTCGAAGCAGATCGGCTCGTCGTACTGGGAGGTCTGGAAGTTCTTCGGCATGTCCGGGTAGAAGTAGTTCTTCCGCGCGAACCGGCACCACTCGGCGATCGAGCAGTTGAGCGCCAGCCCGATCCGGATCGCCGACTCCACCGCCATGCGGTTCACCACCGGCATCGCGCCGGGCAGCCCGAGGCAGGTGGGGCACACCTGGGTGTTCGGCTCGGCGCCGAACGTGGTCGAGCAGCCGCAGAACATCTTGGACGCCGTGCCGAGCTCCACGTGCACTTCGAGCCCGAGGGCGGGGTCGTAGGCCGCCAGCACGTCGTCGAAGGGGACGAGGGTCGCCGTCATGCCGACACCGCCTCGAGCTCGGGGGCCTGGTCGAGCAGCGGACCGCCCCACTTCTGGCTCAACAGCGCCTCGAGCGCCGCCCCGACCCGGTAGACCCGGTCGTCGGCGAGCACCGGCGCGAGCACCTGGACGCCGGCCGGCAGCCCGTCCTCGTCGGCCAGCCCACTCGGCACCGAGATGCCGGGGTTGCCCGCCAGGTTGGCCGGGATCGTGGCGAGGTCGTTGAGGTACATCGCGAGCGGGTCGTCGACCTTCTCGCCGATCTTGAACGCCGTGGTCGGCGCCGTCGGCGACACCAGCACGTCGGCGTGGGCGAAGGCCGCCTCGAAGTCGCGGATCACGAGCGTGCGCACCTTCTGCGCCTGGCCGTAGTAGGCGTCGTAGTAGCCGCTGGAGAGCGCGTAGGTGCCGAGGATGATGCGGCGCTTCACCTCCTCGCCGAAGCCGGCGTCGCGGGTGGCGCGCATGACCTCCTCGGCCGACGGCGCCTCGACGCCTTCGGGCAGCACCCGCAGGCCGTAGCGCATCGCGTCGAACTTGGCGAGGTTGCTGGACGCCTCCGCCGGCAGGATCAGGTAGTAGGTGGCGAGCGCGTGCACGAAGGTCGGGCACGACACCTCCACCACCTCGGCGCCCGCGTCGACCATGACGTCGACGGCCTCGCGGAACCGGGCGAGAACACCGTCCTGGTAACCATCCCCGCCGAGCTCCTTCACGACGCCGACCCGCACGCCGGACAGGTCGCCGTCGGCGCCCTGCCGGGCGGCCGCGACGAGGTCGGGCACCTCGACCTGCGCGGAGGTGGAGTCGAGGGGGTCGTGGCCGGCGATCACCTCGTGCAGCAGGGCGGCGTCGAGCACGGTGCGGGTGACCGGGCCGACCTGGTCGAGCGAGTTGGCCAGCGCCACCAGCCCGTAGCGCGACACCGAGCCGTAGGTGGGCTTGACGCCGATGGTGCCGGTGACGGCGCCCGGCTGGCGGATCGAGCCGCCGGTGTCGGTACCGAGCGCCAGCGGCGCCTGGTAGGACGCGACCGCGGCCGACGAGCCGCCGCCGGAGCCACCGGGGATCCGCTCGAGGTCCCACGGGTTGCGGGTGGGGCCGTAGGCCGAGTGCTCGGTGGAGGAGCCCATCGCGAACTCGTCCATGTTCGTCTTGCCGAGGATCGGGAGCCCGGCCGCCTTCACCCGCGCCACCACCGTGGCGTCGTACGGCGGCACCCAGCCCTCGAGGATCCGCGAGCCGCAGGTGGTGGGGAGACCCTCGGTGGCCAGCACGTCCTTGACGGCGATCGGCACGCCGTCGAGCGCGGAGGCCGGGGTGCCGGCCGCGCGGCGGGCGTCCGACGCCTCGGCCTGCGCCAGCGCGCCGTCGGTGTCGACGTGGAGGAAGGCGTGCACGGCGCCGTCGACCTCGCCGATCCGCCTCAGCTGCATCCGGGTGAGCTCGACCGACGTCGTGTCCCCCGCCGCCAGTGCGTCGGCCATCGTGGCCGCGGTGTCGCGCGGCGTCGGGGTGCTCATTGCTCGTCCCCCAGGATCCGTGGGACGGCGAACCGCTGCTGCTCGGTCTCCGGGGCACCGGACAGTGCCTGCTCGGCGGTGAGGCCGGGCACCACGACGTCGTCGCGGAACACGTTGGTGAGGGGCAGCGGGTGGGAGGTCGGCGGCACGTCGGCGTCGGCCACGCCCTGGATCGAGGCGACCGACTCGAGGATCACCGACAGCTGCGGCGCCAGGTGGTCGAGCTCGGCGTCGCTGAGGTCGATGCGCGCCAGCATCGCGAGGTGGGCCACCTCGTCACGGGAGATCCCGGGGGTCTCGGGCATGCCCAAACCCTAGGGCGTCGGGGTGGCGGCGCAGCCGGGTGGTTCAGGCGTCAGCCGGCAGCCCAGAACAGCCGCACCGTGTAGCGGCGGGCCGGCAGCGGCTTGCCGTGCAGCGTCATGCCGCGCACCGTGACGGTGGCCGCGCGGACGCCGCCCCGCGGCACCGCGATCGGGGCCTTCAGGTCCCACACCAGCGTGGCCTGCTCGCCGTAGCCCGGGTGCGGCCGGTAGAGGCGCAGCGGGACGGCCCTGCCGCCGACGGTGACGCGCACCGTCGCCTTGCCCAGCCCGAGCCCGGGACGGGCGGCGCCGAACGACCAGCGCCCGCCGGGCTGCATCTCGGCCGGGAACCAGCCGGCCGCCGGCCAGGCGATCCACGTCGGGTTCGCGTTGCGCTCCGAGCGCAGCCGGCTCGGCGGCACGACGTAGAGCGCGTTGTACTCGCCGACCTGGCCGGTGCCCATGGCCTCGGTGGTGGGGGCGAGGAGCCAGCGACGGTGTCCGGCAGCGCGGTTCGAGCTGCCGCGGTCCTCCAGGTAGGCGAGCACGGTCGCGGCGCCGTCGTACTTGTAGGCGAGGTTGGACCGTCCGGCCGCGAGTGCCCCGACTTCGGAGAAGCACGGGGCGGTCGCCGACGGCGTGTGGGTCAGGTAGCCGAGGTGGTGCTGGATCAGTGCGGCCCGCTGCGCGCGGCGCGACAGCGAGGCGTCGAGCGCCACCGGGTCGAGCCCCGCCATGCGCCGGGCGTAGTTGACCGCGCCGATCGTGCGGCGCTGCGTGGCGGTCGGGGTGGCGGCGTAGCGGCAGCCGTCCGGCACGATCGCCGGCTCGGACTGCAGCAGTGGCTGCATCTGCCGCCGGTAGGCGCGCTGCACGGCGGCCCGCGAGGACGTGTCGACCGCCGAGCGCGACCGCCGTGCCGTGACCCCCCGGAGGACCGACCCCGGTGCGACCGGACCTGCGACGGCCGCGAGGACGTCGGGTCCGGCCGGCACCGGCGCGTCCGGCGCGGTCGGCGCTGAGCGGGCGTCGGAGTCGGCGAGCACGAGCAGCACCAACACCACCGCCACCAGCAGCGCGACCGCGACCGGCCGCGCGGCCGGTCGGAGGGAGCGGTGGGGGGTCACATTTGGGTATCGGCTGCGGCACCCCCGGATTTGAGCCCAACCGGGCGGGTATCTCGCGGCATCTGGAAGGGTGACCGACCCGAGGAGCAGCCCGTGCCGCGACCCACCCGACCACCGACCGACGAGCAGTTCACCGAGCTCGTCCACGCTGCGTGGCCGTCGCTCTACCGGACCGCGTATCTGCTGCTCGGCGACGCCGCCGAGGCCGAGGACCTGGTGCAGACCGCGCTCGCGAAGACCTATGCCAGCTGGGGGAAGGTGCGCGACCTCGCCGCCGCCCCGGGCTATGCGCGCACCACGCTCGTCAACACCGCGGCCTCGTGGTTCCGGCGCCGCTCGTGGCGCAACGAGCGCCCCACCGACGTGGTGCCCGAGGGCGTCACGCCGCCGGGGCCCGACGAGACCGACCGGCCCACCCTGGTGGCCGCCCTGGCCCAGCTGCCGCCGCGGCAGCGCGCGGTCGTCGTCCTGCGCTACTACGAGGACCTCGGCGTCGCCGCCACCGCGGCCGCGCTCGGGTGCTCCCCCGGCACCGTCAAGAGCCAGACCTCCGACGCCCTCGCCAAGCTGCGCCTGCTGCTCGGCGACGCCGTCGTCCCGCACTCCCTCTCACCCGGAGGCTCCCGTGACTGAGCGACTCTCCCAGCTGCTGCACGACGAGGCCGACGGCTTCGCGGTCCCGGCGGCGCCCGCCGCCGAGGTGCTCGCCCGTGGCCGTGGCCGGCGCACCCGGCGCCGCCTCGCGCACGGCGCCGCCGCCCTCGCCACGCTCACCGTCGTCGGGACCGTGCTCACGCTCGCCTTCGGCGGCGACGACGAGCGGGCGGTCGACCCCGCCGGGCCGCCGCGGCCCCCGGACTCCGGCGCGGTGTTCGCGATCGGCACCGACGTCTACCTGGACGGCGGCGCGGTGCGCGCGCGCATCGACGACGGCGCGGTGAAGTCGCTGTTCTACACCTCGGCCGGCGTGCTCGTGCGCCACGGCGACAACCCCTACAGCGACGGCGGCGGCCGGCAGAGCTTCTCGCTCGTGACCCCGGACGGCGAGGTGCGGCCGGTCTCGGTGGAGACGGAGGAGACCTGGCACTCCACCGACCCCGCGCAGCCGATCCTGGTATGGGCCGAGACGGTGGCCGGCGAGGTGCAGGTGGTGGTGCACGACGTCGTGACCGACCGCGAGGTCGCGCGGGTCCCGGTGCCCGGCGCGCGCTCGGACTTCCTGCCGCTCTCGGTGAGCGGCGACCGGGTGTGGCTCCAGGCCGGCGAGCAGGGGTTCGCCCTCGACTGGCGCACCGGCGAGGTCGCGCCGGACGACGGGTCCTTCCAGCACGGCGACGTCGCCGGCGGCCGGGCGGCGAGCGGCGGGGAGGACGAGTCGGTGGTGGTCGACGTGAGCACCGGCGAGGAGCTGCTGCGGGTGGAGACCCCGGGATACTCCTGGCTCCAGCTCTCCCCGGACGGCCGGTTCGCCAAGGTGTTCGTCGAGGACGACGTCGACCCCGAGACCGCGGTCACCGACGTCTACGACATCGACACCGGCGAGCACGCCGAGGTGCCGGGCGCGGCCTACGACTGGGGCTGGACCTCGGGCGGCGACCTGGTGACGGTCGACGACCGCGGCCGGGTGACCACGTGCGACGCGGTGAGCGGCGACTGCACCACCGACAGCCCCGACCTCGAGGTCGTGCCGAACGGACTCGAGGGCGAGCCGGTGGCACAGTGCCAGCAGGTGCAGGGCGGCACCGAGTGCGGCACCGAGCCGCTCGAGAACTTCGCCGACGACCTCGTGCTCGGTGGGGTGCGCCGCGAGTCGTGACCGGGACCGACGGCCCGGCGTCAGGACGGTCCGGACTCCAGCAGCGCCTTGAAGCCGGCCTCGTCGAGCACCGGCACGCCGAGCTGCTCGGCCTTGTCGGCCTTGGTGCCGGCGTTCTCGCCCACCACCACGTAGTCGGTCTTCTTCGACACCGAGCCGGCGGCCTTGCCGCCGCGGGCCAGGATCGCCTCCTTGGCCGAGTCGCGGCTGAAGTCGACCAGTGACCCGGTGACGACGACGGTGAGCCCCTCGAGAGTGCGGGGCACCGACTCGTCGCGCTCGTCGGCCATCGACACCCCGGCCGCCGTCCAGGCGTCGACGATCGCGCGGTGCCACGGCACGCCGAACCACTCGATGACGGCGTCGGCGATCGTGGGTCCGACGCCCTCGGCGTCGGCCAGTGCCTCCCGCGAGGCCCCGCGGACGGCGTCCATCGAGCCGAACTCCTGGGCGAGCGCGCGGGCCGCGGTGGGGCCGACGTGCCGGATCGACAGCGCCACCAGCACCCGCCACAGCGGCACCTGCTTGCGCGAGGCGAGGTTGTCGAGCAGTCGCTGCCCGTTGGCGCTCAGCACCGGATCGTCGCCCTCGCCCTTCCTGGGTGCGCGGGTGAACAGCGGCGCCTTCCGCAGCAGGGCCTCGTCGAGGTCGAACACGTCGCCCTCGTTGGCGATCACGCCGGCGTCGAGCAGGGCCACCGCCGCCTCGTAGCCGAGGCCCTCGATGTCGAACGCGCCGCGGCCGGCCACGTGGAAGACGCGCTCGCGCACCTGGGCCGGGCAGTGCTCGTGGTTGGGGCAGCGGAGGTCCTTGTCGCCCTCCTTCTGCTGGGCGAGCGCGGTCTTGCAGGCCGGGCACTTCGTGGGCATCCGCCACGGCCGCAGGCCCTTCGGCCGCAGCGGCAGCACCGGGCCGAGGATCTCGGGGATGACGTCGCCCGCCTTGCGCAGCACGACGGTGTCGCCGGGTCGCACGTCCTTGCGCTTCACCTCGTGGGCGTTGTGCAGCGTGGCGTTCTCGACGGTGGAGCCGGCGACCCGGGTGGGCTCCATGACGCCGTAGGGGGTGACCCGGCCGGTGCGGCCGACGTTGACCCGGATCTCGAGGAGCTTCGCGTTGACCTCCTCGGGCGGGTACTTGAACGCGATCGCCCATCGCGGCGCCCGGCTGGTGGAGCCGAGCCGGCGCTGCAGCGCGACGTCGTCGACCTTCACCACGACGCCGTCGATCTCGTAGGGCACGATCGTGTGCCGGTGCTCGCCGGCGTGGCCGATGTACTTCTCGACGTCCGCCAGGCTCCCGAGCACCTTCACCTCCTCCGAGATCGGCAGCCCCCAGGTGCGCAGCGCCTCGTAGGCGTGCGACTGCGCCTGCGGCTCGAACCCCTCGCGGGCCCCGATGCCGTGGCAGACCATGCCGAGCGCACGGGTGGCGGTGACCTTGGGGTCCTTCTGCCGGAGCGACCCGGCGGCGGCGTTGCGCGGGTTGGCGAACACCGGCTTGCCGGCGTCGGTCATGGACTCGTTGAGCCGCTCGAAGGCCTCCTTGGGCAGGAACACCTCGCCGCGCACCTCGATCAACGCCGGCACCGGGAACTCCTTCGTGCCGGAGAGCCGGTGCGGCACGACGTCGATCGTCTTCACGTTGGGCGTGACGTCCTCGCCGGTGGTGCCGTCGCCGCGGGTGAGGGCGCGGACCAGCCGGCCCTCCTCGTAGAGCAGGTTGATGGCGAGCCCGTCGACCTTGAGCTCGCAGAGCAGGTCGGGCGACTCGACGCCGTCGCGGGCCAGCCGCGCGTGCCACGACGCGAGCTCCTCGAGCGAGAAGGCGTTGTCGAGGCTCTCCATGCGTCGCAGATGGTCGACCGCGGTGAACTCGGTGGACACCGCGCCGCCGACCTTCTGGGTGGGCGAGTCGGGGGTGCGGAGCTCGGGGAACTGCTCCTCGAGGTCCTGGAGCCGCCGCATCCGGCGGTCGTACTCGCCGTCGTCGAGCGTGGGCGCGTCGAGCACGAAGTAACGCCAGCGCGCGTCGTCGATCTCTTCCGCCAGCAGGCGGTGCTCCTCGCGGGCGTCGTCGGGTGGCACGTCGGGGGCGTCTGTCACGGGCCCATCCTGCCCGGCCCGACCGACACCCGGGTGAGGCAATCCGGGGTGCCGTCGTCTACGAATGGGGACCGTGCCCAGCCTGACCCGCCGCGACGTGCCCGACCCGCGCGCCCTCGTGCTGCTGCTCCACGGCGGCAAGCAGCGCAGCCGGGAGTCGGTCGACGGCCGCAGCGCCTCGTGGCAGCGGATGGCCGCGATGCAGCGCGCGCTCGGGTCCGCGCTCGCGGACGCCGGCGCGTCGTCGTGGCTGCTGCGCTACCGCGAGCGCGGGTGGAACGGTGGCGCCCCGGTGGCCGACGCGCGCCGGGCGCTCGACGAGGCGCGCGCCGAGCTCGGCGACCTGCCCGTCGTCCTGCTCGGGCACTCGATGGGTGCCCGCACGGCGGCCTACGTGGCCGACGACCCCTCCGTGGTGGGCGTGGTCGGGCTGGCACCGTGGTGGCAGCCCGACGACCCCGTGGCCGCCCTCGCCGGCCGCCGGGTCGCCGCCGCCCACGGCCGCACCGACAAGATCACCTCGGCGCGGGCCACCCGCGCCTTCCTCGGCCGCGCGGCCCGGGTCGCCACCGACACCGAGTTCCACGACATGGGCCGCACCGGGCACTACATGCTCCGCAGGGTGACGGCGTGGAACGAGTTCGCCCGCACCCGGTGCCTGGACCTGCTGGCGCCGTGAGCCGGTTCACACCCTGTTCACTCTGAGCGAATTGACGACGGCATCGACGCCTGCTCTACTGGATGAAACGAAACTGTTCCGTTCTATCCAGTGACGAGGCTCACATGACACCCGCCCCTCGCATCGACGCCGACGGCGATGCCGCGACCCGTCCACGCGTCGAGGGCGACCGCGAGCAGGAGATCCTCGATGCGGCGCTCACCGTGCTCGCCGAGGTCGGCTACGACCGGCTCACCATGGACGCCGTGGCCGCCAAGGCCCGGGCCTCCAAGGCGACGCTGTACCGGCGCTGGCAGGACAAGAACACCCTCATCATCGAGGCACTCCTCGTGCGCAAGGGCGAGATGCCCCCGCCGGCCGACACCGGCTCGCTGCGCGGTGACCTCCTCGAGGCCTTCTGCGGCATGGGCGGGCTCACCGACCGCGCCGAGATGGCGATCCTCGGCGCCGTCGTCACCGCGATCGGGCGCGACGAGGCCTTCGCCGAGCGGTTCCGCCGCGACTTCATCGGCCCCAAGGCCGCCCACGGCCTGGTGATCTTCGAGCGGGCGCAGGCCCGTGGCGAGATCGGCCCCGACGTCGAGCTCGACCTCATCGTCGCCGCCCTCCCCGGGATCGTGCTCCACCGCGCCTTCCTGCTCGGCGAGCAGCCCACCAACGACCTCATCTCCCGGGTGATCGACCAGATCGTCCTCCCCGCAGTCACGCACTGCACCGAGACCACCACCACACAGGAAGACCAGGACCGGACCTCATGACCGACCTCACCGAGGAGCGCGACGCCGCTCCCGCCGAAGACCCGCCACCTGGGATGGGCCCTCGTGCTCATCTCGATGGCCCAGCTGATGGTGGTGCTCGACGCCAGCATCGCCAACATCGCCCTCCCGTACATCGGCGAGGACCTCGACATCAACCAGGCGAACCTGTCGTGGATCGTCACCGGCTACGCGCTCGCGTTCGGTGGCCTGCTGCTCCTCGGCGGCCGGCTGGCCGACCTGTACGGCCGGCGCCGGATCTTCATGATCGGCCTCGTCATCTTCGCGGTGGCCTCCCTGGTCGGCGGCTTCGCGACCAGCGAGGTCATGCTGCTCAGCTCGCGTGGCCTGCAGGGCCTCGGTGCCGCACTCGCCTCCCCCGCGGCGCTCGCCCTCATCACCACCGCGTTCCCCGCCGGGCCGGCGCGCAACCGGGCGTTCGCCGTCTACGCCGCGATGTCGGGTGCCGGCGCCGCCGTCGGCCTCATCCTCGGCGGCTGGCTCACCGGCCTCGACTCCGTGGCCGGGCTCGACCTCAGCGGCTGGCGCCTGACCTTCCTCATCAACGTCCCGATCGGCCTGGCCGCCGCCTTCCTGGCGCCGCGCTTCCTGCCCGAGTCGGAGTCGCGGCCCGGCCGCATGGACGTCCCCGGCGCCCTCACCGGCACCGCCGGCCTCATGGGCATCGTCTACGGCCTCACCCGCGCCGGCGACGAGCGTTACGGCTGGGGCGACCCCTGGACGATCGCCAGCCTGGCGGCCGGCGTGGTCCTGCTCGTGGCCTTCGTGCTCATCGAGATGCGCACCGAGCACCCGCTGCTCCCGCTGCGCATCCTGCAGAACCGCACCCGCGCCACGAGCTTCCTGGCGATGATGCTGGCCCCGGCCGCGATGTTCGCGATGTTCTACTTCCTGAGCCTGTTCATCCAGCAGGTCATGGGCTACAGCCCGCTCGAGGCCGGCTTCGCGTTCCTGCCGTTCTCGTTCGGCATCGTGATCGGCGCGGGTCTCGCCTCCAACCTGGTCAACCGCATCGACGCCCGGTACCTGGCGGGCAGCGGCACGCTGCTCGCGGCGTTCTCGCTGTTCATGTTCTCGCGCATCGACGTCGACGACTCGGCCGGCGCCGTCATCCGCGCCCTGGCCGCCGACTCCACCGCAGGTGCCGACGTCAGCTACTGGGTCTCGATCTTCCCGTGGATCGTCACGATGTCGATCGGCATGGGCCTCACGTTCGTGCCGCTCACGCTCACCGCGGTGCACCACGTGCGCACCGAGGACTCGGGCATCGGTTCCGGCGTCCTCAACACGATGCAGCAGGTCGGCGGCGCCCTGGGTCTCGCGACCCTGAGCACCGTGGCGCTGCACTTCTCGCAGAACCGCGCCGACGAGGTGGGGCCGCAGCTCGCGCAGGCCGCGCAGGGAGCCGGGCCTCGACCAGGCCATGCCGGCCGACAAGTTCCAGGAGTTCCTCTCCTTCGCCGGGTTCCAGGCCACCTTCACCGAGGGCGCCACCAACGCGTTCCTCATCGGGTCGATCATGATGCTCGCCGCCTCGGTGATCGTCTGGATCTTCCTCGACGTGAAGCACACCGAGCTCGCCACCGACGGCCCCGAGGCCGCCCCGGTCCACGTGGGCTGAGCTCACTCCGCTCGTCGCGGACCTCATGCTCGCCGGCTGTGGCCGGGGACACGTGTGAGGTCCGCGACGGACGGCAGCCCGCCGTCCGCATCGAGGAGCACGATCGTCGAGTGATCGGCGATCGATGGGGCGTGAGCGACGACGAGGTCGCCCGCCACTACCCGTGTGACGACGTCGTCCCGTCCCCGGCTCTGGAGGCCTGGCGCGGCGTGGACGTCGCCGCGCCGCCGTCGGCCGTGTGGCCGTGGGTGGTGCAGATCAGGCTGGCGCCGTACTCCTACGACTGGGTCGACAACCTCGGCCGCCGCTCGCCACGTGAGTTGCGCCGCCTGCCGGAGCCGCGGCCGGGCGACCCGTTCACCACCGCGTTCGGGCGGCCCCAGGGACGCGTGCTCGCGGTCGATCCCGGGCACGCGCTCACCGCGCGGATCCTGGGCGCGGTGATGTCGTACGTGGTGGAGCCGGGCGCCGGGGGCAGTCGGCTGCTGCTGAAGATCGTGCTCGGCCGGGGCCGGCTGCTCGCGCCGGTCGTCTCCGTAGGCGACCTGGTGATGGCCCGCCGTCAGCTGCTCAACCTGAAGGCGCTCGCCGAGGGCTGATCCCCTCCCCCCGACCGGGGCGGTGACTCAGCCACCCTCCCCCGGCCGGGCGGTCACTCAGCCACCGTTCCCCGCCAACATTCGGTGGCTGACTCACCGCCCCCACGAGCCAACGGTGGCTGAGCCACCGCTCAACCCAGGTGGCCGGCCGCCGCCGCGGAGAGCGTGAGGGCGCGGCGGGTCCAGGCCGGGCTCGCGCCGGCGAAGCCGCACGACCCGGTGACGACGAGCCGGTCGCCGACCTCCGCCGGGTCGAGACCGAGCATGTCGAGCCAGCGGAGCACGCGCTCGGTGAGCTGGGCGTCGGTGGGATCGGAGGCGGGGTCGGTGCTGGGCAGGACGCCGAGCGCCACCGTCTCGCCGGCCTCGAGCGCGGCGGCCAGGGCGTCGTGGCCGGCGCCGTCGACCACGGCCGGGTCGGCCACCAGGCCGCGCGCGCCGGCGCCGCGCACCAGCTCCCACGGGGTCTCGCCCGCGCAGGAGTGCACCCACGGCTCGGCCCCCGCGTCGGTGACGGCGGCGAGCACCAGGCCCAGCAGGTCGCTTGCCTCGGGAGGCTCGACGGCGCGGTGCCGGCCGAACCCGGACGCCGTGGGCACCCGCGCGGCGAGGACGGCGGCCAGCGCGGGCTCGTCGACCTGCACCACGAGCGGGTCGGCGCCGGGCAGCCGGCGGCGGAGGTCGGCGACGTGGTCGCGGACGCCCTCGGCCAGCGCGGCGGCGAGGTCGCGGCGGGCGCCGTGGTCGGCCAGCACCTTGTCGCCGCGGGGCTTCTCGACGGTCGCCGCCAGCGTCCAGGGGCCCGCCACCTGCACCTTGAGTCCGCCCACGTAGCCCTGCGTCTGCTCCTCGAGCGTGTCGAGGTCCTGCGCCAGCAGCGACCGCGCCCGGCGGTGGTCGATCCCCGAGGACGACGGCGCGCCGACCAGCCGCCAGCCGGCCGGCTGCAGGTCGACGCCGATCTCGGTCACCAGCGCCAGCGCCCGGCCCGTCATGCCGGCCAGCGCCCCGCGTCCAGGCACCTCGGGCAGGAACGGCAGCCCGGTCGGCGGCGTCAGCTCCCCGAGCACGAGGCGCAGCGCCTCCTCGAACGCGGCCTGGTCGTCGCCGGGCATCGACCCGACGCCGGTGGCGCGCGCCGTCACGGCGCCGTGCTCGCGATGGTGGCCGACCCGACGACCCGGGTCCCCTCGTAGACGACGGCCGCCTGGCCGGGCGCGATCCCGTAGGCCGGCTCGGCCAGCTCGATCTCGACCGCCTCCCCGACGATGACGCGGGCCGGGATCGGCTCGCCGTGGGCACGCAGCTGCACGCTCCCGGCGACCGCAGCCGGGGCGGTGCCGCTCCACCGCGGCGCGGTGCCGGTGATGCGACGGACGGCGAGCCGCTCGCGGGCTCCGACGGTGACGGTGCCGGACACCGGCTCGATGTCGAGCACGTAGCGGGGCTTCCCGTCGGGCGCCGGGTGGCCGAGCCGCAGTCCCTTGCGCTGGCCGATCGTGAACGCCCAGCTGCCCTCGTGGCGGGCGAGCTCGGCGCCGTGCTCGTCGACGACGGCGCCGCCCCGGTTGGGCGCCCGGTCGCCGAGCTTCTCGCGCAGCCAGCCGGAGGTGTCGCCGTCGGCGACGAAGCAGATGTCGTGGCTGTCGGGCTTCTCCGCCACCAGCAGCCCGCGGGCCGCGGCCTCGGCGCGCACCTCGGTCTTGGTGGAGTCGCCGAGCGGGAACAGCGAGTGCGCGAGCTGGTGCTGGTCGAGCACCCCGAGCACGTAGCTCTGGTCCTTGCCCGGGTCGGCGGCGCGGTGCATCTCGACGGTGCCGTCGGGCGCGCGTGAGCAGCCGGGCGTAGTGGCCGGTGGCGACGGCGTCGAAGCCGAGCGCGAGCGCCCGCTCCAGCACCGCCTCGAACTTGATCTTCTCGTTGCACCGCAGGCAGGGGTTGGGGGTGCGGCCGGCGGCGTACTCGTCGAGGAAGTCCTCCACGACGTCGTCGTGGAACCGCTCGGAGAGGTCCCACACGTAGAACGGGATGCCGATCACGTCGGCGGCGCGGCGGGCGTCGTTGCTGTCCTCGATCGTGCAGCAGCCGCGCGCGCCCGAGCGGTAGGACGCCGGGTTGCGCGACAGCGCGAGGTGCACGCCGGTGACGTCGTGACCGGCGTCGACCGCGCGGGCGGCGGCGACCGCCGAGTCGACGCCCCCGGACATGGCGGCGACGACCCTCATGACCGCTGGGCCGCCGCCCGGGCCCGTTCGACGACGGGCACGATCGCCTCGACGACGGCGTCGACGTCGGCCTGCGTGGAGGTGTGGCCGAGCGAGAACCGCAGCGAGTGGCGGGCCTCCTCCTCGCTGCAGCCCATGGCGAGCAGCACGTGCGAGGGCTGGGCGACGCCGGCGGAGCAGGCCGAGCCGGTGGAGCACTCGATGCCGCGGGCGTCGAGCAGCATGAGCAGCGAGTCGCCCTCGCAGCCCGGGAAGCCGACGTGCGCGTTGCCGGGGAGCCGGCCGTCCTCGCCCAGCTGCGGGCCGTGCAGGTGCGCGCCCGGGACGGCGGCGACGACCCGGCGCACCAGGTCGTCGCGCAGCTCGGCCATCCGGGCGGCGTGCTCGGTCTGGAGCTTGACGGCCACCTCCACCGCGGCCGCGAACCCGGCGATGGCGGGGGTGTCGAGGGTGCCGCTGCGGATGTCGCGCTCCTGCCCGCCGCCGTGCGACAGCGGGGTCACCGTGGTCTCGCGGCGCACCACGAGCGCGCCGACGCCGTACGGGCCGCCGAGCTTGTGCCCGGTGAGGGTGAGCGCGTCGACGCCGGCGGCCGCGAAGTCGACCGGCACCGCCCCCACCGCCTGCACGGCGTCGGTGTGCACCGGCACGCCGTGCTCGGCCGCGAGCGCGACCACCTCGGCGATCGGCTGGATCGTGCCCACCTCGTTGTTCGCCCACATCACCGACACCAGCGACGTGGGCCGGTCGGCGAGCAGCGTCTCGAGCTCGGCGAGGTCGATCCGGCCGCGCTGGTCGACCCCGAGCAGCCGCACGGGCACGCCCTCGGCCTCGGCCAGCCACTGCAGCGGGTCGAGGACGGCGTGGTGCTCGACCGCCGTCGAGATCAGCTGCGCGGCGGGCTCGAGCACGGCGCGGCGCGCCCAGTGCAGGCCCTTGAGCGCGAGGTTGTCGGACTCGGTGCCGCCGGAGGTGAACACCACCTCGCCGGGGCGGCAGTTGAGCGCCTGGGCGATGGTCTCCCGGCTCTCCTCCACGACCCGCCGCGCCCGGCGCCCGGAGGCGTGCAGCGAGTTCGGGTTGCCGACGTCGCGCAGGTGCCGGGTCATCGCCTCGACCGCCGCGGGCACCATCGGCGTGGTGGCGGCGTGGTCGAGGTAGTGCACGGTCTCGCTCATCGCACTCGACAGCCTACGGCGGGGCTCCGCCGTCGGCGTCACCCCGCCGGGGCGAGGGTGGCGACGACGCCGCGGTGGTCGGTGCCGGGGATGTCGACGGTGTCGACCTCGGTGACGGTGAGCCCGTCGTCGACCATCACGTGGTCGATCGCGACGACGGGGCCGGGGAACGGGGAGTACTCGCCGTGCGAGGGCCAGGTGGGCAGGAAGCCGCCGTTGGCGAGCTCCACGGCGTCGCGCCAGCCGGCGTCGACCAGCCGCCGCAGCGGCGCGTGGTCGAGCGTCGCGTTGAGGTCGCCGAGCACGGCGTCGACGTCGTGCTCGCGCGCGGCGTCGAGCACGACCGCCTGGTCGCGACGCCACGCGTCGGGATGGGTCGGTGCGGCTCGGGTGCACGACGGCGAAGGTGAGGTCGAGCGTGCGCACCACCAGCCCGTCGAACCTGGTGTCGACCTCGGCCACGAGCTCGATCGCCTCCCGGCCGAACACCATCGTGCCCGCCACGCTCTCCGCTCGGCTCGCCGGCGCGCTCCGGGAGCACCTCGTCGAGCCCGGCCCGCTCGAGCGCGGCGAGGAACGGCCCGTCGATCTCGCTGACGGCGAGCACCTCGACGCCGGACTCGCGCACCGCCGCCACCACGGCCTCGGCGTCCGCCTCGCCGAAGCTGGCGTTCACGGCCATCACCACCACCCGCTCGTCGCCCGCGGGGTCGGGGGCGTCACCGACGAACAGCGGCCACACCCAGGCCGTGTGGAGCACCAGCCCGACGACCACCACGGCGGTGGCGGCGACGTCGACGCACGACGCGGCGCCCGACCACCGAGCAGCAGCACCGCCACCACGGCCGCGAGGGCGTAGGCGAGCAGCGCGTACGGCGTGAAGGCGACCAGCCGCACCGCCGGCCCCCACCCGGGCTGCGTCAGCCGCAGCACGGTGAGCACCAGCGCCGGGACGACGATCACCCCGAGCGCCACCCGCAGCACCACCGGGCGGCTCACAGGAGCACCAGGTCGTCGCGATGCACCACCTCGCGCTCGTAGCCGGCTCCCAGCTGCCGCTTGAGGTCGGCGGTGGAGCGGCCCACGAGCGCGGGGATCTCCTCGGCGTCGAAGTTCACGAGCCCGCGCGCCACGGGCACGCCGTCCGGGCCCACCAGGTCGACCGGGTCGCCGGCCACGAACCGGCCGGTCGCGCCGGTGACGCCGGCGGCGAGCAGCGAGGCCCGCCGCTCCACGACGGCGCGCACCGCGCCGGCGTCGAGCACCACGCTGCCGCGCGGCTCGGTGGCGTGCGCGAGCCAGAGCAGCCGGGTCGGACGCCGGCGTCCGGTGGGGCGGAACAGGGTGCCGACGTCGTCGCCGGCCAGCGCCGGCCCGGCCAGCGCGGCCGAGGTGAGCACCACCGGGATGCCGGCACCGGTGGCGATCCGGGCCGCCTCCAGCTTCGTCTGCATGCCGCCGGTGCCGACGCCGGCGCCGCCGGACCGGCCCACCCGGACGCCGGCGAGGTCGGCCTCGGAGCGCACCACCGGCACCAGCGCGCTGCCCGCGCGGCCCGGCGCGCCGTCGTAGAGGCCGTCGACGTCGGACAGCAGCACGAGCAGGTCGGCGTGCACGAGGTGGGCGACGAGCGCCGCGAGCCGGTCGTTGTCGCCGAACCGGATCTCGCTGGTGGCCACCGTGTCGTTCTCGTTGACGATCGGCAGCACGCCGAGCTCGAGCAGCTTCGCGAAGGTGCGGTAGGCGTTGCGGTAGTGCGCAGCGCCGGGTCACGTCGTCGGCCGTGAGCAGCACCTGGCCGGCCACCACGCCGTGCCGCGCCAGCTCCTCGGTGTAGCGGTGCACGAGCAGGCCCTGCCCCACCGCCGCGGCCGCCTGCTGGGGCGCCAGCGCCGACGGTCGCCGGGGCATGCCCAGCGGCGCGAGCCCGGCGGCGATGGCGCCGGACGACACCAGCACCACCTCGGCGCCGCGCTCCCGTGCGGCGGCGAGCACGTCGACCAGGGCGCGCAGCCGCTCCGGGTCGATGCCGCCCGCGGCCGTCGTCAGCGACGAGGAGCCGACCTTGACCACCACTCGGGTGGCCTCGGCGACCTCACCGCGCATCGGGGTCGCTCTCCGCCCAGTCGGGGTCGTCGGCCGAGCCGATCTCGTAGGCCATCGGCCCGGACCGCGTCGCCTGGCGCCTTGGTCGAGCTTGCGGGCGACGTCGGCGCGGGTCTCGCCCTCGCCCCGCTCGCCCAGGCCCTCCTGGATCTCGCGGCGGCGTCGGACCGCGGGCCGCTCCTCGCGGAGCCGGATGTCCTCGCCGCGGCGCGCGAGGTTCTCGGCACCGGCGTCCAGGCCGGGGCGGAAGTCGAACACGACGGCGTCGTCCGGGTCGCCGATGAGCACGGTGTCGCCCTCCGCGGCCCCGAGCTCGAGCAGCCGGGCCTCGACGCCGAGCCGGTCGAGCCGGTCGGCCAGGAAGCCCACGGCCTCGTCGTTGCTGAAGTCGGTCTGCCGCACCCAGCGCTCGGGCTTGGTGCCGCGCACCCGCCACCCCTCCGGCGCCTGCTCGACGGAGAACTGGCCGGCGCCGTCGGCGCTGGGCGGCCGGAGCACGATCCGGGTGGCCGCCGCCACCTCGCGCTCGGCGCGGGCCGCCTGCACGATCTCCGCCATCGCGAACATCAGCTGCCGGGTGCCCTCCCCCGAGGCCGCCGACACCGGGAACACGCGCAGCCCGCGCGCCTCGAGGTCGTCGACCACCATGTCGGCGATGTCGCGGCCGTCGGGCACGTCGATCTTGTTGAGCGCCACCAGCCGCGGCCGGTCCTCCAGCCCGCCGTAGCGGGCGAGCTCGTTCTCGATGACGTCGAGGTCGTCGGCCGGGTTGCGGCCCGGCTCCATCGTCGCGGTGTCGAGCACGTGCACCAGCGCCGCGCACCGCTCCACGTGCCGCAGGAAGTCGTGGCCGAGGCCGCGGCCGTCGCTGGCGCCCTCGATCAGTCCGGGCACGTCGGCGACGGTGTAGGTGACGTCGCCCGCGCTCACCACGCCGAGGTTCGGCACGAGCGTGGTGAAGGGGTAGTCGGCGATCTTCGGGCGGGCCCGGCTGATCGCGGCGATGAGGCTCGACTTGCCGGCGCTCGGGAAGCCGACCAGGCCGACGTCGGCCACCACCTTGAGCTCGAGCACGAGCTCGAGCTCCTCGCCCGGCTCGCCCGAGCAGCGCGAACCCGGGGGCCTTGCGCTTGGAGCTGGCCAGCGCCGCGTTGCCGAGGCCGCCGCGGCCGCCCTGCGCCACCACGAGCTCGGTGCCGGGACCCACCAGGTCGGCGAGCACCTCGCCGCCGGGGCTGGCGACGACGGTGCCGTCGGGCACCGGCAGCACCAGGTCGGCGCCGTGGCCGCCGTTCTTGTGGGCGCCGGCACCCTGGCCGCCGTTCTCGGCCCGGCGCTTCGGGCTGTGGTGGTAGTCGACCAGCGTGGTGACGTCGGCCTCGACGCGGAGGATCACCGACCCGCCCGGGCCGCCGTTGCCGCCGTCCGGGCCGCCCAGCGGCTTGAACTTCTCGCGGTGCACCGAGGCGACGCCGTTGCCGCCGCGGCCGGCGCTGACGTGCAGCGTCACCCGGTCGACGAAGGACGGGACGGCCATGCGGTGCTCCTGGTCGTCGGACGGCTGTGCGTCAGAAGCGACTGAGATTTCGAGACGGGTCGCTTGCCCCCGCAAGCTCGGGCCTGAGCCGAGCCCTCCCGAATCGCACACGCCCAGGTCGGTCGAGCGTTCGTCAGGCTCAGTCGCCGGGACGTATGTTCACGACCTTGCGGCCGCGCCTGCGGCCGAACTCGACCGAGCCCGCGACCAGCGCGAACAGGGTGTCGTCGCTCGCCCCGGCCGACGCCGGTGCCCGGGTGGAAGTGGGTGCCGCGCTGGCGGACGATGATCTCGCCCGCGTTGACGGCCTGGCCGCCGAAGCGCTTGACGCCGAGGCGCTGGGAGTTGGAGTCGCGGCCGTTCTTGGTGGACGCCGCACCCTTCTTGTGTGCCATCTCGGATTCCTTCGTGCTGGGAGGCTGAGGCCTCAGGCGTCGATCTTGGTGACCTTGACCAGCCGTGTACTTCTGGCGGTGACCCTGGCGCTTCTTGTAGCCGGTCTTGTTCTTGAACTTCTGGATGACGATCTTCGGGCCCTTGGTGTCGCCCATGACCTCGACCGTGACCGCTGGCCTTCTCGAGGCCGGAGGTGGTGACGGTGTCGCCGTCGACGGCCATCACGACCGGCAGGGTCAGGGTCTGGCCGACCTGCGTCGAGATCCGGTCGATCTCGATGACGTCGCCGACCGCGACCTTCTCCTGCTTGGCGCCAGCGCGCACGATCGCGTACACCGCGGTCTCCTTCGATCTGTCTTCGTCGGGGGCTGCGCTAGGTCGGCCCTCGATGGGCACAGCGCAGCGGGCGCGCCGGAGCGCGTCAGGGTCAAGACTACGGAACGGCGCCCGTCCGCTCCAAAACCGCGGTCCCGCGCTCAGCGCTTGCGCGAGCCCTTCTTCTTCACCGGCACGTGCTCGACCGGCGCCGGCTCCGGGGCCGGCGGCTCCTCGGCCGAGGCCGCCGCGCGACCGCGCCCGCGGCTGCGGGTCGTGACCTTGGGGGGTGCCGGCGGCGCCGGCGGGGTCGCCGGAGCGGCGGCCGCCGCGGGCGCCTCGGTGTCGGACGGCGCCACCTCGACCGGCGGGGCCGAGATCGGCGTCACCGTGCGACTGACGCCGCGGCGGGTCCGGGTGACGATCTGGGGGCCGACGGGCGGTGCCGGCTCGACCGGCTCCTCCACTGTCGGCTCCTCGGCCGCGGGCGCCTCGGCTGCCGGCTCCTCGGCTACGGGCTCCTCGGCTGCGGGCTCCTCCGGTGCGGGCGCCACGTCCGCCGGCTCCTCGGCCGCGACCTCCTCGACGATCGCGGCCACCGGGTCGTTGTCCGGCTCGGGGGCCGATTCGGTGGCGGACTCGAGCTGGTCGGCCTCGTCGTCGCCCACCACGTGCTTGGCCATCGCCGCGAACTCCGCGGGCGACGGCTTGGTGGCGGTGCCGTTCTCGCTGCCGTTGTCGGCGGCGGCGTCGCTGCCCTTGCCGCGGCCGCCGCGGCGCCGAGCGGTGCCGCGCTTGGGCTCGGAGTCGCCGGACTTCTTCTCGACCGGCATGTCGTGCATCAGCAGTCCCCGGCCACCGCAGTGGTCGCAGGTCTCGCTGAACGCCTCCAGCAGCCCGGTGCCGATCCGCTTGCGGGTCATCTGGATCAGGCCGAGCGAGGTGACCTCGGCGACCTGGTGGCGGGTGCGGTCACGGCCCAGGCACTCGACGAGCCGTCGCAGCACGAGGTCGCGGTTCGACTCGAGCACCATGTCGATGAAGTCGACGACGATGATGCCGCCGATGTCGCGCAGCCGGAGCTGGCGCACGACCTCCTCGGCCGCCTCCAGGTTGTTCTTGGTGACCGTCTCCTCGAGGTTGCCCCCGGAGCCGGTGAACTTGCCGGTGTTGACGTCGACGACGGTCATCGCCTCGGTGCGGTCGATGATCAGCGAGCCGCCCGAGGGCAGGAAGACCTTGCGGTCGAGCGCCTTGGCGATCTGCTCGTCGACCCGGTAGGTGGTGAACAGGTCGACGTCGTTGTGGTCGGCCGGCTCGTAGCGCTCGAGCCGCTCCTCGAGGTCGGGGGCCACCTGCACCACGTAGGGCTGCACGGTGTCCCAGGCCTCCTGGCCCTGGATGACGAGCTTGTTGAAGTCCTCGGTGAAGAGGTCGCGCACCACCTTGAGGGTCAGGTCGGGCTCGCCGTAGAGCAGCTGCGGGGCGCTGCCCTTCCGCTTGGCCTCGATGTCCTCCCAGCGGGCCTTGAGCCGCTCGACGTCGCGGGTCAGCTCCTCCTCGCTGGCGCCCTCCGCGGCGGTGCGGACGATGACGCCGGCCGAGGACGGCACGACCTCCTTGAGCAGGGTCTTGAGCCGGTTGCGCTCGGTGTCGGGCAGCTTGCGGGAGATGCCGGACGTCGTGCCGTCGGGCACGTAGACCAGGAACCGCCCGGCCAGGCTGATCTGGCTGGTGAGGCGGGCGCCCTTGTGGCCCATCGGGTCCTTGGTGACCTGCACCAGGATCGTCTGCCCCGACGACAGCACCGACTCGATCTTGCGCGGGTTGCCGTCCTTGTGGCCGAGCGCCGACCAGTTCACCTCACCGGCGTAGAGCACCGCGTTGCGGCCCTTGCCGATGTCGATGAAGGCCGCCTCCATCGAGGGGAGCACGTTCTGCACGCGGCCCAGGTAGATGTTGCCGATGAGCGAGGTCTGCGACTCGCGGGCGACGTAGTGCTCCACGAGCACCTTGTCCTCGATGACGCCGATCTGGGTGAGCTCGTCGCGCTGGCGCACCACCATCGTCCGCGCCACCGACTCGCGGCGGGCCAGGAACTCGGCCTCGCTCACGATCGGCGCCCGACGACGGCCGGCCTCGCGGCCCTCGCGGCGCCGCTGCTTCTTGGCCTCGAGGCGGGTCGAGCCGCTGACGGCGGTGATCTCGTCCTCGGCCGAGCGGGGCTTGCGCACCCGGGTGGTGGTCTTGCGCGGGTCGTCCCCGCCGCTGCCGTCGGAGTCGCCCTCGCGGCGCCGGCGGCGACGCCGGCGCGACCCGCCCTCGCCCGAGCCCTCGTCGCCCTCGTCGGAGTCGTCGTCGTTCTTGTCGTTCTCTGTCGTTCCTGTCGTTCCTGTCGTCCTTGTCCTGCTCGCCGGACGCGTCGTCCGAGCCGGACCCCGACTTGCGGCGACGGCGACCGCCGCGGCGGCGACGGCGCCGGCCGCCGGAGCCGCCCTCACCCGAGTCGTCGCCCGAGTCGTCGCCGGAGTCGTCGCCGGAGCCGTCGGACTCCGCGCGCTGCTTCTGCGGCTCGCCCTCGGCGGGCTCGTCCGCGCGCCGGTCGTCCGTCGCGGGCTGGTCGGGCTTGTCGGCGGTCTTCTTGGTGGTCTTCTTCGCGGCGGTCTTCTTGGCCGCCTTCTTGGCCGGCGTGGGCTCCGGCGCCTGGAACAGCACCGCGGTGCCGGGCCCGTCGTCCTGAGCCGGCGGGTCGGCCGGCGTCTCGGCCGTGGCCGTGGCCGCCGCCTTCGTGGTGGTCTTCTTCGCGGCCGTCTTCTTGGTCGCGGTCTTCTCGGCGGTGGCCTTCTTCGCCGGGGTCTTCTTCGCGGCCGTCTTCTTGGCCGCGGTCTTCTTCGCCGCGGTCTTCTTCGCGGCGGTCTTCTTGGCCGCGGTCTTCTTCGCCGGTGGCGCGTCCGGCGTGGCCGGTTCGGTGGTGCCGGCGGTGGTCTCGGCGGGCGTCTCGTCTGCCATGGGTGATGCTCCTGGCCCGGCGTGCCGGGCGGGTCCGGCGCCGGCCTTCCCGAGGGTGAGCACGGGTGCTCGGGGATTCGGGGGTGGACGGCGCGAAGTCTGCTGGGCGGCGACCCTCTCCGCTGAGTGCGTCGCCGGGCGCCGGTGGGCACCTGCCGCGGTCGCCGTGAACTGCTCGCTGTCACCGAGCGGTGCCGCGTCGCGGTCTGGTGACGAACCGGCTCCCACCGTGCCGCCCGTCGATCGGGCCGGCGAGAACGTCGTCGAGTCGACCGGGGTCGACCAGGGCCGAGTATCGCACACCGGACGGCCCGGCCGGCCTTCCGCGCCGCTACCTCAGCGGGTCGCCGACGGTCGCGGAGGCCTCGTCGAGGGGTCCCTGGGCGGTCCGGGTGAGCAACGGTGTGCCGCCCGGCGGCTGCCCGCCGACCCGCTCGATGCCGCTCACGACGTCGTCGGGCCGCACCGCCGGTGCGCCGTGCCGCAACACCAGCGAGAGCCGGGTGCCGGCATCGCGGGGCGTCACGGCCAGCGCGATCACCGCCGCGCGGCAGTCGAACTCGCGCAGCCCCTTCTTGGTCATCCGCTGCACCGGCACCTCGGCGGCGGCGAGGAACGCCGCCACGGCGTCGGCGTAGGTCTGCGGGTCGGCCGGCAGGTCGACCCACCAGTGGCTGCCCTCGAGCCGGTCGGAGAGGCTGCCGCCGGGGGCGGTGGCTGCGTCCACCGCCTCGAGCACGTCGAGCCCGTCGGGGAGCACGGCGTCGAGGTCAGCCAGGAGCGCCGTCGGGTCGACCACCTCGGCCAGCGCGAGCTCGAGGTACTCCGCCTCGCTCGCCGCGCCGGTGGGTGAGGCACCGGCGTAGGAGATCCGCGGGTGGGGGTTGAAGCCCGAGGAGTAGGCCATCGGCACCCGGGCGCGGAACACCGCCCGCTCGAAGGCGCGGCTGAAGTCGCGGTGGCTGGTGAACCGGAGCCGGCCGCGCTTGGCGTAGCGCACCCGCACCCGCTGCGCGGGTGGGGCCTGCTGCTGGGGTGGCTGGCGGCTCATGGGCTCGCCCCCTCCTTCATCGCCGGGGACGGGTACACAGTGCCGACCCGGACGCCGTCGAGCCATTCGGTGAGCCGGGCGGCCTCGGCGTCGAGTCGGCGCCGGGCGTCGCGGCCGACGTCGGCGAGCAGGTGCACCCGCACGACGGCGTCCTCGTCCTGGGTCCAGCAGCCGACCACGCGCCCGTCCACCCACGCCGTGGTGCCGGCGTTGCCGTTGCGGTCGAACAGCCGCGGGCCGTGTTCGCCGAGGTAGAAGTCGCGCTCCTTCCACCCCATCACCGTGGGGTCGAGCACCGGCAGCAGCGCCGCCCATGGCTCGGGCGGGTCGACCTCGTCGAGGTCGTCCGGGAGCAGCCAGCCGATCGCGCCGTCGGCCAGGTGCACCTGCTCGGCACCGACGTCGGCGAGGGCGGCCCGCACCGCGGCCTTCGTGGCGCCGAGCCACCACACCAGGTCGGCCTCGGTGCCGGGCCCGAACGAGCCGAGCCAGCGGCCGACGAGCTCGGCGTACCCCTCACGCTCCTTCGCGGGCTCGGGAAGGTCACCGAGCCACCGCTCCATCGCCGTCCACTGCGGGCGCGACACCCGCCAGTGGCCGTCGTTGCGCCCGCGCACCACCCGCCCCTCGACCGCGAGCTGGGTGAGCACGCGCGGCGCCACCGACACGGTGGTGGCGTACTTGCCCTTGCCGACGTCGAGCCGGCCGGCGAGCTCGGCCACCTCCTCACGCAGCCGCTGCGCGCTGAGCTCGGACCCGTCGGCGAGCCGCCGCAGGGTCGCGGCGGCGGCGGCGTCGAGCCACGCCGCGCCGTCCGCGGCCACCCCGCCCTGCTCGATCTCCTTGACGAACCGGGCGCGCAGGCCGCTCGCCACCCGGGCCGAGGCGCTGCCCCAGGCGGCGGGCAGCAGGTCGCGCGGGAACACGAAGAGCGTGCGCCGCATGGCGAGCTGCTTCACCAGCGTGCGCTCGTCGTAGAGCGCGCGCTCGACGTCGGCGACGGCGAGGCCGTCCACCCGCGCCCACAGCGAGAGGTACACGGTGGCGGGCTCGGTGCTGTGCAGCACCGTGAGCGCCCGGGTGGCGGCCTCCGGGTCGGCCACCCGGGCCGACGGAGCGAGTGCGTGGCGGCGTCCGAGCCGGGATCGCCGCTCCTCCACCGACACCCGACGCACCCGCGACATCCTGCCGGACCGCACCCCCCGGTTCCGCCACGGTGCGGGTTGCTTGCTGCCAGAATGTCGCCCGCATCCGCCGCTGACACGACCCGAAGGGCCACCCATGAGCAACCCGTACGACCCGAACGCAGGCCAGTACCCCGCGGGGGGCGGCGGCTTCGGCACCGGTGGGAGCTACCCGGCCAACCCGTACGGCGACAGCGGCGAGCTGCCCAAGAAGACCGACGCCGTCTCGATCGTCGGCTTCGTCCTCAGCCTCACCTGCTGCCTGTCGATCGTCGGTGCCATCCTCGGCTTCGTCGGCCTCGGGCGCACCAAGGGCGGCCAGCGGAAGGGCCGCTGGGCGGCGATCTCGGCGATCATCGTCGGCATCCTCGGCACCCTCGCGGCGGCCGGCATCATCGTCGCGGTGGTGTTCGTCGCCGGCAGCGTCGTCACGGTCGACAACGCCAAGGTGGGCCAGTGCGTCGACGTGGGCGGCGACGACGACGAGGCGGTCACGCTCACGAAGAAGGAGTGCGGCGAGGACCACGACGGCGAGGTCGTGGCCAAGGGCAAGGCCGGCGACCTGCAGGAGGTCGACCTCGAGGGCACCTTCATCCCGCTCGACGTCTGCAACCAGCTCTCCGCGGAGGGCGACTTCGACAAGGTGGTGGCCTTCCCGGAGGAGCTCGAGCTGTCGGTGCTGCTCGAAGACCCGGACAACGTCAGTGACGGCGACACGGTGGTGTGCGTGGCCGAGCGGGTCGACGGCGAGAAGCTCACCGAGGGCATCCTCTGACCTACCAGCCCTACGAGCCCTACCGGCCGCCCGAGCCCGGGGCGCCGGGATCCCCGTACGCCCCGGCGCCGCGCGCGAGCCTGGACTGGGTCTCGATGACGGGGTTCGTGCTCAGCCTCACCTGCTGCCTGTCGCTGGTGGGGGCGATCTTCGGGCTGGTCGGGCTGCGCCGCACCCGCCAGCCCGGCGGCCACCGCGGTCGATGGGCGGCGGTGACGGCGATCGCCGTCGGCTTCTCGCTGACGGCACTCTCCGCCGGCTTCATCACGCTCGGCGTCCTCGTCGATGAGCCGGTGGAGGACCTCCAGGTCGGTGAGTGCTTCGACGCCTCGGGACTCCAGGACGACCCCGACGGCGAGGACGTCTCCGACATCGAGGAGACCTCCTGCGAGGACCCGCACGACGCCGAGGTGCTGGCCCGGGTCGAGCTCACCGCGGCCGAGGCCGACGACTTCCGGGACGACCCCGGCGAGATGTGCGACTTCCTGGTCGCCGACGCGGGCTTCGACCCCGAGGCCGTGAGGGACGACGGACTCCTGATCCCCGTCCTCGACGGCGTCTCGGCCGACGAGGGCGACGTCCTGGTGTGCGCCATCGCCGCCGACGGCGGCCCGTTCGAGGAGCCCTACGACTCCGATGAGTGACCGAGTGCCGAGTCGGCGCCAGATGTCACGCCAGGAACGCCGCGTCGGCGTGTCATGACGCGCCGACTCGGCCTTCAGCCGACGACGCGGAACCTGCCGGTGAGGAGCTGGCGCAGCCGGACCCGCTTCGGCGCGGTGTGCCGGTGCCGCCAGGCCCAGGCAAGCGCGGCGAGCGGGTGGTGGGCCCGCCAGCGCTCGTCCTGGATCTCGTGGGCCAGAAGCTCCAGCTCGGCCTGCGGGAAGCGGAAGCCGTGCTCGGTGCTCAGCTCCCGGTACCGCGCCTCGACCTCCGGATACGGCAGGGAGCGGGCCTCCTCGCTCAGCACGGCGAGGCCTGCGTTGAACGGCACGAGCGGGTCTGGCTCAAGCTGGGCCGCGGCGTCCATGGCCGCCATCTGCTCGTCGAAGGCGGCCTGGGCCTGGCGCGCCCGGGCCAGCAGGTCATCCGGGGCGTCCAGCGGGCGCCAACCCGGGTCACGGCTCTCGTCGGGTCGCGGCGCGCGGCCCTGGCCGCGGCGGTCGAAGTGGCGGAGCCACCGCCGCACCCGGCCCTCGGACAGGAAGGCCAGCTGCGCCTCGACGAGACTGATGCCATTCGGTCCGCCGACGGTCCACGGTGGCAGCCCGTCGTCCTCCCACCGGCACACCGGGCACAGCCTGTAGTCACCGAGGCTCGGCAGGGTCCGGTAGCCGCAGCACGGGCATGGGAAGGCCATGCCGGATGTCAGACGACGCTGAGCGGGCAGGAGCTGCCGGCCGGTGGGGCCGATCTGGATCTCGGTGTTCATCTCGGGGCAGACGCCGCAGTCGTAGCAGGGGGTCCAGCGGCAGTCGTCGACCTCGACGTCGGAGGAGCCGTCGGCGACGGCGAGGGCGTCCTCCCAGTCGGCCCACAGCCAGTCCTTGTCGAGGCCCGAGTCGAGGTGGTCCCAGGGCAGCACCTCGTCGTACTCGCGCTCGCGGGTGGTGAACCACGCGAGGTCGACCCCGGTGTCGGCGAGCGCGACGTCGGCCGCGGACTCCCAGCGCTCGTAGGAGAAGTGCTCGCTCCAGCCGTCGAAGCGGCCGCCGTCGCGCCACACCTGCTCGATGATCCGACCGACCCGGCGGTCGCCGCGGGAGAGCAGTCCCTCGACGATGCCGGGCTTGCCGTCGTGGTAGCGGAAGCCGATCGCGCGGCCGTAACGCTTGTCGGAGCGGACGGCGTCACGCAGCTTCGCGAGCCGGGAGTCGGTGGTCTCGTGGTCGAGCTGGGAGGCCCACTGGAACGGCGTGTGCG
Source organism: uncultured Actinomycetota bacterium (assembly GCA_963808855.1). GTDB lineage: Bacteria > Actinomycetota > Actinomycetes > Propionibacteriales > Nocardioidaceae > Nocardioides. The sequence goes on along the minus strand of CAWEHA010000001.1, from coordinate 566,649 downwards.
GCTTCGGCACGAACCCGCCGATGGAGACGGTGCAGCGGATGTCGTTGCGGCCCGACACCTCGCGGCCGGTGGCGATCACCCGCTTGGCGAGCTCGGCGATCTGCAGCACGTCGTCGTCGGTCTCGGTGGGGAGGCCGCACATGAAGTAGAGCTTCACCTGGCGCCAGCCGTTGGAGTACGCCGCGGCGACGGTGCTGATGAGGTCGTCCTCGGTGACCATCTTGTTGATCACCTTGCGCATCCGCTCGCTGCCGCCCTCGGGGGCGAAGGTGAGGCCGGAACGGCGGCCGTTGCGCGAGAACTCGTTGGCCAGCGTGATGTTGAAGGCGTCGACGCGGGTCGAGGGCAGCGAGAGCGAGACGTTCTGGCCCTCGTAGCGGTCGGCGAGGCCCTTGGCGACGTCGGCGATCTCGGTGTGGTCGGCGCTGGAGAGCGACAGCAGGCCGACCTCCTCGAACCCGCTCTTGCGGATGCCGTTCTCCACCATGTCGCCGATGGTCTCGATCGACCGCTCCCGCACCGGGCGGGTGATCATGCCGGCCTGGCAGAACCGGCAGCCGCGGGTGCAGCCCCGGAAGATCTCCACGCTGTACCGCTCGTGCACGGTCTCGGCCAGCGGCACCAGCGGCTTGGCGGGGTACGGCCAGGCGTCGAGGTCCATCAGCGTGTGCTTGCGCACCCGGGCCGGGATGCCGGGCCGGTTGGGCGCGACGGCGGCGATCGCGCCGTCGTCGCCGTAGGTGACGTCGTAGAACGCCGGCACGTACACGTTGCCGGTGACGGCGAGCCGCCGCAGCAGCTCCTCGCGGCCGCCGGGCGCGCCCTCCTGCTTCCACTCGCGCACGACCTCGGAGATCGCGAGCACCACCTCCTCGCCGTCGCCGAGCACGGCGGCGTCGAGGAAGTCGGCCACCGGCTCGGGGTTGAACGCCGCGTGGCCGCCGGCGAGCACGACCGGGTGGTCGTCGGTGCGGTCGCGGCTGTGGATCGGGATGCCGGCCAGGTCGAGGGCGGTGAGCATGTTCGTGTAGCCGAGCTCGGTGGAGAAGCTGAGCCCGAGCAGGTCGAAGTCGCCGACCGGCCGGTGGCCGTCGACGGTGAACTGCGGGATGCCGTCCTCGCGCATGATGGCCTCGAGGTCGGGCCACACCGAGTAGGTGCGCTCCGCGAGGATCCAGTCGCGCTCGTTGAGCACCTCGTAGAGGATCTGGACGCCCTGGTTGGGCAGACCCACCTCGTAGGCGTCCGGGTACATCAGCGCCCAGCGCACCTCGACGTCGTCCCACTCCTTCACGGTGGAGTTCAGCTCGCCGCCGACGTACTGGATCGGCTTCGACACCTCCGGCAGACGCGGCTCGAGCCGGGGGAAGACGCTGGTGGACATGCGCTCGATGGTACGAGTGCGAGCGACCATCGACCGAACTGAGCAGCCTGCGGCCCCCCGGCTAGCGTTCGCCGCATGAGCCGCCTCCCCCGCGCGATCTCGTGGACGACGGCCGCACCGGTGGTGGCGCTGCTCCTGCTGGCCGTCACCTGGACGCCGAAGAACCTGCCGACCGCGGTGGTCGTGCTGGTCGGCGCGCTCCTCGCCGCTGCGGTGCTGAGCGCGGTGCACCACGCCGAGGTGGTGGCGCACCGGGTCGGCGAGCCGTACGGCTCCCTGGTGCTGGCGGTGGCGGTCACCGTGATCGAGGTGGCGCTCATCGTCACGCTGATGATCAGCGGCGGCGACGACACGGCCACCCTGGCCCGCGACACCGTGTTCGCGGCGGTGATGATCACCGTCAACGGCATCGTCGGGCTCGCGCTGGTGGTCGGCGCGCTCCGCCACCATCTTGCGCACTTCAACCCCGAGGGCACCGGCTCCGCGCTCGCGACCGTGATCGCCCTGGCCGGCGTCGCACTCGTGCTCCCCCGGTTCACGACGAGCCGGTCCGGGCCAGAGTTCTCCGGCAGCCAGCTGGCCTTCGCGGCGGTCGCGTCCCTGGCGCTCTACGGGATGTTCGTGTTCACCCAGACCGTGCGGCACCGCGACTTCTTCCTCCCCGTCGACACCGGCGAGGGCGGTCCGGTGGACGACGACGGCGACGGCCACGCCGACCCACCGACGTCACGCGTCGCGCTCCAGAGCCTCGCGCTGCTGCTGGTCGCCCTGGTGGCCGTGGTCGGGCTGGCGAAGGTGGCGTCGCCCTCGATCGAGGACGCCGTGGCCGGCGTCGGGTTCCCGCACGCCTTCGTCGGCGTCGTGATCGCGCTCCTGGTGCTGCTGCCCGAGACCATCGCCGCCACCCGCGCCGCCGCCCGCGACAACGCCCAGATCAGCCTCAACCTCGCCTACGGCTCCGCGATGGCCTCGATCGGACTCACGATCCCCGCGATCGCGATCGCCTCCATCTGGCTCGACGGCCCGCTCGCCCTCGGCCTGGAGCCGATGCAGATCGTGCTGCTCACGATCACCTTCATCGTCGGGGTGCTCACCGTGGTGCCGGGACGCGCGAAACCGCTCAACGGCGGGGTGCACCTCGTGCTGCTCGCTGCCTACCTGTTCCTCGCCGCGAACCCCTGACGGGCGACGTCCGCCCCGGCCGGAGCCGGAGCGGACGTCGTCGGTGGAGACGCGCGGGAGGGCGGACTAGCAGCCGCTCTTGACCAGTGCGAAGTCCGCGCGCGTCTCCTCCCCCCGGTAGACCCGCACCGTGCGGGATCTCGGTACGTAGCCGTCCTTGGCCACGATCATGTCCAGCGGGCTGCTGGCGGCCCGGAACCAGTAGGCGTAGCCGCCGTCGGACCCCGTGGAGAAGGTCCACGAGCCGGCCCACGAGTCGACCTGGACGGTGGCGCCGGCGAGGGGTGACTCGTCACCACCGCACGTGCGGCCGCTGACGGTGCCCACCAGCTTGCCCCACGACGCCGGCGGGGTGACGTTCATCGTCACCTCGACCGGTCCCACCGAGCCGGGTGCGTCCTCGGTGATCGCCACCGCCGCGGTGTAGGTGCCGGGCTGGGCGACGTTCGGGTCCATCGTCACCCGGACCGTCACCGACTGGCCGGGAGCCAGCGATGCCGACGTGCGGTTCAGCGACATCCAGTCGACGTCGGCCGCCGAGGCCGAGCACTCGTCGAAGCCGGGCAGCGTCTCGCTGTCCACCGTGGCGGTGAAGCCACCCGAGGAGCCGCCGACCTTGTGGGCCCCGCACGCCATCGCGCCCCGGTAGCGGGCGGTGTTGGAGTTGGGCAGGTCGGACCACGCCCCCGCGCCGGGGTCGTAGGCGAAGGTGCGGTTCGTGATGACCGCGCCCTGCACACCGCCGTTCACCACGAGGGTGCCGTTGGCGACGGCGTACTGGCTGGCCCAGGTGGCCACCGGCGCGTCCGGCAGCTCGGTCCAGGCGTCGGCGCCGGGGTCGTAGACCCAGCTGTCCGCCGTGCCGGCCGCGCCGCCGTTGCCGCCGGTGCAGTACACCTTGCCGTCGATGCCGCCGCAGGAGGCGAACGCGACGGCCGCCGGGTAGTCCGCCACCTGGGTCCAGGTGTCGGACGCCGGGTCGTAGGCGGCGACGTCGCTGGACATCGGCGTGCAGGCCGAGGTCGTGCACCCGCCGACGACGTACAGCTTGCCGTCCGCGACGGCCTGGCCGGACGCCGACAGGGACACCGGCGCATCAGCGGCGGCGGTCCAGGTGTCGGAGCCCGGGTCGTAGACCCAGGTGGCCGGGCTGGGTCCCGCGGCCGCCCAGCCGCCGGTGGCGACGATCTGGCCGCCGACCGCGCCCACCGACATGGCGTTGCGCGGCGCCGGCAGGTTGGCCTTGGCGACCCACGACAGCGTCGCCGGGTCGTAGGCCCACACCGCCGCGGACGACGCGGAGCCGTTGCCACCGGCCACGGAGTACGCCACGCCGTCGACGTTCACGGCGCGGTTGTCCATGATCGTGGCCGGGTAGTCGGCGATGTCGGTCCACGGCGCCTCGTTCGGGGCCGCGGAGCCCTTCGGCGTGGCGTCGGTGCCGAACCGGCCACCGGTCCGGGTGAACGAGGCCGGGGCCGCGATCTCCTGGAGCGGGGCGCCGTCGGCGTCGGCGATGTCGTCGCCCCCGACCCTGCTGCCGTCCGGCGAGAGCATCTCGAACCCTCCCGGACTCTCACCGAACTCGACATCGACCGGGGCGTCGCCCTCGTTGGTGAGGGTGAACGTCTTCGACTTCGGCTGGCCTCCCAGCACCGATGTGGTCTCGAGGCTCGTGGGCGTGACCGTGAGGATCGCGGACGCGAGCCGGAAGTTGGCCTGGATGGCCCAGTCGGCGGGCACGTTCACCTGCCGGGTCTGCGACCCGTACTGGTTCGCGCTCGCCTCGAACGGGTGCCGGCCGGTGAGCGAGGAGAACATCCAGTAGAAGCCGTCGTCGAGGGCGGTGTCGTCGGGCGTCGCCTCGGTGACGGCGCTCTCCTCGGGTCGGTCGAGGCTGGTCACGGTCGCGCCGTTCACCCCTGCCCGACCCCGGGGCCCGTAGACGTTGCCGACGACCAGACCGCCACGCACCGGGTCGCAGGTGCGGTTGCCGACGAAGACGTCGTCGACCTCCCACCACCAGTCGTAGTCGGCCTCGTACATGTGCCAGCGGAGCTGGACGTCGGGCTGACCGGCCGCCATCGGCAGCTGGATGACGTCCTCGCGCGGGCCACGGACGTCGGTGTTCTGCCTCAGCACGTTCTGCCAGGTCTCACCGCCGTCGATGCTGACGTCGACGTCGGCGATCTCACCGCCGAGATTGTTGAAGTCCTGCTTGAACCCGACCACGGGAGCGGTCAGACCGGACATGTCGACGACGGGGCTGACCAGCGAGGTGTTCTGGGTGCCGCCGCTGCCGTAGTAGTCGGAGTCCATGATCGCGAAGTTGCCCTCGCCCCCGGTCAGGTTGCCCCGGCCGTCGGGGTCGTCGAACCGCCAGACCTGGCCGTTGCCGACGTTGTCGACCACGGTCCAGCCGGCGGGCGCCGTGGTGGCGTCGAAGCTCTCGGTGACGCCGTCGGTGTTGAACTCGTAGCCCGGCGCGACGCAGGTGCTGTCGTCGACCTCGAGCTCGTACTCCTCGACCGCCCCGCCGTCGCCGAGGGTGACCTCGCGGGTCTCCGACAGGTAGCCGGGGTACTGCGCGGTCACCTCCACGGTGTACGACGCGTTGCCGGGCAGCACCAGCGAGTACTCACCGGTGGCCGGGTCGGTGTAGGTGTCCGGCGCGGGACCCGCCACGTCGACCCGGGCATACACCGGCCAGCCGTGGCCGGAGCCGTCGTGCACCGAACCGGTGACGGTGACCGTCTCGGCCGCCGCCAGGGAGAAGTCCTGGGTGGTGGTCTCGTTCGCCGTGATCGTGACGTCGGCCGACGACGTCTCGTAGCCGAAGGCGGCTGCGGTGACGGTGTAGTCGCCCGCGAGGAGCGTCATCGAGTAGCTGCCGTCGTCGTCGGTCGAGGTCGACCGGGTGAACTCGTCGGCGCCCGTGACGGTGATCTCGGCGTCGGCCAGCGGGTCGCCGGTGCCGGCGTCGGTCACGGTGCCGGACAGGGTGCCGGCGTCCTCGGTGGGCGCCGCCTCGACGAGGGCGAGCGCGTCCAGCCGTCCCTCGCCGAACACGTTGTTGTCGTCGGTCGTGCCTCCGCACTGGCCCGCCGCCGTGTCGACGGCGCTGCCGTCGAGGAGCGCCCGGGTGCCGTCGACGTCCCCGATCAGCGAGGGGGCGGCCGACCACAGGAGTGCGATGGCGCCGCCGAGGTGCGGGGCGGCCATCGACGTGCCGTTGTAGGAGGCGTAGGCGTTGCCGGGCACGCTGGACCGGACGTTGACGCCGGGGGCGGAGATGTTGGGCTTGATCTCGCCGTCCTGCCCGGTGCCCCGGGAGGAGAACGACGCGATGGTGTTGTTCACGTCGTAGGCGCCCACGGAGTAGTTCAGGGTCCGGCTGCCGGGCGACCCGCTGGTGTTGCAGGCCGGGCCGTTGTTGCCGTTGGACCAGGTGCCGAAGATCCCGGCCGCCTTCCAGGCCGTGAGCACGTCCTCCATGAACGGGTCGTTGCTCGGCACCTGGGTGCCCCACGAGTTGTTGATGATGTTCGGGCGCATGCCGGGGTCGGCGTTCTCGCCGTCCAGGTCGGTCGGGGCGAGCATCCACTGACCCGAGGAGATCAGGGCAGCGTCGGTGGGGCAGCAGCCGTTGGCGGCGATCCACTTCGCGCCGGGTGCGACGCCGACCTGGTTGGCGGCGCCGTCGTCGCCGACCATCGTGCCCATCGTGTGGGTGCCGTGGCCGTTCGTGTCGCACGGCGCGTCACCGCAGGTGCCCGCCGCGTCGAACCAGTTGTAGTCGTGGGAGAAGGTCCCGTCGCCGTTGGTGCCGCGGTACTGGTTCACCAGAGCCGGGTGGTCGTACTGGACGCCGGTGTCGATGTTGCCGACCACCAGTCCCTCACCGGTGGTGCCGAACTGCTCCCAGACGTCGTCGGCGTTGATGTTGGCCACGCCCCACTCGACCGCGTCGACCCCCTTGACGTCCTTGCCCTCGGCGGGCTCCTCGAGGTCGTACTCCGAGGTCGGGTGCAGGGCGACGACGGCGGGATCGGCCGCCAGCTTCTCGGCGAGCTCGCGGTCGCCGGACTCGACCCGGATCGCATTGGTGATGAAGAAGGCCTGGTAGTCGACGTCCTGACGGTCGAGCAGTGCACGGGTGTCGCGCTGGTCGGCCTCCGCAGCGCTGGTGAGGGCCTCGTAGACCGCCGCTCCCCTGGCGTCCCAGCCGTCGACCTGGCTGGCGGAGGTGAGGTCCGGCTGGGCGAAGCGGACCCAGAAGCCGGCCTCGCCCTTGCGCTCGAGCTGCTGGGCGAGCTTCGGCTTGATCTTGTCGGGGTCCGGCGCCGGAGCCGCGGCCTGGGCGTGCGGGGTGATGACGGCGAAGAGCGCCGCGACCACCCCCAGGATCACGGCCCTGACCACCAGGGCCTGAGGACTGCGCGATGACATGTGGGTTCCCTCCCGAGAGCTCGGGGCGGATCACACCCCGAGCAGGACGCCGTCGTGGACGACGTTCCGGGTCGGTGGACCCGGACGCCGACGACGCTAGGAACGCGCGCGGCGCGCGGCAATCGATGCCGGTGGGCAAGGCGTGGGCAGTGGCAGGCAGTTCGCGGCCAGCTCGTGGTCGGGCACCAGTCGCAGACCGACGCCGCGGATCACGTCCAGCCGCAACGGGCTCCTGATCTGCCCCAGCTTCTGCCGCAGCCGCTTGACCACCGACTGCACGTCGGCGCGCCCGCCCTGGTGGTCGTTGCCCCAGACCCGGCGGTGCAGCACGCGGTACGGCCAGGTGTGCCCGACCTCGCCGAGAAGGCAGGCCACCAGGTCGTGCTCCAGCGGTGAGAGCGTGACGCTCCGCCCGCCGCAGGTGAGCACCCGCCCGTCGGAGTCGACGGTCAGGTCGTTCGTGGTCACGGACTCCGTGCGGTCCGGCAGCGTCGGCTCGAGTGCGGCCGGTGGCAGGGCCGGCGGGTCGACACCGCCGAGGAGTGCGACGGCCTCGCGCGGGCTGGCGACCATGAGCACCGGGACGAGGTCGCCGACCGAGGCAGCGATCTGGACCCGGTCGTCCACCGTCGGTGCGATCGCCACCACCATGGCGATCTGCCGGACCACGCCGGCGGCCGACTCCGCGACGGGGAACTCGTCGCGGGGTCCGGCCACGGTCACGATGTCGTGCCTCGTACCGAGCCGGGTAGCGCGGTGACGTCGTCGCGTCGACGTGCTGAGGAAGGCATGGGGGCCCTTCGTCCGAGATGACCCGGTGGGGGGAAACGGGTCGCACTCAAGGTAAAGGGCCGGTGTAACCATCGTCAATGGTGACAACGCGGGGCCTACAGTCGGGACGTGCCCGACTCCTCCGCCGCCTCCGAGCCGGACCGCGCGGCGTTGCAGCGACTGGGGCTCACCCGGTACGAGAGCGCGGGCTACCTGGCGCTCCTCGCGCGGGAGCATGCCTCGCCCACGGAGGTGGCCCGGCTCGCGGGCATTCCCCGACCGCGGGTGTACGACGTGCTGACCTCCCTGGCGGCCCGCCGGATGGCGCGCGTGGTCGGCGACAAGCCGCTGCGCTACGCGGCGGAACCGCCTGAGCAGGCGCTCGAGCGCCTGATCGAGCAGCGCCAGGAGGAGGCCGCGCGCACGGCGGCCACGGCTCGCGCCTGCGCCGGTCGGCTCACCTCGGTGTACCTGGCCGGGCAGCACCACGACGACCCGATGGACTACGTCGAGGTCGTCCTCGACAGCGCCGAGGCGGGCCGGAGGGTCCACGAGCTCTGGAACGCGGCGGAGCGTGACGTGATGACGTTCGTGCGTCCGCCGTTCCTGGCGCCACCGGGAAGTGTCCAGGAGGCGACGGTCCTGCCCCCGCCGGTCCGGCAGCGCGCGCTCTACGACGCGGAGCTGCTGGGCGACGACGAGATGGTCCGCCTGCTGCAGCGCTTCGCCGAGCTCGGCGAGGAGGTGCGCGTCGCAGCCCACCTGCCGCTGAAGCTGACGATCGTCGACGGGCGCTCGGTGGCCTTCAACATGGCGGATCCGGTGGCGGCGGACACCTCGGTGACCACGGTGCTGATCCACCACGCCTCGCTCGCTGCGACCCTGACGATCGCCTTCGAGTCGGTGTGGGCGCAGGCGACCCCGCTCGCCGAGACGGTCGCGACGCTCTCGGCGGTGTCCCCGGCGGAGTAGGCCCGTCAGGCCACCGTCGTGGACACCGGCACGGTGTGCACGAAGCCGTCGACGCGCACCTGCACGAAGAACCGGTAGTCGCCGGGCTGCTCGATCACGGTGTGGAACTGCAGGTCGCTGCCCTCGTCGGTGACCTCGGGGGCGCCGAGCGGGTGGGCGTGCACGAAGGCGCCGGTGTCGACGTCGAAGCCCGTGAGGTGGGCGTAGGAGCCGAGGTAGGTGCCGAGGTTGAGCACGCCGCGCTCGCCGTCGCTGACCGTCATCGTGAACCCCTCGTCGACGCCCGCGTTCAACCGCTCCGGACCTTCCACCGTGACGAGTCCGTCGGAGGCCGTGGTGGCGGTCTCGACCGTCTCGGGCCGCCAGTCCCCCGGCACGAGCGTCTCCTCGCCCAGGATCACGTGGGCGCCGTCCTCCTGCGCCTCGGGCCGGAACTCGGCGACCACCCGGTAGCGGCCCGGGGTGCCGAGGTCGACGCGCGCGGTCCAGGTGCCGTCGTCGGCGAGCACGGGGTGGAGGTGTCGGAAGTCCTGGTAGTCGTCGCGGACGACGTAGAGGTGCAGCAGCTTGGTCTGCTCCTCCACGTAGTCGGTGACCGGCTCACCCTGCGGGTCCCGCAGCACGAAGCTCAGCTCGGCCGGCCCGGGGGCGCGCTCCGGGAACGTCAGGTCGGTCATCGCGTAGCCGCCGGCCGAGCTCGTGGTGCCGTCGCCGAGGTAGGTGTCGTGGGTGTGCGGCGGGCCGTCGGCCGGCGAGAGCACGATGCGGTCGGGATCGGCCGGCTCGTCATCGCTGCACGCGGCCAGCGGCACCAGCAGCGCGAGCACCACGATCAGGTTCCTCATGAGACCTCCACCTCCACGGTAGTCACGGGGTTCTCGAACTCCGACTCCTTGAGGCTCACCTGGAGCTCCCAGGTGCCGGGCGCCGGGAACACGACCTGCGCCTGGTAGGTGCCGGCAGCCACCGGCACGACCGGCACGGCGCCGAGGTCGACGTCGTCGCTGCGCACCGCCAGCGTCGGGGCGGCGAACCCGTCGAGCGGCTCGCCGGTCTCGTCCTGCACCTGGACGGTGACGGTGTTGGGCCCGCGCCGGCCGGGGGCGAGGGTGGCCAGCACCTTGGCGTCGGGCACCACGCCGACGCTCACCCGGGAGGGCACCGGCCCGCGGGAGGCGGCCGGGTCCTCGTTCGGCGACTGGTTGACGAGGAATCCGGTGAGGCCGAGCACGCCGACGATCAGGACCGCCTCGATGCGCACGGCGTTGCGGACGGCGAGCGCGCCGCTGCGGACGGCGTCGTGCCCGATCCCACCGGACACCCGCGGCAGCAGGCGGAACCGGTTCCACGCCGCGAGGAGCGCCACCACCGCCACGACGCCGATCTTCACCAGCAGCAGCCGGCCGTAGGTGGTGTCGACGAACCCGCCCCACGAGCCGAGGATGCGCCAGGTCATCAGGGAGCCCGTGGCCACCAGCAACGCGAGCACGGTGGCCGCGAGCGTGGAGAACCGGCTCAGCGCGAGGGCGGCGTCGCGACCCCGGCCGCTGAGCCCGCGCAGCGCGAGGGCGAGGCCGACCAGGCCGCCGAGCCAGACCGTCCCTGCGGCCAGGTGCAGCATGTCGGTGACCACGAGCAGCGGCACGGGCTCGTAGGCGCGGGTGTGGCCCACCACGGCGGCCGCCACGACCGCGACGGCCGCGGCCCCGGTGGCGACCACGGCGCGTCGCGCGGTCAGCGCCACGAGCAGCCCCACCACCTGGAGGCCGAACACCACCAGGTCGTCGCCGACCAGGGTCAGCGAGACGGCGTCCTGCTCACCGAGGCCGGACAGCCCGAGCCCCTGCTGGTAGGCGCCGTTGACGGGGATCGCGAAGGCGCCGGCCGCCACGAGCAGCCCGAATCCCGACCAGCGCACCTTCGCCAGCCGGTCCTCGGCGGTCTCGCCGAGCCGGAGCCCGCGCAAGACCCAGAGGCGGCACACCACCACCCCGGCGGCCAGGAACAGCCCCAGGTACGCGAGCGCCTGGGTGATGCTCAGCACCCGCCGGACGTCGCCCGGCTCGGCGTCCGGGAGCTGCGGGGCCGCCACCTCCGCGCTGGGCTCGCCGATCGCGAACGTGAGCGACCCCGCGATCGGGTGGCTGTCGGCCGACACCACCCGCCACACCACGACGTAGCTGCCGTCCGGCAGCTCGTCGGGCAGGTCGGTGGTGACGACGGTGTCGCGGCTGCTCGAGTCCGACTCGACCGGCTCACCCTCCGCGTCGAAGACCTGCACCGAGCCCGACGTCAGCGCCACCGGCTCGTTGAAGGTGAAGGTGACGACGTCCGGGGTCTCCTCGACCACCTCCCCCTCGGCGGGGTCGGAGGACACGAGGGTCGCGTGCGCCGCCGCCGGCCCCGCCGGCAGGAGCACCAGCAGGGCCAGCAGCGCGAGCGCGGCGACGACCCGGAGTTGACGCACGAAGCTGGTCAGGCGGCGCGGCGACGACCCTGGACCAGGGCGATGCCTCCCACGACGAGCCCGAGGGCGCCGAGGCCGGCCCCCACGTAGCCCCAGGTGTTGTCGGCCTCGGCCTCGTCGGCGGCGGAGGCGGACTCGCCGTCGCCCTCCGCCGAGGTCGACTCGGCCGCGGTGTCCTCACCGGCGTCCTCCTCGGCCTCGGCGTCGTCGCCGCCGTGGTGGCCCGCCTCGCCCGCCTCGGTGACCTCGAACGACGGCGCCGGGTTCTCCAGCTCCTCGGCGTCCTGGCCCTCGGCGGGGATCTCGGTCCACGCGGTCTGGCCCTGCTCGCACAGCTGGATCGTCGGGAACGCGAGAGTCTGCCCCGCGGCGTCCTCCGGGATCTGGAGGGACACCTCGAACGCGTCGCGGTAGCCGTCCGGGAGCGCGGTCTTGGCGGTGTAGGTGACCGTGGCCACGCGCTCGGTGAGCTCGTTGCCGTGGGAGTCGGTGACCGGCGGGTCGAGCTTCTCGGTCTGCTTGGTGACGTCGTAGAAGTCGTTGCGGGTCGGCGTCACGGCGTTGATGCCCTCGGGGATCTGGATCCGGATCCCCGTGGTGGGCGAGCCCTCGCAGCCGTGCCCGTTGCTGAACGTGAGCACGGTGAAGGCGCCGGCGGCAGTGTCGCTGGGCGTGACGGTGACGTGCGCGGACGCTGGTCCGGTCGGTCCCAGCGCGAGCCCGAGGGCGAGCAGGGTGGTGCCGGCGGCGGCAGCGCCGAGGCGCGCGCCAGATGGTCGGTGGTGCATGGGTGTTTCCCTTCGTCGGGTGGTGTCGGTGGGCGGAGACGTCACCGGACCCACCGACGCAACGCGACGGCGGTCAGGTGGCGAGCGCCACCGGTGGTCCCCGACGGGGGGCGAGGGAGAGTAGGAGCAGGGCGACCGGTCGCGCCGTCCGGGCCCGCACGGGACGGTCGGGTGCCGGGCTGATCGGCACGACGGCGGGCTCGCCCCAGACCAGCAGGGTGTGCACCGCGCGGTGCCGCACGTGCCACGCCAGCGCGGTGACGACGGCGCCGACCAGGTGGGCGAGCAGCATCGGCCAGCCGAGGTGCGGGTCGGGCGCGGACTCGGCACCGGCGACCGCCCCGTGGCCGTGGCCGGGGTGCGTGGCCGGGGTCAGCGTGGTGAGCCAGAGGTGCAGCCCGACCTGGGCGGCGAACAGTGCGGGCACGGCCACCGCTGCGCGCAGCGAGCCGCGGACCACCAGCAGCCCCACGCCGAAGACGGTGGCGGCCATGACGGCCACCCAGCCGGGCGACGGGAGCGCGCCACCGGCGGCCGCGTGGGCCACGACCAGCGTGGTCGTCACCTCGGCGGAGGCGAGCGCCGCGCGCGGGACGACCCCTGCGCGCGACCGCATGCCGAGCGACGCCATGGCGCACATCATGCCGGACCGCACCATAAGTCGAGTTCTCGGGTCAACTTTGGGCCGACGGCGGCCCGTGGAGCCGCCGACCGGAGAGTCGCTCTCTCACGACCGGACCAACACCCGCCTCGCCGGCTGCATCCGCGCGGCCGGCGAGTCGGCGGCGCGCCGGGAGATGTTCTGCAGGAGCCCGACGGCGAGCATCGAGGCGAACATCGAGCTGCCGCCGTAGGAGAGGAACGGAAGCGGGACGCCGGTGACCGGCATGATCCCCAGGCACATCCCGATGTTCTGGAAGGCCTGGAAGCCGAACCAGCAGGCGATGCCTGCCGCGGCCACGCGCCCGAACAGGTCGTCGGTCCGGGCGGCGATCGCCAGCGCCCGCCACAGCACGATGCCGAGCAGCACCACGATCACGCCGGCGCCGAGCAGGCCGAGCTCCTCGCCGGCCACCGTGAACACGAAGTCGGTGTGCTGCTCGGGCACGAAGCCGGAGCGGGTCTGCGAGCCGTCGAAGAGGCCCTGGCCGAAGAGCCCGCCGTTGCCGACGGCGATCCGCGCCTGCTCGACGTTGTAGCCCGCACCGCGCGGGTCGAGCGAGGGGTCGGTGAAGGCGAGGAACCGGTCGACCTGGTAGTCCTCGAGCATCCCGGCGCGCACCGCCACCACGGCAGCGACGACGCCGGAGCCGGCGAGCAGCACCAGCCAGCGGCGCGGCGCCCCGGCGGCCGCGAGCACGCCGAACACGACGGCCGAGAGCACGAGCATCGTGCCGAGGTCGGGCTGCAGCATGATGAGCACGGCGGGCACCGCGGCAACGGCGAGCATGCCGACGACGTCGACGAGACCCACCTGCCGGCGCCACCGGCCCTCGGAGCGCTCGGCCACGACGAGCGCCATACCGATCACCACGGCGAGCTTGGCGAACTCCGAGGGCTGGATCGACAGCCCGCCGAGCATCAGCCACGACCGCGAGCCGTTGATGGTGGTGCCCATCGTGAGCACGAGCACCAGCCCGGTGACCGAGGCGAGGTAGACGAGCGGGGCGACGATCCGCACCCACCGGTGGTCGGTGAACACCACGAGTGCCAGCAGGCCGAGCCCGATCGCCACGTTGACGACCTGCTTGTAGAGGAAGGCGCGCGGGTCGCCGCCGGTGAGGTCGGCGCGGGCGCTGGTCGACGACCACACCAGCAGGGTGCCCAGCAGGCACAGCGCCACGACCGCGCCGAGCAGCACCCAGTCGAAGCTGCTGCGCTTCATCGCCTGCCCCCACGGCGTCGGTCCGGCACCGCCGGCGGCAGGATCGTGCCGTCGCCGCGGAACAGCGGCAGCTTCTCGGGGAGCACGGTGCCCGGGATGGCGGCGTCGCCGGGGACGACGCGCTCGCCGTGGATGCCGTACAGCGACTCCCAGATGGCGCGGATGCCCGGGCCGGACGTGCCGGAGCCGGTGCCGCCCTGGCTGATCATCATCACCACGACGTAGTCGTCGGAGTACGACGCCACCCACGACGTCGACTGCTTGCCGTAGACCTCGGCCGAGCCGGTCTTGGAGCGGATGTTCACCTGGTCGAGCGGGAAGCCGCCCATCTTCCACGCCATCGTGCCCACGCGGGTGACGCCCATGAGCGCCTCGTCGATGTAGCGCAGCACCCGCTTCGGCAGCTTCAGCCGGGCCTGCACCTCCGGCTCGATCCGCCGGACCACGGTGCCGTCGGGGGCCACCACGGCCCGCCCGATCCGCGGCTCGTAGAGCGTGCCGCCGTTGGCGATCGCGCCGTAGGCGCGGGCCAGCTGGAGCGGCGTGACGATCGTGTCGCCCTGGCCGATGGCGAAGTTGACGGCGTCGCCGGCGCGGTAGGCGTAGCCCTCGATGCAGAACTCGCGGGCGAACTTGTACACGAAGTCGGAGGTGCCTTCGGTCTGCGGCTTGCTCGAGAGGTCGCAGTAGTAGTCCTTCTGCGACTCGAAGTAGGCGCGCTTCCAGCGGCGGTCGGCGATCCGGCCGGCTGCCTCGCCCGGCATGTCGATGCCGGTCTCGCTGCCGAACCCGAACCGCTTGGCCCCGGCCACGAGCGGGTCGCGGGCGGTCACGTCGTCGACGTCGGAGCCCAGCCGCTGCCAGTAGTCGTAGCCGATCCGGTAGAAGAAGGTGTTGCACGAGACCTCGAGCGCCCGGCGGAAGTCGATGTAGCCGTGGGCGCCCGACTCGTAGTTCTTGAAGGCGCGGTTGCCCACCTGGAACGCCGAGGAGCAGTTGAGCTGGGTGTCGAAGGAGTAGCCGTGGGTGAGCGCGGCCGCGGTCATGAACGGCTTCCAGGTCGAGCCGGGTGCGAACTGGCCCTGGGTGGCGCGGCCGAGCAGCGGCGTCCCGGCCTTCTGGGAGTACAGCCGCTTGAGCTTGCGGGGCGAGATGCCGTTGACCCACACCTCGGGGTCGTAGGTGGGCACGCCGGCCATCGCGACCACCCGGCCGGTGTCGGCCTCGAGCACCACCGCGGCGCCCGAGTCGGCCTCGTAGTTGCGGCCGGTGACGGTGTCGCGGGTGCCGCGGGCGATCGCGATCATCTTGGCGAGCTGCCGCTCCACCACGCCCTGCACCTGGGCGTCGATCGAGGTGACGAGGGTGTCGCCCGGCTGGCTGGCCACCTCGCTGTCGTCGCCGAGCACCCGGCCCATCGAGTCCACCTGCACCTGGCGGTAGCCGGGCATGCCGCGCAGCCAGGCGTCGTACTCCTGCTCGACGCCGGCGCGGCCCACCACCGAGGCGCCGTTGACCGAGCGGTCGCCGTCGCTCTCGGCCTCCTCCAGCTCGCCCTCGGTGACCGGGCTGAGGTAGCCGAGCAGATGGGCGGCGTTGATGCCGAACGGGCGCGGGTAGGCGCGCACGCTCTGCTGCTCGACGACGACGCCCGGGTGGTCCTCGGGCTGCTCGAGGATGCGGAGCGCGACCTCGCGGGGCAGGTCCTGCGCCACCGGCACGGGCTGGTAGGGCGAGCCGTTCCAGCACAGCCCGGCCACGGCGCCGTCGTCGCCGCAGAGCATCAGCTTGCGGTCGATGCGCCGCACCGGCACGTCGATGGCCTCCGACACCCGCGCCACCAGCCGGTGGCGCTCGTCGTCGGTCATCTTGCCGAGCAGGGTGCGGTCGAGCGAGACCACCCAGGAGAGCCGGTTCGTGACCAGCGGGCGGCCCTGGTCGTCGACGATGAGGCCGCGCTGGGGCTGGACGACGATCTCGCGCACCGACTGGGCCGCGGCCTTGCCCTGGTAGGTCTCGCCGTCGACGACCTGGAGGTAGTAGAGCCGCACCAGCAGCGTGGCGAACAGGGAGAACACCAGCGCCTGGAGGACGACGAGGCGCAGCCGGCTGCGGTTGTTCACGCCAGCACCCGGTCCCGCTCGCGGTCGGGCTCGGGCTCGCGGAGCAGGCGGAGCACCGGCGGCACCACGAACGGCGCGAGCGCGAGGTCCCACAGGAGAGCGACGAGGACGACCGGCAGCAGGTCGGGCACGCCGAGCGCCGGGTCGCGCAGCACCAGACCCGACAGCGCGAACAGCGAGGAGCCGAGGAACGAGCAGGCGGCCACCGTGGCCAGGCAGAGCGGCACGGTCGGGCGACCGTCGCCGGGCTCGGGGCGCACCCGGCCCGCGACGTACCCGACGACGAGCAGCGCGAGCGCCCACCGGCCGGCCACGTGGTCGGCGGGCGGGGTGAGGTCGAGCAGCACTCCGGCGCAGAATCCGGTGACCAGGCCTGCGTGGGAGCCGCGGGCGAGACCGGTGGCCACGACGACGAGCAGCACCAGGTCGGGCACCACGCCGCGCCAGGCCAGCTGCGAGAACACGCTCACCTGCAGCACGGCGGCGGTGACCACCACGGCGCCGAGCAGCACGCCGCGGACGGTCCCCATGCCCGTGTTCACCCGACGCTCCCGTCGGCCTCGATCACGGCCCGGTCGCTGGTGGAGCCGGACGGCACGACCACGCCCACCAGGTCGAGGGCGCTGAAGTCGACGTACGGGGCGATCTCGACCCGCTGGGAGCTGTCGCGCAGGCTCGACCAGACCTTGGTGACCCTTCCGACGGGCACGCCGGCGACGTACGGGCCGGCGCCCTCGCTGCCCCAGGTGACCACGGAGTCGTCGCGCGCGGGAATCATGTTCTGGTCGACGAGGTCGAGGTCGAGGCGGGCGTCGCGGCCGAGCCCGCCGCGGCCGTGGAGGAAGCCGAGCTCCATGCTCTCCCCCACCCGGCCGCCGACCGTCGAGTCGGCGTCGACGATGAGGAGCACCGTGGCGCTGCTCGGGGTGACCCGCAGCACCCGGCCCACGAGGCCGTCGTTGTTGACCACGGTGAGGTCGGGCGAGATGCCGGCGTCGGAGCCGGCGTCGATGGTGACGGTGTTCGAGAACGACTGCGAGGAGCCGACGCCGACCACCCGGGCCGGCACCATCGCGAGCCCGAGGTCGCGGGCCGCAGTGGTGAGGCCCTCGAGCTCGGCGAGCCGGTTGCGGTCGTAGCCCGAGCGGTGCACGTCGCGGCGCAGCTCGGCGTTCTCGGCCTGCAGGGTCGCCACCTCCTCGCGCAGCTGGCCGCGGGTCTCGAACACCTGCGGCAGACGCACCAGGGGCCGCGCGACCGCGGCGGCGCCGGTCTCGGCGGGGCCGAGCACCTCGCCCACGACGGAACGGGCGGGGTCGACCGGCGAGCCGCCGTCACCCTGGTCGAGCACCATCAGGCTGACCGACGCCAGCACCAGCGCGACGACGAGCGAGCGGCGCGGCGTCCCCGAGGGCTGATCGGCGCCGGGGTCGAGGCCCCAGCGGCGGCGTCCGCTCACGACGCCCGCTTCCGGTCTGCCACGAGCACCTGCTGCAGTGCCTCGAACTCCTCGACGCAGCGGCCGGCGCCCAGCGCCACCGAGGTGAGCGGGTCGTCGGCCACGTGCACGGGCATCCCGGTCTCGTGGCGCAGCCGCTCGTCGAGGCCGCGCAGCAGGGCGCCGCCACCGGTGAGCACGATGCCGCGGTCCATGATGTCGCCGGCGAGCTCGGGCGGGGTCTGGTCGAGGGTCACCCGGACGGCGTCGACGATCGCGTGGAGCGGCTCCTCCATCGCCTTCCGGATCTCCGCGCTGCTCACGCTGACCGTGCGCGGCAGCCCGCTCACCAGGTCGCGGCCGCGGATCTCGGCGGTGGGCTCGTCGGTGGCAGGGAAGGCCGAGCCGAGGGTGACCTTCACCTCCTCGGCGGTGCGCTCGCCCAGCATCAGCGAGTGCTCCTTCTTCATCCAGCGACACGATCGCCTGGTCGAGCTCGTCGCCCGCGGTGCGGATGCTGAGCGAGGTGACGATGCCGCCGAGGGAGATCACGGCGACCTCGGTGGTGCCGCCGCCGACGTCGACCACCATGTTGCCGGTCGGCTGGTGCACGGGCAGGCCGGCGCCGATGGCCGCGGCCATGGGCTCCTCGACGATGTAGACCCGGCGGGCGCCGGCCTGGTAGCCGGCCTCCTTCACCGCGCGCTGCTCGACGGCGGTGATGCCGCTCGGCACGCAGATCACCATGCGGGGCTTGGCGAAGTAGCGGCGGCGGTGCACGCGCGCGATGAACCAGCGCAGCATCTGCTCGGTGGCCTCGAAGTCGGCGATCACGCCGTCCTTGAGCGGGCGGAGCGCGGTGATGTTGTCGGGCGTGCGGCCCACCATCCGCTTCGCGTCGTGCCCGACGGCGAGCACCTCGCCGGTGGTGTCGTTGAGCGCGACCACGCTGGGCTCGTCGAGCATCACGCCCTTGCGGCGCACGTAGACGAGCGTGTTCGCCGTGCCGAGGTCGACCGCCATGTCGCGGCCGATCAAGCTGTTCGCCATCGCTGCCTCGTCGTGCGCGTGCTCGGGGAAGGGGGCAACACCAGGCGCACGGTCCGGCGTCACCCAGTCGCGAGCGTAAGAAGAGTGACGCGTGTGACCTAGGAGGCGCGCCGACGGTGGCCTGCTGACCGCGCGCAAATCACTGGTTAACCGGTGAATTGCTCACTCCCACCAGGGAGCTTCCTGGGTGAAGTGCGCATTTCCTGTCCGAGGTCTGCCGACGCAGTCAGGGGGCGGGGATGGTGTCGGCGTCGCGGGCGAGCCAGTCGTCGCGGTCGTCGGCCGGCACCTCGAGGCACTCGCCGACGACGTCGACGATCACCCAGGCGCCGAGGCCGGGGCGCTCGGTGACGCTGCCCTCGAGCGGGCCGTCGGTTCCGGTGACGGCGGTGCCCTCGGGCACCTCGGCCTCCGACACCTCGCCGAAGCCGGCGGCGCCCAGGGCGTCGGGGGCGGCGTCGACCAACGGGTCGGGGGCACCGGGGCCGGCGTCGACCCGCACCCGGGCGAGGTAGCGGAAGCTGGTGGTGTCGTCGGTGAAGTCGGTGGCGCAGCCCTCGAAGTTGCCGGTGGCGTCGCTCACGGTGCCGCCGAGGTCGGCGCCGAGCTCGCGCATCAGGACGCCGATCGCCTCGCGGGCACCGTCGCGCTGCTCGAGGAGCCGCTCCCCCGCGTCGGGCTCGGGCGGGTCGTCGTCCTGGCACCCCGAGAAAGCCAGGACGACGACGAGTACGAGGACACGCCTCACCGGGTCTCCGCGTGCTCCGGATCCCGGTCGAGCTCGGGGTCCTGGACGCCGGCGTACCACGGGTCGTAGTTGTGCTCGGCCTGCTCCACCTCGTCGTAGTTGCCGTTGACGATCTGGCTGATGTTGTGGAGCGCCTCGGTGTCGTGCTCGAAGTAGAGCGAGTGCTGGCCGAAGCTGGGGTAGCCCGGTCGGGAGACGTCCTCGGCCTGGAACCGGTTCGCGCCGAAGTCGTCCTCGGCGGGGTCGTCGCCCAGCCCGGCGCCGCCGAAGGTCTCGCCGTGGAAGGCGCCGTGGTTGCCGAGGTAGGTGATCGGGTCGCGGCTGTTGGCGCCCGCCCACACGTGCTCGGGGTCGAGTCCGGTGTCGCCGGCGTTGTTCGTGTCGCCGCCGACGCCGGGGCTGCCGACGAACACGATGTCGTCGACGTCGAGCCCGTGCTGCTGGGCGCCGAGCCCGGTGGTGGTGGAGCCGTAGCTGTGGCCGATGGCGGTGACGTGGGCCGGGTCGCCGTCGCGGCTGGCGCGCAGCCCGTCGATGGTGTCGGCGAGCCGGGCGCCGCCCTCCTCGGCCGCGCCCTCGGTGAGCACCCCGGCGGCGTCGGCGCCGAAGCCGTCCTTGATCGGGATGTTGTCGGGGGCGTCGTAGCCGATCCAGAACATGGTGGCGTTGGACTCCGAGGGGTCCAGGTGCCGTGAGGACTCGTAGAGGGTCGCGGCCCGGTCGGCCTGGTACGGCGCCGAGCCGGCGTCGGTGCCGAAGCCCGGCGTGACGACGGCGACGTTGTCGGCCGTGTCGACGTCGCCCGCGGAGATCGCGATCCGGCCGTCGCCGTCGAAGGCGTCGGGGTCGTAGATGTAGATCTGGGTGGCGATGGGCTCGCCGGTGACGGGGTCGTAGCGGCCCTCGATCTCGTCGCGGGCGTCCTGCGCGGCCCGGGCGTTGTCGAGCCGGTTCTGCTCGGTGTCGGTGAGCACGCCGGCGTCGTCGGTGTGCTCGAGGTCGGCGAGGTCGCGCAGCAGCGCGGTCGTGTTGGCGGCGTCGCGGGCCGAGGCCGGGATGCCGTCGAGGTTGCCGATCGCGCCCGGCGCGGCCGCGATGATCGCGTCCCGCTCACCTGGCGTGAGCGAGTCCCACCACGCGTTGACGTCCTCCGGCGAGGCGCCGGCGGGCGGCTTGCGGTCGAGGGCGGCGTCGGCCGGGTCGGACTGCCCGCCGTAGATGCGGTCGACGGCGTCGAGGTCGAGCACGCGCTCGAAGGCGCGCACCATCTCCTCCTCCTCGGTGCGGACGTCCTGCTCCCACCGCGTGACGTCGCCGTCGAACGCCTCCACCTGGCCCTGCACCCGCGTGCAGTCGGCCGCGAGGTCGTCGGCCGCCGACTCGGTGATCGGGCCGACGAAGTTCGCCCGGCGGCGCAGGTCGTCGATGGCGGCGACGAGCTCGGCGCGGCGGGTCACGAGGTCGTCGCGGTCCGTGTCGAGCCGCTGCATCTCCTCGGCATGACCGCCCACGCGCTGGCCCACGGAACGGAGAGCCAGCGACATGGCATCGGCCTGGCGGCCGATCGGCCGCAGCTCGTCGCGGTAGGTGGTGGCGCTGTCGCCGTGCCAGTCGACGGCGCGCGCGTCGCCGGCCACGAAGCTGCCGGTGTCGTCGAGCTCCGCGGACGCGGCGGTCAGCTTGCGGCCGCTCTCCCGGATGCCGCCGGGGTCGACGTCGAAGGTGGGGACGACGCGCGGCTGCGCCGGCAGGGTGACGGCCATCAGCGCGTCTCCCCCAGGTAGGGCAGCAGGTGGAAGTAGCCGCTGCGCGCCGCCTCGTCGGTGGTGATCCAGTCGTTCATCGTGGTGCGCAGCCCGTCGGCCTGGCCCTCGCAGCTCGCGCCGAGCGCGTCGGCGTGGCGCTCCCACGCCCGCAGGAAGCGGCTCGCGGCGCCGCTGACCGGCGCGGTGAACCCGCCGGTGCCGGCGCCCGCGATCTGGTCGGCGGCGGCACCGACGTCGAGGCTCTGCTCGTCCCAGGCCTGCGCGGCCTGTCCGACGGACTCGGGAATCATGTCCATCGTCATCGGGCACCCCGCACGAGCTCGGCGGCGCGCTCCTCGCCGACGTGGAGCGGCTCGGACTCGACACCGAGCAGCACGGCGCCGGTGGCGGCCGCGGACGCCGTCAGCGTCAGGTCGCCGAGCGACGCCGCCAGCCGCGGCAGCGCTCCGGGCTCGCGGCGGACGTCGGCCCCGCGGCCGCGCAGGTCGCGCTCGAGCCGGTCGAGCACGTCCGCGCCGTCGTCGCGGCGCTCGGCCACTCGGGCGCTGGACCGCACCCAGCCCTCCTGGGCGGCGTAGCCGAGCCGCTCCTCGGGCTCGTCGTCGCTGCCGGGCGCGCCGGCGGCCCACAGCTGGCGCGCCGCGGTGGCGACCCGGATCCGCGCCGCGGCCACCGCGTCGTCGTCGACGACCGGTACGTCGTCGGCCGCCTGCTCGCCGTCGGTGGGCGGGAGCAGCACGATGTCGACGTCGGGATGGCGGCGACGGACCTCCGCGAAGAACGGGTCGTCGACCGGACCTGGTGGCTCACCGTGGGTGCCGGGCATGACAGGACCATGCCCGCGACCGGGGGTGGGTCAAACAGACAACCCGTGAGGCTGAGGACGAAAGCCGGTCAGAGACCCGGGAACCAGAGCGCGATCTCGCGGGCGGCGGACTCGGCCGAGTCCGAGCCGTGCACGAGGTTCTCGCGGTTGCTCGTCGACAGGTCGCCGCGGATGGTGCCCGGGGCGGCCTTGCGGCCGTCGGTGGCGCCGTTGAGCGTGCGCACGATCTCGATCGCCTGCTCGCCCTCCAGCACCAGGACGACGAGCGGGCCGCTGGTCACGAACTCGCGCAACGGCGGGTAGAAGTCCCGCTCGACGTGCTCGGCGTAGTGCTGGTCGGCCACGCCGGCGTCGATCGTGCGCTGCTCCATCGCGGCGATCGAGAGCCCCTTGGCCTCGTAGCGCGCCAGCACCTCCCCCACCAGCCCGCGCCGCACGGTGTCGGGCTTGAGGATCACCAGGGTCCGCTCGCTCATGGCGCGCACCCTAGCGAGGGCGACTTCAGGCGAAGTCGCCCGCCCGCCGCAGGACGTCGGGCGGCACGTCGTCGTGGGAGTCGGCGGCCGACACGACGCCGGAGGTGACGCGGCGCAGCGGGACCAGACCGGCCCAGACGCCGGCCGCGACGTCGTCCGGCTCGTCGATCGGGTCGCCGGTGCGCCGCTTCATCGAGGCCTCGTGCAGCGGGATCGCGAGCAGCGCGGTGGCGGCGAGCTCCTTGCGGCTGTGCGCACGCAGGGTCGCCGCGCGGCCGGGCACGACGTGGTCGACGGTGAGCGAGAGCGCGTGCGCCTTCTCCTCGGGGTCGGCGACGATCCGGGCCGCGCCGATCACGACGGCGGAGCGGTAGTTCATCGAGTGATGGAACGCCGAGCGCGCGGCCACGAGGCCGTCGACCTCGGTGACCGTGACGCAGACGGTGGTGTGCTCGGCGCGGGTGAGCCACCGGGCGGCCACCGAGCCGTGCACGTAGAGCGTGCCGTCGCGGTCGGGGCCGTCGGGGTCGACGGCGTAGGCCACCGGCAACACCACCGGGTGGTCGCCCACGACCACGCCGATGTGGCCGACCAGGCCGGCGGCCAGGAACGCGAGCAGCTCCTCGCGCTCCGACAGCGCTCGGTCATTGCCACGCTTCACGCGGGTGCGGGCGCGTGGGCGAGAGCGGCTCGGTCACGTCGCGCCGTCCTCCCGGACGGCGGCGTAGGCGGCCGCCCGCTCCCGCTCGATCTTGCGGCCGAGCCAGTAGGCGGTGCTCCACAGCAGCGCGAAGATCCCGCCGAGCACGAACATCGTGGTGACGAGGAAGCCCAGCGCGATCGCCGCCACCTGCACCACGAACCCGAGCAGGTAGGCCCACTCGGCACGCAGCAGCCCGCACAGCAGCACGCAGGCGGCCGCCACTCCGAGCCCGGAGGCCAGCGCCACCGACGTGGCGACGTCCTCGACCGCGATCATCACCGGCGTGGCGAGCGCGACCGTGACCGCCTCCAGCGCCAGCACGGCTGCGCACATCCCGCGGCGCGGGGACGGCGGCTCGCCCATCGCCACGACGGCGTCGTCACTCATGCCGGTCTCCTCGCAGCAGCACCCGGGCCTCCCCCGCGGTGACCACCGACCCGGTGACCAGCACACCTCCCGCGCCGATCGACGAGCTGGTGGCGCTGCCCGCCTCGGCGAGCGCGGCGGCCTGGTCGATCGCGTCGCGCAGTCGCGGGGCCACGGTGACGCGGTCCTCGCCGAAGATCTCCACGGCCACCTCGGCCAGCGCCTCGGCCGCCAGCGACCGCTCGGTCGAGTTGCGCGTGCAGACGACGTGCGCGAGGTGCGGCTCGAGCTCGGCGAGCAGCCCCTCGTGGTCCTTGTCGCCCATGACACCGACGACGCCGATCAGCGGGTCGAAGGTGAACGAGTCCTCGAGCGCGGCGCCGAGGGCGCGCGCGCCGTGCGGGTTGTGCGCGGCGTCGAGCACGACGGTCGGGCTGCGCCGCACGATCTCGAGGCGGGCCGGCGACGTCACCTCGGCGAGCGCCGCGCGCACGAGCTCGTCGCCGAGACCGCGGTCACCGAACGCCTCGACGGCGGCCAGCGCGAGGGCGGCGTTCTGGGCCTGGTGGGCGCCGTACAGCGGCAGGAACAGCTCCTCGTAGCGGCCGTGCAGCCCCTGCAGCGTGACCAGCTGGCCGCCGACGGCGGGGACCCGGTCGGCGACGCCGAAGTCGACGCCCTCGATCACGGCGGTCGCCCCGGTCTCGGCGATCCGCGCGCGCAGCACCTCCAGCACGGCGGGCTCCTGCTCGGCCAGCACGGCCACCGACCCCGGCTTGATGATCCCGGCCTTCTCCACCGCGATCGCGGCCGGCGTGGCGCCGAGGTACTTGGCGTGATCGACGCCCACCGGCGTCACCACCGCCACCGCGGCGTCCGCCACGTTGGTGGCGTCCCAGGAGCCGCCCATGCCGACCTCGACGACGGCGACGTCGACCGGCGCGTCCGCGAACGCCGCGTAGGCCATGCCGACGATGGCCTCGAAGAACGACAGCGGGTGCGCCTCGGTGCTGTCGACGAGATGCGTGTACGGCGCGACGTCGTTGAACGCGCGCACGAACGCCTCGTCGTCCAGCGGCTCACCGTCGACGCTGATGCGCTCGTTCATCCGCTCCACGTGCGGGGAGGTGAACCGGCCGGTGCGCAGCTCCACCGCCCGCAGCAACGTGTCGGTCATCCGCGCCGTGGAGGTCTTCCCGTTGGTGCCCGTGAGGTGGACGACGGGATAGCCGCGCTGGGGGTCGCCGAGCAGCTCGCAGAACGCCCTGATCCGGTCCAGCGTCGGCTCGAGCCGGGTCTCGGGCCAGCGCGACAGGAGTGCGTCCTCGACCTCGGCGAAGGTCTCGGCCAGACGCGGTGCCGCGGGGGTCTCGCTCATCGTGCATCGAGTCTATTGACCGCGCAGACGAGAACACGTTCTAGTACGTGCCGTGAGGACCACCGCGGCGATCGTGGACGTGCAGGGCGGCGACTTCGTGCTCGAGGAGGTGGACCTCGACGAGCCCCGCGCCGACGAGGTGCTGGTGCGGATCGTCGCCACCGGCCTGTGCCACACCGACCTGTCGCTGCGCGACACGCTGCCGCCCGGAGTTCTTCCCGCGGGTGTTCGGCCACGAGGGCGCGGGCGTCGTCGAGCAGGTGGGGTCGGACGTCGTCGGCGTCGCGGTCGGCGACCACGTGCTGCTCAGCTACCGCGCCTGCCGCGCCTGCCCGCGCTGCGAGGCCGGCGCGATCGGGCTGTGCGACGACGCGCTGGTGCTCAACTACCTGGGCTTCCGGATGGACGGCTCGACGACGCACGCCCGCGACGGCGCCCCCGTGTTCGGCTCGTTCTTCGGGCAGTCGAGCCTGGCGCGGCACGCGATCGCCTACGCCGACAACTGCGTCGTGGTGGACAAGGAGCTCGACCTCACCCTCCTCGCGCCGTACGGATGCGGGTTCCAGACCGGCGCCGGCACCGTGCTCAACGTGCTGCAGCCGGGGCCGGACGACAGCCTGGTCGTGTTCGGCGTCGGCGCCGTCGGGCTGGCCGCGGTGGTGGCGGCCCGCGCCGCGGGGGTGGGCACGGTGGTCGCCGTCGACCTGCTGGACTCCCGGCTCGAGATCGCCGAGCGGTACGGCGCCGTGCCGGTGAACCCCGGCTCGCTCGGCGAGCAGGGCGTGCCCGACCGGGTCAAGGAGCTCACCGGCGGCCGCGGCGCCACCGGCGGCATCGACACCACGGCGAGGTCGGCGGTGGTGAAGCAGGCGCAGCAGTCGCTCGCCCCCGGCGGCACCCTGGTGGCGCTCGGGCTCGGCGACGAGGAGTACGCCGTCGACGCCATCGACCTGCTCCAGAACGGCAAGACCATCCGCTCCTCGATCGAGGGCGACTCCGACCCGCAGGAGATGATCCCGCGGCTGCTCCGGATGCGCGCCGACGGCGACTTCGACGTCGACGGGCTCGTGACCACCTACCCCTTCGCCGAGATCGGCGCCGCGATCGACGACGTGCTCGCCGGGAAGGTGGTCAAGCCGGTCCTGGTCTGGTGAATACCGAATCGGCGTCCGGGGTGCTCTCCTTCTAGCCTTTGGGCATGACCGAGAACGAGAGCCAGGGCAACGGGACATCGGGCGACGACGCGGTCGCGCTCGTCGTACCCGACAAGCCCGCTCTCGAGGGGCTCGAGGAGAAGTGGGCGGAGGTCTGGCGCAAGAACCAGACCTACGCCTTCGACCGCACCCAGCCGCGCGAGAACGTCTACTCGATCGACACCCCGCCGCCCACGGTGAGCGGCAGCCTGCACGTCGGGCACGTCTTCTCCTACACCCACCCCGACCTCATCGCCCGCTACCAGCGGATGACCGGCAAGACCGTCTTCTACCCGATGGGCTGGGACGACAACGGCCTGCCCACCGAGCGCCGGGTGCAGAACTACTACGGCGTCCGCTGCGACCCGTCGCTGCCGTACGACGACGACTTCACCCCGCCGGACAAGCCCGATCCGAAGCGGCAGGTGCCGATCAGCCGGCCGAACTTCATCGAGCTCTGCGAGGAGCTGGTCGAGGAGGACGAGAAGGTCTTCGAGGACCTCTGGCGCACGCTCGGCCTGTCGGTCGACTGGACGCAGACCTACACGACCGCCGGCAGCAAGGCCCGTGAGATCAGCCAGCGCGCGTTCCTGCGCAACTTCGCCCGCGGCGAGGCCTACCTCGCCGAGGCGCCGACGGTCTGGGACGTCACCGACCGCACCGCCGTCGCGCAGGCCGAGATCGAGGCCCGCGAGTACCCGGGCGCCTACCACCGGGTGGCCTACCACGCGGCCGACGGCACCCCGCTGCACGTGGAGACCACCCGCCCCGAGCTGATCGCCTCCGCGGTCGCGCTCATCGCGCACCCCGACGACGAGCGCTACCAGCAGCTCGTCGGCACGACGGCCACCTCGCCCGTCTTCGGCGTCGAGATCCCCGTGATCGCGCACCCGGCGGCGGAGATGGAGAAGGGCTCCGGCCTGGTCATGTGCTGCACCTTCGGTGACCTCACCGACGTGCAGTGGTGGCGCGAGCTCTCGCTGCCGGTGCGCACCGTCGTCGGCCGCGACGGTCGGCTCACCCGCGAGACGCCCGAGTGGCTCTCGACTGCCACCGCGGCCGCCGCCTACGAGCGCCTCGCCGGCAAGACGATCTTCTCCGCCCGCGAGGAGATGGTCACCCTGCTCCGCGAGAGCGGCGACCTCGACGGCGAGCCGAAGCCCACCACCCGGATGGCCAACTTCTACGAGCGCGGCGACAAGCCGCTCGAGATCGTCGCCACCCGCCAGTGGTACATCCGCAACGGCGGCCGCGACGCCGGCCTGCGGGCCGAGATGCTCGAGCACGGCGCCGAGATCACCTGGCTGCCGGCCCACATGAAGGTCCGGTTCGACAACTGGGTCAGCGGCCTCACCGGCGACTGGCTGATCTCGCGGCAGCGGTTCTTCGGGATCCCGTTCCCGGTCTGGTACCCGCTCGACGACGAGGGCGAGCCCGACTACGAACACCCGCTGCTCCCGTCGGAGGCCGAGTTGCCGGTCGACCCGTCCACCGACGCCCCGCGCGGCTACGACCAGGACCAGCGCGGCGTGCCCGGCGGCTTCCTCGGCGACCCCGACGTCATGGACACGTGGGCGACGTCGTCCCTCAGCCCGCAGATCGCGGGTGGCTGGAGCATCGACGACGACCTGTTCGAGCGGGTCTTCCCGATGGATCTCTGCACCCAGGCCCACGAGATCATCCGCACCTGGCTGTTCTCCCGGGTGGTCCGGGCGCACCTCGAGCACCACGCGACGCCGTGGAGCCACGCCCTGCTGTCCGGCTGGATCCTCGATCCCGACCGCAAGAAGATGTCGAAGTCCAAGGGCAACGTCGTCGTGCCCACCGAGATCCTCGAGAAGTTCGGCGCCGACGCGGTCCGCTGGCGCGCGGCCACGGTGCGGGCAGGCATGGACTCGCCGTTCGACGAGACCCAGATGAAGGTCGGCCGTCGGCTCGCCATGAAGGTGCTCAACGCCTCCAAGTTCGTGCTCGGCAGCGTCGGCGCCACCACGCCCGACCCGGTGCGCGTCACCCAGCCGCTCGACACCGCGCTGCTCGGCCGGCTGGCGAACGTCGTCACCAGGGCCACCGACGCGTTCGAGGCCTACGACTACACCACCGCGCTCGAGGTCACCGAGACCTTCTTCTGGGAGTTCTGCGACGACTACCTCGAGCTGGTGAAGGAGCGTGCGTACGGGGGCGAGGACGGCGGTGGCGCCCCCACCGAGTCGGCCCGCGCCGCGCTCGCATTGGCCCTCGAGGTCCAGCTGCGGCTGCTCGCGCCGTTCCTGCCGTACGTCACCGAAGAGGTCTGGTCGTGGTGGCGCTCCGCTGAATCGGGGGGAAGCTCGGTGCACCTCGCCGACTGGCCCACCGTCACCGAGCTCGGCTCTGCGGCAGCCTCCGACGCCACCGGTGTGGCCGCCGTCGCGACCGCGCTCGCGGGCATCCGCGGCGCCAAGTCGCAGGCCAAGGTCTCGATGCGCGCCGAGGTGGCGCGGGTCGAGGTCACCGGCCCCGCGGCGGCGCTGGCCGCGGTGGCGGCGGCGGCGGACGACCTGCGCGCGGCCGGCAAGGTGACGGGCGAGCTCGTGCTCACCGAGGACGAGCAGGCCGACACCCTGACGGTCGAGGTGGAGCTCGCACCGAGCGCCTGACGTTCTCAGGCCATCCGCACCAGGACGGCGGCGACCAGCGCCACCACGACGACGAAGGCCGCCAGGGCGGCCAGCTGGCTACGGGTCATCCACCCAGTCTCTCGAGGTGCCGGGGCGAGCGTCAGGCTCAGACCTGAAGATGGCTCTTACTGACTAGTCCGGGTAGCACGATCGGTGCCGGGCGATGGTCATCGGGAGCCGAGCGCCACCCGGTCGGCGACGAACGCCTCCCCGTCGCACCCGACGACGAAGGTCACGGCCTCGCCGCCCTGGAGGCCACGGCGCACGAGAGCGGGGTCGGTGGCCCCGGTCGTCCGGTCGGTGACCCGCACGGACAGGGTGACCGAGACGTACCGGTCGAGCGGGAGCCCGGCGCCCCCGTCGGCGACGACCACTGCGACGTAGGGCGGGTCGAGGCGGCCGTCGCTGGACGGCATCGGGCCCTCCATCGAGACCCAGGTGCCCGTCACGCTGGTGACCGCACCGTCGCAGGCCAGGGGACGCCGGAGGTCGTCCAGTGGCCGGGGCCAGGAGGTCACTCCCTCGGCGACGAAGACACCGTCATCGGTGATCACGGCCATCTCGGCGGGGACGCCGGGGACGGTCCGCGCCTCCACGGTGCGACTCGCCACGGCCCCGTTGCCGTCGCGACACCCTGGGACCGTGCCCTCGCCGAGGACCGGCCCGGGCCGAGGAGAGCGCAGCACCTCGCCGGCGGCGACGTACCTCAGGCCGTCGTAGTCGACCACCGCCGCGCACGCCGCCTCGCTTCCGGGCTCCGAGTCGCGCCCCGAGTCGCGCCCCACGACGCTCACGACCACGACACCGGCGAGCACCACGGCGGCCGCCACCCCGACCAGGACCGGCACGAGGCGCCGGCGCGAGCGGTCGGGACGCGCGGTGAGCCGCGGCGGGTCGGCGCGCAGTCCGGTGAACCGGGGGGCGCCCTCGGCAGCGCCCTGCAGGTGCCGGCGCAGGTCGTTCTCGAAGTCCGTGGTCATCGCTCCTCCTGGGGGCTGGGCGCGTCGCGGAACGTGGGTTCGAGTCGGGGACGCAGCTTCTTCAGGGCTCGATGGACCAAGGAGCGCACCGTGGCCCGAGCGCAGCCGAGCTCGGCGGCGATGGCCGCGTCGTCGAGATCGGCGTAGTACCGCAGCACGACGGCCGCTCGCTCCCGCGGTCCCAGCTCGGCCAACGCACGCAGCACGGCGTCGCGATCCTCGATCGCGGTGTCACCCGCCGAGGGCGAAGGCGGCCCGATCCGGGCCATGGCGCGATCGTGGGCCTGCCCGCGGCGGTGGGTGGAGCGGTACTCGTTGACGATGGCGCGCCGGGTGTACGAGACCGGATCGGTGAGGTCGTCGATCCCGCGTGACACCAGCCGGGCCAGCACACCCTGCACCAGGTCGTCGGCCAGGGCCGCGTTGCCTGCGGTGAGCAGGAACGCGAACCTGACGAGCCCCTGGCCTTCCGCCTGCACGAAGCTGTCCAGGTGCCGCCCGCGGGTGTCGATGTGCGTCACACTCCTTCCACGCGCCGGCGACACGTTCTGTTGCGACCTCGCTCAGTACGTGTTGCGCAACCCCAGCACGTCGCCCTTGCCGAGCGTCCGCTGGTGGGTCGTGCACGCGCCGACGCCGGTGCTCATCGTGAGCCAGCCGTGGGAGCTCTCCGACACGTGCCCCAGTCCGTAGGAGTGACCGAACTCGTGCACGGCCACCGACCGGAGGTCGTACCGGCCCGAGCAGCCGGAGCCGGGGTTGTTGGTCCAGGTGAAGTCGGTCGTGTTGAACCGGACGTCGGACTCGATGATGTTGTTGTCGGCGAACGGAGCCGGGACCGACCACGTGCACTCGGAGGCGAGCGGCGGGTCACCGTTCTCGTCGAGGTTGCCGAAGTCGACCACGCTCGACCCGTCCCGGCCGTCCGTGGACTCGTCACCACACTTGGAGTCGCCGTTCTCGATGTGGAAGTCGCTCTCCAGCGACGACACCCCGTGGTAGTCGGACGAGGCGCTCACCTGGTCGGCCAAACCGCAGTCGTTGGAGGAGTCCTTGATCCATCCGAGCGCCTGCTGCAACGCGTCGCGAGTCGCTTCGGTCGACATTCCGGCCGGTCGCACCCCGTCGCCCAGGTACCAGTCCCAGGCCCCGGCCTGCTCCTCGTCCTTGTCGGTGTAGGCCCCGTCGCTGCACGCGCTGGGAGAGCTCGCAGCGGCCGCGCCCCCCGCGAGGACCTGCGGCTCGACGTCGGGATAGCTGACCGCACCGGACTCGTCGACCTCGACGGAGAAGGTCTCCGCGCCGTCGGCGAACGTCATCGACGCCGTGATCCGCATGCCGGGCGGTGGGATCTGGACCGTGACCCGGCCGCGCCGGATGTCGTGTCCCACGGCGCCGCACTCGACGGCGGAGACGCCCTTCGGCAGATCCTGCTTCTTCAGTACGCCGGCCGGAACACGGCACGACGGCGCGCTGGTCGCCGGCGTGGCAGTCACGAGCGCCAGCAGCGGAACGGTGAGCGCGATGGCCGCTGCCGCCCCGAGAATCGTCTTGTTCATGCGTCCACCTCTCGGGACCCCGTCCAGGCTCCTCGAGGGGACGTTAACCCCGGCGGGTCCGCTGTGGGTGGTTCCTGCGGAATTGCGGCTAGGCGGACTTCTTCTTCTTGGCCTCGGACTCGCGCAGCACGAGGTCGGGCGCGACGTCGTTCAGGACGGTGTCCTCGGTGACGATGACCCGGGCCACGTCGCCGCGTGAGGGCACGTCGTACATCACGTGGAGGAGGACCTCCTCGATGATCGCGCGCAGGCCGCGGGCGCCGGTGCCGCGCTCGAGGGCGTTGTCGGCGATCGCGCCGATCGCCTCGTCGGTGAACTCGAGCTCGACGCCGTCGAGCTCGAAGAGCTTGCGGTACTGCTTGACCAGCGCGTTGCGGGGCTCGGTGAGGATCTCGACGAGCGCTTCCCGGTCGAGCTTGTTGACGCTGGCGATCAGCGGCAGCCGGCCGATGAACTCGGGGATCAGGCCGAACTTGGTGAGGTCCTCGGGCCGCACCTGGGCGAGGAGGTCCTCGGCTGCCCGCTCCTCGGCGCCCCGAATCTCGGCGGTGAAGCCGAGCGTCTTCTTGCCCACCCGCTGCTCGATGATGTGCTCGAGCCCGGCGAAGGCGCCGCCCACCACGAACAGGATGTTGGTGGTGTCGATCTGGATGAACTCCTGGTGCGGGTGCTTGCGGCCGCCCTGCGGCGGCACCGAGGCGGTGGTGCCCTCGATGATCTTCAGCAGCGCCTGCTGCACGCCCTCGCCGGAGACGTCGCGGGTGATCGAGGGGTTCTCCGCCTTGCGGGCCACCTTGTCGATCTCGTCGATGTAGATGATCCCCGTCTCGGCCTTCTTGACGTCGTAGTCGGCGGCCTGGATCAGCTTGAGCAGGATGTTCTCGACGTCCTCACCGACGTAGCCCGCCTCGGTGAGCGCGGTGGCGTCGGCGATGGCGAACGGCACGTTCAGCATCCGCGCCAGGGTCTGGGCGAGGTAGGTCTTGCCGCAGCCGGTGGGGCCGATGACGAGGATGTTCGACTTCGCGACCTCGACGACCTCCTCCTTGGCGTGCTTGCCGCTGCTGGGCTGCAGCCCCGCCTGGACCCGCTTGTAGTGGTTGTAGACGGCGACCGCGAGCGACTTCTTCGCCTGCTCCTGGCCGATGACGTAGGAGTTGAGGAACTCGAAGATCTCGCGCGGCTTGGGCAGCTCGTCGAGGCTGACCTCGGAGCCCTCGCTGAGCTCCTCCTCGATGATCTCGTTGCAGAGGTCGATGCACTCGTCGCAGATGTAGACGCCCGGACCCGCGATGAGCTTCT
This sequence comes from uncultured Actinomycetota bacterium, assembly GCA_963808855.1. Lineage (GTDB taxonomy): Bacteria > Actinomycetota > Actinomycetes > Propionibacteriales > Nocardioidaceae > Nocardioides. The sequence goes on along the minus strand of CAWEHA010000001.1, from coordinate 534,183 downwards.
TGACCTGCTTCTGGCTCTTCCCGCAGAACGAGCACTTGAGCAGGTCGCCTCCGTCACCGATACGTGCCACGGGCGATCCTTTCGATGGCTGCTGGTCGTGCGGGTGAGTAACTCCCCGACGGTACCCCGAGCGACCCCCCGCCGGGGGGCCGACACGGGATGGCGTCAGGCCAGGGCGGGGGTCTTCAGCGAGTCGAACACCTGGTCGATGAGGCCGTACTCCACAGCCTGCTCGGCGGTGAGGATCTTGTCGCGCTCGATGTCGCGGCTGACCTCCTCGGCGGACTTGTTGCTGTGGTCGGAGATCATCTTCTCCAGCAGCTCGCGCATCCGCAGGATCTCGTTGGCCTGGATCTCGATGTCGGAGGTCTGGCCGAAGGTGCCCTCGGTGTAGGGCTGGTGGATGAGGATCCGGCTGTTGGGCAGCGCGAACCGCTTGCCCTGGGTGCCGGCCGCCAGCAGGATCGCCGCCGCCGACGCCGCCTGGCCCAGGCACACCGTCTGCACGTCCGGCTTGATGAACTGCATCGTGTCGTAGATCGCGGTGAGCGCGGTGAACGAGCCGCCGGGGCTGTTGATGTAGATGCTGATGTCCTGGTCGGGGTTCATCGACTGCAGGCACAGCAGCTGGGCGATCACGGCGTTGGCGACGTCGTCGGAGATCGGCGTGCCGAGGTAGATGATGCGCTCCTCGAACAGCTTTCCGTACGGGTCGATGCGGCGGAAGCCGTACGACGTCCGCTCTTCCCACTGTGGGATGTAGTAGTTCATCTCAGACACCTCAGTCAGTCCTTCTTGCGGGCGGGTCGCCCGTCGTCGGCCGCCTCGCGGGCGCTGGTGACGACCTGGTCGACGAGGCCGTACTCGCGTGCCTGCTCGGCGGTGAACCAGCGGTCGCGGTCGGCGTCGGCGATGACCTGGTCGAGCTCCTGGCCGGTGTGCTCGGCGATGAGCTGGAGCAGCACCTGCTTGATGTGGAGCGACTGCTGCGCCTGGATCTTGATGTCGGACGCCGAGCCACCCATCCCGGAGGACGGCTGGTGCATCATGATCCGCGCGTGCGGCAGCGCGTAGCGCTTGCCCTTCGTGCCGGCGCACAGGAGGAACTGGCCCATCGACGCCGCGAGGCCCATACCGACCGTGGCGACGTCGTTCGGGATGTAGTTCATCGTGTCGTAGATCGCCATGCCGGCGTCGACCGAGCCGCCCGGGCTGTTGATGTGCAGGAAGATGTCGGCCTCGGGGTCCTCGGCGGACAGCAGCAGCAGCTGGGCGCAGATGGCGTTGGCGTTCTGGTCGCGCACCTCGGAGCCGAGGAAGACGATCCGCTCACGCAGCAGCCGCTGGTAGATGTGGTCGTCGAGCACGTTGAGCGCGGGTCCCGCTCCCATGCTCGGCAGGCTGGGGTTCTCAGTCACGCGGCCGACCCTAGCCCGCGCGAGGGGTCCAGCCACGGGTTGTCCCCCGGTGTTCGCCGACGGCAGAACGCCTCAGCCCTCTGCAGCATCCTTCAGTCGGTCGACGGTGGTGGCCATGTGCTGCTCGAGCTCGTCGGCGTGACCGCCGGAGCCGCCGAGGAGGGCGGCGGCGAAGACCTTGCTCGCCAGCGTGAGCCGCTCGGGCACCGGACGGCGGTGCACCACGCGTGTCTCCCCCGGCCCCGCCGCCTCGAGCTCCCAGATCCACCGAGCACCGCTGGAGCGGGTGTCCCAGGCGAGGAGGCGCCCGGGCTCGAGCACGGCGACCACCGAGCGGGTGGGCCACACGACGACGCCGCGCCGGTTGAGGCCGACGTACTGCTGGCCGGTGCGCAGGCCGCCGCGCAGCAGCGGCCACATGCCCACCAGCTCCGGGCTCCACTCCCCCATCCGGCGGGTGTCGGCGAGCAGCGCCCACACCCGTTCCGGCTCGGCGTGGACGACGGCCTCGGCGCGCAGCTCGCGGTCGGGGGCGGCGTTCTCGGTCATGACGCCGATCCTGTCAGGCCAGCCAGTCCTTCAGCGCGGCGTGCACACGCGGGTGGTTGAGCAGGCCGAAGTGGTCGGTGCGCCCGAGGTGGAGGTGGTCGGCGCCCGGGAAGAGGTCGCGGCCGCGGCGGTCGCGGCCGTAGGCCGAGCGCTGCCGCACGAGCAGGTCGCCGACGACGTACCCCACCGGGTGCCGGGGCGACTCCGTGACGGTGGCCGACACGAGCCGGTAGCGGGCGTGCGGCAGCGGCGGCACGTCCTCGGCGAGACCGACCACGAGGTCGTGGACGCCGACCGAGCGCTTGTCGAGGATCCGGCCGAAGGCCGCGGTGGAGCGGAGCCGGCCGAGGCCGCGGCTGCCGTGCCCGATGCCCCAGGCGATGGGGGCGCCGAGGTGCGGCGCGCTCAGGGTGATCACGTCGGTGACCAGCCGGTTCCAGTCGCGCTCGGGGTCGGGCGCGGCGACGGCGCCCGCGGCGCGCATCACCAGGCCGCCCATGCTGTGCCCCACCAGCGCGATGCGCTCCACCGGCACCGGCCAGTCGTCGACCACCCGCTGCATCAGCGCGTGCAAGGCCACGCCGTTCTCCCGCAGCGACAGCCCGGTGTTGGTGCGCAGGAACAGGGGGCTCCAGCCCTCAGCGGCGAGCGCCTCGCCGTAGGTGGTGCCGGTGCGCTCGCGGTGCCGGTTCCAGTACGACTCGTTCTCGCACAGCCCGTGGAGGAACACGACGAGCCGGCCGGTGGCGTCGGGGAACGCCGCGGCCAGGCCGTCGGCGTCCGGCTCGACGTCGCGCCCGTCCAGGCGGATGGCGGTGGGGATCGCGAGCTGGGGGCGCTCGCGCAGCAGCGAGTCGCCGATGAGGCCGTTGACGGCCGCGTTCACGAACCGGCCGCGCGGCGTGGCCTCGAGCCGGGGTCCGACGCCGGTGGCGGCGACCTTGTCGAGCCCGCTCGACGCGGCGCGGAGTCCGAGGCCGAGTCCGCCGTACACGGCGCCGGCGATGCCGCGGTGCACGGCCCCCGGCACCGTCGAGGTGCCCCCCGTGGCCCGGTCGACCAGCCCGTGCGTCCGGTCGGCGATCGCGAGGTGCGTGTCGCGCGCCGTCCCGACCAGAAGCTCGTCGGCCACCTCGGCCAGCAACGACAACGCGTCCAGCACCGTGGGCCCGGGCTCGGTCATGAGCCCGAGAATAGGGGTCGGGTGCACACGTGTGCACCCATTCGGCCGGGTGTGTCGCTCACCGCCTGCGGGCCGCCTCTGCGTGGTTGGATCAGCGCATGCTGCGGGTGACGCTGCGAGGGGCGGGCCTGCCGACAGTGACGCTGGGCTCGGGCGAGACCCTCGTCTTCGGCCGGTCGCCCCACCACGCGCTCCCCGAGGACGACCCCGACGGCGCGCTGCGCACGACCGCGATCGCCGTCCCCCGCTGCGCGCCGCACGTCTCGCGAGTCCTGGGTGAGCTCGTGGTCGGCGACGAGATCGCGCGGCTGCGGTGGTACGGCTCGAGCGAGACCCAGGTGTCGAGCCTCTTCGACGCCCCCGGCGGCGCCCGCCGCGTCACCCTGGCCGAGGGCATGTCGCTGTTGCTCGACGAGGGCGAGAACCACCTCGTCGTGCTGCGCGGTCGGGTGACCGGGCCCGACACCTATGCCGACCTGTCCATCGTCGTCGACGTCGCCGACACCGAGCCCGAGGCTCCGTCCCGGCCCCGCCCCGAGGAGCCGGACGACGTCACCGCCACCGCCCCCGCTCCGCAGCTCACCGCGCACTCACGCGAGTGGTTCGTCGCCCTCGCCCTCGCCGAGCCCTGGCTGTCCGGCACCGACGACTACCCGCGCCCGCCGTCCAACCGCGAGATCTACGAGCGGGTGCTCCACTGGCACGGCTACGCCTGGAACCTCGAGCGAGCCCAACGGGTCGACGACGCCATCCGCGCCATCTCCGTGCTCGCCTTCGGCCCCAAGGACGACCCCTTCCAAGCCGGCGCCGGCCGCGCCCAGAACGTCCGCTTCGCCATCGGCCGCCGCACCGCCGAGGTCCGCCTCGTCACCGTCGAGGACTTGGAGACGGTCGAGCGCGCGGCGGCCGCACGGCACGCCGAGCGCGAGGGTGGCGCCTCGGCCTGACGCCGACCTGTCGTTCCCGTTCGATCGAACGATTCGTGCGGTCCTGGGGGCTTCCGACCTGTCGTTCCCGTTCGATCGAACGATTCGTGCGGTCCTGGGGGCTTCCGACCTGTCGTTCCCGTTCGATCGAACGATTCGTGTGGTCCTGAACATTTTTGAACCTGTTCAAGTATGCTCGCCGGGTGGAGAGCTCTCGACGCCGGCTGACCTGGCTGACCTGGCTGGTCTGGGTGCCGCTGGCCCTGGCGGCTGTGTGGAGCGTCGTGCTCCTCGTCGGCGCCAGCACCGTCGACGTCTACAGCGGAGTCGAGGTCGGACCGGGTGGTGCCGTGGACACCGGGGCCACCCTCGTCGACGAGAACGGGTCGTGGGGCTGGATCGTGGCCTCGGTGCCGCTGGGTGCGACGGTCGCCGTCGCGGCGCTCGCGGCGTATCGGCACCTCGCCACCGCCATCGTGGCCGCGGGCGTGGTCGGGGTGCTCGGGCTGCTCAACCTGCTGGCGATGCTTTCCATCGGGATCTTCGTGCTCCCCACCACCGGCGCGCTCGTCGTCGCCGTCGCCGCGATGCTCGCGAGGGCGACCGCGCCGCCCCGTTCCCACGCGATCGCCACGAGTTTGGCTCGGTAACCGCTCAACAGAGCGGAAGTTTCCACCCCTGCCGCTCTGGCCGCGCGAGCATGCACTGCCTAGCGTCCGCTGCACGTGTCGAACCACCGGAGGACAGCATGAGCAGCAACATGAAGGGCATGGACGTCGAGTGGGCCCGCCAGACGTCGCAGGAGATGGACCAGCACGCGGGCCAGGTGTCCGGGGTGTGTCAGCAGCTCTTCGCGCGCGTGCAGGCCACCAGCTGGGTCGGGCGTGACAAGGACGCCATCTGCGACGACATCGGCAACTCCTTCCTGCCCAACGCCAACCTCTTCGCCGAGGGCATGACCGAGCAGGCGCGAGCCCTCAACGACCAGGCCGATCGTCAGGACGCCGCCAGCTCCTGACCCCGTCCATCACACCGACGAGTCACCGGCAGACCCGGTGGCTCGTCGGTTTTTGCCTCAACAGAGCCCCGTTGTGCACCGCACGCGGCGGAAACTTCCGCTGGCCGCCGACCCCTGGTGCTGCTTAACGTCCCAGCCACCAACGTACGCAAGACAGGAGCACGATCATGGCTTTTCTCGGAGCCGACACCGACGAGCTGCGTGAGGTCGGACAGCAGTTCCAGGAGGGCAAGGAGACCACCGACCAGGTGATCACCTACCTCAAGGCCCTGATCGCCATCCTGCGCGCCGCCTCGGTCTTCACCGGTGGTGCGAGCGCGGCGTACGCCACCTACCTCGAGACCGTGGTGGTGCCGTGGCTGGAGCGGATCTCCATGGCCCTGGGCATGTTCGCCCAGGTGCTCGGGGCGCAGGCCGAGGCCCAGGACACCGCCAGCGACCCCAGCACCATCGACTACGGCTCGCTCCCGAGCTACGCCCCGCAGGGCCAGAACCCCGCGCCGATCACGCCGTACGAGGGCCCGCCGGTCACCGGCAACCCGGGTGGGCAGGGCGTGCCGACCCCGACGGACGCCGGCGCCACCAGCAGCGGCCCGGGCCTGACCATCGGCGACAACGGCCACCTGATGATCGACACCGGCATCGACCTCGACGGCCCCGACGGCGCCGCCACCGGCGGCGGCCAGACCGGCGCGCCGATCGGCACCTCCGGCATCGGCAGCGCGGCCACGGCCGGCCCGTCGAGCACCGGCCCGGCCGACTTCGGCCGCGGCGGCATCGACAGCGGCATGGGCGACCTCGGTGGCGGCAGCGGCGGCGGCAGCGGCGGCGGCACCGGCGGCGGGGGCGGCGGTCCCGCACCCGGCCTCGGCGGCGGCGGCAGCGTCGACGGCGGCAGCGCCTTCGACGGCTCGACGAACGGCGGCGCCGGATCGCCGTTCGCCCACAACGGCGGCCTCTCCGACGGCGGCATGGGCGGCACCACGCCCGGCTCCGAGGCGCTCGGCGCCACCGGCATGGGCGACGCCACCCCGGCGGCGAGCGAGTCGAACGGGCCGTCCTACGGCGCCGCGGCCGGCATCGCCGGCGGTGCGGCCGCGCTCGGCCTCGGCGGTGCAGCCCTGGCCGCTCGCGGCGGCGGCACCGGCACCGGCACCCCGGCGGGCAACGAGATCGACCGGCTGGCCACCGGCAACGGCCGCGGCTCCTCCGGGGCCGAGGTCACTGAGCTGCAGCAGCGGCTCACCGAGGCCGGCTACGACACCCAGGGTGTCGACGGGAAGTGGGGCCCGGACACGCAGGCCGCCTACGACGCCTACCGCGGCGACAACCCGCTCCCGGTGCAGGCCGGCCAGGGCTACTCCTCGCCGTCCGGCTACGACTACAACCAGATCACCGGCGTGCGCGGCAACTCCCATGTCACGCCCGAGTTCCTGCGCGAGGTCGAGGGCATGAGCCAGCGGCTCGGCGCCCGCCCCGAGCACATCCTGGCGGCGATGAGCTTCGAGACCGGCGGCTCCTTCGACCCGGCGCAGCCCAACAACGCCGGTGGCAGCGCCACCGGGCTCATCCAGTTCATGCCCGACACGGCGCGCGGCCTCGGCACGAGCACCGCCGAGCTGGCGCGGATGACGCCGACCGAGCAGCTGCAGTACGTCGAGAAGTACTTCGAGCCGTACCGCGGCCGGCTCGGCGACCTGGAGAGCGTCTACACCTCGATCCTCTCGGGCTCGCCGCACTCCGGCGACGAGGCGCTCTTCACCCAGGGCACGCGGGCCTACTCGGCCAACAGCGCGCTCGACGTCAACCACAACGGCGTCATCACGGCCGCCGAGGCCACCCAACACGTCCGGGCCCGCATGGGCTCCGGCGCCGGCAACTGAGCCGACCATCCATCGCACCAACCGTAGAGAGAGAAGAAGGAGCCAGTCATGGCCATGAAGGGAATGGACGTCGAGGCCGGTCGCCAGGCGTCGCAGCAGATCAACCAGGGCTCGCAGGAGCTCGAGCAGCTCAGCCAGCGGATGACGCAGGTCATCGAGGGCTTCGAGTGGATCGGCCCCGACTCCGACCGCACCCGCGACCAGTGGCGGGGCGAGTACGTGACCACGCTGCAGCGGATCACGCAGTCGCTGCAGGAGTTCTCGACCCTGATCGACACCCAGGCCCAGGAGCAGGAGGACGTCTCCGGCTGAGTGGAGGGTCGTTTCGACCACAGCCGGAACCACGACGACGGCCGCCGGGGCTCCCCGAGCCCGGCGGCCGTCGGCGCGCCAGCACCAGAACCCGAGAACCCGTGAGGAGTGAGGATGTCGACCTACACCCTGTCGCTGCGGACGCCCGCCGAGACCGGACTGCCGTCGGTCGACGTCGCGGTCGCCGCCCGCAGTGGAGCCACCGTGGCCGACCTCGCGAAGGCACTCGGGCAGCACCTCGCGCCCGACCAGCCGCACCTCCTGCTCGTGCCGGTGGACGGCGGTCACCCCTGGCCGGCCGACCGGCTGGTCGCCGAGTGCGGGCTTCGCACCGGTGACCTGCTGGACGTCGTCACCGCGCCGGCGTCCTGGCTGCACCGGGCGAGCAGCACCGCCAAGCCCCGCGCCGTGCTGCGGGTGACCGACGGCCCCGACCGCGGCCAGCGGCTCCACGTGCGCAGCAGCAGCCTCACCCTCGGTCGCGCCGCGACCTGCACGCTCCGCCTCACCGACCCGCTGGTCTCCCAGCGACACGCGCGGATCGTGCTCGGCACCCGCCCCACGGTCTACGACGAGGGTTCGGCCAACGGCACGGTGGTGGCCGGCGAGCGGGTGGTCACCGGTCGCGAGATCGACTGGGGCATGCCGATCAGGCTCGGCCGCAGCACGCTGGTCGTCGACCCCGGGGAAGTGCCGACCGAGACGCCCGCCGTGTCGGTGTTCCGTCCGCCACGGTTCGGCGACCCGCTGCTCGACACGGTGCTCGACTTCCCGTCGCCGCCGCAGAAGGTCCGCCCCACGCCGCTGCCGTGGGCGATGCTCATGCTCCCGATGGTGATGGGCGCAGCGCTGTTCATGCGCGCCCGGACGCCTTACGCCGTCGTCTACATGCTCGCGTGGCCGATCGTGGCGTTCTTCGGCTGGCGCCAGCAGCGCAAGGCGGCCGAGAAGAACTTCCAGGAGGAGCTCGCCGAGTGGCGCACCGACGTCGACGGCCTGCTCACCCAGCTCGACGAGCAGGCGGTGCGGCAGCGCCGGCAGTTCCACGACGACTACCCCGACAGCGAGACCCTGCGCACCCGCGCCGCCGACCGCGACCGCTATCTGTGGGCGCGGGCGGAGGGCCGCGACGCGTTCCTGGTCACCCGGCTCGGCATCGGCACCGTGCCGGCGATGCTGCGCGGCAGCATCAAGGACGGCGGCGACCGGCCCGCGCGCCGAGGGGCCGAGGAGGAGATCGAGGAGCGCGCCACCCTCGACGACATGCCGGTGCTGGCCGACCTCACCGAGCATGCGCTGGTCGCCGTCACCGGCGATCCCCGGCAGGTCGACGCGCTGGTGCGCTCGGCGCTGCTGCGGCTCGCCTTCGACCACTCCCCCACCGACCTGTCGGTCACCGGCTGCTTCGGTCGCGGCCGCGCGGGCCACGAGGCCTGGCTGCGGTGGCTGCCGCACGCCACCACCCGCGTCGGCGGCGAGCCTCCCGTGGCCGTGGGGCCGCGTGCGGCCACCGCCCTGCTCGACCACCTCGTCTCCGAGGACGGCGGCCACGGCCACACCGTCTGCCTGGTCGACGAGGACGCCGGCATCCCCCGCCGCACGGTGGAGGCCGTCGCCGCCGTCGCCCTCGAGCGCGGGCTGCACCTGGTGTGGCTGGGCCGCGACGCCGACCAGGTGCCGGCCGCGACGTCGCTGCTCGTCGACCTGGTCACCGGCCGGGTCGGCAAGGCCGACCGCCAGGGCATCGCCCACATCGACACCCCCGACGGCGTCACCCTCGACCACGCCTGGCGCACCGCCCGGCTGATGACCGGCTACGTCGACGAGGCGGCCGTGCTGCCCCCGAGCACCGCGCTGCCCGAGCTGGTGCGGCTTCCCGAGGTGTGCCCCGACGTCGAGGACCTCGACGACGCCGGCGCCGTGCTCAGCCGCTGGGCGGTCTCGTCGGGGCTGCGCGCCCAGATCGGCGCGGGTGTCGACGGCACCGTCACCGTCGACCTGCGCGAGGACGGCCCGCACGGACTGGTGGCCGGCACCACCGGCTCCGGCAAGTCCGAGCTACTGCAGTCGCTCATCTGCTCGCTCGCCCTCAACAACCCGCCGTCGCGGATGAACTTCCTGCTCGTCGACTACAAGGGCGGCGCCGCGTTCCGCGAGTGCGCCGACCTGCCCCACACCGTCGGCTACATCACCGACCTCACCCCGGCCCTGGTGGCCCGCGCCCTCACCTCGCTCGGCGCCGAGATCGCCACCCGCGAGCACCTGCTCGGCGAGTACGGCGTCAAGGACCTCGTGCAGCTCGAGCGGGAGCGTCCCGACGTCGCGCCGCCGTCGCTGCTGATCTGCGTCGACGAGTTCGCGGCCCTCACCGCGGAGGTGCCCGACTTCGTCGACGGCATGGTCAACATCGCTCAACGGGGCCGTTCCCTCGGCATGCACGTGCTGCTCGCCACGCAGCGTCCGGCGGGCGTCGTCACCGGCAACATCCGGGCGAACGCCGACCTGCGGATCGCACTGCGGGTCTCCTCGGCCGACGACTCCCGCGACGTCATCGACTCCCCCGAGGCCGCTCGCATCTCCCGTCGGACGCCGGGCCGGGCCTGGATCCGGCGCACTGGCCACGGCACTGCCGACCTCGTGCAGTCGGCGTGGACCGGTGCCCGTCAGCCGCTCGCGGGCACCGAGCAGCAGGTGATGGTGAGCCCGTTCAGCGCGGCCGCCGGACCCGAGGGGCGCCGGATCGAGGAGCGCCTGGACCCGCGGACCGACCTCGAGCGCTGCGTCGCCACCATCGACCGGGCCTTCAGCGCGTCGGGCGCCCCGATGCCGCGCCGGCCCTGGCTGCCGGCGCTGCCGGGCGAGCTGCTGCTCGACGAGCACCGGCTCACCGAGCAGGCGCGCCGCACCGGGCGCGTCGTCCTCGGCCGGATCGACGAGCCCGAGGGTCAGCAGCAGCCGGACCTGCTGCTCGACTTCGCCGCCATCGGCCACCTGCTCGTGCACGGCGCGTCCGGGTCGGGCAAGACCGAGCTGCTGCGCACCGTCGCCCTGGCCGCGAGCCTCTCCGACACCTTCGCCGGCGACGACGGGCAGGGCGTCGCGCCGTACATCTACGGGCTCGACCACGCGGGCGGCGGTCTTGCGGCGATCGCCGACCTGCCCACCGTGGAGTCGGTGGTCACCCAGGCACAGCCGGCCCGGGTGCTGCGGCTCATCCGGCTCCTGGCACGCACCACCGAGGAGCGCGCCCAGGCCCTGGCCAACCACGGCTGCTCCGACCTCGACGACCTCGCGGCCCGCGGCCACCGGCTGCCGCGCGTCTACCTGCTGCTCGACAACCTGCCGAGCCTGGTCGACACCCTGGAGACCAGCGGTGGGGTCTCCCCCGCCCACGTCGAGCGGCTGATGACGGTGCTCCAGAACGGGCGCCGCGTCGGCATCCACGTGATCGCCACTGCCCCCGGCCGCTCCGGCGTCCCCTCGGCGCTCGGCGCCGCCTTCGGCCGCCGGATCGTGCTGCGGATGACCACCGCCGACGACTACCTCATGCTCGGGGTGCCCGGCGGCGTGCTCGACGCCGACACGGCGCCCGGCGCCGGCCTGCTCGGCAAGCGCATGGTGCAGATCTCCACCACCGGGGGCGCCGGAACGCCGGTGCAGGCCGAGCGCGTCGCCCGCGTCGGCGACCTGCTCACCCCGCGCATCGCGGGACGCGCCGCCGCGCCGGTGCCGCCGATGCCCGGCCGCCTCGACCCCGCCGCCCTGCCCGACCCGCGCGGCTCACGGGTGGCGCTCGCCGTCGACGCCGACGCCGTGGCCGTCGTCGAGACCGACCTGCTCGACGGCCCGGTGCTCATCGCCGGGCGGTCCCGCACCGGCCGCACCAGCGCCCTCGACGGACTCCAGCAGCTGCTGGCGCGCAGCGACAACCCCCCGGTTGTGGTCAGAGAGCGGGATATTTTGCCTACCGCCGACGCCGTCGCCGCCTGGGTGGCACAGGTTTCGGCAACGCCGGAACGTGAGGAAGGTTCCTGGCTGCTCGTGCTGGCCGACGATGTCGACAAGTGGGATGGTGAATGCGGAGTCGACGAAGCACGACGTACTGCGCGGGACCGTCTCCTGGGTGATCTCGGAGCCCATCACCACCGCATCGCGCTGGTGGCGACCGCCGACACCGCCCAGGCCAAGGCCCGGGGCGGGTCGCCGGGCCTGGTCGAGACCGCACGTCGAGCACGGCGTGGCTTCATGCTCCAGCCGGAGTGGGCCGACGGCGACGCGCTCGGGGTGTCGATCCCGTCCAAGACCCCCGAACCGCTCTCCGGCATCGGACGCGGCGTGTGGTGTGAGGCCGGCACCGCCCGGGTGGCCCAGCTCGTGGGCCCGCCCGTTCCCCACCAGCACGACAGCGGTAGCAGCAGGAGCTCAGCATGACTCTCGGGAATCTCGGACAGAACGCGGCCCGCCTCGGCCGCACCCTGCGATCGCGCAGCGGGCTCGCCCGCGACCGGCGCCGCACCGAGCGACGGCGCGCGCGCGGCGCCGCCGAGCTCTCGGTGGTGCTCGTCGCCGGCGCCCTCACCGCCGGCGTGATGTTCGGCCAGGGCCTCTCGCGCACCTCGGTCGACCTCGCCGACGGCCTCACCTGGCTCGGTGACGGCCCGTCCGGCGAGATCATGCAGGTGAACCCGGCCACCGGCGACCTGGAGAACCGGCGCCTCGTCGGCGCACCCGGCGACGACGTCCAGGTGGCTCAGTTCGGCGGCCAGCTCTACGTCACGAACCACACCACCGGCCAGCTCATGGCCTTCGACCTCACCAGCCTCCTCGTCGCCGGGCAGCGCCGGGTGAGCGTGGGCGGCGCCGTCCAGGTGCTCATGCACGACGACCACGCGTTCCTCGTCGACTCCGAGCAGTCCACGATCGCCGCCATCGACCCCGTCCGCACCGACGCCATCGGCACCATCTGGGTGGCGCCCGAGGGTCTGGCCGACGCCGCCATCGACGACGACGGCACGGTGTGGGCGCTCGAGGACGACGGCACACTGCACGAGCTCGTGTGGTCCGACGACGCCCAGGAGTTCGACGACGAGCAGACCCACGAGGTCGAGATGAGCGGCCCCGAGTCGGTGCTCGTCTCCCACACCCGCGGCGTCACGGTGTTCGGCGCCGACCAGGGCATCGTCGAGCAGGTCGGCACCGGCAACGACATGGCGGCCGACGCCCCCAAGCTCGCCGGCGACCTGCGCGCACCCGAGCGTGCACCGGCCGACCTGGTGCCCGTCGCGGCGTCCGACACGGGCACCGTGGTGCTCGCCACCACCGAGGGCGTGCGCGAGGTCGACATGTCCTCGATCCAGTGCGGCGACCCCGGTACCCCGGAGGTGTTCCACGGCCTCGTGTACGTGCCGTGCCGCGGCGAGGGCCGGGTCGTGAAGCTCGACCAGTCCGGCGTGCGCGACGGCAACGACATCGACACTCCCGGCTCCCGCGATCCCGAGATCGTGGTCGACGACGACAGCCTCGTGGTCAACACCCCGGGTGCCCGCACCGGCGTGGTGGTGCACGGCGACGGCCGCATCACCACCATCGTGCGCGACGACCCGCAGGTGCCGCCGGTGCCGCCGTCGTCCACCTCCACCCCGCCCCCGCCGCCGCCCCCCGACGTGTTCGACGACCTCTTCGGCGCCGGCCACGGCGACGACCAGGGCGACCAGGGCGACGAGGGCGACGACGGCTGGGGCTGGGGCGACCAGTGGGGTGACGACGACGACCACGACCAAGCCGGCGGCGACGACCACGGCAACCCGTGGGACGACGACGAGGGCGACGGCAACAACAACGACAACGACGACAACGACCAGGGCGACAACAACGACGACGACAACGGCAACAGCCACGGGAACGACGACGACGGCGACGAGACCGACGGCCCGGGCCACGGGGACGGCGACGGTCGCGGTGGCGACGACGGCGACGGACGCGACCACGGCGACGACAACGGCGACGACGACGGTGACAACGGCGACGACGACGGTGAGGGGCCGGGGATCGATCCCGGGCAACCCACGACCGACGACCGCCTCGACGCGCCGACGTCGGTGACCGCCCGCGCCCTCGCCGAGGGCCAGGTCGAGCTGAGCTGGACCCACTCCGGCACCCCGAAGCCGGCCGGCTTCACCGTGCAGAGCGTGGCCGGCAAGCAGTACGCCACCACCAAGGGCTTCACCCGCCAGGTCGTGATCACCGTGCCTCCCGGCGAGGCCACGGCATTCACGGTGACCGCGGTGCTCGACGAGGAGAAGGCGACCTCGCCGCCGTCGTCCACCGTGACCTCCACGGCGAGGCCGGGCGCGCCGACCGTCACCGGCTCGGCCGGCTACACCGGCGACGGCGCCGGGCTCGTGGTCGACATCGGCTGGGGCGACGCACCGGCCAACGGCGCGCCGGTGACCGCGTACGACGTCACCGTCACCACCAAGGACGGCAGCCAGACCCAGCGGCTCGACCCGCTGGCCCGGGCCGCCCGGTTCACCTACACCTGCGACCGTGCCGCCGACCCGAGCTGTGTCGCGGGCGGTGACTTCACCACCTCGGTGGTGGCCACCAACGCCCACGGCGGCGGCGCACCCGGCACCTTCGCCGGCACCGCCGGAGCCCCGCCGGCGCCGCCTCCGGTGGAGCCGCCGCTCCCGGCACGCGACCAGGCGATCGTGAACCCCAACAGCCCGGGACAGTCGGCCGCCACGGTGGAGGGTCAGGGCGAGATGACCCTGGTGCTCAGCCCGCCGGCCGACTGGGCACAGTTCAGCGGGGCCTGCCAGGTGCACCACGAGAACGGCACCGCCGCGATCCCGTGCAACGCGCAGCAGGTGACGCTGTCGTACAGCAACGGCTACATGTGGCAGCCCAGCAACGGCCAGGTCGGGCACAACGTGTTCTTCACTGCCAGTAACGGCAACGGCACCTCACGCAGCCAGGACTACGTCTACTACTCGAACCAGCCGGTGCTCTGCGAGGGCTGCCAGATCCCATGACCACCATGAGCGACCGCACCCGACCTCGCGACCCGCACGACGCCGTCACGGCGCCGCCGGCGGCCGCCACCGAGACCGAGGTGGCCGAGTTCCAGGCGATGTTCGGGAAGGTCGGGGACGCCGTCGAGCGGGCCATCCACGGCAAGCGCGCGGTCGTCGACCTGGTGCTGGTGGCGACGTTCTGCGGCGGCCACGTGCTGCTCGAGGACGTGCCCGGCACCGGCAAGACCACGCTGGCTCGGGCGGTAGCGCAGGCGCTCGGCGGGAAGGTCGGGCGCGTGCAGTTCACCCCCGACCTGCTGCCGAGCGACGTCACCGGCACCACGGTGTTCGACCCGCGCGACTCCCAGGTGCGGTTCCGGGAGGGACCGGTGTTCGCCAACGTCGTCCTCGCCGACGAGATCAACCGCGCCGCCGCCAAGACCCAGTCCGCGCTGCTCGAGGTGATGGCGGAGCGCACGGTCACGATGGACGGGCAGGTGCACCGGGTGCCCGCGCCGTTCGTCGTGCTGGCCACCCAGAACCCGCTCGACCTCGAGGGCACCTACCGGCTCCCCGAGGCCCAGCTCGACCGGTTCCTGCTGCGCACCTCGCTGGGCTACCCGGACGCCGAGCACGAGATCGAGGTGCTGCGGCCCGGGAGCACGGCCGGCCACGTCGAGGACGTCGTGCAGGTCACGACACCCGCCGAGATCGAGGCGCTCACCGCCCGGCTGGCTCGCCTCCACGTCGCCGACCCGCTGCTGCGCTACGTGCGCGAGCTCGGTGAGGCGCTGCGCCGCGACCCGCGGGTCCGCATCGGCACCAGCACCCGCGGCCTGCGGGCGCTCGTCAGCGCGTTGCAGGTGTACGCCGCCGCACGCGGCCGCCACTACGTGGTGCCCAGCGACGTGCAGCGGCTGGCGGAGCCGGTGCTGGCCCACCGGCTCGTGCTCGGCCGCGACGCCGTGCTCGCCGGCCACACCGCGGAGTCCGTCGTCCACGAGGTGCTCGAGACGGTCCTGCCGCCGCAGCCCGAAGCGTAGGCACGAGGACCTGATCGTGAGCAGGGTCGGCGTCGCCTGGCGCAGCACGACCGGCCGGGGCCGGGCGGTCGCGGTGCTGGGTCTGCTGCTGCTCTTCGCCGGCGTGGCCTGGCACTACCCGCTCACCCTGACCCTGGGCGGCTGCCTGCTGGCGCTGGTGTTCGCCGAGCTGGTCACGGTCCTGGCCGCGCGGCCCGTCGACGCCGAGCGCACGGTGGCGCCGCTCGTCGTCCGCCGGCACGAGCCGTGCCACGGCACGCTCGCCGTCACCGGCCGCCGTCGGCGCGGCCTGCTGCGCGTCGACGTGGCCGACCGGGTCGACGGCGCACTGGTGCCGGTGCGGTTGCCCGACCACGCCGGCGTCGACGCCGCTCCCGTGGAGGCCGGCTACCAGATCCCGACGCCGCGGCGCGGGCTGGTCGACGTCGGGCCGGTGCTCGTGCGGGTCGCCGGGCTCACCGGCATGGCCGTGCGCTCCAGCGACGCCGGCGGCACCGACCGGGTGCGGGTGCTGCCCCGGCAGGTGCCGCTGAGCGACCTGCCCGCCGGCCGGCGTCGCGCCGTGGCCGGCGGCGCCGACAGCATCGACGTCGGCGGCACCGACCTCGTCGGGCTGCACGAGTACGCCGTGGGCGACGACCTGCGCCGTCTCCACTGGGCCACGAGCGCCCGCACCGGCACCCTCATGGTCCGCGACGACGCCGAGCCGGCCGAGCCGCACCTCACCGTCGTCCTCGACGACCGGGCCGCCACCTACCCCGACGCCGACCTCTTCGAGGAGGCCGTCGAGATGACCGCGGCCCTCGCCGGCGAGGCCGTCGAGCGCGGCCACCCGGTGCGGCTGCTCACCGCCAGCGGTCGCCACCAGGTGACGGTGCCGGGATCGGCGAGCGGGCGCCCGCGGCCGGAGCAGCAGGACCTCGACTGGCTGTTCGCCGAGCTCGCGCTCACCGACGAGGAGGGCGACCGCGTGCCCGGCGACGGGCGGGACGCCGACGTCGCGGTCGCGATCTCGGGGCCGGCGGCCGACCTGCGGGAGATGGCGCTGGGCCTGGGTTCGGCGCCCACCCGCGTGCTCGTCGTCGTCGACCCGGCGCCGATGGTCGGCGTCTCGCAGGAGACCGGCCTCATGCTCGTGCGCGGCGCCACGTCCACCGCGCTCGCGGCGCTGTGGGACGAGGCGGTGACCGTCCGGTGATCACCCCATGATCACGACGGAGACCGCCCGAGGCGCCGCCGTCCAGGGGCTGCGGGTCGCCTGGCCGACGGCACTGCTCGTCGTCGGCGCCTCCGTGCTCGCCGCGCCCTGGCACCACTGGTGGGTCACGCTGATCTTCGCGCTCACCGCGGCGCTGCCGCTGCTGCTGCTCCGCGGGGCACTCAGGCTCGGGATGTCGCGGTGGGCGGCCACCGCGCTGCTCGTGCTGCTGTCCGTGATGGGCGCCTACCTGCTCACCTCGCGGGCCGAGATGTCGCTCGGCGAGACCGTGCGCGACGTCGTGCCGCGGCTGCTCACGGCGCCGACGCCGTACGCCACCAGCGCCGACCTGCTCGCCGGTCCGCTGCTCGCCACCGCGCTGGTGTCGCTGCTGGTCGGGCTGCGGCTCGAGGGCCGGCACCGGGTGGAGGCGCTGGTCGGGGCCGTGCTGCTGTACCTCGGCGGGGTGCTGCTCACCGGCGGCGACGCCGACCCGTGGGGGCTCGCCGCCGCGCTGCTCCTCGCCCTCGCCGTGGCCGGCTGGGTGCTGCTCGACGACCACGCCGAGCCGCTGCGACCGCGGGTGGCCACGGCGGCGCCGCTCGGCGTCGTCGGCGTCGGCGTGCTGGCCGCGGTGGCCACGCTGCCGGTGGCGAACGGGTACTCGCCGCGCGAGCTCGTGGAGCCGCCCACCTACCAGGTCACTGCCTCCAACCCGCTCACCCAGCTCGGGGCGTGGGCCACCAACCCGAGTGTGGAGCTGCTGCGGGTGCGGGGCGATGAGGTGCCGCTGCGGCTCGTCGTCCTCGACGACTACGACGGCACCCAGTGGTACTCCGCCACCCGGTTCGAGACCGTGGCCACGACGGGCGAGACCGGGCTGCGGCTGGAGAGCTACGCCCGGGGCGCGCGGGTGCAGGTGGCGTTCGCGGGGCTCGGCGGCAACTGGCTGCCCAGCCCCGGCACCCCGCTCGACATCGGGATGACCGACGCGCTGCTCGACGACGGCACCGGCACGCTGTACCACCGCGGCGACACCGACGAGCTCACCTACGAGGTGACCGGTGGCTACGACGAGCCGCCCGAGGCGGCGCTGCTGCGGGCGAAGGTGCCGACCCGCGGGTTCGAGCAGTACACCGAGCTGCCACCGCTCTCGCCCGGCCTCGCCGAGTACGCCGGCGCGATCGTGGCGGACGCCGGGACGCCGTACGCGCGGGCCGCGGCGATCGAGCAGCAGCTGCGCCGCGCCTACCAGTTCTCGCCGAGCGCACCGTCCGGCTCGGCGTTGTACCGGCTCGAGGCGTTCCTGCTCGGCGACCCCGACGACCCGAGCGTCACCGGCGCCCGGCAGGGCACCTCCGAGCAGTTCGCCTCGTCCTTCGCCGTGCTCGCCCGCTTCAACGGGCTGCCGACCCGGGTGGTGGTCGGGTTCGGACCGGGCCAGGACGTCGGCGAGGGCACCCGCTCGGTGCGCGGCGAGGACGCGCTGGCGTGGGCCGAGGTCTACTTCGAGGGGCTCGGCTGGGTGGCCTTCTCCCCCACCCCCGACGACGAGACGTTCACCCCGCGCACACCCGTCTCGCCGCCGCCGTCGCCGCCGGACCAGCCCGAGTCCGAGGGCCCGCCGCCGTCGGAGCCGCCGTCCTCCGAGGCGCCCGCTCCGTCGTCCGACTCCCCGCCGGACGCCGCCGCCCCGGCCCCGGTGACCTCGCCACCGGCGTGGCGCCCGTACGCGATCGCTGGTGCCGGACTTGCCGGCCTCGCCGTCCTCCTGCTCGTGCTGCGCGGGCTGCGCCGGCTGTGGCACCGGCGTCGCGGCGCGGCCGGCGCGTGGGCCGAGGTGCTCGACGCGCTGCGGCTCACCGGCTGGCGCCCGGCGCCCCACCAACCCGCCGACCTCGCCGCCGCCGAGGCCGACGCCCGCCTCGGCACCACCGCCGCCGTCCCGGTGGCCGGCCTCGCCGAGCAGGCCGCCTTCGGTCCCCCCGCCGGCCCGCCCTCCGCCGACCCGGGCGCCGACCCGGGTGCCGACCTGGGTGCCGACCGCCGCGCCCACCTCCGCGCCGTCCGCCGAGCCGCCCGCCACCTCCTCCCCTGGTACCGCCGCTGGTGGTACCACCTCGACCCTCGTGTCTTCGCCCCCCGGTGAGACCGTGCCGGTGGGGTAGTCCCTGACGTTTCCGTTGTCAGAACGGCGATTTCGCAACGGAAACGTCAGGGACTACCGGGGCCTGTGGATGACCGATACGCGAGTCGGCGGTCCGGGGGGACGATCCCGGGATGTCGACCGACTCCGCGCTGCGCCCCGGGCTCGTGCTGCCGGTGCGCACCCGCGCGGACGGCGTCGGCGGGCCGACTCCGGAGCAGGCGCGGGGGCCCTACTGGCGGCGCACGAGCCGCGGGTTCTACGTGCCGAGCAACGTGGACGGGGAGAACGTCGAGCAACGGATCGTCGAGGCCTCGGTGGTGACGCCTCCCGCGGGTGCCGTGTGCGGCTGGGCGGCGCTGCGCTGGCTGGGAGGTCATTGGTTCACCGGGACGACCGTCGCGGGCGCCCCGCTGCCCGTGACGATCGTGGTGGGCACCCACGACATCCGGGCCCAGCGGGGCATCGCCGTCAGCGCGGAGGGATTCAACCCCGCCCACAAGCGCGACGTCGAGGGCGTCGTGGTGTGCGACCCGCGCTACGCCACGTCGTTCGAGATGCGCTACGCCGCCGGCCTGGTCGCGGCCGTCATCGTGCTCGACATGGCTGCCTACTCCGACCTGGTCAGCATCGAGGAGCTCGATGCGTTCGTGACGCCCAAGCAGAACGGGTGGACCGGCGTTCCGCTCGCACGCAAGGCGGTCGGACTCGCGGTCGAGAACAGCTGGTCGCCGGCGGAGACCCGGATGCGACTGCTGTGGGTACTCGTCGCGGGACTGCCCACCCCGCTCGCCAACCGACCGCTCTTCGACCACGCGGGCCATCACATCGGCACGCCAGATCTCGTCGACCCGGTGCACGGCGTGGTCGGCGAGTACGACGGCACCGCTCACCTGCAGCGCGATCGTCGCAATGCCGACGTGGTGCGCGAGGCCGGGTACCGGTCACACGGCCTGGAGGTGGTCGTGATGACCGCAGCGGACGGCGGCGACCCGACTGCCTTCCTCCGCCGCCTGGCCGAGGCGTACGACCGTGCCCGACGGACGTCCGTCGACCCATCGCCCCTGGACCGCCGTGCCGCCGACGTGGTGGGTGCCGACCGCGACCGTCGCCCAGCGGCGCGTCCTCACACCGTCCCAGCGACTGCGCTTCCTCTCCTACCGACCCGCGTGATCGGCCTCGCCGGTGCGGTAGTCCCTGACGTTTCCGTTGTCAGAACGGCGATTTCACAACGGAAACGTCAGGGACTACCGCGCTCGCCGGCATCAACTCAGCCGACGGTGTTCTCGTAGCAGCGGCGGTTGCTGAGGCCGAACTCGCCGGAGACGGTGCGGACGACGAGGTAGTAGCAGGCGTAGCCGAGGGGGAGGTTGACGGGGAGGTCGGCGCTGCGGGTGCCGGCGCCGAACTGGGCGAGGAAGGTGTCGTCCTGCGGGTCGACCCGGAACAGGTAGAAGGTGCCCTCGCCCTCGCTCTGGTCGGTCCAGCGCAGCTGCATGGTGGCGCCGTCGTAGCGCAGGGTCTGGAAGACGAACGCGAGCTCGGGCGTGGGGCGGCCGCGGTAGGTCGGCACGTCCGTGGGCTCGGTGCTGAAGGTGGGGACGGCGTCGGTCGGCGAGCTCGCGGCGTCGCCCGGCGGGTCGTCGTCGCCGCCGAGGCGCAGGCCGAAGCCGATCAGCCCGATCACCACGCCGACGACGAGCGCGACGGCACCGAGCACCAGGGGCAGCCGACGCCGGCGCGGCGGCTCCTCCTCCGGCGCCTCGGGGCCGGCGGGGCGGTCGGCCGGCGGCGGGGTGCCGGTGGCGTCGACGGGCCGGGTGCCGGTGGGCTGGGCGTCCAGGTCGCGCGCGGGGCCGGCGTGCGCCGCCGCGGAGATCGCCAGCGGCACGGGCGCGTCGGCCAGCGGGTCGGGCACGGGAGCGGGGACCGGGGGCACCACGGGGGTCGCCGGGACGACGGGCGCGGGCGTCGGCGAGGCAGCGGGCGCCGGTCGCGGGCTGGTCGCCTCCCGCACGGGCACCGCCGAACCCGGCTCCCACGCCGAGGTGCGCAGCGCCGCGAACGCCTCGCGGAGCTCCGCGGCCGAGGCCCACCGCTCGTCGACGTCCTTGGCCAGGCACCGGTCGATCACCTCCGCCACCGCCTCCGCGCCGGGCACCCGCAGCGGCCGGTGAGGCTCGGTGCGGGCGCGGCGCAGATAGGCGAGCGCGGAGTCCTCGTCAAGGTCGTCGCTGGCGAACGGCGGCCGACCGTCGAGCAGTGTGTAGAGCGTCGAGCCGAGCGACCACAGGTCGTCGGCGGCGGTCGGCGGCTGCCCGTCGAGGATCTGCGGCGCCGCGTGTCGGTAGGTGAAGGTCTCCACCGACGTCGTGTGCTCGGAGTCGGCGAGCCGGGCGATCCCGAAGTCGGCCAGCACCCACGACGTCGGCAGCACGAGCACGTTCTGCGGCTTCACGTCGCGGTGCAGGACGCCGCGCTCGTGCGCGAAGGAGAGCGCGTCGGCGAGCACGGCACCGATCCGCGCCACCTCCTCGGCCGGCAGCGGACCGTGCTGCTTGAGCCGGTCGTGCAACGTGCCGCCCTCGAAGTAGTCCATGACGATCGCCGGCCGCCCCGACCCCGTGATGCCGGTGGCGAGCACGGTGACGATGTTGGGGTGGGCGCGGCCCAGCCCCACGGTGATCTCGATCTCGCGGCGGAACCGCGCGATGCGGGACTCGTCGTCGACGAGCAGCACCTTGATCGCGACGTCGCGGTTCAGCGAGGTCTGCGTGGCCCGGTAGACGACGGAGTCGCCGCCGCGGCCCACCTCCTCGAGGTCGGTGAAGCCGTCGAGCTCCTCGGGAGCGGCGCCGCTCCCGGTGCCACCGGAGGTGGGCGGACGCCAGGCGGCGTCGTCGGACGACGACCCACCCGAAGTCCCCATGATCCGAACTTAGTCCTTCTCGGGCTCGCTGCCCTCGACGTCAGAATCGACGTCTGCATCGCCGTCGGAATCGACGTCAGCATCGGCCTCGCCGTAGGTGCCGTCGGGCCGCAGCGTGGCGAGCTCGACCGGGTTGCCGGAGGCGTCGGTGACGGTCGCCTGCTCGACGATCGTCGCGAGCGCCTTGCCCCGGCGGATCTCCTGCACCAGCTCGGGCACGTGGTTGTGCTCGAACATGTGGTTGGCGAACTCCTGCGGGTCCTGACCCGCCTGCTGCGCGCGCCGCACCAGGTGCTCGGAGAGCTCGGACTGGTCGATGCCCAGCTGCTCCTTCTCGGCGATCTCGTCGAGCAGGAACTGCGCCGCGACGGCGTCGCGGACCCGGCGCTCGAGGTCGGCCTCGAACTCCTCGACGGTCTGCCCCTCGTCCTCGAGGTACTTGTCCATCGTGATGCCGGCGTAGGTGAGCTGCTGCTCGACGCTCTGCCGGCGGGCGTTCAGCTCGTCGGCGACGATGCTCTCGGGCAGCGGGATCTCGACCTTCTCGAGCAGCGCCTCGAGGACGGCGTCGCGCGCCGCGGCCGCCTGCTCGAGCCGCTTGCCCCGGGTGAGCCGCTCGCGGACGTCGTCGGTGAGCTCGGCGACGGTGTCGAACTCCGAGGCCTGCTGGGCGAACTCGTCGTCGACCTCGGGCAGCTCCTGCTCCTGCACCTGGGAGACCGACACGGTGACCTCGACCTCGGAGCCGACCAGGTCGCCCCCGACGAGCTGGCTGGTGAACGTCTTCTCCTCGCCGATGGCGAGGCCGGCGAGGGCCTCGTCGAGGCCGTCGATCATGCCGCCGCGGCCCACCTGGTACGACATGCCGGAGAGCTCGGCGCCCTCGACGACCTCACCGTCCTGCATGGCCTTGAGGTCCATCACGACGAAGTCGCCGTCCGCGGCCGGTCGCTCGACGTCGCTGAGGGTGGCGAACCGCTCGCGGAGTGCCTGCACCTGCTCCTCCACGTCGGCGTCGGTGACCTCGAGGTCATCGACCTGCGCCACCACGCCGTCGTAGTCGGGCAGCGTGATGTCGGGCCGGATGTCGACCTCGGCGGTGAACTCGAGTGCCTCGTTGTCCTCGAACTTGGTGACCTCGATGTCGGGCTGGGCCAACGGCGTGAGCCCACCGGCCTCGAGCGCCTCCACGTACTTCTTGGGCAGCACGTCGTTGATGGCCTGGTCGAGGACGGCGCCGCGGCCGACCTGGCGGTCGATCACCATCGGCGGCACCTTGCCGCGCCGGAAGCCCGGCACGTTGATCTGCGCGGCGATCGCCTTGTAGGCCTCGGTGAGGCTGGGCTCGAGCTCCTCGAACGGCACCTCGACGGTCAGCTTGGCCCGGGTGGGGCTCAAGGTCTCGACGGCGCTCTTCACAGGTGTCTCCTACGGGGTCGGGTCCAACGGATTTCAGTCGGGGCGACAGGACTCGAACCTGCGGTCTCCTGCTCCCAAAGCAGGCGCGCTAGCCACTACGCTACGCCCCGCCAAGCGGCGTTCCGACGTCCTTGCGGGACCTCGAACCACCTCTTGGAGCGGATGACGGGAATCGAACCCGCGTAGCCAGTTTGGAAGACTGGGGCTCTACCATTGAGCTACATCCGCGAGCCGGAACTGGGCGCTCCGGACCGCCTCAGATCGTCCCACACGGGCGGTCGGGATGCCGAACCCGCGAGCGCTGCTCAGCCTCGCCGCACCAGCACCACGGCGCGGTCGTCGTCACGCGATCCGAACCGCTTCACGAGCCGCGCGGCCGCGCCCGACAGCTCGGTCGACACCATCTGCTCGGTCTCGTCGAGCAGGCGGTCGATGCCCTGGTCGATGTCGCGCAGCGGCGTCTCGACCATGCCGTCGGTGTAGAGCAGCACCAGGTCGCCGTCGCCGAGGTGGCCCGTGGCGGGGGTGTACTCGACGCCCTCGATGACGCCGAGCAGCGGCCCCTCGGTCTGGAGCAGCGTCCAGTGCTGCCCGGCCAGGTGGGCCGCCGGCGGGTGGCCCGCGCTGCGCACCTCGTAGTCGCCGGTCTCGACGTCGACCGACAGGTGCACCGCGGTGGCGAAGCCCTCGTCCCAGGCCTGCCGCAGCAGGTAGTCGTTGGCGGCGGACAGGAAGCGATCGCGCGGCAGCGCGTTCAGCAGGCCGTTGAAGGCGCCGGACAGCAGCAGCGCCCGCGTGCCCGCGGCCTCGCCCTTGCCGGACACGTCGACGACGACCAGGTCGATGCGCCGCCCGTCGGCCGAGCGGGCGGCCACGACGAAGTCGCCGGCGAAGCCGGAGCCACCGGCCGACTCCTGGCCCGCCTGCACGTCCCAGCCCCCGGGCAGGTCGGGGATCGACCCCTGGCTCACGATCCGGTCGCGGAGGTCGACGAACATCGACTCACCGCGCAGCCCGGCCACGCCGAGCCGGGCGCGCCGGAAGCTCGACGCCATCACGACGGCGGCGATCACGACCTGCACGGTCACCGCCCCCACGAGCCGGCTGGTGATCTCGGCCTGCTGGGAGATGCAGAACGCGAGCACCGCCATGTCGTAGATCACGAACCACGGCAGGGTGCGCGGGCTGAGCAGGATGCTCCCCACCACGATGGGGAGGGTGAGGCTGGTGAAGGGGATGTACTGCGGCGCCAGGTAGACGAGCACCCCGACGGTGGTGGAGAACAGGCACATCGCGACCGTGACGAGCGCCTCGGTCGACAGCGGACGCCGACGCCGTGCCCACAGCACCGTGCTGGCGCGCGATGTCGCCTGGGTGACGCTGGTCATGTGAGGGGCGGTCGCCTTCGTGGGGTGGTTCGAGGGAGCAGGATCAGCGTACGACCCTCGACCGGAACGTGGGCTGACATCGCGAACACCAGAACAGGTTGCGTCCGAGCAGCGTGCCGGAGGCCACCCGGCGTCCGCACACCAGGCAGGGCTGCCCCGCCCGCCGGTAGACGTACACCTCGCCGCCGTGGTCGTCGCGGCGCGGCGGGCGGCCCATCGCCTCCGGCGTGTGCTCGGGCCGCACGGTGTCGATGCGCCCGGTGCGCACACCCTCGCGCATCAGCGTCACCAGGTCGTCCCACATCGCGTGCCACCGACCGACGCGCAGCGTGCGGCCGGGCCGGAGCGGGTGGATCCGGTGCCGGAACAGCAGCTCGGCGCGATACACGTTGCCGATGCCGGCCACCACCTTCTGGTCGAGCAGCAGGCCGCCGATCGGTGCACCACTGCGGCGGATCCGCTGCCAGGCGCGGTCGGGGTCGGCGTCCTCGCGCAACGGGTCCGGCCCGGAGCGGGCGACCACGGCGTCGCGCTCGGCCTCGGTGACCAGGCCGCAGATGATGGCGCCCCGCAGGTCGGCGTACGCGGTGTCGGTAGCGAGACGGAGCCGCACCTGCCCGACCGGCTCCGGCACCTCCGCGACCCCGGCCCGCACGTCGAAGGTGCCGATCAGCCCGAGGTGCACGTGGATGAACCGCTCTCCCTCCAGCTCCACGAACAGCTGCTTGCCCCAGGCCTCGGCACCCAGCAGGACGGCGCCGTCGAGCAGCGCCGCGCCCTCGGCGAACCGACCCTGCGGGCTGCTCACCCGCACCCGGCGGCCCGCGAACGCGGCGTCGAGGTCGCGGGCGAGCCGGTGGAGGGTGTGGCCCTCAGGCATCCGGGAGGGCGCTGTCGGGCAGCGGTGGCAGGCCCCCGCCGGTCTCGTAGGTGGTGAGCTGCGCGATCCGCCGGGCGTGCCGCTCCTCCCCGGAGAACGGGGTGCTGAGGAACAGGTCGACGAAGCGGGTGAGCTCGTCGACGGTGTGCATGCGGCCGCCGACGGACAGCACGGTGGCGTCGTTGTGCTCGCGGGCGAGGCGGGCGGTGTCGTCCGACCACGCCAGCGCCGAGCGGACGCCGACCACCTTGTTGGCCGCGATCTGCTCCCCGTTGCCGGAACCGCCGATCACGACGCCGAGGCTGTCCTGCCCGTCGGCCCGCTCGCGCGCGACCGCCTCGGCGGCGCGCAGGCAGAACACCGGGTAGTCGTCGAGCGGGTCGAAGACGTGGGGCCCGTGGTCGACGGGCTCGTGGCCGTGGTCGACGAGCCAGCGGGTCAGGTGCTCCTTGAGCTCGAGACCGGCGTGATCGGAGCCGAGGTGGACGCGCATGGTCTCTGGCCCTCCGTCAGCGCTGCATGAGCGCGTCGAGTCCGACGGCGACGGCGGCGGCCACCCGGAAGTCGACCGCCTGGTGGTGCACCTGGACCGTGTACTTGTCGCGCACCGTGGCCTGCCGCTCGACCTGCAGGAGCGGCTCGCCGTTGGCGCTCGTGAAGTCGAAGTGGATCGGCAGGAAGGGGATGTCGACGAGCCGCCGGACGATGCCCACGAACGCGCTGCGCTCCTGCCCGACGCCG
This sequence comes from uncultured Actinomycetota bacterium, assembly GCA_963808855.1. Classification (GTDB taxonomy): domain Bacteria; phylum Actinomycetota; class Actinomycetes; order Propionibacteriales; family Nocardioidaceae; genus Nocardioides. The sequence goes on along the minus strand of CAWEHA010000001.1, from coordinate 508,134 downwards.
GAGTAGCCCGGGCCCTCGAGGTGGAACGTGGAGCGCAGCAGGCTCGACTTGAAGTCCTTGCGGAAGAAGCCGAGCTGCTGCCCGTGCTCGTCGAAGACGTCGTAGCCCGCGTTGAGGTCGATCCGCTTGCGCGCCCGGAAGCTGAACACCGCGCGGGTCTTCGACTCGTCGGTGTAGAAGGTGACCTCCTCCTTGAACGCCAGCCGCTTCTGCTGGGCGAGGCCCAGGGGCTGGCCGAACGAGCCGTCGGGGTTGGCCACGAACAGCTCGTAGCGGTTGGTCGTGACGGAGAACTTCTGTTTGAGGAAGAACGCAGGCACGTACATCTCGGCGGTCATTCCCGAGACCCTAGGACGTCTCCCGGTCAGGTCGTGAAGCGGTCGGACGCCGGGCTGTAGGCGCTGAAACCGACGCCGTTGCGGTAGCTCAGGGTCACCCGGTGCCGGACACCGGACCGGAGCCCGCCGATCAGGACGGCCTGGGTGCCCCGGCGCGCGACCCGCGTGGTGGCCAGCCGCCAGGTGTTGTCGGAGCGGCGGAGGAACAGCACCCGGGCGACGGCGTAGGTGCGAGCCGGCTGGCCACGCCAGGAGACGCGGAGCTTGCCCTTGCCGGCCTGGGCCACCGCGGGCTTGACCGGGCGGTTCGGCGTGGCCGGCGCCGCGGTGGGGAGGCAGGTGCTGTCGGGGGCGTTGTCGGGCTCGAGGGTGGCCGGCGTCTCGTCGCCGACCATCCGGGGGAAGAAGGACCGGTTGGTGTACGGCTTGTCCGGCATGCTGTCGTCCTCGCGCACGGAGTTCCACGTGGGGTAGCGCGGGGAGCGCGCGAACTGGTCGCGCGGCCACTGCTGGCGCGCGCCGTCGAGACACGCCGTGAGGTTGTCGAACCGGGTCAGCACGCCCTGCCGCTCGATGTGGAAGTTCACGTACGGCTTGCCGCAGTTGCGGGCGCCGGTGAGTCCCATGGTGCCGATGCGCTCGCCGGCCGCGACCAGCCGGCCGTCCTTGGCGCGGTAGCGCGCGAGGTCGCGGTTGGACAGGTGGCCGTAGCGCGTGACGACGCCACCGCCGTGGTCGATCAGCACCTCGGTGCCGAAGCTCGCCTGGGCTCCGCCGCGGCCGCACTCGGGGCCCTTGCGGACGAACTGGTACCGGCCGGCACCCATCGCCACGACCGCGTTGTCGCCCGGGCCGGTCAGGGCGGCGGTCGAGAGCGTCAGCGTCCACACCTTGTGGTAGCCCGGGCACCCCGGGTTGCCCTTGAAGCAGTCCATCCGCATGTACTGGCGCAGCGGGTAGTAGATCGGGTCGCTGTACGGGTGGCGGGGGTCGATCTTCCCCTGCTCCCAGCCCGGCGCCGCGCGCTGGGCGACGTCCGGCCCGGCGGTCACGCGGTCGGTCTGAGCCCCCGGCAGGACGGACGCGCCCGAGGCGCCCCCGCCGGCGGTACCGGCCAGGAACGGCACGAGCACCAGGGTCAGGATGGCGGCGCGGAGGACCGAGCGGGCGCGGGGAGACATGAGTACCTTCCGGGAGCGAGAAGCCGGTACACGAGAGTATCGGCATCCTGCCTCCCCGACTTGAGAATCCTTGATCGGCCGGCGGGCTCACGCACCGAGCCGGGCGAGCTCCTCCTCCACGACCGACGGGTCGAGCTTGGTGAACACCGGCGTCGGCTTCTCCACAGCCGCACCGACCTCGACCGGGCGCCGTCCCCAGGCCGGCACCTCGAGGTAGTCGCCCGTGATCACCGGGTACGGCGCACCGCCGTCGAGGTCGTCGACCTCGTCGATCCGCGGCATCGGCGCGATCTTGCCCGCGCCACCCAGGGCGACGTCGACCAGATTGGCCGAGAACGGCAGGAACGGCGCGAGCACCAGGTTGAGGTCGCTCACGCACTGCGCGGTGACGTGCAGGATCGTGCCGAGCCGCTCGCGCTCGTCGTCGCCCTTGAGCTTCCAGGGGGCGGAGTCGGAGACGTACTTGTTCACCTCCGAGACCGCACGCATCGCCTCGTTGACGGCCTGCCGCATCCGGTTGCGGCCGATGAGGTCGCCGACGACGGCGAACGCCTGCTCGGTGACGGCGAGCACGGCCTCGTCGGTGTCGGTGAGCACCCCGGCCGGCGGGATCTCGCCGAAGTTCTTGTGGATGAGGTTCGCCGTCCTGTTGACGAGGTTGCCCCAGCCGGCGACCAGCTCGTCGTTGGTGCGCCGCACGAACTCCGCCCAGGTGAAGTCGGCGTCCTGGTTCTCCGGCCCGGCCGCGGCGATGAAGTAGCGGAACGCGTCGGGCTGGTAGCGGCTGAGCAGGTCGCGCACGTAGATCACGACGCGGCGCGAGGAGGAGAACTTGCGGCCCTCCATCGTGAGGAACTCCGAGCTCACCACCTCGGTGGGCAGGTTCAGCCGGCCGAGCTCGTGCCGCTCACCGCCGAGGCTGCCCTCGCCGTTGTAGGCGAGCAGCTCGGCGGGCCAGATCTGGCTGTGGAAGGTGATGTTGTCCTTGCCCATGAAGTAGTACGACGGCGCCTCGGGGTCGTTCCACCACTGCCGCCAGGCGTCGGGGTCGCCGCTGCGGCGGGCCCACTCGATGGACGCCGACAGGTAGCCGATCACGGCGTCGAACCACACGTAGAACTTCTTGGTGGGGTTCTCCCGCCAGCCGTCGAGCGGGACGGCGATGCCCCAGTCGATGTCGCGGGTCATCGCCCGCGGCCGGATCTCCTTGAGGATGTTCTGGCTGAAGCGGATGACGTTGGGCCGCCACAGCCCGGTGGCCTCGCGCTCGTCGAGCCACTCCCCCAGCGCCTCGGCCAGGGCCGGCAGGTCGAGGAAGAAGTGCTGGGTCTCCACGAACTCCGGCGTCTCGCCGTTGATCTTGGAGCGCGGGTTCTTGAGGTCCTGCGGGTCGAGCTGGTTGCCGCAGTTGTCGCACTGGTCGCCGCGGGCGCCGTCGTAGCCGCAGATCGGGCAGGTGCCCTCGATGTAGCGGTCCGGGAGGGTGCGGCCGGTGGACGGCGAGATCGCCCCGAACGTCGTCTGTTCGACGAAGTAGCCGTTCTCGTGCACGCCGAGGAACAGCTGCTGAACCACGGCGTGGTGGTTGCGGGTCGTCGTCCGCGTGTAGAGGTCGTAGGTGAGTCCGAGGGCGACGAAGTCCTCGCAGATCAGCCGGTGGTTCGTGTCGGCCAGGTCCTGCGGCGTCACGCCGGCCTCGTCGGCGGCGATGAGGATCGGCGTGCCGTGCTCGTCGGAGCCCGACACCATCAGCACGTCGTTGCCCACCATCCGCTGGTAGCGGCTGAAGACGTCGGAGGGGACGCCGATCCCGGCCACGTGGCCGATGTGGCGCGGGCCGTTGGCGTACGGCCACGCGGGGCAGGAGAGGACGTGCGTCATGCACCGAGCCTAGGAGCCGCCCACCCACCCCCGCGACGCGGATACGACGGGGGCCCGGGCGATACCGTCGGGGCATGGAGACCCTGGTCGCCGAGGACCTGCTGCTGCTCCTCCTGGACGACGAGAAGGGGGCGGTCACCAGTGCGGTGCCCGTGCCGACGTTGCTCGGCGGGGCCCTGCTCGTGGAGCTCGCGATGGGCGAGCACGCCGTCGTCGAGAAGACCAGCACGTGGCGCTCGGCCAAGGTGAAGCCGGTGCCAGGGCGCGAGCCGCCCGCCGACCCCGTGCTCGCCGACGCACTCACGACCATCGCCGAGAAGGAGCGAGCCGCCTCCACCCTGGTCGACCGGCTGGGCAGGGGCCTGCGCGACGTGCTGGCCGACCGCCTCGTCGAGCGGGGTCTGCTGGAGCGGCGCGAGGACAAGGTGCTCGGGCTGTTCCGCCGCACCCGCTGGCCGGCCGCCGACCGCGCGCACGAGGACGACGTCCGCCGGCGACTGCACGCCGCGCTCGTGGAGGGCGCCGAGCCCGACGACCGCACGGCAGCGCTGGCCGCGCTGCTGCACGCCGTCGACCGCGCTCACAAGACCGTCGACCGCGGCCCGGTGCCGGCCCGGGTGGTGCGCAAGCGCGCGAAGGCGCTCTCGGAGGGTCACTGGGGCGCGCAGGCGGTGCGCGACGCCGTCTCCGCCGCCCTCGCCGCCACCACCGCGGCCACCGTGGCCGCCACCTCCGCCGCCTCCAGCGGCAGCTGACGCTCGGCCGGAGGTTGAGGAAGGCGCGCAGCGCCTGTCACGAAACCATCCCTGTGGACAACCGGCCCGGAGTGTCGGCAGTGCCCGTCAGGGTCGTGGCATGCCGTGGACCTACATGCTGAAGTGCAGCGACGACTCTTACTACGTCGGGAGCACCGTCGACCTCGAGGCGCGCCTCTGGCAGCACCAGGAGGGCGAGGGCGCCGCATACACGCGCCGACGGCGTCCGGTCAAGCTCGTGTGGGCAGTCGAGTACGCGCGTATCGACGAGGCCTTCGCGCTCGAGAAGCGTGTCCAGGGCTGGAGCCGGCGCAAGCGTGAGGCGCTCATCGACGGCCGCTGGAACGACCTTCCTGCGCTCGCTGGCCGGGGTTTCGCCGCGAAGGAGTTCCAGGCGCGTGCCGACGAGGGTGGCGGTGGGTTTCGAGACGGTTGCTAGCGCAACCTCCTCAACCACCGGCAGTCACGCCCCGGTGGTTGAGGAAGACGCGCTAACGCCTGTCTCGCAACCACCCGGCGTCCCGGTGGTTGAGGAAGACGCGCTAACGCCTGTCTCGCAACCACCCGGCGTCCCGGTGGTTGAGGAAGACGCGCTAACGCCTGTCTCGCAACCACCCGGCGTCCCGGTGGTTGAGGAAGGCGCGCTAGCGCCTGTCTCGAAACCACCGGGGCGGGTCAGCTGAAATCGAGGTCGCCGGTGCGGGTGCGCTTGAGCTCGTAGAAGTCCGGGAAGCTCGCGACCGCGATGCAGCCGTCCCAGAGCCGGCCGGCGTCCTCGCCTCGAGGGATCGAGGAGAGCACGGGGCCGAAGAAGGCGGAGCCCTGGAAGGCGATCGTGGGGGTGCCGACGTCGTCGCCGACCTGGTCCATGCCCTCGTGGTGGCTCTTCGCCACCGCCTCGTCGAGGGAGGTGTCGTCCATGGCGTCGACCAGGTCGGCCTCGAGGCCGGCCTCGGTGAGCGCCTCGGCGACGAGCCCGCGGCCGGCGTCGTCCTGCTCGTCGAGCCGGCGGCCCTGGTTGTGGATGCGGGTGCCGAGCGCTGTGTAGAGCGGCAGCAGCACGTCGCGGCCGTGCCGCTGCTCGGCCGCGATGCACACCCGGACCGGTCCCCAGGCCGGCTTCAGGATCTCGCGGTACTCATCCGAGATGTCCTTGTCCTGGTTGAGGTAGCCGAGGCTCATCACGTGCCAGGTCACGCTGATGTCGCGCACCTGCTCGACCTCGAGGACCCAGCGCGAGGTGATCCAGGCGAACGGGCACAGCGGGTCGAACCAGAAGTCGGCGTCGGTCATGCCACCGAGTCAACCACCGCCGACCACGCGGTCAGCTCAGCGCGCCACCCGGACCAGACCCGACCAGGACGACGCCTCCACCAGGCGGGTGCCGATGTAACGGACCGTCACGCGGCGCACTCCGGGCCGGATGTCGGGCACCACCACTCGCACGTAGCCGTTCTTGAGCCGCCCGGTCGCCTGGTGGCCCCCGACCTGGATGCGCAGGAGCCGCTCGTCGCCGTTCGGCGCCCGGCGAGATCAGCACCACCCGCAGGGCCACGGACCGGGACCGCCCGGCCATCCGCACCCGCAGCTCCGACGAGGTCGTCGCCGGCCCGCCGAACTCGAGGTGGCTCGTCAAGGGGCGGAAGTCGGGGCGGGTCCGGTACATCCGGGCCGTGAAGGTGTGGCCCACGTCCGCCTTGCTGATCCGGTAGGTGTTCGCGGTCGCGCCGGGCATCGGGACGCCGTCGCGCAGCCACTGGTACTCGACGGTCGCGGTCAGGTTGCTCTTCCCGCGCACGACGGTGAGCGTCTCGCCGCGCCGCAGCTCGCCGATGCCGGTGTCGGGCTGCCGCATCTCGAGCTCGCCGCGCAGCACCGGGCCCACCTCCGTCGAGGTGACCTGGCGGGTCGCGTAGCCGGTGGCGGTGGCCGTCTCCTGCACCGTGATCGTGGCGCCCACGTGGGCGGGCGTCAGGGTCAAGGTCGGTCCGGTGGCGTCACGGAGGGCGACGCCGTCGGCGAACCAGGCCCAGGAGCCGGTGGCCCGCGGCGCGTAGCGCCCGGGCGTGACCTTCAGGGTCTGGCCGGCCATCGGATCGCCGGTGATCACCGGGACCGCGGTGCTCGTGAGGGTTCCGGGCGCCACCGCGGCGGTCGCGTTCGACACCGCGCTCACGGCGGACTGGCCGGCTCGGGTCGCCGTCACCTTGGCGGTGAGCTTCTTGCCGAGGTGGCCGGGCAGCGGGGTGAACCGGTAGGTGGTGGCACCCCGGATCGCACGGCCGTCGGCCATCCACTGGTAGGTGTACTTGTTGCCGCCCGGCTTCCAGCTGCCGATCCGCAGCCGGATCGGGACACCGACGCGCACCGCGGCGGGCAGCACGGGACGGGAGACGTTCTGCAGCATGTTGCGGTCGCGGAAGTGGATGAACCCGCTCGGCCAGCCCGAGTCGCCCTTGTCGATGCGCTTCCAGCTGAAGTCGCCGCCCCAGCTGTCCTGCGACACGATGATGACGGTCGAGGAGACCACCTTCTCGACGTAGGCGACGTGGCCCACGGAGCCGGCACCCGGCACGTTGCGGTTCCACCACGCCACGGCGCCGACGGCGGGCCGCTGGTCGGTGATGTTCCGCATCGCGAGGCCCCAGTTGTAGGCGTTGCCCGAGCCCGACCAGGGCCGCTCCGTGGACATGCCGGCCTGGATCATCCGGTACGCGACGTAGTTCGTGCAGTTGTGACCGGAGTACATCCGCCAGTACATCTTGTTGCTGCGGCTGGCGTAGCCGGCGTGCGGGTAGCCCTTGTCGGCGCAGCCGGAGTAGCCCCAGCACAGGGTCGCCGACGACGCGGAGGCCGCCGGAGCGGACACGATCGGCACGGCGGGCGCGAGCACGGCGAGCAGTCCGGCGAGCAGGCCGAGGACGGCCACGGAGGTGAAGCGCGACCGACTACGTGACGCGGCTGGGGAGAGGCGCACGAGGAACACTGTCAAGCACATCCGCCGCGTTTCGCAACAATTCTCCCAGAAGTCACATCTGTTTCTCGGCAGCGTGTCGCCTTGACTTGACCCTCGATCAGGGGTTCCGAACAGGGCGGTGTGACCTGCCTGACATGATGCGCCGCATGCCCGGAACCAACCTGTCGCGCGAGGAGGCGGCCACCCGCGCCGCACTGCTCGACGTCACGTCGTACACCGTCGATCTCGACCTCACCACCGGTGCGGAGACCTTCGGCTCCACCACCACGCTCGCGTTCACCTGCCGCGAGCCCGGCGCCAGCACCTTCGCCGACCTCGTCGACGCCACGGCGCACGAGATCACGCTGAACGGCCGCGCCCTCGACCCCGCGACGGCGTACGCCGACAGCCGGATCGCCCTCGACGACCTCGAGGCCGACAACGTGCTCGTCGTCCGCGCCGCCTGCCGCTACTCCAACTCCGGCGAGGGCCTGCACCGCTTCGTCGACCCCGCCGACGACCGGGTGTACCTCTACTCCCAGTTCGAGGTGCCGGACGCCCGCCGGGTGTTCACCACCTTCGAGCAGCCCGACCTCAAGAGCGTCTTCACGTTCCGGGTCACCGCTCCCGACCACTGGGTCGTGGTGTCCAACGCCCCCACTCCCGAGCCGAGCCCGGTGTCGGACGGCGTGGCGCGCTGGGAGTTCCCGCCCACCAAGCCGATGTCGACCTACATCACCGCGGTGGTGGCCGGCGAGTACCACGGCGTCTTCGACACCTACGAGGGCAAGTTCGGCACCATCCCGCTCGGCCACTACTGCCGGCAGTCGCTGGTCGAGTACCTCGACCGCGAGGTGCTGGTCGACCTGACGAAGTCGAGCTTCGCCTTCTTCGAGGAGCAGTTCGACTCGCCGTACCCGTTCGAGAAGTACGACCAGCTCTACGTGCCGGAGTACAACATGGGCGCGATGGAGAACGCTGGGTGCGTCACCCTGCGCGACGAGTACCTCCCCCGCTCCCGCCAGCCCCGCTCGTTCTACGAGTTCCGCTGCTCGGTGATCACCCACGAGATGGCCCACATGTGGTTCGGCAACCTCGTGACGATGCGGTGGTGGGACGACCTCTGGCTGAACGAGTCGTTCGCCGAGTGGGCCTGCTACTGGGCCGAGGCCGAGGCCACCGAGTTCACCGACGCCTGGACCGGCTTCGCCAACGCCCGCAAGCAGACCGGCTACCGCGCCGACCAGCTGCCGAGCACCCACCCGATCGCCGCCGACAACCACGACCTCGAGGCGGTCGAGGTCAACTTCGACATGATCACCTACGCCAAGGGCGCCTCGGTGCTCAAGCAGCTGGTGGCGTGGGTGGGTCTCGACCCGTTCGTCGAGGGGCTGCGGCAGTACTTCCGCGACCACGCCTACGGCAACTCCGAGTTCGACGACCTGCTCACGGCACTCGAGCGCTCCTCGGGCCGCGAGCTGCGCAGCTGGGCCGAGGAGTGGCTGCAGACCGCCGGTGTCAACACGCTCACGCCCGAGTTCGAGCTCGACGACGACGGCGCGTACCGCACCCTCACGGTTCGCCAGACCGCCCATCCCGACCACCCGACGCTGCGCCGTCACCGGCTCGGCATCGGCCTCTACGACCTGGTCGACGACGTGCTCGTGCGCCGCGACTACATCGAGGTCGACGTCGAGGGCGAGACCACCGACATCAAGGAGGCGGTCGGTCAGCAGCAGCCCGACCTGCTGCTGCTCAACGAGCAGGACCTCGCCTACGTGAAGATCCGGCTCGACGAGCGCTCGCTCGCCACCGCCGTCCACGACCTGTCGCGGCTCCAGGACTCGCTGGCCCGCGCGCTCGTGTGGGGGGCCTGCTGGGACATGTGCCGCGACGCCGAGATGACGGCCCGCGCCTTCGTCGACCTCGTGCTCGGCAACATCGGTACCGAGACCGACGCCTGGGGCACCACCCGGATCCCGGTGTTCGCCTCGCAGGCGGTGCACTCGTTCTCCGCACCCGAGCACCGGGCCGAGCTGAAGCTCACCTGGGAGCGCGGCCTGCGGCGGCTGCTCGAGGAGGCGGCGCCCGGCAGCGACAGCCAGCTCACCTTCGCCCGCCAGTACGCCGCCGCCGCGCGCTCCGAGGAGGCGCTGGCCGACCTCGAGGCGCTGCTCGACGGCTCCCTGGAGGTCGAGGGGCTCGACGTCGACACCGACCTGCGCTGGGTGTTGCTCGCGGGCCTCGCCGCGGCCGGCCGCGCCGACGACGCCCGCATCGACGCCGAGCTCGCCTCCGACAACACCATCTCGGGCCAGGAGCACGCGGCGTTCGCCCGCGCCGCCATGCCCACCGCCGAGGCCAAGGACGCCGCGTGGCAGCGCGCCGTGCTCGACCCCACCACCCCCAACGAGACCGCCCGGCAGATCACCTACAGCTTCATGCGGCCCGACCAGGAGGAGGTGCTGGCGCCGTACGTGGCGCGCTACCTCGACGCCGTCCAGACGAGCTGGGAGGTGCTGGGCGCGCACAAGGCCGCCGTCGCGCTGGAGTTCATCTTCCCCAAGCCGCTGGCCTCCCCCGAGCTGCTCGAGACCGTCGATGCCTGGCTCGAGACCGCCACCGCCAACCCCGGCGCCCTCCGCTTCGTGCACGAGGGTCGCGCCGAGGTGGCCCGCGCCCTCGCCGCCCAGGCCAAGGACGCCGAGGACTGATCCTCACGGTGGTTGAGGTGCGAGGCGCGCTAGCGCCGAGCCTCGAAACCACCGCGACCGGAATGCCTGTGCGAGCCCTGGCCTGACCCGCTCAGAGGTTTCGAGGCTCCTCCGCTCGTACCTCGCTCCGGAGCACCTCAACCACCGTGGGTGTGGAGGGTGCGCTGGGGGGTGGCGTGCTCGGCGAGGTGCTGGACGCCGCGGCGCAGGCCGCCGACGAGGTCGCCCTCGCGGAACGACGCGCTCATGGCGGCCACGGCGAGCTCGACGCTGGCGTCGGTCAGGGTGCGCCGGACGAAGCCGCCCACGACGACCTCGATGGCGTGCGCGTCGGGGTCGACCATGACGAGCACGCTGCGAGCGGGCGCGACCAGCGTGTTGTGGAGGCTGGTCGCGAAGGCGTGCGGGTCGCCGTCGGCGTGACCGACGAACACCGAGAACTCGGCGCGGCTCTGCTGCTCGGCGCGCCGGATGGCCTCGTCGAGCAGGGCCCGCTCCGTGCTGCTGAACCAGTCACCAGCGCCCACTGGCACCTCCGGCGTCGGTGTGGTCGGTGTCGGGTCCGGCCAGCTCGCCGGCGGAGCGCCGCGGCCCGCCGAGCCACTCGTTCTCCGGGCTGGTGGCGCCCGGCGCGATCCGCTCGCCGCGCACCATCGCCGGCACGTAGACGGCCAGCGCGATGAGCACGCACAGCGCCAGCGGGATGCCGCCGAGCACCAGCACGGCGTGCAGGACGTCGACGTCCTCGCGCTCCCAGCTGGCCGGTGTGTCGGCGCCCGCGGGGCCGGCGAGCGAGATCCCTGTCACAACCAGCGAGAGGACGATCGAGGCAAGGGTCACGAGACGGCGGCAGGCGGTCCGGTTCACCTGGTCAGCGTATCCGGCACGGGATGCTATGCATGGCGGCATGGCCCTTCTCGCGACCGACCCGTGCACTGACAGCGAGGACATCTGCAACCAGATCTTCGACTGGACCGACAACGCCACCTTCGCCCGCTACTCCGACGTCCTGATCGGCAAGCCGCTCGTGCTGATCGGGCTCGTGCTGCTGGCGCTCGCGATCCGGTGGCTGCTCTTCAAGCTCGTGAACCGCGTGGTGCGGCGCGCCGCCCACAGCACGCTGCCCGACCGCATGAACGTCGCCACCACCGCGCGACGGGCCCAGCGTGCCGAGACGATCGGCAGCCTGCTGCAGAGCATCATCACCGGCCTGCTCGTCGCGGTGTTCGCCACGATGATGCTGAGCGAGCTCGGCGTCGACATCGCGCCGATCATCGCCAGCGCCGGCATCCTCGGCATCGCGCTCGGCTTCGGCGCCCAGTCGCTGGTGAAGGACTACCTGTCCGGCGTGTTCATGATCCTCGAGGACCAGTTCGGCGTGGGCGACATCGTCGACCTCGGCGAGGCCACCGGCACCGTCGAGGCGGTCACGCTGCGCGTCACCCGGCTCCGCGACATCAACGGCACCGTCTGGTACGTGCCGAACGGCGAGATCCTGCGCGTCGGCAACCAGAGCCAGAACTGGTCGCAGACCGTGCTCGACATCGGCGTCGCCTACCACGAGGACCTCGTCCGGGTGCGCCGGGTGCTCGAGGAGATCGCCCACGACATGTGGGAGGACGAGGACTACCGCGGCCAGGTGATCGAGGAGCCGTCGGTGTGGGGGGTGGAGGCCCTCGCGCCGGACTCGGTGACGATGCGCGTCGTCCTCAAGACCACGCCCGGCGAGCAGTGGGCGGTGGCCCGCGAGATGCGGCAGCGGATCAAGGCGCGCTTCGACCACGAGGGCATCGAGATCCCGTTCCCGCAGCGCGTGGTCTGGCAGCGCACCGCGTCCGAGCAGGAGGCCGGCGAGAAGGAGCCGGCGACGTCGTGACGATCCGCATCGAGCCGGGACGCCCGAGCGAGCAGTCCTTCTACGACGAGGTCGGCGGGGAGGACACCTTCCGCACGATCGTGGCGCGGTTCTACGCAGGCGTCGCGGACGACCCGGTGCTGCGGCCCCTGTACCCGGAGGAGGACCTCGGGCCGGCCGAGGAGCGGTTCCGGCTGTTCCTCATCCAGTACTGGGGCGGCCCGACGACGTACTCCGACACCCGCGGCCACCCGCGGCTGCGGATGCGGCACGCCCCGTTCGCCGTCACGCCCGAGGCCAAGGACCGCTGGCTGGTGCACTTCCGCGCCGGTCTCGACGAGGCCGGGCTGACGCCGGAGCAGGACGAGAAGTTCTGGGCGTACGTCACCCACGCGGCGCAGTTCATGGTCAACACCCTGGAGTAAGCCGACTGCAACCGCACGTGAAGTGCAGGGCCCCACGGTGCTCCTACCGATCCCGAGACCAGGAGCCCGATGACCCGCACCGACCCGTCCACCCCTCAGTTCCTGCTGCCCGGCCAGGCCGCCGCCCCGCCGGCGCCAGTGGACATGACGCTGATGTACGCCATGCACCACGCCTTCCGGCGCGACCTGAGAGGGCGAGCGCGGCCAGGAGAGCCCGGCGCTTGGGCGTGCCGAGGTCGACCCGCTGGTCGGCGCGCCACACCTCGGTCGCGCCGACACGCTCACCAGCACGGCGCCGACGTTGGTGATCAGCGCGACCAGATGTGGGCGAAGAGCGCATCCGGTGGCGCGGTGGGCCGCTCGGTCTCGGTGTCGACGAACACCACGACCACCCGGGCGCGGGCCAGGGCGGTGTCGCCGTCGGCGATCTCGGCGTCGACCGTCATCGAGGTGCGGCCGGTCGCCACGACGTCGGACCAGCAGGTGTAGGGCTCGGGCCGCAGCACCATCGGGCGCAGGTAGTCGATGTCCGCCTGGGCCACCACCACCTGCGGCAGGTCGGTGCCGGCGTCGCGGGCGAGCCCGGCGAACAGCCGCAGCCGGCTCTCCTGGAAGTACTCGAGATAGGTGACGTTGTTGACGTGGCGGTAGACGTCGAGGTCGGAGAACCGCACCGGCACCCGGGTCTCGACCGCGCGGTCGCGGTCGGGCGCGCGGGGGCGGGACGGCGTCGGCCCCGGGTCCTGGTCGGCGAACGCGCCGAGCGCCTCCCGCTCCTCGGCGGTGATCCGTCGCGGCCGGCCGGTGTCGATCACGAACGGCGCCAGCACGCTGCTCGCCCGCACGTAGACCTGCCGGTTGCCGTCGTCGTCGGTGTGGAACACCTCGTAGCCGAGCGTGAACGACGCCGCGCGCACGTCGACGACCCACGACTCCACCGTGACCGGCCGGAACCGGAACCCGAGCGGCTGCTGGTAGGCCAGCGCGTGCCGCACCACCACGACCCCCTCGCCGTGCCTGCGGTGCTCCACCAGGCTGCGCATCAGGTCGACGCGCGCCTCCTGCAGGTAGTCGGCGAACACCACGTTGTTGACGTGCCCGAGCAGGTCGAGGTCGGCCCAGCGGGTCGGGCACTGGTAGACGTGGCGCACGGCAGGCGACTCTGCCAGAGCCGGCTACCGGAACCTGTTCTAGTCTGACGAGCGCACTCGCCCGCCCCAGATCGGAGTCCCTCATGCCCGACGCCGTCATCGTCGCCGCCACCCGCTCGCCGATCGGCCGGGCCAACAAGGGCTCGCTCAAGGACCTGCGGCCCGACGACCTCACGGCCACCGTGATCGAGGCGGCGCTGGAGAAGGTGCCCGGGCTCGACCCCACCACCGTCGACGACCTGATCCTCGGCTGCGGCCTGCCGGGCGGCGAGTCCGGCAACAACATGGCGCGCAACGTGTCGGTGCTGCTGGGGCTCGACACGGTGCCCGGCACCACGGTCACCCGCTACTGCGCCTCCTCGGTGCAGACCACTCGGATGGCGTTCCACGCGATCCGGGCTGGCGAGGGCGACGTGTTCATCTCGGCCGGCGTCGAGACCGTCTCCCGCTTCGCCAAGGGCACCTCCGACCACTGGCCCGACACCAAGAACCCGCGCTACGCCGAGGCCGAGGAGCGCACGGCGGAGCAGGCGAAGGGCGGCGTCACCTGGCACGACCCGCGCGAGGACGGCGCGATCCCCGACGTCTACATCGCCATGGGCCAGACCGCCGAGAATGTCGCCACGCTGCGCGGCCTCGACCGCAAGGAGCTCGACGAGTTCGGCGTGCGCTCGCAGAACCTGGCGGAGAAGGCGATCGCCGACGGCTTCTGGGCCCGCGAGATCACGCCGATCACGACGCCGGACGGCACAGTGGTGAGCGCGGACGACGGCCCACGCGCCGGCGTCACCTACGAGGCGATCTCGCAGCTCGACCCTGTCTTCCGCCCCGACGGTGTCGTCACCGCCGGCAACTGCTGTGCCCTCAACGACGGCGCCGCGGCCGTCGTGGTCATGTCGGACACCAAGGCCGCCGAGCTCGGCGTCACGCCGCTGGCCCGGATCCTCGCCACCGGCGTCTCCGGACTCTCGCCGGAGATCATGGGCCTCGGCCCGGTCGAGGCCACCAAGCGCGCGCTCGGCCACGCCGGCATGAGCATCGGCGACATCGACCTCGTCGAGATCAACGAGGCGTTCGCCGCGCAGGTGGTGCCGTCGTACCAGGACCTCGGCATCGACCTCGACCGGCTCAACGTCAACGGCGGCGCCATCGCCGTCGGCCACCCGTTCGGCATGACCGGCGCCCGGCTGCAGAACACGATGATCAACTCGCTCGACTGGCACGACAAGACCACCGGCCTCATCACCATGTGCGTCGGCGGCGGCCAGGGCATGGCGCTGATCCTCGAGCGCCTCTGACACGCTGACCCGTCGCCTGGAGGGGACGGGTCAGCGCGGACGGCGGCCTATGCTGCCGCGGTGCCGTCCTTCCCGACGAAGCCGGAGCCCCGCTGGCTCGACGACGCCCAGCAGCGCGCGTGGCGCGCGTTCGTGCTCGGCTCCACCCTGCTCTTCGACCGGCTCGACGACGACCTGCGCCGCCACCACGGCCTGTCGCTGGTGGAGTACGAGATCCTGGTGCGGCTCTCCGAGCGCGAGGGCCGGATGCGGATGGCCCAGCTCGCCCACTCGCTCGCCCACAGCCGCAGCCGGGTCACCCACACGATCAAGCGGATGGAGGACGCCGGCCTGGTCACCCGCGAGGACTCCCCCGACGACGGCCGCGGCGTGCTCGCCGTCATCACCGACCGGGGCCGGCTCATGCTCGACAACGTCGCCCCCACCCACGTGAACGGCGTCCGCGACCACCTCGTCGACCTCGCCGACGCCGAGGACTTCGCCGCCGTCGGCCGGGTCTTCGACGCCGTCGCCGACGACCTCATCGCCAGCAACCCGGACATGGAGATGCGATGAGCCAGCGCCGTGCGAGGAACGAGCACGGCGGCGTCGGCGATAGCGGGTTGAGCAAGCCCCGCGACTGAGCCTGCGAAGTCGCGACGGGCGCGTCGAAACCACCGGGCGTCAACGGCTACGCGAGGCGGGCAACAGCAGGCGAGAGCGGTTCCGGCGTCTCGACAAAGCTCGACGGGCGTCGGGTGGTCAGCTCCGCAGCGCGTCGGCGATCTCGGCGACGACGGCGACGGCGAGGTCGCGGGCGGTGTCGGAGTCGTGCTCGGGCACGAGCCGGTGGACGGCGCCGGCGTCGCGGAGGTCGGACGCCCGGACCCGTTGCCGCTCGGCCACCTCGGCGGCGTGCTCGGTGTCGCCGTGGACGATCACCGAGGCGCCCTCGGGCGGGAGCGGGGTCAGCCAGGAGTGCTCGGCGGCCACCACGGTGCGGGCGGGGAGCAGGGCGAGCGCTCCGCCCCCGCAGCCCTGCCCGAGGAGCACCGACACCGTGGGCACGGTCATCGTGGTGAGGGTGGCGACGCAGCGGGCGATCTCACCGGCGATGGCGCCCTCCTCGGCCGCCACCGACAGCTCGGCGCCGGGGGTGTCGATCACGGTGACGAGCGGGAGCCGCAGCTCCTCGGCCAGCCGCATCGCCCGCCGGGCCTCGCGCAGGGCGCCCGGACCCATCGGGTGGGCGTCGTCCTGCCGGCTGCGGTCCTGGCCCACCACCACACAGGGTTGTCCGTCGAGGCGGGTGAGCGCGACCACGACCGTCTCGTCGCGCTCGCCCTCGTCGGTGCCGCGCAGCCGCATCGTCGACCCGCCGCCGTGCCGCAGCAGGTGGCGGACGCCGGCGCGGCCGGGCTCGCGGGTCCGCCCGATCGACGACCAGGCCGGCGCCGGGCGGACCCGGCGGGTCGGTGCGGCGGGCCAGGGAGCCCGGCGTCGGCGGGTCGGCGAGGACGGCGAGCGCGCGGTCGACGAGGTGGGCGAGCTCGGAGGGCGGCACGACGGCGTCGATGACGCCCTTGGCGGCGAGGTTCTCGGCGGTCTGCACCCCCGCGGGGAAGGGCTCTCCGCGCAGTCCCTCGAAGACCTTGGGGCCGAGGAACCCGACCAGGGCGCCGGGCTCGGCCACGGTGACGTGGCCGAGTGAGCCCCAGGAGGCGAACACGCCACCGGTGGTGGGGTGTCGCAGGTGCACGAGGTAGGGCAGACCGGCGGCGCGGTGGTCCATCACGGCCCGCGTGATCTCCACCATCTGCAGGAAGGCCGGGGTTCCCTCCTGCATCCGGGTGCCGCCGGACGCCGTCGAGGCCAGCACGGGCAGTCCCTCGGCCGTCGCCCGGCGCACGGCCGAGGTGATCCGCCGGGCGGCGACCCGTCCGATCGAGCCGGCCAGGAAGCGCGAACTCGTTGACGACGTACACGACCGGGCGGCCGCGCACCGTGGCGCGGCCCGTGAGCACGGACTCATCGGCCCCTGAGCGCTCTGCGGCGCGGGCCAACGCGGCCCGGTAGTCGTCGTCGATGTCCGCGAGATCCTCGGGGTCGACCGGCTCGTCCCACGACTCGCGGCTCCCCGGGTCGAGCACGAGGTCGAGCAGCTCCGCGGCCGAGGGCCGCGGCTCGCTCACGCCTCGTCCAGCCAGGCGCGGACGGCGTCGCCGTGCTGGTCGAGCACGGGTGGCGCCGCGTGGTCGCGCCGGGTGGTCTCCGCACCGGCCGGGTCGAAGAACCGCAGCGGCGGGCCGGGCAGACGCACCGGTCCCAGAGCGGCGTGGTCGACGTCGACGACGAGGCCCTGGCTGTGGGTCTGCTCCCACTCGTACACCTCGTCGAGGGTGCGGACCTTGCCGGCCGGCACCCCGGCCTCGGCCAGCTTCGCGAGCAGCGGCTCGGCGTCGTGCTCGGCGAAGGCGGCCTCGACGACCTCGATCACCCGCTCGCGCGCGCCCACCCGCTGGCCGTTGGTGGCGAGCCCGTCGGCGTCGGGGTCGAGGTCGAAGGCGGTGCACAGCCGCTGCCACAGACCCTCGCTGCCGACGGCGATCTGCACCGCGCCGTCGCGGCAGTGGAACAGGCCGTACGGCGCGATCGAGGGGTGGTGGTTGCCCTGGGCCAGCCCCACCTCGCCGGCCACGGTCCACCGGGTGCCCTGGAACGCGTGCACGCCGACGGTGGCCGCGAGCAGCGACGTGCGCACCACGGTGCCGCGGCCGGTGCGGTCGCGCTCGCGCAGCGCGGCCAGGACGCCGTAGGCGCCGTACATCCCGGCCAGCAGGTCGGCGATCGGCACGCCCACGCGCTGCGGGTCGTCGGGTCCGGACCCGGTGAGGGACATCAGGCCGGCCTCGCCCTGAGCGATCTGGTCGTAGCCCGCGCGACCGCCCTCGGGTCCGTCGTGCCCGAATCCCGTGACCGAGAGGACGACGAGCCGCGGGTTGCGCTCGAGCAGCACGTCGAAGCCCAGCCCGAGGCGCTCGAGCACCCCGGTGCGGAAGTTCTCGACCAGCACGTCGGCCCGGTCGACCAGCTGCAGCAGCACGTCGCGGTCGCCGCCGTCGGTGGTGTCCTTGAGGTCGAGTGCCACCGACTCCTTGTTGCGGTTGGCCGAGAGGAAGTAGGTGGAGTGGCGGTCGTCGTCGGACCCCGACGAACGGCGGCCCCCAGCCCCGGGTGTCGTCGCCACGACCGGGTGCCTCCACCTTGATCACCCGGGCGCCGAGGTCGCCCAGCATCATCGTGGCGTGCGGTCCGGCGAGGGCACGGCTGAGGTCGACGACGAGGACGCCGTCCAACGGCGCTCCGCTCATGTGCCCCACCCCGGCAGCACGAGGGCGGCCCACACCAGCAGCGGGCCCGCCAGCACCACGAGGATGCTGTAGTTGAGGATCTGCTTGTAGTAGACCGACTCCGCGATGGTGTCGGGCCGGTTGGCCAGCATGAGCGCGCCGTTGGTCGAGAACGGGCTCACGTCGACGATCGTCGAGCTCACGGCGAGCGCCGCGACGAAGAAGGCAGCGCTGATGCCGCCGTCGGCGATGAGCGGGAGGCCGATCGGGATGATCACCGGCAGCAGCGCCGTGGAGGAGGCGAAGGCCGAGACCACGCCGCCGACGTAGCACAGCACGAGCGCGCCGATCGTCGCGGCGCCGAGCGCCGCGGCCTTCTCGCCCACGAACTCCGGCGAGCCCGCGAGCTCGAGGATGGTGGCGTAGGTGCTGACGCCGGCCACCAGCAGCACGGTCGGCCAGGCGATCGCCTTGACGGCGTCCTTGTTGGCCTGCGGGGACAGCATCGAGAGCACGACGGCGGCGGTGATGGCCACGAAGCCGATGTTGCGGTCGAAGGCCAGGGCCACGACGGCCACGGCGGCGAACGCCACGAGTGTGAGCACCTGGTCGAGCTGGCGGGGCTCGGTGCGCACGCGCGGTGGCGGTGCCACCGCTCCCCGGCTCCGGCTCGCGGTCCGCGCCCGTCGCCCAGCCCGGCGTCGTCCGGGTCGATCTTCAGCCCGACGAGCTTGCGCCCGCCGAGCACCACGAACAGCACCACGGCGAGGATCAGGTTCACCGACGAGGCTCGAGAAGAAGATGGTGAGCTCGCTGTTCGGCAGGCCGTTGTCGCGCATGACGCCGTTGGTGATCGAGCCGTAGATGCTGATCGGCGAGAACCCGCCGGCCTGGGCGCCGTGCACCACGAACATGCCCATCATCAGCGGGCTGATGCCGTAGCGGCCGGCGAAGCCGAGCGCCACCGGCCCGATGATCGCGCAGGCGGCCGGGCTGACGGCGCCGACGCCGGTGAGCACCGCGGTGACCGCGAACATCACCCACGGGATCAGCACCACGCGGCCGCCCACGCACCGGACGCCGGCTCGGACGATGAGGTCGACGGTGCCGTTGTCGCGGGCGATCGCGAACAGGTAGGTGACGCCGATGATCGTGAGGACGAGGTCGCCGCTGACCCCGGCGAGGATCTCCTTCTCGTCGAGGTCGAGGGCGTACATGCCCACGAGCCAGGCGGCGACGTAGGCCAGCCGCGCCCATGTTGATCGGCAACGCCGTGCCGACCGCGAACAGCACCGCCAAGGCGATGATCGCGATGATTTCGGGACCCATGTCCTGCCTCCTGGTCCGAGTCCGCCGTGTGAGCGGGCTCACTACTGGATCAGTGGCCTAGCCAATAGGTCAATCAGCCATTCGTCAATAGGGTGTCCACGTGCCCGAGTTCCCCGAGCGCCTCCTCCGCACCCGTCTCTACGAGCAGGTGGCCGAGCAGATCACCGTCTGGATCGCCGAGAACGGCCTGCGACGCGGCGACCGGCTGCCCCCGGAGCGCGAGCTCGCGGTCCGGCTCGGCGTCAGCCGCGCCACCCTCAGCCAGGCGCTGGTGGCCCTGGAGGTCATCGGGGCGGTGGCGGTCCGGCACGGCGACGGCACCGTCGTCTCGGACTCCCCCGCGCAGGCCCGGATCGTCGAGGCCATCCGCGCCCACGCCGACCGCCTGCCCGAGATCATCGAGACCCGCGACGCGCTGGAGACGAAGATCGCCGCGCTCGCCGCCGTCCGCCGCACCGATGACGACCTGGCGCGGATCGACGACGCCCTGGCGGCGATGGAGGCCGACGTCGAGGCGGGGGGTCGCGGCGTCGAGGGTGACGAGCGGTTCCACGGCGCCGTCACTGCCGCGGCGCACTCGTTGCTGCTGGCCCGGCTGATGGACGAGATCGGCGACCTGATCCGCGAGACCCGCATCGAGTCGCTCTCCCAGCCCGACCGGCCGCGGAACTCGATCGCGGGCCACCGGGCCGTCGCCGAGGCCATCCGGGCCGGCGACGCGGCCGCCGCGGCGGCCGCCATGCACGAGCACGTCGAGATGGTGAGCGACGTCGCCCTGCTGCGCGACCCCCGTCGCTCGTGAGCCTGCTCGAGCAGCTCGCCGTCCTCGCCGCCGGTCTCGGCGCCGGCGTGCTCACCTCGACGGTCGGGGTGGCCTCCCTGCTCAGCTTCCCGGTGCTGCTCGCCGTCGGG
This sequence comes from uncultured Actinomycetota bacterium, assembly GCA_963808855.1. Lineage (GTDB taxonomy): Bacteria > Actinomycetota > Actinomycetes > Propionibacteriales > Nocardioidaceae > Nocardioides. The sequence continues at coordinate 488,010 of CAWEHA010000001.1, read as the reverse complement.
CTGCCGCCCGTGACCGCCAACACCACCAACACCGTCGGCATGACGCCGGGCGCGGTCAGCGGGTCGTGGGGATACCGGCGCGAGCTGCGCGAGCACCCCGGCGTCACGCTCGCCGTGTTCCTCACCTGCGCCGTCGGCGGCGTGGGCGGCGCGCTGCTGCTGCTCGCGCTGCCGCCCGGCGTCTTCGAGGCGGTGGTGCCCTGGCTCATCCTCGGCACCTGCCTGATCGTCGGCGCGCAGCCGCGCATCTCGGCCTGGCTCAAGGCCCGGCACGCGCGCCGCGCCCAGGAGACACCGGCACCGCGCACCGCGATGTCGCCGGTCACCACCGCCTTCGCCACCCTCACCGGCGTCTACGGCGGCTACTTCGGCGCCGGCTCCGGCGTGATGATGATGGCGGTGCTCGGCCTCGGGCTCGACCTCGACTTCCGCATCGTCAACGCCCTCAAGACCCTCGCCGTGTTCTCGGCCAACGTGGTCGCCGCCGTGATCTTCCTGTTCGTCGCCGACCTCGACTGGCGGGCGGTCGTCCTGCTCGCCGTCGGCTCGGTGGTGGGCGGCTACGTCGGCTCGGTGGTCGGCCGGCGGCTGCCCGCCCCGCTGCTCCGGGCGCTCATCGTCGTCGCCGGCGTCATCGCTGCGGTCACGCTCTGGCGGTGAGGCACGCAGGTTGGCGAGATCGGGCCAGCGGGTCTCGACACGCCGCTCGCTGCGCTCGCGCGCCTCGACAACCGCCGTCTCGCTCCGCTCGCCTAATCCCGCGTCAGGCGGCGGTGGGTGACGCGGTGGGGGCGGGCGGCCTCGGCGCCGAGGCGCTCGATCTTGTTGTCCTCGTAGGAGGCGAAGTTGCCCTCGAACCAGAACCACTTGGCGGGGTCCTGGTCGTCGCCCTCCCAGGCGAGGATGTGGGTGGCGACCCGGTCGAGGAACCACCGGTCGTGGGAGGTGACCACGGCGCAGCCGGGGAAGTCGAGCAGCGCGTCCTCGAGCGACGACAGCGTCTCGACGTCGAGGTCGTTGGTGGGCTCGTCGAGGAGCAGCATGTTGCCGCCCATCTTCAGCGTGAGGGCCAGGTTGAGCCGGTTGCGCTCACCGCCGGACAGCACGCCGGCCTTCTTCTGCTGGTCGGGCCCCTTGAAGCCGAACGAGGCGACGTAGGCGCGGGAGTTCATCTCGAAGTTCGCGACCTTGATGAAGTCGAGCCCGTCCGAGACCACCTCCCACACGTTCTTGCTCGGGTCGAGGCCGCCGCGGCTCTGGTCGACGTAGCTGATCTTCACCGTCTGGCCGACCGTGATGTCACCGGCGTCCGGCTGCTCCTGGTCGGTGATCATGCGGAACAGCGTGGTCTTGCCGACGCCGTTGGGGCCGATGACGCCGACGATGCCGGCGCGCGGCAGCGAGAACGACAGGTCGTGCATGAGCAGGCGGCCGTCGTAGCCCTTGGCGAGGCCCTTGGTCTCGAGCACGATGTCACCGAGCCGCGGCCCGGCCGGGATGTTGATCTCGGAGGTGTCGATCTTGCGGTCGCGGTCGGCTGCGGCCGCCATCTCCTCGTAGCGGGCGAGCCGGGACTTGCTCTTGGCCTGTCGCGCCTTGGGGTTGGAGCGGACCCACTCCAGCTCCTTCTCCAGCATCCGGGCGCGCTTGGCGTCCTTCTGCCCCTCGATCTTGAGCCGGTCCTTCTTGGTCTCGAGGTAGGTGGAGTAGTTGCCCTCGTAGGGGTGGGCCTTGCCGCGGTCGAGCTCGAGGATCCACTGCGCCACGTTGTCGAGGAAGTAGCGGTCGTGGGTGACGGCCAGGACGGCGCCCGGGTACGCCGCCAGGTGGCCCTCCAGCCACTGCACCGACTCGGCGTCGAGGTGGTTGGTGGGCTCGTCCAGGAGCAGCAGCGACGGCTGCTGGAGCAGCAGCTTGCACAGCGCGACGCGGCGACGCTCGCCACCGGACAGATGGTCGACGAGCTCGTCGGACGGCGGGCAGCGCAGGGCGTCCATCGCCTGCTCGAGCCGGCTGTCGAGGTCCCAGGCGCTGGCGTTGTCGAGGTCCTCCTGGAGGTCGCCCATCTCCTTCATCAGGGCGTCGAAGTCGGCGTCGGGGTCGCCCATCGCCTCGCTGACCTCGTCGAAGCGCTGCTTCTTGGCCAGGATCTCGCCCACGGCCTCCTGGACGTTCTCCAGCACGGTGGTGCCCTCGGTGAGCGGCGGCTCCTGCTGGAGCATCCCGACCGTCGCCCCGGGGTCGAGGAGGGCGTCGCCGTTGTTGGCGTGGTCGAGCCCGGCCATGATCTTGAGCAACGACGACTTGCCCGTGCCGTTGGGGCCGACGACGCCGATCTTGGCGCCGTGGAGGAACGAGAGCGTGACGTTGTCGAGGACGACCTTGTCGCCGTGGGCCTTGCGCACGTTGCGCAGTGTGAAGACGTACTCAGCCATGATCGAAGAGCCTAGGACCTGAGACCTGACGGCCCGCACGCGGCGTCTAGTGGGGTGAGGATGCCGCCGACGAGAAGGGACGTTCCGTGGGTCGAAGCGAGACGACGCCGAGTTCGAGGCCTTCGTGGCCGCGCGCGGCCGCCACCTGTACCGCAGCGCCCTGCTGCTGACCGGTGCGCCTGAGTCGGCCGAGGACCTCGCCCAGACGGCGCTCGCCCGTGCCTACGCGTCGTGGCGCCGGGTGAGCGCAGCCGACGACCCCGTGGCCTACGTGCACCGGATGCTGCTCAACGCCTTCCTCTCCGAGCGCCGGCGGCGCAGCAGCACCGAGCTGCCGGTGGCCGAGACCCCGGACCGGCCGGCGGCCACGGCCGACCACGACACCCGCCTCGCGCTCCTCGCGGCGCTCGACACCCTGGCCCCGCTCGACCGGGCCGTGGTGGTGCTCCGCTACTGGGAGGACCGCAGCCTCGACCAGACCGCCAGCACCCTCGGCCTCACGCCCGCTGCCGTGAAGAACCGCAGCCTGCGCGCGCTGCGCAGGCTGCGCACCCGCTTGGCCGACCCCGTGGCCGGCGCCACGACCCACCCGACAGGAGACGCCTGATGGACCACACGCCCACGTTGCCCGACCTCGGACCCGAGGAGCACGACCTGCGCGACCTGATGGTGCGAGCGCTCCGCGACGCCGAGCCTCCCGGCGGCCTCGCGGACGCCGCCGTCCGCGGTCGCGGGCTGCGCCGCCGCCGTCGCGCCACCGCAGGCCTGGCGACCCTCGCCAGCGCTGCTGCCGCGGTGGCCGTGGCGGTGGCCCTCACCGGTGGGAACACCGAGCGGACCGGGCAGGCCGTCGACCCCGCGGCTCCGCCGTCGTCGGCGGCGCCCGACACCCCCGCGCCGCCGCCGGCCGCGGAGCCGACACGGCCGCCGGGCATCCCGGCCGACCACTGGCGCCAGTTCCCGCGGGAGTGGAAGGAGTACTTCGGTGCCCCCACACCCGCGTGGATCGACGTGCCCGCGGCCGAGCTGCGCGACCGGCTCGCCCCGCTGCTGCCCGACGGCGTGCGGATCGAGTCGGCCGAGCTCACGAGCACCGACGTGGCGCCGGGCGAGTCCCCCGAGGTGCGCGGCAGCGTGCTCGTGGTGCTGGCCGACGCCGCCGGCGGACGGGCCTCGCTCGAGGTGATGCTCAGGGCGCCCGTGCCGGAGCCCCCCGAGCCCGGGTCGATCACCGTGCGCGGTCGCAACGGCAACGAGGTGGGCTACGCGGTGCCGGAGCCCGGCGACGCTCCCGGTGCCGGCGACGGCGCGGAGCGCCTCGGCGACATCACCGTGGTGACCGCGACGGTGCCCGTGCCCGGCGGCTGGGTGTACGTGTCGACGTCGAACACCCTCGACGACAAGTGGGGTGCCCGCTCCCCGGCCTCGGCCCCCGCATCGCTGCTGACCCTGGCCGAGGTGGAGGCGATCGCCGCCGACGACACCTGGGTGGGCTGACCCCGAGCTAGGGCGTGTCTCCCAATCCGCAGGCGGCGCCAGCGCCGCCCAGGCGGCACGCTGGCGGCGTTGCCGTCGCTCGAAAGGCGCCCAGCCTGCCATCGCTCCGGCGCCTTGCCATCGCACCACCTGGACGACGCTGACATCCGCCTGGATTGTGAGACACGCCCTAGGCAGCCGCCTCCGCGCGCTCGGCCTTGGTGAACACGGTGGTGCCGCGGGTGAGGTCGTGGCCCACGAGCAGCGCGTCGACGTCGTAGGAGGTGACCTCGACGCCCGCCTTCGTGACGTAGCTGCGCGCGTTGAGCCGGCCGTGCACCACCACCGGGTCGCCCTTGCGCAGCGACCGGGCGCAGTGCTCACCCAGCCATCGCCAGGCGCTCACGGAGTACCACTGGGTGTCGCCGTCGACCCACTGCCCCGTGGCCTTCTGTCGCCGCCGCGGCGTGCACCCCACCCGGAAGCTCGCCACCGGGGCGTCGCCGGCCTGGCGCAGCACGACGTCGCTGCCGATCCAGCCCTGCAGCGTCACCATCGTCTCGTTGAACATCGGTCCGTCTCCTTCTGCTGTCGTGTGCGGACAACGACGAGCGAAGAGGCGGGCACCGACGCTGCGGCCCGGGGACGGCGCGGGGCTGTGGAGAACCGGGCCGAGTTCCGGCTGTGGACGGTTCCTGGGTACGAGGGCAGCGGGGCAGATCAGTCGGCGAGCGCGGGGGCCAGCGACCGGCGGACGGTGGCGTAGGCGTCCAGCTCGGTCGAGACCGGGGCGACGACGAGCTCCTGGCTCGCCTCGTGGACGGCGGCGCGCAGCCGCCCGTCGGCGGCCTCGGCCCGCGACGTCGCGGTCGACCGCACCAGCGCCCGGCACACCACGGCGAGCACCAGGCCCACCGCGAGCCCGCCGGCGAGCAGCACGAGCGGCAGCGCCACCCCGGCCACCTGCGGGGCCTCCGCCAGCCCGGTGCCGACGGCGGCGACCACGGTCCACACGCCGCCCGCGACCGCCGCGAGCAGGAGCAGCCACTGCAGCACCCGCGCCGCACCGGCCCACCCGGGCAGCCGCGCGGCCCCCAGGTCGGTGCCGGCGAGCGCACCGTCGAGCCGGTCGCCCAGCTCGGACAACCGTGCGGTGGCGGCGGTGTGCACCGCGCGCACCCACGGCGGCGCGAGCCCGGCCGAGGCGTCGTCGGCGAGCCGGCGCACCGCGGTGTCGACCTGGGTGCGCTCCACCGGTCCCGCAGTCGGCCGCTCCGACCGGCCGCGCACCGATCCGGCGGCGTCGCCGAGGTCGACGCCGGCCCGGGCCAGCGGGTCGGGCTGGAATCGGGAGGCGAGCGCGAGCGGTGGCCAGGTGCTGGCGCGGCCGGCCCGCAGCCGCACCGAGCGCTCGACGGCGTCGACGACCCCCGGCACGCCGGCGGCCGCGGCGAGCGCGTCGTCGAGGTCGGCCACCTGCCGCTCGGAGAGCTCGCGCGGCTTGCCGGTGCCGGTGGCCTCGGCGACCCGGCCGGCGGCGGCACGCAGGTCGGCCTCGATCCGCGAGCGGGTGAGCCGCTTGGCCCGCACCCGCTCGGCGATCTCGGCGCGCAGCCCGTCGATCCCGAGCCCGTGCCGCGCGCTGACCGCGAACACCGGCACGTCGTGCAGGCCGTCGTTGTCGAGCAGCCGCCGGACGTCGGCCATCATCGCCTCCCGCCGGTCCTCGGGCACGGTGTCGATGTGGTTGAGCACCACCACCATCACCCCGGTGTGGGAGGACAGCGGGGCCAGGTAGCGGTCGTGCACGGCGGCGTCGGCGTACTTCTGCGGGTCGAGCACCCACACGAGGAGGTCGGCGAGCTGCACCAGCCGGTCGACCTCGAGGTGGTGGGAGACCTCGGTGGAGTCATGGTCGGGCAGGTCGAGCAGGACGACGCCGTCGAGCTCGCGCTCCTCGCCCCGGGTGTCGAGCATCGAGTCGCGCATCGTCTGGTGCCGCCGCGGGATGCCCAGCCACTCCAGCAGCTCGGCCGCGCCGGTGCCTCCCCACACGCACGCGGTGGCCCACGAGGTGGTCGGCCGGCGCACGCCCGTCGAGGAGAGCTCGAGCCCGGCGAGGGCGTTGAAGGTGGTGGACTTGCCCGACCCGGTGGCGCCGGCGATGGCGATCACCGTGTGGTCGGCCGAGAGCCGCAGCCGGCCGGTGGTGCGCGCGGCGAGCGTCTCGACCTCGTCGAGCATCGTGCCGTCGAGCCGGCCCCGCGCCGCGGTGACGGCGGTGGCGAGCCCGTCGACGCGCACGCCGAGGTCGGTGCCCTTCGTCGCGAGCTGGCGGGCACTGTCGAGCAAGCTGGTCAACGCGAAGTGCCTCCGTCGTGGGGTTCGTCGACGGTGTCGAGGGTCTCGAGGTCGACGCTGGGACGACCCGACGCCTCGTAGCGCAGGTCGTCGATGCGGCGGATGTCGGCGCGCAGCCGATCGGCCACCTCGCCGCCGGAGGTGGCGCCGGCGGCAGCGTCGAGCAGGTCGAGGTAGCGCTGCCGCTCCCCGCGCAGCAGCTCGGCGACCCGCCGGTCGAGCGCGCGCATCGAGCGCTGCACGAGGCCGCGCAGCTCGTCGTCGCCGAAGACCGCCTCGAGCAGCCGGCGGCCGAGCGCCGCGGAGCCGGGGTCCTGGGCGCGGTTGGAGAACACCACGACCATGAGCGCCACGGACAGGCCGTTGACGCCGAGCGCCAGGAACCGCGCGGTGGTGCGCTTGTCGTTGCTGGCACTGCGCACCAGCTCGACGACGTCGTCGTGCCACAGCTGCGCAGCCGCCTCGGCGCGGCGGCGCAGGTCGCGCGAGGCACGGGCGGGGTCGGCGGGCGCCGTGGCGAGCAGCTCGGGCCCGGCCGGCAGCTGCTGCCAGGTGGTCTGGGTGCGGGCGGCGGCGCTCTCGGCGTGCTCCAGCACCAGGGTCTCGACGCCGGCGGCGGCCGCGGCGGCGACCCGCTCCGCCAGCTGCGGGCGGCCCTTGATCGCGTTGACGAGCCGGTCGCGGATGCCGCTCACGCGGGTGTCGAGGGAACGCACCAGCTCGCCGGTGCCGACGAACTCCCGCCACTGCGCCAGCAGCTCGCCGCGGAGCAGGGTGCCGTCGGTGGCCGCCGCGCCGAGGTCGGCGGCCACGGTCTCGTACACCTCGCCGACGGCGGATCGCAGCGCCGCCGCGGCCTCCTGCTGGGCCGCGGCGCCGTCGGCCACGGGGTAGACGCGGTGGGTGAGGTCGCGGATCGCGCCCTCGAGCGTCTGCCGGACGACGGCGGTGCGCGCCTCGGCGTCCTCGGCCAACATCTCCAGCCACGAGCGGATCTGCTCGACGTGGTGGTGCGGCAGCAGGCCGTCCTCGTCGACCTTCCCCTCGGCCACCGTGAACAGCGGGCTGTCCTTGAGGCCGCGGCTGGCGAGCATCCGCGCCAGGTGGGTGGTGACGGTGTGCACGGCCTCGTCGGGGGTGCGGTCGAGCACGATGGCGACGGCGGCCGAGCGCTGCGACGCTTCCTGGAGGTACTCCCAGGGCACCTGGTCGGAGTAGCGGGCCGCCGAGGTGACGAAGAGCCACAGGTCGGCGGCGGCCAGCAGCTGGGCGGCGAGCAGGCGGTTGCGCTCCTCGACCGAGTCGACGTCGGGTGCGTCGAGGATGGCCAGGCCCTTCGGCACCGTGTCCGCGGCCACCAGCTGGATCGAGTCGGGGTCGTCGGTGGCGTGGTCGACCCGCTTCAGGTCGGGCAGCACCCGGTTCTGGTCGAACCAGTGGCGGTCGTCGGGGTGGTGGGCCAGCACCGGCGAGCGCGTGGTGGGGCGCAGCACGCCGGACGCCGTGACCGGCCGGCCGACCACCGAGTTCACCAGCGTGGACTTGCCGGCGCCGGTGGACCCGCCCACGACGGTGAGCAGCGGCGCCTCGATCGTGGTGAGCCGGGGGATCACGTAGTCGTCGATCTGGTCGAGCATGTCCTGCCGGGCGGTGCGCAGGTCGGCGGTGCCGGGCAGGTCGAGCGGCAGGTCGGCGTCCTGCAGCGTCGCCCGCAGCTGCACCAGCGCGGTGACCATCCGGGTGTCGGCGGTCGGCGCCGACTTGTGCTTGCCGTCGGGGTGATTCATCGGGCCGGCACCACCTGACCGGGGAAGGCGAGCCGCGGCCGCAGCGCGTTGATGCGGGCCACGTGCTCGGCGCCCCGGGTCTGCCAGTCCGACGGCGCGGTTCCGCGCAGCAGCCGGTCGTGCAGGAAGCCGAGCTCGACGACGGCCTGCTGGTAGTCGGCCATCGCCTTCGCGGACTCCGGTCCGCCCATCCGGGCGGCGTGGGCGCGCGCGGCCCGCCGGGCGCGCAGGTCGACCATCCAGCCGATGTCGGTGGCAGGGATCAGCCCGCGCTGCGCGGCGTCGCCGAGCGCGGCGGTGAGCATCTGCGCCTCCCGGCCGCGCGCCCAGGCGCCCAGGCAGGCGAGGCCCACCAGCGCGGGCAGCATGAGGACGACGTACACGCCGATGAACCCGGCGAAGCCGAAGATCGTGGAGCCGTTCCACAGCCCGTGCGCCAGCACGGCGACCAGGTAGCCGCCGATCGGCGCGAGGAACCGGACGTCGCGGCGGCGGGAGGTGACGGCGAGCCCGATGCCGATGCCGGTGAACGCGGTGAACAGCGGGTGCGCGAACGGGCTGAACACGCAGCGCAGCACGAAGGTGGTGGTGACGCCCTCGATGCCGCCGGGACCCATGCTGTCGGTGCCGTCGTAGGCGGCGCTCAGGTAGAGGATGTTCTCGGTGAAGGCGAACCCGATGCCCACCATGCCGGCGTACACCAGGCCGTCGAGGACGCCGTCGAGCTCGGCGCGGCGCCACCAGAGCAGCAGGAGCAGGAACGCGCCCTTGAACGCCTCCTCGGTGACCGGCGCGACGACGGCGAGCGAGGTCTCGTCGGTGACGGGCACGAGGTAGCCGCCCACGCCGCCCACGACGATGGCGGCCGCGGTGGCGACGAACGCACCCCACAGCAGGCCCGCGGCGAGCAGCCGGCGCGGCTCCGGCTCGTAGCGGTCGAGCCACACGTAGCAGGCCACCAGCGGCACCACGGGGACGGCGGCCAGCGCGGTGGCCGTGAGCACCACGGTGGGCGCGTTCGACAGCGCCAGGATCGCCAGCATGAGGGCGGCGCCGAGCGTCACCAGCACGGCCACGACGACCGTGAAGGAGATGCCCTCGGCACGCCGTCCACGCATGACCAGAGAGTATCGGGAGCGACCCCTCCGACCGGTCGGCGGCGTGCCGCTCGGGCGTAGCATCACGAGGGTGAGCGAGCAGACCACCCCCGAGACCGCCGCCCCCAAGATCGAGTCGCACGACCCGGCCGCGCCGGAGGCCTACAAGGCCTTCATGCGCGAGGGCTGGGACGACGCCTCCAGCAGCCCGCCGCGCGCCGAGATCGCCGACCTCGCGGCCGACCGCCGCGCCCGGCTGGCGGCCGACTTCCCGGGCGAGCGGCTGGTGCTGCCCGCGGGCGGGTTCAAGGTGCGCAACTACGACTGCGACTACCGGTTCCGACCCGACTCCGCGCACACCTACCTCACCGGCAACCACACCACCGACGCCGTGCTCGTCGTCGACGACGGCGAGGCCGTGCTCTACGCCCGCCCGCGGGCGGGCCGCGAGAGCGACGAGTTCTTCCGCGACCGGCAGTACGGCGCGCTGTGGGTCGGCGCACGGCCGTCCCTCGCCGAGCTCGAGGCGTCGCTCGGCGTCGAGGTGCGTCACATCGACGAGCTCCCTGACGCGCTCGGCACCGGCGGCCCCGGCGGCAAGACCCGCGTGCACCGCGGCGTCTCGGCCGCCGTCGACGCCCTGGTGGCGCCCGACGAGTCGCTCGACACCGACCTCGCGCGGGTGCTCTCCGAGATGCGGCTGGTGAAGGACGACTGGGAGATCGGCCAGCTCCAGGAGGCCTGCGACATCACCACGCTCGGCTTCGAGGACGTCGTCCGCGAGTGGGACCGGGTGCTCGAGCACGGCGAGCGCTGGATCGAGGGCACCTTCCACCGGCGCGCGCGGGCGATGGGCAACGGGCCGGGCTACGAGTCGATCGTCGGCGGCGGCTCGCACGCCACGACGCTGCACTGGACCGACAACTCCGGCCCGGTCGAGCCCGGCACCCTGCTGCTGCTCGACATGGGCGTGGAGGGCGACCACCTCTACACCGCCGACGTCACCCGCACGCTGCCGGTCGACGGCACCTTCACCCCGCTCCAGCGCGAGCTCTACGACCTCGTGTTCCACGCCCAGGACGCCGGCATCGCCGCCGTCCGCCCGGGCGACCCGTTCTCGTCCTCCCACGACGCCGCGATGAAGGTGCTCGCGCACGGGCTGGAGGGCATGGGCCTGCTGCCGGTCTCGGCCGAGGAGGCGCTCGACCCCGAGTCGAAGGTGTACGCGCGCTGGACCCTCCACGGCACCAGCCACATGCTCGGCCTCGACGTGCACGACTGCGGCAAGTCGGCGCCCGAGTCCTACGCGAAGGGCAGCTACGCCGAGGGCATGGTGCTCACCGTCGAGCCCGGCCTGTACTTCCAGCCCGACGACCTGCTCGTGCCCGAGGAGCTGCGCGGCATCGGCATCCGCATCGAGGACGACGTCCTCGTCACCGCCGACGGCGCCCGCAACCTCTCCGCCTCCCTCCCCCGCTCCGCCGACGACGTCGAGGCGTGGTGGGCCGGGCTGAGATGAGCTCCTCACGCTCGTCGAGCCTGTCGAGACGCCGGAGCCGATCTCGCCGAGCCATCGAGGTCAGTCGCGAGACCGGGTCGGGTCGTCTCGACAAGCTCGACGGGCGTCGTGGTTGCCATACTGACCGCGCCACGCCCCCGTAGCTCAGCTGGATAGAGCAGCGGCCTTCTAATCCGCTTGGCGCAGGTTCGAGTCCTGCCGGGGGCACTCAGATCTTGTGAACCTTCGCCTGATGCTTGACGTTCGAGCTTCGGGTGAGTGTTGACGGTGTTCCGGCTGATGGTTGACACCTACTTCGGCTGATTCTTGACACTCCCGATGTATGCGGGAGTTGAGTGTGGCTGAGCAGCGGTATCAGGCCGTGCTGGCGGTGATCGGTGATGGCGAGACGGTCACGGAGGTGGCGGCCCGGTTCGGGGTCTCTCGCCAGAGCGTGCACAACTGGCTGGCCAAGTACGAGGCCGGCGGGCTGGAGAACCTGGGCGATGGTTCGCACCGGCCACGATCGTGTCCGCACCAGATGGGGGCTGCGGTCGAGGTCGAGGTCGTGGTGATGCGGCGTCGACATCCCTCGTGGGGTCCGCGGCGGCTGGTCTTCGAGCTGTCCAAGCAGGGCCTCACCGTCAGCGAGTCGGCGGTGTACCGGGCGCTGGTGCGAGGCAACCTGATCGATCCGGCTGCCCGCCGGCCACGGGATCGCAAGTGGAAGCGCTGGGAACGCGGCACGGCGATGGAGCTGTGGCAGATGGACGTCGTGGGTGGGTTCGTGCTGGCCGATGGAACCCGTGCGAAGGCGTTGACCGGGGTGGATGACCACTCCCGGTACTGCGTCAGCGCTCATCTGATGCTGCGGGAGAGCTCCCAACGGGTCTGCGAGGGACTCGCGCGGGCGTTGCGGGGCTACGGGGTACCGGGCCAGATCCTGACCGACAACGGCAAGGTGTTCACCGGCCGGTTCAACCAACCGCCGGTCGAGGTGCTGTTCGACCGGATCTGTCGGGAGAACGGCATCGAGCATCTCCTCACCCAGCCCCGCTCACCCACGACCACCGGCAAGATCGAGCGGTTCCACCGAGCGATCCGCACCGAGTTCCGCACCGACCGGGTCTTCGCCACCCTGGCGGCGGCCCAGGCCGAGCTCGATGCCTGGGTCGAGGAATACAACACCCGACGGCCGCACCAGGCGCTCGAGATGGCCACCCCGGCCGAACGGTTCTACCGCGCCAGCGCGGCCCGGGTGACTCCGATGCGCGAGCCGCGCACCTCACCTCGCCCCGACCCAGCCCGGGTCGACGGCACCTGGGTGGCCCGGCGGGCCACCGCCGTCGGGGTGGTGTGCGTGAACTGGCAGCAGGTCTGCCTCGGCATCGCCGCCGCCGGCCACAACATCGACGTATGGGTCACCGACCAGGTCCTGCAGTTCTATGACGGCGACCAGCTCCTACGCACCGAGAAACGCACCAACCCCGGCCAGGAGGTGAGGGTCAAACGAGCACAAGTCCCAGGCGGCCAACGACGAACTAGAGTCCAACCGCGTGTGAAGGATCAACCGAAGTAGATCTGTCACCCATCAGCCGGAGTAGGACAGGGGCACTGCGGAGTAGGTGAGGGGGTGCTCAATGCCTACGCAGGTCAGAAAGAGGTTGAGCTGTTCGGACCACTCGTCGGCGCTGGGCTGCGACCGCCCGCTGTGGCCCACCGTTGTGCCGTCACCTCGTAGGTGTGGACATCGATCGGGCTACCTGAAGTCCTGTCCTGTCGTTCGACCCCCGTCAGTTCCATTCCCAGACGCATGCACAACCGCACCGAGGCGCGATTGCGGGCGTCGAGACGTGCCGTGACTGCCCCCAGTTGGTAGCGGTCGAAGGCCAGGCGCAGCAGAAGTCGGGCTGCCTCCGTGGCCAATCCGCGTCCACCGAACGCGGGGTTCAGCACCCAACCGACCTCTCCGCTGCCGACAGGGGTCCCGGCAAGGATCAAGACCACGTCTCCCACGACTTGCCCAGCATGTTCGACCACCAAGGCCAACGCCTCGCCGGCCCGCTGCGGGGACACGCGCTCCGCCCTGGCTGCGACCAGCGCCGCAACTTCCTCCCTCGACATGGCAGGGGTCAGCAGGTAGCGAGAGACTTCCGTGCGGGAGTAGTAGGCGTGCATCGCATCGAAATCGCCGGCGTCGTAAGGGCGCAGACGCACACCCCCTTCGAGGACCGGCAGTTGCGGCTTGGGGATCATCGAAGCGTTCAGTGGCATTGGCTGGGTGGCCGATGGGTGTCTGGTGCTGCTCACGATTCGACCTCACCATGACCGTTGTGCAAGTGACAAATGCTCTTGACGCTTGCCACCATGGCGCCATGGGGAAGACGCCGAATGGAGCTCACGTCGACGTGCTTCAGGTGGAGGACGCGAGGATGCTCGCCGTGCTTGCCCACCCCACGCGGCACGCGTTGTGGGTCGCCCTCGGCGAGGGTGGAGCAACGACAAGTCAGCTCACCCGACAGCTTGGCGTCAACAAGGGCAACGTGTCCCACCACCTGAAGGTGCTCATCAACGTGGGGCTCGCGAGGTGGGGAGACTCGCGAACGGTCCGCGGTGGCACGGAGGTGTACGCACACCGGGTAGCGAACCAACTGCGGTTCGCTGCGGGAACCAGCAAGACCGCAGAACGCGCGATGCTCAGCCAGGCCACAGATGAGGTGCTGCGCGCACGTAGCCCCTTGGTGAGGCACCGGCACCTTCGGCTGACTCCTTCACAGGCTCGCGCGTTGCGGGACCACCTCGACCGTCTGGCGACCGAGGCGTCCTCGAACAAGGCAACTGACCAGGAGTACGGACTGCTCGTCAGTTTGTACGACGTCCGCAATCCGTCCCGATGACTGCCTCGAGCATGCACGTCACGCTCGTGTTGATTTCACTGCGCAGCGTCTGCCACGCCCAGGATTCGGCGCATCCCGGAAAGCGCACGATCAGCGGCGCTGCTCTCCCCGTGCAGCAGGCGAGCCGGTGTGACAAACGCCGCCAGCGCCTCGAGCCCGAAGACCACCGATTCGACGTCGGTTCCCACCGGCAGGTCTCCTGACTCCAAAGACCTGGCGAGGTCTGCCCGCAAGGCGCTTCGCCAGAGCTCTCGACCTTCGACTAGCCGTTCGTGCACCGGACCGGCGCGACCGTCGTAGTCGTAGGTGACCTGGGTGAGCAGGCACCCGCCGGGATAGCCGGGGTCGGCGGCATACTCGACCCACGCCTCACAGGCAGCCAGGAGGCGGGGTAGGCCTGGGGGAAAGCGCTTCACGCCCTTCCACACGCGGTTCTGGAAGTCGGCGAAGACGAGCTCGACCATCTCGAGCTGCAGCGCCTCCTTGGTGCGGAACTGGCCGATGACACCGGACTTGCTCATCTCGAGCACGCCGGCGAGCCGGCCGATCGTCACGCTGTCCAGTCCCTCGACCGACGCGAGGTCAGCGGCTGCCTTGAGCACGTTGTGTCGGGTTGCGAGTGCCGCCTGTGCCGATGAACGTCCCACCATGGTTCCGACTATAGCGGACGGTCGTTTGTACTAGCCGTACGATCGTGCGCTATTCTCCACTAGCACCTCTCCCGATCGAAGGAATCATGACCACACTCTTCTCCCGTCCCGGCCGCCTTGCTCTGGCCTGCGGCGGTTCATTCATCGGCACGCTGGACGTCACCGTGACCAACCTCGCCGTGCCGTCCCTCGCGTCGGATTTCGACGCCACCGTCACCACGATCTCCTGGGTGGTGACCGCCTACGCCGTGCTCATGGCTGCGCTTCTGGCACCGGGAGGCGCCATCGCCGACTTCGTTGGCCGCGAGCGTCTGTTCACGCTCGGCGTCATCACCTTCTCCGCCGCCTCTCTGGCGGTGGCTCTGTCCCCGACGATCGAGGCTCTGATCGCCGCACGTGCCGTACAGGGCGCCGGAGCGGCCCTGCTCATCCCGGCTTCACTGGCGTTCGTGCTGGCCGACACCCCTCCCGAGAACCGGCCTGCCGCCATCGGCCTCTGGAGTGCGCTTGCTGCAGTCGCCGCCGCGGTTGGTCCTACAGTCGGTGGCCTCGTCGTCGACGTGGCGAGCTGGCGTTGGCTCTTTCTGATCAACCTCCCGGTCGGGCTCTGGCTCTACCTGGGAGCTCGCAACCTCTCTCGGACGAGCCGTCGCTCCGACCGTTCGCCCGACCTTGTCGGGCCGACCTTCTTCGCCTTCGCGGTCGCCGCCCTGGTCCTGAGCATCACCCAGGGCGAGGACTGGGGGTGGGACAGCGCCTCGGTGCTCGCCGGGTTCGCAGCAACCGCGTCGGCCGGTGCGATCGCAATCCGTCGGTCGGCCACTCACCGATCCCCCCGCCCTGGAGATCGCCCTGTGGCGCTCTCGCGTGTACGCCGCCGCAAATGGGATCTCGTTCCTCTTCGGCGCCGTCCTCTACATCAGTCCTCATCACCGGCGTCGTGTTCCTGGTGGAGGTCTGGGTCTACTCGCCGTTGGACGGCAGGTCTCGCCGTCACGCCAGGGGCGTTGACATCGGCCGGCGTTGGACCTACATCGGCGCCTATCTCGCAGGCCTTCGCCCGCCACCCTCGTCGCTGCGGGGACGACGCTCATCGCCCGCGTCGGAATCGTGCTCGCCCTCACGCTCGACTCCGGTTCGCAGCTCTGGGGTTGGGTGCCACCGGGCTCGTCCTGGGTGCCGGCATCGGCGCCGTAGCGTCGGTGTGACCACGGCGGCAGCCATGTCCGTCCCTCCGCTCAAGTTCGCTAGGCTACCGGGCTCAAGTCGCCGCGCGTCAGGTGGGCGGTGCGGTCGGAGTCGCGACCTTCTCGGCGATCATCGCGGCTCAGCCGGGCAAGGGGCCGATCGACGGCTTCCACGCCGTGTACTGGGTGATCACGATCGCCTCGCTCGCGATTCTCCCCCTCGCACCCTTGCTGCGTCCCCGTCCCACTCCGACGGCACCGGCCGCATCTGTCAACGTCACCGAAGGGATCGCAGGATGACCGACAAGCTTTGTCTCTGCCGGAGCTGGAAGCGCTCGACCCGGACTGCATCAGCCCGGCACGCGCCGCCGAGCTGCTCAGGAGTGCTCCTTGGCAGAGCCTGGTGGTGGTCGGAGACAGCGTGGCCGCAGGCGTTCGGAGCCCTCGATGGCTATCTGGACGAGTGCTTCACCGATCGGCTCGGCCACTCGCTCGCCGTCACGAGACCAGGTTTCCGCTACCACAACCTCGGCATCCGGATGTCGAGCTCCAAGAGATCATCGACTACAGCTGACGCCGGCAATCGAGGTCCGGCCCGATGCGGCCGTCGTGATCGCTGGCGGCAACGAGTCCTAGGCAGGAAGTTCGACGGCGCCTACGTGAAGGACCAGCTGGATACGCTGCTCGGCGCGCTGGCCGAAACCGGCGCGGACATCATCACGATCGGCCTGTTCGACCTCGCGCGGTCTCGCCTGGTACCCCCCGGCTGCGAAACGAGCTGGCCGCCAGGTTCGACCAGCTCGACCAGCTCACCATCGACGCTGTGCAACGGTGAACGGTGTGCACATCGACACGCACCACCACCCACGCAGCGCCGATCCTGCATCTACGCCGACGATCGGATCCACTGCAATGCGCGCGGGCACGCTATCGCCTTCGCGGCCCTCGTGACGGAGCTGGCCGCCTCGGTAGCTGGTGGCCGGCTTCTGTTGCTGGCGCCTAGCCTGCGCGTCCAGCCCGCTCCCGAACCGGCACCAGTGAACGGTGGATCACTCCGGATCACACCGTTCAGGTGCAGGGCACAGCTGCTCGAAGTCCATGGCGGGAATTGCGGAAGTCCCGCGGTGGGACCCCGAACGCGGCACTGAATGCGCGGGTGAAGGTGGCATGGTCCGGATAGCCCCAGCGAGCGGCGATGCGGTGCACGGGTAGATGCATCAGCTGAGGGTCGGTGAGATCTCGACGCGCGCGGTCCAGCCTTTCCTGACGGATCCACGCCCCCACTGTCGTGTCGTGCTCTTGGAAGAGCCGGTGCAGATAGCTGACCGAGATGTGATGAGAGGCAGCAACTGAGGTGGGCGACAGTTGCGGATCATCGAGGTGTCCGCGTACGAAGGCCAGGATCTGAGGAAGCAGGGCACCCCGACCGGCTGCACGTGTCCCACCCTCGTGGGCGACGCTCGCCGTCACCAGATCGACGGCCAGGTTCGCGAGCCGAGGCAGGTCGGCCAGTCCGTACTCCTCCGAGTCGTCGGTGAGCGGGTCAGGAATTGCCCGAGGAGCGCACCCACGCCCCGTTGACCTGGCAAGGGTGTCGCGAGTCTTTCGTCAAGATCGTTGACCACCTTCGACAGCAGCGAGCGGGGCATGTGCGCTCGTACGAGTCGAGCGGTGCTCGTGTCGCTGTCGATGTTGATCTGGAACGGCTGGGAGCTGGAGTAGAGCGCGAGGTCGCCGGGCTGGAGGAATGCTGCACGCCCAGCCTGCGAGACGACGAGTCGTCCGGACCTGGGGACCACGACAGAGATGAGCTCCGGGTCTGCCTGCCGCACGAGCCGCGGAGTCCTCACCACGCGGGATGGACTACAGCAGAGGTCGACGATGTTCACCGCGCCGAGATCGAGTGCACGCGCGTGCGCGACGAAGCTCTCGGCAGCATGACTGGTGACGTGCATCGGATGCTCGCTGTGGACCTGGACGTGGTCGAAGTGATCCAGCCGGTCCTCGGGCGCCAACCCATCGGTGGTGTAGGTGGCGCCTAGCGCGACGTCCTGGTCCGGACGTCGGCTGGGCAGTTCCGGGTCGGCTGAAAGTGGGGTTCCCGAGCTCATGGCCGCAGGTTACGAGCCCGGGGCGCCGGCGGAAATGTAGCTTTCCATGGGATCCGGTGCTAGGCAGTGGATGCATCGACAAGTCTTGTCGAGCCAGCGCCAAGGACAACGCCGGCGATGGTGCGAAACTGGCTCAAGACCGACCGACGTGCGGTACGTCGGTGAGGCGAGGAGCGACCGATGCAGCTGGAAGTAGTCACCTCCGCACCCGCCCTGACCTGAATGAGAGGCCGCGACAGCGTTCCGCGAACGATGGCCCGAGTTCATCTTCCACGATCCGGTCTCCCGGCAGTACCTGTCGCGCGTCGGCGAGTACTTCGCGGACCTCGACATCCTGATCCTCGCGGACGGTCTCGTCGCTGCGGGCGGCTGGGGTGTTCCATTCGCCTGGGACGGCACCCTGGCGGATCTGCCGGACGGATACGACTCCACTCTGGTTCGAGCCATTGACGACCGCGAGACGAGGCGGTCCCCGACGACGCTCAGCTTCATGGCCGCAGCCGTTCACCCTGACCACGACAAGCAGGGCCTGGCTACCGAAGTCCTCAACGCGCTCGTTGAGCGAGCGACTGCCTCCGGCATCGTGCACGTCCTGGCTCCGATCCGGCCGACGTGGAAGCATCGCTACCCCCTGGTGCCGATGAGCGAGTACGTCACTTGGGTGACCCCCGACCAGCTCTCGATCGACCCGTGGATCAGGACCCACCAGCGTATGGGCGCTCGCATCCTCGCGGTGCCCCCAACTCGATGGTGATTCCCGGTTCGGTTGCGGAGTGGGAGAAGTGGGCGGGCATGCGCTTTCCCGCGTCCGGCGACTACGTCGTCCCGGATGCGCTCAACCTCGTGCAGGTTGATCGGGAGCCGACACCGCGACCTACCGCGAAAGAAAACCTGTGGATCCAGCACCGGTGATCCCCTGCCCGCCAGCCGAACCATGACGGCGACTGAGGAGGAGCAGGGATGTCAGCCGGCCCGGGAGACAGCGGTGCCCGTGGAAAGGCAGCGCCGTGATGCCGTCGCCAGGTGGGCCGATGACCGTCTGGGCCTGGCCAAGGCTGTCAGGCCCTATGTGCGCAAGGTGTTCCCGGACCACTGGTCGTTCATGCTGGGCGAGGTCGCCATGTGGAGCTTCGTGGTTCTGTTGGTCACTGGGGTGTTCTTGACCCTCTGGTTCGACCCCAGCATGGGCGAGGCCACGTACGACGGCAGCTATGGGCCCCTTCGTGGCGTCCACACCTCGGCCGCGTTCGCCTCGACCTTGGATATCTCCTTCGACGTGCGCGGCGGTCTACTGATGCGTCAGACGCACCACTGGGCGGCGCAAGTGTTCATCGCGGCCATGATGATCCACCTGGTCCGGGTGTTCGTCACCGGCGCGTTCCGCAAGCCCCGCGAGATCACCTGGTCGATCGGCGCCGTGATGCTACTCCTCGGCACTCTGGAAGGATTCCTCGGCTACTCGCTACCCGACGACCTGCTCTCGGGTACCGGTCTGCGAGCCACCGATGGGTTCATCAAGGCGACCCCTGTGGTCGGCAGCTACCTGTCGATGCTGCTCTTCGGCGGAGAGTTCCCCGGTGACCAGGTCATCCCTCGGTTCTACATCTTCCACGTGCTGCTGGTGCCCGGCCTGATCCTGGCCTTGATGGCTCTTCACCTGATCCTGATCTTCTTCCACAAGCACACCCAGTGGCCGGGGCCGGGCCGCGAGGAGCAGAACGTCGTCGGATACCCCTTCCTCCCGGTCTATGTCGGGAAGACGACCGGCTTCTTCTTCCTCGTCTTCGGGACGCTCACCTTGATGGGCGGAATGCTCACGATCAACCCCCTCTGGAAGTACGGCCCGTACGACCCGACGAAGGTGACCGCCGGGTCCCAGCCGGACTGGTACATGGGCTGGCCGGACGGGTTGTTGCGCCTGATGCCGGCCTGGGAGACAGAGGTGGGGGGCTACACACTGTCGTGGAACGTCATCATCCCGATCTTGGTCATGCCGTTGGTCCTGTGGACGGTGGTCCTGCTGCTGCCGTTCATCGAAGCGAAGCGAACCGGTGACACTGCCGAGCACCACCTGCTCCAGCGCCCGCGAGACGCACCAGACCGGACCGCTCTGATGGCTGCCTTGATCACCTTCTACGGGCTGGCGTGGAGCGCCGGCGGCAACGACATCATCGCCACCCAGCTTCACCTCTCGATCAACCAGATCACCTACGTCCTTCGGGTGGCTGTGTTCGTCGGACCACTCGTCGCGTTCTGGGTCACCCGTCGCTGGTGCCTCTCACTTCAACGAGTCGACCTTGATCGGCAGATGCACGGCCGCGAGACCGGCGCCATCGTCCGTTCCCCGGAAGGTCGCTACAGCGAGATGCACGCCCCGATCGGTGCGCCCGACGTCCGCGAGCCAACGTCCGTTGGCACTGCCGCAGGGCGCAGAGACGGAAAATGACGACCCTCGCGAGGAGTATGCAATGAATTTGACCCTGTGGATCGCAGCCGGCTTCCTGGCCCTGGTCGCCCTGGTGGGCGGCATCACCAAGACGTTCGTGCCCAAGGAGAAGCTCGCGCACCACGAAGGCGCTCGATGGACTCGGGACGTCAGCCCCGAGTTCGTCAAGTCCCTCGGACTGCTCGAGATCCTGGCTGCCGTGGGTCTGATCCTGCCGGCCGTCGTGGACGTCGCACCGGTCATGGTGCCCGTGACGGCCGTGTGTTGGGTCGCTCTGATGATCGGCGCGATGGTCACCCACGGTCGTCTCGGTCAGGCCAAGTTGGTGATGGTGAACGTGGTGTACGTCGCGCTCGCCGTCTACATCGCCGTGGGGCGCTTCGGCCCCGAGCCGTTCCCGGCCTGACCCCGCAGACCCTGACATGCGCCGCCCCGACCATCGACCCGCGAACCTCGCCGCGTACGTCCGCCTGTTCGAGCGGTGGAGCGCCAGCCGACACCGCGAGACCGTGCAGGTCCACCAGCTGGGGTTTCTGGAGCCACGGCAGGGGCAGCGCGGAGAGCCTGGACTGCCTCCGCTGCCGCTGCTGCAGTTCTTCGTCGAGCCCGGCCGTTCCATCGACTTCGCTGACCGCTCGACAGGCTTCCACGGGCTGTCGCACCGCCCCTCGCGGGAGCGCGTGTTGAGGCTGTGGACCAACCAGCTCATCAGCGTCAGTCACGGCTTCGACTGGATCTTCGTGATCGACACGATCACGCCCTTCAACAGATCCTGGCTGGACCTGTTGGTGCCCCCCGGTGCGGCTCCGTCAGAACGTCGGCACGCCGCGGTCTCGGCGTCCTTCACAGAACCCACGCCCGCGGGGGCATTTCGAGTGGCGGACCTGGACGCATCGACGCATACGACCCTCGTGCTCGTCGAGGACCTCCGCAACGACGTCGACCGGACTGCGTCGCGCGACGCGACCGGGCCGGTGCGGTCTCGCGCCCTCAACCACCACCGACCGACACGACCTGAGCGGTAGGCGTCAGCCCGCCCGGGCGTCACCTGGGGACACGATGTCGTGTCGCCTCCCGCGGAACAGGACCTCGCGGTCCCATGACGACCGAGGCTGGGCGTGCAGACGCCGGTAGTGCTCGGCGATGTCATCGGGGTCGAGGTCCGTGCCGTGGGCGACGGGTCCATCGACGGTGACCGTCGCGACGTGCACTCCCGCGGGCGCGAACTGCGCGTCGAGCGCTTCGACCAGTGCCCGAACGCCGGCCTTCCCCAACGACAGACTGAGGTACTCAGGTGACGCTTCTGGCATCCCGCCAGTAATCACGAAGGTCCCGTCTCCGCGTGCGGCCATGAGTGGAAGCACCTGTGCTGCGGCCGTGATCGCGCCGACGACATTGATCGACCAGGCTTCGAGGTGGCGCTCAGAGCTGAGGTCGCCCAGGCCGTCCGGCTGGATGATGGCCGCGTTGTAGACCGCCACGTCAGGTACACCGAACGCGGCGACGAACCCCGTCAGGCCTGTTTGGAGCTGGTCAGGGTCACCTGCGTCCGCAGTCGCCTGCAGGGTCCCACGCCGGCGGCGGCAATGGCATGGGCGCGCCGCCTCGAGGGTAGCCTCTGACTGCGCGGAGCCCAATGGGGAGACCATCGCGAGCGAAAGCCCGTGCCACCGACGCCCCCATACCGGGGCCTACTTTGACGACAACTGCTCCAGACACGGTGGGCGCTTCTCTTCGGTCAATGCGCGAGACGGCCTAGGTTCCGTCGGGTCAGGTCTCCCGTGCTCGCACGCGCCGGGTGCGCCCGACTCGATCGTGGTCCTGATGGGGTAGGTGCCGACGGAGCACGCTCAGCCCGTAGATGCACGAACCCGGCGTCGCCCACCAGGGCGATGACGGCGACGACAGGTCGGACGTCACTGCCTGGCGCGAGGAGGGTCAGGGCGAGCCCCGAAGGGCACCGACGCACGCTCGGGTCCAGATGACCAGCCAGGCGCTCCGCGGCCACCGTCTCGACCAGGTCGCCCAACAACGGGACCGCCAGGGCGGCGAGGTCCAGGGCTCCGGTGACGACCAGCACGGTTCGTTGCGCGAGCCATCCATGCCCTCGGGGCATGTTGTCCCTGGGCGACTCCACGCCCCAGTAGGTCATCGCCGCACCGAAGGTCCCCAGACCTACTACGCTGTCCACCGTCGCCAGCGGCGCTGGTGGCTGCGGCGGCGCCGTGACGAGGTGACCGTCATCGCTTCAACACGATGACGTGCCCCAAACCACCAAGACCGCCATGGCCACCGCAAGCAAGCCGAAGCCGCTGTAGACGACGGCGAAGACCCACGCGGCCAAACCGGCGTCATCGGCCAGCTTTACATACCCCTTCACGGCCAGCTGAACGCCCAGTCCGAGGGGAAGACCAAGGTGGAGATCGGGGCCAGCAGACCCGCGGCCCCGGCTCCCAGCACGACAACCAGCCAAGCCGGCACCCGCCGAGCCCACGACCTCGTCAGGGCTACGACAAACGCCAGTACGTCAGCACCATCAGCACCGTGATCACGTCGCCGGCGACATAGCCAGCGACCCTCTCCATCCTCAAGCCGCACCCGCGTCGTCCGTCATCCCGATCGTGGAGCGGCTGTGCCGACGACAACAACAGCTTCAGGACGATGTAGGGCACGGTGGCAAATGCGACGGCGACCCCACGGCCGCCTGGTGCAGCGGCCTCCTCTTGGAAAACACGTTCCCACTCCTCGCACTCGCATCAGAGCCCGCGATCTCGGACCGTCGGATGTTCATCAGGCGACTAGCGTCCGACTGCGCTCGTCGTTCACCTGCTGCTGGCGCTTGGGGTTCTTGATCCGCCAGGAGTAGGACCCCGGCTCGTGACCTTCGTGCGCGAGCTCCTTGACCAAGCCAGGGAAGCTCGTGTTCTTGATCTTCGCCCCGAGACGGCCTCCGATGTAGAACCTGTTGGCCGAGTCCTGCCGGGATGCGAGCTGCACGATGGCGTGCTCACGGCCGAGGGCGATGCACATGAAGAAGAGCGCCTCGTCGATGGGAGTGGGCTCCTCACCAGCGATCCGCCTCAGCACATTGTCCGCCGCGTGCGCGCCAAGCGGGTTGGCTGCCTGGCAGCTCATCCGAAGGGGCATCCCTGACGGCGCGGCCGAGTCTCCGGCCGCGAAGATGCGTGGGTCGTCCACGCTGGTCAACGTCTCGTCGGTCAGCAGACGCCCGTCGGCATCAGTGCTCAGCCCGCTCCGTGCAGCCAGGTCCGGCACGCTGAACCCAGCCGTCCAGATAGTCACTTCACTGGGCGACATTCCAGGCCGTCACCGAGCTGGACGGCGCCACGGCTTACTGCCGTGACCTTTGCATCCGCGCCGTCGATCACGGTCACGCCGAGCTTGTCCAGACGCTTGGCGATCTTGCGGCGGACGTTCGGGTGCAGGTACGGGTTGAGCACCTCTCCGCTGACCAGGGTCACGTTGCGGCCGGCCTCGGCGAGCGCGGCAGCAATCTAAATTCCCGACGGTCCTCCCCCGACGACCGTCACCCCCCCCGTGTCGGGCAGCTCCGCAAGAGCGCCCCGCGCCCGTTGCGCCTCCTCCAAGCTGGCCATGGGGAACGCGTGCTCGACCGCTTCCGGGACCTCCGGGGTGGCGCTGCCGCTGCCCAAGGCATAGACGAGGTAGTCGTAACCGATCGTGTCGCCGCCCGCCAGCGTCACGCTGAGCTCGGGCGCGTTGATCTGCGTCGCGCTGTCGACGACTAGTCGGATTCGGTCGGACAGCATCTCCGAGTAGTGGACGATCGCCTCGTCCGAACCGCCTACGAACTGGTGCAGGCGGATGCGGTGGATGAAGCTGTCGCGGGGGTTGACGAGCGTGACGGCAACGTCGTCGCGCTGCGTCAGCCGGTTGGCCGCCATCACACCTGCGTAGCCGCCCCCGCCGATGACCAGGACCTGGGTCTTCTCCGGTGCTGAGTGGTCACGTCGAGTGGTCATGGGTGTTTCTTCTCCTCAATTCTTGGGCTTCACCGACATGACGGCAGCGACCGGGCTGAGGTGACGGTTGATGCGGCCCACTCCGGCGGGCCTGGCCGGCAGGTCAGCGATCTTCAGGGCGTCGATCATCAGGTCAGTGACCGACTCCATCCACACCATCCGCCCGTTGACGACAGTGCAGGCCATCACCGCCCGCAGCTTTCCGTTCGAGTTCCAGACCGCGATCCCGGGCTCGTCGTTGACCAGGACGCGCCGCGCGACAACGTCCACGTGCAAAGCCCGCTGCGCCTTGTCGACCACTTCCTCGGCGCCACGCCTCACAGTGACGCGTCGCCCGGTGTGAACGCGCCACGTCACCTCGGGGTCGAGCACTTGGAGAAGGCCTTCGAAGTCCCCGTCCCGAGCGGCGGCCAGGAAGGCGTCGACCACCGCGCGCTGGTCGCCGCGATCAGCAGTCGGTCGCGGCGTACCCCGCACCTTTCGACGAGCGCGATAGGCGTGCATCTTGGCGGCATCGTCCGAAGTTCCGAGCATCTGACCGATCTCCTCGAAGGGCACCGCGAACATGTCATGGAGTACGAACGCCAGGCGTTCTGCAGGACGAAGTGCATCGAGTACGACCAGCATGGCCAACCCCACCGACTCGGCCATCACTGCGGTGTCCTCCGGCCCTGAGTCGACGTCCTCAGTCACCACCAGCTCCGGCAACCGCTCGTCGTACGACGTCTCTCCTCGGGACTTCCGCGCGCGCAGGGCGTCGATGCACACCCGCCCCACGACGGTAGTGAGCCATCCGCCCAAGTTGTCGATCCCGGCGGCGTCCTGCCGGGCAAGACGCAGCCACGCCTCCTGGACTGCATCCTCGGCGTCCACCGGGGACCCGAGCATGCGGTAGGCGACGGCCAGTAGACGCCCGCGCTGTTCCTCGAACGCGCCGGCGACGGCCTCGTGGGGATTGGTCTCGGTCATGTCCCGAGCCTCCTCGATCGCTCCTTCCGGGAGATGACGCTCCGCTCAGGCACTCGAAGTAACGGGGGCAGTCCGGCCCCAGCACCTCACCGATGCAGCAGCCCGGTCAATCACCGACGCCGCGCTCAACACCCGTCCGTCCGATCTTGGTGCGCAACGAGTAGAGAGAGCCGAGTCCCAGCAGTACGTCCTGCGCCGACCGGGAGACTCACCCCTGGCATTCCGAGGTAGCTCAACACCATGGTGGTGCGAAGGGTGCTCGCGTTGAGCTGGTCGAACGCGGCCGGCGAGTGAGCGACCTCGCGAACGGCCGGGGAGGTCATGTCGGACGGTCGGGCAGAGGAGCAGCGCTCCGCCGAGCTCGCGCACTGCCTGCGCCCGCAAGAACGCCATCCGGCTGCGCACCATCTCGACCTCCTTGGTTCGACCTGCTGCCGCGCGTCGCCGACGAATGACAGCGTGGTCCACGCCGGCCGCCCGGGGGTTTTCGATGAGGTGGTGGTAGCGCGCGTACGCGTCCGCCGCAACGATCGTGCCGTGCTCGTCCATCAGCTCCTGAGCCCGGCGTAGCCCAGGAACCGGGCGCCTTTCGACGGTCGATCCCGGCGCGGTCGAGCGCGCGGACCTCGTGCTCGAACCAGCGACGCACATCGGGGTCGCAGCCCTCGATGATCTCGTCGCCGTCGGGGACGACGAGGCGCAAGGGCCCGTTGCGGGAGGGGTCGGGTTGCCTCGGCACGACCAGCGCCGATGCAGTCTGACGCAGCTCAGCTGCCGACCTCGGCCAGGATGCCAATGCTGTCCAGGGTGGCCGACAGACGTCGCACTCCGTGCAGCGGCACGAGGGCTTCGGACGCTTTGTAGCCGACCACCCCGCAGAAAGCGGCCGGCACCCGCACTGAGCCAGACGTGTCGGTCCCCAGCGCCACCGTCACCAGGCCGGTGGCCACCGCGACCGCCGACCCCGACGACGAGCCACCTGGCACCAGCGGTTCCACGACGGAGACGGGGTTCACGGGCGATCCGTCGTACTCGTTCGTACCCAGACCGGCCACACGCGCTCGCTCAGGTTTGTCTTCCCCATCACCACCATCCCCTGCCGGCGGAGGCGCTGTACGACGACCGCGTCGTGCAGCGCCGGACGGAGGGAGGCCTCGACAACCGACCCGTTGGTGGTCGGCACATGCGCCACGTCGATGTTGTCCTTGACCGCGATCGTCATGCCGTCGAGTGGTCCCAGAGGACGGCCCAGGCGTCGTCGCGATCGCGCGGCGGCGAGGGCCACCCGAGCCTGGTCGGGCAGCACCCGGATGAAGACCCCTGATGAGCTCCTGCTTCGCTCGACGACCACGTCCAGGTCCTCGGCTGCGGTCGCCGTCATCACTCGTCCGCGCCGGCCGCGGCGGGCGAGCGGCCGGACCCAGTCAGCGACGCCGTACGTGGGGTGAGAAGCAGGTACAGACCCCAGCGACCACGCCGCCGGCCAGCCAGGAGAGGTCGGTGTCGTTGAGGAGCCTGGCGGCCGGGCCTTGCATGGCCGAGACGACCCCGTACGGACAGCTCCACCCCGCGACGATGCCAGGACGAGCTGACGGACCCGTCCAGTTCACGGCGCCGTACGCCTTTTCCTCGACAGGACTCGTAGAGCGTCGAGCGCGTCGATCCGTCCGCGGCGGACGGACAAAGAAGTCGACGACGACCCACAGACCACCAGGGGCTGATCTCCACACGAGGATCGAGACCATGCAGACGATGAAGGCCTGGGCGAAGCTGTCGGCCTCGGGGAACACCGCGAGCACGACCGCTCGCCACGACGCCGGCCGCCAGGGTGGCGCTTCACGCCGGCGGCCCCCGGACCGCGATCGAGAGGGCGGCCAGCGGCTCGCCGGGGTCAAGGTTCAGGAGTGTCGTGGAGACCGCCGGACCAAGTGTGCAACGTGATCAGCCGGAGAACGGGGGCGCCGTTGCGCCGAAGGCGCCCCACCACCGAGCGTGCAGATGGATCAGCGCCCGTCGCCGGCGCTGGCCCAGCCGGCGCGGCGCGGAGCCAGCCAGACCGTCGGCACATTTGCATGCCCGCCCGCCGACGCCCGGAGCGGGGGCCCCCAGAGGCCTCAGGGGCCGGACGAAGCGGCTGTAGTCCGCCGAGTTGGGGCAGCCAGGTGATCCCCCAGCCGACGCCGATCGCGGTCTTGGGGTGCGTCATGGCCGCGGTGGCCTTGTCCTTCGACAACGCACTCCGCCCCCGGGCTGCCCGGTGCAGACCAACAAACGAACCAAAACCATCACCGTCATCACGACCATGACCAAGGAGTTGATGGGGAACCGAGATCTGCTCGAAGGTGCGGATGGCGTAGAAGCCGTACAGCGCCAGCGCCAGCTGGGTCACCATGATGAGCGCGGCGACGACGTAACGCAGTGCCGGCGCCCCCGTCGATGCCCAGCTCGCCCAGCACTCCGATCGCCAGGTCGAGGACGACCCAGGTGTTGACGCCGACCCAAGCCATCGTCAGCAGACACTGGATGACCCCGGGAACGACGGCTGCCGCGGCGTCCGAAGGGCGCGCGACCGAGCACCATCTGGTTGACCGCCGTTCGGTGGCCGATCACGTTGAACAGACCGAAGAGCGCACACCCGAGGAGGTTGCCCACCGCGATCACGATGATCGTCTCGAGCAGGCTGAGCCCGAGCACGATTCCGAGCGCTCCCAGCACCCAGTTGATGGGAGCCAGGTTGGCGCCGAACCAGATCCAGAACTGTTCGGTTGGTGTGCGAGTCACGCGACTCGGACGGGATGGGCTCGATGCCGTGTGCGTCGAAAGGCACGAGATCCGAGTCGCGGGGTGGTGCCGAGGTTGTGGCGGTCATGGGCTTGCCTCCTGGGTGTGATCGACGCCACTGAAACAGCGTCGGCGCCCCGCATGTCAGTGGAGGACCTGACACGCCTACGCAACTTGTAGTGGACAATCACACTTGTGCTGACCCTCGCTCGACTCATCGAGCACCCCGAGCTGGAGCTCACGCTTCTGGTCGCCGGCGACGGGATCGACCGCGAGCTCTTGTGGCTCCATGACGCGGAGCTGCCCGACCCTTCGCCCTATCTTCGCTCCGGCGAGCTGATCCTGACCAACGGAATGTGGGCAGGGTCGACAGACGCCGAGTTGTTCGTCGACGCCGTGGTGCGCGCCGAGGGAGCGGGCGTTGTCTTCGGCCTCCGGGAAGAGGCGCCGACGACTCCCACCGGGCTGGTGGAGGAGCGTGCCCAGCAGTCTTGTAGGCGCTCGCCTCGATCTCCCCCGCAATCCCGTTCACTGCCGTCACCCGCGCGGCCGCATCGATCCTCGCCGAGGGCCGGGTGAGTGACCTGACCGGCACGATCCGGCGCACCGGCGCCTTGGCCTCGGCAGTCTCACGCGGAAGCGGCGCCAGCGGCGTCCTCGACGTCATCCGTCGAGATCATGACCTACCACTGGCTGTCGTCGACCGGACCGGGCGCCAGCTCGCCATGGCCGGAATCGACCTCGATCCGCCGCAGCAGCGACAGGTGGCCGACGCGCTGGCTGTCCGCCCACCACCCTTGGAGCTGGATCTCGAGGACGGCACGGCCTCCTTGTTCTTGATCGCCGCCGTCGGCGAGGTCGATGCGGCTCTTGTGTGCCTCAGGCCCTACCGCGCCCTCTCGGAGGTCGAGATCGACTCGCTGCAGCAGGCATGCAGCTATCTGAGCCTGGAGGTGGCCGAGCTGCAGGCGGTTCACGCGATCGAGCAACGCTTCGCCGGAGAGGTGCTCGACATGATCCAGGCAGGGCCCCACCGCGAGGACAACGTCGGTCAGCGACTCCGCTCGTTCGGCGTCGACCCCGCCGGACCGATCGCCGTGCTGGGTGTCGTTGCAAGCGCGGAACAAGTGGACCAAACCGAGAGGATCGCCGGCTTCCTGCTGAATCGCGGTCTCGCGGCCCTGGTGGCCGCGGGCACGCACGAGACGGTGGCTCTGGTCTCGTGGCCGCAGTCCTTGGATCGCCCTCTGCGCGAGCTCGCCGAGGAACTCCATCGTGCCGTTGGGCGGGGCGCCGACGACACCGGTGTCCTGGTCGGCATCGGTGGGGTGGGCACCGGTGTGGCTGCGCTACGCGAGCTGCTCATCCAGGCCCGGGAGACATGCCGTGCGATGCAGCACCAGCGAGGCGGTCCGCGGGTGCAGGCGTTCTCAGACCTGAACAACTACCGGTTGTTGCTCGGCATGCTCGGGGACGACACCCTGACCCGCTTCGCTGAGGGGGTGCTGGGTGCGCTTCGCGATCACGATCGCCGACGGCAGGGCGACCTGGAGCCGACGCTGAGAGCATTCCTGGAGCTCGACGGCAGTTACTCCGATACGGCCGCCCGCCTCCACGTGCACGTCAACACGTTGCGCCAGCGACTGACGAAGATCACCGTGTCACAGAACGCGACCCGCGGCGCACGGTCGACCGCGTAGATCTCGTCCTCGCGCTGGAAGCGGACGCGCTGCGCTGACCTACCGGTCAGGTGGGGAAGGTTCCCGGCTCGATCTCGATCTCGGTCGGCTGCACTTCTCGGACACCGCCGACGTCAGCGACCCGCGCCGCCACGTCCCGGCATCGTGGAAACGTGACGTCCCCCCGCTCCCTGGCGCGCTCGACCAGCTGCCGGAGCACTGCGAGCCGGCTCGAACGCCCGGACAGGAACGGATGCATGCAGAGATTGAACAGGCAGCCGTGCTCACGCATGGCGTCCAACTCGCTCCACCAGAGGTCCAGCACCTTGGAGGGCGCCTCGATCACTGCGCCGACGTGCGGCTCGGGGAGGAACGCGTACTGCTCCCAGTCGTCGAGTGACCAGTGCACTGGCAGTTCGATCACGGCCGAGTCGGCGATCCTTAGGCGGTAGGGACGGTCGTCTCCCATCATCGAGGAGTCGTAGGACATGCCGTGCTCCACCAGCAGCTCCATGGTCGTGCTCGTGGTCTGCCACAGCGCAGCTCGATGGCCGCTGATCGCGATGTCTTGGCCCGCAAAGACCTGGAGTCCCCGCTCGAAGTCCGCTCGCTGGGCTGCGGCCGACAGGTCGGTGGCCGACCGGTGACTGTAGGAGTGATGCGCTACCTCGTGCCCACGCTCCACGATCGACGACGCGAGAAGGGGGCGCTGCTCTGCGACCAAGCCAGGCACGAAGAACGTGCCGGGCACCTCGAGCTCGTCCAAGAGGTCAAGGATCCGCGGCACACCGACATCGGGGCCGAACGCCTGGTGCGACATGGTCGACAGGTGCCGCGCAAAGCCGGCCCCGTGCGCGAGCACGGGCGTTTCGGCGTCGACATCGAAGGTGAGTGTCGCCACTGCCGCGGCACCTCAGCCAGGCACCGTTCTCCTCGACCATGCTCACACCGCCTGCCGCCACCCGTTGCTGGTGTCGAGTGTGACATCCGGTCGGAGCATCTCGGGATTGAAGGACGCCAGCTCGAGGCCCATGGCCCATCGCTGGGGAAGGTCGGGGTTGGCCAGCGCAGCGTGACCGATTGCGAGGAAGTCGGCATGCTCGTCGGTCAGCACCCGGTGGGCTTGCACCGCGTCATGCATGCCTCCGTTGGCGATGACGGGCAGGCCCGAGACCCGACGTGCCAGCCCGGTGACCGTGGTCTCGTCGGGCAATCGCGCTGTGTCGAACCACGACCGCCCCTCACTGGCCACGTGGAGGTAGCCGGCACCCGCCTCCGCGAGCGCCTCAGCCATGACCGAGACGTCATCGGCTCCTCCGGACCACCGGTAGACGACGTCGTTGACCTTCGTCTGCGACACGCGGACACCAACGGCGAAGCCGTCCGGTGCCTCGGAAGCGATGCGCGCCACGATCTCCGCTGTGAGACGCACCCGGTTGGCGGTCGAGCCGCCGTAGCAATCGGCCCGCCGGTTCGTGTACTCCGTGATGAACTGATCGAGCAGGTAGCCATTCGCGGCGTGCACCTCGACACCGTCGAACCCGGCTGCCGCCGCATTTCTCGCGGCGGTTGCAAACCCGTCGATGAGGTGCTCGATGTCCCCGATGGTGGCCCCGCGGGGGACCGCCCAGGGCCCTCTGCCGCCGTACGCGGACATCATCTCTCCCAAGGGCGGCACCGGCGAAGGCGCGATGGTGCCCTCACGATGGGGATTGCCTTGCGACAGTGCGCCCGCATGCATCAGCTGCGCGACGATGCGCGCGCCTTCGGCGTGCACGCGCTGCGTCACCGACCTCCACCCTTCGACGTGTGCGTCGGTGACCAGACCGGGCTGGTTGACGTACCCCTGGCTGAAGGCCGCATCGGGGTAGATGCCCTCGCTGATCACCAGCCCGAAGCCCCCCGTCGCGAACTCCGTGTAGTAGTCGGCCATGGCATGCGTGGGTGTGCCGTCGGCGTCAGCAGAAACCCGCGTCATCGGTGCCACGAGGAGTCGGTTGGACAGGTCCAGCGGGCCCAACCTGCCCGGTTGAAGGGCGGGGTGATCGTGGAGCTGGGTGGTCATCGCACGTGTTCCTTCTGGTTGATGTTCAGGGTCGGTCGAGGATGTCGAGCAGCAGATCCGTGGGCGGGCCGGCGTTGATGGATACGAGGTCCTGGGGGCAGGCGGAGAGCACGACGACGGTGTCGAGATGGCTGACCAACGTGACGGCATCGCCGCGCGCAGTGGGGGCGGGCAGCCAGCTGAGCACGCCATCAGAACCCACCGGGATGTTCATGAACAGGTTCACCGGTTGTGGAACCGCGTCGACCGTCAGCCCTAGCTCGGCGAGCGCTTCGTGCAGGTTCGCCACGCACGAGCGATGGTGCCGAGCGCCCAACCGGCGATAGCGCTCGGGGTCGCAGGCGGGAATCAGCATGTCGTGGCGGCCCGGCGAGGTGTCGTCGACCAGACCGAGCACCGGGGTGCGCGCCGCCGTGACGAAGTCCTCCCCGACGGCCGGGAAGAGTCGACTGTTGTGGCCGCGCGTATGCGCCGCGCTGAGGTGGGCGCTCAATTCGCGCCCCCCGTTGTCCGAGAAAGCGAACATGTCACCGACCTGTCCCCCGAATGGATCGGTGATCCGGATCAGCTGACCCGCTCGGACCCTCATCGCGATTCCATGACGTGCCGGCACGACACGGCTCGCAACGGTCTTGGGTTTGCTGGCTCGAAGGGTCACGCGTCAGAGCAAAGCGTCCGGCCGGGGATCGCCCTATAGAGATCTATCCAAGGCTGCCGCGTTCCGGTGGGGCTTCCTACATCACAGCTACGGCCGATTCGCTTCGTGGTCGGCGAGCAGCAGCTGTGCGGCCAGCGTGGCTCCGTCGACGCCGACGTCGGCGGCTACGGCGGCCGCGCGTGTGCGGACCTCAGCGCTGAGAACCGTCCCGAGCCCGGCCGTCAGGCTCTGGATCGTCGGCGTCGGGCCATCATGAGCAGCGCCGATGCCGAGTTCGGCCACCCGGGCCGCCCAGTAGACCTGATCGCCTCCCTGGGGCACCACCAGCTGCGCCGCGCCAGCCCGCGCGGCCGTGGTTGTCGTGCCTGCCCCACCGTGATGCACGACGGCAGCCACTCGCGCGAACAGCTCCTGTTGGTTGACCTCTCCGACAAGGAAGCAATCATTCAGGTCGTCGATCAAGGCGAGTTCCGCCCATCCGCGGCCGACGATCACACGTCGGCCATGCGCACGGATCGCTTGAATGGCGGCCCGCGCGCCGTCCACATCGACGTTTCGCATGCTGCCGAATCCCACATAGACCGGCTGTTCGCCGACGTCCAGGAAGTTGCGCAGCTCGACCGGGAGGGGGCGTTCGTCCGGCAGGAACCACGCACCGGTCTGAATGGGATCGAAGCCCTGGGAGCCACACCACGGGGCCAAGGTCGGATCGGCGGCCAGCAACGGTCGGGTGGTGAACATGAACTCGCCGATGTCGTCCACCGCTGGCAGCCGGATCGAGGCCCGGTGGGTATTGATCGGCTCACCGAACAATTCGTTGAACCCTCGGCCATCAAGGCCATCCGTTACGTCCGGGCACAGGAGCGCGAACCGGTACGGGATGCCGACCTTCTCGGCTGCTGACGGCCCGACGAACTGCGACATCGCTGTCGCTACGATCACGTCGCATTCTGCGGCCGCCTCGGCCACGGTGTTGTACTGCGCGGCGATGAAGTCGGTGACGCGCTGCCCACGCTCCTCGGCAGTTGGCGGACGTTCCCACGCGCGCCATGGCTTGGTGAACGGCACCAGCGGCACGCCCCTGCGGGTCACCGGGTCCGTGAACTCATCATCCGGCGGTGCGCACATCCGCACCTCCGCACCGAGCGCCTGCAGCTGCACCGCAAGTGCCACGATCGGCTCAACGTCTCCTCTCGATCCGTACGTCGTCAGCAACACGCGCATGGGTGACACTCACTTCCACTGGGTGCGGGTCTGGTCCGCAACTCGTCCAGTTCGGACTCGCGGGATGTGGCCGGTGTGCGCCTCCCGGGTCGCTCGAGCGTGGTGATTGAGAGCGCTCTCTGGCTGCTGCCCGTGAGACATCGGAAGTCTCGACCACATTGTCCCGGTCCGGGTCGCCGCTGGGCGAACCCCTCGTCGATTGACGCCCGGCTCTGCGCCAACCCCCGCCCCACAACGGGGACGTTCGTCAGGCGACGAGTTGCACAGGACTCCGCACGACCTGGTTCCGTCCTTGACCTTGCACACTCGAAGGGCGACGAAGGTTCCCTCATCGATGTCCTTGGCCTTCCAGCCTGTGCAGTAGCCCGAGCTACCCGCTTGATGCCCCGCGGTGCTGATGGTTCGGTCGGCGTGAAAGGGGCCCGGAACCGTCGCGACATTGACGTCCAGCTGCGCTTCGATGCCGTATCCATCGGCGAGCCAGTCGCAGGCCCGAATGGAGTCTCCCGGACAGCATCGCGGTAGTCACGACAGTTGCCAGGCTCAGCCCGGCCGCCATCACCGTCCCCCCGCCACGCGGCCACTGCCTTGGTGGTCCGCTTCATCCCTCTCCTTCCACTGACCGGCGTACTGCACGCCGGGATCAAGTGCCAGTCTCGTGATCGATCAGCCGCAAAGTCTTTGGCTCCCCTCGATGACGGTTCCGTCACCCCTCCCCCACGTACTGCGCCCTCCTCGCCTGCGCCAAGTGCAAGGCATCGATCCAGATCCCTCGTCGATGGACCCATGTGCTCTCACTCAAGGAGACACCGTGCATCTCGAGGGGGTCAGGCTGTTACGGCCCTCGGCTGGCTCACTCGGCGAGGTCAGCGTCGTGCATCGAGCGGAGTCTGAAGACCCCTTGTGAGCGGACCTCGGTGATGGTCGGTGTGGGCGGTGCTGTCATCAGCCCGAGAGCAATCCGGCCGCCCTGAGCAGCGCCGGCAAGACAACTAGGACGCTGCCCAGGACCAACGGTGCGCCGCAGACGCCCACCAGGAACTCCCGTCTGCCCAGTTGCGCGCGCCTGGCATAGGAGAAGGCGAGGAGTCCGAACCCAGCAGAAGCGGCAAGGAACGCCAGTACGTAGCACGCTGATGCGAGATCCAGTCGCTCCGCGTCGCCCGCTACGCCGGTGAGCATGGCCACCGCTTGGGCAAGGCTGCCCGCGACGTAGACGGTCACCGTCGCGAAGCCTGCCCACAGGATCACGCCTACTGTGTTCGGCCGTAAGAACCTCGGCGGCTCAGTCACGGCCAGCACAGCGGCTGCAGCGCCGACGACCTTGAGGATGACGACGTACCAGTTGACCACCGAGAGCGCATTCGCGTCCGACGCATACGGTCCAGAAGCGAACTTGTTGGTGACTTCGAACCAGACGCTGATCGCTGCGAAAATCCCGCACCACACCGCGACCAACACTCCGACGCCGGTGACCAACGTGCTGGGCGGCGCGACGCGTGGACGCCGCTTCTTCAGCGCGTCTGATGCCATGTGTGTCCTTTGAGGCGAGCCATCGCAACGCACTTGTCAGCCCTGCAGGCCTTGACGCCAAGTGGGATGCGCCGGTTGCCAACCCAGCTCGCCCTTGGCCTTCGCATTGGATGCACCGCGCAGCTCGGTCATGAGCACGACGCCAGCAGGTCCAGCAGCCAGACGTCCGATGAGCCGCGGTACGCGCATTGGCTTCTTGGCTCCCAGCATCGCTGCCAGTTCCGGCAGCCATTCGGCGACCGGGGCGGGGTCGTCATCCACGATGTTGTAGACACCGCGACCAGCGCGTTCCACGGCTGCGGCCGTGGCCTCTGCGGCGTCGGCGATGTGGACAAACGACCACACCCCACCGCCGTCCCCGACGACCGGGAACTTGCGTTTACGGATCAACTCGAACTGCTCGGACCCTGGCGCCATGGACGTGCCGGGCCCGTAGAAGGCGCCGTAGCGAAGCACGACCCCTTCGGTCCAGTCGGCGCCCAGCACGGCCTTCTCCAGGTGCTTGACCGCGGCGATCATCGCGGCCATTGGTCGGACCGGTGAGGGATCCAGGACGTCCTGTTCGTCCTTGACCGGCCCACCGGTCCGAGCGTAGGTGAAACCGCCGTTGCTCTGGGCTACGAACCGTCGTACTCCCACGGCACGTGCGGCCGCTAGCGAGTTGTCCGTCCCCTCGATCCGCAGACGATTGGTGGCGGCGAAGCTGCGCTCCATGTGACGAGGGTCGACGTGCCCGATGGCGGTCAACTGGTGGACGACCACCTCCGGCGCCGCCTCGCGTACGGCGGCCTCGACCGCGGCGCGATCGAGCGCATCGGCGATGACCGGCGCCGCGCCCTGATTCGACACCGTGGCCTTGTCCGACTCCTTGCGGATCATCGCGAACACCTCGTGTCCCGCCTCGGCCAAACGCGGCATGAGCTGCCTACCCATTGCTCCAGTCGCTCCTGCAACCAGCACTCTCATCCTTAGCTCCTGTTCGGTTCGTAGTTGCTACATGAACCGAATGGCCCGCCAGTTCCTGACAGGAGCCGCAAGGGATACAGATCACATCACGAGCAGAGGCTCTCCGTGGTCGGCTCGCGACCATTGGTCGGTCGCTCGTTCGAGCTTGTCGGGGTTTGCCTGAGTGCGGCAGGCACTGATGCCTTCGGCGGTGACCTCCAGGCACATCACGGCGACGACTCGTCCTTCGACGACGGCCACGACAGCAGGTTCGCCGTTGGCGGTCCAGGCGTATATCTCCGGTGAGCCGCCGACGACGGCGCGCTTGGACTCGGTCGGCTTGAACATTCCCCACACGAACCCGGCGACTGCGGCAGCTCCCTCGAAAGCCTTGGTGCGTGCCGGCACCTTCCCTCCGCCATCGCCCATGGAGATGGCGTCCTTGGTCAGCAGGCGTACGAGCTCATCGGTCTGTCCGCTGGTGGCGGCCGCGAGGAACTCCTCGACGATCCGCTGCGCGCCGGCCTTGTCGATGTCGGGGCGGGACTTGCCGTGCGCGACATGCTTCTTGGCCCGGTGAAAGATCTGCTGACTGGCGGCCTCGGTGATCTCTAGGATTTCGGCGATCTCGCGGTGCGGGTAGTCGAATGCCTCACGTAGGACATAAACAGCCCGCTCGTTGGGGGACAGGCGTTCCAGGAGAGTGAGGACCGCGTACGAGACCGCTTCGCGCTGCTCAGCGGTGTCAGCTGGGCCGAGCATCGGATCCCCAGCGAGCAACGGCTCGGGAAGCCATCGCCCCACGTAGGTCTCGCGTCGTGCCCGCGCGGAAGTGAGCTGGTTGAGGCACAAGTTTGTGAGTACTTTCGTCAGCCAAGCCTCGGGGACCTCAACGCGGTCGACGTCGGCGCCATGCCACCGCAGGAAGGTCTCTTGCACGGCATCCTGTGCCTCGTCCGCCGAGCCGAGGAGCCGGTAGGCAATGGCCTCCAGACGCGGCCTCGAGAGCTCGAAACGGTCGACGTCGTCCCCTGTCAGAGGCACGACTCGATCGTACCCATGGACTAGGCGCGGCGTGACCGTGAGGGGATCGAGAATGATCTGACAAGTCCTCAACGAAAGGTAGGGGATCGGTAGAAGGCGAGGTCGCGCGCTGCGGCTAGGCATCGATGCCGCGTGAGTCGTAGTCAGCGGGCTCGTGCGTCGTCGGTGTTGAAACCGTCTCGTTGAGAGCGCATCTCCAGTGTTTCGAGTTCCTGAAAGAAGGTGATCTGCCAGCCGGCGGGACCTGCGATTCGAGCGTTCAGGCTCCGGAAGGGTGTCTCCGACGTCGGGGCGATGACCGTCATGCCGGCATCACTCGCTGACTCGACCGCGCGGGCGGTATCGCCCACCTCCAGCGCGAGGCGCAACATCGGTGCTGGAGCGGGCGGGGCACCCTCGATCTCATCGATGGTGCGGACGTGTTGCGTAGAGGCGATCTCGATGGTCGCCGATCCGGCGTTCAGGATCGACACGCGGTCATCGCCGTCGGTGGCGAAAGCGGGTTGCTCGGGCATGCCGAGGACGTCACGGAAGAACGTCACGGCCTCGTCGAAGTCGGGCGCTTCGATGATCAGTCGTAGCTGGCGGGGGGCA
Source organism: uncultured Actinomycetota bacterium (assembly GCA_963808855.1). Lineage (GTDB taxonomy): Bacteria > Actinomycetota > Actinomycetes > Propionibacteriales > Nocardioidaceae > Nocardioides. The sequence continues at coordinate 450,569 of CAWEHA010000001.1, read as the reverse complement.
TTCGATTCAGACATGAATCAAATCCTGCAACCTGGCATCAGTGTCAGGTGCAAGTCGTGGCCAGGGCTCACACAGCACTCCGCGACAGTGACGCGCATGTGCGCGCCACGACGTCTTCGGTGAGCGAGGAGATGAGCGCCGCGACCGTCACGCTACGCAGGCTCTCCCTCCAGGCGACATGAGCGTCTTGCATCTTCCGAGCGAGGATGCACATCTCCTCACACTCCTGCGCAGGAGCGGCGCCCCGACCCTGCTGCCGAATTTCCCGGCATATGTACGGGTCCCCCGACCCGTCGACCGCTTCCACCACGTCCAACAGCGTCACCTGCGAAGCCGGACGGGACAACCGGAATCCGCCGCGTGGGCCAGTGGTGCCGGAAAGGACACGGGCCCGGACGAGCAGGGCGAGCTGCTTCGAAAGATAAGGCGCAGGCAGGGCGAAGTGCTCGGCCAATTGGATCGCGCTGACCGCCTCATTCTCCACCTGGGCCAACGCCGTGACGCAGTGCAGTGCCCACTCGGTGCTCTCTGGCAGCTTCATGTTGGTGATCCTACAGATTACAGATATTATGGACCTCTATCATCTGTAATAGGAGAAGCCATGCGCATTGCTGTTGTCGGAGCGACCGGTCGCATCGGGCGTTTGGTCCACGAGGCCCTCGAGTACGGGTCCCACACCGTGGTGCCGATCAGTCGATCTTGGGGCGTGGATGTGCTGACGGGGGAGGGTCTCTGCGTTGCCCTCGAAGGTGTCGACGTGGTGGTCGACGTGACCAACTCGACCGCCACCGACAGCGGCACCACCGTGGACTTCTTCTCCAGGGCCACACAGCAGCTACTGACAGCCGAATGGTCTGCAGGCGTGGGCCACCACGTGGTGCTGTCGATCGCCGGCGTGTGGAAGGTTCGCGGCAACGCGCACTACGAGGGAAAGCGGGCGCAGGAGACCACGGTCACCGAGGGCGACACTCCTTACACGATCGTGCCCGCCACCCAGTTCCACGACTTCGCCGAGATGGTTGCGTCCTGGACGGAAACCGACGGCGTGGCCGAGCTTCCACCTCTGCTCATCCAACCAGTGGCGCCGCGCGACGTGGCGGAGGTTCTCGCCACGGTCGCCTCCGGCGAACCCCAGGGTCGCCATGTGGACGTGGCCGGACCGGGCCCGGAAGACCTCATCGACATGGCGCGCCGCTCCTACGCAGCCCGAGGACGCTTCATCCACCTGGTGCCGAGTTGGCACACTGGGATCTTTGGCGACGAGATGGCCGGCGACGTTCTGCTCCCCTCGCCGAATGCCCACATCACCTCGACGTCGTTCGACGCGTGGCTCGCCCAGAGTTGGCCGAAGCCCTCACGCCCGTGCAGGGACATGGGCAAATCCATGCCTTCGTGACGCAATCACCAGGACCAGGGCTGGGATGCTCAGGAGGGCCGTTGCTGCCGGCAATGCGGTGGCGCCACCGATCGTGAGGATGAGTCCGCCGATGCTCCCGCCGAGAGCCATCGCGACGTTCCACAGGGTGACGAGCATGGTCTGGGCTCCGTCGGCGGCGGCTTCACTGCGTCGACCGCCGGCGACTACGCCGGCTGTCTGCAACAGGGTCGGGGCGCCGCCCCATCCGAGCCCCCAGGCGGCGCTTGCGACGAAGATCGCGGCTGCGTTCTGGCTGAGGGCCAAGGTCAGTGTGGCTGCCGCGACCAGGGTGACGCAGCCGATCGTCAAGCGTCGAAGGTCGCAGTCGACGTGCCTCCCGACGATCCAGACACTCACCAAGGACGCCAGGCCGAAGACGAGCAGGACGAGATCGGTGCGCTGGGCCATTCCCGCCGCGGCGACGTAGCTGGCGATGTAGGCGTAGATGATCGTGTGCGCGAGAACGAAGATGAGCGTGACGGCCAGCACGGCTGGGACGCCGGGCACCTTCACGGCGCTCAACATGGAACTCCCGGCGCCGCGGCCGCGTGACACGCCGGGGAAGTCGGCGACGCTGGCCACGATCCAGCCGATGACGCCGAGGGTGAGCAGGCTCATCGCACCGAACGCAGCGCGCCAGTCGAGCATCTGGCCGAGCAACGTTCCCGCCGGCATACCTAGGCAGAGAGCTATCGGGATCCCGGTCATCGCGAGGGCGATCGACCGTCCGGCGAGGTGGGCCGGCGCCAGGCGCCGCGCATACCCCGCGAGCATCGACCAGGCCACCCCGGCCGCTACGCCGGCGAGGAACCGGGCACCCATGGCCACCGCGTAGGTGGGTGCGAGGGCGGTCGCGGTGTTCGCCACGAGGAAACCGACCACAGCCGTCAGCAGGAGTGGCTTACGGCGCCAGTGTGCGGTGACAGCACTGAGCGGAACAGCGGTCAGGGCGGTGCCGACGGCGTAGATGGTGATGGACTGGCCCATCGCGGACTCGGAGACGTGCAGGTTGCGGCTCATACCCGGGAGGACGCCGGCGGGCAACGTCTCGGTGAGGGTCGTGATGAACACGGCAGTGGCCAAGGCGAGAAGTGGAGAGAGGGGCAGGCGGTCCGTCGTCGGGTCGGCGATGGTGCTGGCTGTGGACATGTCCCCAGGGTGAAACTTCACACGCATGTCAGAATCAAGTCGGCGAGATCGTGAAGGGAGTGGGGATGCCATGAAGATCGGGAATCTGTCCCGGCGCACCGGAGTGAGCGTTCGGTCATTGCGGTACTACGAGGAGCAAGGGCTCTTGGTCTCGACGCGGACAACGGGCGGGCACCGCACCTATCCGGAGACCGCGATCGACCGCGTGATCCGTATCCAGGAGCTGTACGCAGCGGGCCTCAACAGCGCCAAGATCTTCGAGATCCTCCCTTGTATGCGGGATTCCGACGGACGTCCCAACGAGCGCGCAACGTCGAAGCTCGCCGAACAGCTGGTCGCCGAACGGAACCGCATCGACCGGCAGATCGTCGAGATGCAACGCACCCGGGAGGTGCTCGACAGCGTCATCGCGAACGCCGCCATCGAGCGGGTTGTCCGGTCCGCGCCGAAGGCATCCTGAGTTCTGGGGGGCGCCCCAGCGCTGGTCTCCTTCCGCCCGCCTAGCGCCACACCGCAGATGACGGCGATTGATGGGCATGCCGCCGCCGTTCGCGGTCGAAGCGGCGCTGGACCCGGCTGCCCGTCGTAACGTGCGGCCGGTTCCAGTTGTCCCGTCAGCGAGCCGCGTGGTCTGCGATCTCGTGCCGCACCCGCGCCCGGACGTCGTCAGGGGCGAAGGAGCAGTCGACGGCGACGGTGGCGAGCGCGGCGAGGCCGGCCTCGTCGAGGTCGAGCAGCCGGGCGGCGATGGCGTACTCGTCGTTGAGGGTGGTGCCGAACATCGGCGGGTCGTCGGAGTTGACGGTGACCACCACGCCGGCGTCGGCGAAGACCCGGATCGGGTGCTCGTCCAGCGAGGCCACGGCACGGGTGGCGATGTTCGACGACGGGCACACCTCGAGGGGGATGCGCCGCTCGGCGAGGTGGGTGAGCAGGGTCGGGTCGGTGGCGGCGGAGGTGCCGTGCCCGATCCGCTCGGCGCCGAGCAGCCGCAGTGCGTCCCACACGGTGTCCGGTCCGGTGGTCTCACCGGCGTGGGGCACCGAGTGCAGGCCGGCGGCGCGCGCGGCGTCGAAGTGCGGCTGGAACTGGGCGCGCGGCACGCCGACCTCGGGGCCACCGAGCCCGAATCCGACCAGCCCGTCGGGCGCGTGGTCGAGGGCGTAGCCGAGGGTCGCGTCGGCGGCGGGGACGCCGGACTCCCCCGGGATGTCGTAGATCCAGCGCAGCACGATGCCGAAGTCGCGCTCGGCCGCGATCCTTGCGTCCTCGATCGCCTCGGCGTAGGCCTCGATCGCGATGCCGCGGATCACCGAGGTGTACGGGGTGCAGGTGAGCTCGGCGTACCGGACCCGCTGGCCCTCGGCGAGCTCCCGCGCGACCTCGTAGGTGAGGTAGCGGACGTCGTCCGGCGTGCGGATGAGGTCGACCACCGCCAGGTACACCTCGATGAAGTGGGCGAAGTCGCGGAACTCGTAGAAGGCGCGGAGCTCGTCGGGGTCGGCGGGCACCGTTCCGGGGTGGCGGGCCGCGAGCTCGGCGACGATCGGCAGCGACGCCGACCCGACGTGGTGCACGTGCAGCTCGGCCTTGGGCAGGTCGCGGATGTAGGCCTCGAGGGTCACGGGTGGCGATGCTGCCAGGCACGGCGTCGTGCTTCACAATGCCGGGGTGTCTGGTCAGTACCCGCCTCCCCCGCCGCAGCAGCCCGGCCCGCCCGGGTGGGGCGCCGCTCCGCCGCCGTCCCACCAGCCGACCCAGGGCTACACGCCGCAGTCCTACTCGGGCTACGGCGGCGGCTCCGGACCCACTGGCCCCTACCAGGGCTACCCACCTCACGGTGGCGGCCAGGGCGGCGGCGGCAAGGGGCTGCTCATCACCACGATCGTGGTGGGTGCGGTGGCGGTGATCGCCGCGATCACGACGATGATCATCGTCCTCACCAACGGCGACAGCGACTCGACGGCGGGCGACGACGAGACGTCGCAGACCGAAGACCCCACCACCGATCCGACCACCTCCGACGCCCCCACCGAGGAGTCCCCGACCACCGATCCGCCGCCGGACGGCGCCGTGCCGGTGGGCACGGAGTCACGGGTCGGCGACTGGTCGGTCACGGTCACCGCGTTCGAACCCAACGCCGACCAGCTGATCAAGGAGGCCAACCAGTTCAACGAGCCGCCGAAGGTCGGCCGCTTCGTGCTGGCCACCCTCAACGCCCGCTACAACGGCACCGGCGAGGGCAACATCAGCTTCGACCTCCACATGACCTTCATCGGGCCCGGGGGCCAGGAGTACGAGGACTACGACTGCGGCGCCGTCGAGCCCCGCAGCTCGATCAACGCCCCCGCCCTGAAGCGGGGCGAGGAGTTCACGTTCGAGACCTGCTTCGACGTCCCGATCGCCGCCATCGACAACGCCACGATGTCCGTCAACGAGGACTTCGACGACGCCACCGAGGTCACCTTCGACCTCTGAGGTGTGCTCCGCGTCGACCGAGCGTGGGTGCAGGAGTCCCCGGCCGACCGGGGATTCCTGCTCACCTGACGGGCAACTCCTGTACTTGCCAGCCGAAATTTCGGCCGGCAAGTACAGGAATCACCGGTCGACCGGTGATTCCTGCACCCAGCCCGGCGCGCCTCCCGGGCCGCAGCACGCCGACGCCATAGAAAGGTGTCGGCCCCGCGGGAGTATGAGTGTCGCGGGGCCTCAGTCTGTCCGGAGCACAGCTCGACCGGGTCAGGTGGGGATCGTGAGCTCGCCGGTGTCGGGGTCGACGGTGCGCATCCGGTCGGGGGTGAAGCCGTGGCGCACGCCCCACATGACGGCCTTGGAGCGGCGGTCGACGCCGATCTTGCGGTAGGCGGTGCGCACGTGGGTCTTGACCGAGTTCACCGACAGGTAGGTGCGGTCGGCGATCTCGCGGTTGGAGAGGCCCTGCGTGATCAGCGCGATCACCTCGGACTCGCGCGGCGTGAGGCCGTACTTGCGGCCCGGCCAGGAGCCCTGGGCGTCGTCCTCGGCCGGCGGGCCCCCGGGACGTACCGTCCCGCCTCGGTGCACGGTCTCGATGCCGCCGACGAGCTCGTCGGCGGTGACCGACTTGGCAAGGTAGCCCGCCGCACCCTGCGCCATCGTCTCCTCGACCAGCTCCGGGTCCACGTTCCAGCTGAACACCACCACCCGGGCCTCGGTGGCGCGCACCAGGTCGCGGATGTCGACGCGGTTGCCCTGGGCCTGCCCGTAGGTGTCGTAGAGGATCACGTCGACGTCGCTGATGACCGGTGTGTCGGCGTTGATCTCGACGACCTCGACCCGGTCCTTGTACCGCTTCAGGACGGCAGCGACCCCAGCGACGACGATCTCGTAGTCGTTGACGATGGCGACCCGGATGGGCGCGGCGTCCCCTTGCACGAGCAGAGGGTAACCACGTCCGGCTTGCTCCTGCGGTCACCCGACGGGAGGAACGCCTGGTCAGAACCGCCTGCCTAGCATGCCGACGTGACCGTCGCGTCGACGCCTGCCGACGCGTGGCGCACGCACCCGCGCTACGGCCGGGCGCCGCGGCTCGAGCTCGTGAACGGCGACGAGCCGTTCTCCCGCCTGGTGGTGGTCGCCGCGCATCCGGACGACGAGTCGCTCGGCGCGGGCGGTCTCATCGCCACCGCCGCCGACCGCGGGCTCTCGGTCTACGTCGTCCTGCTCACCGCGGGCGAGGCCTCCCCGTTCGCCGCTCCCGCCTCGACCCGGCACGCGCTGGCGACGCTGCGGCTGGCCGAGATGGAGAACGCACTCGCCCGCCTCGCGCCCGAGAACACCTTGGTGTTCCTCGGGGCGCCGGACGGCGAGGTGGCCGCCAACGAGACGCAGGTGACCCGCAGCCTCACCGAGCTCGTCGGCAACGGCGAGCGCACGGTGCTGGCCGCGCCGTGGCGCGGCGACGGGCATCCCGACCACGACGCCGCCGGCCGCGCCGCTGCCGTCGCCGCGCGCGAGAGCGGAGCCCGGCTGGTCGAGTTCCCGCTCGTCGCGTGGAACCGGCTCGCGCCCGAGGAGCTGCCGTGGCAGGACGCGCGATGCCTACCGCTCGCCGAGGACGTCCGGGCGCGCAAGGAGGCGGCGATCCGGGCCCACGTCAGCCAGGTGCGTGCCTCGGGGGTCGCCGGCGGTCAGGCTCCGCTGCCCGGCCGGGTGCTGGCGCACTTCACCGGCGAGCACGAGCACTTCCTGGTCGCCCACGGCTGAGCGGGTCGACCTACTCCTCGACGGCGGCCACCAGGTTGTTCGCGATCTGTTCCCAGTCGGCCCCGTCGGCGAAGGGCTCGCCGTCGAGCACGATCGTCGGCGTGCCGGTGACGCCGATGTCCGACGCGGCCTCGGACGCGGCGGCCACGAGGTCGGCCTGGTCGCCACCCTCGATGCCCGGCCGCACGTCGGCCTCCTCGGCGCCCGCCTGCACCGCCAGGTCGACCAGGTCGCCGGTGTCGGGGAACGGCCCGGACTCCGGGGGCTGCTGGGCGAAGAGCAGGCCGTGGAACACCTCGGCGACGTCGTCGCCCGACTCCTCGCGCACGACGAAGAACGCGTTGAGCGCCTCCTCGGAGTACGGGCCGTAGCGGCTCAGGAAGGCCACCGGCCGGTAGTCGATCTGCACCTGGCCCTGCTCGGCGAGCCGGGTGAGCCGCTCGCCGGCGGTGGTCTCGACGATGCCGCAGATCGGGCAGAGGAAGTCCTCGTAGATCACGATCGTGTGCGGGGCGTCGTCGGGGCCGACCACCAGCCCGAAGTCGCCGTCGGCGTCGGTGGCGCGGTCGGCGACGCCGCCGGAGTCGTCGCGCGAGATGCTCAGGAGCACGATGCCGCCGACGACCAGGAGCATCGCGAGCACGGCGGCAACGCCCACCAGCACGTTGCGGCGGCGCTCCCGGCGGCGGGCCTCGGCCACCGCCGCGGCCGCCCGCTCGGCCCGGAGCCGTGCCTTCTCGCCCTTGCTGGGCTTGGCGTCGGTCATGCCACTCCTTCGGGGAGGTCGTCGTGCTCGGGCGCGGTCCGCGCGGCCGAGCGTCGGAACAGCAGCCCGTCGAGGGCGAACCGGGTCGAGCGCAGCCATACGAGGAGCAACGAGAGTGCGAGCAGACCGACGTTGCGGGCGATCTCGAACGGGTACTTCGACGACGCGCCCTCCTCGACCCCGCCTCCGCCGAAGCAGCCGCAGTCGATCTCCAGCCCACGCGCCCAGGCCGAGGCGATGCCCACCACGAACGCCACCAGCAGCAGCGCCGACAGCAGCGCCGCGCCGCGGGTCATCGCCCCGGCCAGGAGCGCCAGCCCCAGCACCAGCTCGAGCGCCGGGAGCGCGTAGCCGACCGGCTCCACCAGGGACGCCGGCAGCAGCTCGTAGGCCCGCACCGCCTCGATGCTCGCGAGTGGGTCGAGCACCTTGGCCGCACCCGCCCACACCCACACCGTGCCGACGACGAGACGCGCGGCGAGTCCCAGCCACTCCTTCACGTCGGTCGACGGTACCGGGGGGGCGTCACCGTAGTGTTCGCGTGTGAACGAACGACTGGTGTGGATCGACTGCGAGATGACCGGCCTCGACCTCGAGGCCGACGCGCTCGTGGAGGTCGCCGCGCTCGTCACCGACTCCGAGCTCAACGTGCTCGGCGACGGCGTCGACGTGATCGTCAAGCCGCCGGCGGCCGCGCTGGAGCAGATGATCGACTTCGTGCGCAGCATGCACGAGAGCTCCGGGCTGCTCGAGGAGCTCGAGAACGGCGTCACGCTGGAGGAGGCGCAGCGGGAGGTGCTCGGCTACATCCGGCAGCACTGCCCGCCCGACAGCCGCCCGCCGCTCGCGGGCAACACGGTCTCCACCGACCGCGCGTTCCTCGCCCGCGACATGCCCGACCTCGACGAGTTCCTGCACTACCGGATCATCGACGTCTCCTCGATCAAGGAGCTCGCCCGCCGCTGGTACCCGCGCGCCTACTACGCCTCCCCCGCCAAGCAGGGCAACCACCGCGCGCTCGCCGACATCCAGGAGAGCATCGAGGAGCTGCGCTACTACCGCGAGGCGATCTTCGTGCCGCTCCCCGGCCCCGACAGCCACACGGCCAAGGGCGTCGCCGCACGCCACGGCGGGTCGCTCACCGGCGCCGTCAAGGAGCAGGAGCCGGTGCCGGACGCCGATTCCGGCCCCGCGGCCACGTCCGTCTAGAATCTCTGTCGGCCCGGACGCCGTTCCGGGACTTGGTGGGTATAGCTCAGCTGGTAGAGCGCCGCCTTGTGGTGGCGGATGTCGCGGGTTCAAGTCCCGTTACTCACCCCGCAGTGGAGCCGCCCCCGACCGAGGAACCTCGGCCGGGGGCGGTTTCTGTTGAATGACTGGGACGACGCCTACACGCCGGCCGTCGAGGAGATGAAGCCTCGGATCGAGCCGTTGTTGACCTCGCCGTAGACGCCCGGGAACTGGGGCGTGGCGCAGCCGAGGCCATAGCTCACGATCCCGACCTGGGTGACGCGGCCGTCGACCGTGCCGAACAGCGGGCCGCCGGAGTCGCCCTGGCAGGAGTCGCCGCCGAGCGCCTCGGCGCAGATCTCCGAGTCGGCCTGGAAGCCCATGAGGCCGTTGGTCGTGCAGGCGTCGTCGGCGACGGCCTCGAGGTCGACCGACTTGAGGTCCGCCGGGACGACCGGCGATCCGAAGAACTCGGTGCCCCACCCGGCGACGGTGAGCGCCGCGCCGTCGGCCTCGAGGCTGTCCTCGCCGACGGCGGTCAGCGGGATGCTCGGCGAGGCGATGGTGCCGGTGACGTGGACGAGGGCGGCGTCGAAGGTGCCGGTGTCCTCGTAGTCGGGGTGGATGACGATCCGGTCGACGGCCAGGGTCTGCCCCTGCGCGAGGTCGTCGAGGTTCGTGCGGCCCACACCGACCTGGATGTCGCCGGGCGCGGTGTCGACCAGGCAGTGCGCGGCGGTCAGCACCCACTCGCTGCTGATGACCGAGCCACCGCAGAAGTGGCCGTCGGTGCCGTCCTGACCCTTGCTCTGGAGCGAGGCCATGAAGGGGAACTCACCCTCGTCGGCCTGCGAGCCGCCGACGATGGCGTCGGCCGGTGAGGCGGCGAGGGCCCCGCCGGCGAGCAGGAGCATGGCGGCGGTGAGCCGGGTGAGGGTGCGGGCAATCGGACGCACGGGGAGCCTTTCGCTGGGGGCAGATACAGGTCCAACGAGCGCGCCCATCGCGCGGGTTACCCGTCGCGCGTCAGCGGCGGGTCATGCGGAAGTGGGTCGGCCTGACCCACCCGCTGTGCTGCTCGTAGCCCTCGCTCCAGGTCACCTTCATCCGGATCGTGTAGCGGCCGGGGCCGGCGGTGGTGCGGCAGAGCTTCCAGGTGCGGACGTCGTGTGCCCGGTCCTCGGGGGTGTGGAACGAGCGGCTGCCGACGCCGCGGCCGCGCGGGTCGACCAGGAAGACCTCGGCCATCCACTCGTCGGAGGGGGCGGTCACGCGGTAGCGGTACTGGTAGCGGTGGCAGCCGGCCTTCAGGTGGTGGTCGGCCGACGCGGTGCGGCCCCAGGTGGCCGGGCGGGCCGGGTCCGAGCCGTTGGCGCGCTCGTCCGGGCCGAAGGGCCAGTCGGCGGCGGCCGAGGTGGGCGCGAGCAGGGCGAGCACGAGCCCGACGAGAGCCAGGAGAACTGCGCGGGTTCGGGTCATGGGTCGACCGTGACACGGTGTCGCACTCAGTGGTGATGACGGCCATCACGTCTGGCAGCGAGACCTCGCCCACATCGTCGCTACCGTGCCGCCATGACCTCCGACCGGCGCTCGCGCGCGGCGTCGCTGGAGTTCGAGGACGTCGACCCGGCCGGCGCGGTGGCCCGGGCCGCGATGGCGGCCTACTACGCCGAGCTCGACGTCTCGGTTCCCGGGCGGCTTCGACCCGGGAAGCCCCGACCCGCCCGACAGGTTCGTGGTGGCCAAGAACGGCGGCGACACCGCGGCCTGTGGCGGGCTGCAGCGGATCGCACCGGGCGTCGACGAGGTGAAGCGGATGTGGGTGCATCCCGACTGGCGCGGCGCCGGGCTCGCGGGCCGGCTGCTGCGGCACCTCGAGCACCTGGCCGCCGAGCGCGGCCACGACGTCGTGCGGCTCGACACCAACGGCGTGCTCACCGACGCCATCGCGATGTACGAGCGGGCCGGCTACCGCCACATCGAGCGCTACAACGACAACCCGTACGCGCGAGGCGTGGTTCGAGAAGCGGCTCACGCCTCGGGAGTGAGCCGGTCCCAGTCCGTCACGATCGGCACGAGCGCGGCGGCCGCCCAGGCGGCGAGCTGGTCGTGGTGGTGGGGATGGGCCGGGTCGCCGGACGCGCCGGTCGGCACCACCCAGCCGCCGGCCTCCCGGTCGGCGAGGTCCCACACGTAGCGGGCCACCGGGCCCCGCGAGCAGGCGTCGGTGGTGGCCGGGTAGGACGCCGTCGCGCACACGCAGTCGGCGTCACCCGACAGCGGCGGGGCCGGGAGGTCGGACGGTGCCGGGCGGCCCATCAGGGCGAAGGCGTGCACGGGCGCGGCGACGTGGGTGTCGCCCCAGGAGAGCGAGGCGCCGGCCTCGTCGACCTCGGCGAGCGCCTCGCGGGCCAGGGCGGCGAGGTCGATCCCGAACGGCGTCCCGGCCGCGATCAGCGTGGGCAGACTCTGCGCGACCGTGAAGGTGAGGCCGAGCCACGGCGCGAACACCGGCGAGTGCCGGTGCTCCGGCGCCGGCTCCCGGATGCCCGCGAACACCGGCTGCGCGACCACGAGGCGCACCAGCGCCGAGCGCCACGCCGCGAACCGGCCGGCGGCCGGGGAGCCGGCGTCCATCCGGCCGTCGAAGTCGTCGAAGGCGCCGGGCACGAGCGAGGTGAGTGCCGGCACGGTGCCGAGCAGCGGGTCGCCGTGCACGGCGGCCATGTCGGCCGCGGTGAGGCCGCTGCGGCCGGTGAGCAGCTCGCCGATCCGGTCGGCGCGGTAGGGCGGCGCGAACTCGGCGCCCACCAGGTCGCTCTCGGGGCCGCGCCGCTCGTTGGCAGTGATCACCTGGCCGTCCGCCGCGACGTCGTGCCGGCCGGTGGTGTCGGCGTCGAGCCACCCACGCCAGGCGCCGTCGGCGGCGCGGGTGGGCACCAGCCCGGCGAGCCGGTACCGCACCGCGCCCGAGGTGTCGGCCACGACGACGTTGTTGACCGGCACCACCCAGTGGTCGAGCGCGCGGTCGACGTCGTCGACGGTGCGGGCGCGCAGCAGCGGCAGCAGCGACTCGAAGCCGAGGTCGCCCTGCTCGGTGGCGGGGTCGCGCAGGCTCAGGCCGTCCTCGAACACGACGCCGCGTCGCGTGCGCACGACCTCGACCGCCACCGGCTCGGCGTCACGCACGGCGATGGTCTCCACCCGCCGCTCGAGCACGTCGGACGGCGGCACCGCCTCGTCGTGCACGTCCTGGTAGTCGGCCATGCCGTTCGTGATCGCCCACGCCACCGGCCCGGCGTGCGCGAAGTGCTGCACCCCGGGCACGCCCACGAAGGTGAAGCCGACGACGTCGAAGCGGTCGTCGGGGTCGTCGCAGGCCAGTCGCACCTGCTGGTAGATGCCCGGCTGCTCGATCACCCGGTGCGGGTCGCCGGCCACCAGCGGCAGGCCGGACGCCGTCCGCGCGCCCCCGACCGCCCACGCGTTGCTGCCGCTGAGCGCGAGTCCCTCGTGGGTGAGCAGCCGCGCCTCCGCGCCGAGCACGCTGCGCGCGAGCCGCTCCCACAGCACGCCGCCGAGGTTGGCGAACAGCACCTGCTGGGCGTGGAACGCGGCGAGCGGCATCCACGCGGGCCACGGCTCGGCGTCGATCCCGAGGTCGGTGAGCTCGGGGGCGGTGGCGCCGGCGAGTCCGTCGTTGAGGCCGTCCACGTACGCGGTGACGAAGCCGCGCGACTCCTCCGACAGCGCGTCGAGCGCTCGGCGGCCGGTGTCGGCGAGGAACGTGCGGCGCGCGAACTCGTCCCAGGGCAGGCCCGGCTCACCGAACACCTCGGCCGTGGTGCCGGTGGCGCGGCGGCGGAGCCACTCGAGCTGCCAGGCGCGGTCGCGCGCCGTCACCCGGCCCTGGGCGTGCGCGAGCGCGGTGACGGAGTCCGCGCGGAGGTGCGGGACGCCGGCGGCGTCCCGGTAGAGGCGGGCGGTCAGGTCGTCGGCCAGCCCGGCGGCGGCGGGGGCGGCGGCGCTCCCCCGGACTGCGCCGGCGGCGCCGGGGCGGGCGGCGGCGGCTCAGCCGGCTCGGAGGGCTCCGAGGACTCGACCGACGGCGCCGGTGGCGGGGGCGCCGCGGCGGCCGGGGCAGGTGGCGGCGGGGCGCCGTAGCCGGGTGGAGGCGGCGGGGCCGCAGCCGCGGCGGCGTTGGCGCCGGGGGGCGGCGGCGGTCCACCCTGCGCCGCGGGGGTGAGCCGGCCCTGCTGGTCGAGCTGGGTCAGCTGGTCGAGGATCTGCTGCTTCGCGCCGGGAGGGGTCTGACTTGCCGGCGTGCTCGTTGAAGACGATCTGACCGAGATCGCGATACAGCTTCTCGGGGTTCACGCCCCCCGTCGAGCCACTGCTGTTCATCGCGTTCTGCGCCTGCGACGCGAGGTCGTTCGCGGCCGCCTTGGCCTTGTCGAGGAAACCCATGAAAACCCTCCGATGCCCTGGGAATCGCGAGCATACTCAGCCGCGATCCCGCCGTCCCGAAACAACCTCGAGAGGCAACCGCATGGCCATCCACGGCTCGCTCTTCAACGAGTACACGGAGAACCCGTCACAGGACCCGTTCGTCCCCCAGAACAAGAAGCTGCTCAAGATCTCGATGAACTACGGGCCGGTGTGGGCGCTCACCGGGTCGATGGTCGCCTACCAGGGCGACGTGCGGTTCGTGAACAAGGGCTCCGGCGGCCTCGACAAGCTCCTCAAGTCCAAGCTCACCGGCGAGGGCGTCGACATGATGGAGTGCACCGGCCAGGGCGAGCTGTTCGTGGCCCACATGGCCAAGGACATCCAGATCTTCTACCTCGAGAACGACCAGGTGTCGGTCAACGGCAACAACGTGCTCGCCTTCAGCAGCTCGATCGACTGGGACATCCACCGGGTCCAGGCCCGCGGCGGCATGATGGCCGGCGGCCTGTTCAACGTCGCTCTGCGCGGCACCGGCTACGTCGCCGTCACCACCGACGGCGAGCCCGTCGCCCTCGACGTCGGCGGCGCCCCGACCTTCGCCGACGCCCAGGCCGTGGTGCTCTGGACCTCCGGCGTGCACATGGACATCCGGGTCGACTCCGGCGGCCTCAAGTCGATGCTCCGCGGCGGCACCGGCGAGCTCGTGCAGATGGCCTTCAACGGCCAGGGTCACGTGCTCGTGCAGCCCTCCGAGGGCGTCGTCGCCGGCGGTCACCAGGCCACCGGCGCCGGCCAGCAGCAGCAGGGCGGCGGGATGCTCGGCAACCTGCTGGGCTAGCACCCCGCCGCCGGGTGGCAGGATCGGGGTGTGTCCGATCTGCAGCTCGACCACCACCGCCGCGCCCGCACGGGGCTGGCGGAGGCGGTGTACGCACCCGGCAAGACGCCGGCGCAGTGCGTGGCCGCGGTGGCCGGACTGCTCGACGGCCCCGGCGACGGGCCGGTGCTGCTGACCCGCGCGGACGGCGAGCAGACCGCCGCCGCGAGCACGGCGGTGCCGGGCGGCACGGTCACCACCACCGGCCGCGACCTGCACACCGTCGCGTGGCGTAATGCCGAGCCGCGGGCCGCCACGGTGCTGGTGCTCACCGCCGGCACCGGTGACCTGCCGGTGGCCCGCGAGGCCGCCGCCGTGCTCACCGCCTACGGCCTCACTGCGCCGGTGGTCGCCGACGTCGGCGTGGCCGGGCTCGACCGGGTGCTGGAACGGCGCACGGAGATCGAGGACGCCGACGTCGTGCTCGTCGTCGCCGGCATGGAGGGCGCGCTCGCCAGCGTGGTCGCCGGCCTCACCCGCGCGCCGGTGATCGCGGTGCCCACCAGCGTGGGCTACGGCGCCGGCCTCGAGGGCGTCACCGCGCTGCTCGGGATGATGGCCTCCTGCAGCCCCGGCGTCGTCGTCGTGGGCATCGACAACGGTTTCGGCGCGGCCTGCGCCGCCGTCCGGATCCTCGGCGGGCGCCCGTGAGCGAGCTGGCCCCCGACCTGCAGAGCCGGCTCGGCGCCCTCGACGCGCAGCTGCGCGGACTCGGGTCGGTGCTGGTCGCGTTCTCCGGCGGTGCCGACTCCGCCTTCCTGCTCGCCGCCGCGGTGCGCGCCCTCGGTGCCGACGCCGTGGTGGCCGGCACGGCGGTGAGCCCGTCGCTCCCTGCCAGCGAGCTCGACGGCGCCCGCGCCTACGCGACCGCGCTCGGCGTCCGCCACGTCACGCCACGCACCGACGAGCTCAGCCGGCCCGGCTACGTCGCCAACGGGCCCGACCGCTGCTTCCACTGCAAGTCCGAGCTGCTCGACGTGCTCACCCCGAAGGCCGCCGAGCTCGGCCTGGCCGCCGTCGCCACCGGCACCAACGCCGACGACGCCCGCGCGGGGTTCCGGCCCGGCATCCGCGCCGCCGCGCTGGCCGGCGCGGTGACGCCGCTGCTCGACGCGGAGCTCAGCAAGGAGCAGGTGCGCGCCGCCTCGCGGGCGTGGGGACTCGAGACCGCCGACAAGCCGGCCGCCGCCTGCCTGTCGAGCCGCGTGGCCTACGGCCTGTCGATCACCCCGGCCCGGCTGGGGCGCGTCGAGGTGGCCGAGCGCGACCTGCGCCGCAGGTTGGTCGACGCCGGGCTGCCGGTGCGCGACCTGCGGGTGCGCGACCTCGGCGACCGCGCTCGGGTCGAGGTCGACGCGGCGCTGGTCGACGAGCTGGCCCGGCGCCCGGAGCTGCTGGACGCCGTCGCCGGGTTCGACGCCGTCGAGGTCGACCCGCGCGGCTTCCGCTCGGGCTCGATGAACGACGTCCTCCGCCGCTCGTCGTGAAGGTCGGCTGGCTGGACCTCTCCAGCGGGGTCAGCGGCGACATGCTGCTCGGGGCCTGTCTCGACGCCGGCGTGCCGCTGGACGTCGTCCAGGGCGCCGTCGACCGGCTCGGGCTCCCCGAGCGCGTCTCGATCACGCCGGAGCCGGTGATGCGCTCCGACCTCGGCGCCACGCTCGCCGTCGTCGACGTGGCCGAGTCGCACCACCACCGCCGGCTGCCCGACGTCCTGGCACTCCTCGACCGCCTCGACTCCCCCGCGCGCGAGTCGGCCGGCTCCGTGTTCCGGGCGCTGGCCGAGGCCGAGGCACGGGTGCACCGCGCGGCCGTCGACGACGTGCACTTCCACGAGGTCGGCGCCCTCGACAGCATCGCCGACGTGTCCGGTGTGGTGGCCGGGCTGCACCACCTCGGCCTCGACCGACTGGTCGCGAGCCCGATCGCCCTCGGCGGCGGCCGCACCCGCTCGGCCCACGGCTCGATCCCGGTGCCGCCGCCGGCCGTCGTCGAGCTGCTCCGGGCCCACGGCGTGCCCGGCTACGGCGGCCCGCTCGACGTCGAGCTCGCCACACCCACGGGCGTCGCGATCGTGGCGACGCTGGCCGACGCCTTCGGCCCGATGCCCGCACTCGTCCCGTCCGCGGTCGGTGTCGGTGCCGGCGGCCGCGACCCCGAGGGCCACGCGAACGTGCTGCGGCTGGTGGTCGGCACCGACACCGGCCCCGCGCCGGTCGAGGCCGCCGTCGTGCTCGAGGCGAACGTCGACGACCTCGACCCCCGGTTGTGGCCCGGCGTCCTGGGCGCACTGCTCGACGCCGGCGCCTCCGACGCGTGGTTGACACCGATCCTCATGAAGAAGGGCCGGCCCGCGCACACGCTGTCGGTGCTCTGCCCGCCCGCTCTTGGCCGACGCCCTGGCCGAGGTCGTGCTCACCCACACCAGCTCCATCGGCCTGCGCCGTCAGCGCCTCGACAAGCTGGTGCTCGACCGCGAGATCATCGAGGTCACCGTCGACGGTGGCACCGTCCGCGTGAAGCTCGCCCGCCTCGGTGGCCGCGTCGTCAACGCGACACCGGAGTTCGACGACGTAGTCCGGGTGGCGCGAGAGCGCGGCATGCCGGAGAAGACCGTGCTCACCGAGGCGATTCGCGCCGCGACCACCCGTTGATCGAGCTTGTCGAGATCTCTCCGGAGCGTCTCGACAAGCGAAGGCGTTCGATGGGTCAGCGGCGCCAGGCGCGGAGCCGGCGTCCGGAGGGGGAGGTGACGGGGGCGGGGGCGGTGACGGGCTCGGTCTGCTCCCAGAGCCGCCGCCACTCGGCGATGTCGGGGCCGGAGGGGTCGGGGGTCGAGCCGGAGGCCGCGCGGCGGCTGGCCTCCCACCAGGTGGTGCGCTCCTCGTCGAGGAGGGCGCCGACGGCGGCGCGGATGCGGGGCGCGAAGTCGCGGGGCGACTCCCCCTCGCCCGGGACGAGCGGGTCGCCGAAGCGGATCGTGAGGCGCGGCCGCCCGCCGGACGGCCAGCCCTGGCCGCGGGGCATGGCGCCGAAGGTGCCGCGGTGCGCGATCGGCACGACGGGCACGCCGTGGGTGGTGGCGAGGTAGGCGGCGCCGAGCTGGAAGCGGCCGACCCAGCCGTCCTTCGAGCGGGTGCCCTCCGGGTAGATGACGAGGCTCCAGCCGTCGTCGAGCACCTCACCGGGCGTGGTGGCCATGGTGCCGCCGCGGCGGTCGATCGGGAACGTGTTGAAGATCATCGCGGAGCCGACGGCGCGCCACCAGGTGTCGAAGAAGTAGTCGGCGGCGGCCGCGACGGCGGTGCGCCGGCGCCACTCGTCGGGGAGCGCGAGCAGGATCAGCGGGGTGTCGAGGTGGGAGGCGTGGTTGGCCACGAAGATCACCGGCCCGTCCAGCCGGGCGAGCACGTCGAGCCCCTCGACGTGGCGGCGCACCTGCGAGCTCATCAGCGGGTCGAGCACGCCCTTCTGCGCCACCTCGCGCACGTAGCGGCCCGCCCGGCGTCGCGCCCAGTCGGTGCGGAACACCGTGGAGCGCTGCGGGAGCACGAACTCCTCGGCCGAGCGCGGCACCATCGAGCGCCGACCCCACCGCCACCCGCGGGCGACGGTGCGGACGTCGTCGACCGAGTCCTTGACGAAGCTTGCCGGGATCATGGCGTGACGTCGGCGATCAGGTGCGGCGGGTAGTGCAGGTAGGTGATCGACGGGTCGACACCCACCGAGTCCGAGGCCATCTCGAGCGCGTCGTGGAGCGTGGTGGCGGCCCGGAACCCCAGCCGCGCGGCCACCTTGCGGTCGCCGCCCACCCAGATCACGTCGCCCACGTGGTCCATCGCGTGCGCCGCCCAGTACCACATGTAGAAGGGGTGGACGCCGTGGTAGGCGTGCGAGGTGCGGTAGAGGTGGATGTACCAGGGGTCGGTGGCGAACTGCTCCTCGTACTTCGACTCGATCACGGCCGGGTCGGTGGACTCGGCGAGGATCTCCTCGTAGAAGTCCACGTACGACGGGTGGTGCAGCGTGTTGAAGCCCTCGTTGAGCGGGTGGTACAGGATCACCGCGCCGCCGCTGCGCACCACCGGCGCGCCGCGGTAGGAGTTGAAGAGGTAGCCGAGGCCCACGCAGGTGGCGAGGATCGGGTTCATCGAGCTGTTCACGTTGTAGGGGCCGATGAACGGCACCCCCATCACCAGCACGTCGCTCTGCCCCTGCACCTCCACCAGCTGCTGGCGGTGCACCGCCGCAATGGTGCGGTCGTGCACGGCCTCGACCTCGCCGGCGTTGACGCCGGTGAGCCCGTAGGCGGAGCGGATGTCGTGGAACATCTTGTGCCGCAGCCGGGCGGGCGCGGCCGAGATGCCTCGCTTCACCGCCAGCATCGTGGCCTGGTCGCGCACCGACCACTCCCACTCCCGCTTCTGGAAGAAGCCGTACGGCGAGGGGAACACGTCGTTGTTGAGCGTGGTCTCGATCTGGAAGACGTCGAGGTGCTCGCGGAGCAGCCGGCCCATCCGCCACGCGGAGTGGTGCAGGTGGCTCTTCGTGTGGTCCATGAACGAGTGCGAGTGCGTCATGGTCTTGGCGTTGTGGTGGTGGCGCAGCGACTTGTACGACGCCAGCCCGATCGGCACCGACTTGTGGCCGCCGTCCATCGCCACCAGGTTCACGTTCACGTACACCAGCAGGTCGGACTCCGCCGCCCGGCGGTTGATCTCGACGTCCTCGCCGCGGTCGGTGAGCCCGACGTGCAGCAGGTTGTCGCGGTCCTCGGCGTCGTGGTTGTAGAGCAGCCCCGACGGCCCGAAGGAGCGCCACACCCGCTCGCCCACGATGTGGCGCAGCTCGGCCGGCGTCATCCGGCGGTGCAGCGCGTTGGCGGCGATGAGCTGCACGTCGTCGACGCCCGCCTCGGCGGCCATCGTGAGCACCTGCTCGATGATCCGCTGCCGGATGTCGGGCGCGCGCATGGTCGGCAGCGGCAGCGACAGGTCGTCGAAGGCGATGGTGAGCCGCATGCCGGCCCGCAGCTTGGTGGGCAGCGGGTCGGCGTCCACCGGGTGCAGCAGCGCCTCGCGGATGGCGGCGTCGACGTCGTCGATGGCCGGCAGCGCCTCCGGCGGGTAGACGACGCGCGTGCCGAGCGGGAACTTCTCCAGCCGGAACCCCTCGCCCTCGTGGACGATCATCGGCGGGGTGCGGTCGTCGACCTCCAGCACGAACCCTGGGCGTGACATCAGATCTCCCTACTTGCCTTACTTGCTACGGGGGTCGAAGGCCACCTTGACGGTGCCCAGCCGGCCAGCTCCGTGCGCGTGGTCGAGCGCCTCCCGCCAGCGGTGCAGCGGGTAGACGGCGATGGTCTTGGCGAGCGCGGCCACCGGGTCGGCGGCGAGCATCCCGCTCGCCACCTCGAAGGCGCCGCGGCCGTCGAGGCCCGGCTCCTCGCGGGCCGAGGAGTAGGTGCCCACCACCTCGAGCTCCCGGAACCAGGCGGCGGAGAGGTCGGCGGCGTCGGGCATGCCCGAGAGCACGACCCGGCCGCCGGCGCGGGTGGCGCCGAGCACGGTTTCGAGCGAGCTCTTGCTGCCCACGGCGTCGACGGCGACGTCGACCCCGCCCAGCAGGTACGGCGATCCGAGCTCCGGCTCCACCTGGAACGCCCCGGTGACCCGACGCAGCCGCCGCAGCACCTCGCCCGGCGTGACCACCTCGGTGGCGCCGAGCGCGAGCGCGTGCTCGCGCTGGTGCGGGTGCTTGGCGACGACGGTGATCTCGCCGGCGTCGGTGAGGGTGCGCAGCGCGTAGGTGGCGAGCAGCCCGACCAGGCCGGCGCCGCCCACCAGCACCCGGTCGTTCGAGCGGACGCCGGCGCGCAGGGCGGTGTGCACCGCGCATGCCATCGGCTCGGTGAGCACGGCCTGCTCGTCGGAGTAGCCCTCGGGCACCGGGTGCAGCTGGCTGCGGTGAGCGGTGAGCACCTCGCCCCAGCCGCCGCCGGTGTCCTTGCAGAAGCCCGTCTGCAGCCCCGGCGTCAGCGACCCGACGGTGATCCGCGAGCAGCGGTTGGTGCGGCCGGCGGCGCAGTCGGAGCACGCCTCGACGCCGCGCGCGGCGCAGGTGAGCACGGGATCGATGACGACGCGGGTGCCGGCCGGGAGGTCGTCGCAGTCGTCGAGCAGGTCGGCGACGACCTCGTGGCCGGGCACGAACGGCAGCGACACCACGCCGGAGAAGTAGTAGCTGGTGCGGCCCGACAGCGCGCCGAGGTCGGAGCCGCAGACGCCGGACAGCCGGCTGCGCAGCCGCGCCCACCCGGGCCGGGCCACCTTCGGCTCCTCGCGGGTGGTGAGCCGCAGCGGCGCCGCGAACCCGGAGAGGATGCCGGGCATCCGGCCCCCCATCGCCCGCCCGGCCACGTGCCGCGGGATCGACCGGTACATCTCCAGTGCCAGCATCATCGGGCGGCCCCCGCGGGGTTGAGGGCGCGCGCGGTGGAGTCGGGGCTCGGCCAGTCGACGATCTGCCACCGGTGCCGGCGCGCGTGGCGGTACAGCGAGACGTCGGGCCGGACGGCGACCGGCCGGCCCACCGCTGCGAGCAGCGGCAGGTCGGAGTGGCTGTCGGCGTAGGCGTACGACTTGCTGAGGTCGACGTCGTTCTGCTCGGCCCAGCGCCGCATCCACGCGGCGCGCGACTCACCGGTGAGTGGCGCCGAGGCGAGCTCGCCGGTGCACCTGCCGTCGGCGTCGACCGCGAGGTCGGCGGACTCGATGTGGTCGAAGAGCGGCGCCAGCGGCCGGGTGAGCGGCCGGATCGCGCCGGTGATGAGCACGGTGGGGTGGCCGGCCACGCGATGCTCGCGCACCCGCCGGATCGCCGCCGGCGAGAGCCGACCCAGCACGTGCCCGGCGAGCACCTCGTCGACGATGGCGTCGAGGGAGTCCAGCCGGGCTCCCTGGTAGTCGCGGTACATCGCCCGCAGGAAGTCGGTGCGGTCGGACCGCTCGGCCCGCAGCAGGCTCGGCAGCCGCATCCCCACATGGCCGAGCCGCGCGGCCCGCTCGGCGGGCGAGAGCTCCTGCAGCCGCAGCCACAGGTAGGTCTCCACCACGTTCGACGACAGCAGGGTGCCGTCCATGTCGAAGAACGCCGCCACCTTCTCGCCGCTCACCGGTGAGAGCCGGCCCGGGTCGGTGCGCTTGCGCTTGCGGCGGATCTCGTCCATCTTCCGCACCGGCTCGGTGACCGCAGGGCAGTGCACCTCCTGGAAGTAGTACTTCCAGTCGACGATCGCGGTGTCGAACCAGAACTGCTCGCGGTCGGCGTCCGAGAGGCCCGCGAACAGGGCCTGCGTGTTGGCGTCGGAGAACCGCAGGTCGGCCGAGAGGTACTCCCGGTACAGGTCGAGGTAGCGGCGCAGGAACTCCAGCCGGCGTCCCTGCTGGTCGAGCTTGCGGGCCAGGTCGCGCGCCCGGTCGCTGCGGGGCGCCCGCTCGATCACGTAGTCGGCCACCTTGTGGGCGCGCTCGCTGGTGGCGAGCAGTCGCTCGGCCGACCGCGCGCCGGGGAACCGCCAGTCGGGCAGCCGGGCGGCGCCGCGGTCGCCGGTCTCGAACGGGTGGTGGTCGAAGTACTCACGCGTGTAGTCGTAGAGCGCGCGGAAGGTGAACGGGTTGCGGTCGCCGGAGGTGATGTGGAAGTAGGCGGCCTCCCCCGGCTCGGGCGGGCTGGCCAGGACGGCGACCGTGGCGGCCACCACGTGGTCGACCGGCACGATGTCGGCCACGTTGTCGGCCGCCCCCGGGAACTCCGGCAGCTCGCCGCGGCCGTAGGCGAGGATCAGCGGCTCGGCCATCTTGAAGCCCTCGATCCAGCCCGGGTGTGGCTTGGCGAGGGCGGACTCGATGATGCTCGGCCGCAGGATCGTGACGGTGCGCCCCTGCCGGGCGTAGGCCTCCACGACCCGCTCTCCCAGCGCCTTGGTGAAGGTGTAGCAGTCGGTCCAGCCGAGGCTGCGGGCCCGCTCGGTGCCGAGCCGGATCAGCTCCTCCTTCGCCCACTCCTTGCGCTTCTCCTCGGTGGCGGTGGCCGCGGTGAGCAGCCCGGCCCGACCGTGCTCGCGCTCGGCCTTGGCTCGAGTGTCGGCGAGGCCCTCGCGGCTACGCGACTCGTGCTCCACCCGCTCGCGCTGGGCGAGGCCCCACGACAGCTCGGCCTCGACGTCGACGTCGTGCGCCACCGGCCCCTCGGGGATCACGCCGCGACGCCGTCCGGCCACGTAGGCCGTGGACACGTGCACGTAGTGCACCTCGCGGTCGGTGGTCGCGCGGATCTCCTCGATCCGGTCGAGCAACCCGCGGGCGCCGACCACGTTGGTGGTGAAGGCCTGGTCGACCGGCGGGTTGAACGAGACGTCGCCCGCGCAGTGCACGACAGCGTCGGTGTCGTCGGGCAGGGCGGGCACGTCGGCCATGTCGCCCTCGATGACCGCCACCCGCCGCGACAGCGTCTCGACGTCGCCGACCTCGGCGAAGATCGGCTTGGCGAGCAGCGCGGCGATGCGGTCGGCGCCACTGGTGGTGCCGCGGGGACGCACGACCACGGTGGTGCGGCAGCCCGGCACCTCCGCGAGCAGGCGGTGCAGCAGCGCCTCGCCCACGAACCCGGTGACCCCCGTCAGGACGACGTGGGCACCGTCGAGACGCTCGACGATCCCCCATCGATCCGGCACGACCTCCGGCACGGCACCCTCCTCGTCAGGACACCGAGAAACCTAACCCGTGCTCGTGCCACGTCCGCGCCGACCGTCAGTTATGCGCTGACCCGTCACTTGTACAAGCGACGGGTCAGCGCATAACTGACGGGTCAGCGCAGTGTCAGGCCGGGACGTGGCCGAACGCGCCGCGCTGGAAGTCCTCGTAGGCCTGCATGACCTCGGCCTTGGTGTTCATCACGAACGGGCCGGCCCACGCCAGCGGCTCACGGATCGGGCGGCCGCCGACGACGATCACGTCGAGCTTCGGCGAGCGGCTCTCCTGGGTGCCGTCGGCGGTGAGGGTGAGGTAGTCGCCGGCACCGAGGACGGCGGACTGGCCGGTGCGCAGCGGACGGCCCTCGACGCCGACCGTGCCGGCGCCGTTGAGCACGTAGACCAGCGCATTGAAGTCGACGTCCCAGGGCAGGTCGAGGCGGGCGCCCGGCTCCACGGTGGCGTGCACGAGCGACATCGGCGTGAAGGTGTTGCCAGGACCCTGGTGGCCGGCCACCGCGCCCGCGATCACCCGCACCAGCGCACCGGCGTCCGGGGAGGTGAGCAGCTGCACCGACCCACCGCGGATGTCCTGGTAGCGCGGGTCGTTCATCTTGGCGTCGCGCGGCAGGTTCACCCACAGCTGGATGCCGTGGAACAGCCCGCCCTGCTGCACCAGCCACTCCGGCGGCGCCTCGATGTGGAGCAGTCCGGAGCCGGCCGTCATCCACTGGGTGTCGCCGTTGGTGATGGTGCCGCCGCCGCCGTGCGAGTCCTGGTGGTCGAAGGTGCCGTCGATGATGTAGGTGACGGTCTCGAAGCCGCGGTGCGGGTGCCACGGCGTGCCCTTGGGCTCTCCCGGCGCGTAGTCCACCTCGCCCATCTGGTCCATCATGATGAACGGGTCGAGCAGGGCCAGGTCGATGCCGGCGAACGCGCGGCGCACCGGGA
This sequence comes from uncultured Actinomycetota bacterium, assembly GCA_963808855.1. Taxonomy (GTDB): domain Bacteria; phylum Actinomycetota; class Actinomycetes; order Propionibacteriales; family Nocardioidaceae; genus Nocardioides. The sequence continues at coordinate 426,730 of CAWEHA010000001.1, read as the reverse complement.
AGCCCTCGCCCTCGAAGCCCGACGGCGCGGTGCTGACCTGCCACACCGGGCGCGGCTGGTCGCCCAGCCCCGGCCCGGACAGTCGGTCCAGCACGGTCAGGTCGTCGACGGTCACGGCGGGCATCGCAGTCTCCTCGGGTGGTGTCCCGGCCCAACGTTCGTTGAAGGTTCTACATTCCCGCCAGGGGCAGCGTGACCCGGAACGTCGAGCCGACGCCGGGCTGCGAGTCGAGCGCGACGTCGCCGCCGTGCGCCTCGACGATCGCCTGGCAGATCGCGAGCCCCAGCCCGCTGCCGGGGATCTCCTCCTTCATCGCGAGGGAGGAGCGGAAGAACCGGGTGAACAGCCGCTCCTGCTCGTCCGCCGGCACCCCGATGCCCGTGTCGGACACCAGCAGCGAGGTGCGGTCGGTGTCGACGTCGAGCCGGACGGCGACCAGGCCGCCGTCGGCCGTGAACTTCACCGCGTTGCCCACCAGGTTCACCACGACACGCTCGAGCATGTCGCGGTCGCCGAGCACCCGCACCTCGTGATCGGGCAGCTCCAAGCTCGGGCGCAGATTGCGCTGTTCCCAGCCCGGCGCCACCACCTCGAAGCCCGCCCGGACGGCCTCGCGCAGGTCGAGCGGCACGAGCTCGGGGTCGAGGGCGCCGTCCTGCATGCGGGAGAGAACCAGCAGGTCGTCGATGAGCCGCAGCAGCCGCCGGCTGTTGCTCGACACCCGGGCGAGCGCGTCGGACTGCGCCCGGCTGACGTCGCCCATGGCGCCGTCGGCGAGCAGCTCCAGGTAGCCGAGGATGCTCGTGATCGGGGTGCGGAGCTCGTGGCTCACGCTGGACACGAAGGCGTCCTTGACGGCGTCGACCTGCATGAGCCCCTCGACGGCCTCGCGCTCCGCCCGCAGCGCCTCCTCCAGTGCCTCCCGCGACCGGACCCGCTCGGTGATGTCCTCCGAGGTGCTCACGAAACCGACGATCCGGCCGCGGTCGTCGATGATCTGGCTGAGCGTCATCGCGTGGCGGCGCTCGACGCCGTCCTTGCGCCGGAAGCTGATCTCGGTGGGCCCACCGCCGCTGGTGGCCAGCCGGCGCGCCACGATGCCGAAGTCGTCGGCGACGCCCAGCTCCGCGGCCTTCTCGGTGATGGTCGAGGCAGGGTGCAGGTGGCGGGTCGACCGTCCGAGCATCTCCTCGCGGTCGTAGCCGAGCAGCCGTTCCGCGCCGGGGTTGAACAAGGTGACCCGGCCCTGGGCGTCGGTTCCGATGATCGCGACGCCGGGGGTGCCGTCGACGATGTTGCGCAGCCGGTCGCGCTCGGCGCGGGCCTCGCGCGCCGTCGCCACCTGCTCGCCGACGCGCAGGGTCAGCGGGAGCACGATCAGGCCGGTGGTGACGGCGAACGCGGCGAGCAGGATGCCGCGCGCGTCGACCTCGATGCCGAGCGCCTGGGGCACCGACGCGAACGGGCCGCGATCGAGGGTGGTGAGCACGATGGCGCAACCGAGCATCAGCACCTGCTGCGCCAGCGCCTCCACGGCCTGCACCCGCAGCGCTCCCCACGCCAGCAGCGGGATGAGCAGGAAGGGCAGCGACGGGACGTCGGTGGGCCAGAAGACGAGCGGCGTGCTCACCGCCATGAGGCCCCACTGCAGGATCCGCTCCCCCTGGGTGGCGACGGCGGGGTGGTCCGGGAGCTGGCAGGCGAAGGGGAGCACGGTGACCAGGGCGCCCAAGTGGGCCGTGCCCAGCGCGAGGGCAATGATCCCCGGGCTCCCCCAGCCGGTCACCACCGAGGTGAGGGCTCCGGACGCCGCACCGACCGCGCTGCCCGCGAACGTCGCGACGATGAACCGGCGCAGGTCGGCGTCCTTCTGCAGCCGCGGCCGGTCCTCGCCACCCTTCGACAGCACCCGCCACACCAGCCACGACTCGACGGAGATGCCGAGCCCGTAGCCCACGGCCACCTCGAACGGCCGGCCGCCGAGCCAGATCGTGAGCACGGCGAGCACGAGGATCGTGCCGACGACGGGGAGCCGCAGTCGCCGTCCGGCCACCAGCACCGCGATCGCGGCCAGCCCGACCGGCCAGATCCCGATGACGCGGCCGTCCTCGGGGGCGGCCACCACCGCCATCGTTCCCCCGACGCCCACCGCGGCGAGCAGCGCGCCGAGCCAGGCGTGCCGCGTCGACATGGCCGCACTCCATCACATCGAGCTTCACCCGAGGGCTCGCCCCGCCAGACCGGAGAGCACCGCCTACGGTGAGGGGATGAGCAGCAGCGGGAGCCAGTACGACGTCGTCGTCGTCGGGGGTGGCCACAACGGGCTCGTCGCCGCGGCGTACCTCGCCCGGGCCGGGGTGTCGGTGCTGGTGCTCGAGCGTCTCGACCACACCGGCGGCGCCGCGGTGTCGGCGACCGCCTTCCCGGGCCTGCCGACCCGGCTGTCGCGGTTCTCCTACCTGGTGTCGCTGCTGCCGACCCGCATCGTCGACGACCTCGGGCTCGACCTGGACCTCGCCTCGCGGCGGACGGCGTCGTACACACCGACGCTGCGCGAGGGCAAGCCGGGCGGCCTGCTGATCGAGCGCGACGAGGGCCCGGCCACCCGCGAGTCCTTCCTCGCGCTCACCGGCGGGGAGGAGGAGTACGACGCGTGGCGGGCCTTCTACGCCGACGTGGGCACGCTGGCCCGCGCGGTGTCGCCCACCTTCACCGAGCCGCTGCCGCGGGAGGCCGAGATCCGCGACCAGGTGGACGCGGCGGTGTGGGCCGACCTCGTCACCACCCCGCTCGGCCAGACCGTCGAGCGCCGGTTCGCCGACGACACCGTGCGCGGGATCGTCGCCACCGACGGCCTGATCGGCACGTTCGCGTCGCTCCACGACCCTTCGCTCATCCAGAACCGCTGCTTCCTCTACCACCTCGTCGGCAACGGCACCGGTGAGTGGCGGGTGCCGATCGGTGGCATGGGCGCCGTCACCGACGCGCTGCGCCGGGCCGCCGACGACGCCGGCGCCGAGGTGCTCACCGGGGCCGGGGTGAGCGCGATCCGCGCCGGATCGGGTGATGGCGCCGAGGTCGTCTGGGACGACGCCACCGGCTCACACACGGTCGACGCCCGCTTCGTGCTGTCCGGGGTGGCGCCGTGGGTGCTCCGCATCCTCCTCGGCGAGACCGCCGACCCGGAGACCAAGCCGGTCGGCGCCCAGCTCAAGCTCAACATGCTGCTCACCCGGCTGCCGCGGCTGCGCTCGGGCATCGACCCCGCGGTCGCCTTCGCCGGCACCCTGCACCTCGGCGAGGACTACCCCGAGCTCGAGGCCGCCTACGTCGAGGCCGCCGCCGGGTCGGTGCCCACGACGCTGCCCGGGGAGGTCTACTGCCACTCCCTCACCGACCCCTCGATCCTCGGCGACGTGCCCGACGGCACCCACACGCTCACCTACTTCGGCCTGCACACCCCGGCCACGCTCTTCGAGCGCGACCCCGCGGCCGCGAAGGCGCTCGCCGTCGAGCGGGCGGTGGCCTCGATCGACCAGCACCTCGCCGAGCCCCTGGCCGACTGCCTGGCCCGCGACGCCGCCGGCAACCTGTGCCTCGAGGCCAAGATCCCGCAGGACGTCGAGCGGGAGCTCGCCATGCCCGGGGGCCACATCTTCCACGGCGACCTGGCCTGGCCGTGGGCGCCGGCCCGGGCCCGGCTCGACACCCCCGCACAGCAGTGGGGCGTCGCCACCGAGCTCGATGCGGTGCTGCTGTGCGGCTCCGGCGCCCGCCGCGGCGGCGCCGTCTCGGGCCTCGGCGGCCACAACGCCGCGCAGGCCGTGCTGGCCACGCTCTGAGGGGCCGGTTACGGATTACCGGCCGCCGCCCGGCCGCTGGTAACGTCGGCCCTCGCGCCGGGCACTCCGGTGCATGCGCCAGTAGCTCAATTGGCAGAGCAGCTGACTCTTAATCAGCGGGTTCGGGGTTCGAGTCCCTGCTGGCGTACAACGCCTCCGTCCGACCCCAGGTCGGCGGAGGCGTTTCAGCTCGAGGGGCGCGAGTCGCCGGACGACCGGCGCTCGGCGGGTCGCACCCAGGCCTGGTAGTCGAGGCCCATCTTCACGCCCTGCCCCACGATGCCGATGGCGAGCACCACGGCACCGATGCCGCCGAGGAGGAACGCCACGGCGAACGCCAGCAGACCACCCTCGTAGGCGACGAACACGGCGGCCGCGGCGCCGATCCAGCTGAGGATGGTGCCCACGACGACGAGGTCGACGGGGTTGGTGGGGGTCTTGCCGTTGGCCATGCCGCGGATCGTAGGCGCGACCGCGCCGGGATGTCACCAGGCACGGCGCGAGCCGATCATGCGGGGTGTCAGGGAGCGGGTTGCACCGAGGCGTCGCGCTGCGCCTTGTGCTTGGCCGCCTCGACGGCGTCCTCGACCTTCTCCTTCGCGGTCTCGGCCGCGGACGAGGCGACGTCGCCGGCCCTGGACTTCACCGACTCGGTGGCGGACTGCACCCTCGGGTTGTCGGCGACCTTCTGGGCGCCGGTCTTGATCTGCTGGTAGCGCTCCTGGCCGGCGCGGGCACCGACGACATACCCGGCGCCGAAGGCGAGGAGGAGGGGGATCTTCTTCATCGTCCCTTCCTACCGTGTCGCCAAGTGAACAGGCTCACGCAGGTGGGTGAGATTCCCCCGAGACCTCTACGATGGTTGCCAATGACAACCGCTCCGCTCACCCACGCGCCGCTCCGGCGGACCGAGGTGACCACGTTCCTGGTGCTGGCCGTCGCGGTGTCGTCGTTCGCGCTGCTGCAGTCGCTCGTCGTGCCGGTGCTGGCCCGCATCCAGCACGAGTACGACTCCTCGCAGACCACCACCACCTGGGTGCTCACGGGCTACCTGCTGTCCGCGTCGATCGCCACCCCGCTGCTCGGCCGGGTCGGCGACGCCGTCGGCAAGCAACGGGTGCTCGTGGCCACCCTCGTGGCCCTGGCCGTCGGCTCCCTGGCCGCGGCCCTGGCGCCGTCGATCGGCTGGCTGATCGCGGCCCGGGTGGTGCAGGGCCTCGGCGGCGGGGTGCTGCCGCTGTCGTTCGGCATCGCCCGCGACGAGCTCGGCAGCCGGGTCACCGGCGCCCTGAGCGTGCTCGCGTCTCTCACCGCGGTCGGCTTCGGCGTCGGGATCGTCGTCGCCGGGCCCATCGTCGACACCCTCGGCTACCACTGGCTGTTCTGGCTGCCGATGATCGTCACCGGCGTGGTCGCCGCCGCCGCGGCCGTGCTCGTGCCCCCCTCGCCCGCGCACACCTCCGGTCGGCTGCCGGTGCTGCCGGCCGTGCTGCTCGCCGGCTGGCTCGTCGCCCTGCTGCTGCCGGTCAGCCAGGGCAACGTGTGGGGCTGGACGTCGGCGCGCACCGTCGTGCTGCTCGCCGCCGCGGTGGTGCTTCTCGCCGCGTGGATGTGGTCCGAGACCCGCGCCCCGGTGCCGATGATCGACATGACGATGATGCGACTGCGCGGCATGTGGACCGCCAACGTCGTGGCGGGCTGCGTCGGGTTCGGGATCTTCGCCTCGTTCGCGTTCCTGCCGCAGTTCCTGCAGACCCCAGAGGCGGCCGGCTACGGGTTCGACGCGACCATCAGCGAGTCCGGGCGGCTCCTGCTGCCCAGCGCCGTCGCCAGCTTCCTCGTCGGGTTCACCACCGCGACGCTGATCCGCCGGATCGGAGCGCGGGTCGTCATCGTCACGGGCTCGCTGCTCACCACGCTCGCCTTCGTGATGCTGGCGTTGTGGCACGACGCCGTGTGGCAGGTCTACCTCAGCACCACGGTGCAGGGCGTCGGCGCCGGCCTGATCTTCTCGAGCCTCGCGGGCGTCGTGATCGCCAGCGTGCCCGCCCAGCAGACCGGCGTGGCCAGCGGCATGAACGCGAACATCCGCACCATCGGCGGCTCCGTCGGCTCGGCGGTGATGGCCGGCGTCGTCACCGCCCGCCTCGGCCCGACCGGTCTTCCGGTCGAGGGCGGCTACACGGTGGGCTTCCTCCTCCTGGCCGCCGCCATGCTGATCTCCGCCGTCGTCGCCCTCTGCATGCCGGATGTCCGCGGCGCCGCACACTCCCACCTCGCGGACGCCGCTGACGGTGAACTGGGGTACTTGCCCGGGGCGCCTGCAGCTACGCGCTGATCCGCGACGAAGTCGCGGAGGCGTCGACCCGTCGGTTCTCTGACCTCCGGCGCGAAGCGCCCTGTCGTCAGAAAGCGACGTGTCGACGCAACGCCACGCAAATGCAAGGACGAAGTCGGCGCACGCGCACGGATCCGAACCGAGCCGATCGGACGACCCGACCGACTGTCAGCCGGTGACAACCTCGACGCGCAGCAGCTGACGCCGGATGTCGGCGGTGGTCCAGGCGAACCTGACCCACCGTTCCTGCGAGAACAGGCGGGTCTGGTCGGAGGAGAAGCGGGACCGCGGGTTCTCGTTCTGGCTGTACGTGAGGATCGTGCGCGGGAGCACCCGGCCGTCGTCGAGGAAGGCGACGGCCTGGATGTGCGAGGAGCCGTACGTGACCGGCCGGAACCGGGCGCGGTTCTGCAGCGGCCGGTAGGAGGAGAGCGCGTTCGCGTTGCCGGCGAGGTCGCCGAGGCCGCCGCCGAGCGGGAGTGGCGGGGCGCCGCGGTCGCCGGCCACCTGGAGCCGGCCCCAGCGGACGCCGAACGGCACCTTCCTCGACCGGATGTACTGGATGGCGTCCGCCATCGCCTGCTGCACCTGCGGGTTGTCCTGGGCGAGGTCACGTGGAGTGTTGAACGGGTCCTCGGGGTCGAACGGCACCTCCCACAGCAGGTCGGCGGGGGCGCGCTTCACGAACTCCTCGAAGATGTGGACGCCGACCGAGTCCCGGTCCGAGCGGCCGTCCCAGGCCCTCAGGACGGCGCAGGCCCTCGTCTCGCCGGTGGCGTCGCAGACGGCGTCGAGATCGCCGTTCTGGCGCATCACCTCGGCGGCCCGCACCCGGTTGGCGTACTGGTGCCCGGCCAGGGTGATCGGCGACTCCCGGCCTGTGCCGCGCACCCGCCGGGCGACGTAGTCGGCCACCATCCGGCTGCGCATGGTGCGGGCGCACCGCTCGCAGCCGATGATCGAGGCGAAGCCCTCGAGCCGCTGCTCGGTGTTCGGCGTCCAGTAGGAGTCGTTGGCGTTGAACACCCAGTCGCTGCGCACCGTCGACGGCAGGTTGCCGGGACCGAAGATGCCGGGGCGCTGTGCGTCGGCGTCGGTGCGCCAGGCGCAGTCGGACTCGGCCCGGGTGCCGTCGAGGCCGGGCAGCCCGGCCACCTGGTCGAGCACGGCGCCGACCGGGGTGAGGCACTGGTCCTTCAGGTCGTTCGGCACGTTCGGCACCACCGAGTGGTCGGCGTAGAGCACCCGGCCGTACCGGTCGGCGGCCGTGGTGTTGACCCAGGGCATCCCGCCGGCGGCGTCCTGACGGCGCAGCAGGTCGCGCACGTCGCGGGCCTTGCCCATGTCGAGGAAGGTGTCGACGGTGCGCAGGTGCTCGGCGTTGGCGTCGCGGATCGCCCACACGCTGGCGGGCGACCACGGCATCAGCGTGGCCGGCGAGTCGACCACGTAGCCCTGCGGCGTGCGGTACAGGTCCTCGTTCGCGGTGGTGACGCGGCCGTTGCGCAGGACCTTCACCTTCACCGTGCGGCGGGTGAGCTCGCGCGGCCCGCCGTCGGTGAGGTACGTCGTCGGGCCGGCGAGTCGGTACTCGTACGGCGTGAATCGGTACGCCGTCGACACGGTGTGGCTCCAGGCCACGTTGCGGTTCCAGCCGATGTTGACCGCCGGGGAGCCGACGAGCGAGGCACCGGCCACGTTGTAGGAGCCCGGGATCGTGAGGTGCTGCTGGGTGAAGTGGTAGCGGCCGCGCCACGGGAAGTGCGGGTTGCCGAGCAGCATGCCGCGGCGGGTGGTGGTCTCGTCGCGCCCGACGGCGGTGGCGTTGGACCCGAAGCCACGCTCCGGATCGCGACCGAGCGCCCTGAGGAGCGCGTCCCGGTCGACGTCGGCCGCCACCGGCACCTCGGGCAGGCCGGGGTCGGTGGGGCTGGGCGGCGCGGCGTCGACGATCTCCTTGACGAACACCCCCGCCGAGGCGAGCAGGTTGGCGAGGTAGACGCCGTACCAGAGGTCGAGCGCGGTGGCGTTGGGCTTGAGGTAGGCCGCACTGCGGCAGGCCGGGTCGGTGACGCGGTGGGTGCGCAGCCAACGGTTGATGCCGGCGACGTAGCCCCGCACCATCACCCGCGCCTGGCGCTTCGGGCCGGCCTTCGAGGCGAGCAGCCGCTCGACGACGCGGCGGTTGCGCAGGTCGGTGACGAACGCGTCGACCTGGAGGTTGGAGGCGTTGAGCGTCACCTGGTCGTCGTAGCGGCGGTTCGGGCCGAGCCACCGGGAGCGCTGGCCGCGGGCGGTGAGCACGGTGTCGGCGAGGGTGCAGATCGAGGAGTCGGCGGCGGCGTACCCGCTACCGAACCCGAGCGAGCCGAAGTCGCGGGCGACGACGTGCGGGATGCCGTGCCGGGTCCACCTGATCGTGGCGCGGTACCGGTCGGCGCGGGCGACGGTCGCGGGTCGCTCCGACCGGGCGGCCACGGCGTCGCCGGTGGCCGGGGCGGCGCCCGAGGACGCCACGGCGACCAACGGCGTCAGGGTGACGGCGGCGAGCAGAGAGACGAGTCGGCGACGCATACGGGCTCAACGCCCGAAAGTGGAACGAGTTACAGATACAGGCCGGCGGTCTCGTCGCCGAGCCGGTCGGCCGCCACCGCGTGCACGTCGCGCTCGCGCATCACGATGTAGGTGTCACCGGACACCTCGACCTCCGCTTTCTCGACGGGGTCGAACAGCACCCGGTCGCCCACCTCGACCGACCGGGCGTGCGGGCCGACGGCGGCCACCCGCGCCCAGGCGAGGCGCCGCGCGCCCATCGCCGCCGTGGCCGGGATGACGATGCCGCCCGAGGAGCGGCGCTCGCCGGCCTCGTCGTCCATCTCGACCAGGATCCGGTCGTGGAGCATCTTGATCGGCTGCTTGTCGGCCATCACTGCTCCCATCTGTCAGCAGTTGTCAGCAGGCGTCAGCGGGTGGCGCGCCGGAGCGCGAGGACCACCACGACGGTACCCACCACGGCGCCGACGGTCTTGAGGATGTTGTCGGTGCGGGGCTGCCCCGTCGCGGCGTCGACGTAGTAGCCCTTGACGGCGGCGACGTTGCGGCCGGCGATCGTCTTCGGGTTCGAGCGGTACAGCAGCTGGTCGATGGTGGTGGCCAGCCGCTCCCGGGTCTCCTCGATCTCACGCTCGAGCTCGGAGGGTGTGTTGCTCACGGCGGCGAGGCTACCGGGTGGCCCGGGGATCAAACCCAAAGGGCAGCTCGAGGCGGTGGGCGCGCATGAGGGCGTCGTCGGTGAGCACGTCGTAGGTGTCGCCGTCGGCCACCACGTGCCCGTCGCTGAGCACCACCGAACGCTCGCACAGCTCGAGCGCGTACGGCAGGTCGTGGGTGACCATCAGCACGGTGACGTCGAGCGCGCGCAGGATGTCGGCGAGCTCACGGCGCGACGCCGGGTCGAGGTTCGACGACGGCTCGTCGAGCACCAGGATCTCGGGCCGCATCGCGAGCACCGTCGCCACCGACACCCGACGGCGCTGGCCGAACGAGAGGTGGTGGGGCGGCCGGTCGGCGAACTCCGCCATGCCCACGAGCTCGAGCGACGTCGTCACCCGCTCGTCGAGCTCGTCACCCCTGAGCCCGAGATTGGCCGGCCCGAACCCGACGTCGGCCCGCACGGTGCCCATGAACAGCTGGTCGTCGGGGTCCTGGAACACCACCCCGACCCGGCGCCGGATCTCCTGCATGTGCCGCTTCTCGACCGGCAGCCCGCCCACCGTGACGGAGCCGGCCCCGGCGGTGAGGATGCCGTTGAGGTGCAGCACCAGCGTGGTCTTGCCGGCGCCGTTCGGGCCGAGCAGGGCCACCCGCTCGCCGCGGTGCACGTGCAGGTCGACGCCGTGGAGGGCCTGGTGACCGTCGGGATAGGCGTAGGCGAGTCCGCGGACGTCGAGGACCGGGGTGGTCACTCCGGCAGCTTCCCGGTGTACCCACGCGACAGCATCGCGAGGTGAACGCGCTCGCCGCGCTCGAAGGACCGGATGAACAGCGCGCCGAGGGTCTTGGCGAGCACCGGCCACGCCCGGGGACCGCGGGCCACGAACCCGCGGGACTCGCGGGCGATCCGCATCCGCCGCACCTCGTCGGTGACGACCTCGAGGTAGCGGAGCATGAAGCCCATGATCTGCACCAGCAGCGCGGGCATCCGCAGCCGCTGCAGGCCGGTCACCAGCGCCTGCGGCTCGGTGGTGGCCGCGAGCAGCAGGCTGGCGAGCACGCCCAGGGTGCCCTTGACGAGGAGACCCCAGGCCGCCGAGCAGCCCGCTCTCGCTGACGCTGACGCCGAGCACCTCGGTGCGAGGCCCGTGCGCCACGAACGGGAGCAGCACGGCGAACACGACGAACGGCACCTCGACCACCATCCGGCGCAGCAGGTAGAGCGGCGGCACCCGCGAGACCACGACGGCCACCACGAGCACCGCGAGGTAGAGCCCGAAGACCGGGTACCACTCGCGCGGCGTCGCCACGACCGTCAGCACGAAGCCGAGCAGCGCGAGCACCTTCAGGTGCGCGGGCGCCCGATGCAGCGGCGAGTGGGCGTGGAAGTGGAGGGTGTGCCCGTGGGCGGCGCCCACGTCAGTGCGGTTCCGGCTCCGGGCTGCGGCGCCGGCGGACGACGTAGGCGAGCCCGGTGCCGAGCGCCAGCACCACCACCACGCCCACGACCCCGGCGACCCCGCCGCTCAGCCGCTCGTCGTCGATGAAGCTGCTGCCGTAGCCCGCGAACGGCCCGTCGCCGGTGGCGTGCTCCTTCTCCGACGCCGCGAAGCCCTCGTCCTCGCTCACCTTGGTGAGCCCGTCCGGCGTGGCCGCGGCGTAGAAGCTCACGACGCCGGCGAGCACCAGGGTGACGAGCAGGATGCCGAGGGCGGTCGCGCGGGTGCTGGGCCGGCTCATGCGCCCGCTCCGGTGGGGGCGGTGCGGATCTCGAGCTCGCGGCGCGCCAGCACCGAGCGTGCGCCGTACACGAGGTCGGGCCGGACGGCGATCAGGCCACCGACGGCGAGGAACGTGATCACGCCCTCGCCGATGCCGATGAGCAGGTGGACGCCGACCATCGCCGTCGTGAGCGCGGTGAGCGAGAGGTCGACGTTGCCGCCCACGGCGTAGAGGCCGACGAAGACCAGCGAGGCGACCGGCACGCTCACGAACGCGGCGACGCCGGCGGCCACCGGCACCATCGCCGTCGTCTTCGGCAACACCGTCTGGAGCGCGCGGAACACGAGCCAGCCGACCCCGCAGGTGGCCACGCCCATCAGCACGATGTTGGTGCCGAGCGCGGTGACGCCGCCGTCGGCGAACAGCAGGGACTGCACGAGGAGCACCACGCTGATGGCGAGCACGCCCGTCCACGGCCCGACGAGCACCGCGGCGATCGCGCCGCCCATGAGGTGGCCGCTGGTGCCGGCTCCCACCGGGAAGTTGAGCATCTGCACCGCGAAGATGAACGCCGCCACGAGGCCGGCGAGGGGCGCGGTGCGGTCGTCGAGCTCGTTGCGGGACTTGCGCAGCGACACCCCCACCGCCACCGCCGCCACCACACCGGTGGCGATCGACGTCGGCGCGTCGAGGAATCCGTCGGGCACGTGCATGGACCTGCTCCCCACCTGATTAATCTGCAGAGTCGATTCACCCTACGCTGCTGCAAACCATGTGCAACAAGGAGGTCCCGTGACGGCGTCCCGCCTCGCCCCGGGCGACACCGCCCCCGACTTCACCCTCACCGACGACACCGGCGCCGAGGTCTCGCTCGCCGGCCTGCGCGACGGCGGGTCGAAGGTCGTCGTCTACTTCTATCCGGCCGCGATGACGCCGGGCTGCACCACGCAGGCCTGCGACTTCAGCGACAGCCTCGACTCGCTGCAGGGCGCCGGCTTCCGGGTGGTCGGCATCTCCCCCGACAAGCCGGAGAAGCTCGCGAAGTTCCGCGACAAGGAGGGCCTCACCCTCACCCTGCTCTCCGATCCCGACCGCGCCGTCATGCAGGAGTGGGGCGCCTTCGGGGAGAAGAAGCTCTACGGCAAGGTCGTCGAGGGCGTCATCCGCTCCACCTTCGTGGTGGACGGCGACGGCACGATCGAGCTCGCCCAGTACAACGTCAAGGCCACCGGCCACGTGGCCAAGCTGCGCCGCGACCTCGGGTTGGACTGACCGGATCTAGGCCGGCACCTGGGTCTCGCTCGGGTCCTCCTCGGGACCAGCGCCGTACTCGCACAGGGTGAGCGTGATCGCCTTGTTGCGCTGGAACTCCGGCGACGGCGAGGCCGCCTGGTACTCCTCGGGCGGCAGCGTCGCGTAGTACTCGATCGCGCCGAGCAAGGTGTCGGCGGCCTCGTCCTCGGCCACCAGCTCCTTCGCCAGGGGCACGGCGAGCTCGAAGTGCCGCACGGTCTCGTCGAGGTCGCCCTCGTTGAAGGCGTCGATCCCGGCCCGCACCTCCGCGCACGCCTCGGTCTCGCTGAGCAGGCGGGAGGGCGGTGCGGATGACGTCGGCGGCGTCGGCCCGCTGTCGTCGCGCTCAACACCTCCGCCACCCACAGTGCAGCCGGCGAGTGCGGCCAGCAGGGCCACGGCCCCGAGCGGTCTCACACACCGACCGTACGCCCGACTGGCAGACTGCTCGGGCCGGCCGGAGTGGTGGAACTGGTAGACACGCAGGCTTTAGGTGCCTGTGCCTGCGGGCGTAGGGGTTCGACTCCCCTCTCCGGCACCGCCGAGCACGACCCGACCGCCGGGTTCCCGGGGTTGAGTCCGGGGTGCGCGGTCATACTGGCGCCGTGAGCGAGCAGAGCCCCTGGGGCACTCCCCCGCCCTCGACCCCGTGGGGCCCGCCGCCGCCGGCCCCACCCGGACCTCCCGGGCCGTCCGGACCTCCCGGGGGCTACTACGGCGGTGGCCCGTCCGGCCCGCCACCGCCGCCGCCGCGGCGCAACACCGGTCTGGTGGTGGCGCTGGTGTCCCTGGTGGTCGTGCTGATCGTGGGCGCGGTCGTCACCGTGGTGCTCGTGGCCGGCGACGGGGACGACGACCCCGAGGCCGATCCCACCTCCGAGACCAGCTCCGAGACCGAAACGGAGACCGAGACGGAAACGGAGACCGAGACGAGCAGCGACCCGCCCAGCCCGACCGAGTCCGGCGCGGCCGGCGACCCGGTGCCGGGTGACGGCTACCAGTACGCCCTGCCCACCAGCGAGTGGCAGAACCGCTCCGACCAGGCTGCTTCGCTCGGGGCCACGATCGACACCGTGATCACGCTCGGCCCGTCGGTCGAGCTCAGCCAGTCCGCCATCTTCATCGAGGTGCTGCCCAACCCGGGCGTCGACAACGTCGAGGACATCCGGGCCGCCTGGGCGCGCAACGTGAAGGGCACCGACGGCGCCACCACCCAGCCGATCGAGTCGGTGACGGTCGACGGCGAGCCCGCCGTCGGCGTCGACGTCGGCAACCGCGAGAACAACGCCGGCGTCCCGATCAAGCAGCGTGCCTACCTGACCCTCCACGACGACCTGCAGGTGGGCATCTACCTCACCTATCCCGCCTCCGGCGACTCCGTGTCGCTCGGCGACCTCCAGCGGGTGATCGACAGCTGGCGCTGGGACGGCTGACCGCGGCGTGACCGCGACGAACCACCCGCCGTGGGAGCAGGTCGTGACCCCGGGCGGCGTGCTCCTCCGACAGCTCGATTCCGCCGACGTCGCCGGCGACGTTGCACCGGGGCCGACGTCGTGGTGCGCACCCGGCCGGCCAACGCGGTGGCGCCTCGGATCGCCGAGCGGGCCGGGTTCGTGGACGAGGGCCTGGAGCCCGGCGACCCGCTCATGCAGCTGCTGCGGTGGCGCGCGCCCCCAGGCGTAGACCTCAAGATTTCCTCAAGTCGCCCGCCCGGGGTGCCGATACCGGGATGTGACCGACTCGGACCCCTGGGCGCAGGCATCGGACCCGGCGGTCTACCGGGTCTCGACGCCGCCGGCGTCCTCCCTCCCGCCCCCGGGCGTGTACGACGGACGCCGCCGAGAGCAGTGGCCGGTGGCGCTCGCCGTCGTCGCCGGGGCGGTCGCCATGGCGTTGCTGCTCGTCATCGGGCTGTCCGTGGCGATCCCGGTGTTCCTGCACCAGCGCGAGAAGGGGGAACGTGCCGCAGCCGCCGACAGCCGGGTCGACGACGACGAGGGTTCCCGCGTCGCCGACGGCGTGGTCGACGGCGACGGCTACCAGTACCTGCTCCCGATCGGGTGGCGCGACGTGACCGACCGCGCGCGGGAGCAGCCCGAAGGAGTCGTGACCGACACGGCCACGACCTGGGCTCCTCCCGGCGGCGGTGCGCCGAGCTCGATCATCGTCGAGGAGGGCTCGGTCCCCGGCGCGTCGCTCGAGCAGATGGTGGATGCGTGGCGGGGCAACGTGTCCGACGGGTTGCCCGCAGGCGTGCCGATCGAGCAGGGACCCGACAGCACGGTCGCCGGAACGCGGGCGATCACGATGACGGTTCAGGACTTCGGGGGCGAGTTCGGTCCGATGGACCTGGTCTGCTACCTGGTGGCGACCGGCGACCAGTTCTACGCCGTGGCCTTCATGTACCCGGCCGCCGGCGACCGTGATGGCGGTCTGCTCATCGAGCGGACCCTCGCCACCTGGCAGTGGGAGTAGCTCAGCCGAGCAGCTCGGCCAGCCGCGGCGCCAGGTCACGTAGCGCCCGGCCGCGGTGCGAGATCGCGTCCTTGGTGGCCCGGTCGAGCTCGGCGGTGGTGCGCCCGGGCTCGTCGTCGGCCTCGAACACGACGTCGTAGCCGAAGCCGCCCGTGCCGCGCGGCTCGCGCACCACCCGACCGTCCATCCGTCCCTCCACCACCAGCTCGCGGCCGTCGGGCAGGCAGCAGGCGACGGCGCACGCGAAGTGCGCCCGGCGGCGGTCGTCCGGCACGTCGGCGAGCTGGTCGAGCAGCAGCCGGTTGTTGCGGTCGTCGTCCTTGGGCGGACCCGACCACCGGGCGGAGAGCACGCCCGGCATCCCGTTGAGCGCGTCGACGCACAGGCCGCTGTCGTCGGCCACGGTGGGCAGCCCGGTGGCGGCGACGCCGGCGCGGGCCTTGAGCAGCGCGTTGCCCTCGAAGGTGGGCTGGTCCTCCACCGGCTCGTCGTAGTGAGGCACGTCGTCGAGCCCGACGACGGCGGCGCCGGGCAGGTGCTCGGCGAGGATCCGCTCCATCTCCGCCAGCTTCTTGGCGTTGCGGGAGGCGAGATGGATCCTCACCGGCCGAGCGCCTCCTGCTGGATCCGGGTGAGGTCGGCGCAGCCCTTCTCGGCGAGGCCGAGGAGCGCGTCGAGCTCGGGCCGGGTGAAGGCAGCGCCCTCGGCGGTGCCCTGCACCTCCACGTAGGTGCCGGCGCCCGTCATCACCACGTTCATGTCGGTCTCGGCGCGGACGTCCTCCACGTAGGGCAGGTCGAGCCGCGGGGCGCCGTCGATGATGCCCACCGACACGGCGGCCACCGAGTCGGTGAGCGCCTGCGTGACGCCGAGCGCGGCGCAGGCGTCGGCGAGCGCCACGTAGGCGCCGGTGATGGCGGCGGTGCGGGTGCCGCCGTCGGCCTGGAGCACGTCGCAGTCGAGCTGGATCGTGTTCTCGCCCATCGCCTTGTAGTCGATCACCGCGCGCAGCGAGCGGCCGATGAGGCGGCTGATCTCGTGGGTGCGGCCGCCGATGCGGCCCTTCACCGACTCCCGGTCCGAGCGGGTGTGGGTGGACGCCGGCAGCATCGCGTACTCGGCGGTGACCCACCCGAGGCCCGAGCCCTTGCGCCACCGCGGCACGCCCTCGGAGGCCGAGGCGGCGCACAGCACCCGGGTCTTGCCGAACTCGACCAGCACCGAGCCCGCGGCGTGGTCGAGCCAGTTGCGGGTGATGGTGACGGCGCGCAGCTCGTCGTCGGCCCGTCCGTCCTCACGAGATGTCATGTGCCGCACCCTAGGAGAGGGCTACGGTGCGCCAGTGGACGAGGGGCTGCGTGGGGCGCTCGTGCGGGCCGACCTCGCCGAGCGGGACGCCGCCTACGTCGCGAAGCTGATCCCGCTGCTGCGGCTGGCGATGAAGGGCTACTTCCGCTCCGAGGTGCGGGGCATCGAGAACGTGCCGGACGACGGCGGCGCGCTGGTGGTGTCGAACCACTCCGGCGGGATGCTGGCGATGGACGTGCCGATCTTCGCCGTCGCGTTCGTCGACCACTTCGGCGCCGAGCGGCCGTTCTACTGCCTGGCCCACGACATCCTCTTCACCGGCCAGGCCGGCCCGGTGATGCGGCGCTGCGGGTTCGTGACCGCCACCCGCGAGAACGCCGACGCGATCCTGCGCTCCGGCGCGGTCACGATCGTGTTCCCCGGCGGCGACTACGACATCGCGCGCCCCTGGAACAAGCGCAACGTCGTGGACTTCGGCGGCCGCACCGGCTACGTGCGCACCGCGCTCGAGGCCGGTGTGCCGATCGTGCCGACGGTCAGCATCGGCGGGCAGGAGGCGCAGCTGCACCTCTCCCGCGGCGCCTGGCTCGCGAAGCTGCTGAAGCTCGACGAGCGGTTCCGCTTCCCCTACGTGCCGATCTCCTTCGGCTTCCCGTTCGGCGTCACGCCGGGCCTGCCGCCCAACCTGCCGCTGCCCACCAAGATCAGCACCCGGGTGCTCGAGGCGATCGACGTCGAGGCCGAGTTCGGGCCCGACCCCGACGTCACCGAGGTGGACGCCGAGGTGCGGCGCCGGATGCAGGACGCGCTCGACGACCTCGCGCGCCACCGCCGGTTCCCGGTGCTGGGGTAGTCGTCGTGCGAGGCGTGGAGCGGATGGACGGCGCCGACGCCGGCTTCCTCTACCTGGAGACGCCCTCCATGCACATGCACACGCTGAAGATCGCGGTGCTCGAGGCCGACCCGGGGCTCACCTTCGAGCGGTTCCGCGACGGCGTCGAGGCCCGGCTCGGCAAGCTGCCTCCGCTGCGGCGGCGCGTGGTGCCGGTGCCGTTCCGGCTCAACCACCCGGTGTGGGTGACCCAGCGGTCGATCGACGCCGACCACCACTTCCGCGACCACCAGGTCGGCGGCACGGGGTCGATGGCCGATCTCGAGCGGCTGATCGGTGAGATCGCGAGCACGCCGCTCGACCGCGACCGCCCGCTGTGGGAGCTGCACCTGTGCCGCGGGCCTCGCCGACGGCCGCGCGGCGATCGTCGGCAAGATGCACCACGCGCTGGCCGACGGCGTCGCCGCCAACGCGCTGCTCGGCAACGTCGTCGACGCCCACGGCGACCCCGAGGTCGAGGACACCCTCGAATACGCGGCGTCCCCCGGCCCGGCCGCCGGCGACGTGCCGCCGAAGACGACGCTGGTCTGGTCGGCCCTGGTCGACGCGACCCTCCAGATCGCGCGGATCCCGCGGCTGGTGTGGCGGACGGTCTCCGGCATCGCCGCGATGGTGCGCTACCGACGGGCCGAGCGGCCCGAGGTGCCGGTGCCGGTGCTGCACGCGCCGCGCACCTCGTTCAACGGCCCGCTGACCCCCCGCCGCAGCTACGCGACCTGCTCGCTGCCGCTGGCCGAGCTGAAGAAGGTACGGGTCGCCCACCCCGGCGTCACGCTGAACGACGTCGTCCTGGCCGTCGTGGGCGGCGCGCTGCGGCGCTGGATGGACGACCGTGGCGAGCACCCGTCCCGCTCCCTCATGGCCGGGGTGCCCACCGCCACCGACGCCCCGGGCGCCGAGCCCCGGCTGGGCGGCAACCGGGTCTCCAACCTGTTCACCTCGCTGGCCACCGACGTCGACGACCCGCATCTGCGGTTGCGGGCGATCTCGGAGGTGACCGGGCACTCCAAGGAGATCCAGCGCCACCTCGGCCCGGAGATGCTCACCGACTGGGTGCAGTTCACGCCGCCGGCGCCGTTCAGCGCGGTGATGCGCCTGTACTCGTGGGCGCGGGCCGCCGGGTGGCACCCGGCGCCGTTCAACGTCGTCGTGTCCAACGTGCCGGGGCCGCGCGCGGTCGCCACCATCGCCGGCGCCACCCTCGCCGACCTGTTCAGCGTGGGGCCGATCCTCGAGGGCATCGGTCTCAACGTGACCGTGTGGTCCTACGTCGACCGGATGAACTTCTCGCTGCTCACCTGCCCCGACCTGCTCCCCGACCTCGACGCGCTCGCCGCCGAGCTGCGTCCAGCCCTTGACGAGCTCCTCGACACGCCACCCTCGTCCGGGTGAGGATCCCAGCCCCCGCATACCGAGAGAATGTGACCATGGACCGACGCCACCTCCGCCGCGCGAAGCGGGTCGCCTGCGTGGCGACCTGGGTGCCCCGACGGGCGGCGTCGTACGGCGTCGGCTACGGGCTCAAGCGGTGGCTGCCCCTGCCCCCGCCCGTGGCGTCGGTGCCCGAGGGGCGGATGGTCGACCTCCCCGGACGCGGCCGCACGTTCGTGGTCGACGTCCCCGGCCCGTACCGCGACGCACCCACCGTGCTGCTGCTGCACGCCCTGGGCACGACCGCCTACCTCACCTGGTTCACCGCGCTCGGCGAGCTGTCGCGCCACTACCGCGTGGTCACCCTCGACCTGCGCTGGCACGGCCGGGGCATCCGCTCCGACCGGTTCCGGGTCACCGACTGCGCCGACGACGCCGCCGCCGTCCTCGACCACCTCGGCATCGATCAACGCCGTCGTGGCCGGCTACTCCCTCGGCGGCGCCGTGGCGCAGGAGCTGTGGCACCGGCACCCGGAGCGGGTCTCCGGACTCGTGCTCTGCTCCACCACCCGGCGCTGGAAGGTGCACCGTGGCGAGCAGTTCTTCTTCCCGGTGCTGGGCATGGCAATGGCCCCGCTGTCGCGCACCGCGCTGGCGAGCGTGAACCGGCGCGCCGACGCGCTGCCCGAGACGCCCTCGGTCGACAGCGCCGACCTCACCCGCTGGGGATTCGCCGAGTGGCGCAGCACCAGCGCCTGGTCGATGCCGGAGGTGCTCGCCGAGCTCGGCCGCTTCGACTCCTCGCCCTGGATCGGCGGCGTCGACGTGCCGGCCGCGATGGTCGTCACCACCAAGGACGCCGCCGTCCCGGCCGAGCGGCAGCACGCGCTCGCCGAGGCCATCGGCGCCACGGTGTTCGAGGCCCCCGGCGGCCACACCTCCCTCTTCGTCGACTCCCGCTCCTGGCTCCCGCTGTTCCTGCAGGCCGTCGCGAACGTGACAGACCGCCTGCCGGATCACCGACAGGCGGTCTAGCCACCACGTTCGTCGAGCTCGTCGAGACGCCGGACCGATCTCGACGAGCTCGATCAACGGATCGTCACTTCACCTCTGCCCTCACCAGGCGCCAGATGCCGAAGGCCAGGGGCAGGAGCAGCCAGATCGTCCCCGAGACCGCGATCTGGGCCCACTCCTCGCCGGTCGGCTGGTAGTCGCCGGTGATGAGCGGCGTCTGGGCGGTGTTGAACTCCACCCACGGCGCGATCGGCTCGAACCAGTCGATGAAGAAGGCGAGGGTGCCCACCACGGCCGGCAGCGCGAAGGTGTAGAGGAAGTACGACACGATCGCGGCCGCCGAGTTGCGCAGCAGGGTGGCGAGCGTGAACCCGATGAGGACGCTGATCACGCCGACGACGAGGAAGCTCTGCACCGGCCCCCACGAGATCTCCCAGACCGTCTCGCCACCGTTGACAGGTGACGCGAGGGTGCCGAGCGGCCGCCACCACGGCCGCGATGACGAACCCCGCGACAGCGAGGCCGAGCCCCGCGAGCAGCTTGGCCGCCACGATCCGCGAGCGCCGCGGTTCGAGGGCGAACGTCGTCAGGCCCGAGCGCTGGGTCCACTCGCTGGTGACCAGCAGGATCACGAGGATCGGCAGGAAGTAGCCGAGGATCCCGCCGCAGAGGCTGAGGATCTCGATGTAGGTCTGGGCCTCCTCGGGGAACGCGGTGGCCGCGATCACGGCGCCGAGCAGCATCAGCCCGACGATCGAGATCGTGAACCAGAGGCCGGCGCGGGTGTCGAAGGTCTTGCGCAGCTCGACGCCGACGATCGTCGTCATGGGCACCCGATCGGTGTCGCTGACGTCGAGGGTGTGGCGGGTCGGCTCGGTGGCGGTGGTGGTCATGCGGAGGCTCCCTGCATCTGGGCCTGGTCGGCGGTGGTGGGCGCGAGGACGTCGCGCTGGGTGTCGGAGGTGAGCTGGAGGAACAGGTCCTCGAGCCCGGCGGCGCCGTTGCGCAGCTCGGTGAGCACGATGCGGCGCTCGATCGCGAGTCGGCCGACGTCGGCCGTGCTGGCGTCGACGCGCAGCAGGTCCTGGTCGACCGTCACGGTGTGTCCCTGCTCGCGCAGGGCGGCGGCGAGCGTGTCGTCGTCCTCGGAGGCGACGAGCGCGCTGACGTCGGAGCCCGAGTCGAGCAGCGTCCGCTTGTCGCCCTGGGCCACGATCCGGCCGCGGCCGATGAGGATCATCTCGTCGGCGATGAGCTCCACCTCGTTGAGCAGGTGGCTCGACAACAGCACGGTGCCGCCGCGGCGCGCGTAGCCCTTGAGCAGGTCGCGCATCCAGCGGATGCCGGCGGGGTCGAGGCCGTTGGCCGGCTCGTCGAGGATCAGCACCTCGGGGTCGCCGAGCAGGGCGTGGGCGATGCCGAGCCGCTGCTTCATGCCGAGCGAGTAGTTGCGCAGCCGGCGCTTGGACTCGTCGTCCTCCAGCGAGACGAGCTCCAGCATCTCGTCGACCCGCGAGAGCGGCAGCCGCATCGACTTCGCGCCGAGCGTGAGGATCTCGCGTCCGGTGCGGCCGGCGTGCTGGGCGGAGGCGTCGAGCAGGACGCCGACGTGGCGGCCGGGGTTGGGCAGGTCGCGGTAGAGGTGGCCGCCGATGGTGGCCGTGCCGTGGGTGGGCGGGGTCAGCCCGACCATCACCCGCATGGTGGTGGTCTTGCCGGCGCCGTTGGGGCCGAGGAAGCCGGTCACGCGCCCCGGCTCGGCGGTGAACGTGACGTCGTCGACGGCCGTGAAGGCGCCGTAGGTCCTGGTGAGTCCGGTGACTTCGATCATGGCTCCAGCCAACTCGCGCCGAGGGTCACGCACATCGGACGCGGGGATCGAGTGCCGCGACCTTGGTAGGGGGTGGCCGCGACCGACGGCCGATGCCCGACCGATGCCGTCGTCCCTAGGCTGACGAGGTGTCCGACGTGCGCCGGCCCGAGCCGGAGGAGTATCAGCCGCACCTGCGGTGGTACAGCCACCTGTGGCGCACGGCGCTCATGCTCACGATCAGTCTGGTCGTGTGGCTGACCATCGCCGAACAGCAGACCGAGGCCCGGTTCCTGCTCGACCTCGCGTGCGGCATTCCCGCTGTGGCGCTGGTGTTCTGGCGGCGGCGGCATCCCCTGGTGATCGCCGTCGTGCTCACCGTGCTGGCGTCGTTCTCCT
Source organism: uncultured Actinomycetota bacterium (assembly GCA_963808855.1). Lineage (GTDB taxonomy): Bacteria > Actinomycetota > Actinomycetes > Propionibacteriales > Nocardioidaceae > Nocardioides. Next base: position 405,052 of record CAWEHA010000001.1, on the reverse strand, counting down.
CCATTGCCGCCGGCCCCGCGACCCTGGCCGCGCTGTCGCTCGCCACCCACCGCCGGTGGCGGGAGGTGCTCGGGATCGGCGTGCTCAGCCTCGCCTCGGCCATCGGGTTCGCCGAGATCCAGCCGGCCGGCACCAACGATCCCTACTGGCTGATGATGGCCACCAACGTCGTCATCATCTCCGGCATGCTCGCGTGGGGCATGTACGTCGGATCGCGTCGTGAGCTGCTGTGGACACTGCGCTCACGCGCCGAGCGGGCCGAGGCCGAGCAGGAGCTGCGGGCCGCGCAGTCGCGCCTGTCCGAACGCGGCCGGATCGCCCGGGAGATGCACGACGTGCTGGCGCACCGGATCTCGCAGATCTCCATGCGGGCCGGGGCCCTCGGCTACCGCGACGACCTCACCGCCGAGGAGATGCGGGCCGACGCCGTCGTCATCCGCGACACCGCGCACCAGGCGCTCACCGACCTGCGGGCGGTGCTCGGGGTGCTCCGCGACGAGGCCGGCGACCCGCTCGACGCCCCGCAGCCCACTTACGCCGATCTCCCCGGGCTGGTGGACGAGGCGCGGGAGGCCGGCATGCGGGTCACCTACGTCGACGAGGTGGCGACGGAGCAGCCGGTGCCCGAGACGGTCGGGCGCACGCTCTACCGGATCGTGCAGGAGGGCCTGACCAACGCCCGCAAGCACGCCCGGGACGCGGAGGTGCGGCTGGAGGTGCGCGGCCGGCCCGAGGACGGCGTCGACGTCGTGCTGAGCAACCCGCTCGGGTTCGGCCCCTCCCAGACCCCGGGTGCGGGGCTGGGCCTCGTCGGGCTGGCCGAGCGGGCAGCGCTCGCCGGCGGCCGGCTCGAGCACGGCGTCACGGGCCGGGAGTTCGTGCTCCGGGGCTGGCTACCGTGGCCGGCGTGACTCGGGTGCTGATCGTCGACGACGACCCGCTGGTGCGCTCGGCGCTGCGGCTCATGCTCGGCGGCCAGGACGACCTCGACGTCGTGGGCGAGGCGGTCGACGGGCAGGACGGACTCGGGCAGGCGCGCGAGCTGCGGCCCGACGTCGTGCTCATGGACATCCGCATGCCGCGGCTCAACGGCCTCGACGCCACCCGTGAGCTGCTCACCGCGCCCGACCCGCCACGGGTCATCGTGCTCACCACATTCGACGCCGACGAGAACGTCGTGCGCGCGCTGGCCGCCGGCGCCGACGGCTTCCTGCTCAAGGACACCGCACCGCCCGACATCGTGGCCGCCATCCGCAAGGTCGCGGCCGGCGACCCGATGCTGTCGCCGTCGGTGGTGCGCACCCTCATCGCGCAGGTACGCAACGGCGGCGACGAGCGGGAGCGCGATGCCGCGCTCCGGCTCGACACCCTCACCGAGCGGGAGCGCGACGTCGCGCTCGCCGTCGGCCGGGGCCTCAGCAACGCCGAGATCGGCAAGGCCCTGCACCTCTCGGTGCCCACCGTGAAGGCCCATGTGTCACGGGTCTTCGACAAGCTCGGCGTCACCAACCGGGTGCAGATCGCGATCGTCGTGCACGACGCGAGTGAGCAGTGACCGCGTGAGGGACGAACGCGGTCACGTGGCGAGCGAAGATTGAGCGAGCACCGCGAGTGAGCTTGCGAACTCGCGACGTGCGAGTCGAAATCACCGCAGCCGATCCACCCGACGCCACCACTGCCGGTGCCACGTAGCCGTTGACCTCACGGGGTTTCGACTTGCGCACCGCGGGTTCGTTCCTCACCCGCGGACGCTCGCTCAACCTGCGTTCGCCACGCGCCCGCGCTCGTTCCTCGCGCGGCCGCTGCTCACTTCACCTCGGCGCGCAGGATCCGCCAGATGCCGAGGCCGAGCGGCACGACGACCCAGATCGTGCCGGAGACGAGGAAGTGCGCCCACTCCTCGCCGGTGTTCATCGAGAGGTCGAACAGTGGGTCCTGGGCCTCGAGGAAGTTCAGGTACGGCGACACCTTGGCGAAGCCGTCCACCAGGCCGCTGATCGTGAACAGCACGATCGGGATCACCCACCGGTACACGAAGAACAGCACGATCGCGGCCGGGGTGTTGAGCAGGAGCGCCGCGAGCGCGAAGCCGCCCACCATCGCGAGCGACTGGGTGATGAGGAATCCGATCATCCCCGTCATCTCGAAGTCCCAGTCGGTCAGGTCGGGCTGGGCGATCTCGCAGATCAGCGTGCACACGAAGCCGACGACGACGGCCAGCACCACGGTGAGGACCGTGAGGACCAGGCCGACCATCAGCTTCGCGAGGACGACGCGCACCCGGCGCGGCTCGATCGAGAAGGTCACCATCGCGGTGCGCTGGCTCCACTCGCTGGTGACCAGCATGATCCCGAGCACCGGCAGCAGCAGCGACGTGACCCCCGCGGCGACGGCGGTGAAGTCGTCGAAGCTCGCCGGTGAGCTCTGGACGATGCTGACCACGAGGACGAAGCCCTCGACGATCACCACCAGGATCACGATCGACAGCACCAGCCAGAGGCTCGCGAGGGTGTCGATCGACTTGCGCAGCTCCACCAGCACCAGGCGGTGGAACGGGATGGCGGCGGTGCCCGAGAGGTCCATCGGGGCGTAGCCGGACGGCGTCGTGGTCATCGGGGACCTCCCTGGTACGGAGCGGGCGGCTGCCGTGGCGGCTGCTGTGGCGGCTGCTGCGGCGGGTAGCCGGGCGGCGGCATCCCGGGCACGCCGTCGCGCTGGGAGTCGGCGGTGAGCTCGAGGAAGAGGTCCTCCAGGCCGCCCTGGACGTTGGTGAGCTCGACGAGCACGATGCCGTGCTCGGCGGCCGCCCGGCCGACGTCGACGCTCTCGCACTGGGCGTGCAGGCCCTGCGGCCCCGCGGTGACGGCGACGCCCTTCTCGCGCAGCACGCCGGCCAGCTTCTCGTCGTCGAGCGAGGTGACGGTGGCCGACGCCTGCTGCTTGGTCCTCCCGCTGGCCAGCAGCGCCTTCTTGTCGCCCTGCGCCAGGATCTTGCCGCGCCCGATGAGGATCATCTCGTCGGCGATGAGCTCGACCTCGTTGAGCAGGTGGCTCGAGAGCAGCACGGTGCCGCCGCGGCTGGCGTAGCCCTTGAGGAGGTCGCGCATCCAGCGGATGCCGGCGGGGTCGAGGCCGTTGGCCGGCTCGTCGAGGATCAGCACCTGCGGGTCGCCGAGCAGCGCATGGGCGATCCCGAGCCGCTGCTTCATGCCGAGCGAGTAGTTGCGGATCCGCCGTGACGCCTCGTCGTCGTTGAGCGAGACGAGCGCGAGCATCTCGTCGACCCGCTGCTTCGGCAGCCCCATCGCCGAGGCGCCGAGCGCGAGCACCTCGCGGCCGGTGCGACCGCCGTGCTGGGCGGAGGCGTCCAGCAGGACGCCGACGTGGCGGCCCGGGTTGGGGATGTCGGTGTAGCGGTGGCCGCCGATCAGCACGGTGCCCGCCGTGGCGGGCGTCAGCCCCACCATCACCCGCATGGTCGTGGTCTTCCCGGCACCGTTGGGACCGAGGAACCCGGTGACCCGTCCCGGTTGTGCGACGAAGCTGACGTCGTCGACCGCGATGAAGTTGCCGTAGCGGCGCGTGAGCCGTTCGACGGTGATCATGGCGCAACCCTGCCCCATCGACACCCCTCACTCACATCGCGACGCGTGGAGGTTCGGTGGAGAGTCGGTGAACCGGCCGCGGGGAAATCACAGGTTCACCTGTGAAACACGCACTTCGAACAGGGAACTTCCTGTTGGAAGCGCGCAATTCACTGGTGAACCTGTGTTTCGGGCACTCGCTACAGCTCGTAGGTCGCGCCCGGCGCGGCGAGGTCGACCGGGCCGCTGTAGGCGAGCTGCGCCTCGGCGAGCATGCCCACCTTGTCGAACCACGGCGGGATGTGGGTGAGCACCAGCCGCCCGGCGCCGCCCCGGGCGGCGGCCTCGCCGGCGTCGCGGCCGGTGAGGTGGATGCCGGGCGGGTTCTCGTCGTGGTCGCGGAACGACGCCTCGGCGAGCAGCAGCCGGGCGTCGGCGGCCACCCGGTCGAAGCCCTCGCAGGGTGCGGTGTCGCCGCTGTAGCCGAGCACGGAGTCGCCTGCGGTGATCCGCAGGCCGTAGGCCGGCACCGGGTGCTCGACCGGCACCGGAAGCACCGAGAACGGGCCGATCTGGAACGCGCCGTCGTACTCGCGGAAGTCGTACTCCTCGTGCATCCCCGGGTCGAGCGGCAGGTCGTAGGCGCGGGCCAGCCGGTCGGCGACGCCGGCCGGGCCGTACACCGGGATCCGGGGCTGCGGCCCGCTCGGGTGGTACTTGCGCAGCACGTAGTAGCCGCACAGGTCCATGCAGTGGTCGGGGTGGAGGTGGCTCAGCAGGACGGCGTCCACCGCGAGCGGATCGACGTGGCGGTGCAGCCGGCCCAGCGCGCCGTTGCCGAGGTCGAGCAGGATCCGCCAGGTGCGCTTGTCGGGGCCGTCGCCCAGATCGGCCTCGACGAGGTAGCAGCTCGCGGAGGAGTCCGGTCCGGGGAACGAGCCCGAGCAGCCCACCACCGTGAGCCTCATGCGAGACCGGCCAGTCCGCCGGCGAACTGGCTCGCGGCCAGCAGCTCGGGGCCGAGGAAGCGGCGTCCGATGGTCTCGAACTCCGCCGGCGAGCCGGTGGTCACGAACGTGTAGGTGGGGTCACCCGAGTCGCGCATCAGCCCGGTGTCGGCGAGCACCCGGTAGACGTCCTTGGCGCACTCCTCGGCGCTGCTCACCAGGGTGACCTGCTCCCCCATCACGTACGACACGACGCCGGTGAGCAGCGGGTAGTGGGTGCAGCCGAGGATGAGGGTGTCGACGCCGTCGCGCACCAGCGGGTCGAGGTACTCGTGGGCGACGGCGAGCAGCTCCGGACCGCCGGTGACCCCGGCCTCCACGAACTCGACGAACCGCGGGCACGCCCGGGTCGCGAGCGTCACCTGCGGCGCGGCCACGAAGGCGTCGTCGTAGGCCCGCGACGACGCCGTCGCGGCCGTGCAGATGACGCCGATCCGCCCGGAGTGCGTGGCGGCCACCGCGCGGCGGGTGGCCGGCAGGATCACCTCCACCACCGGCACCTCGTAGCGCTCGCGGGCATCGCGGAGCATCGCCGCGCTCGCCGAGTTGCACGCGATCACCAGCGCCTTGACGCCCTGGTGCACGAGATGGTCGAGGCACTCCAGCGCGTACTCGCGCACCTCGCCGATCGGCTTGGTGCCGTACGGCTGCCGGGCGGTGTCGCCGACGTAGAGCAGCGACTCGTGAGGCAGCTGGTCGATGACCGAGCGGGCCACGGTGAGCCCGCCGAACCCCGAGTCGAAGATCCCGATCGGCGCGTCGAGGGTCGTCGGATCCGGCACGAGAACCAACGGTACGGCGTCCGACGTGAGGTCAGTCGAAGAGTCTGGGCTGCGGCGGGCCGAGGGACGGGTCGACGCCGTCGAACAGGCTGCTGACGGACTCCCCCACGTGCACACGGCCGACGGCCTCGCCGAGCAGGGCGGCGACGGAGCGGACGGTGAGCTCGGGCCAGTCGTCGGGCGGCGGCACGGTGTCGGTGGTGACGACCTCGGTGATCATCGGGTGGCCGCGCAGCCGCTCCAGCGCCTTGCCCACGAACAGCCCGTGGGTGCAGGCCACCGCGGCCTCCTCACACCCCTGGTCGCGCAGCCGGTCGAGCAGCTCCACGATCGAGCCGCCGGTGGCGATCTCGTCGTCCAGCACGACGGCGCGGCGGCCGGCGACGTCGCCGACGATCGCGTCGATCACCACCCGGTCGTCGGCCAGCCGCTTCTTGCTGCCGGCGGCGACCGGCAGGCCGAGCAGTCGCGCGAACTGGGTGGCGGTCTTGGCGTTGCCGAAGTCGGGCGAGACGACCACGGAGTCGGTGAGGTCCTGGCCGAGGAAGTGGTCGGCGAGCACGCCGAGCGCGGTGAGGTGGTCGACCGGCACCGAGAAGAACCCGTGCACCTGCGGGGCGTGCAGGGTCATCGTGATCACCCGGTCGACGCCGGCGGTGGTGAGCAGGTCGGCCACCAGCCGGCCGCCGATCGAGAGCCGGGAGGCGTCCTTCTTGTCCGAGCGCGCGTAGGCGAAGTACGGGATGACGGCGGTGATCTTCTCCGCCGAGGCGCCGCGGGCGGCGTCGACCATGAGGAGCAGCTCCATCAGGTGCTCCTGCGTGGGCGGCACCAGCGGCTGCACCAGGTAGACGTCGCGCTGGCGGCAGTTGGCCTGCAGCTGCGCCTGGAGGCAGTCGTTGCTGAACCGGGTCATCTCGACCGGCGAGAGCGGCACCCCGAGGTGCTCGCAGATGTCGGTGGCCAGCGCCCGGTGGGCGCTCCCGCTGAAGACGACCATCTCGCGCATGGTTACCGGAGCTCCCCCAAAGTCGGCCAGGGGTTGAGGCGGCACCCCTGCGTGCCCTTCGACTGCTGCATCATCACCGGCGCCAGCCTGCCCTTGCCCGGGCAGCTCGCGTGGCCCTTGCCCAACCAGTGGCCGGTCTCGTGGTTCACGACCATGTGCCGGTAGTCGCGGCGCGAGCGGTTCGCCCGGTTCCACGCCGGCGAGGCATGCTGCCAGCGGGTCTGGTTGATGATCACGAAGCGTCCGACCCGGCAGCTCCACATGCTGCTGCACACCGGCGAGTACGACGGCACGGTGGCGGCCTGGGCGAGCACGAGTGTGAAGGAGCCGCCCCGCCGCACCTGCCGGAACTCGACGCCCTTGCCACGCCAGCCTCGGGGGTCGGCGTAGGTCTCGGCCGCCTGCCGGGCGAAGGCGCGGACGTCGGCGGTGATCCGGCCCTTGGTGCGCACGACGTAGGTGACCACCCGGCGCACGCCACGGCGGTGCTGCACGGCACCCCGCGGCGTCGACACCTCGACCCCGGGCCGGTGATCGGCGGCGAACGCCGTCACCTGCACCCGCACCCGGGTGCCGACGTCGGGCGGTGCGAACGTGTAGCGGCGGCCGGTGGCGCCGCGGATCGGGCGGCCGTTGCGCAGCCACTGGTAGCGCACCGACGCAGGCCGTGCCGACCACCGGCCGGCGGTGGCGCTCACCGTGCGGCCGAACCGCTGCACGCCCTCGACGGTGGGCGGCACCCGGTTCTCGAGCGGACGGCGGGCGACCTGCCGGGTCGCCGCCGAGGTGGCGATGCCACGGTGCCCGTCGTCGTCGGTGGCGATCACCCGCACCGAGATCCGGTGGCGCAGGTCGTCGCTGCCCAGCCGGTAGCTGCGCCGGGTGGCGTCGGCGCCGCGGATCAGCTCGCCGTCGCGCAGCCACCGGTAGCCGAACGTGACGCCGGCGGGCTGCCACGAGCCGGGGTCGGCGGTCAGCACGTCGCCCTGGACCGCACGCCCCGACACGGTCGGTGGCGCGGTGTTGACGACGTCGTCCGCCCACGCAGGAGGGGCCACGAGGAGTCCCGCCGTCACCGCGAGAGCTGCCAGGAGAACGCGCACGGGCGGCACGGTACGCGGTCCCGGTGCACTGAAACCGACGTTTGCCGGTGGATCCCTGCCGGCCGGTCCAGACTTGCGCCATGGCTACGACCGCAGAGGACGAGCTGGCCGCGCTCGTCAGCCGGGTCGCGAAGGCGCAGGAGCTCGCCAACATGGGCGACTACGACTGGCACATCCCCAGCGACACCAACCGCTGGTCGGACCAGCTGTTCCGGATCTACGGGTTCGAGCCGCAGTCGTTCCACCCGTCCTACGAGAAGTTCCTGTCGTACCTCCACCCCGACGACCGCGAGCGCGTCGTCGAGACCCACCAGCGCGCGTACGCCACCGGCGAGGGCTGGGCGATCGTCGAGCGGATCGTCCGGCCCGACGGCGAGGTGCGGCACCTCTCGACCAACGGCGAGGTGGTCACCGACGATCAGGGCACGCCGGTGCGGATGCGCGGCACCTGCGTCGACATCACCGAGCGGGTCCGGGCCGAGCAGGACCGCGAGCAGCAAGCCGCCCGGCTCATCGAGGCCGACGTGCGCCGCGCCCAGGCGGTCGAGATCAACGACAACGTGGTGCAGGGGCTCACGGCGGCGCTCTACGCCCTCGAGCTGGAGGACGCTGACCGGGCGAGCACCTACCTCATGCACACCCTGGAGTCCGCGCGCCGGATGATGGCCGACCTCACCACCCCGCTCGACGGCGCCCTCGACCCCGTCGGCCTGGTGCGCAACGAGCCCGCCTCCGTGCTCGGCTCACCCGACCACTGACCGGCTCAGCGGCTCGTCTCTCGCGAACTGGGCCGCGCCTCGGTCGGGCGGTGACTCAGCCACCGATGCCCCGGGGAGCGGTGCGTGAGCCACGGGTCAGGCGGGCCGGCGGTGAGCCAGCCACCGATCCCGCGGTGCAGTGCGTGGCTCAGCCACCGCCCACCCGAGTCTGGCCGCGTCACCGCTCGAAGTGAGACCCGCGTCGAGACCCCGAAATGGCCCGGACGGGCTCTGCCGCGCGGGTTCCCGCGGCGGTAGGAACGATCATGATCGCATCCCGCATCGCGCCCGCCTGGCGCGTCACCCTGCTCGTCGTCGCGCTGCTGCTGACCTTTGCCGGGGGCGCCACCGCCAAGGTCACCTACGACGCTCGCAACGCTCGCAACGCCGACAAGGTCGACGGCCGGCACGCCGTCCCGTCCTCGGCCTCGGTGGCCGGCCGCAGGGGCAAGCTCGTCGCCACCAGCCGGAAGACCGGCCGGCTTCCCGACAACATCATCGGCACCGCCCCCAAGGCGAAGAGCTCTGCTGCGCTGGGCGGCGTCCCCGCCGCCGCCTTCAAGCGGCTGACGTTCCCCGTCACCTCCGCCGGGGTCAACGGCACCGGCGCCACCGTGTTCGTCGATGAGGTCAGCCTGAACACGAGCGCGGACGGCACGGCGTCGTGGACGCTCCTGCTGCCCGCCGACCGCAAGTCGGGCGACCCGGTCCGGGCCCAGATCCTCTACCAGGAGGGCTCCGACCCCGCCTGCTCGTGGTTCGCCGCCACCGGCGGCATCGTGGAGTCCGAGGGCGGCTTCGCCAACAGCGCGTGGATCGTGCCCGGCAACAGCGGCTACTCCGGCCCGGTGTCCGTGCCGGCCGGCGACACCGACGCGCACCGGGCGACCTTCCGGTTCGCCTCGTCGGACTACGGCCCTGGTGACCTGGTGAGCTTCACCCTGACCCGCCAGCCGGCGAACGTCGCCGACAGCTGCCAGAACGTCCGGATCCGCGGGATCCAGTTCCTTTACTGAGTACCTACGCCCAGAGCTGGCCCTCGAGGGCGTCCTCGGCCTCGTCGATGGTGCCCTCGTAGGCGCCGGTGGAGAGGTACTTCCAGCCGCCGTCGCACACCACGAACGCGATGTCGGCGCTCTCGCCCGCCTTCACCGCCTTGGCGGCCTGGCCGAGGGCGGCGTGGAGGATCGCGCCGGTGGAGATGCCGGCGAAGATGCCCTCGAGCTCGAGGAGCTCGCGGGTGCGGCGGACGGCGTCGCGCGGGCCGACGGAGAACCGGCTGTCGATGAGCGACTCGTCGTACAGCTCGGGCACGAACCCCTCGTCGAGGTTGCGCAGGCCGTAGACCAGCTCGCCGTAGCGCGGCTCGGCCGCGACGATACGCACCTCCGGCTTCTCCCGGCGGAAGAACCGGCCGGCCCCCATGAGCGTGCCGGTGGTGCCGAGCCCGGCCACGAAGTGGGTGATCGACGGCAGGTCGGCGAGCAGCTCGGGTGCGGTGCCGCGCTCGTGGGCGAGGGCGTTGGCGGGGTTGCCGTACTGGTAGAGCATCACCCAGTCGGGGTGCTCCTCGGCCACCTGCTTGGCCTTGCGCACCGCCTCGTTGGAGCCGCCGGCCGCGGGCGACGACACGATCTCGGCGCCCCACATCCGGAGCAGCTGGCGCCGCTCCTCGGAGGTGTTCTCCGGCATCACGCACACGAGCCGGTAGCCCTTGAGCGTGGCGGCCATGGCCAGCGAGATGCCGGTGTTGCCGGACGTCGGCTCGAGGATCGTGCAGCCCGGCCGCAGCCGGCCGTCCTTCTCCGCCTCCTCGATCATCGCCAGGGCGGGCCGGTCCTTGATCGAGCCCGTGGGGTTGCGGTCCTCGAGCTTGGCCCACAGCCGCACCTCGGGGCTGGGCGAGAGCCGGGGCAGCCCCACCAGCGGGGTGCCGCCTACCGAGGCGAGCAGGTTGTCGAAGCGCACCTCACCAGCATGACACCCGCTAGCTGAGGAGCTGGATGAGGACGCGGTCGCGGAGGACCTGCTGGTCCGGCCCGGCGAGCGCGCGGTGTCCGTAGACGCGTTGGTGCAGCTCGCCGGCGGCCCGGGCGCCTCGGCGTCCGTGCGCCACCGCGAGGTTGTCGAACACCAGCAGCTCCCCGGGCGCGACGACGACCTCGGTCTCGGGGGCGTCGATTCCGAGCCCGATGAGGAAGTCGCGTTCCTCCGCGAGGCTCGCGAACTCGGTGCCGCAGAGGAACGCCGGGTCCACCTTGAGGCTCGGGAGGGCGGGTGCGGTGCCCAGAACCGCCTCGCACACGCGGGCCAGGCTGCCCTCGCGATAGCCGTCACGGTCGTCGTAGGCGCCGTGGCTGCGGCCGTACTCCTGGAGCCGAGCGACCGCCTCGGAGAGGTCGGGCGCGTCGGTGGCCGCCGAGCGACGCAAGCGGGACCAGCCGGGTGACCGCCCCGGACGCCGGGATGGACGCCGCGACGTAGAGGGCGGTGAACCGGGCGACGTCGCCGGGCCCGACCGGCCGCACCGGCACTCCGAAGTCGAAGTGGAGCGTCTGGAAGTCGCGGGAGGGCGCGCCGACAGCAGGGATCACGAAGTCGCCGATCACGTCGAGCCCGTCGTCGGCGATGATCTCCCGAGCCCGTGCGAACGCGGCCTCGGCGTCGGCGAACCACTCGCGGATGTGGACGTGGGTCTGCACGGGACGGCGACTCGGGGCAGGCGCCGTCAGCGCAGGAAGTCGGTCGGGTCGAACTCGGCGAGCGGGATGATCCGCAGCCGCGGCAGCTCGCTGTTGAAGGCGCGGACGTCGTACTCGAGGTCGAAGAACGACAGTCCGTCGGCGGCGAGCTGGAGGCTCGTGAACTCGCGGAACCCGATCACGCCGATCCGACGGGTGCCGTCGGCGAGGGCGAGCACGTCGTCGGCGAAGTCGGCGTCGTGGCTCGCGAGCACGACGTCGGCCTCGGGCCGCTCGCGCAGCGCCTGCAGCGTGCGCTGGATGCCGATGTCGACGACCTTCTCGTCCGGCGCGCCGGAGAGCGGCACGGGCCGGTAGTCGAGCGCCAGCAGGGCCTGCACGAAGGTGGTGGGCAGCGACCCGCTGCTCGCGTTGAGGAAGAACAGGCCGGTGACGCGCTGCTGCCACTCCCGCTCCAGGAACGCGGTCACCCGCTCCCAGCGGGGCCGCTCCTCGGGCAGCGGACGCCGGCCCAGGACGGCGTTGCCGAGGGTGGCGTCGAGGTTCTCGCCGTCGACGAGGACGAACGTTCGGCGTTCCGGTGCCTGCTCTTCCTCGCCGACCGTCATGTCAGCCGCCGGCGACCGCGGGCAGGATCACGACCTGGTCGCCGTCGCCGATCTCGGCCTCGAGACCGCCGATGAAGCGCACGTCCTCGTCGTTGACGTAGACGTTGACGAAGCGTCGCAGCTCGCCTGCGCCATCCTTGTCCTCGACGAGGCGCTCCTTGATGCCGGCGTGGTTCGACTCCAGGTCGTCGATGAGGGCGCTGAGACTCGCGCCCTCGCCCTCCACCACCTTCTCGCCGTCGGTGTAGGTGCGGAGGATGGTCGGGATCTTGACCTCGATGGCCATCAGGTGACGCTCCGTTCCAGTTCGGGCACGATCTCGACGTCTTCCTCGGTGACCGTGCCGTCGACGATTCTGTAGGACCGGAACTCCACCGGACCCTCGTTATTCCCGTGCTCGCGCGTGCTCACGAGCACGTAGTGCGCTGCCGGCTCGGCCGCGAGCTTGGTGTCGGTGACGCTCGGGTAGGCCTCGGTGGCGGTGTGGGAGTGGTAGACGACGACGGGCTCCTCGTCGTTGTCGTCCATCTCCTGGTAGAGCCGCAGCAGGTCGGTGCTGTCGAACTCGTAGAACGTGGGGCTGCCGGCGGCGTTGACCATCTCGACGAACCGCTCGGGGCGGTCGCTGCCCACCGGCCCCGCCACCACGCCGCACGCCTCGTTCGGGTGGTCGCGCTTGGCATGGGCGACGATGGCGTCGTGGGTCGCCTGGTCGATCCGCAGCACACCACCAGCGTAGTGATCGGGTGGAGTGGGCCGACGAGAGGAGCAGGAGCCGGTGACCCAGGCGCAGGTGATCGTGCTCAACGGCGGCTCGAGCTCCGGCAAGACCGGCATCGCGCGGTGCCTGCAGGAGATCCTCGATCGACCCTGGCTCGCCCTCAGCGTCGACGACCTCGTCGACGCCCTCCCGCCGTCGCTCACCTCTGACGACGGCATCGCCTTCGGCTCGGCGGGCGGCGTCGCGGTGGGCCCGGAGTTCCGCGCGGTCGAGGAGGCGTGGATGGCGGGGATCGCCGCGATGGTCCGCGCCGGGGCGCCCGTCGTGCTCGACGACGTGTTCCTCGGCGGCGCCGCGTCGCAGGAGCGCACCCGGCAGCACCTCGACGGCCTCGAGGTGCTCTGGGTCGGGGTGCGGTGTGACGCCGACGTCGCCACCGCACGCGAGCAGGCTCGCGGCGACCGGGTCTCGGGCATGGCCGCGTCGCAGGCCGAGATCGTGCACGAGGGCGTGCACTACGACGTCGAGGTCGACACCACCACGGCCACCGCGATGGCGTGCGCGCAGGCGATCGCCGCGCATCTCGGCTAGCTAGGACGCCGCGCGGTCGACGACGACGCGGCCCCCTTGAGCACCAGCCGGCGCGGCGGGTGGACGACGACCGCCTCGGCCGCGGTGCTCGCCGGCACCGCCACCAGGTCGGCGGGCGCGCCGGGCCGCAACCCGTGGTCGGTGAGGCCGAGCACCGCGGCGCCGCCGTCGGTGGCGGCGTGGAGGGCGAGCTCGATGTCCTCGTCGCGGCGCAGCGTGTTGCGGTAGGCCAGGTGCATGGCGCGCTCGAGCATGTCGCCGCTGCCGTACGGGCCCCACAGGTCGCGGATCCCGTCATGCCCGCAGCCGACGGTCGCGCCCGCCGCGGCCAGGATCCGCAGCGGCGCCACCGGGAAGTCGTAGACCGCGCAGGTGACCACGGCGACGCCGGCCTCCGCGAGCCGCTCGGCGGCGGCGGCCTGGACGTCCGGAGCTGCCGCGCCGAGCGCGTAGGCGTGGCTGACGGTGACGCGCCCGCCCAGGTCGAGGGCACGGGTGCGCTCGCAGATCAGGTCGAGCTCCCACAGCCCGAGGCTGCCGCCGTCGTGCAGGTGGAGGTCGACGCCGGCGTGGTGACGCTCGGCGAGCCCGAACACGATGTCGAGGTGCCGCACCGGGTCGCCGTCGAGGCCCCCGGGGTCGAGACCGCCGACGACGTCGGCGCCCGACCGGAGCGCCTCGTCGAGGAGCTCGGCTGTGCCCGGCGCGGTGAGCAGCCCGTGCTGCGGGAACGCGACCTGCTGCACGGTGATCCGGTCGGCCAGCTCGCGCGCCACCTCGGCCACCACCTCGATGCCCCGCAACCCGACCTCCGGGTCGACGTCGGTGTGGGTGCGCACCTGGGTGGTGCCCGCCTCGCTCATCAGTGTGAGCAGCGCGCGGACGCCGTCGGGCCGCGGCAGCCCGAGCTCGGCGCGCCGGACGCGGTCGTGGCGGATCCGGTCGGCGAGGGCGTCGCCGGCCGCGTGCGGCGTCCACGGAAGACCCAGCAGCGTCTTGTCGAGGTGGCAGTGCGCCTCCACCAGACCGGGCAGCAGCAGGCAGCCGCCGACGTCGATCGTCTGCTCGGCCGTCCCGTCCCCCGGCGCGACGAGGTCGTGGATGCGTCCGTCGCGGACGACGACGTCGGCCGCCGCGCCGTGGCCCCACGGCGTGCCGCCGCGCAGCACGAGGTCGGGCGCGTCCGTGGTCGCTGGTGTGCTCACGCTCGCCGAGGTTGCCGCAGCGCGCCGTCGGCCGCCAGCGCCGGGTGGGCCGATTCCGTCGGATTACTGCCACGCCCACCGATGAGGCCGGGGCCTCGCACCGGTCGTCATCCGCATGGACGCGAGGATCGAGAGCATTCTGCTGGCGAGCACCGACCCGGCCGGGCTGCGTGACTGGTACGAGGAGGTACTGGGGCTGGTGCCCAACGTCGACGGCTTCTTCGACTGCGGCGTCGGGCTCCTCATCGACGAGCGGGACGACGTGGCCGCGCGCGCCGCAGAGCCCGGCCGCGTGATCCTCAACCACCACGTGCGCGACATCCACGCCGCCGCCGCGCGGGCCGACCGGATCGGGGCGCGGTGGGTGGCACCGGTGGAGCACCGCGACGTCGGGCTGTGGTTCGGCACCCTCGAGGACCCCGACGGCAACTACGTGCAGCTCATCCAGGAGACCCCGGCCTACTGGGACGGCGTGGCCGACCGGGAGGGCCGCACCCCCGGTCCGTTCGAGGGCGCCGGGGCCGCCGTCCGGCTCCCCGCCCAGGATCTCGAGCGGGCCCGCGGCTTCTACGCCGACGCCTTCGGCCTGCAGCCGGTCGAGGAGCGCGACGGCGGCCTGAAGTTCCGCGCGGGCCGCACCGAGTTCGTGGTGTTCGCCTCGAGCGGGCGGGCCGCCGGGACGCACACCCAGATGGGGTTCCAGGTGGCCGACCTCGACACCACGGTGGCGCGGCTGCGGGAGCGCGGCGTCGACGTCCCCGACCCGGTCGACGTCGAGGGGCACTACCCGTCGAGCGGGGCCCGCGGCGAGCGCGCCACCTGGGTCACCGACAGCGAGGGCAACCTGCTCGGCATCGGCGAGCTGGTCTACTAGGCGGCCTAAGGCATGCGATAGCGCCGCTGGGGGCGGCCGGCGGAGCCGTACTGGAGGCGCACCTCGGCCCGGCCGGTCTCGACGAAGTGCTCGAGGTAACGGCGGGCGGTGACCCGGGAGAGACCGAGCTCGTCGCCCGCGCTGGACGCCGACACCTCGCCGTGGCGCACGAGCGTCGCGAGCACCAGGTCGGCGGTCTCCGGGCTCAGGCCCTTCGGCAGCACGCTCCGCGGGGCCGGGGCCGGGCTGCCACCGGCACCGAAGGCGTGGTCGATGGCCGCCTGGTCGGCCTCGCCGCCCGCGAGGACGCCGAGGGCGTCGGCCACCCGGCGCAGCCGATCGGCCAGGTCGGCGTGCTCGAACGGCTTCACGAGGTACTGCATCGCCCCGCCGTGCCGCGCCATCCGGACGGCGTCCGCGCCGCGCTCCGCCGTCACCATCACGACGGCGACGTGCCGGCCCTCGCGGCGCAGCCGGTCGAGCACCTCGAGACCCGACAGGTCGGGCAGGTGCACGTCGAGCAGCAGCAGGTCCGGCTCCAGCTCGGCGGCGAGCCGCAGCGCCTCGGCTCCGGTGTGGGCGGTGCCGGCCACCTCGAAGCCGTCGGTCTGCTCCACGAACCGGGCATGGATGCGGGCGACCATGAAGTCGTCGTCGACCACCAGCACGCGCAGCGTCACGTGACCAGCTCCGGCACCGGGAGCACCACCCGGAACTCGGCGCCGCCCTCGCGGTCGGCCCGGTCGACCTCCACCCGGCCGCCGCGCTGCGTGCAGATCAGCCGCACCAGCGGGAGCCCGATCCCCCGCCCGCCCAGCACCTCCGGCTTGGTGGAGAACCCGCGAACGAACACGGCGTCGCGCAGGTCGGCGGGCACCCCGGGGCCGTTGTCGCGCACCCGCAGGTGCACCTCGCCGCGGTCGACGGTGAGCCACACCTCCACGAGCGCGTCGGGCACGCCGGCGCAGGCGTCGACCGCGTTGTCGACCAGGTTGCCGAGCACCGTGGTCAGGTCGGCCGACACCTCGGACGGCAGCGACGGCAGCCGCGAGCCGGGGTCGAGCTCGAGGGCGACGCCGCGCTCGTCGGCCACGGCGTCCTTCGCCAGGAGCAGCGCGGCCACCGCCGCGTCCCCGATCCGCTCGGCCACGAAGTCGCCGAGCTCCGAGCGACGACGGGTGAGCGTGCCCACCAGCGTGCGCACCTCGTCGTACTCCCCCAGCTGCACGAGCCCCGAGATGGTGTGGAGCTGATTGTCGAACTCGTGGGTCTGCGCCCGCAGGGTGTCGGTGATCGACAGGTTCGAGCTGAGCTGGCTCTGCAGCGACACCAGCTCGGTGCGGTCGCGCAGGGTCGTCACGCTTCCGATCCCGCGGCCCCGCGCGGACGCCGCCCGCCGGTTGAACACCACGACGCGGGTGCCGACGAGCGCCACGGCGTCCTGCACGTCGGCGTCCGGACCTGCCAGCAGGTCGACCACCCGCGGGTCGAGCCCGAGGTCGGCCACCGGTCGGCCCACTGGGTCGCCCTGCAGCTCGAGCGTGGCCCGCGCCGCGTCGTTCATCATCGTCACCCGACCGTCGGTGCCCACCGCCACCACGCCCTCGCGGATGCTGTGCAGGAGGGCCTGGCGGTGGTCGGCCAGGTTCGCGATCTCGGTGGCGCCCAGGCCACGAGTGCTCCGCTTCACCACGCGTGACACCACGTAGCTGCCGAGGATGCCGAGCAGCGCGCCGAGGCCCAGGTAGAGCGCGAGGTCGGACGCCGCGCCGGTGAGCCGCTCGCCCAGCGTCGGGTACTCCTGCTCGGCGACGACGACGCCGAGCAGGTCGCCGTCGGCGTCGAGCACCGGTGCGTGGTGGGCCACCACGCGCTCGTCGCCGTGGTCGACGTCGCCGGTCCAGCCGCGACCCTCGCGCACGTCGCTGTCGCCGAGGTCGGCCCGCGAGCCGACGCGGGTGGGATCGGTGGCGGCCAGCACGTCGCCGCCGGGCGCGACCACGTAGACGTCGGTGGCACCGGAGAGGTTGAGCCCGCTGTTCACCGACGGGGCCAGCACGACGTCGAGATCGTCGGCGGACCCGCCGTCCAGCGCGGTCAGCTGGGTGCGCACGACGTCGATGCTGGCCACGTACTCGGCCACCGACCGCATCCGGCTGCCCTGCTCGTCGGTGAAGTCGGCGGTGGACTGCCGCACGCTCACCACGCCCACCACGAGCAGCAGGAGCACGACGACGAGCAGCTGCAGGGCGAGGAACTGCCCGGCGAGAGTCAGCTCGCGGCGCGCGACCATAACGACCACAACCTCCTTTGCCACCGCAACAGTGACGACCGCCACACGGAGCCGTCATGGTGGTGCCGTGTCACGGACATCACACCACCGAACCGCGCTCCGGGCGGTCGCAGTCCTCCTGGCGTGCGCGCTCCTCGCGCTCGCCTCGGGATGCGGCGTCACCCGCGGCAGCGACGATCCCAGCAACCGCCGGCTGCGGATGATGATCCCCAACAGCCCGGGCGGCGGCTACGACCAGACCGGCCGCGCCGCGGCGAAGGTGATGGAGGACGCCGACCTCACCGGCCGCTTCGAGATCACCAACGTGCTCGGCGCCAGCGGCACCGTCGCCATGCAGCGCCTCGCCAACGAGGAGGGCGCCGACGACCTCGTGATGACGATGGGCCTGGGCGTCGTCGGCGCGGTGTACACCAACGGCTCGGACGCCCTCGTGTCCGACATGACGCCGATCGCGCGGCTCATCGAGGAGCAGGAGGGGCTCGTCGTACCCGCCGACTCGCCGTACAAGACGGTCGACGACTTCGTGCAGGCCTGGAAGGACGACCCCGGGTCGATCACGATCGGCGGCGGCTCCACCAACGGCGGCCCCGACCACCTGTTCCCCATGCAGCTCGCCGAGGCGGTCGACGTCGACCCGCGCGAGGTCACCTACGTGCCCTACGACGGCGGCGGCCCGCTCACCAGCGCGCTGCTCGGCGAGAAGATCGACGTCGGCACCTCCGGCCTCGCCGAGTTCGAGAGCTACATCGAGGACGGCACGCTGCGCGTGCTCGCCACCTCGGGCGAGGAGCAGAGCGAGATCGTCGACGCACCCACGCTGTCGGCCGAGGGCATCGACCTGGTGTTCACCAACTGGCGCGGCGTCCTCGCCCCGCCGGGCATCGACGACGAGACCCGCGACTACCTCATCGACCTCTACACCGAGATGCACGACACCGACGCCTGGCGCGAGCAGCTCGAGGCCAACGGCTGGACCGACAACTTCGCCACCGGCGACGAGTTCGGCACGTTCCTCGACGAGCAGGACCAGCGCGTCGCCGACACCCTCGAGGAGCTGGGCCTCACATGACCACCACCCCCACCACGGGCACCGACGCCGCGGACGCGGCTCGTCGACAAGGCGCAGTACGGCCTGGCGGCGTTCCTCGTCGTCGTCGGCGCCTGGGTCCTCATCGACGCCTTCACCCTGGCCAAGGGCTACGCCGACCAGCCGGTGCAGCCCTACACGATCCCCTACATCGTCGGCGCCGCGCTCGTGGTGCTCGGCGTGCTGCTCGCGGTCGCCACCGCCCGCGGCGACCGGCCCGAGATGGAGGAGGGCGAGGACATCGAGATCGACGGCCGCACCGACTGGCGCACGGTCGGCCTGCTGGTCGGCGTGATGGCGCTCAACGTGCTGCTCATCGACTTCCTGGGCTGGGCGATCACCGGCGCACTGCTGTTCGCCGGCGCCTCCTACGTGCTGGGCAGCCGGACGCCGGTGCGCGACGTCGCGATCGGCGCCGCCCTGTCGGTGGGCACGTGGTACGGCCTCTACAGCGGCCTCGGC
The DNA here is from genome assembly GCA_963808855.1 of uncultured Actinomycetota bacterium. Classification (GTDB taxonomy): domain Bacteria; phylum Actinomycetota; class Actinomycetes; order Propionibacteriales; family Nocardioidaceae; genus Nocardioides. Next base: position 386,266 of record CAWEHA010000001.1, on the reverse strand, counting down.
ATCCCGATCCCCGCCGGCATCCTGGACGGAGTGCTCTGATGGATCTGTTGATCGACGGCTTCCAGACCGCACTCACGCCGGAGAACCTGCTCTTCGCGCTGCTCGGCGTCATCCTCGGCACCGCGGTGGGCGTGCTGCCCGGGCATCGGCCCGGCCATGACGGTGGCGCTGCTGCTGCCGATCACCTACAGCGTGCCGCCGGAGAGCGCGATCATCATGTTCGCCGGCATCTACTACGGCGGCATGTACGGCGGCTCCACCACCTCGATCCTGCTCAACACACCGGGTGAGTCCTCCTCGGTGGTGACGGCGATCGAGGGCAACAAGATGGCGAAGTCCGGCCGTGCCTCCCAGGCCCTCGCGACGGCAGCGGTCGGCAGCTTCGTGGCCGGCACGATCGGCACGATCCTGCTGGTGCTGCTCGCGCCCACCGTGGCCGACCTCGTCGTGAAGCTCGGCGCGCCGTCGTACTTCGCGATCATGCTGCTGGCGCTGCTCGCGGTGACGCTCGTGCTCGGTGCGTCCAAGCTGCGCGGGCTGATCGCCCTGTTCCTCGGCCTCGCGATCGGGCTCGTCGGCACCTCCACCGGGCAGGCCCGACTCACCTTCGACCAGCCGCTGCTGGCCGACGGCATCGACTTCGTCGTGGTCGCCGTCGGTGTGTTCGCGATCGGCGAGGCGCTGTGGGTGGCCTCGCACCTGCGCCGTCGTCCGCTCGAGGTGATCCCGGTCGGGCAGCCCTGGATGAGCCGCGACGACTGGGGCCGCTCCTGGAAGCCGTGGCTGCGCGGCACCGCCTACGGGTTCCCGTTCGGCGCGCTGCCCGCGGGTGGCGCCGAGATGCCGACGTTCCTCAGCTACATCACCGAGAAGCGGCTGGCCAAGGGCCGGGCCAAGGACGAGTTCGGGACGACCGGTGCCATCGAGGGCGTCGCCGGGCCGGAGGCGGCCAACAACGCCTCGGCCGCCGGCACGCTGGTGCCGCTGCTCGCCCTCGGCCTGCCCACCACCGCCACTGCCGCGGTGATCCTGCTCGGCCTGCAGAGCTACGGCATCCAGCCCGGTCCGCAGCTCATGGACGCCGAGCCGACGCTGGTGTGGGCGCTGCTGGCCAGCCTGTTCATCGCCAACGCGCTGCTGCTCCTGCTCAACCTGCCGCTGGCGCCGGTCTGGGCCAAGCTGCTTCAGATCCCGCGGCCGTACCTGTACGCCGGGATCCTGTTCTTCGCCTCGCTCGGTGCCTACGTGGTGAACTTCCAGGCCTTCGACCTGGGCATCCTGCTCGCGATCGGCCTGCTCGGGCTGGCGATGCGCCGGTTCGGCATCCCGGTGCTGCCGCTGCTCGTCGGCCTCATCCTCGGCCCGATCCTGGAGAGCAAGCTCACCGAGGCCCTCACCCTCTCGCAGGGCGAGTGGAGCACGCTGTGGGGCGAGCCGGTGGCCGTGATCGTGTACGTGCTCATCGCGATCCTGCTGCTGGCGGTCGGCGCTCGCGGCGTCGTCGCGAAGCCGACGCCCGAGGAGCCGGAACCCGCACGGGAGAAGGAGGACGCCCGATGACCGTCGTGGTGGGCTACAGCCCAGACGAGTACGGCCGAGCCGCCGTCGACCACGCCGCCGAGGCGGCCCGGGAGCGCGGCGAGCGCCTGGTGCTGGTGAACGCCACCACCGGCCACAGCCTGGTCGACCCCGGTCACGCCGGCGACGACGACCTCACCGCCGTCGTCGACGGGCTGCGCAGCACGGGGCTCGACGTCGACGTCCGCCACGACGTCGTGCCCGACGTCGCCGACGCCGTCATCGCGGCCGCCGAGGAGGAGCAGGCGCGGCTGGTGGTGGTCGGCGTCCGCCGCCGCACCCCGGTCGGCAAGCTGCTGCTCGGCAGCGTCGCCCAGCGGGTGATCCTCGAGGCCACCTGCCCCGTGCTGGCCGTGAAGCCCGACTGAGCAGTGACCGAGCGAGGAACGAGCTCGGTCACGTCGCGAAGGAGGGTTGAGCGAGCGCCGCGGGTGAGGCACGAACCCGCGACGCGCGAGTCGAAACCACAGAGCCGATCTCGGGAACGTGAGCGAGATCGGTACCGGCGTCTCGACAGGCTCGACGGACGTCAGCGACGGGTGAGCGCCTGGACGAGCGTCTCCTGCAGGTAGCCGACCCACTCGTAGAGGTGGTGGGCCTGGGCGCGGGGGTCGTCGTCGGGGAGGGCGTACCAGTACTCCTCGTCGTCCTCCTCGACCCCGAGCCGGGTGGCGAGGGCGAGCCGCACGTCGGTGAAGCTGCGCAGCCAGGCGTGGGCGGTCTCCTCGTCGAGCTCGACGTCGATCATCAGGCCGTCCTCCTCGAGCTGGGGCGGCAGCCCCGCCTCCTCGAGGGTGTCGATGACGGCGGCCGCGGCGGCTGCCTTGCCGTCGCGCAGCGAGCTCTCGGTGAAGCGGCGGAACTCGGCCGAGGCGTCCTCGTCGTCGCCGTAGGCGTTGGGGAACAGCCGCGCGAGCACCGGGTCGTCGGGCTCGGCCACCGGACCCGAGAAGTCGAACATCGCCTCCAGCGGGTCGCGCTCGTCGGGCACCGCGGCCTCGTTGCGGAGCAGCTCGACGAGCTGGCTCGCCATCGAGCGCAGCAGGTCGGCCTCGAAGCCGTTGAACGTCGCGATGAGGTGGCCACTGCGACGGTGGCGGGCGAAACCGCTCATTCCGACTTCGAGAGCGTCGCCCAGAGTCCGTACTCGTGCATCGCCTGCACGTCGCGCTCCATCTCCTCGCGGGAGCCCGAGCTCACCACGGACTTGCCGTCCTCGTGCACCTCCATCATCAGCTTCTCCGCCTTCTTCTTCGCGTAGCCGAAGTGCTTCTGGAACACGTAGGTGACGTACGACATCAGGTTCACCGGGTCGTTCCAGACGATCGTGACCCACGGCGTGGAGAGGACCGTGATCTGGTCGGGGTCCAAGGTCGTCTCGAGTCCCTCGTCGACCTCCGGGCTGGCGGTGGACACCCCGTCATGGTGGCACACTCCCGGGCATGGATCCGGGCACCGGCGACCTGCTCGTCGACCTCACCGACGGCGTCCTGCGGCTCACCATGAACCGCCCCGAGGTGCTCAACGCGATGAGTCCGGAGATGAGCGTCGCGCTCGCCGAGCGGCTGGAGCACGCCTCGACCGACGACGCCGTACGGGTGGTGCTGCTGGCCGGCGCCGGAGGCGCGTTCTCGGCCGGCGCCGACATCTCCGGCGCCGACGCGCACGAGCGATTCGACGTCCGGGCCATGGACGCCGCCAACCGCAAGGTGCGCGCCGTCGTGGCCTGCGACAAGCCCGTGGTGGCCGCGGTGAACGGCGTCGCGGCCGGCGTCGGCTGCTCGATCGCCGCTCGCCTCCGACCTCGTCGTGGCGAGCGAGTCGGCCACCTTCCTGCTCGCCTTCACCCGCATCGGGTTCATGCCGGACGGCGGCACCAGCGCCACCGTCGCCGCGGCGGTCGGGCGGGCCCGGGCGATGCGCCTCGCGCTGCTGGCCGAGCCGCTGTCGGGGCGCGAGGCCCACGCGGCCGGGCTGGTCAGCCACCTCACGTCCGACGACGAGCACGACGCCGTCGTGGCGAAGGTCGTGCGCCGACTGGCGGCCGGCCCGCCGCTGGCCTACGCCGCCACCAAGCGTGCCGTCAACGCCGCCACCCTCGGCCACCTCGACGACGCGCTGGAGCGCGAGCGCACCGGCCAGACCCTGCTCATGCGCACCGCCGACGTCGCCGAGGGCATGCGCGCGTTCTCGCAAGCGCGACGGCCGGAGTTCCGCGGGGAGTGAGCGGAAGCTCAGCACCACTTCCCGACGATGGCCCGGATCACCGTCACGTTCCGGTTGGTGGCCGGGCCGAGCAGCTTCTCGACCCGCGCGTTGTCGACGGCGGCGCCGATGTAGCTTTCGCCGAGCAACAGGTGGACGGCGCGGCCCGCCACGTGCACCCGCGCCCCGTCGCCGCTGAGCGCCTCCATCTCCCGGGACGTCGCGGCGCTCGGCTCGTGCTTGAGCAGCGACACGTACTGCCGGCCCTCGTGGCCCTCACCGAACCGGTCGGCGTCGTCGGCCACCTGGCACAGCTCGGGCGCCGTGAACACCATCGTCGGAACCTCGAACCCGCGGTCGTCACGGTAGGCCTGCTCCAGCGCCTGCTCGATCCGCTCGCGCGAGCGCATCCGGGTGTCGAAGCGGACGTTGCCGGTGTTGATGTGCGTGACGACGTCGGTGAACCCCGCCGCCTCGGTGGCCGCCACGATCGCGGCCTTCGGGAACTTGCGCGTCGCACCCAGGTTGATCGCGCGCAGGAACCCGACGCAGGTGGTCACTTCAGGACGACGTTGGTGCCGGCGAACTTGTCGTGGAGCGCCTGGTTCTTGTCGTCCCACAACGGCCACAGCGAGTCGAGCAGCACGTAGATGCCGACCACGCAGCCGACGAACGGGATGACGCCGAGGAGGCCGACGCCGGACTGGGCCAGCCACCGCTTCAGCACCACGCCGAGCGGCATCGGGCCGGGCACCTCGCGCTGCCGCACCCGCATCCCGAGCATCAGCTTGCCGGGCGTCGCCTGCTTCCACATCAGGAAGCCCACGTAGTACACGAGGCCCACCACCACGCCGAGCAGCGTCAGCACGAGCATGTCGCCCGCGATGTCGTTCTGGATGTCCATCGAGCTCGGTGCCGGCCGGCCCGCCGCGGAGGCGTCCGACACCTCCTCGAAGTAGTCGCCGTAGGCGCTGGCGACGTTCGACCACCACGTGAAGCCGACGATCGCGTTGATGAAGAACAGCACCACCCCGTCGAGCAGGGACGCCGCGACGCGGCGCCACCAGCCCGCGAGCACCTGGCCGTCCGGGGTCACCTTCACCCCGGGCGGCGGACCGTAGTACTGCTGCCCGTACTCCCCATGCGGTTGCGTCATGGGTGCGGATCCTGTCAGAGGTTGCCCGCGCGCGTCCTGCTCCCGCTCGATCGCCTCGAACAGCGCCTTGAAGTTGCCCTTGCCGAACCCCAGCGAGCCGTGCCGCTCGATGAACTCGTAGAACACGGTGGGCCGGTCGCCCATCGGCTTGGTGAAGATCTGGAGCAGGTAGCCGTCCTCGTCGCGGTCGACCAGGATGCCGCGCTGCTTGAGCTCCTCGATCGGCACCCGCACCTTGCCGATGCGCGCGCGCAGCTCGGGGTCGTCGTAGTAGGAGTCCGGGGTGTTCGAGGAACTCGATGCCGTTGCCGCGCAGGATGTCGACGGTGCGGAGGATGTCGCCGGTGGCGAGCGCGATGTGCTGGCAGCCGGCGCCGTCGTAGAACTCGAGGTACTCGTCGATCTGCGACTTCTTCTTCGCGACCGCCGGCTCGTTGAGCGGGAACTTCACCCGGTGGTTGCCGCTGGCGACCACCTTGCTCATGAGGGCGGAGTACTCGGTGGCGATGTCGTCGCCGATGAACTCGGCCATGTTCGTGAAGCCGAGCACCTTGTTGTAGAAGGTGACCCACTCGTCCATCCGGCCGAGCTCGACGTTGCCGACGCAGTGGTCGACGGCCTGGAACAGCCGCTTCGGGTGACCCTCGCGGCGGGCGACGGTGGTGCTGCGCGGCTGGTAGCCGGGCAGGTAGGGGCCGGAGTAGCGGCTGCGGTCGACCAGCGTGTGGCGGGTCTCGCCGTAGGTGGCGATGGCGGCGGTGCGCACGGTGCCGTGCTCGTCGGAGACGTCGTGCGGCTCGACCAGGATCGTCGCGCCCACCGCGCGGGCGTGGTCGATGCACTTGTCGACGTCGGGCACCTCGAGGGCGAGGTCGACGACGCCGTCGCCGTGCTTGCGGTGGTGGTCGAGCACCGGGCTGTCGGGCGTGACGCCGCCGGTGAACACGAACCGGGCGCTGCCGGAGCGCAGCACGTAGGACTTCGAGCCGCGCTCGCCGGTCTCGGGGCCGCGGTACGCCTCGAGGTCCATGCCCAGCGCGAGCTGGTAGAAGGTCGCGGTCTGGGTGGCGTTGCCGACCACGAAGCACACGGCGTCCATCGCGGTGACCGGGAACGGGTCGCGGGTGGCGTCGTACTCGACGAGGCCCACGAGCTCCTTGAGCTGCTCGAGGGTGAGGTCGGCCTTGAGCTCGTCCGGGGTCAGCGTCATGCGGCCGTCATGCTCCCGCTGGACAGTGCAACCTGTGCAACAGTACGTCGACACGTTGCACAATCTGCTCAGTCGGAGCCGCCACCATGGACGACCTGGACCGCACCCTGATCAGCCTGTTCGCCGCCGAGCCCCGGGTCGGCGTCCTCGAGGCCTCCCGCCGGCTCGGCGTCGCGCGCGGCACGGTGCAGGCGCGGCTCGACAAGCTCGCCTCGAGCGGCGTGATCACCGGCTGGGGCCCGGACCTGTCGCCCGAGGCGCTCGGCTACCCGGTCACCGCGTTCCTGACCCTGGAGATCTCCCAGGCGGCGGGCCACGACGCCGTCGCGACCAGCCTGGCCGCCATCCCCGAGGTGCTCGAGGCGTTCACGATCACCGGCGCCGGCGACCTCATGGCCCGGGTGGTGGCGCGCTCGAACGCCGACCTGCAGCGGGTGATCGACCTCGTGCTCGCCGACACCGCGATCCTGCGGTCCTCGACCGTGATCGCGCTGGCCACCCAGGTGCCCTACCGCGTGCTCCCGCTGGCGCACTGCCGGCGTCGCACGGTGTGCGTCGACCGCCTCGCAGCGAGCGCGGACGTCAGCCCCGTCGGACGGGAGATCATGCAGCTGGACGTCGCGTGGGCGACCAGCCGGCCGGCCTCGTCGAGCAGCTGCGCCTCGGCGAGCGCGGTGCGGCGTCCCCGGTGCACCACCCGCCCGCCTGCCCGCAGCCGACCGGAGTCGACGGTGACCGGCCGCAGGAACTTCACGGTGAGGTCGAGCGAGGTGTACATCTCCCCCGGCCGCCAGCAGCGAGTGCACCGAGCAGCCGGCGGCGGTGTCGAGCAGCGCGGAGATCACGCCGCCGTGCACGGTGCCCAGCGGGTTGTAGTGCCGCTGCTGCGGCACCAGCTCCACCGAGATCGCGCCGCGCTCGCCGCCGAAGTTCTCGAAGCCGAGGGTCTCGGCGATCGGCGCGCCCGGGATCAGCCCGTCACCCATCGCCATCAGCTGCTCGTAGCCGTCGAGGGCGGCGGGATCGATCTGGGTCTGACTCATGGACCCAGCGTGTCGCAGCCTGGCTGAGTCTGTCAACAAGACCTAGAGTGTGACCATGGCGACATCCGACCCACCCCCCGCCCTGGCCTGGTCGACCGCGGGCTGCCAGATCGAGGGCACGCTCGCGGTGATCGGCGAGAAGGGAGCGCTGGTCGTGCTCCGCGAGGTGTTCAACGGCGTCCGCCGCTTCGCCGACATGCAGCGCCACAGCGGGCTCCCCCGCCAGGTGCTCAGCAACCGGCTCGCCTCGCTCGTCGAGCACGACGTGCTGCGGCGCGTGCCCTACCGCGCCGAGGGCGAGCGGGAGCGCCACGAGTACCGGCTCACCGCCAAGGGCTTCGACCTCTACCCGGTGCTCGCCGCGCTGGCGCAGTGGGGCGACCGCTACGTCGCCGGCCCCGCCGGCCCGCCGGTCGAGCTCGCGCACCGCGGATGCGGCGGCGTCGTCCGCGCCGTGCTCGAGTGCGAGTCCGGCCACCGACTCGACGACGTCCGCGACGTCGCGCCCCGCCCCGGCCCGGGAGCGCGTCCCGTCGGGTGAGCGGTGAGCCAGTGAGGCATTCCGGCCGGCAGAACCTCCGTACCTCACCGCGACCGGCGCCGGCGGACACCCGCAGCGCGCCAGCCCTCACCTCGACCTCCTCGCGGAAACGGGCCTCCCGGGTGAGACCGGCGCCACTCGGGCCGTGCCAGCGTGACCCCATGGACCACCCAGCCGTCGTGATGGGCGTCTCCGGCAGCGGCAAGACCACGGTGGGTGAGGCCCTGGCCCAGCGGCTCGGCGTGCCCTTCGAGGACGGGGACGACCTCCACCCGCAGGCCAACGTCGACAAGATGCGTCGGGGCGATCCGCTCGACGACGACGACCGCCGCCCCTGGCTCGACCTCGTGGGTGAGTGGCTCGCCGCGCACTCCGACGGCGGCTTCGTCGCCTGCTCCGCGCTCAAGCGGGCCTACCGCGACCAGCTGCGCGGGCACGCGCCCGACGGCGAGTCGGAGCGGCAGGCGCGCGGACGCTTCGCCGTCGTGACCATGCACGCGGCGGCTCGCGGACGAGCGCACGTCAGGCCGACGTCGCGTCAGGCGCTCGCGCTCGGGCCGCGCAGCAGCTCGGCTCCGGTCGACCGGCACGTCGCTCGCGTCGAGCTGCCGCGGTTCGAGCCACCCGTCCAAGCGAGCCGCGTCGCCGGCGACGGAGCCGGCGGACGCGCCGCTCGACCGGCCGCTGCCGCGCACGTCGAGGCGGTCGCGATCATCGGCTCCCGAGCGAGATCGTCTGGCTCTGACGCCGGTCGACCTGGCGGCGGCGCAGGCCAGCTGTCGTCGGCGCTGCGCGGGTCGCTGATGCCTGCTGTCGGGAGCGCTGGTCGCTGGTCGCGTTCAGCCGCCCACTCGCGCACCCGCTCGATGCGGGCCGCGAGCTGCTCGGCGTTCGCCACCGCGGCCGGCGGGCCGCCGCACTCGCGGCGCAGCGCGGCGTGGGTGGCGCCGTGCGGCTGGCCGGTGCGGTGGTGCCAGGCGGCGACGAGGCCGTTGAGCTCGCGGCGCAGCACCGCGAGCCGCTCGTGCGTCGAGACCTGCTCCAGCGACTCGGCCGCCGTCTCGGCGCGCTGCCGCGACCGCTCGGCCAGCTGGCGGGCGGTCTGCTGCGACTGCCGCTGGGTGAGCAGGTCCTTCACCTGGTCGCGGTCGAGCAGGCCCGGGATGCCGAGGAAGTCGAGCTCCTCGTCGGAGCCGTAGGCGTCGCCGTCGTAGAGCACGTGGTCGAAGCGCGCCTCCGAGCCGAGCGCCTGGAACGGCAGCTGCCCGAGCTCGTCGGAGGCGCCCTCGGCCGCCTGGGCCCGGGCGAGCAGGTCCTGCTCGGCGGCGAAGATGTCGGCCTCGTCGTTGATGCGCCGGCCGAGCACGTGGTCGCGCTCCACCTCGAGCTCGGCGGCGAGCCCGAGCAGCGCCGGCACCGACGGCAGGAACACCGACGCCGTCTCGCCGCGCGATCTCGACCGCACGAACCGGCCCACCGCCTGGGCGAAGAACAGCGGCGTGGACGTGGTGGTGGCGTAGACGCCGACGGCGAGCCGCGGCACGTCCACCCCCTCCGACACCATCCGGACGGCGACCATCCAGCGATCCTCGGAGTCGGTGAACTCGGCGATCCTGCGCGACGCCGCCTTCTCGTCCGACAGCACGACGACCGGCTTCTCGCCGCTCACGGCGTGCAACGTCCGCGCGTAGGCACGAGCGGAGTCCTGGTCGGTGGCGATCACCAGTCCCGCCGGCGTCCGGCACGTGCTCGCGCACCTCGGAGAGCCGGTTGTCGGCCGCCTGCAGCACGGTGGGGATCCAGGCGCCCTCCGGGTCCAGCGCCGTGCGCAGCGCCTGGTTGGTGAGGTCCTTGGTGAGCGGCTCGCCCAGCCGGGCGGCCATCTCGTCGCCGGCCCGGGTGCGCCAGGTCATCTCGCCGGAGTAGGCCATGAACAGCACCGGCCGGACGACGTGGTCGGCGAGCGCGTGCCCGTAGCCGTAGGTGTGGTCGGCGAGCGAGCGCGGCACGCCGTCGTCGCCCGGCGCGTAGCTGACGAACGGGATCGGGTTCACGTCGGAGCGGAACGGCGTGCCGGTGAGCGCCAGCCGCCGGGTGGCCGGCTCGAACGCCTCGCGCACGCCCTCGCCCCACGAGCGAGCGTCACCGGCGTGGTGCACCTCGTCGAGGATCACCAGGGTCTTGAACCGCTCGGTGCGCACCCGCAGCGCCAGCGGGTTCACCGCCACGCCGGCGTAGGTGACGGCGACGCCGAGGTAGTCGCCCGCGATCTTGCCCTTGCCGGCCGAGTAGGTGGGGTCGATCGGGATGCCGGCCCGCGCGGCCGCCTCGGCCCACTGCTGCTTGAGGTGCTCGGTGGGCGCCACCACGGTCACCCGGTCGACCACCCGCCGTCCGAGGAGCTCGGCCGCGACCGTGAGCGCGAACGTCGTCTTGCCGGCACCGGGGGTGGCGACCGCGAGGTAGTCGCGTGGCGCGCGGTCGAGGTAGTCGTGCAGCGCGGCCTGCTGCCAGGCGCGGAGCGACGGCGCGGTGCCCCACGCTGCTCGCTCGGGCCACGCGGGCCCGAGCGTCACTCCTCGGAACCCGAGTCGTCTTTCAGCGACTCCCAGATCTTCTTGCAGTCCGGGCAGACCGGGAACTTCTCCGGCGCGCGGCTCGGCACCCAGAGCTTCCCGCAGAGGGCGCGCACCGGCGTGCCCATCACCATCGCCTCGGTGAGCTTGTCCTTCTCGACGTAGTGGGAGAACCGCTCGTGGTCGCCCTCGTCGGTCGGGACGGTGCGCTCGTCCTCGAGGACGTCGGTGCGCGTCGAGAACCCGAAGCTCGTCACGTGCCCAGGCTAACGCGGGGCACCGTCAGTCGATGACCCCGGGAGCCGCGCCCTCGTCGTCGATCCAGTCCTGGCCGTCGTCGAAGAGGTCGCGCTCGTTGCGCTGCTCCTCCTCGTCCTTGCCGCGACCGCGCTTGCCGCCGACGCCCATGCCGCCGGCACGGGTGCCCGCGCCGCGACCGCGGCCGCCGCCGGCGCCCGCTCCGCGACCCGCGCCTCCGCCACGACCGGCACCGCCGGCTCCGGCACCACTGCGGATGCCGCCCGCTCCGCCCGCACCGCGTCCTGCCGCGCCCGCGCCGCGACCGGCCGCGCCGGCGCCACGCGCGCTGGTGGGCGAGCCGGCCGAGCCGACCCCGCCGCTTCGGCCCAGCACCGGGCCGGCGCCGCGGGCGGTGCCGCCCAGCGGGCCGCCGCGGCTGGTGAGGTTGCGCAGCGCGCTGTAGCCCGCACCCGACAGGCCACCACGGGCCGCCGCGCCGAGCGCGCCGGCCGTGACCACGCCCGCTCCGGCCCCGAGCACAGCCGGGGAGATCGAGGGGCCGCCGGAGCCGCCGCCGTCGCTCGGGCCGGCGTCGCCGTAGCTGCCCGGGATGTCGACCCACGGGGTCGTGGGCGGCTGCGGCGGGGGAGGCGTGAGGCCGGGATCCTCGGGGACCGTCGGCGTGTCGGTGGGTACGTCGTCGTCGGGCCCGTCGTCATCGGGCCCGTCGTCGTCGGGCCCGTCGTCACGCGGGCCGTCGTCATCGGGCCGCCCGTCACCGCGCGGTCCGCCGTAGCTGCCCGACTGGGTGCCCGAGCCACCGGCCGGCGCGAACACCGGCGTGGGGACGTTCCCCGGCGGCGGGGGCGGCGGCGGCTCGTACCCGTAGATGTCCTGCATGACCTTGATCGGGTCCTGGTAGTCGAGCTCGAACTGGTCGGCCACCTCCTGGGCGGCGTCCTCCCGCTCCTGCTCCCGCTCCTCGACCCGTCCGCTCTGGGTCTGCTAGTGGTTCTGGCGCACCTCGGTCTGGCGCCACGGCGGGCATGTCGTCGTATCCCTCGGGCGCCGAGAACGGCTCCGGCGTGAGCGGAGGCAGTCGCTTGTCGATGTCGTCGCGTGCTTCGCGGGCCAGCATGATCGCGTTGGTGGTCTGGCGCAGCGCGCCCTTCCCACGGGTCATGTCCTGCGCGCGGTCGGTCAACCGTTCGGCCGACGCGGCCATCGTCAGGAACATCGCCTTGCCGGCGTCGCCCTCGATCTTCGAGCCGAGGTTGGCGGCCTGCGCAGGTGGTGGGCCACGCGTCCGCAGGTCTCGGGCGGCATCGAACCACTGGGTCTCGGCCGTGCCGACCCGGCCGGCCTTCGCGGCGCGGAGCGCGTCGTCGAGTCGCTGTCGCTTGGCTCCCTTGGCCATGTCAGTTCCCCTCGTCGTCGTTGGCTGCCTGGCCGGCCGTGGTGGCCCGGGCGATGCGCAGCAGCTCGGCCGCGGAGAGCTCGTCGGCGCCGGTGACGCTCGACCGGAAGGCGATGACGCCGTCGTCGTAGGCGCCGAGCGTCGTGAGCATCTCGCCGAGCGCGCCCATCACGTAGTCGCGGGCGGCGTTGGAGTGGGTGCCCATCTCGACGCCGGCCGGCAGCGTGCCGAAGACCTGCCCGGGAAGCGGCTCGACGGCGCCGTCGCGCGGCATCAGGGCCTGCGCGTCGGTGAGGTGGGTCATGATCTCCCGCACGGTGGCGGCGTCGACGTCGAGCAGGTTGGAGAGAAACGATCCGACGTCGTCGACGTAGCTCCCGAAAGCTGGAAAAGACTGAGGCGGGCACGAGCTGATCTCCTCTGAGGCGGTGGAGTGGCTGTGTGCTTCTCGTAAGTCCGTCTTCCCACCCTGGCACGGCCCAAACGGCTCGATCCCACGACGTCGGCGCCGGCGTTTCGCGGACGCCCCCGGGGGCATCGGTCCGGTGCGGGCCGCGACCCGCGGCTCCGGTGAACTCGGAAGGTGGGAGACGATGGGCGGCGTGAGACGCAGTCGGGACGCACCGACCCCCTCCGGCGGCGCACGGCCCCGGCCGCCCTCGCCGCCCTCGCGCTCGTGGCTGCGCTCGCGGCCTGCGGCGACGACGAGCCGGACCCGCCGGAGCCAGCGGGCCCCGGCTCGACGCGAGTCGACGGAACCGACCGAGCCGACACGTCGACGAGCCGACCGAGCCGACCGAGCCGACCGAGCCGACCGAGCCCACCGAGCCGGAGACGCCCCTCGGCACCGGCGCCGCCCCGGCCACCGGCAAGAAGATCACCGTCGACGGCCTCAGCCTCCGGCTCCCGAGGGGTGGCAGACGACCTCCCAGGACGCCGAGGGCTTCGTCGCCGAGCCGCGCGAGCTCAGCCTCGACGTCCTCGAGGTGATCGTCATCCAGAACGACGGCCTCACCGTCCCCGCCCGAGGAGGCCTTCCGCGAGTACAAGCGGACTACGGCGTCGAGCCCGCCGAAGACCCTGCCGCCGATCGAGGTCGACGGCGTGCCGATGTTCCACGGCACCGGGCAGACGCAGCCGCTCCACCTGGGTGGAGGCCTTCGGGTCGAACTCCACCGACTACACGATCTGGCTCACCTTCGAGTCTCCACCCGACCTCACGACGCTCAAGGAGCGGCGCGAGCTCGCCGACTCGGTGCTCGCCACCGTCGACCTGGTGGAGTGAGGCCGGCCGTCAGTTGAGGTCGGGGTCGACCGGGCGGGTCGAGTGCATCGCGAGGTCGCCGGGCTGGCGGCGCATGACGTCGCGCCACAGGTTGGTGGTGTCGCTGCGGAAGACGTCGCCGGCGACGCCCGGGACGACGTACCAGTGGCCCTCGGCGATCTCCTCCTGGAGCTGGCCCGCACCCCAGCCCGCGTAGCCGGCGAAGATCCGCAGGCCGGCGAGGTCGTCGGTGACGAGCTCGGCCGGGGTGTCGAGGTCGAGCAGCGCGAGCCGGTCGACGACCTCGCGGAAGCCGGGGCCGATCTCGTCGTCGGTGGCTCGCAGGGCGACGGCGAGCGCGCCGTCGGTGGAGACCGGCCCGCCCTCGAACAGCACCTCGGGCTCGGCGACGTGGTCGGCCCACGTCGCCAGCACCTCACCCACGGCCAGCCCGGTGGGGCGGTTGAGCACGACGCCGAGCGCGCCCTCCTCGTTGACGTCGAGCACGAGCACGACGCTGTCGGTGAAGTTCGGGTCGAGCAGCACAGGGGTGGCGAGCAGGAGCATCCCCGTCCGCACCTCGGTCACGGGTCCATCATGGCCCGGCCGGTGCGGGTCAGGCCACGAGGGCGGCGCGCAGCCGGTCCAGCAGCGACGGCCGCGTCGGCTCGTCGACCTCGCGGCGGTGGCGCCCGGCGCGGGCGCGCTCCTCGAGCGCCGCGCCGATCGGGGCGCCGCCCTCGTCGCCGACGCTGCACCGGCCGGCCATCATCGCCAGCATCATGTGCTCCTTGCGCGTGGCCTTGGCCATGGCGACGGCCATGGCGTCGTCCACCGGGTGCTCGCGGTAGTGGTCGAGCACCTCGCGGACGCCGGGCAGGTCGGTCGCCGTGGCGCGCCACGCGGCGACGACGGCGTCGTCGAGGTCGAGGGGCTGGCTCGTCAGGGCGCGGTCGATCCGGCCGGCGAGCCGGGTGTGCCACTTGAGCTGGAGGGCGGCGAGCAGGGTGAGCTCGTCGCCGAAGGTCTCCGCGACGCCGTCGACGTCCATCGGGAGCAGGCCGTCGCGACGGTTGTCGGCGACGGCGAGCACCGAGCGCAGGATGTCGCCTCGGCGGTGGAAGGTCTTCCAGGTCATGGGTGACTCCTCACTGTGACGCCTCACATACCGTGAGTACGTACTTCGAGTATGTCCCATGGCAACCGGACACCCACGCGATTCGGCCGTGATCCCGGCCACCCGGGGCGTGACCCTGGCCATACCCGGCCATACCTGTCCGGATGCCGAAGTCGGTGACCAAGCTGGTGTCCGGCCGGCGCGCGGCGTACTCCGCCTCCACCAAGCGCGCGCTCGTCGACGTCGCCGAGGTGCTCTTCACCGAGCACGGCTACGCCACCACCTCGCTCGACAGCATCGTGGCGGGCGCCGAGGTCACCAAGGGCGCGCTCTACCACCACTTCTCGGGCAAGCAGGCGCTCTTCGAGGCGGTCTTCGAGCGGGTCGAGCAGGACTCGGCCAAGTTCATCCAGAACGCGCTGCGCGGCCACCAGGACCCGTGGGAGAAGTCGCTGGCCGGGCTGCGCGCGTTCCTCGAGGTCGTGCGCGAGCCCCGCTACCGCCGGATCGTGATCTCCGAGGGGCCCGCGGTGCTCGGCTACGAGCGGTTCCGCGAGCGCGAGGAGCGCTCGACCTTCGCCAACGTGCTCGACATCGTGCGGTCGGTGCTCGACGCCGGCACCTGGGAGCTCGACCCCGCGATGCAGCACACCTTCGCCCGGATCTTCTTCGGCGCGATGTCGTCGGCCGGCGAGTCGGTGGCGGTCGCCGACGACCCCGAGCTCGAGGCGCGCCGGGTGGAGGCCGCGATCGGCTTCATGGTCGCGGGCTTCCAGGTGCTCGTCGAGCAGGGCGTCGAGCTGCCCAACGCCCTCGCCGGCGAGCCGGAGGACGCCCCTATTTCGTGAAGGTGACGTTGCCGCCGTTCTTCGGCACCAGCTCGATCCAGGTGCGGCCGGACGGAACGATCAGCTTGCCGGCCTTGGTGGTGAGCTGCAGCGGGGAGTCGAGCCCGTCCTTCTTCCAGGTGCCGCGCACCAGCCGGCCGTTGGTGAACAGCATCGCCTGACCCTGGCCCTCGAGCTTGGTCTCGGGCACCGGGTTGCCGGCGGGGTCCCTGTAGCCGGCGTCGCCGACCTTCACCCGCAGCACGAGCACGGTGTCGGCCGGGAACTCCTCGCCCTTCTTGGCGTAGGTGTTGTCGTTGAAGTAGCCCTCGCCGTTGAACTTCCAGCTCGTCATGTGGCCGCCGGAGAACCGGGCGTCGATCGAGGTGGCGGGCTGGCCCTGCGGCAGGTCGGCGGCCGGGCCGAACGGCAGGTAGTCGACCGGCGCGCCGGCTTGCCGCGGCCACCCGGCCGACGGTCAGACGTCGGCGAACAGGTTGTACGGCGCGCTGCGGCCGTTGTCGCGGGCGAGGCCCTTGGCGCCCTCGGAGAAGAACTCGACGCCGGCCTTCTTGAGCCGCCGGATCGTGACGCCCGCCGCGCCGCTGGTGATCATCGAGCCGTTGACCGGGGAGACGATGCCGATGTCGGAGGCGCGCATCGAGCGCACCGGGCCGGCCACCTCGGGCAGGTTCGTGTAGTAGAAGACCGCGAGCCGGGTGAGGCCGCCCTCGACGAGCTCCTCGACCACCAGGTCGGCGTCGTTGAGGCCGCGCTGCGGAGCGCTGGCCCCGGTGTTGTCCATCTTCAGCACGAGCACCGGGTGCTTCTTGATCGACGACCCGCCGCCCGCCACCTCGACGCCGGTGAGCGGCCAGGTTTCGGGGTCACCCTCGACGCGGTGGGCGCGGGCTCGTCCTCCTTCGGCTCCGACTTCTTGTCGTCGCCGCCGCAGCCCGCCAGGGCCAGGGCGACGGCGCCCGCCGTCAGCAGCGCGGCCAGGCGGGTGCGGGTTCGAGGCTCATCGTAGGAGCTCCGTTCGTGGTGGGACGTCCGAGGGGTCCGAGCCCGCTTCAGTGTGGGGCGCGGACGCCGTCGGGCAGCGTAAGTGCAGTAGGTGTGTCGGGAATGCCCCGGGCGGTGCCGTCAGCCGAGCTTGGCGCCGCCGTCGACGTACAGCGTCTGGCCCGTCATGTAGCAGGCCTCGTCGCTGCAGAGGAAGGCCGCGGCCGCGGCGATGTCCTCGGGCCGCCCGACCCGGCGCACCGGGTTGGCCTCGGCGTTCATCTGCTGCAGCTGCTCGGGCTCCATCTTGAGCCGGACCGCGGTGGCGTCGGTCATCTCGGTGACGATGAAGCCCGGGGCGATGGCGTTGGCGTTGATGCCGAACGGGCCGAGCTCGATCCCGAGGGTGCGGGTGAAGCCCTGCACGCCCATCTTGGCGGCGGCGTAGTTGGCCTGGCCGCGGTTGCCGAGCGCGGAGACGCTGGAGAGGTTGAGGATCTTCCCGTACTTCTGCTCCACGAAGACCTTCTGGGCGGCCCTGGTCATGAGGAACGCGCCGCGCAGGTGGACGCCCAGCACGAGGTCCCAGTCGTCCTCGGTCATCTTGAACAGCAGGTTGTCGCGGGTGATGCCGGCGTTGTTCACCAGCACGTGCAGGCCGCCGAGGGCCTCGACGGTGCGGGTGACGGCGGCCTCGGCGGACGCCGCGTCGCTCACGTCGCAGCCGATGCCGACGTGCTGGGCCTCACCGGGGAGCCGCCCGGCGGCGTCGCTCGCCGCGCTCTCGTCGAGGTCGACGACCGCGACGCTCGCCCCTCCTCCGCGAACCGGGTGGCGATGCCGAACCCGATGCCGCGTGCCGAACCGGTGACCAGGGCGACCCGCCCGTCGTAACGACCCATGTGGTTCAAGGTAGGTGCCCTGCCCGTGGCGTGCTGATGCGGCTCGGGCGTGTTCACGGTGCGTGCAATGACAATGCGGGGCCACGAGAGGCATACCGGGGTTGTCTACCGATGGTGCGCCAACGTCGCCACGTGCGTGGCATGGGGCACGTCGCCGCGCGCGAGCACGTCACGGCCGAGGTGCTAGTGCGTGGCGGAGGAGCTCCGCGTACTGGTCCGGCTCGCCGTCGGCGTACTTCGTGCGGGGCCAGAAGAAGCCCCGCAGCCCGTCGCCCTTGGTGCGCGGCACGACGTGCAGGTGCAGGTGCGGCACCGACTGGCTGACCGTGTTGTTCATCGCCACGAAGCTGCCCTGGGCGCCCAGCCCCTCGACCATCGCGGTCGCCAGCCGCTGGGCGTGGGCGAGGAACGGGTCGCGCAGCCCGGCCGGCAGGTCCGGCAGCGTGACGACGTGCTCGCGCGGCACGAGCAGCACGTGCCCCTTGAACACCGGGCGGGTGTCGAGGAAGCCGAGGAAGTCGTCGTCGTCGAGCACGACGGCCGCCTCGGTGTCCCCGGCGACGATCGAGCAGAAGACGCAGGCCACGCTAGCCGAAGCTACTGTGTCCCCCACCCACCAGTCCCGTGCCGCCACGGCGCTGTCGGGGTAGTCGGCGAACAGGCCGTCGGCGCCGGCGTCGAGCAGCGCGGCGATCTCACCGAAGACGTCGCCCGTGGCGTCGGGGTCGGTGCCACGACGGAAGTTGGTGGGCAGGAACTGGTTCTCGTCGCGCACCGTGTAGATCACGACCCGGAGACCGGCGCGGTGGGCACGCGGCACGAGGCGGCTCGGCTCGCCGGTGGCGCCGCCGGCATCGCGCGGCAGCACCTGGCTCTTCTCGGGCCCGACCCAGTCGGCGTAGCGGCGCATCACCCGCAGGCCCGGAGGCGGTGACCAGGTCGGCGTAGGTGACGCCCAGCGTCCTTGAGGTCGAACGGGCCGCCGCTGGCGCCGGTGAGCTGCACCAGGGGCACGTCGGTGTCGTAGTTCAGCTCCTTGAGGTTGGTCACCTCGAAGGACTGGATGACGACGTGGCTGCGTGCCTTGTCCTTGCCGAACCTCTCGAGCGTGCGCAGCAGCGGCTCCTCGAGCGAGAGGCCGATGGCGTCGAAGTAGGTGGGGTGCTTGGTCTCCGGCGCGACGCCGACCTTCGTGCGGAGCCGCTTCTCCCAGGTCTTCACACAGCTCGAGCACCTCGGCGAAGGTCGGGATCTCGAACCGGCCGTCGTAGCGGGTGTTGCCGGGCCGCACCTGCGGCAGCCGCTCCTTTGCCCGCAGCGTCTTGAGCTCAGCGCAGCGTGAAGTCCTCGGTGAACCAGCCGGTCACCGCCACGCCGTCGATGGTCTTCGTGGTGCGCCGGCCCGCGAACTCGGGGTGGTCGGCGACGTCGGTGGTGCCGCTGATCTCGTTCTCGTGCCGGGCCACCAGCACGCCGTCCTTGGTGGACACCAGGTCGGGCTCGATGTAGTCGGCACCCATCCGGATCGCCAGCTCGTAGGAGGCGAGCGTGTGCTCGGGGCGGTGGCCCGAGGCGCCGCGGTGCCCGAACACGAGTGGGACGTCGAGCTGCGCGACCGGCCGGGCCGCCCGCTCCGGCGGCGCCGCGGTGGCGGGTGCCGTGGTGGGGCGAGAAGCCCGACGGAGACGAGGAGAGCGGCGGGGGCGAGGAGGCGGCGGGTCCGAGGGGTCATGGCAGGACCCCACCGCCCGCCGTCGCCCGTGCGGTGTCGGGGCGGTGAACGGCGGGCGGTCGATTGGTGACCGCTTCTACCGTGGGCGGCATGGACCCGCGCGCCGTGCTGAGTCGCCTCCCCGTCCCCGTGCCCGGGCTGGGGGGCGACCCTGTGATGCTCGAGCTCGACCTCGCCCACGGCGTCGTCACCGCGCCGCCGGCCACGCCCGATCCAGGCGTGGCAGCACCGGCACGCGCCCACGATGGGCGCGGTGCGGCGGGGGCTGCGGCAGGCGGCGCGCGACCGGGACGTCGTCGGGCTGCTCGTGCACGTCGGCGACTGCCCGCTGACGCTCGCCGACGCCGACGAGGTGGCCGACCTGGTGGCGGCGTTCTCGGAGCACAAGCCGACGCTGGCCTGGACGGAGTCCTTCGGCGAGCTGTCGTCGGGGCTGGGCGGCTACCGCGTGGCGAGCGCCGCGCGCGAGATCTGGCTGCAGCCGTCGGGGATGGTCGGGCTGACCGGCGTCCACGTCGCGATCACGCTGTTCCGCGGCGGGCTGGACAAGCTCGGCGCTCGACCCCGAGCTCGGACAGCGGCACGAGTACAAGTCCGCCGCCGACCAGTTCGCCGCGCACCGAGGTGACGCCGGCCAACCGGGAGATGATGCAGCGGATCGCCACCTCGCTGCTCGACGACACCGTGGCCCGGGTGGCCGAGCGCCGGGGCCTCGACCGGGCCGACGTGGAGGCCGCGGTGGCCGCGGCCCCGCTGTCGGCCGACGCCGCTCGCGAGGCCGGGCTGGTCGACCGGGTCGGCTACCGCGACGAGGTGTACGCCCACGCCCGGTCGACCTGGCCGCGCGGCGAGGACGCCGGGCTGCGCTACGTGCACCGCTACGCCCACCAGTCGCCGGCCCAGCGGCTCGGCGCGACCGTCGACCGCCGTGCCGGGCGTCGCGGTGGTCGACGTCCGCGGGCCGATCGTCACCGGACCCGGCCACGGCAACCAGGCCGGGGCGGACGCCGTCGCCGCCCGGCTGCGCGCGGCGGGCCGGGACGACGAAGGTCGAGGGCGTGCTGCTGCGCGTCGACAGCCCCGGCGGCTCCTACGTCGCCTCCGACACGATCCACCGCGAGGTCGCCCTGCTGCGGCGAGACGGGACGGCCGGTGGTGGCGACGATGGGCACGGTGGCGGCCTCCGGCGGCTACTTCGTCGCGATGGGCGCCGACGAGATCGTGGCGCAGCCGACGACGCTCACCGGGTCGATCGGCGTCCTCGCCGGCAAGCTCGTGGCGCAGCGGCTGCTGGACCGGATCGGGGTCGTGCACGAGTCCGTCACCGCGGGTCCGCGGGCCGCGATGATGGCGTTCGGGCAGCCGTTCACCGAGGACGAGTGGCAGGTGCTCGACGCCTGGCTCGACGAGGTGTACGCCGACTTCACCGGCAAGGCCGCCGCCGACCGGGGCCGCGACCTGGCCGAGCTGGAGCCGCTGGCGCGGGGCCGGGTGTGGACCGGCGTCGACGCCGTCGAGCACGGCCTGGTCGACCACCTCGGCGGCACCGACCTCGCCCTCGACCGGCTCTGCGACCTCGCCGACCTCGACCGCGACAAGGTCGCGCTCCGCGCCGGACCCGCACTGCCCTTCCTGTCCCTGCGGCCGCCGAGTCCAGCGAGTCCGGCCACGCCGCTGCGCGCGTCGCCGCCGCTCCCGGCCCGGAGGCAGCGCTGGCACGGCTCGCCGGCTGGGCCGGCGTCCCCTCCCCCACGGCGTGCTCTCGCTGCCGTGGTGGATCGAGGTCTCCTGCCGATGCGCACCCGCTGAGGCGGGGAAAGGCCACCGGCCGGCATGTCGGCGACGGCGTCTGGGCGCTCGTAGGTCACACCGCGTTCTCGTGGGTCTCCCCGTCGACCGCGAGGTCGTAGTAGCCGGCGTCGCCCGTGGGGCAGTAGGTGGCGTCGGTGGCCGTAGCACGCGGGGTCGACGTCCTCGATCGGCACGTACTGCACCGCCGATAGGTCGACTCCTGCAGTGTCAGCGCCCGGTCGACTCCGCGACGGTCGCGCCACCGACGGTGACGACGACCGGCCATCGGTCGGCGTGACCGTGACGGGTGGTTCGCGTCCGGCGTCAGCACCAGCTTCTCGCTCATCCGGTGTCACGCGGGCCGTGGTCCCGCTGTTCCGGCTGTTTCCGGATCAGTGGCAGACGGTGTCGCGGCAGGCCGGGGGCAGCATCTTGCGGGCGCCGCCGCCGACATCGAAGTGCTGGGTGTCGCCGAGGCCGTAGGTCCAGTGGAAGCCGTGGTTGCGCATGATCCGCACCACGCCGTGTGATCCCGAGCGCCAGGCGATCCGCGGGTGGCTGCGGGACTGCCACCACGAGTTCGGCACCAGTCCCGTGGCCGAGCGGTAGGGGTTCTCCCACGTGTTGACGTCGAGCGAGCGGCCGTAGGAGTGGGGGCTGCGGACGCCCGGCCGGTTCACGACGTCGCGGCAGTTGAACGCCGAGGTGTTGCCCGCCGCCATCGACCGGTAGTCGTTGGCTCCCTTGAGCTTCTTCGACCAGCCGAAGCGGTCGACGCGGTACATCGCCCGGATCGGGAACCCGCCGCGGTACATCGCCGCGAGCGCGCCGGCCATGTTGTCAGCGGCACCGGTGGCGGCCACGACCTCACCGCGGTAGCGGTAGCCGTCGTAACCCCAGTAGTTGACCCGGATCAGCCGTAGCCCTGCGCGGCCGACCGGACAGCCGGCGTGCCAGCTGCGTCCGGCCATGCTCCGCCAGACGGCGTTCGGGATGCGCTGGACCACCGCGTTCGGGCCGCTCCCGACGGCGCGCGCCTGGCGGGGCAGCTTGACCCGCGGCCGGGGCGCGCCCTTCGGCATCCGCACCGGGTCGCCGGGCGGGACGTTGTCGATGGCGAGGTCGCCGCTGAGGTCGCCGGTCACCCAGTCGCGGCCCTGGGCCACGACGCGCCACACGGAGTCGACCCGGGGCCGCACCACGAGCCGCGCCCGCCCGTCGCCGTTGGTCCGCAGGGTCGTCTCCTGCCGCCACTGGCCGCCGGGCACGCGCCGCAGCACCCGCACCGCGCCCGCGACCGCCTCGCCCTGCGCCGTGAGCCATTCGACCCGGAGCGTGGCCGCGCGCT
Organism: uncultured Actinomycetota bacterium; assembly: GCA_963808855.1. GTDB lineage: Bacteria > Actinomycetota > Actinomycetes > Propionibacteriales > Nocardioidaceae > Nocardioides. Next base: position 364,314 of record CAWEHA010000001.1, on the reverse strand, counting down.
CGTCGACGACCCGGCGCGGGCCGCTCAGCGTCACCACGCTGGTCCGCTTCGCGAGGGGAAGCGTCCGCGGCTCCGGTGTCGGCCGCGGCGTGCGTGCCGTCGCCGGCATACCTCGCCAGGAACACGTTGTCGGCCGCGCTGCGCAGACGGAGGACCGAGATCGAGCCCCGGCCGTCGGCGTCGGTGACGACGGACCCGATCCGCCGCCATCCCCCGTGGACCCGGCGCCACACCGCGACGGTCGCGCCCGCCACGGGCGCCTCGTCCACCAGTCGCACCCCGACGTCGACGCGTTCGCCGGCGTACCCCTTCGGCAGCGTGAGCGTGAGCTCGGACGCCGCCGCCTGGGCGGGGAGGGGTGTGAGTGCGAGGAGGGCGCCGGCCAGCACGCCGACCAGGAGACCGAGAAGTCGCGGGGGGAGCATGGCGCGCATCATGCCTGCCCCGCCTGTGGATTCCGGGTAGCGCCACCCGGCCTGGCTGAGTGCCGGGGCTCAGGCGCCGTCCCGCGGTCCGGCGAAGAGTGCGCGCATGACCTCGCTGCGTCCGCTTCTCGCCCTGTGGCTTCCCGTGCCCGCGTTCGCCGCGTGCGGCTGGCTGCTCACCACCGCCGACCTCGTCGTCCAGGACGGCGTCCCGCCCGACCAGCAGGACCCGCTGTTCGCGCTCTCGAGCATCTTCATCGTCGCGGTCTGCGCGACCGGTGGGCTCGTCTCGCTCGTCCTGGCGATCGTCGGCAGCGCATCCGTCCGCTCCCGCCCCGGCGTCACGGTCGGCAGCACCGTCTGGGCCGCCTGCATCCTGGCGCCGTTCACGATCCATCTCGCCATCGCGACCTACTCCGAGCCCGTCTACGCCGACTCGTCCACCCTCGGCCAGCAGGTGCCCTACCACGTCGCCGCGGCCCTGATCAGCCTGCTGCCCCTGGCACTGGCGGCGCTGGACCGGTGGCATGGCGGCACGTCGTCGCTGCCTCAGGGGACGCCCGCAGCGGCCTAGGCTCGGGTCGTGCGTCGATCCTGGCTCGTGGTGGTGCTCGCCCTCGTGGCCCTGGGCGCGGGAGCGGCCGTCGGCTGGGCGGCATGGCGCGGGGACGACCACGACGACTACACCCAGCGTCTCGAGCAGTACCCGGAGTCCGGCGAGCCCCACGTGTTCGTGAACCTCCCCGACGGCGAGGCGCAGCTCGCGCTCGGCTCGCCCGACGGACACCGGCTCGTCGTCCAGTGGCGCGACCCGGACGGCCACGGCTGGACGAAGCCGGAGACGGTCTACGAGGACTCGAAGCTCCGGGCGATCGAGAACACCGTGCGGTACGGCGGCGGCACCGTGGGCATCGTCGAGACCTACGTGCCGGACACCAACGAGGACAACGACGACAACGCTGTGTACATCGCCGTCGTGTGCCGGGACCTGGTGTGCGACGCGACCGAGTCGCTCACCACCGAAGCGCAGGTGACCCCGGACGGCGCCACCGCGTTCCTCGGAAGCTCCCCCACCGGCGCGCTCTTCTGGGACTCCACCGACGGGTTCCACGAGGCGGCCTGGCGCAACCACCCTGGCTTCGACGCCTCCACCTCGTCCACCTCGGAGCCGGTGCTCGCACCCGACGGGTCGCTGCGGGTGGTGGGGTCGCGGCCCGCTCGGGGCGACTGCACGTACGAGCTGTACACGAGCGAGCCAGGCGCCGCGGCCCTCACCGCCTCGGCACGGGTCACCACGCCGCTGCGCGGCCGAGCTCGCTCGGACTGCCGGTCCTCCCTGCGCACCTGGAGCGACTCCTGGGTGGAGGTGAACGACCCGGAGCTCCGCGCCGCGACCGTCTGGTTCGTCCGAGACGGCGACGCGTGGACGTCCACCACCGAGGACGCGAGCGGGCTCGCCCAGATCGACGTCCGAGGCTGCTGCGACACCTACGCCGCCGGCTTCATCCACTGGAACTCCGTCGCCTTCGGCTCGCCCGACGGACAGCGGATCCAGGTGCAGAGCCACCTGCTCGGGGACGAGCAGTGGAGCGAGCCGGTGGTGCTCGACGGCGCTCCCCCACGCAGCCGTTGCACCTCACTCGACGGGTTCGAGGCAGGACCGAAGGGGTTCGCCCTCGTGCTGTCGTGTCGCGGCGGCGTCGCCGTCGCGGCGTCCGCCGATCTCCGGGACTGGACGTCGACCTACCTCCCCGGCGTCACCGGCGAGGCCCTCCCCGACGACGAGGGACTGCGCATCGGTGGCGAGCTCGTCTGGTCGCCGGACGACGGCTTCGTCGACTGACGTGCCCGTTCGCGTACGTCGGCGCAAATCTCCGGTCGATCTGGGGTTGCATCGACCCGGCGCAAACTGCGTTCGGCTTCGATTCGTCGCTCTTGTCGGTCAGCAGTTTCCGCCGGGTCGATGCCTCTCCACGCACGACAGAGCCCCGGCGTCAGCGCTCTGCGCCTTTCGCCGGGGTTCGTGTCGTGCGTGGAGCTGGCGGGAATCGAACCCGCGTCCTCGAGCGTCGTACCAGGTCTTCTCCGGGTGCAGTCAGTGGTGTCGTGTTCTCGGCCCCGGCGCTCGCACTGACACGTCGCCGACAGGCCCAGTCGGGATTGAGTCCCTGATCACCCGCCCCGACGGCAGGTGATCGGCAAGTCTCCTAGTCGACGCCAGGGTCCGGGACGGAGACGGATGCCCGGTCTGACGCTTCGATCACCGCTCAGGCGGCGAGAGCGAAGGAACTGCGCTTAGCGTTGGCAGTTATTGGTTTCCAGCGATCGTTAACGAGATGACGCTGGCTCCTCGACCCGCTTCCCCTGGGCACAAACGTCCCAAGTCGAAACCGATCAGCCCCTCTTGAGTTGTGGTGCGTGTTCCACCATACGGTCTCAACGTCGGGCGTGCCGTCGCAATTCCTCCGCACCCGGCCCGTCGAGCTCGTCGAGGCGCGCCGTGCGCCCCGTGAGCGCCAGGGCGAGCGCGGCCGCTGGCCCGGAGACGACGTCGGCGGTGCCGTGCTGCCACTCGACGTCGGTGGCCTGGTACCAGAGGTCGGGAACCCGGCCGGGCACGAAGCCCATCCGCGCCTTGCGCCCCACCAGGAAGTCGAGCGACGGCTCCCACCGGGCCTGCGGGCGGTCATCGGTGCGGCCGAGCGGCACGCGGATGTCCTCGCCGTGCACGAGCGTGTCGGTGTAGGGGCCGATCAGGCCGACCACGGGTGGCGCGAACCGGTCCTCGGCGTCGTCGCGCAGCGTGCGCACGATCTCGTCGGTGGACATCGCGTCGGTGTAGCGATCGTTGAGGGTCGCCGTGGCGCGGCTGAGGCGACCCCGTGCCCGCACGATGTCGCGAGCGAACTCCACGGTGCTGGTGCCGACCGACGGCAGCAGGTGCACCGCCACGCCCTTGACCGTCCACGCCTCGCACAGGCTCTGGGTCGACCACTGCTCGGGGGTCAGGGAGTCGAGGAGGTCCGCGAGCGCGCGCCGCTCCTCGGCCAGGGCGGTCCGGAGCCCGTCGTCAACCACGCGACGAGCCTAGGCCGCGTTGATCGAGTCAAAGGCGGCGCCTGACTCAATCAACACGGCCTAGGAGCCGCACCCCGTTGTGCCAGCAGACGGCGCGCAGCCAGTCGTCGCCCAGCCCGAGCCGCGCGAGCCCCTCGAGCTGGTGGAGGTAGGGGTACGGGATCGTCGGGAAGTCGCTGCCGAGCAGCACCTTGTCCCGCAGCGCCGCCAGCCGCGGCACCAGCGCGTCGGGGAACTCGATGCCGAAGAAGTCGACGAACATCATCGTGGTGTCGAGGTGCACCCGCTCGTACTCCTCGGCCAGCGCCAGGAACTCCGCGCACTCGGGTGCGCCGAGGTGGGCCACCACGAGCGCCAGCCTCGGGTGCCGCGCGAGCAGCCGCGCCATGGACGCCGGCCCGGTGAACTCGTTGCCCACCGGCCCCGACCCGGCGTGGACGACGACCGGCGTGCCGGCGTCCTCCAGCACGTCCCAGACGCCGTCGAGCAGCGGGTCGTCGAGGTGGAACTCCCCCACCTGCAAGTGGATCTTGAAGAGCTCGACGCCGTCCGCGACCCCCGCGGCCACGTAGTCGGCGGCGCCGCGCTCGGGGTAGAAGGTCGCCGACCGGATCACCTCGGGCACACCGGCAGCGAAGTCACGCGACCAGTCGTTGAGGTAGCCCGCGACGCCGGGCTTGTGGGCGTACGGCAGCGTGGAGAACCGGCGCACGCCGAAGCTGCCCAGGATCTCCACCCGCTCCTCGTGCGACTGCCGGTAGCGGATCGGCCACTCCCGCCCGAGCTTGGGCCCGGCGGCGTCGAACACCGCCCACACCGCCCGCTGGATCGGCGGCGGCAGGAAGTGCACGTGGACGTCGAACAGTCCCGGCAGGCCGAGCCGCTCCCAGAAGGCGCGGGTCTGCGAGATCGGCTCCGTGGTTTCGAGACGGTCGTGACCGACCTCCTCAACCACCGGGGATCCGCCGGTCAATCCTGCATGCCCTTCAGCCGGCGGCCGACCGCCTGCTCGACCTCGCGCTTGGCCTGGCGCTCGGCGAGCGAGTGCCGCTTGTCCCACGACTTCTTGCCCTTGGCGAGCCCGATCTCGATCTTGGCCCGGCCGTCGACGAAGTAGAGCGCCAGCGGGATGACGGTGAGACCTCGCTCGTTGACCCGCCGCTCGATCTTGTCGATCTCCTCGCGGTGGAGGAGCAGCTTCCGCTTGCGCCGGGCGGCGTGGTTGGTCCAGGTGCCCTGGGTGTACTCGGGGATGTGCACGCCGTGCAGCCACGCCTCGCCCCGGTCGACGTCGACGAAGCCGTCGACGAGCGACGCGCGCCCCTGCCGCAGCGACTTCACCTCGGTGCCCTGGAGCACGAGACCCGCCTCGAAGACGTCCTCGATGGCGAAGTCGTGCCGCGCCTTCTTGTTCTGCGCGACGATCTTGCGCCCCTGCTCCTTGGCCACGGCCCCATGCTCTCAGGGAGCCGCAACTGGGCTAGGGCGTGGCTTCCACCCCAGGTGGATGCCTTGCGTGTGGGGGCCACGCCCTAGAGGTACTGCATCGGGTTCACGGGGTCGCCGTTCATCAGGATCGTGAAGTGCAGGTGGCAGCCGGTGGACCAGCCGGTGGTGCCGGAGCGGCCGATGGTCTCGCCGCGGCCGACTCGCTCGCCCACCGACACCCCATAGCTCGACAGGTGGTTGTAGACGAGGGTCATGCTGCGGCCGTTCACGTTGCCGACATTGAGGAACACCCGGTTGCCGTACACGGAGTCGTAGTAGCGGTTGACGACGACGCCGGAGGCGCCCGCCTTCATCGGCGCGCCGCAGCCGGTGCCGAAGTCGGTGCCGTTGTGGAGGCTGTAGTAGCCGTAGATCGGGTGCGTACGGAAGCCGTACGGCGAGGTGATGTAGGCGCCCGGCGCCGGCGAGGAGAGGAAGCCCCCGGAGTTGCCCCGATAGCCGCGCTGGCCGCGCTGCCGCTCGGCGAGCCGGCGCAGCCGTTCGGCGATCTTCGCCTCGCGCTGGCGCAGCTCGCGCAGCGCCTGCCGGTCGCGGAGCTTCTGCCGGTACGCCGACTGCCGCACCTTGCTGATGCCCAGCACGAGCGTGCGCACCCGGTCGCGGACCTCGCGCACCTGCCGGTAGAACGTGAGGGTCCGGCGCTCCTGGTCCTGCGCGGCGCGTTCCTTGCGAGTGACCTCCGCGGCGACGGCGCGCACCTCGCGGCGTCGCTGCTCGAGCCGGCGCTCGGCGTCCTGGAGCTCCTCGTAGGCGTCCTCGTTGCTGCCGATCACGATCTGCTGCACGGTGAGCTGCACGGTCAGGTCGTCGAGCGACTCGGCGTTGAGCAGCGAGCCGAACGCGCGCAGCTGGGCGTCGCCCTCGCCGTAGGCCCCGGTGACGACCTCGCGCAGGTCCTGCTTCTGCTTCTCGGTGTCGCGCTGCCCCTCGCGCAGCCGGTCGGTGGCCGTGGCCAGCCGCTGGCGCGCCTCGCGCAGCTCGCGCTCGAGCACGTCGGCGCGTCGCTGGGCGGTCTGGAGCTGCTCGGTGACGCGGGCCAGCCGGGTGCGGGCCGTGGTCAGCGACCGCTGGGCCGCATGCAGCCGGCGGGACGCCGTGGCGTACTCGCGGCTGGCCTCCTCGAGGTGGTCCTTGCGCTGGTCGATGCGGTCCTGCACGCGGTCCTGTCGGTCCTCGAGGTCGCCCTCGGGGTCGGCGACGGCGTTGGGCAGGGCCAGGGCACCGACGAGCAGCGTGAGCAGCGCGAGGGCACCGACGACACGCTGACGTGCCGCGCTGGGGAAGTAGCGCACAGGTCGACCTTCGGTCCGGGGAAGAGGACGCGACGACCGTACGTCGCCGAGGTCAGACTCTGATGTATTTGCGGGTCAGTAGGAGTGTCGGGAGCACGGTGAGCGCCGGACCGGCGATCGCGAGCAGCACCAGGGTCTCCACGTAGTCCGACCAGCCCACGAACGGCAGCGCCTTCACGTAGTCGTCGAGACCACCCACGATCGCGAACTGCGTGAACAGCGCGAGCGCTCCGGCAGACAGCGCCACCCCGATGGCGGCGATCACCAGCGCCTCGAGCATGAAGGGCAGCGCCACGAAGAACGTGGACGCGCCGACCAGCCGCATGATCTCGATCTCGCGGCGCCGGGCGAGGGCGGCGAGCCGGATCGTGTTGGCCACGAGCAGGATCGCGGCGCCGAGCAGCACGGCGGCACCGCCCCACGCCCCCCACTTCAGGACGTTGATGACGGTGAAGATCGGGCCGACCAGCTCCTGGGCGGGTCTGACGTAGCTGACGCCGTCGAGCGACTCCACCTCGCTCTGCAGGCCCTGGTAGTCGTCGGGATCCTCCAGCGTGATCCACATCGACTCCTGGAAGTCGTCGACCGTGACCGCCGGGTTGGGGCCCTCGAAGCCCTGCGGCCCGAGCACCTCCTTGGCCTCGTCGTAGGCATCCTGCTGCGACATGAAGTAGTAGTCCTCGACGTCGTCGTCGTCCTTGACGACGTCCTCGACCGCGTCGCGCTGCTCGTCGGTGACGTTGTCGGTGCAGCCCTGCTCGTTCTGCGGGTCGTCCTCGATGCAGAAGAAGATCGTCAGCTTGAGGTCGTCCTGCAGCTTGTTGACGATCAGGTCGGCCTCCTTGCTGAGCAGGACGCCGATGCCGCCGAGGGTGAGCGACACGAACAGGGTGAGCACCACCGCGAGATGCATCGAGACGTTGCGGCGCAGGCTCTGGCGGAGGTTGCCGCCGACATGGGTGATCTGCATGGGAGAAGAAGGAACCTCGGGAGATCGGGGTCAGGTCAGTGCTGGTAGCCGTACACGCCGGTGGCCTCGTCGCGGACGACGCGCCCGCCCTCGAGCTCGACGACCCGCTTGCGCATGTGGTCGACGATCCCGTGGTCGTGGGTGGCCATGACGACGGTGGTGCCCTGCTGGTTGATGCGCTCCAGCAGGTTCGTGATGTCGGCCGACGTGGCGGGGTCGAGGTTGCCGGTGGGCTCGTCGGCGATGAGGATCATCGGCTTGTTCACCATGGCGCGGGCGATCGCGACCCGCTGCTGCTCACCGCCGGAGAGCTCGGTAGGCATCCGGTCGGCCTTGTCGGTGAGCCCGACGAGCTCGAGGGTGGCGGGCACCCAGCGCCGGATCTCACGGCGGGACCGGCCGGTCACCTCCATCGCGAACGAGACGTTCTGGGAGACGGTCTTGGTCTGCAGCAGCCGGAAGTCCTGGAACACGGTGCCGACCTGACGGCGCAGCCGCGGCACCTTCCACGAGGCCAGCCGGTTGACCTCCTTGCCGGCGACGTAGACCCGTCCCGAGGTCGGCCGGAGGTCGCGCAGCACCAGCCGCAGGGCGGTGGACTTGCCCGAGCCGGAGGGGCCGACGAGGAAGACGAACTCGCCCTTGTCGACGTCGACCGACATCTCGTCGAGGGCAGGATCGCCGGGCCCCGGGTAACGCACGGTGGCCTTCTCGAATCGGATCACCGGCCCGAGGCTACGCGCCGTCCCTGTGTCCCCCCGGGACCACCCACAGCGCGCCGTGAGGTGGCACCTGCACGTCCCCGTGGGCGTCCGGGACGACGTCCGCACCGCTGAGCGCGTCGTGGGGCCGGTCGACCCCGGCGGCGGCGAGCCGGTGAGCGGGAAACGGGCGGGTCTCCTCGGTGACGTTGTAGAGGCCGACGAAGGCGCCGGCCGGGTGGTGGCGCACCACGGCGAGGATGCCGTCGTCGGTGTCGGGGAGCACTTCCACGGTGCCGGAGGCGTGCAGCTGCGGCAGCCGCGCGCGCACCCGGGCCAGGTGGGCGAGCCCCGTGTAGACCCGGCCCGCCTCGCTCGCGGTGTCGTGGCGGCGGGCGGCGGAGGCGTCGTCGAGGCGGGGCCGGTGGGCCCAGCGGTTGTCGTCCTCGTGGCCCGGCTCCGTCATCCATGCGGGGTCGTTCGGCTGGGCCAGCTCGTCGCCGCTCCACACCACCGGCACGCCGCCCCAGCCGGCCACGACGGCGTGGGCGAGCAGCACCCGCTCCACCGAGCCTGCCAGCGACCGCGCGGTGCCGCTGATGCGGCGGTCGCCGGTGGCCTCGTTGTGCTGGAACACGAGCCCGTCGGCCGTGGAGCCGGGGAACAGCCCGGCGTACCACTCGGAGAGGAAGTGCCGGTGCCCGTGCCCCGTCAGGCCGACGGCGGCGGCGTCGGCGTCGTCGACGGCCCACCCGATGTCGTCGTGGCAGCGCACGTAGGTGATCCAGGTGCCCGACGACGGCGTGGGCGGCAGCGCGGCCAGCGCCTGCCGGGCCAGCACGGTGTTGCGGGCGGCCAGCATCGACCACACCTGCACCATGAGGCTGTTGTGGTAGGCGAGGTCGCTCACCTTGCCGGCGTGCTCGCCGACCCCGAGGTAGGGCACCAGGTCGCGCGGCCCGACGATCGCCTCCGCCTTGAACAGCAGTGCCGGCGCCGCGATCCGGGCCACCGCGCGCAGCGCCTGGGTGACGGCGTGCACCTCGGGCTGGTTCTGGCAGCTGGTGCCGAGCCGCTTCCACAGGAAGGCGATGGCGTCGAGCCGCAGCACCTCGACGCCGGTGTTGGCCAGGTCGAGCACGATCCGGGCGAACTCCTCCAGCACCGCGGGGTTCGCCCAGTTCAGGTCCCACTGCCACGCGTTGAACGTCGTCCAGACCCAGCCGGCCAGCTCGTCGTCCCAGGTGAAGCTGCCAGGAGCGAAGTCGGGGAAGACCTCGGGCAGGGTGCGCTCGTAGGCGTCGGGCTGCTCGCGGTCGGCGAAGACGTGGAAGTACGCGCGGTGGGCGGCATCGCCCGCGCGGGCGGCCACGGCCCAGGCATGCTCGCGGGCCACGTGGTTGAGCACCAGGTCGACGCACAGCGAGATGCCGCGCCCGCGCAGCGCGGTGGCCACCTCGCGCAGGTCGGCCATCGTGCCGAGGTCCGGCCGGACGGCGCCGTAGTCCATCACCGCGTAGCCGCCGTCGTTGTCGCCCGGGCGGGGCTTCAACAGCGGCATGAGGTGCAGGTAGGTGACGCCGAGGTCGGCGAGGTGGTCGAACCGTTTCTCCAGGCCGCGCAGGTCGCCGGCGAACCGCTCGGTGTAGCAGGCGTAGCCGAACATCCCGGGTTCCTGCACCCAGTCGGGATGCACCAGCCGCCGGTGGTCGTGGCGGTGCAGGTCGTCGGGCCGGGCCGCGAAGCCGTCTGCCGCGACGTCCAGCAGCCGCCGGGCGACCTGCTCCGGGTCGTCGTAGATCTCCTCGACGGCGGCCAGCAGGTCGGGCCACCACCGCTCCACCCGGTCCTCGAGCACCGCACGCCGCTCGGGAGTCAGGTCGAGCGGCATCACCCCTCCGATCCTAGGGTGGTGCGATGCGCAAGCCCGCCCTCCTCCTCGCCGCCACGGTGGTCACCGCCCTGGTGGTCGGCGGCGTGCTGGTGCTGCGCGAGCCCGAGCCGGAGGACGGCGGAGACACCGCCCCGCGCACCGCGCCGGAGCCGGCGCCGGCCGCCACCCTGGCCGACGTCGACACCACCGGCCTGGTGGTGACGCGCGACGCGTTCTGCGACGCCCTGCCCGAGGCGGCCGTGGCCGACGCGCTGGGCGGCGAGCCGACCGCCGCCGACGCGTACGCCAACGGGGAGCGGGCGGTGCTCGCCGACGGCGTCGAGGACGTCGCCCACGAGTTCGGCTGCGTGTGGTCGACCGGCACGGCCGAAGTTCGCGCCTGGGTGTTCGCGCCGCCGGTGAGCGCCGACGACGCGCGGGCATTGCGGAAGGCCGCACTGCGCACCGACGGCTGCCGCCCGAGCGAGGACGCGGCGGGCTTCGGCGACCCCACCGTCGCCCTGGTGTGCCGGACGCCGGACGGCCCGGTGGTCTCGTACCGCGGCCTGTTCGGCGACGCCTGGCTCGCGTGCAGCGTCGGCGGCGCCGGGTCACGCGAGCAGGTGGCCGACCGTGCCGATCGTTGGTGCGCCGCCGCCGCGCTCGCGGCGTCCTCGGAAGTCCCGTCGTAGCACGCACCGAGGGGCGGCCCCGGTCGGGACCGCCCCTCGGTGTCTCACTGGATTCTCACCGCTGAGTGGGATCAGCGGAGCCGGACGATCATCCAGTTCGCATCGCGCCGCAGCACCTCGCCGTGGGACTTGTAACGCAGCCGCTTGGTGGCCGCCTTGAACTTCTGGAGGTGCCCGATCGCCAGGGCGTTGCGGCCCCGGTTCATCGTGTAGGCGGCGTTGTCGAGGTGGGTGCGGAGCTCCCGCGTCAGCGCCGGTGTGGACGCGTTGTTGAGCCGGATGAACCGGGTGATCAGCGTCCTCATCGACGTGATCGAGGTGATCGTCGTGAACCGGACCGTCCTGCTGGAGGTGTTGCCGGCCCGGTCGACCGACGTGACCGCCAACGTGTGCTGGCCGAGCCGCATGGTGTGGAGGTTGAGCTCACCCTGTCGGACAGGCTTGCCGTCGAGCGTGGCCGTCGTCGACGCCACCCCCGACTCGGAGTCGGTCGCGTTCCACCGCAGTGTCAACCGGGCCGCGTCGAGGTAGCTGCGGCTGGTGACGCCGGCCAGACCGATCTGCGGTCCGGTGGTGTCGGGCTGCTCCACCGGCGGCACCGTCACCTCGACGGAGCGGTCGGCCTCGACCACGCCGGCGACGTCGGTGGCGCGGTAGAGCACGGTGTGCGTGCCCTCGCCCTCGACGGTGACCGGAGCGGTGTACTCCGTCCACTCCCCGTCGTCGACCTTGACCTCGATGAGGTCGACCCCCGACAGGGCGTCGGTCGCCGTCACGGTGACCGTGGCGTCCTGGACGGTCGCGCTGCTCACCGGGGCGGTGGCATCCACCTTCACCGGGCCCGCCGACTTCGCGGTCTCGGCGTTGCCGGCCCGGTCGGTGGAGCGGTACTCGATGGTGTGGGTGCCGTCCGGCACGGTCACCGGCCCGACGCCGTACGCCTGCCAGGCCCCGTCGTCGATCCGGTACTGGATGTCGCTGCCCACCACGCCCGAGCCGCCGGTGTCCTCCGGGGTCAGGGTGAAGGTCGGCGCGGTCTTGTACCAGCCGTCGTTGCCGTCCGGCTCCGCCGGCGTCCACGTCAGCGTCGTGACCGGGGCGGCGGTGTCGCCCTCGCCGACCGTCAGCTTGAGCGTGGTCGTGGTGGTGCCGGCGTCGCCGACGTAGTCGGGCAGCACCAGGTTGCCGGTGATGAAGTACGTGCCCGGGGTGTCGACGAGGGTCTCGTCGTAGTCCCACTCGATCCCGACGGCCTGGTTGTCGCGCGAGCCGTCGTTGTACGACACCAGCAGCTTGGTCGGGAGGTAGGGCTGTTCGCCCACCGCGACCGTCTGCTCGAACTGCTGGGCGCCCTGGATCGTGATCCCGTCGTCCGGGGTCTCCGGTCGGACGTAGACCTGTGCCTCGGCGATCAGTCCGTAGTCGCTGTTGGTGCCGTAGACCACGAACGGGTCGGTGTTGACGTCCTCGACCATGGCGGGCGTGATCTCCTGCCAGGTGAAGGGGATCGTCGTCCGCGCACCGCTCTCATAGACCGCGTTCAGCTGCGTCGGCAGCTCCGGCACCACGCCCTGCTCGGTCCGCACGATCACGGGAGCCTCGGTGGACTCCACGCGCTCGCTGTAGGCACGCCAGCGCAGCACGCCGGTACCGGCCGCGTTGTTCTGGATTCCGAAGATGCGGATGCGCAGGAACTTCGTGGTGATCGGCTCGAAGTTGAGCCGGTTGTAGCGGTTGGTCAGCAGCGCGTCGGCGTACGCCGAGCCCTGCAGCGTGACCGGCGTCCAGGTGGTGCCGTCGTCGGACCGCTCGATGGCGTACGTCGCCGGGTTCGGGCGACGGGTACCGCCGTTGTCGTCGTACCAGTAGATGTCACTGCCCGCCAGGCGCACCGGCTCGTCCCACGCGTACCGGATCCAGGCCGCGGTGGCCTCGCTGCCGCCGTTGTTGGCCTGGCCGTAGGTGCCCCAGCCGTTGCCCGCTCCGGGGTTGGAGCTCGCGGGCGTGCTCGGGTTCTTCACCTGCTGCGGGTTCTCCCACGAGGGGAAGCCGCTGGTGGTGATCGTGGCGTACTGGCCGAGGTCGGCGAACGTGTCGACCTCCTCCAGGTTCACCGTGATCTCGCGCTCGGTGGTGAGCTCGCCGTCGGAGGCACGGAACCGGAACACGTAGTCACCCGGGATGGTGCCGGTGACGGTGGTGGTGAGCGACGACGGGGAGCTGATGATCGCGCCCGCGCCGGCCGGCTTCGAGACGACCTCCCACCCGAAGGTGAGGTCCTGGTCGTACGGCAGGCCGTCGTCGCTGGCGGTGGCCACCAGGCGGGTGCGCAGGTTGCCGTTGCCGGCGGCGTCGCGGTTGACCGTGACCACCGGAGCCGCGTTGCCCGCGACGTCCGGCACCTCGCGCCCGGAGTCGAACACCTGGATCTCGCTGATCGCCGTGAAGTTGCCCGGCGCGTTGTCGAACGCCACTCGCACCTTGTCGGACGTCACGGTGTCGAACAGGGCCTCGTTGAACTTGGCCTGCGGGATCGCCATCGACTTCCACTGGTTCGGCACGGCCTTCCAGCCGCCCGATCCGTCGGGCACCTGCACGAAGTAGCGCGCTGGTTCTCGATAGCCGCCGGTCTGGCGGTCGCTGTAGAAGAACACCTTCACGTTGTCGAAGGTCTTGGCCGACCCGAGGTCGAGCTCGATGTACCCCTTCGAGGTGGTGGTGCCGTAGTTGCCCCAGTAGGGCTCGCTGACGGTGTTGCCGTCGTTGACGGCATCGAGCGACACCGGCCGCTCGGTGGTGGCGATGGCGCCCGGCGTGTAGTTCATCTGGCCGGTGATGCCCGGGGTGTGGAACGTGCGCCACGGGGTCGGGCGGGTGCCCGCCTGGGTGTAGGAGGAGCTGAGCGTCGCCGACGAGGCCAGGTTGGTGGCGTCCTCGGTGAGGTCGATGCCGGCGGTCTTCATGTAGTCGACCACCCGCTCGTCCTCGATCTCGGTGTCGACGGCGGTGGGAACGTCGGCGCCGGTGTCGTCCGTGGCGGTGACGGTCAGGCCGTCCTCGCCGTCGACGGTGTTGGTGGCCGGGTCGTAGGTGAAGCGGCCGAGCTCGGTCGCGTTCGCCTTCTTCTCGCCGTCGATGAACAGGCTGTAGCCGGCGCCCATCCCGTAGGCACTGCCGTCCTCGTCCCAGACGATCGTGACGTCCTTGCCGTGGTAGCGCAGGTTGTTGACCATGAAGTGCTCGTAGCCGAGGTCGATCGGCCACAGCTCGATCTTGTCGTCGGACCGCGGCTGGATGCCGCCCATGTCCTCGACGTAGATGTAGTTCATGTTGCCGAGCATCACGTGGTTCTGGTTGTTGCGGTTGTAGGTCTTCGCCGTCGGGTTCCAGTTGGAGTAGTACTCCGCCTGGTTCGGCTGCCGCACGTCACCGGCCTGCGGGTAGATGCTCCAGGCCATCCAGTCGAGCAGCCGGCGGGCGTACTCGGGGGTGACGTACTTCCCCTCCGGGTCGTAGTGCCGCAGGGCCGAGCGGACGGCGCGGTACTGCACGGTGAAGTTGATGTTGGAGAAGTTGTTCGAGCCGCCGATGTTGTAGCGGGTCTTGTCGAACTGGTTCGCCGTGTAGAACGGGAAGATCGGGAAGTTGTCTCCGTACCGCAGGAAGCGGAAGCCGTCGACGTACTCCGCGGCGTCGCCCTCGGGGATCAGGTTCTCGGCGTAGACGTCGTAGAGGTTCGACTCCCGCGACGGGATGTGGTCGCGCTGGTCGGCCGGCAGCGGGTTGGGGTTGCCGTTGGCGGTGGCGGCGGACTGCGCTCCGTGCGAGGTGAGGGCCGTGAACATCCGCATGTCCGGGCTCCACAGCCGGTCGAGGATCGCGGCCTGGATCTCGTCGGCCTTCTGGCTCGTCGATCCCGCGTCGGCGTCGTCGCCGGCCATCTCGTAGAGCTGGCTGGCGGCGTCGAACGCGCCCCACACGTAGGCCGACTCGGGCCGCTCGATGGTGCGGGCGCCGGGCGCGCTCGCGTTGGCCTTCGGGAAGCCGAAGGTGATCGCGTCGGAGTCGTTGCCCGGCATGTAGTTGGTGTCGTAGGCGATCAGGTTGTCGTCGTTGCCGTCGTAGTGCTCGAGCTGGCCGACGCCGTCACCCTCGAAGTACTCGGCGAAGCGCTCGGCGACGGCCGGACCGCCACCGTGCACGTTGAATGCCTCGAGGCCGGCGGTACCGAGGTACTGCGAGTAGTGGTTGTTCCACGACGTGTGGCCGGGGCTGTCGATGAACGCCGAGGACCCGGACAGCTCACCGATGTTCATCACCTGGCCGTAGCCCAGGTAGGGATTGCGGATCCACTTGGTGTCCTGCAGGTGCATCGGCTGGGTGAGCGCGACGGCGTTCTGGTACAGGTTCACGCCCTCGATCGTGGTCGGGTACTGGTACACGTAGCCGGGGGCGGCGGCGTCGAGGCTGTTGTAGCGCTCGCCCCACCAGCGGTAGACGATCGCCTTCTCCACGGCGGGGTCGGGCACGTTGACGTAGGGGATGTCCTCCGCCCAGCGGCGGTTGAACGCGGTGACCGCGGTGCGGAACGCGTCGTTCGGGGACAGAGCGGCGTAGTCCTCGAAGGAGTCGTAGGACTGGCGGAGCTGGTCGTGGTAGGCGACCGCCGCGACCGAGACCGCGCTGCTGCCACCCGCGGGGATGGTGACCTCACGCTCGAGGTTGGTGCCGTTGCGGCTGAAGCCCGCGCCCTTGAGCCCGAACTTCATCTGCACCCACGGGGTGTCGACGAGGCCGTTGTTGGCGCCGCTGGTGATGGTGCGGGTGCCGCTCAGCTCGTCGGCGGTCGCTCCGGGCTGCGTGGCGAGCCCCGAGGCCGCGCGCAGGGTGAAGGTGACGGGAGCGGCGCCGGGGTTGCTGAACTCCATCGCACTGACCGCGACGTTGTCGTAGGTCATGAACTTGCGCTGGTTGACGACGACGCCGGTGGTGCCCACGTTGAGCTGGCTCTTGGCGTGGCTCGGCGCGTTGAACCGCTCGGCCGGCACCTCGGCGAGGGGCACGGTGGCGTCGGCCTGACGGACCTGGACCGTGAACAGGTTGCCCAGGTTGTTCGGACCGCCGACGAAGGCGCTGCCGGCGAAGCCGAGCTGGGTGAAGTTGTTGTTGCTCGCGCCGCGCATGTAGAGCGAGCGGCCGCGGGTCTGCAGCACGGCGTTGCCGAGGTTGCCGCGGACGCCGAGGATCCGGTCGAGGTAGTAGTCGGTGCCGCCGGCCGCGAGGTCCTTGTCGAAGATGCTCTGGTGCATGCTGTCGGCGGTCCACGGGACGCCGGGCTCGAGGTCCTGCTCCACGGTCCCGAGGTTGCTGTACGTCGGGTCGCCGATGTCCATCGTGTCGGCCTGACCGTCGGTGTAGACCCCGATGTCGCTCTCGTTGCCGGGCAGCACGTGGTGGTCCGCATGGGCGGCCGAGGCCGGCAGGAGCGCTACCCCAGCGGCGATCACCGCCAGCGAGGTCGCCCACGCCGAGACCCTTCCCCAGGTTCGGCTAGTCACCATCATCATTCCCCTCTGTGGCTGTCGTCACAGGCACGCTACGAGCGGCCCGAATGTTCCGCAATGGTTTTCGGAATGTTTCGGGTGCCCCCGAGAGAATCCCCAGCACCACGGGGTATCAGGCGGAATTTCGGACGCGCACGCGCCACCGAAAAGGTTTCGGAACGGAGTCAGATTCCGGTGGCAAGGCGGTGGTAGGCAGCGTTCCATCGCAGCTCACGCTGAAAGCCTCGCGGGGTGGTGTCGGCGTCGATCACGACGAGCTCGGTGCCCGTCATGTCGGCGAGATCGGCGAACACCTCGGTGCCCACCGCGGTCGAGAGCACGGTGTGGTGCGGCGCACCGGCCATGATCCAGGCCTCGGCCGAGGTGGCCAGTCCGGGACGCGGCTCCCACACGGCGCAGGCGACCGGGAGCCGCGGCAGCGCGGCGTCCGGCGGCACCAGGTCGACCTCGTTGAGGGTGAGCCGGAACCGGTCGCCCAGGTCGGACATGCCCACCACCACGCCGGGCCCGGAATCGGCCACGAACCGCAGTCGTACCGGGTCGTCGCGGCCGCCGATGCCGAGCGGGTGGACCTCGAGGGTGGGGCGGGCGGTCGTGATGCTCGGGCAGACCTCGAGCATGTGCGCCCCGAGGATCTTCTCCTCCCCCGGCACCAGGTGGTACGTGTAGTCCTCCATGAACGACGTGCCGCCCGGGAGACCGGCCGCCATCGCCTTCGTGGTGCGCAGCAGCACCGAGGTCTTCCAGTCGCCCTCGCCGCCGAAGCCGTAGCCGTCGGCCATCAGCCGCTGCACCGCGAGGCCGGGCAGCTGCCGCAGCCCGCCGAGGTCCTCGAAGTTGGTGGTGAAGGCGCCGAAGCCGCCGTCGTCGAGGAAGGCCCGGAGCCCGAGCTCGATGCGGGCGCCGTAGCGCAGGGACTCGTGCCGGTCGCCGCCGGCGAGCAGCTCGGGCGCGACGTCGTAGCTGTCGGCGTACTCGGTCACGAGCTTGTCGATGTCGTCGTCGGGCACGTCGTCGACCACGGCCACCAGGTCGTTGACGCCGTAGGTGTTCACCGAGACGCCGAACCGCAGCTGCGCCTCGACCTTGTCGCCCTCGGTGACGGCGACGTCGCGCATGTTGTCGCCGAAGCGCGCGAGCCGCAGCCGGCGCAGCTCGGCCAGGCCGAGAGTCGCGCGCATCCAGTCGGCCACCCGGCGCGTCACGTCGGGCGAGCGCACGTGACCGGCCACCGTCTTGCGGGCCACGCCGAGCCGCGACTGGATGTAGCCGAACTCCCGGTCGCCATGGGCGGCCTGGTTGAGGTTCATGAAGTCCATGTCGATGGTCGACCACGGCAGCTCCATGCCGGCCTGCGTGTGCAGGTGCAGCAGCGGCTTCTGCAGCGCGTCCAGCCCGGCGATCCACATCTTGGCCGGGGAGAACGTGTGCATCCACGCGACCAGACCGGCGCAGGCGGGGTCGAGGTTGGCCTCGAGCACCTGGCGGTGGATGGCAGCGGCGTCGAGCAAGACCGGCTTCCACACGACGCGCACCGGCAGGCCGGCCCCCTCGAGCTCGGCGACGATGCCCTGGGACTGCTCGGCCACCTGGTCGAGGGTCTCGGGGCCGTACAGGCCTTGGCTGCCGGTGAGGAACCAGATCTCGGCGGTCGGATTGGTGGTCACAGATGTCCTCTCAACGCTGTCCGTAGACGTTCTGTAGCGCGACGGCCTCGCGGCGGATCCGCTTGAGCCGTCGCATCGTGTCGGTGGTGCGGCCGAAGTGGTCGTGCAGGTGGCGGTACTCGGCGAACAGCGCGTCGTAGACGCGCGCCCGCGCCTCGTCGGGCACGTAGACCGACCGCAGGACCTTGCCCATCGCCTTGGCTGCGGTGGGCACGTCGGGGTACGCGCCGGCGGCGACCGCGGCGTGGATGGCGGAGCCGAGGGCCGGGCCCTGGTCGGAGCCGATCACCGACAGCGGCAGCCGCAGCACGTCGGCGTAGATCTGCATCAACAGCGGGTTCCTCGCCAGACCGCCGGCGACGATGAACTCCGACACGGGCACCCCGGCGTCGCGGAACGTCTCGACGATCACCCGGGTGCCGTAGGCGGTGGCCTCCAGCAGGGCGCGGTAGACCTCCTCGGGCCGGGTGGCGAGCGTGAGCCCGACCACCACGCCGGACAGCTCGTGGTCGACGAGCACCGAGCGGTTGCCGGAGTGCCAGTCGAGGGCGACCAACCCGTGCTCGCCCACCGCCTGACCGGCCGCCAACCGGGTGAGGTGCTCGTGCAGCGACTCCCCCGCCGCGGCCGCCGACTCGGCGTACTCGAGGGGAACGGCCCGGTCGACGAACCAGCCGAAGATGTCGCCGACGCCGCTCTGCCCGGCCTCGTAGCCCCAGCTGCCTTCGACGATGCCGCCGTCGACGACGCCGCACATGCCGGGCACCTCGCGGAGCACGTCGGCGTTCATCACGTGACACGTGGAGGTGCCCATGATCGCCACCATCTGGCCCGCGTCGACCGCCTGGGCGGCCGGCGCCGTGACATGGGCGTCGACGTTGCCGACCGCCACCGCGATGCCCTCGGGGAGCCCGGTCCACCTGGCCGCCTCGGCGGTGAGGCCGCCGGCCCGCGCCCCCAGCTCGCCGATCGTGTGGTCGAGCTTGTCGTCGACGAAGTCCTCGAAGCCGGGCGCGAGCGAGGCGAGGTAGTCGCGCGAGGGGTAGGCGCCGTCCTGGCGGATGCCCTTGTAGCCGGCCGTGCAGGCATTGCGGACGTAGCTGCCGCACAGCTGCCACACGATCCAGTCGGCGGCCTCGACCCAGCGGTCCATGCGGTCGTAGAGCTCGCGGTCCTCCTCGAACAGCTCGAGGCCCTTGGCGAACTCCCACTCCGAGGAGATCAGCCCGCCGTAGCGCGGCAGCCAGGCTTCGCCGCGCTCCTCCGCCAGCCGGTTGATCCGGTCGGCCTGGCCCTGCGCCGCGTGGTGCTTCCAGAGCTTCACGTAGGCGTGCGGCCGGTCGGCGAGACCCTCGACCTCGTCCAGCGGCGTGCCGTCGGCCAGGCAGGGAACCATCGTGCAGGCGGTGAAGTCGGTGGCGATGCCCACCACCGCGGCGGGGTCGATGCCGGCGTCACGCACCGCGGCGGGCACGGCGACGCGCAGCACCTCGCGGTAGTCGTCGGCCACCTGCAGCGCCCAGTCGGGCGGGAGCCGGGTGTCCGACCCCGGCAGCGTGCGCTCGAGGACGCCGTGGGGATAGGGGTGCACGGCGGTGCCGACCTCGACCCCGTCGTCCACGCGCACCACGACCGCGCGGCCGGACAGGGTTCCGAAGTCCACCCCGACGGTGTACTGCTCCGGCCGGTCGTTCATCGGGCCGTGCCCTCCGCGGGGATCCAGACCCGCATGGTGGACGGGCCGCGCCGCGCCCAGCGGTGATAGGGCACGAGCGCGACGTCGACGACCTCGCCGAGCGGCTCCCCGACCTCGTCGTGCGCGCCGTAGGCCCACTCGCGGTCGGGCTGCTCCGGCAGCAACCGGGCACGCACCCGCACCCGGCCGTCCTCGTACCAGGGCTCGACCTCGGCCAGCACCCGCACCCGGGACACGTCGGGGCCGGCCTCGCCGTCGGTGCCCGGCAGGTCGATCGACTCCACGCACCACACCTCGGGGCCGCGCTCGACCGCCACGCAGCCCCGGACGGCGTCGACCCGCGAGTCGGGCCACACGAACCGCGGCTGCAGGTCGAGGTCGAGCTCGATGACGTCGCCGGCGGTGAGGCTCTCGGGCAGCGCCAGCACGCCGGGCGGCGCGGGCACGGCGTCGGCGTCGTCGGCGGTGCGGACGGTGGCGGTGCGCGCCCACTCCGGCACCCGGAGGCTGAGGCACAACCCGGCCTCGGGCGCCTCCTCGACCCGGATGGTCACCCGGCCGTCGCGTGGGTAGTCGGTGTCGATCCGCAGCCGCACCTCGCCACCGGCGATCCGGCCGGCGACGGTCATGGCGGCGTACTGGTGCAGCTGGACACCGGTGTCGTCGAGCGTCGCGAGGTAGGAGCCGAGGCTCGCCAGGGTGCGCGCCACGTTGGGCAGGCAGCACGACACGTGGAACCACGGCGCGCGCAGCGACGACTGCGCCCGCGCGCTCGCGACGTCGGGGTCGGCGGCCTCTCCGGGCACGCGCTGGTGCAGCGTGTTGGCGTAGTAGAACGAGCGCCCGTCGTCGGCCGGTGAGGTGGCGACGACGTTGTAGAGCGTGCGCTCGATCTGGTCGGCGAACTCGGCCCGGCCGCTCTGCAGGAGCAGCCGCCACGCCACCATCACCGAGGCGATCGACGCACAGGTCTCGGAGTAGGCGCGGTCGGGAGGCAGTACGTAGTCGTCGCCGAAGCCCTCGTCCTGGTGGCGCGACCCCTGCCCGCCGGTGAGGTAGGTGCGGCGCCCGCGGGTGGCGCGCCATTGCGCGGTCACCGCCTCGAGGAGGTCGTCGTCGCCGGTGTCGACGGCGACGTCGATCGCGCCGGCGGCGAGGTAGTTGGCGCGCACGGCGTGCCCGCGGAAGACGGTGGCGTCGCGCACCGGCACGTCGTCTTGGAAGTAGGAACGCCCGAACTCGATGTCGGCCAGCGTCTGCCGGCCGTGGCGCTCCACGAACGTCGCCGCCTGCCGGGTGTAGGCCTCCTCGCCGGTGACCCGCCCGAGCTCGGCGAGCGCCACCTCGATCTCGGCGTGACCGCAGATGCCGTCGATGCCGTTCTCGCCGAAGGTGAGGCAGATGTGGTCGGCGGAGCGCTGGGCGACCTGGACGAGCAGGTCGTCGGGGTGGCCGGTGCGCGCCCGGGCGACGGCAGCCTGGATCAGGTGACCCTGGCAGTACAGCTCGTGGCCCCACTCGAGGTCGGTGTAGCGGGGACGCTGGCCGCGGCGGCCGAAGTTCGTCCCGAGGTAGCCGTCGGCCGCCTGCGCCGCGGCCACCCGCCGGACGATGGCGTCGAAGCGGGCTTCCAGGCCGGCGTCCGGCCGGCGGCCGAGCTCCCACGCCATCGCCTCGAGCAGCTTGTAGACCTCGGAGTCGCTGAACTCCCGGCCGCGGCGGTCCGACATGTCGGCGTCGGCGGCCGCCAGGTCGAAGTTGCCGAGCCAGCCCTCCCGCTCGAGCCAGTGCTCGACGTGGGCCAGCGTGTTGGCGGCGTTGACCTCCTGCCGCTCGCCCCAGAAGCCGCCGTCGAGCACGACGTCGGCGACGCCCACCGGGTGCAGGCGGGCCCGGGCCGGCACCACCGGCGCCTGCGGCGAGGAGTCGACGGGCGATGGCATCCGGCGCACCGGCTCGAGGGTGGGGCGGACGGGCGAGCCGTCGGCACGTGCGGTCATCGTGAGGTCTCCGGTCCAGGCGTGGGTCGTCGGTGGGCGCGCGTCGGCCGCGCGGTGGGCGGTGCGGTCATCCCTTCACCGCGCCGGACATGAAGCCGCGTACGTAGTGGCCCTGCAGCAGCAGGAAGAGGACGACGCAGGGCAGAGCGAGCACGACGACGCCGGCCTGGGTGGCCCCGTAGTCGATGATCCCCATCACCTGCGCGCGTGCGTTGGCCACGGCCAGCGGCAGCGGCGACTTGCTGGTGTCGGTGATGAGGATCAGCGGCGTGATGAAGTCGTTCCACGCCGCCAGGAAGGCGAACAGCGCCACGGTGATGAGGCCCGGCTTGACCGCCGGGATGAGCACGTGGACCAGCGCCCGGAACGAGCCGGCGCCGTCGACCAGCGCCGCCTCGTCGAGCTCGCTGGGCACCGCCTCGAACGAGATCCGCATGAGGAACGTGGCGAACGGCAGCTGGAACAGCGTCATCACCAGCGCCAGCCCGACCAGCGAGTTCTGGAGGCCGAGGTCGTTCAGCAGCACGTAGAGCGGGATGAGGAGGGTGGCGTACGGAACCATGAGGATGCCGAGGGTGGCCAGGAAGAGCAGGTTCTTGCCGGGGAAGCGGAACCGCGCGAACGCGTAGCCGCCCAGGAGCGACACCGTCAGCGTGAACACCACGGTCATGCCCGACACCAGCGTGGAGTTGAGCAGGTAGGTCCAGATGCCGTCCTGGTAGTCGGCGAGCGCGCGGTAGTTGCCGAAGCCCCAGCCCTCGGTCTGGTTGGTGCCGCCCTGCGGCGACACCGAGGACACCGCGGCCCACACCAGCGGGAACAGGAAGATCACGACGAGCGCGCCCTGGAACACCCAGGCCGGCGTGCGCAGCGCGAGGCGGCCGAACGACGTGCCACGTCGCTCGGGACGCTCCGTGTCGGCGTCGTCGAGCCGCGCCATCGGGCGCGGGGAGACCGTGTTGGTGGTCATGTCAGCCCTCCTCGGGGGACCGCAGGAGTCGGAAGGTGACGAGGTTCAGCACCAGCAGGGCGAGCAGCACGATGATCGACAGCGCCGCGGCGAGGCCGAGGTCGTTGCGACCCCCGAACGCCAGCGTGTACACCAGCTGCACCACGGTCTGGGTGCTGTTGTCCGGCCCGCCCTTGGTGAGGATGTAGAACTGGTCGAAGGCCAGGATCGACCCGGTGACGCACATGATCGTGCAGAGCGCCAGGCTCGGCCGGAGCAGCGGCAGCGTGATGTGGCGGAACGACTGCCACCGGCCCGCGCCGTCGATCTCGGCGGCCTCGTAGATGTCGGCGGAGATCCCCTGCAGGCCCACGAGCAGCAGCAGCATGAAGAAGCCCGTGAACCGCCACACGATGAGGAACACGGTCGACCACAGCGCGGTGCTCGGCGTACCCAGGAAGGAGATCGGCTCGTTGACCAGGCCGAGATCCTGGGCCGCGGGCGAGATCGGGCCGACCTGCGGGGAGTACAGCGCGTAGAAGAGCAGCGACGCCGAGGCGAGGCCGAGCGCGCTGGGCACCAGGATGACGGTGCGCAACAGGCCCTTCCACCGCGTCGACTCCTGCACGAGCAGCGCGAGGCCGAGGGCGAGCGCGAGCAGGATCACGGTGGTGACCACGGTGTACTTGAGCGTGAAGACCACCGACGGCCAGAAGAACCGGTTGTCGACGACGTCGGAGAAGTTGGTGGGGAAGTTCGTGCCCTGGTTGCCGGTGAACAGCGGCCAGTCCGAGACCGACATCTGCAGCACCAGGCCGATCGGCACCAGGAACAGCAGGATCACGAACAGCGCGGTGGGCGAGGCGTAGAGCCAGCCCCTCATGCCCTGGCGTCGGCTGTGGCGCGTGAAGCGGGACGGCGGCCTCGTCGGTCGCGGCGTCTGCAAGACGGCCATGGCCATCCTTCCTGTCCGAGTCGAAAGGGTGTCGAAAGGGTGTCGCAAGGTTCGAAAGGGGTGGGGCGCTGGGGAGAGCCCGAGGGAGGGCACCGGGTGGGGCCGGGCGCGCCGCAGGGTCGGCCTGCGGCGCACCCGGAGTCAGGATCCGGGAACGGGCGGTCCGGTGCTACTGCCCGAGGATCGAGTTGATGTCGTCGTTGTTGGCGTCGATGTTCTCCGCATCGCCGTAGACGGCATCGCGGATCAGCGACACCCAGGGGCTGTTCGGCGCGTTGTACGCCTCCTGGAAGTTGATCGCGATCGGCGTCTTGCCCTTGCCGGCGACCTCGTTGATGGCGAGCACGCGCGGGTCCTTCGAGGAGTACTCGTTGTCTGCGAGGTCGGCACGGGAGGTGACGTCGCCGTTCTTGGCGAGCACGCCGACCTGCGCGTCCTCCGACATCAGCCAGGCGAGGAAGTTCCAGGCCTGGGCGCTGTTCTCGGAGTCCTTGGAGACGCCGATGCCGTCACCGCCGACGAAGGTGGACTCGCCGCCGTCGGGGCCGGGGATGGGCGCGACGCCCACGTCGAAGGCCGCGTCGACCGTCGAGAGCAGGGTGGCCGGGTACGGCATCACGCCGACCTTGCCCTCCTGGAAGCCCGCGACCCAGGTGGCGCCGGTCTCGTCCTCGGATCCGGGAGCGATCGCGTCGGAGTCGACGAGGTCCTTCCAGATGGCGTACACGTCCGTGGCGGGCGCCTCGGCGAGGTTCGACTCGGTGCCGTCCTCGTTCATCACGTCGCCGCCGGCCGCCCACACCGAGGGGAACCAGGTGAAGACGAGGCAGCCACCGCAGTTGCCGCCGAAGAAGGTGCCGTTGACGTCGCCGCCGAGCTTGTCGACCGCCTTCGCCTGCTCGGCGAACTCGTTCAGGGTGGTCGGACCGGCCTCGGGGTCGAGGCCCGCCTGCTTGTAGAGGTCCTTGTTCCACATCATCACCGAGAGGTCGAGCACGAACGGCAGCACGTACTGCTTGTCCTCGTAGTTGCCGGCCTCGAGGTGGCCCGGGTTGACCTGGTCGGCGAACTCGAGCTCGTCGAACCGGCTGGTCATGTCCTGGAACAGCCCCTGGGAGGTCCAGTTCGGCACGTAGACGATGTCGGCCGCGAACAGGTCGGGCAGCCCGTCGCTACCGGCGGCCGCGCCGACCTTCGCGACGTAGTCGTCGTTGGGCACGACGGTGAGCTCCACCTGGTTCTCGTGGGTCTCGTTGTAGGCGTCGACCAGGAGGTTCGCCTGCTTCTCGAGCGGGGCGCGCGTCCACAGGGTGAGCGTGGTCCCGTCGTCGACCCCCTCGGCACCTCCCTCGGTCGAGACCTCCTGGGTGTCGTCGCCGTCGGATCCACACCCGGCCGCGGCCAGGGCGATCGCGGCCACGAGGACCGTCGCCTGCAGGACGCCGAACCTGCGCCTGAACTTCATGAAGTGCTCCCTTGTGTCGTTCTCGCATCGCATCGGACGTCCGTCGTCCGCTGGTCCCCACGGACCTCAGAAGCCGTAAAGGCCTCTCACTCGAGTTTCGGGAACGGCCTGCGCTGCTAGAGTGCTCCCACCGGCCATGGTCGACTCTTCGCCTCACAAACCGCTGATCTCCGGTGTTTCAGGCCCGATCTGCTCCACCATTGCCATACCGAAAACCTTTTCGGTATCTTGCGGCATCGCACCTGGGGTGGTCAAGAGGTGACGAGCACCACTTTGATGACGATCGGATAGACGGGAACGAGGAGGCGCTCGTGGACAAGGCCAACCCGCCGCGCAAGCGGCCGCCCACGCTCTCCGACGTCGCCCGGCTCGCGGGAGTTTCGGTGGCCACGGCGTCCAAGGCCCTCAACGGTCGCCACCAGGTGCGGGCCGAGACCCGGCTTCGCGTGATCGAGGCGGCCGACCAGCTCTCCTTCTCGCCCAACGCCCTGGCGCGCGGGCTCCTCGAGGGGCGCAGCGGCACCGTCGGTCTCATCACCAGCGACCTCGAGGGCCGCTTCTCGATCCCGGTGCTGATGGGCGCGGAGGACGCGTTCGGCACCGGCAGCGTGTCCGTGTTCCTCTGCGACGCCCGCGGCGACACGATCCGGGAGCGCCACCACGTCAACGCCCTGCTCTCGCGGCGCGTCGACGGACTCATCGTGGTGGGCTCCGCCACCGACCCGCGACCCTCGCTCGGGCCCAACATCCCGGTGCCGGTGGTGTACGCCTACGCGCCGTCGGAGTCACCGAACGACGTGTCGATCACCGCCGACAACGTCAACGCCGGCGCGCTCGCCGTCGAGCACCTGATCACCTGCGGGCGGCGGCGGATCGCCCACATCTCCGGCGACCCGTCGTACAAGGCCGCCCAGGACCGCGCCGTCGGGGCCCATCAGGCGCTGGAAGCCGCGGGCCTCGAGATGGTCGGCGGCCGTACGTGGTTCGGGGCCTGGACCGAGGGGTGGGGCCGCGGCGCGGTGCGCATGCTGCACCAGCAGTTCCCCGACATCGACGCCGTCTTCTGCGGCAGCGACCAGATCGCCCGGGGCGTGATGGACGCACTGCGCGAGGTGGGCCGCGAGGTGCCGCGCGACGTCTCGGTGATCGGCTTCGACAACTGGGAGATCCTCGCCACCAACGCCCGGCCCGAGCTCACCAGCGTCGACATGAACCTCGAGCGCATCGGCGCCGTGGCCGCCCAGCACCTCTTCAAGGCGATCGACGGCACCCGTTCCGGCGGGGTGGAGGCACTCCCCTGCCGGATCGTCACCCGCGACTCGACCGCGCCGGTCGAGTAGGGCGCCGACGGCTCAGTCGTTGGCGGCGCGCTTCCGCCAGCGGATGCCCGCCTCGAGGAAGCCGTCGATGTCGCCGTCGAGCACGCTCTGGGTGTTGCCGACGGTGAACTCGGTGCGGAGGTCCTTGACCTGCTGGTAGGGGTGCAGCACGTAGCTGCGCATCTGGTCGCCCCAGCTGGCGGCGACGTCGCCCTTGAGATCCTTGATGTGCGCCTCCTCCTCGGCCTTCTTCAGCGCGAGCAGCTTGGCCTTGAGGATCACCATGGCGCTGGCCTTGTTCTGCAGCTGGCTCTTCTCGTTCTGGCACGAGACCACCACGCCGGTGGGGATGTGGGTGATGCGGACGGCGGAGTCGGTGGTGTTGACGCTCTGCCCGCCCGGGCCGCTGGAGCGGTAGACGTCGACCCGGATGTCCTCGTCGGGGATCTCCACCTCGTCGGTCTGCTCGAGCACCGGCACCACCTCGACGGCGGCGAAGCTGGTCTGCCGGCGGCCCTGGTTGTCGAACGGGCTGATGCGCACCAGCCGGTGGGTGCCGGCCTCGACGCTGAGGGTGCCGTAGGCGTACGGCGCGTGCACCGCGAAGGTGGCCGACTTGAGCCCGGCCTCCTCGGCGTAGGAGGTGTCGAACACCTCGACGTTGTAGGAGTGGCGCTCGGCCCAGCGCGTGTACATGCGCATGAGCATCTCGGCGAAGTCGGCGGCGTCGACGCCGCCCGCGCCGGAGCGGATCGTGATCAGCGCCTCGCGGACGTCGTACTCGCCGGAGAGCAGGGTGCGCACCTCGAGCGCCTCGACCGCCTTCTTGACCTTGCCGAGCTCGCGCTCGGCCTCGGTCATGCTGTCGGCGTCGTCCTCCTCGCGGCTGAGCTCGACCATGATGCCGATGTCCTCCACCCGGGTGCTCAGCTCGGCGAACCGGTCGAGCTGGCCCTGGAGGTCGGAGAGCCGGCCGGTGACCCGGGTGGCGTTGTCCTGGTCGTCCCACAGGTCCGGGGCGGCGACCTGCTCACCGAGGTCGGCGATCTCGGCGCGCATCGCGTCGAGGTCGAGCACCTGTCCGATGGTGCTCATGGTCGCCTGGAGCTGCTTGAGCTCGGTCTCGAAGTCCGGTCCTGCCACGAGTGGAGAGCCTACGTGGCTGCTCTGGGCGTCAGGACGGCGTGCCGAACACCTGCGCGACGTACCAGCGGCCGCCGCGCTTCACCGCACCCAGCCCCTCCTGCCGGAAGTTGCGGTTGAGGATGTTGGCGCGGTGGCCGCGCGAGCCCATCCACGCCCGCACGACGGCGCGCCCGTTCGGGTAGCCGTAGGCGAGGTTCTCACCGACCCAGCCCATGCCGCACTGTCGCTGCACGTTGCCGAGGTCCTGGTGGAAGAGCTGCTGGCGTCGCGCCATCCGCGCGGCCTGGGCGCGGGCCATCCGGTTGAGGCAGGAGCTGCGGGTGAGCGGGCGCCGGTCGAAGTGCTTGCGCTTGTAGTTGGTGGAGGAGTGCGCCTGCCGCTCGTAGGTGAGGGCGGCGCGCGACGGGGCGGCCTGGGCCGCCGGGGCCGGCGCGACCGTGGTGAGGCCTGCGGCGACGAGCAGGGCGGCGAGGAGGAGTCCGAGACGACGCATCGCCCCACCGTACGACGAGCGGGCCGCCGAGATCGACACAATGGCCCGGTGAGCACCCACATCGGAGCGTCGGCGGGCGAGGTCGCGCCCGTCGTCCTCATGCCCGGCGACCCGCTGCGCGCGCGCTGGATCGCCGAGACCTTCCTCGACGACGCCACCTGCTACACGGAGGTGCGCGGCATGTACGGCTACACCGGCACCTGGCGCGGGCAGCGGGTGTCCGTGCAGGGCTCCGGGATGGGTCAGCCGTCGCTGGCGATCTACGCCACCGAGCTCTTCCGCGAGTACGACGTGCAGGCGATCGTGCGGGTCGGCTCCTGCGGCGCCATGACCGAGCGGGTGAGGATCCGCGACCTGGTGATCGGCTCCGGCGCCTGCACCGACTCGGCGATGAACCGGCACGCCTTCGGCGGGCTCGACTACGCCCCGGTCGCCGACTTCGCGCTGCTGCGCGACGCCGCCGCCGCGGCGCCCGAGGCCCATGTCGGGCTGCTCTACAGCAGCGACGTCTTCTACCCCTTCCGCCCCGACCACACCGCCGGGATGGTGGAGCACGGCGTGCTCGCCGTGGAGATGGAGGCCAGTGCCCTCTACACGCTGGCCGCCCGCCACGGCCGCCGCGCGCTGGCGATCTGCACGGTCTCCGACCACCTCGTCACGGGCGAGGAGACCACCGCCCAGGAGCGCGAGCAGACCTTCGACCGCATGGTCGACGTCGCCCTCACCGCCGCACTCGGATCGGAGCAC
Organism: uncultured Actinomycetota bacterium; assembly: GCA_963808855.1. GTDB lineage: Bacteria > Actinomycetota > Actinomycetes > Propionibacteriales > Nocardioidaceae > Nocardioides. The sequence continues at coordinate 335,773 of CAWEHA010000001.1, read as the reverse complement.
TGATGACCCTCACCAACCCCGCCCTCTCCGAGCTCTCCGTGCTGCTCGGCCGCTGGCGGCTGGAGATCAGCAACGCCGAGTTCCTCCCCGACGGCGAGACCGGGCTCGGCACGATGGAGGTCTCGACCCTCGACGACGCCTTCGTGGTCATCCGCTCCGCCGCCGACATCGAGGGTCCGCCCCGTGCCGTCTCGGTGGTCGGCCGCAACGAGGACCGCGACGACTACACCGTCCTCTACTCGGACGACCGCGGCGTCTCCCGCATCTACGCGATGACCTTCGCCGGCGGCACCTGGACCCAGCACCGCGAGGACCCGGGCTTCCACCAGCACTTCGAGGGCACCCTCGACCCCGGTGGCGACCGCATCACCGCCGAGTGGACGCGGTCGCACGACGGCGGCGCCACCTGGATCCACGACTTCGACCTCACCTACACGCGGCTCTGACGTAGTACGGCTACATCTCCTCGTGACGGTCGGGGTCGCCGTCGAAGAGACGGCCGTCCTCGCGACCCAGGGCCGTGATCGCGGCGACCTCATCGCTGGTGAGCTCGAAGGAGAAGAGGTCGAGGTTGGTCCGCTGCCGGTCCGGTCGGCTCGACTTCGGAATGGGCACCGAGCCGAGCTGGTGGTGCCACCGAAGGATCACCTGGGCCGGTGTGACCCCGTGCGCCTCGGCGGCCGCCGCAACGGCGCTCGCGTCGTACGGTGCATCCCGCTTCGCCAGCGGGCTCCATGCCTCGGTGACGATGCCGAGGTCGCGATGGGTCGCTCGCATCTCCTCCTGGGGGAACAGCGGATGCATCTCGATCTGGTTCACGGCCGGGGTGACCCCGCTGTCGTCGATGACGGCGGCGAGATGCGCCGCTGTGAAGTTGCTGACGCAGACCGATCGGATGAGCCCGCGGTCGCGCAGCGCGACCAGTGCACGCCACGCCTCGACGTACCTGCCGACCCCAGGATTGGGCCAATGGATGTGCACCAGGTCGACGTAGTCGGTGCGCAGCCGACGCAGGGAGTCCTCCACCGACGTGACGCAGAGGTCGTAGGCGTGGTGACGACCAGGAACCTTGGTGGCGATCTGCACCTCCTCCCGCGCCAGTCCGGAGCGCCGGACCGCCTCCCCGACCTCGACCTCGTTGCGGTAGTTCACGGCCGTGTCGAGCAGGCGGTACCCGGCTTCCAGGGCATGCACCATGGCGCCGATCCCGTCCTCGTCTCGGAGAGAGACGGTGCCGAAGCCGAGGGCCGGCAGGGTGTGACCGTCGTTGAGGGTGAGCCGCGGGATCTCCATGTCTTCTCCTGCTGGATCAGGACCAGTTGTCGATCAGGGTGTCGTGGGGCGTGGGCGACCCGGTGCCGGTCTCGAGGTACTGCTTGAGACTGAGCATGAACACGCCCCACTTCGTGCTGCAGTGGTGCATGAACTCGACGGGCTCGGCCCAGCCCTCGTGCTTGAACAGGACGACGGTCCAGTCGTCGTCCTGCCGGATGTCGAAGGTGATGTGGGTCCCGATCCATTCCTCGGGACCCTCCTTCACCTGCCAGCTGACGCGTTCGGTCCGGCGCTCGACCACGGTCGCCTTGATGTCGGCACCGAAGTCCAGCGTGCCGCCGACGGCGTCGTCGCCGCTCGTCCCGCCGATCCACCAGGACGCGATTCCGGCGCGGGTCGCGACCGCGTCGAACACGGTCTCCGGCGCGACGCCCTTCACTGCGATGCGGTGCACGATGTCCACCATGTCTGTTCCTCCTCGGAGTAGCGAGCGCCGCCGCGGACGCGGCCGCGCTCAGGTGACTTCCTTCTGTTGAATGCAACTCTGATGGTTGCAGATCAGTCGTGCTCTCTTGCAACCTGTGCATTGCACTTGCTGGGGCGCGTGCGGTGGAGCGCGGCGGCGGCCGCGATGCTGACGAGGATCCCGCCGGCGCCGGCGACGACGAACGTGGTCCGGGCGTCTGTCGCAGCGAGCAGCAGACCTCCCAGGGCGTAGGACAGTCCGGCCGCGAGCCCGATCGCGCCGTAGAGGGTGCCGAAGGCCTGTCCGAGCATGCGGGAGGGGACGACCCGTTGGAGGTGGGTGTTGACGCCGACGTCCAAGGCTGCGATGCCGATCCCGCGCAGGGCCTGGAGCACCAAGGCAGCCGCGATGGTGCCGGCCAGCCCGGTGGCCAGGTTTCCGGCACTGGTCACCACGAACCCGACGACCAGCAGTCCCAGCGCCGGCCATCGTGCGCCCGTCCGGGCGAGCAGCAGGTAGCCGAGCCAGCAGACCGATCCCGACGCCGGCGTAGAGGACGGCCGCGTCGGTGCTGGAGCCGCCGAGTTCGTCTCGAGCCAGGAAGACCAGTGCGACGTCGTCGACGCCGCTGAAGGCGACCACGCCGACGAACCCGGCGGCGACCGCGCGCACGGTCGGGATCGACCACAGCTGCCGCAGCCCGGTCACCATCTCGCGGCACCACCCGACCGGTGGGTCCGGGTCGGTCGAGCCTGCGACGAGGCCGGCACCGGTGATCCGAGGGAGCCTCGCCAGCAGGGCCGCGGAGACGGCGAAGGTGGCGACGTCGACAAGGAGCACTCCGCGGATCCCGCTCAGCGCGAACAGTGCCGCGGCGATCAGTGGCCCGAGCGCTTCGAGCCCGTACGTGCCGACACCCAGGGCGGCGTTGGCGGCCTCGAGGTCCTCGTCGTCGACGACCCGAGGCACCGCGCTGCGCGACGCCGCGGTGAAGGTCGTCGCGCCGATCCCCCGCGCCGCGACCAGGACCAGCAGGAGCGGCAGCGGTGGCAGCGATACGGCAATCGCGAGCACGAGGAGCCCTTGCACCACCTCGCAGGTCACCATCACCCTGCGCAGGCCGTACCTGTCACCGATCATGCCGGCCACCGGCCCGAACAGACCCGGGACGCAGTCACCGGCCAGCAACAGCAGTGCGACCGCGATCGCGGCGCCGGTCTCGGCCTGCAGGTACACGAGCAGCGCCACCAGACCGAGGGAGTCGCCGAGCACCGAGACGGCACGGGCCGACCACAGCATCCGGAATCCCCGATTGCGCCGAAGCAGCCGGAGCGCCCCGCCGCGGCGCGGCAGAACGGTCAGGGCCCTGTCCGCGGCCGGAGAGCGGCCGTCGCGAGCGCGGCGGCAGCGGCGGTGCATCCGAGCGTGCGGAGGTGGTTCGCCCAGACCCACCCGGTGCGCAGGTCCTCCCACTCCCCGTCACTGGCCTCGGCCGCGGTCAGCTGGTCGATGGCGTAGCTGAGGGGGACGTTGACAGCGAAGGTGATCACGATGGCCGCGAGGTAGAACAGCGCCGCGCCGCAGAGGATCCACCGTCCGCTGGCCGTCCCCCGTGCGCCGAACGCCCTGAAGACGAGGACGGCGCACAGGGCGGCCGTGCCGAGAGCCACCACCGAGAACGGTGCGGGCGCGGCGCTGTTCAGCACCTTCATCGCGGCGATGCCCTCGTCGGTCGGGAGCTGCCCGACAGCAGGCATCACCATGGCCGACCAGGAGTAGAACACCCCGGCGTTGACCGCGGCCCCGACGGCGGCAGCGATCGTCAGCCAGAGCGGCCCTGCCGTGCCGCGGTCGGAGCTGGGTGATCGGGGACGTCGAGTAGGCGGTCATGCCGAAGGCCGCCGGCTGGTACGGCCGGGTGAGGAGACCCGCGACGTCGGGCTGCCCGCGATGGTGTCGGCGAGCAGCTCTGGTGCGTCCAGCGACACGAGTGTCCTGGCGTGCGGGACCTCGACGAACTGGGCATCGCCGAATGCTTCCTGCAGGCGACGGCCCAGAGCGGGTGTGAACGCGCGGTCTGCCATCCCCCACACGATCGTGACCGGGCCGTGGAACTGATGGAGCCGAGTCGACACGTCGAGCAGGTCCTGGGGCTTGGCCGCCTTGAGGAACCTGCACGGCATCGCTGCGGATCGCGCGGCTCTGCAGGCTCGGCTCGATCCAGGATCGGGTCTGTGCGGGGTCGAGCTCGTTCGCGAGGAGGCCGAGCCCGAGCGGCGAATGCCGGAAGGCTCGCCACCGCATGGGCTGCAGGTTCACCTTCATCTTGACGTTGCCCTTGAGCAGGAAGAAGAAGACGTTGAACGGGAACGGCGGGAAGGTCGTGAACGCGTCGCAGTTCGTCAGGACCACTCGGCCGATGCGACTCGAGTCCGTGTCCAGCAGGAACTGGCACAGGGCACCGCCGGTGTCGCCGCCGACGAGGGTGACATCGTGCAGATCGAGCGCCTCGATGAACCGGAGAATCTGCCCGGCGATCCCGCGTGGGGACTGATCGGTCCCCTGGCTCACCGGCTCGCGGTGGGCGCCGAGCGGCAGGTCGGGCGCGTAGGAGCGGACCCCCTGGCTCGCGAGGTGCTCGGCGACACCGGACCACACCGACCCGTCCATCAGGAACGGGTGGACGAAGACCACCGGTGGTGCGGTCGACTCGTCAGGGCCAGCGACTCGGAAGGTCACGACGCCGTGCGGCAGCTGGACGGAGGGCATGGTCTTGTTCTCCTCAGGTGGCGGGGGTCCCGGCGCTCTGGTCATGAACGACATGGGCGTTCCTCTCGCTGGGCGATGTCGAGCCGGTTCTGTCAGCGGGAACAGCGTGGCTCCGGCGCGCGTGCAGAACATCGGCCAGTTGGCCCTGCACGGGAACGCCCGTGGCCGATGCGAGCTGGATCAGGCGGGGTCGACCGCGTCGCCTCGGTCGGCGTCACGGGTGGCCGCGGTGATGGCGGCGAGCTCGGTGCGGCTGGAGGTGCCGAGCTTGGCGTAGATGTGGGACGAGATGCGTCTTGACGGTGCTGCGGCTGATGAACATCCGCCGCGCGATCTCAGGGTTGGCGAGCCCGTCGGCCACCAGACCGGCGATCGGTGAGCTCGGTGGGACTGAGACTCGACCAGCCGGAGGCGGGCCGGTCTCGGGTGCCCCGACCTCGGGTGGCGGCGGCGATGGCGTGCTCCAGGCCCGAGGTGGCCCCGTCTGCCCACAGCTCACCGTAGGTCTCGTCGCCGAGGTCCTCCTTCAGCCGAGCGAGGGTGCGGTGGTGATCGGGCTGGTCGATCGGGGGCTGCGGGTAGCCGATCTGGTCGCGTGCCGCACCGGCGGCTGCCAGCGTGCGCACGGCGGCGTGGGGAGATCCGGTGCGGGCAGCGAGCATGCCCAGCGCGTCGAGGCTCTCGGGGAGGTGAGTCGTGAGGTTGTGCTCTCGGCGCAGAGCAAGAGAGCGGTGGTGCAGGTCGAACGCTCGTGCGGGGTCGGCGTCCGCGGTGAGTCGTGCCTGTTCGTCCCAGGCCGCGGCCAGCACCTGCGGTGCGTCGACCTCGACGGCGGCGGAAGCGGCGCGCGCGGCAACGGCCGCGGCTTCCTCTGGCCGGCCGAGTCGACGCAAGGCCGACGCGAGCGGGGCCAGGCACCGGATCGCGGTCCACTCGAAGGTGGTGGACTGCTCGATCCCGCGCTCGAACCACGGCAGCGCGGTCTGGGGCCGACCGGCCCACAGGTGCAGGAGGCCGATCGTGGCCATGTAGGCGATCACGTCGACATCCATGGACTGCTCGATCCCTTGCACCACGCGGCCCATGAGGGCCTGACCCCGCGCGATGTCGCCGGCCAAGCCGTAGGCATGCGCGACGTTCGTGGCGTTCGAGCCGTAGGCGAAGTAGTCGCCCAGCGGCTCGACCAGATTCATGACTGCCTCGCCGGTGGCGACCGCCCGGCGTACGTCACCGGTGTGCAGCTGCGCGAGCATCTCGACACCGAGGAGAAAGCTCCCGCAGAAGCGGTCATGTCGCGCCAAGGAACGCTCGTACGCGGGCCGAGCCACCTCGGCCGCCTGGGAGTGCTGGTCCCGTCGGGTCAGGGTGTAGGCCTCGAGCGTGATGGCCCAGTCGTGGTTGAACGCGTCACCGTCGGATTCCGACACGCGGACGGCCCGGCGGACATGCTCGTGGCAACCAGCGGTGTCGACGAAGAAGAGTGAGTAGGCGCGCATCGCCACGGCCTGCGCGCCGATGGTCGGATCGTCGATCTGCTTCGCGAGATCCTCTGCAACACTCGCAGCCTCGGCGACCTCGTGCACCCGTCCGGCCACCATCGCCAAGCGGGCCCGGGCCACGTGCAGGCGCGCACCGACGCGGGAGCGGTCATCCGGATCGAGCTCGAGCGCGCGGTGCACGAAACCCAGGCCTTCGTGCGCCTGCGAGCGGATCAGCCACTGGAACGACATGGTGACGGTCAGCAGTCGGCCGGTATCGGCTCGGGGAGGGGTGAGGGCCCATTGGAGTGCGGCATGGATGTTGTCGTGCTCCGCCTCGAGCACGGCGCGCCAGTGATCCTGGTCGTGCGCGGACCCGAGCTCCGCCTGCTGAGCCAGCCGCAGGTAGTAGTCCAGGTGTCGATCGCGTGTCTGTGCCACCTCACCGCAGCCCTGCAGCTTGTCCAGGGCGTAATGACGCACCGTGTCCAGCAGCCGGAAGCGCACCTGGTGGCCGTGCCGACGGGCCACCACCAGCGACTTGTCCACCAGTCGTCGCGTGAGGATGAGGACGTCGACGTCGTGCCGACTCCCGGCCCGCCCTTCCTCGGGATCCACTGTCACTGGCCCGGCCACGGCGTCGGCGGCGTCCGCCGTGAACTCGCCCACGAACACCGCGAGCCGGCGCAGCACCCGTTGCTCCTCCGGCCCGAGCAGGTCGTGGCTCCAGTCCATCGATGCCACCAGGGCCCGATGGCGAGGAAGCGCCGTTCGCGGGCCTCCTCCCAGCAGGTGCACGCTCTCCTCGAGGCCGGCGGCGATGTGGGCCGGGCCCAGGGAGTGCACCCACGCGGCGGCGAGCTCGATCGCCAGCGGCAACCCGTCGACCCGGGCGCAGATCTCGGCGATCTCCGAGCCCGCCTCGGCTGGGTCGAACGTCGCGTCGCTCAACACGGCTCGATCCTCGAACAGCCGGTGCGCGTCCCCCGGCATGAGACTCGGGACCCGGTAGACGGCCTCGCCGGCAACGCCGAGTGCCTCGCGGCTGGTGGCCAGCACCACCACGTCCTCACAGGTCTCCAGCACCCGAACGGCCAGGCCCGCGACGTCGTCGAGGAGATGCTCGCAGGTGTCCAGGCACAGGACGCCGGTGGCCGACTGGAGGTGACGGACGATCCCGAGCAGCGGATCCAGCTCGTGTTCTGCCCGGGTCCCGACGGCATCCGCGACCGTGCGCACGACCAGGCCCGGATCGGTCACCGGTCCCAGGTCGACCCACCACACCTCGCCGCCGGCACCCGCGAGGTCGCGGCACAGCTGAGCCGCCAATCGGGTCTTCCCGATACCGCCCTCCCCCGTGAGGGTCACGAGGCGATGCGCGGAGATCCGGGCGCGCAGGTGTGCCAGCTCGTCCTCGCGCCCGACGAACCTCGTGAGCTCCACAGCGCCGGGGGCCGTCACCGCTGCACGTCCAAGCTCCCATCGCCGAGTCTGAGCCGTTCGAGGCTAGCGGTGCCGCTCGTCGTCCTCACCGCTCGATGCCCGCCCACAGCCCGCAGTGGTGGTTCTCGGCGAAGCGGGTGGGAGCGATGCCGCCGGTGGACAGCGCCAGCACCGTCCCGTCCGCACCGAACTCCGACCAGCGCGGCCGGTGGCGGCCGTTGGGGTCGCCGGTGCGGGCGAACGCGGACCAGTACTCGATCATGGTTGCCGACAGCTGGTTCTGAGCCGGGGTGAGCGGCGGGTACGGGGAGTAGCCGTTCAGCGTCCACAGGTAGGGCAGCTCCAGGCCGTGGTAGGACCCCATCGGGAATCCCCCGGGGCCCTCACCGCCGTCCTCGGCGAACTCGTAGGCGTAGACCGGCTGATGACGCGCGGCCGCCCGGGCGTCACGCAGCACGGGGCAGGCGCCGATCTGGCCGCCCCAGTCGGTGAGCACAGCAGCGAGTGCGAGCGCCGGACGCTCGTACCCAGCGGCCGGATACCGCTCCAGCACTGCGGCCGCGTCGTCGCCGAAGGTCTCGGCGACCATGGCCTGGTATTCCTGCGCGCTCAGGTTCGGGACCCGGCCGGAGACGGGCCCGCGCATCTCGTCGCGATTCGCGCCGACGAGGAGCGGGACGCGGGCCGCCGACCCGGTCCGCAGCGCAACGCGGGGCTGTACCGGCAGCGTGCGGGTGCCGGCGACCGGGTTCCAGGGCCGGTCCTCGACCCGGCCGGTGAGGTCGAAGCCGACGCCCTGGAGGGTGCCGACCAGTGCACTGACAGGCTGCCGGCGCAGGCACGCGGCCACGTCGGCGCTCGTGGTGCAGCCGAGCCCTGCGATCGCCCGCTCTCCGAACGCATGGCCCTCGCGCCGGGTCGGGACGTCGTTGTCGCAGGCGCCGCTCTGGATGATGGCCCGGTCGAACAGCCCGCGCGAGTGTGGGGCGGCGAGCTGAGCGCAGATCGAGCGCGCTCCGCCGGACTGCCCGGCCAACGTCACCTCGTGCCTGTCGCCACCGAAGCGGCCGATGTTGCGGTGCACCCAGCGCAGGGCGGCCGCCTGGTCCATCAGCCCGTAGTTGCCCGCATCACGGCCCAGCTCGGGAGTGGACAAGAACCCGAGGGCGCCGAGGCGGTAGTTGATCGTCACCACCACCAGATTCCCCTGCACAGCGAGCCGGGAGCCGTCGAACCTCTGCGCTCCGCCGGAGTCCAGGCCTCCGCCGTGCAGCCACACCAGCACCGGGAGCCGATCGCCCCGCCCTGCGCCCCGGGGCACGGTGACGTCGAGGAAGAGGCAGTCCTCCTGCCCGGCGACCTCGCCGTCGGGACCGCCGCGCTGGGGGCACAGCGGGCTGGGCGTCGTGGCGTTCCGTACGCCGTGCCAGCGCTGCGGCCCTGCAGGATCGCGCCAGCGTCGGGACCCGACCGGAGGGGCCGCATACGGGATGGCGGAGTAGGTGACGTGGTCCGCGGCGACGCTGCCGCGCAGCCATCCGGACTCGACCCGGACCACGCCCGGGTGACGCCGGTTGTCGCCGTCGTCGGCCACCGCCACCGGCACGACGGAGATCGTCGCCATCGCGGCGGCGAGGGCGGCCAGGGACTGAGCGAGGCTTCGAATCGACATGACGCCAGCGTCCGCTCCGGAAGGCCCCGGCCCGTACGCCGAGAAGCGCGACCTCACCTACGTCGTGCGGCGTACCCGCCGCCGCGTGCACGGACGACAGCGGCGCCTACTCGTCGGTCTCGACGCCGCCGGCGTCCTCGTTGCACTCGATCTGGGGTGGCTCCTCGCCCGGGAAGGCCATCAGGCTCATGGTGGGGAGCCGCGCTCCGCGCAGGTCGAAGGAGAGCGCCGACGTGACGCTGCCGGTGCCGCGTGGCGTGCGGTAGCGGTACCCGTCGCGCGAGGTGACCCCGACGGTGTAGAGGCACTGGTCGAACCGGGCGATCTCGTCGACCGGCTCGCCCAGGTCCTCGACGTCCTCGCGGAGGTCGCGGATCCCCTCGCGGAGGTCCTGCCAGGTCTGCCGGTCGCGAGCGGGCGGCCGCACCGTCGGCCGGTCGGCGGACTCACCCGGGTCGGTGCCGCACTCCCCTGGCCCGAACGGGCGGTCGCCGGCGCGGAACGCGAGCAGCTGGTAGTCGGGGTCGTCCCACTCGCTGCGGTCGATCCCGAGTGCGGCGGCGGGCCCTCGACCTCCCGCCCGCAGGTAGCCGAGGCGTTGCCCGACGTCGCCGGCCTCGGTGACCGGCAGCCAGCTCAGGCACGACTCCCAGTCGTCGAAGCGCTCGGTGCGCAGCTCCACGAGCCGGGCCCGGCGCTCGAGCCGGCGCAGCTGTCGCAGGTGCTGCACGAGCGGACGGGGGGCGGCGCGGGCGTCGTCGCCGGCCCCGTTCGGGTCGGGTGCCGCGCTCAGGCAGGGCCGCGTGGTCGCGAGCCTCAGCAGCGACCACTGCGGCCGCGTCCGGTCCCGGGTCAGGGCAGGTCTCAGGTCGAGCCCGGTGCCGTCGCGCTCGTCGTAGAGGTAGCCCCACCGGTGGCGCACGTCCCCCAGCTGCGACACCCCCACCCGGCTCGTGCATCCCAGCAGGGTCTCGAAGCGAGCGGAGCCGCGACCCAGGCCGCGCAGCCTGGCGTCCAGGCGAGCGAGCGCCTGCGCCGCCGACCCGCCGCGGCCCAGTCTGCTGCCGTGCCGAGCCGGGGGGTCGGCCACCGGCCCGTACACCGGGGCGGCCTCGCGCGGGAAGGGGCCGAGCCGGCGGTAGGGGCCGACGTGTCGCCGGGGCAGCAGCCCGACCGCGGTGCCGGCGTCCGGCGTCGACTGGACGGCGCCGATGTCGCAGGCCGCGCCGGTATCGCGCGGAGTGCCGATCGCGTCGTGGCTCAGCACGTCGTCCCACTCGACCCAGCGCTCGAGCAGCTGCGCCGCCGGAAGCGGGTCGGGCAGCTCGCCTCGGCACGAGCCGCTGGGGATGCGGGCCCGCACCGGGCTGTCCGGCAGCGGCGCCAGCACGAACCCGTTCGGGTCGTCCTCGAGCTGGGCGAGGAGCGGGTCGTCGCCCACGAGATCGGTCGGGTCCAGCAGCCCGCAGCTGGTGTCGTTGCCGAAGTTGTAGCCGCGCGAGACGCCGCGGTAGACGCGGCAGGCCCGGCGGGTCGGGATGGTGTCGCCGGTGACGCCCTGGGTGACCGGAGGGCCGAGGATGCTCGCGAAGCTGTCGAGCACCCCGGCCGCGCCGACGTCGCCGCCGACGGGCGCGATGTTGCGGGTCATGGTCGTGTACACGAGGTAGGCGCGCCCGGCCGCCAGGATGCCGCCGCCCTCGCCCTCGGCGTAGTTGTTGGCGACCGTGCTGTTCACCAGCACCAGGTCGCCGCGCGACCAGACGCCGCCGCCCGCGTGGGCGATGGCGAGGTTGCGGGCGATCGTGGAGTTCACCACCACGACGTCGGCCTCGCCGGCGATCGCGCCGCCCCGGTCGTCGGCGCGGTTGCCGATGAGCGTGGAGTCGTAGACGGCCACATCGCCGTCCAGCGCGAAGATCGCGCCGCCCGGACCGTCGGCATCGCTGCCGTCGATGAGCGAGTGCACCACCACGACGTCGCCGTCCTCGTCGGCGTACAGCGCCCCGCCGTCGCCGTCGGTGGTGTTGCCGTCGACCTTGGAGCGGACGACGAGGATGTCGCCGGTGGAGCCGATCGCCCCGCCCGACCCGTCGACCAGGTTGGTCGAGAGGATCGAGTCGTACACCTGCACGCCGCCGCGGCGCGCATAGATGCCGCCGCCGTCGTCGTTGGCGAGGTTCCCGGTGATCGAGCAGCGGTGCACGGTGACGCGCCGCATCGAGAACACCCCGCCGCCGGGCTCCTCGGCGAGGTTCTGCTCGATCGCGCAGTCGCGCAGCATGATCTCGCCGCGCGAGGTGAGCGCCGCACCGGGACCGTCGGAACCGCCGCGGGTGAGCGTCACGTCGCGTATGTCGAGCCAGCCGGTGCCGTCCTGGCGCAGCACCCGCTTCTCGAAGCAGGACTGCCGGATCGTGTGGCCGTGCCCGTCGAGCAGCATCGGGTACGGCGACTCCCGGATCGGGTCGCCGAGGTAGCAGTCGCGCAGCACGATGTCGGCCGCGAGGTCGATCCGGGTGCGGCGGGGGTCTGCCCAGGCTGCTCGCAGCGCACGTTCGGTCGAGACCCAGCGGACGCTGCGGTCGGTGCGGGGCGGGTCGACCGCGGACACGCTCACCAGGGGGCCGACGTCATCCGCGGTCGGGTCTCCTGTCGCGACGCCGGTGACGAGCAGCGCGACGCCCAGCGCGAGTCCCGTGAGTGCGCGTGCGGTGGGAGGCATGGCCGACTCCTCGACGTCCTTCTCACGGTACGAGCGACGACACCCCTCACCCGGTAACCCGGGTTCCCGCGCGTCGTCGGGCGGCCGGGTGGGGTCCTGACGGTCTATGGACAGCATGGGTGGTCGTTGTCACTGTGGTGACGAGAAGCACCGTGCGCGTCGGGAGGGACCGCCACGGGAGGGGAGTGCCATGAGCGTCCGGACCGAGACCGCCGAGGACGCCCTGCGAGCGGCGGTGGAGGGCAGCTGCGCGATCCAGCTCGCCCGCGACGTCGCGGCGACGGCGCTGGACCGCGAGCTCGACCGCTGGCTCGACCCGGCGGTGCCGGCCGCGGACAAGGACGGCCTGGTGCTCGCCCGGCTGGTCACCCACGAGGTGCGCTGGGTCGGGAAGCACTTCCTCACGCTCGACCAGCGCGAGCGGCTCGCCGCGATCAGGGACGGCAACGGCGGTCGTGACCCGTACCTCGACGCCTTCCTCGAGTGCATCCTCGACAAGCACGAGGGCCGCTTCTGGAACCGCACCTACCTCTCGCTGCCGCTGCTGGAGGTGATCCTCGCCGAGCACGACCTGATCCCCTCGGGCCTGGCGGCGCTCCTGGCGGGCGACATCATCCGCTACGAGCTGTGCGCGGCGCACCGGCTCACCGACGTCTCACCGGTGGGCCGGCCCGAGCCGCGGACGCTGCGCACCCGGGTCAGGCACTCGCTGAGGTTCATGACGTCGCACCTGGGCAGCCCGGCGTCCGCCGACCTATTGACCGCGATCGCCCACGAGCCGGAGTCCGACCTCACCGCCCTCCTGCTGCAGCTGCCGGCACCGCCGATCGCGCTGGCCACCGACTGGCTGGAGCTGACCGTGCAGCCGACCTCGACCGTGCACGACGAGTACTTCTTCATGCGCATCCTGCAGGCGCACGAGATGGCGTTCACCGGGATGAACCGGCGCGTGCGCGACGCCGTCGTCGCCCTGCGTGCGGGCGACCTGGGAGAGGCCACCCGCCTGCTGGAGGAGGTGGTGGCGTTCATGGACCGCAACGCCTCGCTGTTCCGGATCGTGGCGACGATGCGCTACGAGGCGTTCCACACCTTCCGCGAGTTCACCGACGGCGCGAGCGCCATCCAGTCCGAGCAGTACAAGCGGTTCGAGGGGCTGTGCGGCCTGCCGCCGGACGACCGGCTGGGGTCGCCGGCGTTCGAGAGCGTGCCGCGGGTGCGTGCGGAGGTCGAGGAGGGCCAGGACACGCTCACCGACGCCTTCCGCGACGCCGCCGCCGACGGCGGGAACCAGGCGGAACTGGAGGCCATCGCCGGGCTGCTGCGGCACCTCGAGGACAGCCACCGGCGGTGGAAGTCCACGCACGTCACCCTCGCCACCCGCATGCTCGGGGCCGCGCGCGGGTCCGGCCACACCACCGGCGTCGACTACCTCAGCCAGTGGGTCGACCATCTCCTGTTCTGGCGGCTGCCCGAGATCGGGGTCAGCGAGGAGCGCCGACGCGGCCGCACCACCCGCCCGGCGGTCACGCCAGCGGTCACTCCGGCGTGACGACGGCGCTGCCGGTGGCCGACACCCGCGCGGACGACGGAGCGCCCGGGACGGTGAGCGGCAGGTCGGCGTCGGCGGTGACGGTGACCCGCACCTCGTCGCCGACGACGCGGACGGTGTAGCTGAGGCCGGGGTGCTCGGCGTAGGCGCCGACGTCGCGCAGGTAGGCAGCGACGCCGGCACGAGCGGAGCGGGCGGTGAGGTCGAGCGGCCGGTCGCGCACGCCGCCGGCGTAGACGTCGCGGCCCTGGGCGCCGGCATCGGCGGCCCGCAGCGCGGCGCCGTCGGCGATCGTGTCGAGCCGCTGACGCTCGAGGTAGGCGGCGGTGGCGTCGATGACCACCACCATCGCCATCAGCAGCAGCGCCGAGAACCCGATGATCAGCACGCTCACCTGGCCGCGCTCATCGCGACGACGGCGCCGATCCCGCTCAACCACGGTCGACCTCCTGGTACTGGCCGATCGGCACCGTGTGCGTGGAGTCGAGCCGGAAGGAGGGCCGGTCGCCGCCGAGGAACTCCGGCATCAGCGGCAGCACCACCCGGGTGCGAACGCTCACCGTGATCACCGAGGTGCCGGAGTGGCAGTTGCGCGGGTAGGGCCGGCAGCTCACGTCGACGGTGATCGGGACGCCGGTGACGCCCTGATCGGCGAGCGCCAGCCGCGCCGCCTCCCGCGCCGCCTGCTCGCCCCGGGCGTCGCTCGGCGCGAGCGCGTAGGCCCGGGCCGCCGACCGGGCCGCCGTCTCCGTGGCGAAGGCGCCACGCTGCACGTCGAAGACCGACACGACCAGCCAGATCACCGGCACCAGCAGCAGCACGCCGAGCCAGGCGAACTCGACGACGGCGCTGCCGCGCTCGTCCCGACGTCGGGTGGTGCTCACTCCGGCTCCTCCACCGCGTGACCGCTGACCTCGAAGTCGATGGTGGGGCCGCCCAGGCCGAGCGGCGGCACCGACGCCTGCACCGTCACCTCCACGGCCGGCACGCCGTCGATGGTGGTGCGCCGGGCGGTGACGTCCTGCGCGAACCGGTCGGCCACCACCGAGGAGATCAGCGACTCCGTGCGCGCCTCCCCGTCCGCCGGCGAGGCGCCGCGGGTGGCGCCGTGGCGGGCGCCCTCGGCGGCCGCCGAGGCCAGCGTGTTGCGCACGTAGAGCGTGAGTCCGAGCTGGAGGATGCCGAGCACCAGGGGCACCAGCACGATCAGCACCAGCACGAAGTCGACGACGGCTGCCCCGCGCTCGCGCCGGGCGTTCCGGGTCATTTCACGCTGTTGAGCGCGCGCCGCACCATGCCCTGCAACTCGGGTTGGGCGACCGCGCCGACGGCGAGCACCAGGCCGGCCGACATGATCGTCACGAACACCCAGCCAGGCACATCGCCGCGCTCGTCGCGCGGACGTCGTCGCGTCACCCAGGCGCCCAGAGCCAGCGCCGTGGTGACCACCAGCACCTGCATCCGCAGCACGCGGTCAAGGGCGCGGCTCGTTGTCCCAGGCGGATGCCAGCGTCGTCCAGGTGGTGCGATGGCAAGGCGCCGGAGCGCTGGCAGGCTGGGCGCCTTCCGAGCGACGGCAACGCCGCCAGCGTGCCGCCTGGGCGGCGCTGGCGCCGCCTGCGGGGGCAATGAGCCGTGCCCTTGGTTGTTCCTCATCGTTGTTTCCTTCCCGAGACGCCCCGAAGGTCAGGACGACAGTGAGAGCCCGACCACGCCGGGCCAGAACGCGAACAGGACGGTGATCGGCAGCACCAGGAACACGACCGGCACCATCATGAAGACCTCGCGGCGGGCCGCGACCTCGATCAGCTCGCGGCGTCCGGCCTCGCGGACGTCGGCGGCCTGGGCGTGCAGGACGTCGGCCAGCGGCGTGCCGCGCTCGACGGCGACGGCCACGCCCTGCGCGAAGCGGGACACCAGCGGCAGGCCGGAGGTGGCGGCCATCCGGTCGAAGGCGGAGGCGACCGGCTCGCCGGTGCGAATCGCGGCGAGCACCTGGGCCAGGTCGGCGGACAGCGCGCCCCCGCTGCGGCGCACCACCCGGTCGAGGGCGGCCACCGGCCCCTCCCCCGCGGCGACGGCGAGCGCGAGCAGCTCGGCCACGGTCGGGAACTCCGCGAGGATCTGCCGCTCCCGCGCCTTCACCTGGCTGCCCAGCCAGCTGTCGCGGCCCAGCACACCACCGGCGAATCCCACCAGACTGGCGAGGAGGAGCAGCACCGGATCGGCGTCTCCGGACAGCGCGCGCAGCACGCCCCAGGCGGCCACCACCCCGAAGCCGACCAGCCCCCAGACCACCTGCTCCACTCGGAAGTCGTGGACCGTGCGGTCCAGTCCGGCCCGCTCCAGCCGACGGCGCACGGACGCCGAGCCGCCGAGCAGCCGCTCGACGCCGACGGCCGCGGCACCGAGCACGGGGCCGAAGACGCCTGCGGCAGCCGACGACGAGACCGGCGCGCCGGCGTACGGACCATCGGACACCGGTCGCAGATCTCGGAGGTACGGCAGCACCCGCACGGACAGCTGCGGACGCCGGATCGCCGCGACCCGCGCCAGCACGAGCACGGCGCCGAGACCGGCGGTCGCGCCCGCGAGCGCACCCCACATCGTCGGTGTCACGAGAGAATCCGCCGTTCCACGGGGAGCCGGCCGATGCGCATCATCAGCCGGTAGGCGACCAGGCAGACGCCCGCGCCGACGAGCAGGATCACCACGCCGGTGGTGGAGCGGTAGCGGGTGATGATCTCGGTCTGCGCCGACATGAGCAGCAGCACCACCCACGGCGCCGCCACCGCGAGCCGCGCACCGTTCACGGCCCACGCCTGCCGGGCCTCCAGCTCCGAGCGCGTGCGGAGGTCGTCGCGGAGGTAGCCGGAGAGGTTGCGCAGCAGCCGGCCGAGCTCACCGCCCCCGACCTCGCGCGCGACCCGCAGTCCCTCGACGACCCGGTCGCCGACCGGGTCGGAGAGCCGGTCCTTGAGCCGGTCCAGGCTGTCGCCGAAGCGGCCGGTCACCTGATAGTCGAGCGCGAACGCCGCGAACGCACCGCGCAGCGGCTCCGGTCCGCGCGACGACAGCCCGCCGAGCGCGTCGGGGAGCGACAGGCCTGCCCGGACGCCGGAGGCGAGGTTGTCGATCGCCTCCGGCCACACCTCGGCGAACTCACGCTGCCGGCGCCGGGCCCGACCGGACACGACGGCCACGGGCGCGTAGGAACCGATGATCCCGAACGCGAGCGCCACCGGCGGCGTGCGCGACACCGCCTGCATCACGAACGCCGTCGCCAGCCCGCACACCAGGCACAGCACCACGAACCCGACCGGCGACACGTGCGCGAGGCCGGCCCGGGCGAGCAGCGTCGACGTCCGGCCCGGTGCCTTCTCCTCGGGCGCCGGCTGGCGGGGCAGGGCGAAGGCCGACCAGACGAGCAGCAGCCCGACGCCGACCCCGAGACCGACCAGCGCCCCCATCGGCCTACCGGCCCTCGTTCAGGATCCGGTGGACGTCGATGCCGACCCTCTCGAACAGCTCGAGCCGCGGCGCCATGCCGTGGGTGCGGCGCAGCTCGTTGCCGGTGCGCACGAACAACGGCTCGCACTCGATCACGTCGTTCTCGACGCGGCCCGGCACTCCCACGATCTCGTTGACCCGCCGCACGCCGGAGTGGTCGATCCCGAGGTGCACCACGAGGTCGACCGACGACGCCACCGTCGGCACCACGAAGCGTGCGGAGATGTTCTCGCCGGCCAGCAGCGGCAGCGTGCACATCTTGACCAGCGCCTCGCGCGCGCTGTTGGCGTGCAGCGTGCACATGCCCGGGAGCCCGGCGTTGAGCGCGAGCAGCAGATCGAGGCACTCCTCGGAGCGCACCTCGCCCACGATCACCCGGCTCGGCCGCATCCGGAGCGCCTCCTTCACCAGGTGCCGCAGCCGGATCTCGCCGGTGCCCTCGAGCCCGACCTGTCGGGTCTGCATCGGCACCCAGTCGGGGTGCGCGAAGCGAAGCTCGAAGACCTCCTCGGCACTGACCACGCGCTCGCCACCGGGGATGGCGGCGGCGAGGCAGTTGAGCATCGTGGTCTTGCCCGCCTGGGTGCCGCCGGCCACGAGGATGTTCAGCCCGGCGCGCACCGCGGCGTCGAGGAACGTGGCCGCGCGCGGGCTGAGGCTGCCGAGCTCGACCAGGTCGTGCAGCTGACCGGCGCGGAGGACGAACTTGCGGATGTTGACGGCGCTGAAGCCGCGGCTGATGCCCTCGAGCACCACGTGCAGCCGGTGGCCGTCGGGCAGCACGGCGTCGACGAACGGGGCGCTGACGTCGAGCCGGCGTCCGCTGGACTTCAGCATCCGCTCCACGAGCTCGGTGACCTGGCCGCGGGTGAGCACCAGGTTGGTGAGCTCGTGACGGCCGTGCCGCGCCACGAACACCCGGCTCGGATCGTTGATCCAGACCTCTTCGACGGCCGGGTCGTCGAGGTAGGGCTGCAGCGGGCCGAAGCCGCTGACCCGCGCCACCAGCTCACCCACGGTGGCCGACACGTCGGACACCGGCGCGACGACGCCGGTGAGGCTGCGCTCGTCGTGCTCGCGCACCACCGACTCGGCCATCCGGCGCACGACGTCGGCGTCGCGCTGCGGGTCGACGTGCTCGCGCCGCACCAGCTCGCGCAGGTGGAGATCGAGCCGGTCGAGGACGTCGTCCTGAGCGTGCGCGACAGCCATGAGCGACCCCCGCTTCCCGAGATGAGGACCGTCGTGTGCGCTCAGCCTACGAAGCCCGAGGGGTCGCGGGTAGAGGCGATGAGCAACCTGTGGAGAACCCGACTCGAGATTTTGCCGGGGCGGCTGCAGTCCATGAGGGGCTCGGCTCGCTGGTGCACCGTGGGCCCTACCGGGGGCCTAGAAGTCGGTGAAGTCCGCGTAGATGGCTGCGTGGTCGGATGCCTCGTCCTTCCTCGATGTCAGGGTCGGGAAGATCTCCCACGGGTCACGGACACCCGGCCCCCGGTACACCCCCTTCCGGAAGACACCACCACCAGTTGCCTTCTTGAACAGCGGTGCCGACAGGAGGATGTAGTCGAACTGCTCGTTGCCGGTGCCGTATGTCCCGCGCCGCTTGTTCCAGTCGAAAGCAGGATGCTGTCCGATGTCGATGAGATCCGGCGCCGTGAGAAGCGGTGCGAGCGAGGTGCTACCCGGCACGTCGTTGAGGTCTCCCGTGATGGCGATGAGGTCGAAGCCTTCCTTCCTCCGCTCCTCATAGATCTCGCGAACTCTCTTGGCTTGTCGCGCGCGACGCTTCCCTCCTTGGGGGTCGTCTCGTGTGCTGTACCCCTTGGACTTGAAGTGGTTCGCCATCACGACGAGGCGCCCGCCGCTCGGAGTCTCGAGGTGGTACTCGCAACAGTCGCGCGAGAACACCGACCCGCGCTCGTCCTCGTCGAAGATGTGACTGCGGATCTCCCGGATCGGGAACGCCGGGCGCGCGAGGATCCCGACGTCGATGCCACGATCGTCGTTCCCTTCGATGACCATCACCTGTTCATACGGCAGCGCGTTGATGTGGAGCATCGTCGACTTGGCGAACAGGGCAAGATCTGGCCGGTTGTCGGCTTCGATCACGGTGAGCACGTCAGCGTTGACCTCGGCGATGACCCGGGCGGTGTTGTCGGTGGCAACCGCCTCGACCTGCACCGTCTTCAGCTCGACCCAGCCGGTCCAGTCGCCACGACCGGTCGCGACGACCTGAGGCCCACCCCCACCTCTCGGACGAGTGAGGAGCTGGCCACGGATCTTGCGCAGCTCCGCATACTTCCCCGCGCTGTCGCGGTGCAGCACCCCGAGCGTCTCGAGGAGCTCGAGGATCCGAGGCTCGACACCTTGGTAGCTCACCCGGTCGAGCAGATCAGCGACCTCGGCATGGGCAGCCAACGCCACCCGACGTTCGGCACTGCTGCCCTGTTCGGCCGCCATCGCCTTCGGGCGAGCGAACAGGTTCTCCACGTTGTAGGAGGCCAGACGCATACGACTACCTTCAGGGCGCGCCGGCCCACAGTGCCATAGCCACAACGGGCCATGCTCCGCAACGACGACCACTCCGTGAACGACGGGAGCCGATCCTGCCGAGGTCGGTCGGTGGGGCGGCCGCGGGACCCGCGGCGGAAGGAATGGCCCCCCAGAAGGGGTACCGACACCGGGCACCCTCACCACTACGGTCGACGGAGGGGGCCGGACAGGATGCGGGGAACATGGACAGCCACGACGTGCTGATCGCCGGGGGCGGCAACGCCGGGATCTCGCTGGCCGCAAAGCTGCTCCGCGACGGAGTCCGGGACGTCGCGCTGGTGGAGTCCGAGGCCGTGCACCGGTACCGGCCGCTGCTCAACTACGTCGGGGCCGGGGAGGCGTCGATGGAGGATCTGGAGCGGCCCGCCGCCACCGTCGTCCCCGACGGGTGCACCTGGATCAGGGACCGCGTGGTGGCGGTCGACCCCGACGGGCCGAGCGTGCGGACGGCGGACGGCCGGCAGATCGGCTGCTCCCGGTTGGTCGTGTGCCCGGGGCTGGAGGAGGACTGGGACGCCACCCCGGGCCTGGCGGACGCCTACACCGCCGGCTGGGCCGGGTCGACCTTCGTCGTCGACACCGCCCCGTTGGTGTGGCCGGCGCTCCGCGCGCTCACGGGAGGCACGGTGCTCTTCACGATGCCGCCGGAGCCCGCCCCGTGCGGGGCGACCGCCCTCAAGCCGCTGTTCATGGCCTGCGACCACTGGCGCCGGGCGGGCGTGCTGCGCAGCCTCGACGTCCGGCTGGTCCTGCCCGGCACGTCACCGCTCGGGGTGCCGAAGGCCGACGACGTGCTGGAGCGGGCGCTGGCCTCCTTCGGCGTGACGGTCGTGCGCGAGGCGCGGGTCACGGGGCTGGCCGACCACCGGGTGACGGTGACCGCCGCCGGGCGGGAGCAGGAGATCGACGACGTCGCCTTCGCGCACGTCGTGCCGCACTACCGGGCCCCTCGCTGGGTGACGACGAGCGGCCTCGCCGGAGCGGACGCGGCCGGGCTGGTGGACGTCGACCCGCTGACGCTGCGCCACCCCCGCCATCCCGCGGTCTGGTCGCTGGGCGACGTCGCCGACCTCGCGACCCGGCCGTCCGGCGGCGCGCTCCGCAAGCAGGTCGCCGTCCTGGCCCACAACCTCGCCGCGGACGACGAGGCGTCGATGCAGCACTACGACGGCTACACCGTCATGCCGATCACCCTCGCCCGCCACCGGCTCATGCTGGTCGAGGTCGACCGCGACGGCCGCCCGGCACCCTCCGTGCCGTTCCCCGACCTCGTGAAGCCCCGCCGCACCACCTGGGTGGTCGACCGCTACGCCCTGCCCGTCACCTACTTCCGGCGGATCCTGCGAGGCAAGGTCTGATCGGTGACGGGGCTGCGCGCCCGCGCCGTGCCCACCGGGCTCAGGAGCCCGGCAGGAGGTCCTTCGCCGCGTCGACCACCTGGGCCACCACGGGGCGGTCGTCGCCCCCGCTGGCCCACACCGGATCCTGCGGCAGGGCGGCCATCGGGTCGGCGTCCTCCGGCTCGCCCGCACTCGGTGCCAGCGAACGGCGGATGGCCTCGTCGAGGTCGACGAGCCGGTGTCCGTCGGGCATCAACAGCCCGCGGAAGTCGTCGTCCGCGGCCACCAGGTCGTGGTGGAGGCTCTCGACCAGCGCCTCGACGGTGGCCTGCGGCACGTCGGTGAGCTTGCCGACCAGCGTGCCGACGAGCTTCGACGGCAGCAGGGGCACCTCGATCTGCCGGCGGTCGAGACCGGCGTGCGAGGTGTAGGTGTCGAGGAGCGCCCCGTAGCGCAGCTGGGTGGGTCCACCCACGTCGAAGTGACGCGACGGCCCGGAGTAGGCGAGCGCGCCGACGAGCGCCTCGAGGACGTCGACCACGGCGATCGGCTGCACCATCGACTGCATCCACGTGGGCACGGTGTGCACCGGCATCCGCTCGCTGACCTGCCGGATGATCTCGAAGGAGGTCGACCCGCTCCCTAGCACCACCGCCGCGCGCAGGACGACCACGGAGGCCGGCCCGTCGCGGAGGATCTGCTCCACCTCACGGCGGGACTGGATGTGCTCGGAGAGCTCGTCGTCGGCGACGTCCGGCACCAGACCGGAGAGGTACACGACCCGCTCGACGTCGTGCTCGCGCACCGCGGCGACCATGTGGGCGGCCGCCCGTCGGTCGGTGGCGGAGAAGTCGCGACCACCCATCCCGTGGATCAGGTAGTAGACCGCCTCCACGCCCTCGCAGGCGTCCGCGACCTGGTCGGGGTCGAGCGCGTCCATCACCACGGTCTCGACCCGGTCGCTCCACCACGGCCGCTCCCGGTCGGGGTCGGACGTCGTCGTGCGCACGTCGTGCCCGCGCTCCAGCAGCAACGGCACCAGCCGGCCGCCGACGTACCCGGTGGCACCGGTCACCAAGATCTTCAACTCGTCCTCAGCTCGCTCGTCGTGATGACACGGGCCCGCCAGCCTACTGGGGGTCGCCAGGTGTGACGGGTCGTCCGGTCTCACGTTGATTCGCGGCCTAGCGGCGTGGCAGGTGGACGCGCCAGGCGGCGCCGTCGGGGAGCTCCTCGAGGCGGCCGCCGACGGCGGTGAGGACGTGGCGCACCTGCTCGGACGGCGGGTTCTCGGGGGCGCAGAGGCCGCCGGGGGCGAGCTCGAGGCGTCGACGGTGCACAGGACGTCGACCCGCAGGCGACTCGCAGCACCCTCGAAGACCAGCCGCACCGAACCGGCCTCGAGGGTGACGACGTCCTCGAGCAGCAGGTCGAGGACCTGCTCGATCGGTCCGGGGGTGAACGGCAGCTCGATGTCACCCTCGACCGCGGCGGTCAGCTGAGCCCCTCGCCGTCGCAGCACGTCGGCCCACCGCTGGGCCACCTGCGTGGCCAGGTCGCGCAGCGGGATCGCCGCTCCGGCCACCAGCACGCCACGCCCGCTGAGCTCGACCAGCTCGCCCGCAGCCTCGGTCAGCCGGCCCACCGCCTTGAGCGAGCCCTGGACGGCGTCGCGGGCCTCCGCCGACATGCCGGGGTCGTCGACCAGCTCCTCGAGTCGCAGCCGCAGGCTGGTCAGCGGCGTCCGCAGCACGTGCGAGGCGTGCAGCCCGAACTCGCGCTCACGCTCGAGCCGGTCGCGCAGCTGGCCGGCACTGCTCTCGAGGGCCTGGGCGATGGCCCGTGCCTCCGGTACGCCGCCGCGGGGGAGGTCGAGGTCGAACCGACCGCGACCGAGTGCCGCCGCGGCGACCGCGAGCTGCCGGAACGGCGCGGAGAGCGCCCGGGCGACCAGGTAGCCGATCAGCCCGGCCACGAGCGCGAGCAGCCCGAACAGCGCCAGCGTGCTGAGCCAGTCGCCACCCCAGGCGGCATGGAGGTCGTCGTCGTGGCTCTGGGTGACGGTGACCGCGCCCTCCCCCGTCACCACCGTCGCGGACGGCGCCTCGTCGTCGTCGACGAAGCCGTCACCCGTGACGCGAGCACGTCGGGCCGGCCCGCCTCGGCGTACACCAGGCGCACGCCCGGACCCACGAACGGCGCGAGCGCCTCGTCGTCGACCGGCAGCCCCTGCGCCACCACGTCGGCCAGCACCTGGCCGATCGCGGTCGCCAGGGTGGTCACGTCGCGGCCTCGTGGGCGACGCAGCTGGCCCTCGATCGCGTAGGAGCGCGCGATCCCCGCCCCTACCAGGAGCAGGAGGGTGATCGCGACGAAGCAGGCAGTGAGACGCTCACGCATCGGGCGCGGGAGCCTCGAGGCGGAAGCCCACGCCCCTCACCGCGACCACCCGCTCGGTGACGCCGACGCTCTCGAGCTTCTGGCGGAGCCGACCGATCGTCACGTCGAGGGTCTTGGTCGACCCGTACCAGTTCTCGTCCCAGACGTCGGCCATCAGCCGAGCGCGAGAGACCACCTTGTCCTTGTTGGCCGCGAGGATCGACAGGACGTCGAACTCCTTGCCGGTCAGTGGCACCTCGGTCTCGCCGGCGTACACCCGACGGGCGCCGACGTCGATGCGCAGCCCGTCGTTGTCGGCGGTGGCCCGCGCCGTGCTGCACCGGTACGCCGCAGCAGGGCCCGGACCCGGGCCTGCAGCTCGGCCAGGCCGAACGGCTTGGCGAGGTAGTCGTCGGCGCCGTAGTCGAGACCGACGACGCGGTCGAGCTCACCGGCGCGGGCGGTCACGATCATGATCGCACCCTCGAAGCCGGCCGCGCGGGCCTGCTTGCAGACCTCGAGGCCGTCCATGTCGGGGAGACCGAGGTCGAGGATGACGACCTCGGCGGACCGGGTCTGCAGCTCGTCGAGGGCCTTCTGGCCGGTGTCGACCCAGTCGACGTCGTAGCCCTCACGCTCCAGCGTCCGGACGAGAGGAAAGGCGATGTCCTCTTCGTCCTCGACGACCAGAACTCGGTGCCCCATGGCGGGAGCATAGGGCGTGAGCCCCGCACTCTCGCGGCCGAAGGGCCGGTGCGAGGGGTCGAGTACGGGCGGGCCGCACGCCCCCCAGCGGTGCGGCTCGCCTCGATCTCGTCGGGAACGAGCGTAGGCGAGGCGGCGCTACGCCGACGCCACGCTCGGTGCAACGTTCGGTAACAGGCCGTGCCCGCGGTCGAGTCGATGCCGGCTCAGGCGAACAGGTCGCCGTGGTCGTCGACCCGGTCGAGCACCTCGTCGAAGCGCAGCTGCTCGAGGCCGAACGGGTCGTCGGCGCCCGCCTCGACCTCGTCCCACGTCACCGGCGTGGCGACGTAGGGGCGCTCGCGACCGCGCAGCGAGTACGGCGAGATCGTGGTCTTGGAGCCGGCGTTCTGCGACCAGTCGAGGAAGACCTTGCCGCCGCGCTTGGCCTTGGTCATCGTCGCCGTCACCAGCTTGGGGTGCTCGGCCGCCGAGCTCCTCGGCGACCGTCTTGGCCAGCGCCGTCGACTCGTCGGAGGGCAGCCGGCTCGGGAGGTCGGCGTACAGGTGGAGGCCCTTGCTGCCGCTGGAGCACCGGCTTGGCGTCCAGGTCGCGCTCGGCGAGCTTGTCGCGCACGAGCAGCGCGACCTGGCAGCACTCGTGCAGGCCGGCGGGCTCCCCCGGGTCGAGGTCGACGACGAGCCGGTCGGCGTTGCGGGGCCGGCCGTTGCGGCCGACCTTCCACTGGTGCACGTGCAGCTCGAGGGCGGCCAGGTTGGCCAGCCAGGTCAGCGTCGCGAGGTCGTCGACGACCGGGAAGACGAGGGTGTCCCCGTTGCGGCTCGGCCGCGGCGTGCCGGTGGTGGGCACGGTCGACGGTGCGCACCCACGACGGCGTGCCGGCGGGGGCGTTCTTCTCGAAGAAGCTCATGTCCTGGACGCCGTGCGGCCAGCGGATCCGGGTGACCGCCCGGTCGCGCAGGTGCGGCAGCATCGTCGGCGAGATGCGGGCGTAGTAGTCGAGCACCTCGCCCTTGGTGGTGCCGGTGCGCGGGTAGAGCACCTTGGCGAGGTTGCTGATCTTGAGGGTGCGGCCCTCGACGTCGACCTGGAGCTCCTGCCTGCGGCGGCCGGCTCACCGGCCGACCGCGATCACGCGGTCGCGCGGCCGGGTCGAGCCGCCCATCAGCGTCCGCAGGAACGGGCGCGGCGCGCTCACGCAGCCGGCGGTGGCGCCGCCGCCGTTCACGTGCAGGAAGATCCCGGCGCCGCGGTGGCGCACCTGCCTGCGGTTGAAGCCGTGACCATGACTACTCGTACTGCCGGCCGAAGTCGGTCAGCCGCTCCGAGGAGTTCGGGTCGCTCGCCGGCAGCCACCAGCGGAACCCGCCCTGCGCTTGTTGCGGTAGCGGTTGTAGTAGCGCCGACGCGTTGTCCTGCACCCAGTAGTCGCCGCGCGCGATCCGGCGGTACGGCGCAGCTCCCACGTGGCGCGGCGCGGTGCGTGCCGAACGTCGAGAGCAGCCAGTAGGTGCCGAGCGGGGTGGTGCCGGTGCCCTGCCGACGGCGGTTGCCGCGCGACCAGGCCGCCGTAGCCGATCCGGCCGTCGGAGTCCGCGCGCACGGCTGCCAGCGGCCGTCGCGCGAGCGACCCAGTACGTGATCCGCGCGTGGTAGCCGCGGGTGCGGTTGACGGTGACCACCTGCCCGGTGCCGGGCCGCAGCCGCACGTCGACGCCGCCGAGGGTCACGCTGCGCGCGCCGGCGGCTGCGGCCATCGGCGCGGGCAGGAGGCGGGCGACGGCCGAGCAGGGCGGCCAGGAGCGTCACGAGCAGGGCGATCGAGGAGCAGGTGTCACACAGGTCCTCCGGGGTCAGGTCGGTGCGCAGGCCGCGGTACGACGGCTGGCGGAGTCGTTCGTAGCCGCGGCCGTGGGAGTCGACGTCGACGACCAGCACCGGCTCCAGCCAGTTGGTGCCGACGGCGTCGACGCGCGGCACCTCGTCGGCGAACGGGCTGGCGGCGCGGGCCAGGCCGGCGACCAGCCTCGGTCAGCAGCCGGCTCTGCTTGGCCGCCGATGCCGCTGCCGACCCGGCCGCGGTACACCAGGCCGTCGGGAGTCGGCTCGCCGACGAGCAGCGCGGCGAGCCGGTCGGTCGTCCCCTCCTGCGGCCGCCAGCCGCCGACGACGTACGACACCCGGTGCCGGTGGGCGAACTTCAGCCAGTGCGCGCTGCGCTCGCCGAAGCGGTAGCGGCGACGCTGAGCCGCTTGCTGACGATGCCCTCGAGCCCCTGCTCGAGCGTGGCCGTCGAGCAGCATCGGCCCGTCGTCGTACGACGCCGGCACCTGCCACGGGGTGCCGTCGAGCACCTCGGCCAGCAGGTCGCGGCGCTGCTCGAGCGGCTCGGCGGTCAGGTCGCGGCCGTCGAGGCGCAGCAGGTCGAAGACCATGTAGGTCACCGGCACCCGCTGCGCCAGCCGCGCGACGCGTCTGCGCGTTGCGCACGTGCATCCGCTCCTGGAGCACCCGGAAGTCGGGCATGCCCGCGTCGTTCAGGGCGATGATCTCGCCGTCGACGAGCAGGTCGCGGTCGCCGAGCGGCGACGTCGTGACGTCGGGCCAGGCGGCGCGTCACGTCGTTGCCGTTGCGGCTGGTGAACCGGGCGACGCCGTCCCTGCCCGTCGCGGATGTCGGCGAGGATCCGGATGCCGTCCCACTTCACCTCGTGCGACCACCCCTCGCCGGTGGGCACGTGGTCGCCCGGGTGGCCAGCATCGGACGCACGGAGGCCATCCTGCCCTCGACCGATGACTTCGGGTGGTCCCACCCGTCACACTGGCCGTACTACGACAGAGAGGCTTCCCCATGCGTGCGATCTGGAAGGGCGCGGTGTCCTTCGGGCTGGTCAGCGTGCCGGTCAAGCTCTACGCCGCCACCGAGAGCCACGACGTGTCGTTCCGGCAGGTCCACGCCAACGACGGCGGCCGGATCAAGTACCAGCGGGTCTGCTCGATCGACGGCGAGGAGGTGGCCTACGCCGACATCGCCAAGGGCTACGAGACCGAGGACGGCGAGATGGTCATCCTCGACGACGACGACATGGCCGAGCTGCCGTCGGCGTCCTCGCGCGAGATCGCGGTCGAGAAGTTCGTGCCCACGCGACCAGATCGACCCGATGCTGTTCGAGAAGTCCTACTACCTCGAGCCGGAGAAGACCGGCGCCAAGCCGTACGCGCTGCTGCGGCAGGCGCTGCTCGACGCCGACCGGATGGCGGTCGTCACCGTCGCGCATCCGCAACCGCACCAGCATCGCCGTGCTGCGCGTGAAGGACGACGTGATCGTGCTGCAGACGATGATGTGGCCCGACGAGGTGCGCACCCCCGACTTCTCCGTCGAGGGCGGCGAGGTGAAGGACTCCGAGGTCAAGATGGCGAACATGCTCGTCGAGACCCTCGCCGGCGACTTCGACGCCAGCGAGTTCGAGGACGACTACGCCGGCGCCGTCGAGGCCCTGGTGAAGGCCAAGGTCGAGGGCGGCGAGGTCAAGCGGACGCCGACCTCCACCAAGTCCTCCGGCGAGGTGGTCGACCTGCTCGCCGCGCTGCAGCGCTCGGTCAAGGCGGCCAAGACCGCCCGCGGCGAGGACGACGACGCCGACGAGAAGCCCGCCAAGAAGTCGGCCTCGAAGAAGTCGGCCTCGAAGAAGTCGACCGCGAAGAAGAGCGCAGCCAAGAAGTCGACGTCGAAGAAGACGCCGCCAAGAAGACCTCGAGCCGCAAGACGGCGGCGAAGAAGGCCAGCTGAGCCGCCACCGGCCCAGGCACCCTGGTTAACCGGGGATTCCCGAGGCGGCACGCGGAGTCGGCGGTGCCTGCCAGGCGAGGTTTGCCGGCCGCTAGCGCTCGCGTGGCCCAGCCGCGGAGCAAGAGGAGCACACACCCGCAGGAACGCCTTAGGCGCGACTCGGCCGGCGCCTGCTCGCCGCGAGCGGCGGCGAGTCGGGAACCCGCTTGTCGACCTGGTAGAGCACGGCGTCGGCCAGCCGCGGCGCGACCAGCCCGAGCACCTCGCCGACCGTGCCCATCGGGTGGCCCCAGACGACCGGCCGGTCCTCGAGCACCCGGACGACGCGGGCGGCCGCCTGGTCGGGGGTCAGCGCGCGGCGGCCGGCGTAGACGTCGGACGGCGCGACCATCGCGCGTGCGCACCAGCCCGAAGCGCATGTTGGTGACCGTGACGTTGTCGCCGTACGCCTCGCGCGCGGCGATCCGGCCCCAGGTGTCGAGCGCGGTCTTGGAGGCGAGGTAGGCGGAGAACTTCGGCGCCTTCAGCTGCACGCCCCAGCTCACGATGTTCACCACGTGGCCGAACCGCTGCGCCCGCATCGCCGGCAGCAGCCCCATCGTGAGCCGCACCGGCGCGAAGAAGTTGACGGCCATCGTGCGCTCGACGTCGTGGAAGCGGTCCTGGCTGAGGTGCAGCGAGCGGCGGATCGAGCGGCCGGCGTTGTTGACGAGGTAGTCGACGGCGCCGTGCTCGGCCAGCACCCGCGCCACGAGCGCGTCGAGGGCGTCGTGGTCGGTGAGGTCGCACGGGTACGACGTCGCCCGCCCGCCGCGCGGCTCCGATGCTCGCCTCCAGCCGGCCAGCGCCTCGGCGCGGCGGGCGACGAGCAGCACGGTGCGCGCCGGCCTCGGCGGCCGCCCGGGCCGTGGCCTCCCCGATGCCGGAGGAGGCGCCGGTGACCATGACCACCCGGCCGCACAGCGGGCTCTCGTCCGGGGGCCGGTACGGCGCCGCCACGGCGATCAGCGCCCGGCGCAGCCGAGCCCGCGGCGTCTGGAGGAGGAGCCCCACGGCGGCGACCCTACGGCGCCACTCAGTTGCCCTGCTCGGCGTCCTCGATCAGGTCGCGCACGAAGTTGATCGGCCGGATCCGGCCACTCACCACCGGCGAGCCGTCGCGGGGCGAACAGCGCCGTCGGGATGCCGATGAGCTCGGCGTCGTTGTTCACCGCGGCGCCGCCGGAGTTGCCGGGGGCGATCCGGGCGTCGGTGTCGATCTCGGAGCGCTCGCCGAGGTCGTCGCGGTCGACGAAGGTGGAGATCACGCCGGTGGTGACCGAGATCCGGACGGACTCCGAGATGCCGGGGAACCCGAGCACGGTGACGTCGTCGCCGGAGCGCAGCTCGTCGGAGTCGCCGAGCGGCATCACCGGCAGGTCGAGGTCGGCCGGGTCGACCTCGTCGCCCTCCGCGTCGGCGTAGATCTGGACGACGGCGGCGTCGCTGCGTGCCGTCGACCTCCACCGGGCGGGCGCGGAACGCGGGCCGGGCGGTGCTGTCGTCCATGCTGTTGGTGAGCGCCACCAGGAGGTAGTCGGGGTCGCCGATGCCGTCGTCGCCGTAGTACTCCTCCAGTCCGGGCGCGGTGGGCTGGGCGACGTGGGCGTTGGTGAGGATCAGGCCGTCCTCGGTGATGATCGAGCCCGATCCCGAGTACTCGACGGTGCCGCCGTTCTCGGTGTCGGGCGCCTCGGCCAGGAGCAGCACCGTGGCGGCCTTGGCCGTCTCGAGCTCCTCCTCGCTGAGGTCGTCGGGCGACGGGCCCGGATCGCTCGCCGTCGGGCGACTCGGTGCCGGTGGGCTGGGACGTGGTGCCGGCGGTCGGGGCGTCGTCGCCGCGGTCGGAGAGCAGCACCGCGGCCGCCACCGTGCCGACGACGAGCAGCAGGACGGCGGCGATCCCGCCGACCACGAGCAGCGCCTTGCGGCGGCGCTTGCGGGCGAACCGCCGCTCCTCCTCGGCCGCGGAGAGGATCGGCACGAGCATCAGCTCGGGTCCGGCCACCGGGTGCCCGAGCCGCAGCGCGGTGCGCCCCTCGAACCGCTGGTTGTCGACCCGCCGGCCGGCGTCGAAGGTGCCCTCGGCCGAGTGGTTCGCGAACACCCAGCCGCCGGGCACGGCGGCGATGGTGCCGTGGATGCGCGAGCAGGCGGGGTCGGAGATCACGATCCCGCAGTCGGGCTGGCGGCCGACGGTGACCTGCGCCGGGTGGCGGTAGCGGTACTCGCGCCCCTCGGCCACGACGAGCAGGTCGGGCCCCGAGCGCGGCGCCTGGAAGCCCGGGCCGGGCACGGCGGCGATCACCCGGGTCTCGTCGAACCCGGCACCCGGCCCGGCGGGCACCGGTGCGGGCGGCGGGAGGGCGGGGTCCCGGCCGCCGGTGCCGGCGGCGGGGCGCCGGGCGCACGCCCCGCGACGGCGGTGGGCGGGTGGGACGGCAGCGGCGGGGGCGGGGTGGCGGCCGGGCGGTGTCGACGGTGCGACGGCGGCGGGGGCGGCATCGACGGGCACCGGCGCCGCGGGGACGGCGGCACGCGGGGGCCGGACGGAGACGGCCACCGGGGGCGGCGGCGGAGCGGGTGCCGAGGCGGCCGGGACGTCCTGGGAGGACGGCTCGGGCAGCACCTCGATCCGCGCCGAGGGCTCCGGACCGCACTGGACGGTGACCGGGCCGGTGATCCGCAGCTCGGTGACCCGGCGGCCGTCGACGAAGGTGCCGTACTGGCTGCTGGCGTCGACCAGCATCCAGCCGTCCGGCGACCGGGCGCAGCTCGGCGTGCTGGCGCGAGACCGACCCCGGCGAGAGCACGACGTCGGCCTCGATCGACCGCCCGATCCGGATCAGCCGGAAGGAGTCGAAGCGCAGGGTGCGTCCTTCGACCTTCACGAGCAGCGTCGGCATGGGGGTCACCTACCCGTCAGCGGGGGCGTCGAACCGTCGCGGTCGACCGTCCGAGCTGGATCTTCGCACCGTCGACCAGCTCGATCGTCTGCCCGTCCGGGAGCTCGTGCTGCTGCCCGTCCGGGTACGCCACCGCCCAGGCGGAGCCGGAGGCGTTGGAGATGCCCCAGCGGGTCGGGTCCTGGGGGTGCTGGCGCACCTTGCCGAGGGTGCGCGGGTCGTCGACGCCGGAGGCGACGTGGTCGGAGCGCAGGGTGGCCAGCGCGCTGACGGCGAGGGTGCGGCGCCCGACCTGCAGGACGAACGGTGGGCGCAGGTGCTGCGAGCAGCGGCGGCAGACCCGGTCGGGCTCGGCGACGTCCCAGAAGTTCGTGGTGGAGCAGTGGCCGCACGCCACCATGCCGTCGCGCAGCCGGTCCATCGCCTTGATCCACTGGCCCTCGGTGACCCGGCCGCTCGGGTTGGTGAGCCCGTCGACGAACGCCTGCACGAACAGGTCGCGCAGGAACTGCGGGTAGATCTCCCAGTACTGCTGGACGATCTCCGCCGGCCGGTTGCTGTCGTCGTCGGGGTGCATGCAGAACAGCGCCTCGGTGCCGAAGTGCGTGTTGAGCCACTGGGCGTCGCGCAACCCGGCCTCGGTGCGGGCGCCCTCGAGCGGGTGGCCGAGGAACAGCGAGTAGAAGAGCAGGACGGCGAGCGAGTGCCGGTCGGTGTCGGTGTTGGGCAGGGTGCGGTAGGTGGTGTCGCTGACCACCTCCGGCGCCATGAAGTACGGCGTCCCGAGCACGCGGCCGCCGCCGTTGTCGACCCCGACGTTGTCGTTGTCGCAGATGAGGATGTCGCCGTTGGTGGGGTCGAAGAACACGTTGCCGAAGGAGATGTCGCGGTAGCACAGCCCGATCGCGTGCAGCCGCAGGAAGCTGAAGCTGAGCTGGCGGCACAGCTCGACGGTGGAGGCGAAGGACACGTCGAGCGGGTTGCCGTCGCGGTCGACGTTCGAGAGCAGGTAGCTGAGCTCGAGGAACTTGCCGTCGCGCACGTGCATGACGTAGCCGAACCCGGCGTGCCCGGACGCCCGCGCCATGCTCAGCGGCCACAGGAACCGGGAGTGCGGCGAGCCGAACTCCACCAGCTGCTGCATCTCCTGGTACTGCTCGGGGGTCGCGCTCTCGGGCTTGTACCACTTGAGCGCCAGCGGCACCCCGACCGGCCGGTGCACCTCGAACACGTAGCCCTGGCCGCCCTGCCCCAGAACCGAGGTCACCTCGGCCGTGCCGAGCGCACCGAGGTCGACCTCGGTCCCGTTCGCTAGCACCATCTGGCCGGCCTCCAGCTCATCTGACTCTCGACATTCTCACGGTGCGGGTGAGCGGAGGATGTTTTCGCAGACAGCCGGACCGGTTTGCTGTCAGGGTATACCGGAGCCACGGGATGAGACCGCAATCGGAACAGGCGAGAACAGGAAGGCGGGCCCCATGACCGACCGCCTCGGCGGGGCGCTGGCGCGCAAGCCCCTCCATTTCATCTTCGTGCTCGACGTCTCCGGCTCGATGCTGCGCGGCGGGCGGATCCAGGCGCTCAACAACGCCCTCGCGGAGTCCCTCCCGCACCTGCGGGACGAGGCGCGTTCCAACCCGCACGCCGAGCTGCTGATCCGGGTGCTCGCCTTCGCCAACGAGCCTGAGTGGATCGTCCGCGAGCCCACCCCGGTCGACCAGCTGCAGTGGAAGCGCGTGGAGGCGGTGCCGAAGGGCTTCACCGAGCTCGGTAGCGCGCTGCGCGAGCTCGCCTCCGTCGTCGGCGAGATGGAGACCACCGCCACCGCTTACCCGCCCGCCATCATCCTGGTCTCCGACGGCCGGCCCACCCAGAGCAGCGGCACCACCTTCGCCGAGGGGCTCCAGGAGCTGCTCAACAAGAAGTGGGGCGAGGCCGCCATCCGGCTGGCGCTCGGGGTCGGCCGCGACGCCGACATGCACGCCCTGCGCCGCTTCATCGGCAACGAGGAGGTGCCGTTGCTGCGGGCCGACAACCCCGAGCAGCTCGTGGAGTACATCGTGTGGGCGTCCAAGGCCGCGAGCCAGGTCGCATCCCGGCCCGTGCTCGGTGGCACCGGCCCGGCCGCAGCCACCGCGGTGCCGCCGTCCCCGGTCGGTGACCCGATCTGGAGCACTCTCGGGTGATCGAGCCCCCTTCTGGTGACCAGTCGGGCGATCCGAGCGGGGTCGCTCGCCCGCGCTGGGAGGCCTTCGCCGCCAGCACCATCGGCTCGGTGCACGTGCGTGACCACCTCCCGATCCAGGACGCCGTGGCCACCTTCGCGGAGGACGACGTGTCGGTGATCGCGGTGGCCGACGGCCACGGCCACCACCTGCACTTCCGCAGCGACGTCGGCGCCCGGCTGGCCGCCGACGGAGCCGTGACCGCCCTGCGGGCGGCCAGCGGAGGCTGGTCGGCGTCCGACGTCGAGGCGGTGGCCGACGACCTGCCCGACCTGGGGCGCGGCATCCACGAGACCTGGATCGCCGCCGTCCACGACCACGTCGCCGAGAACCCGTTCGACGTCGGCGAGGAGCCGAGCCACCCGCTGATCCCCTACGGCACCACGCTCGTCGTCCTCGCCGTCGTGCGCGGCCTGCTCGTGTGCCTGCAGATCGGGGACGGTGACGCCGTTGCGGTCCGGGTCACCGGGGAGGCGTTCCGCCCGCTCGTCGAGGACCTGCGGCTCGACGGCGTCATGACCGCCTCGCTCTGCCAGACCAACGCGCTCGAGTCGCTGCGCACCGCGGCCTATGACGCCGGCGACGAGAACATGGTGCTGGCCTTCGTCTGCACCGACGGCTTCGGCTCCTCGCGGGTCGACCGCGACGGCTGGTGGCGGCAGACCGGCGAGGAGCTGGTGACCTTCAGCCACCGTCACGGCCTGGGGTGGATCGAGGACCAGCTGCCGGGCTGGCTCGAGGAGCCCGCCCTCGTCGGCGGGGACGACGTCAGTCTGGCCGTGCTCGCCCGCCGCGACCTACATGCACCGGACACTGTGCCGTCGGACGACTGACCCCGCTCGCGGCGTCCGTCGCGGTCGGCTGCTCGGTCAGCTACTCCACCAGTTGTCCAGGGCGGTGGCGTTGCCGTCCTCCTGGTAGGCCTCGCCGTAGCAGAGGCACTTGGGGTCGTCCCAGTACCGCGCGGCGCGGCCGTCGTCGTCGATCGTGTAGTCGAACAGCGAGCCGACCGTGACGCCGTCGAGGTTCCAGGTGCGGTTCGTCGTGCGGTCCTCCTTGGCGAAGCCCGCCTTGATCTTGCGATAGGCCTTGAGGTCGGCGAGCGTCTCGAACTTGCCGAAGTACGGCGTGATGCTCTTCGGCGCGGAGCACGAGATCTCCTCCACCTCGCCGGCGGTGAAGGTGTTGATCCGCTCGCAGCCGTTCAGCTTGACGAACTTCTCGGTGAATGCCTTCAGCTCGGAGTCGGTGGGCTCGGTCGGGTACGCGATCGAGGGCTGGGTGCTCTCGTAGGTGGCCACGACCTTCTCGACCTCCACCCCGACGTTCGCCTGGTAGCGGGCCGCCTGCAGCGCGGCGGTGTTGTCCCAGTAGAGGAACGGGGCGTCGATGCTGTCGGTGGTGTCGTTGTCGGGCTTGAAGCTGTAGACGACGCCCGAGCCGGAGTCGAAGTAGCGGCCGCCGATCTGGCTCAGGTCGACCTCGCGGGTCCGACCGGCCTGGAGCTCCTCGGCGGAGGAGTAGGTGATGAGCGTGAGCTCGCCGTCGCCGTAGGTGCAGACCAGGTTCTCCTCCTGGCCCGAGGACGTGTCGCCCTCCTCGCACTCGTCCATGCCGGTCGTGATGAGCGACGACAGCCCGGAGTAGCGCTCGTTGACGGCGTCGAAGTCGGTGGGGTCCTCGGTGGGGCTGTCGCTCTTCTCGCTCGTCGGGTCGTCGCCACCGTCGCCGCCGGCGGTGACGGCGATGACGACGCCGATCCCGGCGATCACCGCGAGCACGGCCACCACGGCGATGACGATCGGCACGGTCTTGCTCTTCTTCTTCGGCGGCAGACCGCCACCGGGGCCGTACGCACCCGGAACCGGACCGGGCACCGACGACCAGCCCGGGGCGCCCTGGCTCTGGCCCGGAGGGACCGGCTGGCCCGGGCCGGGCTGGCTCGACCACGGCGTCTGGGTGGGCGGGACCGCGGACGGCCCGCCGGGGGCCTGCTGGCTCGGGTACGGCGTGCCGGGGGCGCCCGGGATGGCGGTGGGACCCGCCGGCGGCGGGCCGGCGGTGGGCGGCGTCGACGGCAGCATGGTCTCGGCCACGGGCGGAGTCTGGGTGCTCCGGCCCGGGGTCTGCGTGCGGTAGCGGCGCACGTCGGCGTCGCCGATCTTGCCCACGGCGAAGCCGAGCACGGCGCACGCCCACTGGGCCCCTGCGACGTCGGCGCTGCCGCGATCACGGGCGAGCCGGTTCCCGGCCTCCTCGATCGCGCGAGGGGCGTCGGCGCCGCTGTCGAGGATGCTCACCATCGACCGGAAGGCGCCGAGGCGGACGGCGTCGACGAGCAGGTTGATGTCACCGGTGGAGGCGTCGCCCTCGTCGAGGAAGTCGTCGAGAGCGCCGCGGAAGCTCTCGGGGTCGTCGAAGACGTCCCGGCCGAGCTGCAGTCCGAGTGCGTACAGGTTGTCGTGGAGCTCCATGGCCCCTCTCAGGCGTGCGTGTGGAAGAGAGCGGATGCCGACCGCCGCTGGCCGTGCGGGGACAACCTACGTAAGAGATCGGGCCGTCGTCCGCAGATTCCGCAACTGCGGGACCGTCAGCGGGTTCACGCTGAATCGGGACCCGGCAGGGATCAGCGCCTGCATCCGGTCGGCCACCTCGGCGGCGGTGCCGGGCCGGCTGCTGATGTCGCGGTCGATGCAGGCGGTGATGAGCTCGGCCGCCTCGGGCGGCACCGACGGGCTCACATGGGGGGTCGAGGCGAGGATCGCGCGCACCAGCAGCAGCGGCTCGCTGGAGGCCAGCTCGCCGTGCACGCCGGTGCCGGTGAGCGCGAAGTGCAGGCTCGCGCCGAGCGACCAGATGTCGCTGGCCCGCGAGGCGTTCTCGCCGGTCATGATCGCCGGGTCGGTGAACTCCAGGCCGATCTGGCCGAGGCCGGTGACCATCATCCCGGGCGAGAGCACCTGGGAGAGGCCGAGGTCGGCCAGCCGGCCGCCGTCGTCGGCGAGCATGATGTTGCCCGGCTTGATGTCGCGGTGGGCGATGCCCCGCTCGTGCAGCGCGTGGGCGGCGCGGGAGGCGTCGCGCACGGCGGCGACGCCGTGGTCGGTCTCGACCTTGGACGTCGGCTTCTCCAGCGAGCCGAGCGGCAGGTACTCCATCGCGTAGTAGAAGGCGCCGCCGTGGCGGCCGGCGTCGAACACCGTGACCAGGCGGTCGGAGTCGGCGACGCTGAAGTGCTTGAGCTCGCGGGTGGCCCGCCGGAAGGCGTCGTCGGACGTGGGCCCGTTGATCACCTTGACCACGACCTCGGCGTCCGAGATGCCGAGCCGGGAGGGCGCCGAGGCGAGGTAGTTGGTGCCGTAGTTGGACTCACCGAGCGGCCGGACGAACTCGTAGTCGGCGATTCCCTGCATGGCCTGCTCCCTCCTGCGGAGGCCGCCCGCCCAGGCGGCCCTAGCGGATCATGTCACGCGTGTCAGGGCCTGTCTGGCCAACCTCCGAGGCATTCCCCGAATCGCGTGACAGCCGACCCTCCGGCCGGTGTAGCGTTCCGGGCGCGGCGGACGCGCAGGACCGTCCCTCGCGCGTGTGGAGACCGCCCTCGACAGTGGAGGAAGCCGTGATCGATCCCAACGGCCCGAGCGTGATTCCCACGCCGGACCTGGCGAACTACCTGCCGGCGCAGCCAGTGTCCGGCGATCTCAACGACCAGCTGCTCAACAGCGACTTCTGGACCGACGAAATGGTCAGCGGCGCCGGCATCCCCGTCTACGACATGCCGTTCGTGACGGTGGGCGGCGGCATCGGCAGCTTCGTCACGCTCGACTACCTCCGGATCGCCGGCGTCCCCACCGACCAGATGCGGGTGCTGTCGACCCTCGACCACCCGTGGCGCACCTACGAGTACCTCACCCGGGTCTCCCAGATCCCGCGGGGCGAGCGGCTGCGGTCCGACTCGGCGTCGCGGCCCGACAACATCTGGGGGTTCCCGTCCTACGCGCTGAGCGAGGCGATCCGCACCAAGAACCCCCGGCAGCTGATCAACGTCTTCACCGAGCCGATCTTCGACGACTACTACACGCCGAAGGCCGGCCAGGTGTTCGAGTCCCTGGAGCGGGAGTTCCAGCGGATCGGCTACCCCGAGATGCTGGTGCAGGGTCTGGTGCGCATCGTGCGGCGGCGCTACGGCGGCGGCTACTTCGTCATCCTGACGCCGCCCGAGGGCCTGGCCAGCACCAAGCGGATCGCGTTCCGGGCCCAGTTCGTGCACATCGCCGTCGGCTACCCCGGCCTGAAGTACCTGCCGGAGCTGCAGCGCTACCGCACCGAGCACAACGACTACAGCCACATCGTCAACGCCTACGAGTCGCACGAGCACGTCTACGAGCGATGCGTCCAGCAGCCCAGCACGGTGCTGGTGCGCGGCGGCGGCATCGTGGCCTCCCGCATCCTGCAGCGGCTCATGGACGACCGTGAGCAGAGCGGGGCCCAGACCACGATCGTGCACCTGTTCCGCACGTTCATCGACGGGCCGAACGACGGCAACACGGGCAACCAGCCGCACCAAGACCAAGCTCTTCATGCGGCGCCGCGGCGCCGACGGCTGGGCCTACCAGGGCTTCAACTACCCCAAGTCGGTGTGGGGCGGCCAGCTCAAGCGCCAGATCCGCACCCTCGAGGGCGAGGACCGGGCCCGGGTCTACAAGACCATGGGCGGCACGAACACCCCGTACCGCAAGTCGTGGCAGCGGCAGATGAAGGAGGGCCGCCAGCAGGGCTGGTACCAGGTCATGGTCGGCACCGTCGACGACATGACGTCGAACGGCGAGCGGATCGTCAGCCATGTGCGCACCAACCAGGGCACGTTCCCCGTCGAGGCCGACTTCGTCATCGACTGCACCGGCCTCGAGGCCGACATCGCCGAGCACCGCCTGCTGAAGGACCTCCTCGAGCACGGCGGCGCCGGGCGCAACCCGATCGGCCGGCTCGACGTCGAGCGCAGCTTCGAGCTGAAGGGCACCCGCAACGGCAACGGCGTCATGTACGCCTCGGGCTCCACCACCCTGGGCGGCTACTTCCCGGGCGTCGACACCTTCCTCGGCCTGCAGGTGGCGGCCCAGGAGATCCAGGCCGACCTCGTCCGCCACGGCTTCGGCAAGAAGATCGGTCCGCTGCGGTCGACGTCGCAGTGGTTCAAGTGGCTGCGCAACAAGCGGCCCTGAGGCGAACAGATCAGACAGGACCAGACATGCTGCCCACGCTCAACGGCCGGATCCAGACCCGGCTCTTCATGCTCGCCACGGTCGGCGTCTTCTGGACGCTGGTGCTGACGCCGTTCCTGCCCGGCGACCCCGACTACAAGACCACGTTCATCCTGCTGGCGTGCGTGGCCGTGCTCGGCGTGATCTGGGAGCTCATCTACCACGTCATCCAGCAGTTCCGGTGGGAGAAGGACTGGCCGACCCTGTTCGGCTTCATCACCTGGGTCAACGAGTTCCTGCTGATCCTGGTGCTGCTCAAGCTCGACCTGGTGCCCGGCGTCGACGGACCGCAGGTCTCGACCGTCGGGTTCCTCATCGACTTCCTGTTCATCTGGATGTCCATCTGGCTCATCACCAACGGCCCGATGCGCGTCCCGTTCATCCGGTGGCGCTTCTTCGGCGGAAGGCTGGTCTGACCCATGACGTCACACACCCTGGAGTCGTCCGACGACTGGAGTGCCTCGGTCTGCGTGCCGAGCCTCGGCTCCGGCACCCTGGCCGCGCTCGGCAACGTCCGGCTGCTCGTCGGCTCCACCGACCCGGCCGCCGTCGGCCCGCTGCTCGCGCAGGCCCAGCAGGTGGCGGCCTCCGGCGGGCAGGGCCGCCAGCTGGTGCGCACGTTCGCGCTGCTGCTCTCCACCTCCGGCGACGTCGCGCCGTTCGTCGCCCTCGCCCCGCACTCCACCGGCCTGGCCGTGCTCGTGCAGGGTGACGAGGCGTCGGTGACCATCGGCGGCGAGACGATCTCGGGCGCCGACTCGCTGGCCTGGGTCGAGCGGCTGGTGCCGTGGCCGGTCGCCGACCTGGTGGCGAAGGTCGACGGCGGCGCGGTCGCGTCCGGTGGGCTGTTCCGGCTCACCGAGGGCGTCGTGCCCGCCGGCGGCTTCACGGTCTCCACCGGCATCGCCGGCGACCTCGTCGACCTCGTCGAGGACTCCGTCGTGCTGCCCGACGCCCCCGAGGCGCCCGTGGTCTCCTCGATCGCCGACGAGATGGTCTCCGACGTCGAGCCCGCCGCCGAGCCCACCCCCACTCCCCCGCCGCCGCCTCCCGCGCCCGCGGACCCCACCCCCGCTCCCCCGCCGCCGGCTCCGACTCCGCCGCCGGCCCCCGACGGGCGCCCGCAGCCGGCGCCGCTGCGCCGACCAGCAGGTGTCGTTCGACTCGGTGCTCCTCGACGACATCGACGACGAGCCCGCACCGGCGCCCCTGCCGATCGCGGGCGAGGCCCCGGCCGCCCACGACCACGCCCACGCTCCCGAGGAGGTCGGCGAGCAGGTGCGTGGCGTGTTCTGCAAGAACCGCCACTTCAACGACCCGCGGCAGCTGTTCTGCGCGGTCTGCGGCATCAACATGGTGCAGCAGACCCCGGTGCTCGTGAACGGCACCCGCCCGCCCCTCGGCACGATCGTGCTCGACGACGGCGCCGTCTTCCAGCTCGACAGCGACTACCTGATCGGCCGCGACCCGGAGTCCGACGAGCGGGTCCGCAGCGGGTCGGTCCGTGGCGTCCCGGTGCAGGACACCTCCAACCAGATCAGCCGGATCCACGCCCGGCTGGAGCTGCGCGGCTGGGACGTCGTCGTCATCGACAACGCCTCCACCAACGGCACCTTCGTCAGCGCCCCGCAGAACCCCGGCTGGCAGCGGCTGCCCTCCGGCGGCGAGCACGTCCTCGTCCAGGGCACCCGGGTCCGCGTCGGCCACCGCACCCTCGCCTTCAACACGCACGCAGCGACCTGACCGAGCGAGCCAGCAGCGACCGACCGAGGAACGAGGTCGGTCGCGTGGCTGGCGAAGGTTGAGCAAGCCCTGCGGCTGAGGAACGAAGCCGCAACGGGCGCGTCGAAACCACCGGTGGTCAATGGCTACGTCACCGAATGCTGGTGGGCACGTTGCCGTTGACCTCCGGTGGTTTCGACTCCGGCTACGCGGGTTCGTTCCTCACCCGCGTGCCGTCGCTCAACCTTCGTCCGCCACGGGCCTGGGTTCGTACCTCACCCAGACCCTGCGGACTCGGCCGCCGTGTGGCCGAGGTCGGCGGTGGTGAAGTCGACCGGGTTGGCGTCCTGGTCGGCCCGCACCGAAACGTCGGCGTGGCCGCCCGGGGCGCCGAAGATCACCGGGAAGGTGCCCTCGTCGGGCTCCGCCAACCGGATGCCGCGCTCGGCGAGCGTCTCGCGCAGCCGCTCGACGCGGCGGCCGTCGCCGTCGATGTCGAGCGGTGAGCCCAGCGCGCCGGCGACCCGGCAGCCCAGGAGCAGCGCGGTGTCACCGTCGGGAGTCTGGGTCCAGGCGACCCGGATCGGGGAGCCCTCGGCCAGGGTGTCGACGTGCGGTGACACGGTGGCGACCGGCGACGGCGACGCGGTGCCGACCCGGGCCGCCAGCTCGTCGTCGGTCCAGGCCACGAAGAACTGCGGGGCGATGACCCCCAGCAGCTCGGCGAGATCGACCTCGGGCTCCGCGCTCGGGTTCGCGATGATCCGCACCGGCACGCCCAGCTCGCGGCCCCGGCGCACCAGCTTCTCCTGCCGCTCCATGGCGGCCGCCATCTCGGCCAGCTCGCCGGAGAGACCGGTGCCCATCTCGAGCTTGCGGGTCTGCGGGGCGAGGGCGGCCACCACGATCTCCGTGGCCGCGGGTGCTCGTCTTCAGCAGCGCGGCGGCGAGCTCGACCAGCGCGAGGCTGTCCCGACCCTCCCGCGCGATCACGAGAGCCCGGTCGGAGGCCTGCGTCGCCGAGCGCGGCCCGCTCGGCCTCGGCGATGTCGCGGTTGATGCGGCGCGCCGGGTAGGCGAAGTGCAGCAGCGGCCCGGTCATCACCGTGGTGACCAGGGCCATGATCACCATCATCGTGAAGAGGTCGCGCGACAGGAGCTCGAGCTGGAGGCCCACGGTCAAGATGATGAGCTCGGTGAGGCCGCGGGTGTTCATGAGGATGCCCAGGGCGTTCGCCTGCCAGTGCGGCACGCCGGCGGAGCGAGCGCCGAGGTAGGCGCCGACGTACTTGCCGACGATCGCGACCGCCAGGATCGCCAGCAGCGGCAGGATGTTCTCGGTACCGAGGCCCTGGATGTCGACCTGGAGTCCGGACACCAGGAAGAACACCGGGAGCAGCAGCAGGACGGAGATCTGCTCGAGGCGCACCAGGATCTCGTGGCGCATGGCGGCCGCGTGCTCGTGCGGCATCACCGCACCGAACAGGAAGGCGCCGAAGATGAAGTGGACGTGCAGGTACTCCGTGGCCGCCGCGAAGAGGAGGAGGCCGACCAGCACGATCGACAGGATCGCGGGCGTCAGCTCCCCCGCCTTGGCGTACATGCGCGTGAGCACGGTGAGCGCGGGGCGCACCACGAAGATCGCCACGAGCGCGAACGGGACGGCGAGGAACACCAGCCAATCGGGGCCTTTGCTGTCGCCACCGGCGATGCCGATGACGACGGCCAGGAGGGTCCACGCGAGCACGTCGTCGGTGGCGGCGCACGCCAGTGCCAGACCACCGGTCTCGGTGCGGTGCATGCGCCGGTCGGTGAGGATGCGCGCGAGCACCGGGAACGCGGTGATCGACATCGCCGCGCCGATGAACAGCGCGAACGGCCAGAAGGCGGCCTTGTCGGGGCGCAGGTCGTCGAGGACGAGCGCCGCCAGCCCGATCCCCATGGTGAACGGCAGCACGATCGAGGCCACCGAGACCGACCCGGCCACCCGGCCCCGGCCCTTCACGAGGGAGACGTCGAGCTCGAGCCCGACCACGAACATGAAGAGCACCAGGCCGATGCTGGCCAGCAGCTTGAGCATCGGCTCGGTGTCGGCGGGGAACAGGTCGCGGCTGAGCTCCTCACCGAGCAGGCTGGGGCCGAGCAGCACGCCGGCGGTGATCTCGCCGACCACCGGCGGGATCCCCACCTTCCCGGCCGCGAAGCCGGCCGCCCGGGCGACGACGATGATGATCGCGAGCTGCACGAGGATCGAGGCGATGTCGAAGGCGGCCGGGATCATCTGGTCGCCGCCGCCGCTCGCGAGGACGACGAGGTCGAGCATGCCCACACGATAGGGGCCGAGGAACGCCGCCGCGCCCGCTTTCAGCAACTACTGGCCTACGTGGTC
Source organism: uncultured Actinomycetota bacterium (assembly GCA_963808855.1). GTDB lineage: Bacteria > Actinomycetota > Actinomycetes > Propionibacteriales > Nocardioidaceae > Nocardioides. Next base: position 293,572 of record CAWEHA010000001.1, on the reverse strand, counting down.
TCCCAGCGGAACAGCCGCGCCGCGATCAGGGTGACGACGACCGCGAAGCCGGCGAGGATCGCGATCGGGAGGAGGGCAGCCGACGGCCCCTGCCCGCGCACCATCACGTCGAGCATCCCCTCGTTGAGGTGGTAGAGCGGGAGCACGTTGGCGACGCCGCGCAGCCACCCCGGCGCGGCGTCCAGCGGGAAGAACGAGCCGCTCAGGAACGCCATCGGCAGCACCATGAAGTTGGCGGCGTTGACCGCGCCCTCGGTGGTGGTGGTGATCGCGCCGGCCAGCAACCCGATCGCCATGAAGCAGAGCGTGCCGACCACGAGGGTCGGGATCGCCATCCACCACGACCCGGTGAGCGTGAGCCCGAAGGCTGCCGCGCCGATCCCGACGAAGATCGCCATCTGCACCAGGGCGATCCCGACCGTGACCGCCACCCGGGCGCCCACGACGGTGCGCGTCGAGACCGGGGCGAGCTGGAGCCGGCGCAGCAGCTTCGACTGCCGCCAGCCCTGCAGCGTCGCGGCCGCCCCGAACGCGGCGCTCATCGCGACCGCCCACCCCAGCAGGCCGGGGGTGACGAACTGGATCGCGGTGAGCGAGTCGTCCTCCACCCGCTCCGTCTCGAGCGAGTAGCGCGGCGGAGATCCGGCCTCCCGGGTGAGCAGCGCGGTGTTGGTGCCGTCGACGAAGGCGCGCAGCGAGCCCTGGGTGACGGCGGCCTTCACCTGGTCGGTCTGGGTGTAGTGGGCCACGAGCACGTCGCCCTTCATCTCGACCGCCACGTCGGCGTCGCCCTTGCGCACCTCCTCCAGGGCGGCGTCGAGGTCGTCGGACCTCTCGACGTCGAAGGTGTCGTCGAAGGCCTGCTGGGTGCCGTCGGGCAGGTCGTCGAAGAGGGCGACGTCGCCGACCTCGATCAGGTCGACCTCGGACTGGGTCTGGTCGCCGAAGATGCCGCCGAACAGCACCAGGAACATCAGCGGGAAGATGAGCGCGAAGAACACCGACGCCTTGTCGCGCAGGAAGCCCTTGATGATGGCGACCGACAGCGCCCTGAAGGCGCTCATACGCGGTACTCGCGGCCGGTGAGGTCGAGGAAGACGTCCTCGAGGGTGCCGGTCTGCACGGAGACGCCGTCGAGCGCGTCGTGGCGCGCGAGCGCGGTGAGCACCCGGGCCGGCGAGGACGTGGTGACCACGACGCCGTCCGGCGACTCGGTGACCGACTCGGCGCCGTCGAGCCGCTGCGCCTCGTCGGCGGCGAGCTGGCCCGGCGCGACGGTGACCCGCGCGGGGGCGTCGAGGCCGCGCACCAGCGCGGCCGGGGTGTCGAACTCGAGGATCTTGCCGGCGTCCATGATCGCCACCCGGTCGCACAGCGCCTCGGCCTCGTCCATGTAGTGCGTGGTGAGCACGACGGTGCGGCCCGACTCGGTGAGCCCGGAGAGCAGGTCCCACAGGTTGCGGCGCGCCTGGGGGTCGAGCGCGGCGGTGGGCTCGTCGAGGAACAGCACCTCGGGGTCGTGCACCAGCGCGCACGCGATCGACAGCCGCTGCGCCTGGCCGCCGGACAGGTCCTCCACCCGGGTGTCTGCCTTCTCCACGAGGCCCACCCGCTCCAGCCAGGCGTCGCCCTCGCGGGACGGCACGCCGTACAGCGCGGCGAAGGTGTGCAGCTGCTCGCGGGTGGTGAGCCGCTCGAAGAACGACGACGCCTGCAGCTGGACGCCGATCCGCGGCAGCAGGGCCGGGTTGCGCGGCCACACCCGGCCACCCAGCACGGTGGCGGTGCCGGCGTCGGGCCGACGCAGACCCTCGACCATCTCCAGGGTGGTCGTCTTGCCGGCGCCGTTCGGGCCGAGGATGCCGACGAACTCGCCCTCGCGCACCTCGAAGCTGACGCCGTCGACCGCCTTCACCTCGCCGTAGGCGAGTGCGAGATCGACGACCTCGATCGCGGGCGCGCTCATAGGCCCGAACCTCGGGAGCACATGCCCCCGACCCTATCCACGGCAAAACCCTCCGGACGACGCGGTGCGGCCCCTACGGTTCGTCCCATGTCGATGAGGAGCCTGGCCGCGGTGGCGGCCCTGCTGGTGATGGTGACGGGGTGCGGGGACGACGCGGACTCCGACGACGACTCCGGATCGGAGCCGGACCCGGTGGAGACGCAGGCCCAGGCGATCTTGGACTGCACCACCGAGGACGGGCTGCCCGGCGAGCTGACGCGCACCGGCGACGGCGTGCGCGCCGTCGACCTCACGACCGAGGACCAGACCATCGTGCTGCACGTGCACGAGTCCGAGGAGGACGCCGAGGCGTACGACGGCGACACCCTCGACTTCGAGGTGGTGGGCAACGTGGTGGTGCTCGGCGGCGCCATCAGCCCGGAGAACCGCACGATCATCGACGACTGCATCGCAGACAGCTAGGCGAGCGAGTCGAGCCACGCCTGGTGGAGGTCGGAGAACCGGCCGTCACCGCCGGCGACCAGCTCGGCCGGTGACCCGTCCTCGACGATCCGGCCGTGCTCCATCACCAGCACCCGGTCGGCGATCTCGACCGTGCTCAGCCGGTGGGCGATGATCACCGCCGTGCGGCCCGCGAGCACGGTGCGCAGCGCCTGCTGCACCAGCCGCTCGGACGGCACGTCGAGCGACGAGGTGGCCTCGTCGAGGATCAGGACGGCGGGGTCGGCCAGGAACGCCCGGGCGAAGGCGACCAGCTGGCGCTGCCCCGCGCTCAGCCGCCCGCCGCGCTGGGCGACGTCGGTGTCGTAGCCCTGTGGGAGCGCGCTGATGAACTCGTGTGCGCCGAGCGCGCGGGCCGCCCGCTCCACCTCGGCCTGGCTCGCGTCGGGGCGGCCGAACCGGATGTTGTCGGCCACCGTGCCGGAGAAGAGGTAGTTCTCCTGGGTGACCATCACGACCGCGCGGCGCAGGTCGTCGGTGGTGAGGTCGCGCAGGTCGGTGCCGTCGAGCAGCACCCGCCCGCCGGTGGGGTCGTAGAAGCGGGTGGCGAGCTTGGCCAGGGTGGTCTTGCCCGCACCGGTGGTGCCGACGAGCGCCAGGGTCTGGCCGGCCGGGACCGTGAGCTCGAGCCCGGGCAGCACCGGCCGCCCCTCGACGTACTCGAAGTCGACCCGGTCGAACCGCACCTCGCCGCGGGCCTCGCCGATCCGCTCCGGGCGGTCGGGCTCGGGGACGCCGGGCTCCTCCCGCAGCACGCCGGCCAGCTTGTCGAGCGCCGCCGAGGCCGACTGGAAGGTGTTGTAGAACTGCGAGATCTCCATCATCGGCTCGAAGAACTGGCGCAGGTAGAGCAGGAACGCCGCCAGCACGCCGACCGTCACCTCGCCGTGGTAGGCGAGGTAGGCGCCGTAGAGCATGACGACGGCGATGGTGACGTTGCCGATGAGGCGGATGCCCGGCATGAACCAGGCGACCAGCCGGAACGCGACCAGGTTGGCCCGGCGGTACTGGTCGTTGACGTCGTCGAGGATCTCCTGGTTGCGGGGCTCGCGCCGGAACGCCTGCACCGCGCGGATCCCGCCCATCGACTCCACGAAGTGGACGATGACCAGGGCGACCTTCTCGCGGGTGGCCCGGTAGCTGACCGCGGAGTTCTTGCGGAACCAGTTGGTGATCCAGAACAGGAACGGGCCGCACGCCAGCGCCACGAGACCCAGCTCGACGTCGAGGTAGAGCAGCAGCACGGCGGTGCCGACGAGCGTGAGGGCGGCGGTGACCAGGCCGTCGAACCCGGTCTCGAGCATCTCGTAGATGGCGTCGACGTCGGAGGTCTGCCGCGAGATCACGCGGCCGCTGGTGTAGTCGTCGTGGAAGGCCGGGCTGAGCTTCTGGAAGTGGCGGAACACCCGGCGCCGCAGCTCGTAGAGCACGTCCTGACCGATGGCGCCCGACCGCACCAGGAACACGTTGCGCGCGATCGCCTGGAGGGCGGTGGCGAGGAGGACGAGACCCGACCACGATCCCGAGCGGGCCGAGGTCGTTGGACTCGCGGATCGGCGGGATGCCGGTGTCGATGCCCTCCTTGACCAGGTACGGGATCGAGAGGCGGGCGGCGTTCTCGACGAGCACGACGCCGAACAGGATCCACAGCGCGCTTGACGGTAGGGCCGCAACAGGTCGCGCAGCAGCGCGCCCGAGCCGCCGGTGAACCGCACCGAGCGCTCCCGCTCGGCCGCCTCGTCGGCGTCGACCTGCGCGATCCCGCGCCAGTCGGGGGCTTTGCTGTCGTCGCTCACACCGCCACCTCGGCGTCGGCCGCGAGCAGCTCGCGGTAGGCCGGGACGGTGGCGAGCAGCTCGCGGTGGCCGCCGACGTGGGTGATCGTGCCGCCCTGGATGAGGGCCACCCGGTCGGCGAGGAGCACGGTGGAGGCGCGGTGGGCGACCACCAGCGAGGTGGTCTGGCCGAGCACCCGGCTCAGCGCCTCCTCGACCAGCTTCTCGGTGTGGACGTCGAGCGCCGAGAGGGTGTCGTCGAGCACCAGCACGGCGGGACGCACCAGCACCGCGCGGGCCAGGGCGAGCCGTTGCCGCTGCCCGCCGGACAGCGACAGTCCCTGCTCCCCCAGCCGGGTGTCGAGTCCCCACGGCAGGTCGTGCACGAAGCCGGCCTGGGCGATGTCGAGCGCCTCGTCGATCTCGGCGTCGCTGGCGGGGTCGGAGTCGGGGTCGCGGCCGAGCGTGAGGTTCTCCCGGGCGCTCATCGAGAACAGGATCGGCTCCTCGAACGCGGTGGCGACCAGCGAGCGCAGGTGGGTGAGGTCGAGGTCACGGACGTCGACGCCGTCGAGGGTGACGCGCCCGCCGGTGACGTCGTAGAGCCGCGGCACCAGCGCGGTGAGCGCGGTCTTGCCCGACCCGGTGGCCCCGACGAGCGCCACGGTCTCGCCGGGCTCGAGGTCGAGCGAGAGGTCGCGCAGCACCACCTCGTCGGGGCCGTCGGGGAAGGCGAAGTCGACGTGCTCGAACCGGAGCCGGCCCCGCGGCTCGGCGAGCACGACGTCGCCGCCGACGATGTCGGGCTCGGTGTCGTAGATCTCGTTGATGCGGGCGGCGGCGGTCATCGACTCCTGGGCCATCGCGAGGATGACGCCGAGGGCGGCCACCGGCCACACCAGGGAGAGCAGCAGCGTGATGAACGCGACCAGCTCACCGGGCGTGAGCTGGCCGCGACCGACGCCGATCGCGCCGAAGAGCAGCACGATCACGACGGCGAGGTTGGGGATCACCTCGAGGAACGTCCAGAACCGCGCCGAGAGCCGCACCTTCCGCATGCTGGTGGCGTGCAGCCGGCGCGCGCCCTCCTCGTACTGCCGGGAGACGTGCTCGCTGCGCCCGAAGGACTTGATGACGCGGATGCCGACCGCGCCCTCCTCGGCGAGGGTGGCGAGGTCGCCCTGCTCGTCCTGCACCTGGCGGGAGACGACGACGTACTGCTTCTCGAAGCGCATCGAGAGCCACACCACCGGCACCGCGGCCGCCGCGACGACCAGCCCGAGCGGCCAGTACATCGTGAGCAGCACGCACACCACGGCGACGACCTGCACGATGTTGACCAGCAGGAACAGCATGCCGAAGCCGAAGAACCGCCGGATGGCGCTGAGGTCGGTGGTGGCGCGGGAGAGCAGCTGACCCGACTGCCAGTGGGTGTGGAACGACATCGGCAGCTCTTGCAGCCGCGCGTAGAGGTCGCGCCGCATCTCGGTCTCGACCGCGAGGATGGCGGTGCCCTGCACCCACCGCCGCCACCAGGTGAGGAACGCCTCCAGCACGCCGAGGGCCAGCACGAGGAGCCCGAGCGGCAGGACGGCGCTGAGGTCGCGGTCGGTGACCGGACCGTCGATCAGCGCCTTGATCACCAGCGGGATCGAGATCGCCACGACCACCCCGGCCAGCGCGGTGCCCAGCATGATCACGAGCGCAGCGCGGTGCGGCCGCAGGTACCCCCGCAGCCTCCAGAGTGAGTGGACCCCGGCGGGAGGCTCCTCCCGCGGGTCCGGTGCGAGACCCGTTGCCATCGACAACGACTCTAGGAGGTGCCACCGACACGGGCGACCGAGTTTCCGCCACCCGCCGGGACCCGACGGCGGCCCGTTCGGACGCAGCTCAGCCAGCGGACAGCAGGCTGCGCACCACCCGCAGACCCACCGACATCCGGGCCAGGTCGGCCTCCTCCTCGGCGCAGATCTCGCGCAGGGTGTCGGTGGCGCGGTCGACGACGACGCTGTCGGCCTCCTCCCAGGCGGAGATCCGGGCCGGCGCGGAGTCGCCGGCGGAGGTCGACCTGAGCACCTGGGTGGTGAGCTGCGCGTGGACGGCGTACAGGTCGTCGCGCAGCGTGGCGCGGGCCATGGTCTGCCACCGGTCCGCGCGCGGCAGGGTGATGATCCGCTGCACGAGCGTCGAGAGGCCGAGCCGCTCGCCGAGCGCGAAGTGCACCCGGGCCACGTCGGCGGCGTCCCGCTCGTCGCGCAGCGCGATCTCGACGATGTTCATCAACTGGTAGGCCGGCGGCAGCACCGCGACGAGCCCCGCGAGGTCGTCGGGCACGTGGTTGGCCACCAGGGCCTCGCGCCGCTTGTGGTAGCTGGCGAGCTCCTGCCCGGTCATGAGGTCGGGCAGGTCGGCCATCATCTGCTGCACCGGGCCGGAGAACCGGTCGACCAGGCCCTGGCTGTCCAGCGGCGGCCGCCGGTTGGTGAGCAGCCACCGCGAGGCCCGCTCGACGAGGGTGCGCATCTCCACCCGCATCTGGGTCTGCACGGCGGCGTCGATCTTGTTGTCGTAGGAGGCGATCTCGTCGCGCAGCGGCAGCGACCCGTAGATCTCGCGGGCCACGAAGTTGGCGCGGGTGAGCTCGGCCGCTCCCGCGCCGGTCTCGCCGGTGAGCCGCGGCCAGTAGGTGAGGCCGGCGCCGTTCACGAGGTCGTTGACGACCTGGGTGACGATGATCTCGCGGCGCAGCGGGTGCCGGGCGACGGCGTCGTCGTAGCCCTCGCGGATCGGCTCGGGGAAGTAGGCGCGCAGGTCGAGGTGGAGGTAGGGGTCCTCGGGCAGGTCGGAGTCGAGCAGCTCGTCGGCCAGCACGATCTTCGTCCACGCCATCAGCACCGACAGCTCGGGCACGGTGAGGCCCTCGCCACGGTCGAGCCGGCGGGCCACCTGGCGGCGGGTCGGGAGCCCCTCGAGGTCGCGGTTGAGCACGCCGTCGGTCTCGAGCTTCCTCATCCACGTCTCGTGCACGTGGAGCAGGGGGGCGGCGTTCGACGCGGCGTTCGCGAGGGCCAGGTTCTGCTCGTAGTTGTCGCGGAGCACCAGGTCGGCGACCTCGTCGGTCATCGTCGCGAGCAGCTGGTTGCGCTGCTTCTCGGTGAGGTCGCCGTCCTTCACCACCCGGTCGAGCAGGATCTTGATGTTCACCTCGTGGTCGGAGGTGTCGACGCCGGCGGAGTTGTCGATGAAGTCGGTGTTGACCCGGCCGCCGCCGAGCGCGTACTCGATGCGCCCGAGCTGGGTGAGCCCGAGGTTGCCGCCCTCCCCCACGCACCTCGCGCGCAGCTCGCCGCCGTCGACGCGGATGGCGTCGTTGGCCTTGTCGCCGGCGTCGGCGTGGGTCTCGGTCTCGGCCTTGACGTAGGTGCCGATGCCGCCGTTCCACATCAGGTCGACCGGCGCCAGCAGGATCGCCCGCATCAGCTCGGCCGGCGTCATCGTCTTGTCGTGGCCGACGATGCCGAGCGCGCCGCGCATCTCGGTGCTCAGCGGGATCGACTTCGCCGAGCGGGAGAACACCCCGCCGCCCTGCGAGATGAGCGAGGTGTCGTAGTCCTGCCACGAGGAACGCGGCAGCTCGAAGAGCCGCTTGCGCTCGGCGAACGACGTCGCGGCGTCGGGCTCGGGATCGATGAAGATGTCGCGGTGGTCGAAGGCGGCCACGAGCCGGATGTGCTCCGAGCACAGCATCCCGTTGCCGAACACGTCGCCGGACATGTCGCCGACGCCGACGCAGGTGATGTCCTGCTCCTGGCAGTCGACGCCCATCTCGCGGAAGTGGCGCTGCACCGACACCCAGGCGCCGCGGGCGGTGATGCCCATCGCCTTGTGGTCGTAGCCGGCCGAGCCACCGCTGGCGAAGGCGTCGCCCAGCCAGAAGCCGTAGTCCTTGGCCACCCCGTTGGCGATGTCGGAGAACGTCGCCGTGCCCTTGTCGGCCGCGACCACCAGGTAGGAGTCGTCGCCGTCGAGGCGGACGACGCGCTGCGGCGGGACGGTCTCGCCGTCGACGAGGTTGTCGGTGACGTCGAGCAGCCCGGAGATGAATGTCTTGTAGCAGGCGACGCCCTCGGCGAGCCAGGCGTCGCGGTCGGAGGAGTCGGGGAGGTTCTTGGCGAAGAAGCCGCCCTTGGCGCCCACCGGCACGATCACCGTGTTCTTCACCATCTGCGCCTTCACCAGGCCGAGCACCTCGGTGCGGAAGTCGTCGCGGCGGTCGGACCAGCGCAGTCCGCCGCGGGCCACCGGGCCGAACCGCAGGTGCACGCCCTCGACCCGCGGCGAGTACACGAAGATCTCGTAGCGGGGCCGGGGCTCGGGCAGGTCGGGGATCGCCGACGGCTCGAGCTTGAACGACATGTACGGCTTGGGCCGCGGGCCGCCGGCGTCGTGCTGGAAGTAGTTGGTGCGCAGCGTGGCCAGCATGTGGGTGAGGTAGGACCGCAGGATCCGGTCGTGGTCGAGGCTGGCGACGTCGTCGAGCGCCGACTCGATGCGCCGCCTCTGCTCCTCGGTGGCCGCCTCCCGGTCGCCCTGGCGGTCGGGGTCGAAGCGGGTCTCGAACAGGTCGACCAGCATCCGGGTGAGGTCGACGTTGCTGTGCAGCGCCTCCTCGATGTAGTCGAGCGCGAACGGCGACCCGCCCTGCCGCATGTACTTGGCGTACGCCCGCAGCAGCGTCGCCTGCCGCCAGGTGATCCGCGCGCGCAGCACGAGGGCGTTGAAGCCGTCGATCTCGGAGTAGCCGTCCCAGACCGCGCGGACGGCGTCCTGGAAGAGCTGGCGTGCCTGGTCGGGGAGCTTGCCGGAGTAGCGCAGCCCGAACTCGTAGATGTGGGAGGGCCGGTCGAGGCCGACGAGTCCGTAGGGTCGCTCGTCGACCACCTCGACGCCCATCGACGACAGCGTCGGCAGGATCTCCGAGAGCGACAGCGGCGGGCCGATCCGGTAGATCTTCAGCCGCGCCTCGCCGGCCCCGGCGTCCAGGTCCTGGTAGAGCGCATGGTCGAGCCCTTCGCCCCCCGCGGCGTCGTCGCCGGTGGAGATGCCCTCGAGCCGGCCGAGGTCGATCGACGCCGTGCGCGGGGCGAAGTCCTCCTTGTAGGCCTCCGGGAAGGAGTCGAGATAGCGGCGGCCCAGGATGCCGCCGACCTCCTCGCCGTACTCGGCGATCACCGCGGCCATGAAGTCGTCACGCCACGAGCGCGAGGCCTCGGCGAGCCGCCGCTCGAGGTCGGCGGTGTCGACGTCCGGGACGCCCGCGCCCTTCGCGAGGTGCACCACGAAGTGCACGCGGGCGGTGGTGGACTCGTTGATGCTGACCGTGAACTCGACCGACTCCGCGCCCAGCCGCTCCTGGAGGATCCGCGAGAACTTCTCGCGGACGCTGGTGTTGTAGCGGTCGCGCGGCAGGTAGACGAGCACCGAGACGTAGCGCCCGTAGGTGTCCTGACGGATGAACATGCGCACGGCGCGCCGCTCGCGTGCCTGCATCGCGGCCTCGACGAGCGGGCCGAGCTCGTCGACCGGCGTGTGGAAGAGGTCGTCGCGCGGGTAGGTCTCGAGCGTGTCGAGCAGCGCCTTGCCGGCGTGGCTCTTGGGGTCGAAGCCGCTGTTCTTGAGCACCGCCTTCGCCTTCTCCTTGATCAGCGGGATCCGCAGCAGCGACTCGGTGTAGGCGGCGCTCGAGAAGAGGCCCAGGAATCGGCGCTCGCCGCTGACCTCGCCGTCCTCGCCGAACGTCTTGACGCCGACGTAGTCGAGGTAGGCCGGCCGGTGCACGGTGGCCCGGGAGTTGGCCTTGGCCAGCACCAGCAGGGTCTTCTCCCGCGCCTTGGCCCGCACCGGCTCGGGCAGCCGGCCGAAGGAGTCGCTGATCTGCTGGTCGGAGCGCAGGATGCCGAGACCGGTGCCGGGAATCGCCCGCAGCACGTCCTCCGCGCTGCCGTCGCCGTCGAGGTCGACCCGGTCGAGGGAGTACTCGCGGTAGCCGAGGAAGGTGAAGTGCTCGTCGGCGAGCCACTCGAGGAGCTCGGTGGCCTGGCGGACCTCGCCTGCCTCCAGCGGTGGCGGCGTGTCGCGGAGCTCGGTGACGATCTCGGCGACCCGCTCGTTCATCTTCGACCAGTCCTCGACGGCCTCGCGGACGTCGCGCAGCACCCGCTGGACGTCGGAGACGATCGTCTCGGGGTCGTCCCCCTCGCGGAGCCGGTCGATCTCGACGTGCATCCACGACTCGCGGATCACGCCCTCGTCGGGCGCCGTGGCGCCGTCCGGCACCGGCGCCGCGGTCTGCAGCGCGCCGGTGATGTCGCGCTCGACGTCGAACTGCGGGTGGATGACGAGGTGCACGTCGCGCAGCTGGCGGCCCAGCTCCATGGTGAGCGAGTCGACGAGGAACGGCATGTCGTCGACCACGACCTCGACCACCGAGTGCCCGCCGGCCGACCAGCCGTGCTCGCCCGTCGTCGGCGTCAGCACCCGCACCTGGGCGGTGCCCTGGGGTCGGTCGCCGGCCAGCTTGTAGTGGCTGGCGAGCGCGCCGTAGACGTCGGCGTCGGAGCGGTCGAGCACGTCCTCGGCGGCGACGTGGCGGTAGTAGGACCGCAACAGGTCGTCGACCTGGGCATGGGGCGGCCCGCCCGTCCCCTTGCCGTGCTGGGCGAGGTCGACCGCCTTCGCCAGGAGCTCGCTCTTGTCCGTCTCATGCGTCGCCGTTGACACGAGGCACACGTTAGTCCCGCGCACGCTCTGTCGGGGCAGAAGGCCGGTGATGGCAGGAGTCACCGGCTGACCGGGGATTCCTGCTCTTGCCAGCCGAAACTTCGGCCGACAAGTGCAGGGGTCGGCCGACCAGTGGAGCAGATGATGACGCCGCGCCTAGAGCGCGCTGCGGAGCTCCCAGAGCAGCGGGTAGTAGCGCAGGTCGATGCGGCTGCGCAGATACGGCGCGCCGGAGCTGCCGCCCGTGCCCGACTTGGTGCCGATCATCCGCTCCACCATCACCACGTGCCGGGCCCGCCAGGCGGCCGCGAGCTCGTCGTGCTGGAGCAGCGCCTCGGCCAGCCCCCACAGCTCGGGGTAGTCGGAGCGGGAGTGGAACACGGTGCGCAGCGAGGTGAGCAGCGCGTCGTCGTCGTGCGTGTCGAGACCCGCCTCGCCGACCACGTGGACGAAGCCGTCCCACAGCGTCGGCTCGTCCAGGCGGCGCTCGAGCCGCTCCCGCTCGTCCTCGGTGAGCCCGGCGAAGCGTTCGACGTAGCCGCGGTCCTGCGCCCCGGAGATGAACTCCAGCTCGCGGAACTGCACCGACTGGAACCCGCTCGCCGGCGCCAGCCGCTGCCGGAACTCCAGGAAGTCCTGGGGCGTCATCGTCTCGAGGACGTCGATCTGCTGCACCAGCACCCGCTCGATGGCGTGCATGCGGGTGAGCAGGTGCCGGCAGAACCACAGGTCGCGGCCGCCGCTGGTGGCCTCGGTGGACACCAGCGCGTCGCGCACCGTGTCGGCCTCGTGCAGCAGCTGCTGGAACCACAGCTCGTAGACCTGGTGGATCGTGATGAACAGCAGCTCGTCGTGGGCCGGCGGATCCGACTCCTCCTGCTGGGCGCTCAGCAGCTGGGGCAGCCGCAGGTAGCTGCCGTAGGTGAGCTGCTCGCCCCGCTCGCCGAAGGCGACGAATCGTTCCCGCTCGAGTTCTCCGGTGTGGTCTGCCACGGCCCCACCCTCGCCGAGTCGGCGCCGGATCGCACGCCGACCCGGCCCCCCGTCGCCGAGTCGGCTCGTTTTCGAGCCGACTCGGCGTCGCTCGTCTCACCTCTGGCGCCGACTCGGCGGGGTCCCGGCATGATGCGCGCATGAAGTTCCGCCACGAGCTGGTCTACGACGCCCCACCCGACGAGGTGTTCGCGATGCTGTCGGACCCGGCGTTCCGGCGCCGGGTCGCCGCTGCGCAGGAGGTGGTGAGCGCGGACGTCGACATCACCCAGCAGGGTGGTGGGTTCCGGCTCGTGAGCACCCAGGTGCAGAACACCGCCGGCCTGCCCGCGATCGCGAAGAAGATCGCCGGCGACACCACCGACGTCGTCGTCACCGAGGAGTGGCCGGGGCGGGACGGCGGCAGCATCGACATCACGGCACCCGGCAAGCCGACATCAGGCGTTGGGCTCGATCACGCTGGCGCCGCACGGGTCGGGCACCCGCGAGCTCGTCGAGCTGGAGATCAAGGTGAAGGTGCCGCTGCTGGGCGGGAAGCTGGAGTCGCTCATGGCCGAGCAGGTCAAGGAGGGCTACCTGCTGGAGCACGAGGTGGGCACCGCCTGGCTGGCGGGTGCTCGCTGATGGCCAAGACGATCCGCTACGAGATGCCCTACGACGCACCGGTCGAGCGGGTCGCCGAGATGCTCGGCGACCCGGCGTTCCGCGAGCAGGTGTGCGCCTACCAGGGCGCCACCAGCCACGACGTCTCGATCGAGGCCGACGGCGACACCAAGGACGTCCGCATCGAGATGGTGCAGCCCACCGCCGGCGTGCCGTCGTTCGCGAAGAAGATCGTCGGCGACGAGACCACGGTGGTGCAGGAGGAGACCTGGACCTCGCTCGTGGAGGCCGACGTCGCCGTCACCATCCCCGGGAAGCCCGGCGACATGACGGGCACCGCGGTGCTCGAGGCCACCGCGGACGGCGGCACCGTCGAGACCGTCGAGCTCACCGTCAAGGTGCGGGTGCCGCTGGTGGGCGGCAAGCTCGAGGGCCTGATCGCCGACCTGCTGCTGAAGGCGCTCAAGGCCGAGCACCACGTGGGACGCGACTACCTGGCCTGAGGGTCGGCGTCGTCCTCGGCGTCCTGGCGCCGGCGCACCAGCACCACGACGGCCAGCACCAGGAACGGCCCCACCGCGAGCACCAGCGTGAGCCACTGCTCGATGGGGTGGGCCGGTCCGAGGTGCCAGGGAGTCATCGCTCAGCCCTGGTGGGGGTACCGGTGGTCGGTGGGCGCCACGAAGGTCTCCTTGATGGAGCGCGGCGAGGTCCAGCGCAGCAGGTTCACCGCGGCGCCGGCCTTGTCGTTGGTGCCGGAGGCCCGGCCGCCGCCGAAGGGCTGCTGGCCGACCACGGCGCCGGTCGGCTTGTCGTTGACGTAGAAGTTGCCGGCGGCGAACCGCAGCTGCTCGCTGGCGTAGGCGATGGCCGCACGGTCGCGCGCGATCACCGCGCCGGTGAGCGCGTACGGCGCGATGTTCTCCATCTGCCGCACGACCCGCTCCCAGCGGCGTCGTCGTACACGTGGACGGCGAGGATCGGCCCGAAGTACTCGGTGCTGAACATGGCGTCGGTCGGGGTCGGTGCCCTCGACGATCGGTGGGCCGCACGAAGTAGCCCACCGAGTCGTCGGTCTGGCCGCCGGCCACCACGGTGAGCCCGTTCGTGCGCTTGGCGCGGGCGATCGCCGCCTTGTGCTTGGCGAAGGCACGGGCGTCGATCACGGCACCCATGAAGTGCGAGAGGTCGGTGACGTCGCCCATCGACAGGTTCTCGGTGTCGGCGACGAGCTGGTCCTTGATCTGCCTCCACAGCGAGCGCGGCACGTAGGCGCGCGAGGCCGCCGAGCACTTCTGGCCCTGGAACTCGAAGGCGCCGCGGATCATCGCGGTGCGCAGCACGTCGGGGTCGGCGCTCGGGTGGGCCAGGATGAAGTCCTTGCCGCCGGTCTCGCCGACGATCCGCGGGTAGGCCTTGTAGCCCGCGATGTTCTCGCCCACCGTCCGCCACAGGTGCTGGAAGGTCGGCGTCGAGCCGGTGAAGTGGATGCCGGCCAGGTCGGGGTGCGCCAGCGCCACCTTCGAGACGTCGAGCCCGTCGCCGGGCAGCATGTTGATGACGCCCGGCGGCATCCCCGCCTCCTCGAGCAGCTCCATGGTGAGCGAGGCGGCGAGCTGCTGGGTCGGTGACGGCTTCCAGACCACCGTGTTGCCCATGAGCGCCGGCGCCGTCGGCAGGTTGCCCGCGATGGCGGTGAAGTTGAACGGCGTGATCGCGTAGACGAAGCCCTCCAGTGGGCGGTGGTCGCTGCGGTTCCACACGCCGGGGCTGTTGGCGATCGGCTGGTCGGCGAGGATCTGGCGGGCGTAGTGGACGTTGAACCGCCAGAAGTCGATGAGCTCGCAGGCGGCGTCGATCTCGGCCTGGAACGCGGTCTTCGACTGGCCCGAGCATGGTGGCCGCGTTGATGCGCTGGCGCCACGGACCGGCGAGCAGGTCGGCGGCCTTGAGGATCACGGCCGCCCGCTCGTCGAACGGCAGCCGACGCCAGTCGTGCGCGGCGTCGGTGGCGGCGCGGACGGCGGCCTCGGCGTCCTTCGTGGTGGCGTTGCGGATGGTGCCGAGCACGTGCTGGTGGTCGTGCGGCTGCACCACGGGGATCTCGGCACCACCGCCGTTGCGGCGCCGGCCGTTCACGTGGGCGCGCAGGGCCAGCGGACGCCGTTCGAGCTTCTCGATCTCCGCGAGCAGGGCGACCCGCTCCGGGCTGCCGGGCGCGTAGGTGAGGTTCGGCTCGTTCACCGGAGCCGGCGGATGGGTGATCGCGTCCATGGCCGAAGGTTAGGTCCCCGCCACGAGCGGGACCAATGCCCGCTGTCGATCTTGTCTCGGGCTCAAGTCGGGCTCGCCGGACGCCGAGAACGTCAACGAACCGGAACCCGGAGGTGGTGTGTCGTGTCCAGAATCGTCAGTGTCTTCGAGGACCTCGGAGTAGGCGTCGTCGCGCTCATCACCGCTGTCCTTGCCCTGGCGGTGGGCATCGTCGCCACCCTGTACCTCACCGGCGGCACGCCGTACTCCCAAGACGACCTCGACAACGCCACGCGGTCCTACGAGCTGCGCTCGGAGTCGCCCGACGAGCCGGCGCCGTCCCTCGAGGTACCTGACGTCGCCTCCTACGAGGCCGACCTCGACACCGCGCGCGAGAAGGCCCTGCGCCTGCAGCGCCTGTCGGACACCCAGGAGGAGCAGCTCACCGAGGCCGAGGACGAGATCCGCCGGCTGCGGAAGGCGCTCGCCCAGCTCGCGAAGGCGCAGAAGGGCGACAAGCCCGGCGACGGGGCCGGCGGCACCGGCGGCACTGGCGGCACCGGCGGCACCGGCGGCGGCGAGAACCCCGACGGGTCCGGCGAAGACGAGCCCACCGAGGTGACCGTCACCGGCACCCTCGCCGACCACCTGGACCCTGTCGTCCGAGGCCAAGCCCTGGCCCGGCGCCTGCGGCATCCCGGCCGAGACCTACCAGGTGCAGGTGGTCGGCAAGGACGGCGACACCGTCGCGACCGGCGGGATCACCACCGTCGACATGGTCAAGCGCAAGGACAAGCGCGGCGTCCTCACCCTCGTGTGCACGTTGGGCTACGAGGCCGCCGTGCCGCTCCCGCTCCAGGACTCCTACGAGTTCCAGGCGGTCGACGTCGACCAGCCCAAGGTGCCCCTCTACTCCGCCCTCGTCCAGGGCGGCCTGGTGAGGAGCGGCGCCGCGCCGAGCCTCTCCGTCTCCTACTCGGCCTGACCGAGCCCCAGGGCGACGCCGACCTCCTGCACCGCGTACCAGGCGAGATCGTCGTCGGTGTCGGCGTCGGCGGGCCGCTCGGCCGGGTCGGCGTGCACCGCCACGACCTCCCGCCACGGCACCTCGCCGTCCGCGTCACCCGCGACCTCGGCCACCACGACCACCCGGCGACGCTGCTCGGGGCAGGCGTCGGCGGCCGACATGAGCGCGAGGTACTCGCCCTCCTCCTCCGCGGACTCGTCGGCGGCGAACCGCTCGGAAGCCGCCGGCACCACGCCCGCCGCCACGAACTCCGCGAGCTCGGCCAGGGTCGTGGGCAGGTAGACGCGGGTCACGACTTCCCGGCGGACTTCGACCTCGCCGCCGACTTCCGCCGGCCGCGCGGAGCGCGGGGCCGGGCTCCGGTGGCGGTGTCGAGCAGCTCGTCGAGGGCGTCGCGCAGGCAGGTGACGAACACGTCGACGTCGGGCAGCAGGTCGCGGTCGGCGGTGATGCCGAAGAACACGCTGCCGTCGTAGGAGGTGACGCCGATGGCCAGCGGGTGCTCGGCCATCAGCGGTGGCACCGGGTAGGTGGCGACCATCCGGGCACCCGCGGCGTACAGCGGCGCCTGCGGGCCGGGCACGTTGGTGACCGCGAGGTGGTACCCGCGCCGCAGCTCCTCGGCGGCCACCCGCGACCCGATCGCGTGGAAGGTGGTGGGCGCGAAGCCGGCGATGCCGGCGAGCCGGTTCGCGGCGATCGCGCGGCCGGTCTCCTTGAGGGTCTTGAACGAGTACGACACCTGGTGCAGCCGCACCAGCGGGCTCGGCTCCCCCACCGGCAGCTCGACGTGGTGCGCGGCGATCTGGCTGCCGAGCGACGTCGCCTCCAGCTCCCTGTCGTTCACCGACATCGGCACCACCGTGCGGATCTGCCGGAACCCGGCCAGCGACTCTGCGCGGGTCATCAGCCAGCCCCGCAGGCCGCCGGCGATGGTGGCGAGGATGACGTCGTTGATCGTGCCGTCGTGGGCCTCGCGGACCCGGCGGTAGTCGGCGAGGCTGGTCTCGAGGGTGACGATGCGGCGCTGCTGCGACAGCGGGCCGGTGACCACCCCGGAGCGGTCCGGGCGCCGTCCGGTGAGCGCGCCGGCGACACGGCCGACCCGGCCACCCGCCTCCTGCGCCACGCGGAGTGCAGCGCTGCCGGCCGCCGCCGCGGTGTCGACGAGCACGTGGGGCTCGGTGACGGAGTCCCTGACGGCGCCGAGCACCAGCCCGCCCGGCGACGGCGGACGGCGCGGCGTCCAGTCGTCGGGCTCCATCGTCTTGGGCTCGGGCGACATGTCGAGCAGCAGCTGCCCGAGGTCGACGGTGTGAACGCCGTCGACGAGCGCCTGGTGCGACTTGCTGAGCAGCGCCACCCGGTCGCCCTCGAGCCCCTCGACGAAGTAGATCTCCCACAGCGGGTGCGAGCGGTCCAGCGGCCGGGAGACGATCCGCGACACCAGCTCGCGCAGCTGCTCCTCGGTGCCCGGCCGCGGCAGCGCCGAGCGGCGCAGGTGGTAGCCGAGGTCGAAGGCGTCGTCGTCGACCCACAGCGGCGCCGCGAGCCGACCGGGCACCTCGGCGAGCCGCTGCCGGTAGCGCGGCACGAACGCGATCCGGTCGGCCACCAGCGCCACGAACCGGTCGTAGTCGAAGCCCGAGTCGCCGACCTCGAAGATCTCCACGGTGGCGTTGTGGCGCGGCTCGGTGGTGCTCTCGGCGGCCAGGAACGCGGCGTCGCGGGCGTGGATCCGCTCGATCATCCCGCGCGCACCTCCCCCATGGTCGCTGCTCCGGTGCTCGACCGGGTGCCGGGCCTTTGCCCGGACGTGGGATTCTGGGGCCGATTGTGGCAGAGCCCCACGCCGCCACCACCCGACGTCCGCTTCCGACCCTCAGGAGAGCCGTGCGCCCGATCGACGTCCCGCGCTGCCGCTGCGGCCGCGACCCTCCTGCTGCTCCTCGGCACCTCCGCGTGCGGCGGCGACGACGACGGAGGCGGCGGCGGCACCGACGAGGTGAAGACGATCGAGATCACCTTCGCCGACGGCGACGTGAACCCGTCCGGCGAGCGGGTCGAGGTCGGCGTCGGGCAGCCGGTCGACCTCGAGGTCACCGCCGACGAGCCGGGCGAGATCCACGTGCACTCCGAGCCCGAGCAGTCAGCTCGAGTACGGCGAGGGCGAGACCACGCTCGAGCTGCAGATCGACCGGCCGGGCATCGTCGAGGTGGAGTCGCACGACCTCGACAAGGTGATCGTCTCGCTCGAGGTGAAGTAAGCCGTTGTTCGACTTGGCCCACGGGATCGGTGGCCAGAAGGACCTCCCGATCTCGCTCGATCTCGCCGTGGCCGGCGCCGTCGCGGCGCTGGTCGTGTCGTTCACCGTGCTCGCGGTGGCGTGGCGGCGGCCTCGCTACGACGCCGAGACCAGCGGCCGCGAGGCGCCGCGGTGGCTGCAGCGCGTGGTCGGCTCCCCGCTGGTTCACGGGCGGGCTGCGTGTGTTCGGCATGGTGGTGTTCCTGTACGCCGTCGCCACCGCGGTGTTCGGACGCGACAGCCTGATCAACCCGTTCATCGGGATCTTCTACGTGTGGCTGTGGGTCGGCATCGTGCCGATGTCGGTGCTCTTCGGCCCGTTCTGGAAGGCGATCAGCCCGGTCCGCACCATCAACCTCGTCTTCGCGAAGGTGTCGGGCAGCGACCCCGACCAGGGCTTGATGCGCTACCCGGAGCGGCTCGGCTACTGGCCCGCCGTGCTCGGGCTGTTCGCCTTCGTGTGGCTCGAGCTCGTCTACCCCTACATGACCGACCTCGGCGCGGTGCGGCTGTGGTGCGCCGCGTACGTGGCGCTGATGCTCATCGGGGGCGCGCTGTTCGGCAACGACTTCTACGCGCGGGCCGACCCGTTCGAGGTGTACTCGACCCTGCTCTCCCACCTCTCGGTGTGGGGTCATCGGGACGGCGTGCTGCTCCTCCGCAGCCCGCTCGCCAACCTCGACGCCGTGCCGGTGCGACCCGGTCTCGTCGGCGTCGTCGGTGTGCTCCTCGGCAGCACCGCGTTCGACTCGTTCCGCGAGTCGCCGACGTTCGTGTCGTACGTGCAGGGCTCGTCGGTGAACGGCGACGTGATCAAGAACCTCGCCCTGGTGCTGTTCTGCCTCGGCGCGACCATGGTGCTCGTGGTCGGCTCCACCCTCACCGGCGTCGGACCCGACACGAACCGTCGCGTCGCTGCCCGACGCCTTCGCGCCCTCGCTGGTGCCGATCGTCTTCGGCTACGTGATCGCGCACTACCTCACCTACCTGGTGGAGGTGGGATCGCGCACGCTGGTGCTCGCCAGCGACCCGTTCTCCACCGGCGCCGACTACCTCGGCACGGGCGACTGGAGCGACATCACGTGGTTCGCCTACCACCCGACGCTGCTGGCCACCATCAAGGTGCTCGCGGTGGTCACCGGCCACGTGGTGGCGGCGATCGTGGCGCACGACCGCGCGCTGCACCTGCTCCCCCGCCGCCACCAGCTCACCGGGCAGCTCCCGATGCTGGCAGCGATGATCACCTTCACCGCCGGCGGCCTCTACCTGCTGTTCTCGTCCTAGCAGCAGCCCGCCGCGGAGGCAGGCACGACGGCGTCGGCCACCGGCCCGAGCGCCCGGGTGAGGGCGCCCTCGCCCGCCTCGAGCAGCTGCCGGCCCGACACCAGCGCCCGGTCGACCGCCGCCCGGTCGTCGGGGAGGAAGTGCAGCGAGGCGACGTCGGCGAAGCCGGCCACCATGCCGGCGACGTCCGACTCCTTCCACCCGAGGCTGGGCCGCATCCGGTTCACCACCACGTGCGGCACCCGGCCGTCGAGCAGCTCGTGCACCTCCACCAGGGCGCGGGCGAGCCGGCTCAGCCCCACCGGGTCGGCGGCGCCGACCACCACCACCTCGTCGGCCGACCCGAGGGCCTCCAGCGTGAGCTGGTGACGGCCCGGCCGGGTGCCGACGTCGAGCACGGGGTCGTCCTCGACGCAGAACCCGGTGTCGAGCACGACGTCGCCCTGGCTGCGGCCGACGGCCACCAGCCGCTCGACCGTGCCCGGCCGCACCTCCACCCAGCGGTCGGCGCGCGGCAGGCCGGTGACCAGGGAGAGCCGGGCGTCGAGGCCGCGCGGCACGCCGGCGAAGTGCTGCTCGAGCTCGCCCGCGGTGACCAGCCGGCTGGCGGCGAGCAGCCCGGACACCTCGTCGAGGACGCCGAGCTGCTGGGCCTGCGACCCGCCGAACGGGTCGGCGTCGACGAGCAGCGTGAGCCGGCCCCGACGGGCGAGCTCGGCGGCCAGGGCGGCGGCCACCGTGCTGCGCCCGGGTGCGCCGGTGGGCCCCCACACGGCCACCACCCGGCCGCTCCGACCCGGCTCGGCCGGCCTGCCCGGCGACGCGGCCGCCAGGTCGGGCGGGGCCAGCGGCCGCGGGCCGAGCGGCGCGCCGCCGGGCACGGTGGGCGCGGCGCTGACGTCGGGCACCGACAGCGCGGTGGGGAGGGTGCCGAGGTCGTCGTCGCCGACCACGACCGTGATGCCGATGCGCGTGGCCCGGACCCGGGCGGCGTCGAGGCCGCGCACCGGCGCCACCGCCACCGGGCGCACGCCGCAGCGCCGCAGGTGCTCGACCGCGGCGGCGTCGAGCCCGGGCGCCTCCACGCCCAGCACCGCCACCTCGGCCTGGCCGGAGGCCGCGGTGGCGAGCACGTCATCGACGTCGACGCACCGCTTGAGCACCACGACGCCGGGCGCCTCCCCCAGCAGCGCCAGGGCGCGCGACTCCCACTCGGCCCCCGCCGCGAGCACCAGGACGACGATCATGGTCGGCCTCAGTCGCCGCCGACGACCGCGACCACCGGCGCCTCGAGCGCGGCGAGCCGCTCGTAGAACGGCTCGACCTCCGCCGTGGGCACCGCGACCACCACCTGCTGCACGCCACCCGCGCCGAGGCCCTCCTCCGGGCTGGCGACATCGACCACCGTGACCTCCTCGAGCACCTTGGTGCGGGTGGCCGCCGGGGCGCCGCCGCCGGCAGGAGTGCCGGCGACGAGGTAGACGTCGACCGTGGAGCCCGGCCCCACCGAGGGCGGCAGCTGCTCGGGCGGCACCGCGAGCGGCACCTGCCGGGTGTCGGCGGCATCGGCGTCGCCCACGGCAGCTCGTGGCAGCAGCTCTCCCTCGCCGAGCGACCGCTCCAGCTGCAGGTCGCCGGGCAGCGTGTCGTCGACCCGGAAGTAGCGGTCGAGCTCGTCGGCGTCCTGGAAGCGCACCCGCACGCTCACCAGGTCGTCCTCGGTGAGGGTCTCGCCGTCGCCGGCGTCGGCGCGCAGCGCCCAGACCGCCTCGGTGTCGTCGGCCGCGGCGAGCACCCGGGCGCCCACCAGCACCGAGGCGGCGACGATCGCGATGCCGATCCACAGCCGCGGGTCGCGCCAGCCGGGCCGGCGCGCGCGGGCGGCGGAGGGGGTGCCGTCGGGGAGGTGGGGGGAGCGGGCCACCGCAGCATCATGACCCCCGCCCGCGCTCCGGTCACCTGCTTCTCCACAGGCCCGCCGCGCCCGGCGGTGTACGCGGGGCCGTTGGTGGAACGATGGGGGCCATGCCCGCCACGCCCGGCCCGCGCTTCCTCACGCTCGCCGAAGTCGCTGAGGTCCTCAACACCTCCAGCGCCCAGATCTACGCGCTGGTGCGTCGCGGCGACCTCGTCGCGATCAAGATCGGCGGCCGGGGCCAGTGGCGGGTCGAGGCCGACAAGCTCGAGGAGTACATCCAGCGCATGTACGCCGACGCCCAGAAGTTCGTGGCCGACCACCCGTTCGTCGAGGCCGACCAGGAGTAAGGGGATCCCGACCATGCTGCAGTTCCGCTACGCCGCCCTCAGTGACGTCGGGCTCGTGCGTTCCAACAACGAGGACTCCGGGTTCGCCGGGCCCTACCTGGTGATGGTCGCCGACGGCGTCGGTGGCGCCGCGGCCGGCGAGGTGGCGTCGTCCACGGTCACCTACGTCGCGAGCGCGCTCAGCATGCTGCCGGCCGGGCAGCCGGTCGACCCGGGGTCGCTGCTGGCCGACGCCGTGCGCCGCAGCTCCGAGCAGCTGCGGCTCGGCGTCGAGACCGACGCCGCGCGGCTCGGCATGGGCACCACCTTCACCGCCGTCTACACCGACGGCGAGCGCTGCGTGCTCGGCCACGTCGGCGACTCCCGCGCCTACCTGCTCCGCGACGGGCACCTCACCCGGCTCAGCATCGACCACACCCTCGTGCAGGCCCTCGTCGACTCCGGCCGGCTCACGCCGGAGGAGGCGCGCACCTCGCCGCAGCGCAACGTCGTGCTGCGCGCCCTCGGCGGCGACCAGGACGCCGAGCCCGACCTCCTCGAGCTCAGCCTGCGCCCGAGCGACCGCCTGCTGCTGTGCAGCGACGGCCTCACCGACCTCGTCGACGACCCCGAGCTGGCACACCTGCTCGGCGCCCCGTCGTCCCAGGCCGCCGTCGAGGCGCTGGTGGCGGCGGCGCTGCGCGAGGGCGGCAAGGACAACGTCACCTGCGTGGTCGCCGACGTCGTCGACGCCCCGCCCATCGACTCGAGGGGCCAGCTGGTCGGCGCGGTCTTCGACCTCGCGAACATCGTCGACCCGGTGGCGGTGCGCTGAGGGTCAGCCCGTCTCGCCGCCGAGCTCGACGGTGGTGGTGCGCTCCTGGCCGTTGCGGACGTAGGTGAACTCCACCTCCTCGCCGGGCAGGTGGGTGCGGATGCTCACGATGAGCGAGATCCCGTCGGTGACGCGCTGGCCGTCGACCTCGGTCACGACGTCGCCCACCTCGAGCCCGGCGTCCGCGGCCGGGGTGTCGGCGAGCACCTTCTGCAGCTCGGCGCCGTCACCCTCGTCCGACCCGCCGGTGCGAACCTCGGCGCCGATCACGGGATAGCGGGCCTCGCCGTCGCGCAGGATCTGGTCGGCGGTGACGCGCACCTGCTCGACCGGGATGGCGAAGCCGACGCCGATGTTGCCGGCCTGGCCGTCGACGGTGCTGCCGCCGTTGGTGGCGATGGCCGAGTTGACGCCGACCACCTGGCCGCGCAGGTTCACCAGCGGTCCGCCGGAGTTGCCGGGGTTGATGGCGGCATCGGTCTGCACCGCGTTGATGTAGGACGCCTCGTCGTTGGCGCTGCCGGTGGTGACCGGCCGGTTGAGCGCACTCACGATGCCCGCCGTGACCGTGGAGCTGAGGCCGAGCGGCGAGCCGATCGCCACGACGCCGTCGCCGACCCGGAGCGTCTCGCTGCGACCCAGCGCGGCCGGCTCCAGGTCGGTGGCGTCGGGCGCGAAGAGCACCGCGAGGTCGTAGACCGGGCTGCGGCCGACGACGCTCGCCTCGTAGCGCTCGCCCTCGGAGTCGACGACCTCGATCGTGTCGTCGGTCTCGGCCGCGGACTCGATGACGTGGTTGTTGGTGATGATGTGGCCCTGCTTGTCGAGCACGAAGCCGGAGCCGGTGGCGGCGCCGTCCTCGCCGTCGAGGGAGGCGGACACCTGCACGGTGCTGGGCAGCAGCTCCTCGGCCACCGCGCGCACGCTGCCCTCGTCGACGTCGAGCGGCGGCAGCTCGACGGTGTCGACCCCCGCCAGCCCCTCGTCCACCGAGCCCGGGGTGTCGTTGTCGGTGATCTCGCGGTGAGCGATGCCGCCCACGACACCGCCGAGGACGCCGACCACGAGAGCGATGACCGCGACCACCGGCAGGACCCACGCCCCCACGCGGGCGCGGCCGGCCGCGTGGCGCGGCTGCGGGTGCGGCTCGAGGGGCATCCGCTGGGTCATCCGCGCGCTGTAGTCGTCCCACGCGTGCAGCGGCGCCGCCGGCGGCGGACCGGGCGGGGGCGGCCCGGCCGGTTGCGGACCGGCGGGCGGGGGCGGACCGGCGGGCGGCGGACCGGCCTGCGGCGGGACCGGCGCGGCGGAGCCGAACGCCAGGGGCTGCGTCGGCTCGGTGTCGTCGGTCTCGTCGGTCACGGCTCCATCATCCCTTGCCGCCCCAGCCCCGGCTCCACCAGTCGGGTGGGCCGGTCAGCGGTCGTCGTCGCGCGTCGGAGTGCGGGCCGGGGTAGTGGGACTGCCCGTGCCGTTGAAGACGTGGACCGTCGGCACGCGGCGGTCGTTGACCGGCGCGTCGGCGGGAGCGCCGGCCGTGCCGATCGCCAGGACGCCCATCACGGCCATGCCCGCGGCACCGCCGCCGAGGGCGGCCAGGCCGACGGCTCGCCGGCGTCCGGCGAGACCGGGCGTGGTGCGCTGGGAGGTCATGGCGAGCAGCACGTCGCCGGGCGGCATCCCGAGCAGCGCGCCCTTGAGCTCGCTGGAGAGGCCGTTGCCACCGGGGCCGTCGCTCGACCAGCGGGCGAGCCGGGTCTTCACCCAGCCCTCGCGCTCGACGAGGTCGCGGCACACGTGGCACAGGTGCACGTGGTTCCACGCGCGTTCGGTCTCGGTCTCGCTGAGCTGACCGTCGAGGAGGGCGCTGACGCGGGTGCCGAGGTGCCCGCTCACCGCCGACCCTCCGGGACCGGGTCGTCGCCGGGGGCGACCGGGCCGGCGTAGCGCTCGCGGCCTGCGGTGGGCGCGCGGTGGGCCAGGGCCGCGCGGAGCATCGCGCGGCCGCGGTGGATGCGGGATCGGACGGTGCCGAGCTTGGCGCCGAGGATCTCGGCGATCTCCTCGTAGGCGAGTCCCTCGACGTCGCACAGGACGACCGCGGCGCGGAAGTCGGGGGGCAGGGTGGCCAGGGCGTGCTCGACGTCGTCGTCGAAGGTGCGGTCGACGTAGGCGGCGTCCGGGGCCGGCGAGGGGCTGGAGAGCCGGTCGGCGCGCTCGTCGGAGAGGGCGTCGAACCGGATCCGCTGCTTGCGGCGGGCCTGGTCGAGGAAGAGGTTCGTGGTGATCCGGTGCAGCCAGCCCTCGAACGTGCCGGGCGTGTAGGTGTCGAGCGAGCGGAAGACGCGCACGAACACCTCCTGGGTGAGGTCCTCGGCGTCGAACCGGTTGCCCGTGAGGCGGTAGGCGAGCCGGTAGACCCGCTCGGAGTGGCGCTCGACGATCTCGTCCCAGGTCGGGACGCCGTCGGTCGTCGTCTCCACGGTCACTGTGTTCCCCTCGAATGAGCGGTGCGGAAGGCCACGGTAGTCACCGTGCCTGTCACCCACCTGTGAGTAAGCAACGAGCGAGCCCCCCGCCGTGTTCCCGGCGAGTCGGCGCCAGATGTCAGGCCAGGAGCGTCGAGTCGGCGTGTCATGACGCGCCGACTCGGCATCTCCCCAGTCGCAGGTGCCGCGGTCGGGCGGCCGGGAGCACTAGCGTGTCGGCCATGTCGAGCACGCCGACCGACCCGATCAACGCCGCCAGCTGGACCTTCACCGAGAACTACGTCGCCGAGGACGAGGTGCTGGCCGCGGGCCGGGCCCGCGCCGAGGAGGTCGGCGTGGTGGCGATCGGCTCCGGCGGCGGGGCCGCGCTGCGGTTCCTCGCCTCCGTGCTCGAGGCCCGCGCCGTCGTCGAGATCGGCACCGGCACCGGCGTCTCCGGGCTCTGGATGCTGCGCGGCATGCGGCCCGACGGCGTGCTCACCACCGTCGACCTCGAGGCCGAGCACCAGCGGCTGGCCCGCGAGACCTTCACCGAGGCCGGCATCCCCGCCCAGCGGGTGCGCACGATCCCCGGCGCCGCCCTCGACGTGCTCCCCCGCCTCACCGACGGCCACTACGACCTCGTCTTCGCCGACGGCGACAAGACCGAGTACGCCGCCTACCTCGACGAGGCGATGCGGCTGCTCCGCCCCGGCGGCGTCGTCGCCTTCGACAACGCCCTGTGGCACGACAAGGTCGCCGACCCCGCCAAGCGCGACGAGCAGACCGTCGCCGTCCGCGACCTGGTGCGCGCCGTCGCCGAGCACGAGTCCCTGGTCCCCGTCCTGCTGCCAGTCGGCGACGGCCTGCTGCTCGCGAAGAAGCTCTGGGTCTCCGACTGAGGGGAGCTGCTCAGCCCGTGGGCGAGGCCTCGAAGCCCTCGGCACCTTCGGCGACGGCGACGACGTCGCACTCCTCGATGAGGATCGGGGCGGAGCCGATGAGCTGGGAGCCGGGGGCGTCGGCGGCGCCGGCGGTGAAGGTGCGCTGGAACTCGGCGCGGGCCTCGTCGGTGGCGAAGACGTAGCAGCCCTCGAACCACTCGCCCGGGCGGCAGCGCCAGGTCTTGAACCTCAAGCCCGCCATGCCGGTGAAGCGGGCGTGGGAGGTGTCGGCGACGTACGACGCGAGCTTCTCGGCGGTGTCGGCGGGGGCGTCGGCGAGCGACCAGCGGACGGTGAGGGCCTTCATCGGGCAACTCCTTCGAGGGGCTCGGGTGAGCCGAGCCAGGTGAGTAGGGCGCGGGCGCCGAAGCCGGTCGGACCCTTGGTCCACTCGTGGGCGTCGTCCGGGGCGTCGCCGACCGAGGCGAGGTCGAGGTGTGCCCACGGCACGTCACCGACGAATGCTTTCAGGAACAACGCGGCCATGATCGCCTGCGGCCCGCTCGGCCCGTTGTCGGCGTCGGCGATCTTGGAGGCCAGCTTGTCGGTGTACTCGGTGTGGATCGGGAAGCGCCACAGTGGCTCGCCGGCGGTCGCGCCGGCGCCGAGCAGGGCATCGGCGAGCGTGTCGTCGGTGGCGAACAGCCCGCCGACCTGCTGACCGAGCGCGACCTTGATGCCGCCGGTGAGAGTGGCGACGTCGACCATCACGTCGGGCTCGATCTCGGCGACGGCGTAGGCCATCGCGTCGGCGAGCACGAGTCGGCCCTCGGCGTCGGTGTTGGTGACCTCGGTGGTGCGGCCGCCGTAGTGACGCAGCACGTCACCGGGTCGCATCGCGGCGGCGCCGACGGCGTTCTCGGCCGCGGGCACGAGCCCGACGACGCGCACCGGGCAGCCGACGTCGGCGAGGGCGGCCATCACCGAGATCACGACGCCGCCACCGGTCATGTCGCGCTTCATCGGCACCATCGGCTCGTGCGGCTTCAGCGAGAGCCCGCCGCTGTCGAAGGTGATGCCCTTGCCGACCAGGACGACGGTCGGGGTGCGACGCCGCGCCCTCGGCGGCGTGTAGTCGAGGCGCACGAGCCGAGGCGGCGCGGCCGCGGCCGACCCGACGCCGAGGATGCCGCCGAACCCGTCGGCGGCGAGCTGCTCCTCGTCCCACATGCGGAACTCGAGCCCGGACTCGCGGGCGGCCTCGCGGGCCTGCCCGGCGAGCCAGTCCGGGGTCTTCACGTTGGCGGGCACGCTGGCCAGCGTCCGCGAGCGCCAGCCGGCATGGGCGAGCGCGCGGGCACGGTCGAGTGCGGGGCGGGCGTCGTCGGGCAGCCCGCAGAGCACGACACGCGTCACCGGCGTCCGGTCCGGCGTGGCCGCGCGCATCAGGAAGCCGAACGAGCCCAGCACGACGCCGGTGACGACGGGCTCGAGGCCGTCCTCCAGCGCCGCCAGCGTGGTGGCGACGGCGGTACGGCCGCGGACATGGCGCGCCAGGGTGGCCGCCGCCCGCCGCAGGTCGACCGTCCGGCCGCGGCCCACGCCGACGAGGCAGACCTCGCGCAGCGCGGGGTTGCCGGGCACGCCGTCCGGCACGGGGAGCGCCGCCAGGTCGCCGACCTCACCGGTGACCCGCGCCGCCTCGGCCACCGCCAGCAGGTCGACGCCGAGCGCCTCGGCCACCGCGTCGGCGCCGGGGCCGAGCGTCGGCCCGTCGTCGTCGAGCTGGAGCGGGACGGCGAGGACGTCGACCCCGACGATCTCGGCGAGCTCGGACGCCGGCCGGAGCGCGAGCTCGGCCTCGGGAGGACGGAGGTGACCGGTGGTCACCCGACGACGTTCTTGAGGGCGTCCCCGAGGGCGCCCGCCTCCTCGGCGTTGAGCTCGACCACGAGACGGCCGCCGCCCTCGAGCGGCACCCGCATGACGATCCCGCGACCTTCCTTGGTGACCTCCAGCGGACCGTCGCCGGTGCGAGGCTTCATCGCCGCCATGCGGCACCCACTTCCATGATCGAGCTGACTCTTCGTCTGCTCGCGGGCTGCGGAAGGCGTGCCCCCGACCCACGTGCGACGACCAGTATCCCCTACACGTGGTGCGCCGCGCACCCGGATCACTGGCAGACTCACCGGCCATGGCCGAGTCCGCATCCGACCGCTCCGTCCTTCTCGACGTCACCGACGGGGTCGCGACGATCACGCTCAACCGCCCGGACGCGATGAACAGCCTGGACGTCGCGACCAAGGAGCTCCTGCTCGAGACCGTGACCGCCGTGGCCGAGGACGACGCCGCGCGCTGCGTCGTCCTCACCGGCACCGGGCGGGCGTTCTGCACCGGGCAGGACCTCAAGGAGCACATCGAGCTGCTCGAGAACGGCGGCAGCGACCAGCTGTTCACCACCGTGGAGAAGCACTACAACCCGATCGTCACCGCGATCGTCGCGATGGAGAAGCCGGTCGTCGCCAAGGTGAACGGCGTGGCGGCCGGCGCCGGTGCGAGCCTCGCCTTCGCCTGCGACCTGCGGATCGTGGCCGACACCGCGGGGTTCAACCTGGCCTTCGCCAACGTGGCGCTCTCGTGCGACACCGGCGCCAGCTACCACCTGCCGCTGCTCGTCGGACGGGCCAAGGCGATGGAGCTGCTCTACTTCCCGCGCACGGTGAAGGCCGAGGAGGCGCTCGAGCTCGGGCTCGCCACCGCCGTGGTGCCCGCGGCCTCGCTCGACGCCGAGGTGGGAGCGCTCGCCGGCCGGCTCGCCGCCGGGCCGACCGTCGCCCTCGGCGCGATGCGGCGGGCCGTCAACCACGCCGCGGCCGGCGCCACCTTCGCCGAGGCCCTCGCGCTCGAGGGCGAGCTGATGACCAGGACCGGCGGCACCCACGACCACCGGGCCGCCGTCGCCGCGTTCGTGGCGAAGGAGAAGCCGGTCTTCGAGGGGCGGTAGCCCGAGCGCCCGTCAGCCGGCGGCGCGGTACCGCAGCCCGAACAACCGCATCAGCTGGCGCGGGACCGTGGTGCGCAGGTGGCGGCGACTCGGGCGGGCGCCGTACTCGACGGTGAGCGCCGCGCCCGCGAAGTTCGCGTTGTACCAGCCCGTCATCGTGCCGTGGCAGACGCCGCCGCAGTCGAAGTTCTTGCGCGGCAGGTTGAGCGCGCGCGCCACCCGCCGGGCGAAGTTGCGGTTCTTGGTGTCGGTGTCGACGCCGCGCAGGGGCTGGTGGAAGCTCAGGATCCGATCGGGACGGACCTGCCGCAGGAACCGCATGACGGCACGGGTCTCGGGCTCCGACCTCGGCCGAGGCCCCGACTCGTAGCTGCCGTCGAGATCGGCCCACCGGTAGGGGAAGTTGCGGTTGAGGTCGACGCGACGGGCGTTCTTGCGGGTGCCGCGCACCAGCCCGTCGGGGTTGTAGTTCGGGATCAGCCACACGTCGGCGCCGCGCACCGGGCGGCCGTCGCGGAGCGCGAACAGGATGTCCCGGGTGGCGCGCTCGTCGCCGTGCATGCTCGAGATCAGCACGATGCGCCGACCCCCCTGGTTGCCGATCCGGTAGGCCCGGATCGGCCGGCCCTTGGTCGACCGCCCGATCACCCGTTGCTCGACGACGGCGGGCGGAGCGGCGCGCTGATCGGTGGCGGTCGAAGCCGACGGAGCCGACGGAGCGGACGGCGCGGACGGCGCGGACACCGCCGTCGTCGTCACCAGCGCCACGGCCGCGACCAGGCCGAGGAGCGGGATGAGTACGCGGCGGGGGCTCACACGGCGCTCACGAGGTAGGCGTAGGTGAAGACGGCGACGCCGACCACCATCCCGAGGTGACCGAGCAGCGAGAGGCCGGGGCCCTCCGACCACGTGTCCTCCTTCGCGTCCGCGGCGTGCTTGCCGCGCGACGGCAGCCACCGCACCAAGATGAGCAGTCCGGCGAGCGCCACGATCCACCAGAGCAGGATGGCGGCGATGCCGAGCAGGCTCGCCGTCCCCTCGTCGATCCGGTCGCCCGCGACGAGGAAGGTGACCCAGGTGGCGAGGGCGAGGACGCCGGCGACGGTGTGCACGGCGACGGGGGCGCGGGCGATGTCCAGCCGGCCGGCGGCCGTCTCGCGGCCCAGGCGGAGCCTGGTGAGCACGACGACCACCGCGGCCAGCGCGGTGAGCACGTACACGACGATCTCGGTCGACACGGGCCGCAGTGTCTCACCCGGACGGGCGTCCCGGGGGCGGAGAGGCGTCCGGGGGTGTCGCGGGCGGGTCGCCGGGGGTCTCGGGCGGCGCCAGGCCCTCCTCCTGCTCGCGCTCGCCGGCCAGCCGATCGAGCAGCGCGTCGACCTCGCCCATCCGGTAGCCGCGGAAGGCCAGGGGGAACCGCACCCGCCGCAGGTCGGCACCCGTGAGCCGGCCGGTGGGCGGGACGGCGACGTCGGGGCGGTCGTCGTACTCCTCGGCCATCGGCGCACCACGGCCCGCGGCCACCAGCGCGATGCCCCCGAGGGCCAGCACGAGGAGGATGGCGAAGACCCAGGTCACTCGTTCGACTCCCGGGCGGACATCATCCGGGCGACCGCCTCGTCGACGTCGTCGGTGACGAACAGCCGGTCGAGGTCGACCTGGGCGATCTTCCCCTCGGCCATCACCGTGCCGCGCAGCCAGTCGATGAGCCCGGCCCAGTAGTCGACGCCGACGAGGGCGACCGGGAAGGAGGTGATCTTCTGGGTCTGCGCCAGCGTCAGCGCCTCGAAGGTCTCGTCGAGCGTGCCGAGCCCGCCCGGAAGCACGATGAAGCCCTGGGAGTACTTGACGAACATCGTCTTGCGGGCGAAGAAGTAGCGGAAGTTGATGCCGACGTCGGCCCACTCGTTGAGCCCGCTCTCGAACGGCAGCTCGATGCCGAGACCGACGCTCACGCCGCCGGCCTCGCTCGCGCCCTTGTTGGCGGCCTCCATCGCACCCGGGCCGCCGCCTGTGATCACGGCGAAACCCTCCTCGACGAGCCGGCGTCCGACCTGCTCGCCGCGGGCGTAGTCGGGGCTGTCGGTGGGCGTGCGTGCCGACCCGAACACAGCGACCGCCGGCCCGAGCTCGGCAAGCGCGCCGAAGCCCTCGACGAACTCGGCGGTGATCCGCATGACCCGCCACGGATCCGTGTGAACCCAACTCGAAGGCCCCCGGGAGTCAAGCAGGCGCTGGTCGGTGGTGGACCCGTCGACCTGGTCGCGACGCTGGATGATCGGGCCCTTGGCCTTCGAACGCACCATCACCGGCCTCCCGTCTCACCGGTCAGCCAGGTGCGGAGCTGCTGTTCGCAGCGGGTGATCTGCTCGATCGGCACGTGCTCCTCCTGCTTGTGGGCGAGCATCGGGTCGCCCGGACCGAAGTTCACGGCCGGCACGCCGAGGGCGGAGAACCGTGACACGTCGGTCCACCCGAACTTCGGGTTCACCACCCCGCCGACGGCGTCGACGAACTCCTGGGCGGCCGGCCGGTCGAGGCCCGGCAGCGCGCCGGGTGCGAGGTCGGTGAGGGTGACGTCGTAGCCGTCGAAGTACTCGCGCACGAACGCCTCGGCCTCCTCGCCGCATCGGTCGGGGGCGAAGCGGTAGTTGACCTCGACCACGCACTCGTCGGGCAGCACGTTGCCGGCGACGCCGCCGCGGATCCCGACGGCGTTGAGGCCCTCGCGGTACTCCAGGCCGTCGATCACCGGCCGCCGCTCCTCGTAGGACGCCAGCCGCGCCAGTACGTCGCCGGCGAGGTGGATCGCGTTGACCCCGCGCCAGCTGCGGGCGGAGTGCGCCCGCTCGCCCGTCGTCCTCACCTCGGCGCGCAGCGTGCCCTGGCACCCGGCCTCGACGACGGCGTCCGAGGGTTCCATCAGGATCGCGAAGTCGGCGGCGAGCAGGTGGGGGTCGCTCTGGCTGAGATGGAGCAGGCCGTTGTACTCCGACTCGATCTCCTCGCCCTCGTAGAGCACGAGGGTCAGGTCGCGCACCGGCTCGGGCACGGTGGCGGCCAGCCGCAGGATGACGGCGTCGCCGCCCTTCATGTCGCAGGTGCCGAGGCCGTGCAGCAGCGGGCCCTCGAGCCGGCTCGGCAGGTTGTCGTTCACCGGCACCGTGTCGAGGTGGCCGGCGATCACCACCCGGTCGGGCCGGCCGAGGTCGGTGCGGGCCACCACGGTGTTGCCGCGGCGGGTGACCGTCAGGTGCCCGAGCCCGGTGAGCGCGTGCTCGACGGCGTCCGCGATCGCCTGCTCGTTCCTGCTCACCGACTCGAGGTCGACCAGCTGCCGGGTGAGGGTGACGGCGTCGGCGGTGAGGTCCAGTCGGGTCACCCGGTCAGTCAACCAGCCCCCGGTGGTGACCCCTCGGACACGGGTTGTCCACAGATCGGTGAAAAGCCATGCGGTGCGCGCTCAAGAGGAGTTCCATGGATGTCGACAACCTCTGTGACCCACCTCACCTCACGGAAAGGGATTCACGACGATGTGCGACCACTCCCCCGCCTGTCCTGACAGCAAGTCGTCGGACTGCTGCTCCGCGCACGTCGTGGTCGACCATTCCGAGCAGGGCTGGTGCCGACTGTGCAACGGCGTGATCCTCTTCAGCGACGGCGGCTACCTGACGCCGGACCGCCGGGCCCACCGGCTGGCCCGCACCGCCTAGTTCTCCGGCGGGAAAACGCAGAACTCGTTGCCCTCCGGGTCGGCGAGCACCGTCCACCGCTTCGTGTCCCACAGGTGGGTGGCCCCGGCCGCCAGGAAGTCCTCGACCTTGCCGTAGACGTCCCAGTGGATGCGGTTCTTCACCGTCTTGGGCTCCGGCACCGTGTCGAACACGAAGCACTCGAACGGCATCCCCGGCACGCCGGCGAGCGACCACTCCGTGCCGCCCTCGTGCCCGGCCGTGACGCCGAACCGCTCGGCCCACCAACGCGCCACCCGCTCCGGGTCGGCCGAGTCGACCACCACCTCGTAGAGCCGGTAGTCGCCCACCTCGTCGCGCAGGAAGGCGCACACCTCGCCGCCCTCGGGGTCGGCGAGCACCGTCCACGAGATCTCCTCGTCGGGCTCCCGGAGCACGGTGGCGCCGGCGTCCACGAGGAGCTGGACGTCGGTGGTGTGCACGTCGAGGTGCACCCGCTGCTTGACGGTGACCGGCTCCGGCACCGGGCACATCGCGAGGTCGCCGCCCGGCGGATTGCCCATCACGTCGCCGGGGTCGGTGTCGTCGCGCGGTGCCGTGGCGTGACCTCCCACGGCGGCGGCCCAGAACTGGGTCATGCCGCTGCGCGGGTCGGTGACGTCGATGCAGAGCTCCAGCCAGGTCGCGTCGGGCATGCCGTCCATCCAACCGCGTCGCGCTGGTAGAACGTGTTCTAGTTCTCCCCTATCCTGCCTCGCATGCGCAACGGGCTGGTCCTCTTCTCCTCCGACCGCGGCATCACGCCGGCCGAGCTGGCCGTGGCCGCCGAGGAACGCGGCTTCGACACGATCTACGTGCCCGAGCACACCCACATCCCGGTACGCCGCGACGCGCTGCACCCGACCGGCGGCGAGGACCTGCCCGACGACCGCTACACCCGCACCCTCGACCCCTGGATCTCGCTGGCCACCGCAGCCGCCGTCACCTCGCGGATCCGGCTGTCGACGGCGGTGGCGCTGCCGGTGGAGTCCGACCCGATCACGCTCGCCAAGCAGATCGCGACCCTCGACCACCTCTCCGGCGGCCGGGTGTCGATCGGCGCGGGCTTCGGCTGGAACACCGACGAGCTCTCCGACCACCACGTGCCGGCGGGCAAGCGCCGCACCGTGCTGCGTGAGTACGTCGAGGCGATGCGAGCGCTGTGGACCCAGGAGGAGGCGGCCTACGACGGCGAGTTCGTCTCGTTCGGCCCGTCGTGGGCCTACCCGAAGCCGGTGCAGTCGCACATCCCCCTCGTGATCGGCGCCGGCGGCGGGCCCAAGACCTTCGCCTGGATCGCCCGCACCGCCGACGGCTGGATGACCACGCCCGTGGAGCAGGGCATCGGCGAGAAGGCGGACGCGCTGCGCGCCGCCTGGGCCGACGCCGGCCGGTCCGGTGCGCCGCAGATCCAGGTGCTCATCGCCCGCCGCCCCGAGCCCGACGACCTCGCCGCCTGGGCCGACGCCGGCGCCACCGACCTCATCTGGGGCGTCCCCGACAAGCCGAAGGACGACGTCGTCGCCTATCTCGACCGGCTGGCGGGGCGTCTCGGACTGGGCTGAGCGCAGCCGTCCCAGGAATCCCCGGTTCACCGGTGATTCCGCGACGTCCCAGGCAGTGCAGTGCCTGGGAAGTCGAGGAACTGCCTGGGAAGTCGACGGTCAGGCGCGCGCCACCGCAAGGACCGCGGCCTGCCCGTCGCCCACCGTCACCGCGGTGCCGTCGACACCGTCGCCCACCGCGTAGGACGTCGCGAGCGTCTCAGCGGCGATGAGCGACTCGTGCGTGCGCGCCGCCTCGACCACCGCCGCCGAGCCGCCGAGGGAGAGCGCGATGCGGTCCGAGACGTCGAGGCCGGCGTCGCGGCGGGCCTGCTGGACGGCGCGGACCAGGTCGCGGGCGAGGCCCTCCGACTGCAGCTCCGGCGTCACCTCGGTGTCGAGGACGACGAACCCGCCGCCCGGCAGCACGCCGACGGCGGCGTGCGGGTCGTCGGAGCCGGCCACCGTGTCGAGCGCGTACTCGCCGTCGATGAGCCCCAGCCCGCCGGCCGTCACCACGCCGTCGGCCGACACCGACCAGTCACCGGTCTTCGAACCGCGGATCGCGTCCTGCACCGCGCGGCCGAGCCGCGGGCCGGCGGCGCGGGCGTTGACGGTGAGCCGCTGCTCGACGCCGTACGACGCCGCCTCGGGCGAGGTGGTCGACAGGAGAACGACGGACTTCACGTTCACCTCGTCGGCCACGATCGCCTCGAACCCGCTCAACGACGCCGGATCGGGCACCACCACGGTCAGTGTCGACAACGGCAGCCGGTTGCGGAGCTGGCGTGCCTTGCGCAGCGCGGACGCCGCGGAGCACACCTCCCGCACCCGGTCCATCGCCGCCACCAGCGCGTCGTCGGCGGGCAGCTCGTCGGCAGCGGGCCAGTCGGTGAGGTGCACCGACCGCTCGCCGGTGAGCCCGCGCCACACCTCCTCGGCGGCCAGCGGTAGCAGCGGCGCGGAGACCCGGCACACCGTCTCGAGCACGGTGTAGAGCGTGTCGAACGCGGCGGCGTCGTCGCGCCAGAACCGGTCACGCGAGCGCCGGATGTACCAGTTCGTGAGCACGTCGACGAACGAGCGGGTCGCATCGCACGCGTCGGCGACGGCATAGGTGTCCATCGCCGCCGTCGACTCCTCGACGTACTGGCGGCACTTGGCCAGCAGGTAGCGGTCGAGCGGGTCGGACGACGTCGTGGAGCGCTGCGCGTCGTGCCCGGCACCGTCGTGGGCGGCGTTCGCGTAGAGCTGGAAGAAGTACCAGCTGCTCCACAGCGGCATGAGCACCTGGCGCACCGAGTCGCGGATGCCCTGCTCGGTGACGTTGAGGTTGCCGCCGCGCAGGATCGGGCTCGCCATGAGGAACCATCGCATCGCGTCGGCGCCGTCGCGGTCGAACACCTCGCGCACGTCGGGGTAGTTGCGCAGCGACTTGCTCATCTTGTTGCCGTCGGAGCCCAGCACGATGCCGTGGCTCATGCAGGTGGAGAACGCCGGCCGGTCGAAGATCGCCGTCGCCAGGATGTGCATCGTGTAGAACCAGCCGCGGGTCTGGGCGATGTACTCGACGATGAAGTCGCCCGGGAAGTGGTGGTCGAACCACTCGGTGTTCTCGAACGGGTAGTGCACCTGCGCGTACGTCATGGAGCCCGAGTCGAACCACACGTCGAGGACGTCGGGCACCCGCCGCATCGTCGAGCGACCGGTCGGGTCGTCGGGGTTGGGTCGGGTGAGCTCGTCGACGAACGGCCGGTGCAGGTCGGGCTCGCCGTCGCGGTTGCGCGGCAGCCGTCCGAAGTCGCGCTCCAGCTCCGCGAACGAGCCGTAGGCATCGGTGCGCGGGTACGCCGGGTCGTCGCTCTGCCACACCGGCACCGGGCTGCCCCAGAACCGGTTGCGGGTGATCGACCAGTCCCGGGCGTTCTCCAGCCACTTGCCGAACTGGCCGTCCTTCACGTGCTCGGGCACCCAGTTGATCTCCTGGTTGAGCTCGACCATCCGCTCCTTGAACGCCGTCACCTGCACGAACCAGGACGAGACCCCCTTGTAGATCAGGGGCTCGCGGCACCGCCAGCAGTGCGGGTAGGAGTGGTCGTAGGTCTCGCGCCGCAGCAGCACGGTGCCCGGCGTCACCGACCCCCCGGGCTCGCCCCGCGTGACGGCCTTGAGGTGGTCGATGATCTGCAGGTTCGCGTCGAACACGAGCAGACCCTCGTAGTCGACGACGGGCTCGGTGAACCGCCCGTCCTTGCCGACCGGCATGACCGCCTCGATGTTCTCGCGGTCGGTGACGATCTTGTCCTCCTCACCGAAGGCGCCGGCGGTGTGCACCAGCCCGGTGCCGTCGGTGGTGGTGACGAACTCGGCCGGCACCAGCCGGAAGGCGTTCTCGCGGCCGAGGTAGTAGGAGAACGGCGGCGTGTACGTGCGGCCCACGAGGTCGGCGCCGCGATGGCGCTCCACGATCGTCGGGTCGTCGCCGAACTCGCGCGCGTACGCCGGCAGCCGCGCCTCGGCCAGCAGGTAGCGCTCGGTTGTGCCGGTGACGTCGGACTCGACCACCACGTAGTCGATGTCCTCGCCGACCATGATCGCGAGGTTGCTGGGCAGGGTCCACGGCGTCGTCGTCCACACCAGCGCGACCTCGCCGGTGTCGAGCCGGCAGCCGACGGTGACGGCGGGGTCCTGCCGCATCTGGTAGCTGTCGTCGTCCATCCGCAGCTCGTGGTTCGACAGCGGGGTCTCGTCGTTCCAGCAGTAGGGCAGCACCCGGAAGCCCTCGTAGACCCAGCCCTTGTCGTAGAGCTGCTTGAACGCCCACATCACCGACTCCATGTAGTCGGGGTTCATGGTGCGGTAGTCGTGGTCGAAGTCGACCCACCGCGCCTGCCGGGTCACGTAGTCGCGCCACTCGCCGGTGTACTTCATCACCGAGTCGCGGCAGGCCTCGTTGAACTTCTCGATGCCCAGCTCGAGGATCTCGTCGGTGGTCTTGATGCCGTTGAGGCGCATGGCCTCCAGCTCGGCCGGCAGGCCGTGGGTGTCCCAGCCGAAGCGCCGCTCGACGCGGCGGCCGCGCATCGTCTGGTAGCGCGGCACGACGTCCTTCACGTAGCCGGTGAGCAGGTGCCCGTAGTGGGGCAGGCCGTTGGCGAACGGCGGGCCGTCGTAGAAGACGAACTCGTTGGCGCCGTTCTCCCCCGCATCGCGTGCGTCGACGCTCGCCCGGAACGTGCCGTCCTTCTCCCAGTAGTCGAGCACGCCGAGCTCGATCTCGGGGAAGCGTGGGCTCGACGGGACGGGACCGGATCCGGTCTTCGGGTACGTCATCGGGCGATCTCCTGCGGTGCGTCGCTGT
Source organism: uncultured Actinomycetota bacterium (assembly GCA_963808855.1). GTDB lineage: Bacteria > Actinomycetota > Actinomycetes > Propionibacteriales > Nocardioidaceae > Nocardioides. The sequence continues at coordinate 256,010 of CAWEHA010000001.1, read as the reverse complement.
GTCTCACTGACACGAGGACGACGTCTGCCGCGGTACCACCTCGCTTGCCCCCGAAATCCGGGGACCGCTTCGTTCTCGGCTGTGACGGGCCCACCCGTCCGGTTCTACTGAGGTGTCGCCACCCGTTCTTCCGGAAGCTCGCCGCTGATGACGGCTCGAACGCCTGTGCCACCAGCGTACGGCGACGGAACCGGCGTGCACGAATCGGTTACCGGATGCCAGGCTCGGCCTCGTGCCCATCGACTTCTTCCTCGACCCCGCCGACGACCCCCGTTTCGCCGGTGGCGGCGACCAGCCCACCCGCGGCGAGCGGTCCGTGCTGGACGAGTACCTGCGCCACTACCGGCTCACCTTCGAGCTCAAGTGCAGCGGGCTGGACGCCGAGCAGCTGGCCCGGCGCTCGGTGCCGCCGTCGTCGCTGTCGCTGCTCGGGCTGCTGCGCCACCTGGGCAAGGTCGAGCACTCGTGGTGCCGTCGGGTGATGGAGCGCGACCTGGAGCTCCCGCGGCTGTTCGGCCGCGACGAGGACTTCGACGGCGCCGTCGCGGACGACGCCGTGGTGGCCGAGGCGTGGGACGCGTGGCGCCGGGAGGTGGCGCACGCCGAGACGACGTACGCGGCGATGCCGCTCGACCAGCTCGGCGACCATCCCGACGGCGAGCTCGAGCTGCGCGAGGTCGTGGTGCACCTCATCGAGGAGTACGCCCGCCACTGCGGTCACGCCGACCTGCTGCGCGAGTGCATCGACGGGCGGGTCGGCCAGTGATCGTGGCGCCGGGCGAGCTCGCCACACTGCGCGGGTACATCGTCGAGTACCGCACGACGTTCGAGCAGAAGACGGCCGGCCTCGACGCCGAGCAGCTCGCGCGCCGCTCGGTGCCGCCGTCGTCGCTCAGCCTGCTCGGCCTGATCCGGCACCTCGCGCAGCTGGAGCAGGTCTGGTTCCACGTCGTCATCGACGGCAACCCCGACGCGCCCCGGCACTACGACGCGGACACCGACTGGGAGCAGCAGTTCTCGGGCGCGGTGGCCGACCCGGCCGTCGTGGCGGAGGCGTTCGAGCGGTGGCGCGCGGAAGCCGCCCGGACCGACGCACGGCTGGACCGGATGACCGAGGCGGACCTCGACACCGAAGTCACCTGGCGGGACCGGACCCTCACCGTGCGCACCGTCCTGTTCCAGGTGGTCGACGAGTACTCCCACCACGCCGGGCACGCCGACCTGCTGCGCGAGGCGGTCGACGGTCGCACCGGCTGACGGCTCGGTAGCGTGGCGCACCGTGACCGAGACCGCTTGGGGCCACGCCCTCCTCACCCGCTCCGACGGGGCCGTGCTCGACGCCTGGTTCCCCTCCCCCGCCCTCGGCGACCACGACGGCAGCGAGCCGCCGGCCGACCTGACCGCGCTTGCCGGCGCCGACGAGGCCCGTGGCACGACGTCCGAGGTGGTGCTGGTCGAGGCCGACCTGGCCGCGGCGCCGTCGTCCACCGAGGACGTCTGGCTGCGGCTGCACCTGCTCTCGCACCGGCTGGTGCCGCCGCACGGGGCGAACCTCGACGGCGTGTTCGGTCTGCTGAGCAACGTGGTGTGGACCTCCGAGGGCCCGTGCGCGGTGGCCGGCTTCGAGCAGACCCGCGCGCGGCTGCGGGTCGCCGGCCGGCGACCCACGGTGTGGGGCGTCGACAAGTTCCCGCGGATGGTCGACTACGTGCTGCCGACCGGCGTCCGGATCGCCGACGCCGACCGGGTGCGCCTCGGCGCCCACCTGGCCGAGGGCACCACCGTGATGCACGAGGGGTTCGTGAACTACAACGCCGGCACCCTCGGCGCCTCGATGGTCGAGGGCCGGATCTCCGCCGGCGTGGTGGTCGGCGACGGCTCCGACGTCGGCGGCGGCGCCTCGATCATGGGCACGCTCTCCGGCGGCGGCACCGAGGTGATCAGCATCGGCGAGCGGTGCCTGCTGGGCGCGAACGCCGGCATCGGCATCTCGCTCGGCGACGACTGCGTCGTCGAGGCCGGCTGCTACGTCACCGCCGGCACCAAGGTCACGGTGGTCGGCGCGGACGGCGGCGGTGGGGTCGTGAAGGCCCGGGAGCTGTCGGGCCAGCACCAGGTGCTGTTCCGCCGCAACTCGGTCACCGGCGCCATCGAGGCCGTCGCCCGCGAGGGCACGGGCATCGCCCTGAACGACGCTTTGCATACGAATTAGAAACCACCTCTCCCGCACACTGGAGGTGTGAAGTCGGGGGTCGTCGCAGTCGTGGTCGGCGCCGTGGTGGTGGTCACCGCGGTGGTCGTCGGCGTCACCCTGAGCCGTGACGGCTCGCTCAATCCCGTTCGCCGGCGACCCCGGCTGCGTGGCCGAGGTCGACGGGCACCGGGTCGAGCTGAGCGTCGAGCAGGCCGAGAACGCCTCCCTCATCACCGCGATCTCGGTGCGGCGCGGGCTGCCGGCGCGGGCGGCGTCGATCGCGCTGGCGACGGCGTACCAGGAGTCGGACCTCCGGAACCTCGACCACGGCGACCGGGACTCCCTGGGCCTGTTCCAGCAGCGCCCGTCGCAGGGCTGGGGCACCGAGACGGAGCTGATGGACCCGGTGTACGCCACCAACGCGTTCTACGACGTGCTGGCCGAGGTGGAGGGCTACCGCAACCTCGAGATCACCGACGCCGCGCAGACCGTGCAGCGCTCCGGCTTCCCGGAGGCCTACGCCGACCACGAGGACGACGCGCGGGCGCTCGCCTCCGCCCTCACCGGCTACTCCCCCGAGGCGTTCGCGTGTGAGGTCGACGACGACGCCGACGAGTCCTCCGACGAGCTGACACCGTCGGGGCTCACCGCGCGGGCCCGCGGCGTGCGCGACGACATCGAGGAGTCCTTCGGCGACCTCGCCCTCGGCGGCTTCGCGCCCGGCGGCGTGCGCGACGGGCACCAGGAAGGCTCCACGCACTACGAGGGCCGCGCCGTCGACGTGTTCTTCCGGCCCGTGAACGTCGACAACAAGCGGAGCGGCTGGGCGCTCGCCCACTACCTCGTCGCCCACGCCGACCGCCTCGACGTCCAGACCGTCATCTTCGACGACCGCATCTGGCGCGCCGGCCGCGACGACTCCTGGCGCGACTACGACCCCCCGTCCCGCTCCGGCGACCCCGCCATCCTCGAGCACCGCGACCACGTCCACGTCGACGTCTTCGACTGACTGAAGCGCTGACCCGTCAGAAATGCGCTGACCCGTCACTCGTACGAGTGACGGGTCAGCGCATTTCTGACGGGTCAGCGTTAGGGACTGGACCACACGAGGGCTCCGGCCTGGGACTGGACGAGGAGCGTCGCGGGGGCGTGGTCGGTGAGGAGGGTGGGGAGGGAGTCGCAGGGGGTCCAGGCGCGGTCGGGGTCGCGGAGGTCGGTGGCGTCGAGGGCGACGGCCTCGAGGCGGGCGAGCAGGGCGTCGGGGTCGTCGAGCTCGGCGCGGTAGTCGGCGAGGACGACGAGCAGCCGGTCGAGCACGCCGGCCAGCGCCTCGGCGTTCCCGGTGAGCATGTTGCGGGTGCGGGCGGCGTCGCGGCCACCGACCCGGGTGACGTCGGCGAAGCTGCCGGCGACGAGGTGCCGGGCGGCGGGCACACCGGCGGCGGCCACCACGTCGAGCAGGGCGTTGGCGAGCACGTGCGGGGCGTGGCTCACCAGCGCGACGGCGGCGTCGTGCTCGGCGGGGGTGGTGACGAGCACGGTGGCCTCGAAGGCAGCCGACCAGGAACTCCACCACCTCGGCCACCGGAGTGGCCCAGCCGGCGCCGAGGTCGGCCGGGTAGGTGACCGCCCAGGTGGCGCCGACGAGCAGGTCGGCGTCGGCGGCGGCGAAGCCCGAGCGGTGGCTGCCCGCCATCGGGTGCGCGCCGACGTAGCGGCCGCCGAGCCCGGCCGCGGCCGGGGTGAGCGCGCCCTTGACGCTGCCGAGGTCGACCACCGCGGCCGCGGGCGCCGCCGCGGCCACCTCGGCGAGGGCGGTCGGCAGCGCGTCGAGCGGGGCGGCGAGCACGACGAGGTCGCGGTCGGCGGGCACGGCGTCGGCGGCGCCCAGCCCGGCGTCGGCGGCGGCCTCGCCGGTGGCGGGGTCGGGGTCGACCACGACGACGTCGAGCCCGAGCGCACGCAGGCGCAGCGCCACCGAGCCGCCCACGAGCCCGGCCCCGACGACGGCGACCTTCGCGAAGCCGCTCACAATCGCCCCGCCAGCTCGGCGAGCGGCGAGATCCGGCCCAGCGCCCGGGCGGTGCCGCCCTGCGCCGCCCATTCCTCGCGCATGGCCTCGAAGTCCTCGGCGGTGAAGCTGCCCGACAGGAACAGCAGGAACTCGAACAGCCCGGGCGTCGCGGGCACCGGCCGGGTGACGAGGTTGGTCATGTTGACGCCGCGCTCCTCCAGCACACCGAGCAGCCGGCGCAGGATGCCGGGCTCGTTGCGGTCGGGGAGCAGTGCGACGAGCAGCCCGGCGTCGCCGTCGCCGGCGACCGGCAGCCGGTCGGCCGCCACCAGCGCGAACTGCGTGAAAGCCGCGGCGTGGTCCTCCACCGCCCGCTCGACGGCGTGCAGGTCGTAGAGCGCGCCACAGATGGTGGGCCCGAGGCCGATCTCACCCGGCCCGAGGTCGCGGCAGGCGGCGGCGGTGGACGACGCCTCGCGGGTGCTCAGACCCTGCGCCGCGATCCAGTCGTGGCACTGCGCGAGCGCGTGCGGGTGGCTCACCACCACGTGCGGGGCGACGCCGGGGTCGCGGCTCCACGCGTCGAAGGAGATCGGCAGCACCGCGCTGTCGACGATCGACAGTTGGGGGCGCTGGAGCAGCGCGTCGAGGGTGGGCACCACCACGCCGTTGACCGAGTTGTCGATCGGAACGACAGCCCATGACGACGTACCGTCGGCCACCAGGGCGAACGCCTCCGCGGCCGACGACACCGGCTCGACGGCGGCGTCCGGACGCAGCCCGACCGCCGCCTGGTGGGTGAAGGTGCCAAGCGGCCCCAGGAAGGCGACGCGGGTCATGTCGGGAACGCCGCGACGACGCGGCTGGTGAAGGCGACCGACCGCAGCCGCTCCTGCAGCTCGGCCACCTGACCGGGGTCGGCCCGGAACCCGATGTAGAAGTCGTGGCGGCCGGCGCCGTCGGCGTCGTGGTGAGGGTCGCTGTGGAGGAACTGGAGGTCGATGCCGAGGTCGGCCACCTGCTGGAGCGCCACCACCAGCGTGCCGCTGGCCTCGTGGTCCGCGGCCATCGACAGCCAGACGCCGTCCACCCGCTCCGGCTCGGCGCGGGTGACGAGGCCGTAGGCGAGCGGCGGCAGGTCGTCGAGGTGCCCGGGGACGACGCGCTCGGCGTCGCGCAGCTCGTCGACGTCGACCACCGCGGAGCCGAGCGTGCCGGCGAGGTCGTAGAGCTCGTCGGTGCGCGTGGTGTCGGGCAGCACCCGGAACGTCACGCCGGCCGACCCGAGCGCCGTCACGACGTCGGAGTAGGTCTGCTGGCGCAGCGCGCAGCCGGTGAGCTCCGCGTCGCCCGGTCCGGTGCGAGTCCACCGCCACGGCGACGGCACGGTGGCCACCCGCACCACCCGCAAGCCGGTGGCGGAGGCGTTGAGGGCGCGCAGCAGCCGCACCGGCGGCGAGGTGGGGTCGCCGACCCGCACCAGCCCCTCGAGGTCGTGGGCGGCCTCGAGCGTGGCCATCAGCTCGCGGTAGCCGCGCAGCCCCACCAGGAAGTCGCTGCCCGACCAGCCGAGCGCGGCCCGGGCGCGGACCACCAGCGACGGCGGGTCGGTGGAGGCATGAGCGAGCGAGGGCTCGATCGCGGGCAGCGGCGCGGTGCTCATGACAGGCTCCTGAGGCGGTCGGCGGCGAGCTCGACCTCGTCGTCGGGCACGGTGAGGGCGAGCCGCACGTGCCGCTCGCCGGCGACGCCGTACTCCGAGCCGTCGACCACGATCAGGCCGCGGTCGGCGAGGGCGCCGACGGTGTCGGCGGCGGGCTCGCCGCGGGTGGCCCACAGGTAGAGGCCGGCCTCGCTGTGGTCGACCCGGAACCCGCCGGCCTCCAGCGCCGGCCGCAGCACGTCGCGGCGGGCGGCGTACCGGGCGCGCTGCGTCGCGACGTGCTCGTCGTCGCGCAGCACCGCCATCGCCACCCCCTGCTGCGGCGACGGCATCCCGAGCCCGAGGTTGCGGCGCACGCTGGCGAGCTCCGCCACCAGGTCCGCGTCACCGCCCACGAAGCCGCAGCGGTAGCCGGCCAGGTTGGATCGCTTGCTGAGGGAGTGGACGGCGAGCACGCCGTCGTGGCTGCCGCCGCACACGTCCGGGTGCAGCACGCTCACCGGCGTCGCCTCCCAGCCGTGGTCGAGGTAGCACTCGTCGGAGACCAGCACGCGTGCCGTGCTCGCGGCACCACGCGACCATCCGGCGCAGCGCCCCGGCGTCGAGCACCCGGCCGGTGGGGTTGCTCGGCGAGTTGACCCAGAGCAGCGCGGGCGGCCGGTCGAGCCCGTCGAGGTCGTCGGGCCCGTCGACGAGCACCGTGTGGGCGCGCACCAGGGCGGCGCCGACGGCGTAGGTGGGGTAGGCCAGCGAGGGCAGCGCGACGACGTCGTCCGGGCCGAGCTCGAGGTGCAGGGCCAGCGAGCCGATCAGCTCCTTGAGCCCGATCACCGGCAGCACCGCCTCCAGCGGCAGTGGCGGGACGCCGTGGGCGCGGTCGAGCCAGTTCGCGTAGGCCTGCCGCAGGTCGGGCCGGCCGACGGTCAGCGGGTAGCCGGGCGCGTCGCCCTCGTGGGCCATCGCCCGCTGCGCCACCGCCGGCGTGGGGTCGACCGGCGCGCCGATCGACAGGTCGACCACCGGTCCGTCGAAGCCGGCCGCACGGCGTCGGACCTCGGCGACCCCGGCCTGCACCGCCACCGGCAGCCGGTGGGAGAGCCGGGCGCGCGCGTGGGTCAGGAGTCGTGCTCCTGCGGCTCCAAGGCGGCGACGATCGGGTGGTCGTGGTCGATCTCGCCCATCTTGGCGGCACCGCCCGGGGAGCCGATCTCCGCGAAGAAGTCGACGTTGGCGGTGTAGTACTCCTTCCACTCCTCGGGCGTGTCGTCCTCGTAGAAGATCGCCTCGACCGGGCACACCGGCTCGCAGGCGCCGCAGTCGACGCACTCGTCCGGCTGGATGTAGAGCATCCGCTTGCCCTCGTAGATGCAGTCGACGGGGCATTCGTCCACGCAGGCCCGGTCCTTCAGATCGACGCAGGGCTGCGCAATGACGTAGGTCATCGGGTTGTCCTCCAGACAGACGGGACGAAGCGGTTCGAGAACGCCTCCAGCCTAGTCTCCTGGTGTGCCGCGGACGCCGGAACCCCACCCTGCGGACGTGGGTCATCACACACTCGGCCCGCACGTCGTCGGGCTGCGGGTCGTCGTCCGCCGGCTGCTGCCCGGCGAGCGCGGCCCCTCGGGCGGACCGGCGATGACCGACGTGCTCGGCACCTGCCTGGCCTGGGGCGACGGCGTCTGCGTCGTGCAGCCCGAGGACGGCGCCCCCGTGACCGTGCCGCTCGCCGAGATCGTGTCCGGCAAGCCGGTGCCGCCGCGCGCCTCGGTGCGGCAGCGGGTGCCGGCCCGCGAGGCACAGCTGCGCGCGCTGGCGCTGTTCCCCGACGTCGTCACCGAGCCGGTCGGCGACTGGGTGCTGCGCCGCTCGGCGTCCGCCCCCAACCGCCGCGCCAACTCGGTGCTCGCCTTCGGCCCCTCCGGCGTCGCCGACGACGTCGAGCGGGTGGTCGCGCACTACGAGCGGCCGGTGGCCGCGGTGCTCGCCGGCTCACCGGAGGAGGAGCGGCTGCGCGGGCTCGGGTGGGTGCCCGAGAGCGACGACGCCGACGCGCTCTTCCAGGTGGCCGGGCCTCGCCCAGGTGGCGCGGGCGCTACGCGGGGTCGACGACGCCGGGGTGGACGTCGTCGAGGAGCGACGGCATCGCCCGCGCCCGGGTCGGCGACCGCGCCACCGGCCTGGCGGCGTACCGCGACGACTGGTGGGGCGTGCGCACCGTCGAGGTGAGCCCCGAGCACCGCCGGCAGGGCCTCGGCCGGCAGGTGCTGGCCGCCCTGGTGGGCTGGGGCGCCGAGCAGGGGGCCACCACCGCCTATCTCCAGGTGCTGGCCGACAACGAGCCCGCGCGGGCGCTGTACGACGGGCTGGGGTTCCGCACCCACCACGTGCACCGCTACCTCACCCCGGGGCTGAGGAGGCGAGGCTCAGAGGCAGCGGGGCCGCGAACGTGAGCGCGGGCCGGGCCGGCACGGGTGAGCGGCGTCGAGCACTCGATGTCGGACTGCGCTCGGCGTGAGCCGAGCGCGGATCGTGCACGGTGTCGTCGCCGCCGAGCTCGACCGAGGCGGCGACGAGCGGTCGCTGCAGCGTCGACGTTCGTCGATGTTCGGCCCGGCGGTCCAGGTCGAGCCCGAGGTGCTGCGGCACGACCACCTCGTCGTACTCGGGTGGTGATCTGGGTGTAGCTGACGCTCGCGCCGGCGTCTCGTCGCCTTCGTTGGCCGGCGTCAGGAACGCCGACGCCGGCGCCCTGCTGCACGGCGACGCCGGGCGAGGCGTAGCCGACCAGCTCGGTGAACGGCGTCGTCGGCGCCGGTGCAGGGCGGTGCCGTGGTTGCTGGCGACGACGATGCCAGCAGCGCGGACAGGTCCTCGACGTGGGCGGTTCCGCGCCAGGAACTTGAGGTACGTAGCGCGGCATCATCCCGCCCTGCGAGTGCGCCCACCAGCGACACCTTCGCGGCCCCCGTGGACGCCAGCACCCGGCCGACGAAGGCGCGCAGCTCGGCCGCGGAGGCCACGTATGTCGCCGGTGCACGACGGTTCGCCGTACGGCTCGGACAGCGAGCTACTCACGCAGAACCACGGCGTTACTTGACGCGCTGAGCGGAGAACAGCCGAACGTCGCAGCAGCGTGCCAGATGCAGGTCGCGCGAAGGTAGCCGTGCACGAGCGACTCGCCGCGCGCTGGCGCCCCTTGCGCTCCGTGGGCCGGCACGACCACCTCGTTGCCGGTGTCCGACCACGGCGCGCCGCCTCGGCGAGCATCGCCGACCGAGCCGGTGCGAGCGCGAGCCACCGGCTTGGCCACGACCAGCAGCCCGTGAGGCCGTCAGCGTCACCAGGACGACGAGGACAGCGGTCGCACCCGCGGCGGGTCATAGCCTAGGTCAGTCGCCGGCGACGGGCTCACTGGTCGCCGCCGCCGTCTGTCCGCCGCCGTCGTCCTGCGAGCCGGGCGGGCGGCAGATCACCGTGTCGCTCGGGGTGTAGTCGGTGTGGAAGATCTCGCGCCGCTCGACGGCGTCCTCGCCCTTCTTCCGGAACACCCGGGTGACGTCGACCTGGAAGCCGGAGTAGCCGGTGTTGGGGTAGCAGTCGGGGGTGTAGAGGGTGCGGGTGGCCGGCGAGACGTAGGCGTAGCGGTCGGAGGTGAGGGCCTCGATGTCCCAGATCTTCGTGCTGTACATGCGCACCGTCACCGAGCCCTGCGACGACGGCGACGAGGGGCTCACCTCGGCGGTGATGAACACGCCGTAGTCGGTGTTGTTGCGGAACTGCAGGTCGACCGAGCCCCAGGCCACGGTGGCCTCGCGACCCACCGGGTAGCGGTCGATGTAGAACGAGTGCGGCTTGTGCTCGATGTCCTCGAGGCCGGCGAAGAACATCGCGTTGAAGGTGGTGGTGGCCATCTGCGAGACGCCGCCGCCGAGGTCCTCCTTGAAGATGCCGTTGCTGATGACGAAGCCCTCGGTGAAGCCGTTCTCGCGGGTGCGCTCGCCGACGACGCCGTTGAGCGAGAACACGTCGTCGGGCTTCAGCAGGGTGCCGTTCACCAGCTCGGCGGCGCGGCCGATGTTGATGTTGCGGTACTCCGCGTAGGGGAAGTAGGTCGTGAACTCCGAGACCTTGCGCCGGATCTTCAGCGCCCGCGCGTCGGCGGTGGAGAACTCGGGCTCGGCCACCGTGGCCGGCACCTTCAGCTCCCGCTCCCCCTCGGGCAGGGTCACGGTCTCCAGGAACGTCTCGCGGATGCGCTCGCTCTCGAACCGCACGCCGGGCTTGGCGGGCACCACGCGGGGCTTGCCGCGCACCACCTCGAAGGTGGCGTCGACGGGCGACCCGGCCCGGCCGGTGGCCGAGCGCACCAGCCGGTCCAGCACCTTCGTGTCGACGCGGGGCACGAGCTGGCCGTCGACCGGCTCCAGCGACAGGGCGTCGGCGTAGTCGGGCGGGCGCAGCCGCACCGGCGACTTGCCGAACACCAGCACCACGGGCGCCGAGAGCGCCGGGTTGGCGAACTCGTTCGACGGCGGCGCGCGCGTCGTCGTCGGTGATCTCGGGCTCGAGCGCGGTGGGGGCGAGCTCGACGGCGCGGTCGGCGTCGTCGCTGGCGAGGAACGCCGCGGCGAGCGCGTCGGCGGTCTCGGCGGGGTCGAGCCCGCGCCCGGGCTGCGCGTCGGTGGTGCGCACCCGGCCGTCCACGAAGCTCACGGTGGCGTCGGTGGGCGGCGTGCCGAGGCCCTCGGTGAGCTGGTCGATGAGGGCCTGCATGCGGGCGTCGTCGACCGTGATGACGGCGTCGAGGTCCTCGCCGCCGGTGTAGGCGTCCCACAGCGAGTCCGGTCGCCAGCTCGGCTCGCGCGCCGCCTGGTCGACCGAGGCGGCGTAGTCGACCGCGAGCCCGGCGTCCTCCGGGGTGACGGTCATCGACTCTCCACCCTCGACGCTCACCTCGAGGTCGCCGTCGAGCCGGTCGGCGACGCCCTCCTCGAGCCGGGTGGCCGCGGCGTCGGCCTCGAGCCCGCCGACGTCGACGCCGGCGATCGTCGTGCCGCGCGGCAGACCCTCGCCGGCGCGAGGTAGGCGGCGGCGTAGCCGCCACCGACGAGCAGGGCGAGCACGAGGATGACGGCGATGACGATCTTGCCGCCCGCGCGGTCGCGGTCGTCGTCGGGTCTCGCGGGCGTGCTCACGGCGGTGAGTCTAGGAAACGGTGCTGGTCAGAACCGGCATCCGCGGCCGGTCGGGACGGCCGCGGCATCGCCGTCACCACCGACAGCAGCAGCAGGGTGAAGGCCCCGCCGATGAGCACCCAGCCGCGCGGGCCGTCGGCCACCAGGTAGCTGCCCGTGCTCCGGGGCACTGCGGCTACGAGCACCACCGCACACCAGCCGGCGCCGAACGGCAGCCGCCGCGTCCAGCCCGCCGGGAGCGCGTACCCGGCGGCCGCGGTGGCGACGAGCGCGAGCACCAGGCCCGGCGTCAGACCGTGGACGGCCACGGAAGCGACGCCGACGATCGCACCGGCCACGCGCGAGGACGACGACCCGCGAGGCCGCGAGGACGTGCCGCACGCCCGGAACCGTCAGAGTCCCGCGAACAGGTCGGTCTCGTAGCCGGCGTCGTCGACCGGTCCGCGCTCGCCCTTCGCGATCCGGTAGTACTCGGTGCCCCACACGCGGTTGCCGAGCCGGTTCGACAGCGCGAAGAAGGGGCCGTCGGTGGTGATCTGGGTGGCGTGCGCCTCGAGCGCGCCCATCTTCCGGTCGAGGTAGTCCTCGCCGTTCACCGCGGCGGCGATGTTCTCGTCGGCGGTGACGAACGGCGGCAGCGGGCCGTCCGGGTCCATCCCCTCGAAGGTCTCGGTGTCGCCGGCCTCGCGCAGCGCGCGGAGGCCCTCGCGCATCCGCGACTCCGACATCGCACCCCAGTAGATCTTCGCGATGTCCCACGGCTCGCCGAGGTCGAGACGGTACGACGGCACGGCCGCGAGCTGGGCGGCGTACATCGCCACCCGGTGCGCCTGCACGTGGTCGGGGTGGCCGTAGCCGCCGAACTGGTCGTAGGTGACGAGCACCTGCGGCCGCACCTCGCGGATCACGGCGACCAGGTGGTCGGCCGCCTCGGTGAGGTCGGCCTTCGAGAACGCCTCGTCGCCGACCTCGGGGGCGGCGATCGCGTGCCCGTCGTCGTGCCAGGCCATGCCCGAGTCGTGGTAGGTGCCGAACCCGCCGAGGAAGCGGTGGTCGGTGACGCCGAGCACCGCCATCGCGTCGGCGAGCTCGCCGCGCCGGTGCTCGGCCAGTCCCCCGTCGCGGTCGGCGGCGAGGTGCTCGAGCTCCGGCACCAGCACCTCGCCGAGCTCGCCGGCGGTGCAGGTGACGAGCGTGACGCCGCGGCCCTCGGCGACGTAACGGGCCATGGTGGCGCCCTGCCCGATGGATTCGTCGTCGGGGTGTGCGTGCACCAGGAGCAGCCGGTGCCGCGGAGTTTCGGGCATGCGGGAAGCGTAATGATGCCTCCGTGATCGCGACGCGTGACTCCTGTCCGAGGCTGCAGCCTGCCCGTCGCGCGGTCGCCGCCGCGTCGGCCGCGTCGTCGCGCCGTCGGCTCGCTCAGCGCGTCGCTGCCAGCTGCTCGTGCAGTGGACGGCTCCTCGCTCGACGACGCTCTCGAGGTCGTGCCGGGCGACGCCACGCGAGGTCACCTTCGTCGACCGGGCCGCGATCGCCGAGCGGCTCGGGATCGACGACCTCGAACCGGCGCCGACGACGGCGAGCTCGACGACTACGTGGAGGCGACCCGGGAGGACGCCGTGGGCGGCACGCCGCTGCTGCCGTATCGTCGACGCCCATGCAGGACGCCGCGTTCAGCGAGCTCGACGTCGCAGTGGTGGGTCGAGGCCGCCGGCGACGACGGCCCGCGGTCGACCGTCTACAAGGTCGAGGACGTCGACCTCGACGAGCTCGTCGAGGACCTCGAGGACGCCGGCTTCGCCAGCGAGGAGAGTCGACGGCCGCACGATGCTCACGGCCGAGACCCGACCGAGGTCACCGACTGGACCGGTCTGATCGACGGCGCGCTACCCGTTCGAGTTCGGGTTCGGGGTCCTCGTCGACCCGGACGAGGACCTGGTCGCCACGGGCGGCGACCTCGACCGGGTGGTCGACGTGCTCGAGGACGACGAGGACTCGCTCACCGACGCCGGCCCTTCGACGACCTCGCCGACGGCGTGACGACGTCGAGCTCGCCTTCCTGCCCAGGACCCGCCGTGCGGCGGCGAGCGGGCCAGCGAGGAGCCGACCGAGGACTCGGGCGTCGGGGAGCTCGGCACGCCGGCGGCGCTCGGCTACTTCGTGAGCACCGACGACGACGACGCCGCGACCTCGGGCCGGCTGCAGTTCGACGACGACGGCGCCGCCGAGGCCGACCTCGACGCGCGCAGGACTACCTGGAGAACGGCCGAGTCGCTCAGCACGGCCGAGCCGGTCTCCGACCTCGGCTCGGCCGAGCTCGAGCAGGACGGCGACGTCGTCACGATGGAGCTCGACCTCGAGAACCCGCGGAGCGGGCGCCGAGATGGCGCTGCGAGTCCGACGCGTTCTTCGCCTGCGCTCCCTAGGCCGCGGTCACGGGTGCAGGATCTCGCTCAGCTGAGCCAGGAACGGCCGGTCGGCGGGCAGCCAGGCGACGTCGTCGAGCTCGTCGGCGCGCGAGCCAGCGGAGCCGGTCGTGCTCGACCGGACGCGGCGTCCAGCGGACGACCTCGGCGGTGGCGACGGTGAGCTCGTGGGTGTCGCCGATCGGCGAGGACCCGTCCAGCCAGCCGGTGACCCGGACGGCGATGCCGAGCTCCTCGGCCACCTCGCGCACCAGTGCCGCCTCGCGGTGACTCTCCGGGCTCGACCTTGCCGCCCGGCAGCTCCCAGCCGCCCGCGACCTCGGCGGGCGCGGTGCGGCGGCAGGCGAGCAGCCGGCCGTCGCGCAGCACGGCGGCCCCCACCACCGCCCGGCGCTCACCCATGTCCGGCAGGCTAGTGACTCGTGACCGTGCCCGGCTTCCACCTCGTGCGCACCGACGAGAACGTCGCCGAGGTCGACGCCCTCGCCGCGGCCGTCGGCGGTCGCGCCGGGCTCGGGCGCCGTGCTCGCCGACCTGCCGCGGCGCGCCCGGCGGTCGTGGGTACCGGCCCGCGCCGTGCGCCACGCCTGGCGGTTCGACCGGGCCGACCGGCGCGACCTGCGCTGGTGGCCGCAGGGGGTGTCGTCGTCCGACGACGCCTCGTTCGGCGGTGACCCGGACGGCGTCGCGGGGCGCCGGATCGCCGCCGTCGCCTGGTACGCCAAGAAGCTGCCCGGCGGCGGCAAGCAGGGCAGCCGGGTCACGTTCCTCGACCTCGACGCCCGCCGCTACCGCCACGTGCTGCTGGTGGTGCCGACGCTGCGCGACGGCGTCGCCGGGCTCGAGCCGCTGCACGTGCACGCGGGCGGGATCGTGTGGACCGGCGGCCACCTGCACGTGGCCGCGACCGCGCGCGGCTTCTACACCTGCCGCACCGCCGACGTGCTGCGGCTGCCCGACGGCTGCCGACCTCGACACGTTCGGCTACCGCTACGTGCTGCCGGTGCGGTTCCAGTACCAGGCCGTCACCGACGACGGCGTCGAGCGGCTGCGCTACTCGTTCATGTCCCTCGACCGCGAGGCCGACCCGCCCGCGCTCGTCGTCGGCGAGTACGGCCGCGGCACGGGCCGGACCCGGCGGCTCACCCGGTTCCCGCTCGACCCGGACACGCTGCTGCCCGCCACCGACGAGGACGGCACCGCCCGCCCGTTGAGCCTCGAGGACGGCGTCGGCCAGATGCAGGGGGCCGTGGTGGCGCGCGGGCGGCTGCACGTCACCACCTCGCACGGGCCGTGGACGTTCGGCTCGGTGCACGCCGGGCGGGCCGGGTCCGAGCTGCGACGGCACCGCTGGGCCACGCCGATGGGTCCGGAGGACCTCGCCTACCTGCCGGACAGCGACGAGCTGCTCAGCGTCACCGAGCACCCGCTGGCGCCGCTGGGTCTACACGATGAAGCGCTCCTGGTTCGACTGACGAGCCCGTGCCGAGTCGGCGCTTGATGTGACGACTGGAGCGCCGAGTCGGCTCGAAAGACGAGCCGACTCGACGCGGACCTCAGCGCGGCAGCCGGGCCAGCTGGCGCGACTGCGCGACGAGCCGCCCGGCGGCGTCCCACACCTCGCAGTCCTCCTCGAACAGGCCGCCGGCCATGTTGCGCGTGGCGTGGCGCACCCGCAGCCAGCCCGGCGCCGGCTTCGCGCGCACGTGCGCGGTGAGCTCGAGCGTCGGCGCCCAGCCCATCCGGCCGTGGGTGAAGGTGACCGGCGGCAGCGCGTCGACGACGGTGAGCAGCGAGATCGGGTCGGGCTCGCGGCCGTCCTCGAGCCGGAACCAGGCGGCCAGCTCGCCCGAGCCGTTCGGCTCGCCGAGCGCCCAGCCCACGTGGTCGGGGTGGAACCGCAGGTCGAAGCGGTCCATCAGCGGCGCGATCCGCCGCAGCTCCTCCGGCGCCAGCGAGCCCGACACGCACTCCTCGGGCGGCGGCAGCTCGAGCTCGACGGCGGTCGTGCGCACGTCGTCGGCGTCGCGGTCGAGGTCGCCGAACGTCGCCAGCGCGGCGATCCGCGCGACGCCGTCCTGCACGAGGTCGGCGGCCACCGTGGCCGACGCTGCCGCCCTCGCGCAGCGTGCGCACCTCGACCGTCGCCGGGCCGGGCGCCGACGCCGACAGGTAGTAGGCGCTGACGGCGAGCGGGTCGGGCTTGCCCGGCAGCGCCGCGCGGATCGCGCGCCCGACCACCGACAGCAGGTAGCCGCCGTTGACGCCGCCCCCCACCACCCAGCGGGCGTCGAGCTCGGCGGCGTACCGGCCGTGCGCCGTCGGGGGTCACGGCGGTGGTGGTGTCGAAGACCGAGGTCACGCGCCGACGCTAGGGCGTGTCTCCCAATCCAGGTCGATGGCGGCGTCGTCCAGGTGGTGCGATGGCAAGGCGCCGGAGCGCTGGCAGGCTGGGCGCCTTTCGAGCGACGGCAACGCCGCCAGCGTGCCGCCTGGGCGGCGCCGCCGCCGCCTCGGATTGGGGGACACGCCCTCGGAGGCGGTGGCACGCTGGAGGGATGCGGGGCACGGACGAGGCGCTCGAGGACGCCATCCGCGACCTCCTCGCCCGGCGCAGCGAGGGCGCCACCATCTGCCCCTCGGAGGCTGCCCGGGCGGTGGCCGGCGAGGGCGACTGGCGGGCGCTGATGGAGCCCGCCCGGGAGGCGGCCGGCCGGCTCGTCGCCGCCGGCGAGGTGGAGGTCACCCAGGGCGGCCGCGTCGTCGACGTCGCGACGGCGTCCGGACCGGTGCGGATCCGGCGGCCCCGCTGCTAACATCGCCATATGGCGATGCCAACGCTCTCCGACGATGTCGAGCCGCTCGACGCGGCCGCCTGCCTGTTCCACGGCTTCAGCGACCCGTCCCGGCTCGGGATCCTGCGCCACCTCGCCCTCGGCGAGCACCGGGTCGTCGACCTCACCGCCCATCTCGGGCTCGCCCAGTCCACCGTGTCGAAGCACCTGGCGTGCCTGCGCGGCTGCGGCCTCGTGGAGTCGCGGGCCGTGGGCCGGGCGTCGGTGTTCTCGCTGCGCCACCCCGAGGCACTCACCGAGCTGTTCGCGGCGGCGGAGCGGCTGCTCGACCTCACCGGGGAGCGGGTGGCGCTGTGCCCCACCTACGGCGTCGAGGCGCTGCACCGGAACGAGCCGTGAGCACGCACACCCACGCCGTCGTGATCGACGCCGACCAGCGCCGGCGGCTCGGACGCCGGGCGCGGCTGCTGGCCGGCGCCTCGGTCGCCTACAACGTCGCCGAGGCCGTGGTGGCGATCACCGCCGGGCTCGTCGCCGGCTCGGTGGCGCTGCTCGGCTTCGGCCTCGACTCCGTGGTCGAGGTGTCGTCCGGCCTCGTGGTGCTCTGGCAGTTCCGGCACCCGCGGCCGGAGTCGCGCGAGCTCCGCGCGCAGCGGCTGATGGCGGGCGCGTTCCTCGCCCTCGCCGTCGTCGTCACGTTCGAGTCCACGCGCGCGCTGGTGACCGGACGCGAGCCGGAGTCATCGCCGGTCGGCATCGGCCTCGCCGCCCTGTCGCTCGTCGTCATGCCCGTGCTGTCGTGGGCGCAGCGCCGCACCGGCCGGGCGCTCGGCTCCGGAGCCGTCGTCGCCGACTCCACCCAGACGCTGCTGTGCACCTACCTCTCCGCCGTCGTGCTCGCCGGCCTGCTGCTCAACGCCGGCCTCGGCTGGGCGTGGGCCGACCCGCTCGCCGGCCTCGTCGTCGCGGGCATCGCGCTGCGCGAGGCCCGCGACACCTGGCGGGGCGAGGGGTGCTGCGGTCCCGAGGTGCGACCCAGCCTCGACCTCCTGGTCGTCGACTCGTGCACGCTGCCGACCCTCGAGCAGCCGCTGCGGCTCGCCGAGTTCGACACGCTCTTCCGCGACGCCCTGCGCGGGGTGGAGCGGGCCGACGACGTCGTCCGGCTGCACCTGTCGGGGCCGCCAGGGTTGCTCGAGCGCACCCGCGACCTCACCGACCGCGAGAGCGCCTGCTGCTCGTTCTTCGACTTCCGCCTCAACGGCACCGACGTCGACGCCGTGCTGGAGGTGCGCGTGCCGCCGTCACGGCGCGCCGTGCTCGCCGCGCTCGCCGACCGCGCCGACGCGGCCCGCGCCTAGGACTCCTCGAAGGAGTCCTCGCCGGGCCGCCACGCCGTCCACCGGGCGTCGGCGAACCCGCTCAGCAGCGCGATCTCCGGCCCGTCGAGCTCCTCACGGGTCGGGTTCAGCACGAGCGTGGCGCCCTGGAGCTCGAGCACGATCCCCTCCCCCGCCGCCTCGGTGGTGCCCATCACCAGCTGGCCGACGAGCGCGCGCAGTGCGTCGGCGTACCCGAACCCCTCCTCCCGCAGGCTCACGCCGGGCTGACGCACCTCCGGCCACGCCTCGCAGGTGAGCACGGGGAGGTCGTCGTCGCTGTCGCCGTCGAAGTGCAGCTCCAGCCGGTCGAGGTGGAAGTCGACGCTCATCAGCCGCCGCATCACGAGCCGCGACAGCAGCTCGTCGGGTTGCTCGGCGGCCTCGGTCATGGCGGGAGCCTAGGGGGCTCACCCCCCTCACGCAGCCCAGTGCCCAGGCGTCGCCAAGTCGCTGTACTTCCCCGCAACGCCGGCAGGTCAGGAAGCGCGACCCGTCCTCAGTGCTCTTCCTTCGCGCCAGGCGTGCATGCCGAACCGGCAGCGAAGTCGCTTCCACATCATCCCCTCCCTCGTGTCGTCCCAGGCTCAGACCGTGCCGCCCACGGTCGGCACCCAGCCCTCGGGACCCAGCGGATCGCTCGATCGTCACTGAGGCATCGGCGACAACGGCGGTAGCGCCCGCCGTCCTCGGTGGTGTTGAGGCGCCAGGAGTGTCGACGCAGGGTGCACGGCAGCGGTGTGCGGAGCACGACGAGGGCAGTGGGGTCGGGCTCCGCGGACGCAGCGGACCGCAGCGCCGCGACCCTGGTCACCACGCCCCACGTGTGGCGCAGCTGCTCGCGACGACTGAGTCCGTACAGCTCGGCCACGAGCTCTTTGCCACCGCTCCCGCACCGGCCCGGCCGGGAGGGCGCGCAGGGCCGTGCGCGTCCTGGTCATCGACCATCCCGCCGGACGTCCCGCCGCGGGGATCACGCCGACCCCGGGAGCGGGAACGCTGCTGGTCCGGCCCGGCGGGACCGGTAGGCGCTCCTCAGTGCAGCCTGCGCGGAGGCACGGCCGCCGTCGGCGAGCCGGTAGTAGCGGCGCGCCGGCCGGCCCGCCCTGCTGGGGTCGACGTCCTCCCACCTCGACTCGACCCATCCCAGGCCCTCGAGACGGGCGAGGATCGGGTGCACGGTGCCGCTCGCCAACCCCGCCGTCTCGCCGATCTCATAGCCGTAACGCTCCTCCTCCGCCTCGTCGAGCAGGACCCGGAGCACGAGCTGGGTGGGAATCGTCATCCGCGGACCCATGGTCGAACTCTACCTCGCCCCCATGGTCGTGCACAGACTGGACTGGACCGTTGGGTCGCGATCGGGTCCCCGACCGCGGCGCAGGTCTCTGCCGACCGCGGTGGACCGGGTCCGTCATCGGTGGGAAGCGGCCCACCGCGCGATCACGCGGAGGCTCCACACCACTCCGAGGGGACGTGCGCCTTCGCGCCGAAGTCCGAGCTCAGGAAGTCCGCTGACGCTCGAGGAGTCCAGCGTGAGCCGCAAGAGCAGGCGCGCCGAGCACATCGGAGGGAGGGCAGGGCCCGTCTGACCTGCGCACCTATTCACACCTTCTACTTCCTAGGGCGTGAGCCGGTGTCGCGTCACAGCGCCAAGGCGCCTCGTGCAGGCATCGAGACCACTGGGCCGGCACAGCGAACAGTCCCGCGGCCACGCCCGTTGTCGAGGGTCGGCCGGCGTCATCGGGGCGACTTCGGCCACAGGACGTCGGCGCGGCTGTAGTGGCCGGCCGCGTCGAACCAGCGCTTGGCGTGGAGCGTCTGCCGGAGGTCGCAGTCGGCGACGACGATGCCCTCGGCGTCGTACATCGGGCCCGCGATGACCTCGCCGGACGCGGGGGCGACGATGGCCGCCCCACCCCGGCCGAAGACGTCGGTGTCCGGGAGCGGCCAGGGGAAGTCGTCGCCGAAGGCGGCGCGCTGGATGAACTGGGGCACCGACACGACGAAGGCACCGGACTCGATGGCGATGTGCCGGATCGTGGCCTGCCATCCGTCGGAGTCGTCCGCTGTCGGAGCGAGCCAGATCTGCGGGCCGCCCTGGTAGACCGCCCACCGGGCCAGCGGCATCCGGTTCTCCCAGCAGATCAGCCCTCCGAGCCGACCCAGACGTGTCTCGGTGACCTGGAGGTCGTCGCCCGCGCCGACGCCGTGGAAGAGCCGCTCGTGGTGGGTCGGCATGAGCTTGCGGTGCTTGCTGAGCAAGCCGTCCGGCCCGACCAGCAGCAGCGTGTTGTAGAGGCTGCCGGGGCGCTCGAGCTCGCGCTCGTTGACGCCCATGGCGCAGACGACGTCGTGCTCGCGGCACGCGGCGGCGATCCGGTCGACGACCGGGCCCGGGGACCTCGACCGAGCTCGCCCACAGCCGCTCCCACAGCGCGTCGCCGTCGCCACCCGGCAGGTGGGCCCAGGCGTACGACGGGTAGAGCGAGAGGAACGTCTCGGGGAACACCACCAGCTGGGCGCCCTGCCCGGCCGCCTCCGCGAGGAGGCCGAGCGCCTTCTCGAGGCTGGCCTCCAGGTCGAGCACCACCGGCATCGCCTGGACTGCGGCGACCCGGACCGTAGGCAGCGTGGGCAGCGGACTCCATGCCGGCAGAGTACGGCGTTGTCGGTCCGCCGCCCGACGCTTCGGTCGTTCTCGCCGGTGAGCACCCCCGGAGGCTCCGACCTGCAGGCGTCAAATGGATCTCGTCGTGATCGTGGTCCCCTGCGGCTGGCCCACGCGTCAGGCCACCCCCGGGCTGTCCACGTTGAGCAGGGTGACGTCGCAGACGGACGCGCGCAGCGGTGAGCTGCCGCTGATCGGGTCGCTCGGCGTCTGTCGCAGGACGAGGTTGAGGTTCGCGGTGTCCGGCCCGTACGGCGGGTAGCCGGGAAGTCCCAGCTCGTCGCAGGCCTGCCACCAGCCGTGCTGGCCGAAGACGACCTGAGGGTCGAGGCTGGCGTTGAGCTTGGCCCTGGCCCGGACGCTGCCGCCCGGGGTGTCCAGGGAGACCCAGTCCCCGGAGGCGATGCCGCGAGCCTCGGCCGTGGCGGGGTGCATCTCGAGTTGGGGGTCGGGTGCGCTCTTGCGGAGGCCAGCGATCTGGCGGTGCTGGGTCTCGCAGAAGAACAGCGACTTCGCAGAGCTGAGCACCAGTGGGTACCGGTCGGCGAGGTCGGGCCGTGAGCGCGGGCTGGTGAGGGGTTCGACGAACTCGGGTAGCGGTTCGTAACCATGCGCGGCCAGAGTCGCCGAGTACAGCTCCACCTTGCCGGACGGCGTCGGGAACCCGGAGGCGGCGTACTTGCGGTACCTCGTGGTCAGCGGCACCCGGACGCCGGCCGGATCGGCCCGCAGCTCCTCCAGGGTGATCCCGCTCGGCTCGAGCTGATGGCGGAAAGCCGCGTCGATGTCGCCGTGCCAGAAGTTCTCGCCCAGGCCGAGCCGCGTCGCCAGGTCGAACACGATCTGCAGGTCCGAGCGCGTCTCGCCGCGCGGGGAGACGAGCGGACGGCGCAGCTGGACGAGCGATTGCGCGTCCTGGCTGTCCTCGAAACCGATCTTGAGTGCCTCGGACTCGAAGGGCGTCGTGACGGGCAGGACGATGTCGGCGAGCTCGGCCGTGGGGGTCATGAACAGGTCGGCCTGGACGAAGAAGTCCAGGGTGCGGAGGGCGTCCCGACCGTGGGCACTGTCGCCGTGGGCCATCACGAGGTTGCCACCGAAGCTCATCAGCGCCTTGACCCGGCGGTCGAGCGCAGCGTTGTAGAGGTCCTCGCCGGTGACGAACTCGAACCGGGCTGGTCCCAGAGGGCGCTCCTCGACGCCCACCGCGGGCGGGCGAGCCTCGGAGAGGAACTCCACCCCGTCTATCCGGTTCGACGGCACCTCTTCGAACAGGACGTTCCCGCCCGGGACGTCCAGGCTGCCGGTCAGCGCATAGAGGACGTGGATCGCGCGCATCGTCTGAGTCGTCCCGCTGTGTTGCTCGAGTCCGCTCCAGGTGTAGAACGCGACGGGCCGGGACTCCCAGAGTGTCCGCGCGGCCGCGACGATGGCTGCCGCCGGTACCCCGGTGATCTCCGCTGCCACGTCCGGGGGGTACTCGGCACAGCGCGCCGCGAGCAGCTCCCAGACGGAACGTCCGTCGACTGACGTCGGCTGCGTTGGTCCAGTCGCGGACGAAGTCGGCGTCGTACCAGCCGTTCTGGATCATCACGTGTGTCAGGGACAGAGCGAGCGCCGCATCGGTGCCCGGCCGCACCCGCAGCCAGTGGTCGGCCTTGCTGGCCAGCCCGGCCTTGCGCGGGTCGATGACGACCAGCTTCGTGCCACGCGCGACGGCAGCCGCGGCCGCGGTGGCATGCGCGAGACGCGCGACAGACGGGTTGTACCCCCAGAACAGGATGCAGCCGGCGTTGTCCAGATCGGGCAGGTAGACACCAGGCACGGAGACACCGAAGGTGTAGAGGGGTGCGAGGTACCGGCCCCACCCGCACAGCTCCATGGAGACGCAGAAGTTCGGGCTGCCGAAGCACCGGACCAGGCGTTGAACCCAGTCGATGGCGTCGCTGATCGCGGACGTCGACGGCGAGCTCGCGCTGAACGCCACCGACTCGGGACCGTCCGAAGCAGCCAGAGACGAGAGCCGCTCAGCGACCGTGTCCAGTCCCTCGTCCCAGGTGATCTGCTCCCATCCCGGGTCCGCGGAGTCCTTGGGTCTGGTCCGCCTCAGCGGGTGCAGCAGCCTCGACCGATGGGCCACGATCTCGGGTGCGGCCTTGCCCTTCAAGCACAGGGCCTTGCCGGTCGGGTGGGACGGGTCCGGCCGCAGAGCGACGAGGGTGCCGTCGGTGACCTCGGCGCGCGCTCCGCAGCGCGACACGCACAACGGGCAGTAGGTTGGAACCGGGTCCGCGCCCATCACACGATGATCGACCGTGGCCCATGTGCTCGCAAGGGATCTCGACCACTCCCGACAGGTGACAGCCGAGCTCACCGGGCGAGCAGGACACGACAGAGCCCGGCTGCTCCGCCCATCGTCAGCCCGGGTGACACTTGTCCGGACACGCTTGTCTGCGTTTCGTCTCCTCCACCCCGCCGGGCGACTGCCTGAGGGTGACGGACAGGTGCCTGGGCTCGATCTCGACGCGCTCGGGGCGGAGCTCGGTCGGGAGCGCGGTGGCTGCGGTGGTCATCCTTCGGTTCCTCTCGGAGCCGATCGAGCCACTCAGCGAGTCGTTGCCGAGTGTCGGAACTCCACGACGTCGCCGTCGGCCATCACGTAGTCCTTGCCCTCCATGCGGACCCGGCCGGCGGCCTTGGCGTCGGCCATGGAGCCGGCGGCGACGAGGTCGTCGAAGGAGACGATCTCGGCCTTGATGAAGCCCTTCTGGAAGTCGGTGTGGATGACGCCGGCGGCCTCGGGGGCGGTGGCGCCCTTGCGGACGGTCCAGGCGCGCGACTCCTTGGGGCCGGCGGTGAGGTAGGTCTGCAGGCCGAGGGTGTCGAAGCCGACCCGGGCGAGCACCTCGAGCCCGGGCTCGTCGACGCCCATCTCGGCGAGCATCTCGCGCGCCTCGTCGTCGTCGTCGAGCTCGACCAGCTCGGCCTCGAACTTGGCGTCGAGGAAGATCGCCTCGGACGGCGCCACCAGGGCGCGCATCCGGTCCTTCAGCTCCTCGTCGGCGAGCTCGTCGGCGTCGCAGTTGAAGACGTAGATGAACGGCTTGGCGGTGAGCAGCGAGAGCTCCCGGAGCAACGCGGCATCGAGATCGGTGGCGATGACGGGTGTGCCGCCCTCGAGCGCCGCCATGGCCTCCTTCGCCGCCGCGACGACGGGCGCGAGCTCCTTGCGAGCCTTCGCCTCCTTCTCCAGCCGCGGGATCGCCTTCTCCAGCGTCTGGAGGTCGGCCAGGATCAGCTCGGTCGAGATCGTGGAGATGTCGGAGGCCGGGTTCACCTCGCCGTCGACGTGGGTGACGTCCTCGTCGCGGAACACCCGCGTGACCTGGCAGATCGCGGCCGACTCCCGGATGTGGGAGAGGAACTTGTTGCCGAGCCCCTCCCCCTCCGAGGCGCCGCGCACGATGCCCGCGATGTCGACGAACTCCACGGTGGCGGGCAGCACCCGCGCCGAGGAGAACAGCTCGGCCAGCACCGGCAGCCGCGGGTCGGGGACGCCGACCACACCCACGTTCGGCTCGATCGTGGCGAACGGGTAGTTGGCCGCCAGGACGTCGTTCTTGGTCAGCGCGTTGAACAGCGTGGACTTGCCCGCGTTGGGCAGTCCGACGATCCCGATGGTGAGAGCCACGGCGGGCGAGTCTACGAAGGCGAGGCCCGACTGGCAGCATCGCCGGCATGCCCACCAGCTACGACGTCAATGCCGTCCGCACCCACTTCCCCGCGCTCGCCGACGGGCTGGCCCGCTTCGACGGCCCCGGCGGCTCGCTGGTGCCGGACGTCGTGGCCGATGCCGTCCGCGACGCCCTGGTCGCGGGGATGTGCCAGCGCGACCCGAGCGCCGAGCCCGGCCGCCGCACCGAGCAGACCGTGCAGGACGCCCGCGCCGCGATGGGCCGGTTCCTCGGCACCGACCCGGGCGGCGTCGTGTTCGGCCGCTCGACGACCGCCCTCACCTTCGACCTCGCCCGCACGCTGAGCCGTGGCTGGGGTCCCGGCGACGAGGTGGTGGTCTCCCGGCTCGACCACGACGCCAACGTGCGCCCCTGGGTGATCGCGGCCGAACGGGCCGGCGCCACGGTGCGCTGGCTCGAGTTCGACGTCGACACCACCGAGCCGGACGACGTCGGCCCGCTGCTGTCGGACCGCACCCGGGTCGTCGCCGTCACCGGCGCCTCCAACCTGCTGGGCACCCGCCCCGACGTCGCCGGCATCGCCGCGCAGGCGCACGAGGCGGGCGCGCTCGTGGTGGTCGACGCCGTGCACCTGGCCGCCCACGCGCCGGTCGACCGGGCCGCGCTCGGCGCGGACGTCGTCACCTGCTCGCCCTACAAGTTCTGCGGTCCCCACCTCGGGGTGCTCGCCGCCGATCCCGCCCTCCTCGAGTCGCTCGACCCCGACAAGCTCGCGCCGGCCCCGACGGCGGCACCCGACAAGTTCGAGGTGGGCACGCTGTCGTGGGAGCTGCTCGCCGGCACGACGGCGGCCGTCGGCTTCCTCGAGGGCCTCGGCGGCACCGCGGCGGTCGACGAGTACGAGCAGCCGTTGCTGCAGCGGCTGCTGGACGGTCTCGAGGCGCTCCCCGCCGTCACCACCTACGGCCGGGCCCGGCACCGCACCCCCACCGTGCTCCTGCGCGTGGACGGCGAGGCGCCCGCGGCCACCAGCGCCCGGCTGTCCGAGGCCGGCGTGGTCGCCCCCGCGAGCACCTTCTACGCCGTCGAGCCCGCCGGCCGGCTCGGGCTGGCCCCCGAGGGCGGCGTCCGGGTGGGTCTGGCGCCCTACACGTCGCAGGACGACGTCGACCGGCTGCTCACCGCGCTCGACTGACGCTCTGTTCGGATGAACCCCCGAGGTGCGGGACACGTCTACCCTGTCGCGGGTGCGCCTCGCCACCTGGAACGTGAACTCGCTGCGCTCGCGCATCGAGCGCGTCGAGGCGTTCGTGCAGCGTCACGACGTCGACGTCCTCGCCCTCCAGGAGACCAAGGCCCGCGACGACCAGCTCCCGCTGATGGGCCTGCACGCGCTCGGCTACGAGGTGGCGGTCGCCGGCACCAACCAGTGGAACGGCGTGGCGGTGCTGAGCCGGGTCGGTCTCGACGACGTCGAGGTCGGCTTCCCGGGGATGCCCGAGTGGGGCGAGCCGCTGGCGGCGGAGTCGCGCGCGCTGGGGGTGACCTGCGACGGTGTGCGCGTGTGGTCGCTCTACGTCCCCAACGGGCGCAAGGTCGGCGACCCCCACTACGCCTACAAGCTCGACTGGCTGGGCCGGTTGCGGGAGGCCGCGAGCGCCTGGCTCGGCACGCCTACCGCGCTGGTCGGCGACTGGAACGTCGCCCCGCAGGACGACGACGTGTTCGACATGACCGCCTTCGCGAAGTCCACCCACGTGACGCCTCCGGAGCGGGCCGCGTTCCAGGCCTTCCTGGACGACGGCTACACCGACGTCGTCCGCCCGCACGCGCCCGGCCCCGGCGTCTACACGTACTGGGACTACTACCGGCAGCGGTTCGAGCGGAACCGCGGCATGCGTCTCGACTTCGTGCTCGCCTCGCCGCCGCTGGCCGACCGGGTCACCGGCGCCGTGATCGACCGTGACGAGCGGGCGGGTGTGGGCGCGTCCGACCACGCACCCGTGCTGGTGGACCTGACATGAGCACGCCGCCCGAGCCCACCGACGACCGCGACGAGGTCTGGGTCGTCGGCGAGCGCCGGCTGATCGACGTGCTGGCCGAGGCGGCGATCTCGATGCCCTGGCCGGCCGACCAGGTCGATGCCCGGCTCCTGCACTGGTGCCGCTCCTCGGTGCGCGGCGAGATCACGATCGAGCGGCTCCCGGCGCCGCCGCCCGACCTCACCCTGGTGCTCGCGGGCGGCCAGTTCCTCGTGGCGCGGCGCTCGATCACCGAGCCGCAGTTCACCGACCAGGACCAGCGGATGCTCGTCGCCCTGGTCACGATGGCCACCACCTCGCACCACGCCGCGCGCCGCGAGGCCCGCCTCAAGCGCCAGGCCGTCACCGACGACCTCACCGGGCTGTGGCACCACGGCTACTTCCGCGAGCTGTTCGAGAGCGCCGTCGAGACCCGGGTGGGCGAGACGATGGGCGTCCTGTTCGCCGACGTCGACCACTTCAAGCAGGTCAACGACGAGATCGGCCACCTCGAGGCCGACGACGTGCTGCGCGAGATCGGGAGCCGGATGCGGCAGACCCTCCCGAACGACGCGATCGTCGCCCGGATGGGCGGCGACGAGTTCGCCGCCGTCATCCGCCACCTCGACGACGCCGCCCACCTCGAGCGCATCGTCGCCGAGCTGCAGGAAGCGGTGGCGGCCCCGATGCCGGTCGGCGACCTGATGCTGACGGTCGGCGTCAGCGTCGGCAGCGCGCTGTCGGTCTCCGGCGCCGACGACCCCGAGGACCTCCTCCGCTCCGCCGAGCGCAACATGCGGCGCAACAAGCGTGGCCGGCGCGACGGACCGCCGCTGCGCTGGTACGACGAGCGCGAGGCGCTGCGCGAGATGATGGACCAGGGGCTGGTCGACGTCGCGTTCCAGCCCGTCGTCCGGTTACGCACCGGCGCCATCGTGGGCTACGAGGCGCTGGTCCGCGCCCGCCACGAGGAGCTCGGCACCGTCGCACCGCTGCTGCTCGTCGACGCCGCGAGCCGGCTGCGGCTGCTCGACGAGGTGTCCGAGGTGGTGTTCGACGGCGCGCTCACCGCCATGCGCGACGTCGTCGCCCGGGTCGGCACCGGCGTCACCCTCAGCGTGAACGTCGAGTTCGAGCAGCTGCGCCGCGACAGCCGGTTGCTGGAGTCGCTGCCGGAGCGAGTGGCCGACGCCGGCATCAAGCTGGTGCTGGAGGTCGCCGAGCGGCAGGTAGGCCGGTGGACCGACGAGCAGCGGCTGGTGGCCGGCGACCTCGCCGCCGCCGGCATCGGGCTCGCCGTCGACGACTTCGGCGTCGGCTACACCGACCTCGGGCTGCTCACCAGCTACGAATGGACCTGGGTGAAGGTCGACCGCTCGTTGTTCGTCGGCGCGGCCGACGACGGCCGCCCCCAGGACGACCGCACGCTGCTGGGCCACGTCGCCCGCATGCTCGCCGACCTCGACCTGGCCGGCGTCGCCAAGGGTCTGGAGACCGAGGAGCAGGCCACGGTGGCCCGCGACCTGGGCTTCGACCTGGCGCAGGGCACCTGGCTCGCGCCGCCGCAGCCGGCCGCCGACGTCCGCGACGCGCTGGCCGCCCACGGTCTGTGGGTGCCGCACCTGCGCGGCTGACGCCGTCGGACGCCGGGCTGTCGGTGGTCGCCGTCATCCTGACGGCCATGGACACCTCCACCCTCCTCGCCCTCGTGGTCGTCGCCCTGCTGGCGGGCGCCCTGGGCGTCGGCGGCGGGTACGCCGCGGGCCTGGCCGCGGGTGTGCTGCGCGGCGGCCGCTACCCCGAGCGCGGCGAGGAGCACGCCGTCGTCCGGGAGCGGCTCGACCGGCTGCACGACCAGCTGCGCGACTTCGAGCACAGTCGGGTCTCCTGGCAGGGCCAGCTGCACCAGCAGGTCGCCGACGTCCGGCTCACCGCCGAGGGGCTGCGCCGCGAGACCCGGGCGCTGTCCACGGCGCTCCGCAAGCCGCAGGTGCGGGGCCGGTGGGGCGAGCTGCACCTGCGCCGCACCGTCGAGCTCGCCGGTCTGGTCGACCGCTGCGACTTCACCGAGCAGGCACAGCTCGCCGACGGCGCGCAGCGTCCCGACCTCGTCGTCCACCTCGCCGGCGACCGTCACGTCGTGGTCGACGCGAAGGTGCCGCTCGACGCCTACCTCGACGCCACCGACACCGACACCGACGACGAGGAGGCGCACCGGGCCCACCTGGCGCGCCACGCCCGGCAGCTGCGCACCCACGTCGACGGCCTCGGGTCGAAGGCCTACTGGCGCTCGCTCGACACCACGCCGGAGTTCGTCGTCTGCTTCCTGCCCGCCGAGTCGTTCCTGGCCGCCGCCCTCGACGCCGACGGCGGCCTGCTCGAGCACGCGGCCGCGCGGCGGGTGGTGCTGGCCACGCCGTCCACCCTCATCGCGCTGCTGCGCACCGTGGCCCACGGCTGGAGCCAGGAGGCGGTGGCGGCGCAGGCCCAGGAGATCCACCGGCTGGGCCGCGACCTGCACGACCGGCTCGGCACCTGGACCCGCCACCTCGACCACCTCGGCCGGTCCCTCAACAGCGCCGTCGGGCACTACAACAGCGCGGTCGGGTCGCTGGAGTCCCGCGTGCTCGTGCAGGGCCGCCGGTTCCGCGATCTCGGCGTCACCGACGACGACCTGCCCGCGCCGCGCGCCGTGGAGCTCCGCGCGATCGGCTCTGCCGACCGAGGGGCCGATCGGCGCGCCGACGACGACGAGCCGCCCCGGGCTCGTACCGTGGGCCTGTGAGTCAGGTCGGCTCCTCCGTGCCCGTGCGGCGTGCCACGCCGCGCCGGACGCTGTGGGAGGAGGGCCAAGCGCCCGGGCGCGAGATGGTCGCGCTCGGTGTCGCCCTCGCGCTCTCCGCCGCCGCTCTCGACCTGCTCGCCACCGAGCGGGTCGGCCTGCTGTTCGACCTCGGGTTCGTGCTGCTGTGCCTCACCCTGGCGCTGGCGGTGCGGCCGCGCGACTTCTTCACCGTCGGCGTGCTGCCGCCGCTCCTCATGCTCGCCACGTTCCTGCTGCTGGCGGCCTCCCGCTCGGCCGCCATCGCCCGCGCCGACGACGGCGTCGTGCAGGCCGTCGTCAGCGGCCTGTCGCACCACAGCGTCGCCCTCGCCTGCGGCTACGTCGGCTGCCTCGTCGTCCTCGTCGTCCGCAGCCGGGTGCTCGCCGTCCGCTGGAGCGAAGAGCTGGGGTAGAAGCCACCGCTGGCGTTGTCGAGTCCGCGGCTCAGCAGCCCACTTGCGCGGTTTCGACTCGCTCGTACGGCTTCGCAGGCTCAGCCGTGTCGCTCGCTCTACCTGGCCGGCCCCACGCCGCCCGTTCCTTCGTCACGGGCGACTGGCCGTCTCAAACCGGTCAGGGTCGCCGGCGCCTCGCCGGGTGACCTCGGGGACGCCGGTCGACCAGTCGACCACCGTGGTGGGCTCGGCCCCGGTCTCCCCCGCCTCCACCACGATGTCGACGACGTGGTCGAGCTCCTCCTTGACCTCCCAGCCCTGGGTGCGCGGCTCGCTCTCGCCCGGGAGGATCAGCGAGCTGCTGAGCAGCGGCTCCCCCAGCTCGGCCAGCAGCAGCTGCACGAACACGTGGTCGGGGATGCGGACCCCCACCGTGCGCTTCTTCGGGTGCATGAGCCGCCGCGGCACCTCGGGCATGGCGGGGAGGATGAACGTGTACGGCCCGGGGGTGGCGGCCCGGATCGCGCGGAACGCCGCGTTGTCGACCTTCACCAGCTGGCCCAACTGCGCGAAGTCCTTGCAGACGAGCGTGAAGTGGTGGCGCTCGTCGAGCTGCCGGATGCGCAGGATCCGGTCCCGGCCGTCGCGGTTGCCGACCAGGCAGCCGAGGGCGTAGCCGGAGTCGGTGGGGTAGGCGATGAGGGCGTCATCGCGCAGGGCGTCGGCCACCTGCCCCACCAGCCGCGGCTGGGGGTCCTCGGGGTGAACGTCGACGAACCGTGCCACCACGTGATCCTCCCAGACCACTTGGGTAAATTCGTGCCATGACGGACTCCGAGGAGCGGCGCCGCCGGGTCGCCTACGTGCTCCCGGTGTACGACGAGGAGGCCAACCTCGAGGTCTTCCACGACGCGCTCCTCGAGGCCACCCTCAAGCGCGCCGACCTCGACTTCGAGTTCGTCTACGTCGACGACGGCAGCCGCGACAGCTCCCTGGACCGCCTCCTGGCGCTGCGGGAGGCCGACGACCGGGTCACGGTCCTGAGCTTCTCGCGCAACTTCGGGCACCAGGTCGCCGTCACCGCGGGCCTCGACGCGTGCGGCGACGCCGACGCCGTCGTCGTCATGGACACCGACCTCCAGGACCCGCCCCGCGTGAGCCTGGAGATGATCGAGATGTGGGAGCACGGCGTCGACGTCGTGTACGCGCAGCGCCGCAGCCGCCAGGACCCCGCCTTCAAGAAGGTGAGCGCCTGGGGCTTCTACTGGCTGCTCGACAAGATGGCCTCGGTCGAGGTGCCCCGCAACGCCGGCGACTTCCGGCTCCTCGACCGCAAGGTCGTGGCGGAGGTGTCGCGCTACCGCGAGCACGACCGGTTCCTGCGCGGGATCGTCGCCCACGTCGGCTTCCGGCAGGAGGCGCTGCTGTTCGACCGCGACCCGCGGCACGCCGGCCAGACCGGCTACCCGCTGCGCAAGATGATCCGGTTCGCGGCCAGCGGCATCATCGGCTTCTCCACCGCCCCGCTGCGCTGGATCTCCCGGCTGGGCTACGCCGTCTCGTTCGTCTCGGTGCTGCTGGCCGCCTACGTGTTCGGCGTCCGCGTCTTCGTGCCCGAGCAGGCGGTGCCCGGCTGGGCGTTCCTCGGCGTCGGCATGTTCCTGCTCAGCGGCCTGCAGCTGATCATGATGGGCGTCATCGGCACCTACCTCGGCCGCGTCTACGTCGAGGCTCAGGACCGCCCGCTGTACTCGCTCGCCCTCACGGCTCGCGGTCCCCGCACCGACCCGTCAGAAATGCGCTGACCCGTCGCTTGTACAAGCGACGGGTCAGCGCATTGGCGACGGGTCAGTGGCGGCCGGCGGCCTTCAGGTCCTTCCGGAGCTCCTTGGGGAGGGCGAAGATGAGCGACTCCTCCGCGGAGTGCACGGCCTGGGCGTCGGGGTAGCCGCGCTCGGCGAGGTAGGCGAGCACGCCGTCCACGAGGGCCTCCGGGACGCTGGCGCCGGACGTGACCGAGACGGTGCGGACGCCGTCGAGCCAGGACTCGTCGATCTCCGAGGCGTCGTCGACGCGGTAGGAGGCCTTGGCGCCGGCCTCGAGGGCCACCTCGACGAGGCGCACCGAGTTGGAGGAGTTGCCGGAGCCGACGACGATCAGCAGGTCGCAGCCCTCGGAGATCTCCTTGACGGCGAGCTGCCGGTTCTGGGTGGCGTAGCAGATGTCGTCGCTGGGCGGGTCGAGCAGGTCGGGGAAGCGCTCGCGGATGGCGGCGACGGTCTCGAGGGTCTCGTCGACCGAGAGTGTGGTCTGCGAGAGCCAGGCCACCCGCTGCGGGTCGCGGACCACGATGTTCGGGACGTCGGCCGGACTCTGCACGAGCTGGATGTGGTCGGGCGCCTCGCCGGCGGTGCCCTCGACCTCCTCGTGGCCCTCGTGGCCGATGAGCAGGA
This sequence comes from uncultured Actinomycetota bacterium, assembly GCA_963808855.1. Lineage (GTDB taxonomy): Bacteria > Actinomycetota > Actinomycetes > Propionibacteriales > Nocardioidaceae > Nocardioides. The sequence continues at coordinate 224,285 of CAWEHA010000001.1, read as the reverse complement.
TGTCGTAGTCGTCGGCCGCGAACCGCTTCGCCTCGTGGTGCACCTTGGTGACCAGCGGGCAGGTGGCGTCGATCGTCTTGAGCTCGCGCTCCTCGGCCTGCCGATGCACCTCCGGGGAGACGCCGTGCGCCGAGAACACCACAGTGGCTCCCGCCGGCACCTCGTGGAGCTCCTCGACGAACACCGCCCCGCGCGTCTCGAGGTCGCTCACGACGTGCTTGTTGTGCACGATCTGCTTGCGCACGTACACCGGCGAGCCGTACAGGTCGAGCGCCTTCTCGACGGTCACGACCGCGCGGTCGACCCCCGCGCAGTAGCCGCGGGGCGCCGCCAGCAGGACGGCGCGCTCGGCCTCCTCAGGGCTCAGGATCGGCGGCGTGCCGAGGTCGGTCGTCATGCGGGCGAGTCTACGGAGCGGGCTGGTAGACATCGAAACCATGAGATACGTGGTCTACGGGGCGGGAGCGGTCGGCGGCGTGATCGGTGCCCGCCTGCACGTGGCCGGGATCACGACCACGCTGGTCGCCCGCGGCGAGCACCTGGCGCGGATCAGGGCCGACGGGCTCGTCCTCGACTCCGCCGACGGGCGCCAGGTCGCCCGCGCCGCGGCCGTCGACACCGCCGCCGAGTTGCCGTGGAGCGACGACACCGTCGTCCTGCTGTGCGTGAAGAGCCACCAGACCGCGGCGGCGCTCGCCGACCTCGAGCGCCACGCCCCGCCGTCCACCGCCGTCGTCTGCGCTCAGAACGGGGTGGCCAACGAGCCCGCGGTCCTCCGCCTCTTCGAGCGCACCTACGGCCTGTGCGTGATGCTGCCCGCGCTGCACCTCGAGCCGGGCGTCGTGGTGGCGAAGTGTCACCCGACCCCGGGCATCCTCGACCTCGGCCGGTTCCCGGGAGGCGTCGACGACACTGTGGAGGCGATCGCCCGCGACCTGCGCGCCGCCGGGTTCGAGTCCCAGCCGCGACCCGACGTCATGGCCTGGAAGTACCGCAAGCTGCTGGTGAACGCCGTCGGCGACGTGGGCGCGATCTTCGGGCGGGAGGCCGACGGGCTCGAGCTGGCCGGGCTCGTCCGTGACGAGGGCGAAGCCGTCCTCGCGGCGGCCGGGATCCCCGTCGTCACCTCCGAGCAGGACGACGAGCGCCGCGGCGACCTGCTCCGCCTCCGCGACGACGCCGCGGACTTCTCGGGCAACTCACTGCGCCAGAGCCTGAGCCGCGGTCTCGACTCCGAGGTCGACTACCGCGCAGGCGAGCTCGTGCTGCTCGGTCGCCTGCACGGCGTCCCCACACCGGCGAACGAGCTGGTGCGCCGCACGGTGCGAGAACGGGAGTCGACTACTCGCCGGCCTCGGTGAAGCCGGCGGCCTCCGCCGACTCGGTGGTGTCGAACCACACGTCGGCGGCGGTCTGGTCGTACCACTGGCCGCCCGGCGCATGGAACTTCTTCGAGTCCTCGTTGCCCTTCACCGGGAACCCGTCCGGCACCTGCTCGGCGTCCTCGAACGGGACGTGGGAGCCGGGGTACTTGCCCTCCACGCCGCCCTCGGTCTCCTCGAAGGCCCCCTCGTCGACACCCTCGACCTCGACGAAGGTCTCGATGCCGGCCTCCTCGGCCTTGGCCTCGACCGGGTCGACGACCTCGGTCGGCTCCTCGGTCGGCTCCTCGGTCGGGCTCCTCGGCGGCGGCGGGGGCCGGGGCGGCCTTCTTCGCCGGTGCCTTCTTCGCCCGCTTCGGCTCGGACGGCGAGTACGGCTCGGTGACGAGCTCGATCACCGCCATCGGCGCGTTGTCGCCCTTGCGGGGGCCGAGCTTGGTGATCCGGGTGTAGCCACCCGGACGCTCGGCGAAGGTCGGCGCGATCTCGGTGAAGAGCTCGTGCACGACGCCCTTGTCGGTGATCAGCTTGAGCACCTCACGACGCTGGTGCAGTGGGTTCTCACCCAGGTGCGCCTTCTTCGCCTTGGTGATCAGCTTCTCGGCGTACGGGCGCAGCCGGCGCGCCTTGGCCTCGGTGGTGGTGATCCGGCGGTGCTCGAACAGCTGGGTGGCGAGGTTGCGCAGGATCAGCCGCTGGTGGGCCGGGCTGCCGCCGAGGCGGGCACCCTTGGTGGGCTTGGGCATGACTTCTCTCGATTCTTCCGGGCCGTGTCAGGTACCCGGGCTAGAGGGGTTTCGAGACGGCGCTGGCGCGCCTCCTCAACCACCGTGTTCTCAGTACTGCTCGTCCTCGACGAACGCGTCGTCGTCGTCGTCCTGACCGGCGAGGAAGGCCTGCGGGTCGAAGCCGGGTGCGCTGTCCTTGAGGGACAGCCCCATCTCGACCAGCTTGGCCTTCACCTCGTCGATCGACTTGGCGCCGAAGTTGCGGATGTCGAGGAGGTCCTGCTCGGAGCGGCTGATGAGCTCACCCACGGTGTGGATGCCCTCGCGCTTGAGGCAGTTGTAGGACCGGACCGTGAGCTGCAGGTCCTCGACCGGCAGCGCCAGGTCGGCGGCCAGCTGCTCGTCGACCGGCGACGGGCCGATGTCGATGCCCTCGGCCTCGACGTTGAGCTCGCGGGCCAGACCGAACAGCTCGACCAGCGTCTTGCCGGCCGACGCGATGGCGTCGCGCGGCAGGATCGACGGCTTGGTCTCGACGTCGATGACCAGCTTGTCGAAGTCGGTGCGCTGCTCGACTCGGGTGGCCTCGACCTTGTAGGTGACCTTGAGGACCGGGCTGTAGATCGAGTCGACCGGCATCCGGCCGATCTCGTTGTCGGCGCCCTTGTTCTGGACGGCGGACACGTAGCCACGACCGCGCTCGACGACGAGCTCCATCTCCAGCTTGCCCTTGTCGGACAGCGTGGCGATCTTCAGGTCGGGGTTGTGCACCTCGACACCGGCGGGCGGGGCGATGTCGGCGGCCGTGACGGCGCCGGCACCGGACTTGCGCAGGTACATCGTGACGGGCTCGTCGTGCTCGGAGGAGACGACGAGGCCCTTCAGGTTCAGGATGATCTCGGTGACGTCCTCCTTGACGCCCTCGATCGTCGAGAACTCGTGGAGCACGGAGTCGACCTTGATGCTCGTGACCGAGGCACCGGGGATCGACGAGAGCAGCGTGCGGCGGAGCGAGTTGCCGAGCGTGTAGCCGAAGCCGGGCTCCAGGGGCTCGATGACGAACCTGGACCGGTTGGCGTCGACGGTCTCTTCCGCGAGGGTGGGGCGCTGTGCGATGAGCACTGGTGTCTTTCCTTCCCGGGCCGACCGCTATTTGACGACCCAGATCTGCTGGTGTTCGGAAGGGTGGGGCTTACTTCTTCGAGTAGTACTCGACGATGAGCTGCTCCTGGATCGGCATGTCGATCTGCTCGCGCACCGGCAGCTGGTGCACGAGGACGCGCATCCGGTCCGGGACGGCCTGGAGCCACGCCGGGACGATGCGCTCGCCGAAGGTCTCGCGGGCGACGATGAACGGCGTCATCTCCAGCGACTTCTCACGGACGTCGACGATGTCGTACTGGGTGACCTGGTACGACGGGATGTCGACCTTCTTGCCGTTCACCAGGAAGTGGCCGTGGACCACGAGCTGGCGGGCGTGGCGGCGGGTGCGGGCGAACCCGGCCCGGTAGACGACGTTGTCGAGCCGGCACTCGAGCAGCTGGAGCAGGTTGTCGCCGGTCTTGCCGGAGCGGCGGGCCGCCTCGACGTAGTAGTTGAAGAACTGCCGCTCCATGACGCCGTAGGTGAAGCGGGCCTTCTGCTTCTCCTGCAGCTGGGTGCGGTACTCGCTCTCCTTCACCCGGGCGCGGCCGTGCTGGCCGGGCGGGTAGGGGCGCTTCTCGAAGGCGGCGTCGCCGCCGACGAGGTCGACGCCGAGACGGCGCGACTTGCGGGTCATCGGACCGATGTAGCGGGCCATGGGTCTGTCTCCTCTCGTCTCGGGCGGTCAGACGCGCCGGCGCTTGGGCGGGCGGCAGCCGTTGTGCGGGGTGGGCGTGACGTCCTGGATCGTGCCGACCTCGAGGCCGATGGCGCCGAGGGACCGGATCGCGGTCTCGCGGCCCGAGCCCGGGCCCTTCACGAAGACGTCGATCTTCTTCATGCCGTGGTCCATCGCGCGCCGGCCGGCGGCCTCGGCGGCCATCTGCGCGGCGTACGGCGTGGACTTGCGCGAGCCCTTGAAGCCGACGGTGCCGGCAGAGGCCCACGAGATCACGGCGCCGGTGGCGTCCGTGATGGTGACGATGGTGTTGTTGAACGTGCTCTTGATGTGGGCCTCGCCCTGAGCGACGTTCTTCTTCTCCTTGCGGCGCACCTTCTTCGCGGCGCTGGCGCGAGCCTTCGGCGGCATACGTTTCTCTCCTGGAAGTCGTGTCTCGAGATCGGGTCAGGGCTGGGCCCTGGGTCGGCTACTTGGCCTTCTTCTTGCCGGCGACGGTGCGCTTGGGACCCTTGCGGGTGCGCGCGTTGGTCTTGGTGCGCTGACCGCGGACCGGGAGGCCCTGGCGGTGGCGGCGACCCTGGTAGCTGCCGATCTCGATCTTGCGGCGGATGTCGGCCTGGACCTCGCGGCGCAGGTCACCCTCGACCTTGAAGTCGAGGTTCTCGATCTCGTCGCGGAGCTTGACCAGCTCGGCGTCCCCCAGCTCGTGGACCCGCGTGTTGGGGTCGACGCCGGTGAGCTCGAGGAGCTGCTGGGACCGGGTACGGCCGATGCCGTAGATGTAGGTGAGTGCGATCTCGATGCGCTTGTCGCGCGGGAGGTCGACTCCCAAGAGGCGTGCCATGTGAATGGCCTTTCGAGGCGGCAGCGGTGTGGTCGTGATGCATCTGGTCCGATGGACCAGCTCCGGCCGTCTGCCCCGGAGGTGATTCGGTGGTGCCTGTCGGCTCCACCTAGCGATCACGTGGTGGTGTGTTCAGTTGTGGTGCTGCGGTGTGCTCAGCCCTGGCGCTGCTTGTGGCGAGGGTTGTCGCAGATCACCATGACGCGGCCGTGGCGACGGATCACCTTGCACTTGTCGCAGATCGGCTTGACGCTCGGGTTGACCTTCATCGGTCCTCTTTCGGCTGTGGCGGGCTTACTTGTACCGGTAGACGATGCGACCGCGAGTGAGGTCGTACGGCGAGAGCTCCACCACCACGCGGTCCTCGGGGAGGATCCGGATGTAGTGCTGTCGCATCTTGCCGCTGATGTGGGCGAGAACCTTGTGACCGTTGGTCAGCTCGACGCGGAACATCGCGTTGGGGAGGGCCTCCACGACGGAGCCCTCGATCTCGATCACGCCTTCTTTCTTCGGCATGTCCTCACAATCTCGTTCGTTGCTGTTACCGGGCCGGCCCGCGAACCTCCGCGCCGTGGCTCTCGCTACGGTGACGGTGGACCTCGTGCAGTCGTTCCGCGCTCCTCATTTCCTCAGCACGCGCCCGCCGCTCGAGAATCGAGAGGTGGACGGCACCCAGGCAGCCGCGAGGCACCGCGAAACGGACCCACGTTGGGCCGACAGGTCAGTCTAGGTCGGTGGTGGGTGGAATCACGAATCCTGGAGCAGCCGCAGCGTCTCCTCGCGGGTGGGCGAGGTGGCCGGATCGGTGCCCACCCAGGCACCCGTCACCGGGTTCACCATCACCTCGTCGACGCCGTACTCGGCGGCGAGGTCGGCCAGCCGCTGCCGGCGCCTGGCCGGGGTCGCCGATCACCCAGGGCTCGGTCGATGGCGTCGACCAGGCTCGCGCTGCCCGTCGTCCAGCTCGCGCTTCTCGGCCTCCTCGACCAGCGGCTGCGGCACCAGCGGCTGGCCGGTGCGCAGCGCCAGCATCATGTGGAGCTGCGGCTCGGCGAGCCGGCGCGCCTCCTCCGCCGGTCTCGGCCACCGCCACGTTCACGGTGAGGAAGGTGCGGGGCTCGTCCAGCTCGGGCGAGGGGCGGAACGAGGAGCGGTAGAGCTCCAGCGCCTGGGCCGTGCCGCGGCCCGCGAAGTGGTGCGCGAACACGTACGGCATGCCCTTCTCGGCCGCGAGCCGGGCCGAGTAGTCCGAGGAGCCGAGCAGCCAGATCTCGGGCACCGACCGGGCCACCGGGGTGGCCCGCAGCGCGTGGGTGCGGCCGGCCACCGTGAGCCCGACGCCGCTCGGCTCCATCATCGCGAGCACGTTCTCGACGTACTCGGGGAACCGGCTGACGGCGTCGTCGGTGACGCCGCCGGCCCCGTGGCGCAGCGCGAACGACGTCACCGGGTCGGTGCCGGGAGCGCGGCCGAGGCCGAGGTCGATCCGGCCCGGGTGGGCGGCCTCCAGGAGCGCGAACTGCTCGGCCACCACCAGCGGCGCGTGGTTCGGCAGCATGACGCCGCCGCTGCCGACCCGGATCCGCTCGGTGGCGCCGGCCACCATCGCCACCAGCACCGGCGGGTTGGTGGCGGCGACGGCCGGCATGTTGTGGTGCTCGGCCAGCCAGTACCGGCGGTAGCCGAGGGCGTCCGCGGTGCGCGCGAGGTCGAGGGTCGCGGCCAGGGCGTCGCTCGTGGACTGGTCGGAGCGCACCGGCACGAGGTCGAGCACCGAGAGGGCAGGCAGGTCGGTCATCAAGGGCGGAACGCCCGCCGGCGGGCAGGCATTCCTCGAGCTAGGGCGTGCTCCCATCCGGAGGCGGCGCCAGCGCCGCCCAGGCGGCACTGGCATCCACCTGGATTGAGAGACACGCCCTAGTCGGAGGTGGCGCTGCGCCGGACGAGGAAGTAGCCGGCCACCATGGTGATGGCGCACAGCACGCCGAGCATCACCACCGCCAGGAGGAAGTGGCCGGCCCCGGCCTCGGTGATGGTGTCGCCGGAGAACCGGTCGTCCGGGATCCGGGCCATCCCCATCGCGCCCGCCGCCGCGGCGTAGGCCCAGCGTGACGGCGACAGCCAGGCGATCTGCTCGAGCAGCGGCCGGCCGTGGACGGCGAACAGCGAGCCCGACAGCACCAGCTGCACCATGATCACGCCCACCAGGGCCGGCATGGTCTGCTCGTTGCTGGTGACCACGGCCGACAGTGCGAGGCCGAGGACCGCCATCGTGAACGCGAGCAAGCCGATCACGAACGCCACCCGGAGCGTGCCGAGGTCGCCGTCGGCTCCGGGCAGCCCCACGATGGCGATGAACGTGACGACCAGACCCTGGAAGAACGCGGCCACCGCGAGCACGCCGATCTTGCTGGCGAAGTAGATGCCGGGCGAGAGCCCGACGGCGTACTCGCGCCGGAAGATCGACCGCTCGCTCACCAGCTCGCGGATGGTGAGCGCCACGCCCATGAGGCAGGCCGCCACGATCAGCACGATGAGCCGCTGCGAGGGCTCCCCCGGCGTCGAAGAGCTTGTCGACCAGCTGGGTGGCGCCGGTGCCGTCGTCGGTGACCTCGCACCGCAACGGCCCCACGGACTCGACGTCCGCGTTGCCGCGATCGGGGCAGGAGAGCCCCTCGTCGAGCGACAGCCCCGCGCTGCCCGGCACGAGCCGGCTGAGGCCACCGAGCACCAGCGGGAGCAGCACCAGCATGGCCAGCAGCAGCCGGTCGGAGGCGACCACGGCGATGTTGCGCCGCACCATCGTCGAGAGCTGCTTGCCCAGCCGCTGCCGCGGCGGCGCGGGCACCGGGGCCGAGATCGCCGGCACCGCCTGGGTGTCGAGCGGCGCCTGCGGGGCCGGGATCCGGTGCCACAGGTCGGGCTCGTCCAGCAGGTCGAACACCTGCGGGTAGTTCTGCACGCCGAAGTGGTCGAGGACGCCGGCCGGCGGGCCGAAGTAGGCGATCCGCCCGCCCGGCGCCAGCACCATCACGTTGTCGCACACGTCGAGGGCCAGCACCGAGTGCGTGACCACCATGACCACGCGGCCGTCGTCGGCGAGCCGGCGCAGCTGGCGCATCACCTCGAGGTCGAGGCCGGGGTCGAGCCCCGAGGTCGGCTCGTCGAGGAAGAGCAGCGGCGGCGCGGTGAGCAGCTCGGTGGCGATCGAGACCCGCTTCTTCTGGCCGCCGCTGAGCTGGGTGCCGATCCGGTTCTCCAGGCGCTGGGTGAGCTGGAGCTGGTCGGCGACGGCGCGCACCCGGGCGTCACGCTCCGGCGGCGTGGTGTCGGGCGGCAGCCGCAGCTCGGCGGCGTACCCGAGCGCCTGCTTCACCTTGAGCTGCGGGTGCTGGATGTCCTGCTGCGGCACCAGCCCGATCTGGAAGCGCAGCTGGTCGTAGTTCTGGTACAGGTCGTGGCCCTGCCAGATGACACGGCCGTGGCTGGCGGGCCGCAGCCCCGTGAGCGTGCCCAGCAGCGTCGACTTGCCGGCGCCGGAGGGGCCGATCACCGCGGTGAGGCTCGACGGGTCGAGCTGGAACGAGACGTTCTCCAGCAGCAGGCGGCCGTCCTTCACCACCACCGAGAGCCCGTCGGCGTAGAGCGTGAACTCGTGGGTGGTGGCCGACGACACCAGCTGGTCGCCGTCCCAGCGGAAGGTCTGGTTGCCGACGATCACCTCGCTGCCGGGCGTGAGCGGCGCCGCGCCCACCAGCCGCTGGCCGTTGAGGAAGGTGCCGTTGAAGCTGCCGAGGTCGTGCAGCACCGGCTGCGGGCCGAGGTCGAGGCGGCCGTGGAAGCGGGAGACCAGCGGGTCGGCGAGCACGATGTCGTTGGAGAGGTCACGGCCGATCGTGAGCGCGCGTCCCGGCGCGACCTGGGCCGGGAACACCGTCTGCCCGTGCGCGAGCTGACCCGGGGGCAGCACGTGCTGGGGCGCCGAGGACGGCGGCGGCATCGGCCCGCCCTGCCACGGCAGCGTGGGCCGCTGCGGGGGCCGCGGGGCGAACTGCTGCGGGGGCGGCGGCTGCTGCGGTGCGGGGGCGGCTGGGGCGAACTGCTGCGAGGGCGGCGGTTGCTGGTGCTGAGGCGGCGGGGCGGGAACTGCTGCGGGGCCTGCTGCGGGGCCTGCTGCGGGATCTGCGGCGGATCGCCGGCGGCTGCCGGGGCGGCGGCACGGCCGCCGTCGCGTGCACCCAGACGTCGATCGGCTCGCCGTCGGGGCCACCGAGCCGCAGCGACAGCGGGCTGCCGCCCACGGGAAGCCGGTCGATCCGGGTGCCCTGGGCGTAGGTGCCGCCACTGCTGGTGTCGACCGCCGTCCACGTGTCGCCGTGCCGCTCGAAGGTCAGGTGGTGGCGGGAGGCACGGGGGTCGACGACGACGACGTCGCAGCCGTGGTCGCGGCCGATGACCACCCGGTCCTGGTGGAACTCGCGCGGGCCCTGCGGGGTGCGCACCCACAGGCTGGCGCCCTGCCCCATCCGGATCCGTCCCCTGGCTCGTCACTCCGTCGACGGCGCCACCCTACGTTCTCGCGAGGGCCCGCCGGTGCACCCCGCACGGCAGGGAACAGCCGTCAGGCGGTGCCCTCCGCCGTGGTGGGTGCGGTCGGCTCGGTGTCGTCGTCCTCGCGGTCCTTCTTGTCCTTGAACAGGCTGGCGACGGCGGTGACGATCAGCGTCAGCACGATGACGGCCAGGCTGAGCCGGGAGTCGATGGTCGGGACCGCGGTGACGTGCTCGCCGCCGTTGATGAACGGCAGCTCGTTCTCGTGCAGCGCCGTCATCACCAGCTTGACGCCGATGAACGCGAGGATGAAGGACAGCCCGAGCGAGAGGTAGACCAGGCGCTCGAGGAGCCCGCCGAGCAGGAAGTAGAGCTGCCGAAGGCCCATCAGGGCGAACACGTTGGCGGTGAAGACCAGGTAGGGCTCCTGGGTGATGCCGAAGATCGCCGGGATCGAGTCGAGGGCGAACAGGAGGTCGGTGGTGCCGAGCGCGATGATCACGATCAGCATCGGCGACACGACGCGGACGCCGTTGTCCTTCCACCAGAGCTTGAGGCCGCGGTACTCCTCGCCGACGTTGAGGTGGCTCTGGGCGAACTTCACCACCCGGTTGTCCTCGGGATGCTCGTCCTCGTGGGAGCGGTAGTTCTGCACGAGCTTGACCGCCGTGTAGACGAGGAAGGCGCCGAAGACGTAGAAGACGAACGAGAAGTTGGCGATCAGCTGGTAGCCGACCGCGATGAAGATGCCGCGGAAGATCAGCGCCAGGATGATGCCCACCATCAGGGCTTCCTGCTGGTACTCGCGCGGCACGGACAGCGCCGACATCAGGATGATGAAGACGAACAGGTTGTCCATCGACAGGCTGTACTCCGTCAACCAGCCCGAGTAGAAGTCGACGCCCTGCACGTGCCCGTGGTTGACCCACACGTACACCCCGAACGCGATGGCGGCACCGATGTAGAACGTCAGCGCGATCGCGCACTGCTTCAGGGAGGGCTCGTGCGGGTCGCGGGCGATCATGACGACGTCGAACAGCAGCACGGCCGACGGTGACGCCGATGGTGATGGCCCACTCGATGGTGGTGACTTCCACGAACTACTCCTGCGGTGAGAGGACGGCTGGGCGGCCCGAGGTCTCCTCCACCGATGTTTCGGCCCCCGGGCCCGGACCACCACCCCCGAGGGGGCGGTCGTCGTGCTGACGAACCCGTGACTTCGGGAGTACTCCCCTCACGCGTCACTCATCCTGTCATGCGGGGTCGAACCCCCTGGAACCGCGGTCCGCTCAGCGGGCACCGCACGGGATCCCGCGTGCGGCGAGCGCCGCGGCGCCGCCGTCGAGCGCGGTGAGCACCCACGGCCCCTCGGGGGTGATCGCGATCGTGTGCTCGACGTGCGCCGCCCAGGAGCCGTCGACGGTGACCGCCGTCCAGTCGTCGTCGAGCACCTCGGTGTGCGGCGAGCCGAGGGTGACCATCGGCTCCACCGCGAGCGCGAGGCCGGGCACCAGGCGCGGCGAGCGGCCGCTGTGGGCGACGTTCGGCACGTCGGGCGGCAGGTGCATCGCGGTGCCGATCCCGTGGCCGGTGTACTCGTCCACCACGCCGTAGTCGCCGGCCGCCCGCACCGACGCCTCCACGGCCCGCGAGACGTCGGCGACCACCTCACCGGAGGCCATCGCCGCGACGCCGGCCCACAGCGCCTCCTCGGTGACCCGCACGAGCTCGGTGATCTCGGGCGGCACCTCGCCGAGGGTCACGCTGACGGCGGCGTCGCCGTGCCAGCCGTCCACCACCGCGCCACAGTCGATCGACACCAGGTCGCCCTCGGCGAGCACCCGCTCACCGGGGACGCCGTGCACCACCTCGTCGTTCACCGACACGCAGATCGAGCCGGCGAACTCCTGGTAGCCGAGGAACGAGGGCACCGCGCCGAGACCGCGGATGTGCGCCTCGGCGGCCGCGTCGAGCTCGGCGGTGGTGAGCCCGGGGCGGGCGAGGTCGCGCAGCATCGCGAGCGTCTCGGCGACCACGAGCCCGGCCCGTCGCATGGCGTCGACCTGCTCGGGGGTCTTGATCTCCAGCCGCGGCCGGCGCCAGCTCACGACTGCGGAATGTCGTCCAGCGCGGCGAAGATGCGCTCGGTGACCTCGCCGACCTCGCCCATGCCGTCGACCTCGACGAGGACCCCGCGCTCGCGGTACAGCCCGATGAGCGGCTCGGTCTGCTCGGAGTAGAGGTCCTGGCGGCGCCGGATGACCTCCTCGGTGTCGTCGGTGCGGCCCTCGGTCTGCGCGCGCTGGAGGAGCCGCGCGACGATCTCGTCGGCGTCGACGGTGAGCACGACGGCGGCGTCGAGCCGGTGCCCGGTGAACTCGATCATCCCGTCGAGCTCCTCCACCTGCGCGACGGTGCGCGGGTAGCCGTCGAGGAGGAACCCGGGCTCGGCGTCCGGCTCCTCGATCCGGTTGCGCACCATCTGGTTGGTGATCTCGTCGGGCACGTACTCGCCGGCGTCCATGAAGCCCTGCGCCTCGAGGCCGAGCTCGGTGCCGTCGGACACGTTGCGCCGGAAGATGTCACCGGTGGAGATGGCGGGCACGCCGAAGTGCTGGGCCACGTGCACCGCTTGCGTGCCTTTGCCGGCCCCTGGGGGGCCCATGAGGATCAGACGCATTTACCGCAAGAAGCCTTCGTAGTTGCGCTGCTGCAGCTGGCTCTCGATCTGCTTCACCGTGTCGAGCGCGACGCCGACCATGATGAGGATCGACGTGCCACCGAACGGGAAGTTCTGGTTCGCGTCGATGAGCACGAGGGCGATCAGCGGGATCAGCGAGATCAGGCCCAGGTAGAGCGAGCCGGGGAACGTGATGCGCGACAGGACGTAGGACAGGTAGTCCTCGGTCGGCTTGCCCGCCCGGATCCCGGGGATGAAGCCGCCGTACTTCTTCATGTTGTCGGCCACCTCGTTGGGGTTGAAGGTGATCGACACGTAGAAGTAGGTGAAGAAGACGATGAGGAGGAAGAACGTCGCCATGTAGAGCGGGTGGTCGCCGACGACGAAGTACTTGCCGATGAAGTCGACCCAGCCGGGCACGCTCTCGCCGGCCTGCGGCTGGTTGAACTGCACCGCCATCGCCGGCAGGTAGAGCAGCGAGGACGCGAAGATCACCGGGATGATGCCGGCCTGGTTGACCTTCAGCGGGATGTAGGTCGAGCTGCCGCCGAACATCTTGCGCCCGACCATCCGGCGGGCGTACTGCACGGGGATCCGGCGCTGGGCCTGCTCGATGAAGATCACCGCGGCCACGATGACCAGGCCGACGGCGAGCACGACGCCGAAGACCCACCAGCCCTTGCTCTTGCCGACCGCCCACAGCGCGGTGGGGAAGGTGGCGATGACCTGGGTGAAGATCAGGATCGACATGCCGTTGCCGATGCCGCGCTCGGTGATGAGCTCGCCGAGCCACATGATCACCGCGGTGCCGGCGGTCATGGTGATCACCATGACGAGGAACGTCGACAGGTTGTTGCTGTGCAGCAGCGGGAACTGGGAGCTGTCGCAGTTCTGCAACAGGTTGCCCGACCGCGCGAGCGCCACGATGCCGGTGGCCTGGAGCACCGCGAGCCCGAGGGTGAGGTAGCGGGTGTACTGCGTGATCTTGGTCTGGCCGGCCTGGCCCTCCTTCTTGAGGGCCTCCAGCCGTGGGATCACGACCACGAGCAGCTGCAGGATGATGCTCGCCGTGATGTACGGCATGATCCCGAGCGCGAAGACCGTGAGCTGGAGCAGCGCGCCGCCGGAGAACAGGTTGATGAGGTTGTAGACGCCCTCGTTGTTCGCCTCGTCGCCGAGGCACTCCTGCACGTTCGCGACGTTGACGCCGGGCGCCGGGATCTGGGAGCCGGCCCGGAAGATCACGATGATCAGCAGGACGAACAGCAGCTTGCGCCGCAGGTCCGGGGTCCGGAAGGCGTTGACGAACGCGCTGAGCACGAGCTCCTCTTTCTCCAACGATCGAGGGTCCCCTCCGGAGGGAGGAGGCCCGTGGAAGCCTAACAGCCGGTAGTCAGACGACGAGGGCGCCGCCGAGCGACGCCCTCGTGACTGGCCGGTGGGTCAGGAAGCCGCCCCGGCGAGCGTGACGGAGCCGCCGGCAGCCTCGATCTTCTCCTGGGCGGAGGCCGAGAACTTGTCGGCGGTGACGTCGACCTTCACCTTGATCGAGCCCTCGCCGAGCACCTTCACGGGCTGGCCCTTGCGCACCGCGCCGCGCTCGACGAGCGAGGCCACGGTGACGTCGCCGCCCTCGGGGAAGAGCTTGCCGATGGTGGCGACGTTGACGACCTGGAACTCCACCTTGAACGGGTTCTTGAAGCCCTTGAGCTTCGGCAGCCGCATGTGGAGCGGCATCTGGCCACCCTCGAACGACGCCGGCACGTTCTTGCGGGCGCCGGTGCCCTTGGTGCCGCGACCGGCGGTCTTGCCCTTGGACCCCTCACCGCGGCCGACCCGGTTCTTGGCCTTCTTGGCACCCGGGGCCGGGCGGAGGTCGTGCAGCTTGAGCGTCATGTCACTCCACCTCCTCGACCGTCACCAGGTGACGGACGGTCTGGACCATGCCGCGGATCTCGGGCCGGTCCTCCTTGACGACGATGTCGCCGATCTTCTTCAGGCCGAGCGAGCGGATGGTGTCGCGCTGGTTCTTCGCGCACCCGATCGTCGACTTGGTCTGCTGGACCTTGAGCTGGGCCATCACGACCTCGCTCCGGCCGGCTCGCCGGCTGCCTTCTCCGCCGCGGCCTCCCTGCCCTCGGTCTGCGCCTTGAGGAGCGCCGCCGGGGCGACGTCCTCGACGCGCAGGCCGCGCCGCGAGGCGACGGCCTCGGGCTGCTCGAGCAGCCGCAGCGCCTCGATCGTGGCGTGGACGATGTTGATCTGGTTCGACGACCCGAGCGACTTGCTCAGGATGTCGTGGATGCCGGCGCACTCGAGCACGGCGCGCACCGGGCCACCGGCGATCACACCGGTACCGGGGGCCGCCGGGCGCAGCATGACGACACCGGCCGCCTTCTCGCCCTGGATCGGGTGCGGGATCGTGCCCTGGATGCGGGGGACGCGGAAGAAGTTCTTCTTCGCCTCCTCGACACCCTTCTGGATCGCCGCCGGCACCTCCTTGGCCTTGCCGTAGCCGACACCGACCATCCCGTCGCCGTCACCGACGACGACGAGGGCGGTGAAGCTGAACCGACGTCCGCCCTTGACGACCTTGGCGACGCGGTTGATGGCGACGACCCGCTCGAGGTACTGGCTCTTCTCGGCGCCGCCGCGGCCACCGTCGCGGCCTCGGCCGCCTCGGTCGCCGCCCGAACGCTGTCCGCGCTGGGGTCCGCTCATAACTGTCTCCTACCTAGATCTGCGAGTCAGAAGGTCAGCCCGCCGGAGCGGGCGCCGTCGGCCAGGGCCGCGATACGGCCGTGGTACTTGTTGCCAGCACGGTCGAAGACCACGGACTCGACGCCCTGGGCCTTGGCCCGCTCGGCGAGGAGCTCGCCGACCTTGGTGGCCTTGGCGGTCTTGTCGCCGTCGACGGTGCGCAGGTCGGCCTCCATGGAGGACGCCGACACCAGCGTCTTGCCGACGACGTCGTCGACGACCTGGGCGGTGATGTGCTTCGTGGACCGGGTGACGACCAGGCGCGGACGCTCGGCCGTGCCGTGGATCCGCTTGCGGCCGCGGATCTGGCGACGCGCCCGCGACCTGCTGCGGGCCGAGGCGTGCTTGCTCTGCTTCAGCGAGACGGCCATTACTTGCCAGCCTTTCCGACCTTCTTGCGGACGACCTCGCCCGCGTAGCGAACGCCCTTGCCCTTGTAGGGCTCGGGCTTGCGCAGCTTGCGGATCTTGGCCGCGGTCTCGCCGACCAGCTGCTTGTCGATGCCGACCACGCCGAGGCGGGTGGGGTTCTCGACGGTGAACGTGATGCCGTCGGGCGCGTCGAACACGATCGGGTGCGAGTAGCCGAGCTGGAACTCCAGCTGGGCCGGACCCTTCGACAGGACGCGGTAGCCGACGCCGACGATCTCGAGCCTCTTCTCGTAGCCCTCGGTCACGCCGATCACCATGTTGTTGACCAAGGTGCGGGTGAGGCCGTGGAGCGCCTTGGAGATGCGCTCGTCGTCGGGACGCTTGACGTCGAGGGCGCTGTCGTCGCCCTTCTCGACCGTGATGGGCGCGGCGACGGTGTGCGACAGGGTGCCCTTGGGGCCCTTGACGGTGACGACCGCGCCGTCGATGGCGACGTCGACCCCGGACGGGACCGGGACCGGGAGCTTGCCAATGCGGGACATGTGTCTCTCCTCTCTGCTCTAGACCCGGCTCACCAGACGTAGGCGAGGACTTCTCCGCCCACGCCCTTCTGGTTCGCCTGACGGTCGGTGAGCAGGCCCTGGCTCGTCGAGATGATCGCGACGCCCAGGCCGCCGAGGACCTTGGGGAGGCCGGTGTGCTTGGCGTAGACCCGCAGGCCCGGCTTGCTGATGCGGCGGACGCCGGCGATCGAGCGCTCACGGTTGCGGCCGTACTTGAGCGTGATCGTGAGCGTCTTGCCCACGACCGGCGCGTTGTCGGTGACCTCGAAGGAGCTGATGTAGCCCTCCTGCTGGAGGATCTCCGCGACGCCCTGCTTGAGCTTGCTGTAGGGCATGGCCACGTCGTCGTGGAACGCCGAGTTGGCGTTGCGCAGACGGGTGAGCATGTCCGCGATCGGGTCGGTCATCGTCATGGTTCTGGGTATCTCTCTCTTCTGTGGTTTCGCGGCCCTCGCGGGGACGCGACCTTCAGCGGTTGGGCTGGGTGGTCCTCACCAGGAGGACTTGGTGACGCCGGGGAGCTCGCCGCGGTGGGCCATCTCCCGCAGGCAGATCCGGCACAGGCCGAACTTGCGGTAGACGGACTTCGGGCGGCCGCAGCGCTGGCAGCGGGTGTAACCCCGCACCTTGAACTTCGGCTTGCGAGCGGCCTTGACCTTGAGCGCGGTCTTCGCCATCAGTTCCTCACTTCTCCGCGAACGGGAAGCCGAGCTGCTTCAGCAGCGCGCGTCCCTGATCGTCGTTGGTGGCCGTGGTGACGACCGTGATGTCCATGCCGCGCGAGCGGTCGATCTTGTCCTGGTCGATCTCGTGGAACATGACCTGCTCGGTGAGACCGAAGGTGTAGTTGCCGTTGCCGTCGAACTGGCGCGGGCTCAGGCCCCGGAAGTCGCGGATGCGGGGCAGCGCGAGCGACAGCAGCCGGTCGAGGAACTCCCACATCCGGTCGCCGCGCAGCGTGGTGTGCGCGCCGATCGGCATGCCCTCGCGCAGCTTGAACTGCGCGATCGACTTCCTGGCCTTGGTGACGGCCGGCTTTTGACCGGTGATCGCCGTCAGGTCGCGGATGGCGCCCTCGATCAGCTTGGAGTCGCGGGCCGCCTCGCCGACGCCCATGTTGACGACGATCTTGGTGAGGCCCGGCACCTGCATGACGTTGCCGATGCCGAACTCCTGCTGGAGCGCGGGCGCGATCTCCTCGCGGTAGCGGGTCTTCAGCCGCGGCGGGGTCTTCGCCGACTGCTGCGGCTGCTCGGGGGCCGTGGTGGTGTCGCTGGCCATCAGATCTCCTTCCCGGTCCTGCGGGAGATGCGGACGCTGCGCGTCGCGCCGTAGGTCGACCCGTCGGGACGACGCTTGGTGACCTCCTCGCGCCGGAAGCCGACGCGGGTGACGCCGTCGCCCTCGACGAGCATCACGTTCGAGACGTGGATGGAGGCCTCGGTGGTGATGATGCCGCCGGTGTTGCCGGCCCGGCCGCCCTGGTTGACGACCTTGGTGTGCTTCTTGATGCGGTTCACGCCCTCGACGACGACCCGCTGGTCGTCACGGAGGACCTTGATGACCTTGCCCTCGGCGCCCTTGTCCTTGCCGGCGATCACCTTGACGGTGTCGCCCTTCTTGATGTTCACGCCTGACCTCTTGGCCTTCTTGTTCTGGGTCACGTCACAGCACCTCCGGCGCGAGCGAGATGATCTTCATGAAGCGCTTCTCCCGCAGCTCGCGGCCCACCGGGCCGAAGATGCGGGTGCCGCGCGGCTCGCCGTCCTGCTTGAGGATCACCGCGGCGTTCTCGTCGAAGCGGATGTAGGAACCGTCGGCACGCCGGCGCTCCTTCACCGTGCGGACGATGACCGCCTTGACGACCTCGCCCTTCTTGACGTTGCCGCCGGGGATGGCGTCCTTGACGGTGGCGACGATGACGTCGCCGATGCCGGCGTAGCGACGACCGGAGCCGCCGAGCACACGGATGCAGAGAATCTCCTTGGCACCCGTGTTGTCGGCGACCTTCAGTCGCGACTCCTGCTGGATCACTGTGTCTCTCCTTGTCGCCCGGTTCTCACTCGCCCGATTGCAGGGGCGGTGAGCCTGGGGGAACGGTTTCGTTACTTGGCGCGCTCGAGGATCTGGACGAGCCGCCAGCGCTTGGTGGCGGACAGGGGGCGGGTCTCCATGATCAGGACCCGGTCGCCGACGCCGCACTCGTTCTTCTCGTCGTGGGCCTTGAGCCGGCTGGTGCGGCGCAGGACCTTGCCGTAGAGCGCGTGCTTCACGCGGTCCTCGACCTCGACCACGACGGTCTTGTCCATCTTGTCGCTCACGACGAGACCCTCACGGGTCTTGCGCCGGTTGCGCTCCACGACACCGGTGTCGGTGCTCTGCTCGCTCATGCGTCGTCCTCGTCGTCAGAGCCCGGAGCGGTGCGGATGCCGAGCTCGCGCTCGCGCACCACGGTGTAGATCCGGGCGATGTCCTTCTTGACCGTGTTGAGCCGGCCGTGGCTCTCGAGCTGGCCGGTGGCCGCCTGGAAGCGGAGGTTGAAGAGCTCCTCCTTGGCCTCGCGCAGCCGGGACTCCAGGTCGATGTCGTTGAGCTCGTCGAGCTCGTGGGCCGTCAGGCTGGTCGCCATCAGAACTCACCGGCCTCTCGGGTGATGAACCGGCACTTCATGGGCAGCTTGTGGATGGCCCGACGCATCGCCTCGCGGGCGACGTCCTCGGTGACACCGGACAGCTCGAACATGACCCGGCCCGGCTTGACGTTGGCCACCCACCACTCCGGGGAGCCCTTGCCGGAGCCCATGCGGGTCTCGGCGGGCTTCTTGGTGAGCGGGCGGTCCGGGTA
The DNA here is from genome assembly GCA_963808855.1 of uncultured Actinomycetota bacterium. Taxonomy (GTDB): domain Bacteria; phylum Actinomycetota; class Actinomycetes; order Propionibacteriales; family Nocardioidaceae; genus Nocardioides. The sequence continues at coordinate 205,737 of CAWEHA010000001.1, read as the reverse complement.
GATGTTGATCCACACCTTGCCGCCACGCTTGATGTGACGGGTCATCGCGATACGCGCGGACTCGATCTGGCGGTTGGTGACGTAGTGACCCTCGACCGCCTGGATGCCGAAGTCACCGAACGCCAGCGTGGTGCCACCCTTGGCCGCGCCGCGGCGCTTGGGGTGGTGCTGCTTGCGGTGCTTGATCCGACGGGGCATCAACATGGTCAGGCCTCCGTTCCGGGAGCCGTGTCGGTGCTCGGCGCGGCGCTGGGCGCGGCCGGCGCCTCGCTCGCGGGGGCCTCGCGGTCCGAGCGGGACGGACGGGTGCCGCGGCTGGGCCGGTCGCCACCGCGCGACGGACGACCGCCACCACCACGACCGGGGACGCCGGCGCGGGCGGCGGCCTGCGCCTGACGCTCGGCACGGGTGCCGGCGACCTCGCCCTTGTAGATCCACACCTTGACGCCGATCCGTCCGAACGTGGTGCGGGCCTCGTAGAAGCCGTAGTCGATGTCGGCACGCAGCGTGTGCAGCGGGACGCGGCCCTCGCGGTAGAACTCGGTGCGCGACATCTCGGCGCCGTTGAGGCGGCCCGAGCACTGGATGCGGATGCCCTTGGCGCCGGAGCGCATGGTGGTCTGCATCGCCTTGCGCATCGCGCGACGGAACTGCACGCGGCCCGACAGCTGCTCGGCCACGCCCTGCGCGACGAGCTGGGCGTCGACCTCGGGGTTCTTCACCTCGAGGATGTTGAGCTGCACCTGCTTGCCGGTGAGCTTCTCGAGCTCGCCGCGGATCCGGTCGGCCTCCGCGCCGCGGCGGCCGATGACGATGCCCGGCCGGGCGGTGTGGATGTCGACGCGGACCCGGTCACGGGTGCGCTCGATCTCGACCTTGGAGATGCCGGCGCGCTCCATGCCCTTGGACAGCAGGCGGCGGATCGCGACGTCCTCGCCGACGTAGCTCTTGTAGAGCTTGTCGGCGTACCACCGCGACTTGTGGTCGGTGCTGATCCCGAGGCGGAAGCCATTCGGGTTGATCTTCTGGCCCATCAGGCCTTCCTGCCCTTCTTGTGACCGGCGGCAACGAGCACTGAGGCCGGCTGCACGGCGAGCGTGATGTGGCTGGTGCGCTTGTTGATCCGGGTGGCCCGGCCCTGCGCGCGGGGGCGCCAGCGCTTCATGGTCGGTCCCTCGTCGACCATGGCGACCGAGACGACGAGGTCGGCGACGTCGAGGCCCTCGGTGGTCTCGGCGTTGGCGACCGCGCTCTCGAGCACCTTCGCCACGGTGTCGGTGGCCGACTGCGGGGCGAACTGGAGGGTGGCGCGGGCCTCGTCGACGGGCAGGCCGCGGACCAGGTCGACCACGCGGCGGGCCTTCATCGGGGAGATCCGCTGGAAGCGCGCGGTGGCGAAGGCGCCGGGCTGGTCGCCCAGCACGGTCTCGCGGCGGGCGCTGGTGCGGTGACGGTCGGTCATCGACGGCGTCCCTTCCGGTCGTCCTTGACGTGGCCGCGGTAGGTGCGCGTGGGCGCGAACTCGCCGAGCTTGTGCCCGACCATCGCGTCGGTGACGAACACCGGCACGTGCTTGCGACCGTCGTGGACGGCGATGGTGTGACCGATCATCGCCGGCACGATCATCGAGCGGCGCGACCACGTCTTGATCACGTTGTGGCTGCCCTTGTCGTTCTCGGCGTCCACCTTCTTCATGAGGTGGTCGTCGACGAAGGGGCCCTTCTTCAGGCTGCGAGGCATGTCAGTTACTTCCTACCCTTGCCGGTCTTGCGGCGACGAATGATCTGCGAGTCGGAGGCCTTGCGCTTGCGGGTGCGGCCCTCCGGCTTGCCCCACGGCGACACCGGGTGCCGACCACCGGAGGTCTTGCCCTCGCCACCACCGTGCGGGTGGTCGACGGGGTTCATGACGACACCGCGGACGGTCGGGCGCTTGCCCTTCCAGCGCATGCGGCCGGCCTTGCCCCAGTTGATGTTGGACTGCTCGGCGTTGCCGACCTCGCCGATGGTGGCGCGGCAGCGGACGTCGACGAACCGCATCTCGCCCGACGGCATGCGCAGCGTGGCGCGCGAGCCCTCGCGGGCGACCAGCTGGGCGCTGTTGCCGGCGGAGCGGGCGATCTTGGCACCGCCGCCGGGCCGGAGCTCGACGCAGTGGATCGTGGAACCGACGGGGATGTTGCGCAGCGGCAGGTTGTTGCCCGGCTTGATGTCGGCGTTCGGACCGGACTCGACGCGGCTGCCCTGAGCCAGGTCGCGCGGCGCGATGATGTAGCGCTTCTCGCCGTCGACGTAGTGGAGCAGCGCGATCCGCGCGGTGCGGTTCGGGTCGTACTCGATGTGCGCGACCTTGGCCGGCACGCCGTCCTTGTCGTAGCGGCGGAAGTCGATGACGCGGTAGGCGCGCTTGTGACCGCCACCCTGGTGCCGGGTGGTGATCCGGCCCTGGTTGTTGCGGCCGCCCTTCTTGGGCAGCGGCTTGGTGAGCGACTTCTCCGGCGTGGTGCGGGTGACCTCGACGAAGTCGGCCACCGAGGAGCCGCGGCGGCCCGGCGTGGTCGGCTTGTACTTGCGAATGGCCATCAGGCGGGACCTCCGAAGATGTCGATGCGGTCGCCCTCGGCCAGGCTGACGATCGCGCGCTTGGTGTCCTTGCGCTTGCCGAGCCCATAGCGGGTGCGGCGCGTCTTGCCCTTGCGGTTGAGGGTGTTCACCGAGGTGACCTTGACGTTGAAGATCTTCTCGACGGCGATCTTGATCTCGGTCTTGTTGGCGTCCGGGCGAACCAGGAACGTGTACTTGTTGGCGTCGAGCAGGCCGTAGCTCTTCTCGGACACGACAGGCGCGATCAGGACGTCGCGGTGGTCCTTGTGCAGGGTGCTCACTTCTCGTCCTCCCCGGACTCGGTGGACTCGGTGGACTCGGACTCGGCCGCGCGTCCGCCCTGGTCGCTGCCCACGAAGGCGTCGTAGGCGCCCTTGGTGAACACGACGTCGTCGGCGGCCAGCACGTCGTAGGTGTTGAGCTGGTCGACGGCCACGAGGTGCACCTGCCGCACGTTGCGCAGCGAGAGCCAGGTGATGGCGTCGGTGCGCTCGAGCACGAGCAGGAACCGCGGGCGCTCGGAGAGGCCGCGCAGTGCGGCGACGGCGGTCTTGGTGGACGGCGCCTCGCCGGTGATCAGCGAGTCGACGACGTGGATCCGGTCGTTGCGGGCCCGGTCGGTGAGGGCGCTGCGCAGAGCGGCGGCCTTCATCTTCTTGGGGGTGCGCTGGTCGTAGCTGCGCGGCTGCGGGCCGTGCACGACGCCGCCGCCGGCGAACTGCGGCGAGCGGATCGAGCCCTGGCGGGCGCGACCGGTGCCCTTCTGCTTGTAGGGCTTGCGGCCACCGCCGCGGACTTCGCCGCGGGTCTTGGTGGAGTGGGTGCCCTGGCGCGCCGCGGCCTGCTGCGCGACGACGACCTGGTGCATCAGCGGGACGTTGACCTTGGCGTCGAAGATCTCCTCGGGCAGGTCGACGGTGATCGTCGTCGCACCCGTCGGAGCCGCCTTCTTCGTGGCGGCCTTCTTCGTGGTGGTCTTCTTCGCGGTGGTCTTCGTGGCGGTGGTCTTCTTCGCCGCAGTCTTCTTCGCCGGGGTCTTCTTCGCCGCAGTCTTCTTCGCGGTCGTCTTCTTGGCGGCGCTCTTCTCGGGGGTGTCGTCAGCCACGGCGCTCAGACCTCCTGGTTCTTCTTGGCGGCCGAGCGCAGCACGAGCAGTCCGCCCTTGGGACCGGGGACGGCGCCCCGGACCAGGATCAGGCCCTGCTCGGCGTCGACGGCGTGGACGGCGAGGTTCTGCGTGGTCACCGTGTCGGAGCCCATCCGGCCGGCCATCCGGACGCCCTTGAAGACGCGACCCGGCGTGGCGCAGGCACCGATGGAGCCCGGCTTGCGGTGGTTGCGGTGGGCACCGTGCGAGGCGCCGACACCGTGGAAGCCGTGCCGCTTCATGACGCCGGCGAAGCCCTTGCCCTTGCTCGTGCCGGTGACGTCGATGACCTCGCCCGGCTCGAAGGTGTCGACGGGCAGCTCCTGGCCGACGGTGTAGCCGTCGGCGTCGGCGGTGCGGATCTCGACGAGGTGACGGCGCGGGGTGGTGCCGGCCTTGGCGAAGTGGCCCGCCTTCGGCTTGGTGACCTTGCGGCCCTCGATCTCGCCGTAGCCGACCTGGATGGCGTGGTAGCCGTCGACCTCGGCGGAGCGGATCTGGGTGATCACGTTGGTGGCGGCGGCGATGACGGTGACCGGGACGACACGGTTGTTGTCGTCCCAGACCTGGGTCATGCCCAGCTTCGTGCCGAGCAGGCCCTTCACGGAGTGTTCGGTGGTGTGCGTCATGACAGGGACCTCAGAGCTTGATCTCGATGTCGACGCCGGCCGGGAGGTCGAGCCGCATGAGCGAGTCGACCGTCTTCGGGGTGGGGTCGATGATGTCGATGAGTCGCTTGTGGGTGCGCATCTCGAAGTGCTCGCGAGAGTCCTTGTACTTGTGCGGCGAGCGGATGACGCAGTAGACGTTCTTCTCCGTCGGCAGCGGCACCGGGCCGGCCACGCGCGCGCCGGTACGGGTGACCGTGTCGACGATCTTGCGCGCCGAGGTGTCGATCACCTCGTGGTCATAGGCCTTGAGCCTGATGCGGATCTTCTGTCCCGCCATAGGTCTCTCTCGTCCTTCTAGTGCTGGGGCTTTGGGGTTCTGCTCCGGCCCGCATCACCGACCCCCGCGGTCGGGCGTGTCGCACTCGCGACCCGCACCGATCTGACGATCGAGCGTGATGTTGGCTGGTGCCCTGCGCGAGGCCATCGCTGTCCTCGCCGGGCCGATCGGGTCTCCAGGTGCGGTGCGGCACGAGCCACCACCGAGTCACATCACCCGGGCAGGATTTCCGAGACCGGGATGGAGACGCGATTCAGTAGTCAAGACGTGCAGCACCCCGGCAACCCGCCGGAGCAACCGGAACATCTTGGCAGAGATGGCGGGCGTGACCAAACCGGCGGGGTCTACCTTCCTCGCATGCGCGTCGAGGTGCCCGAGGGCAAGGACCCGATCATGTTCGTGTGGGGTGAGCTGGTGCCCGGAATCGGCCCCGCAGCGGCCCGTTTCTCCCAGAGCGTCTACGACGACGGCACGCTCGGTCTGCGTGAGTTCGAGGCCGCCCGGCTGCGGATCGCGCAGGTCAACGGCTGCCTGTTCTGCCAAGACTGGCGCACCGAGCGGGACGGCGTCACGGTGGAGGACTCCTTCGCCGAGGCCGTCACCGCCTGGCGCACGACGCCGGACTTCGACGAGCGCACCCGGCTCGCCGCCGAGTACGCCGAGCGGTACGCCCTGGACCACCACGGCCTCGACGAGGACTTCTGGACCCGGATGAAGGCGCACTACTCCGACCGGGAGATCGTCGAGCTGTCGATGTGCCTCGGCTCCTGGATCGCCTTCGGCCGCCTCAACCGCGTCCTCGGCCTCGACGAGGCGTGCGTACTCCCGTCGCACCTGTCGCGGCGCTGATCACCCGACGCCGGCGGCGAACGCCAGCACCTCGCGACCAACGTCGGTGAGCGCGTCGTCCTCGTCGTTGAGCAGCTCCCAGCCGTGGCCGGGCGGCGCAGCCACGAAGCCGGCGCCGGACTGCCGGGCGATCAGCCGAGCCTCGCCGAACGCCGTGTCGCCCTCCGAGCGCGAGAAGACGACGAGGCCCGGAGGTCCGCCGCGCAGCTGCGGCGCGACGTCGACGAGCGGGCGGCCGACGAACCACCCGTTCGGGCCCGAGACGTCGACCCAGCCCGCCACATCGGCACCGTCGGCGGTCGCGAGGACCGCGTTGGCGCCGCCCATGGAGGCACCCACCACGACGACCCGGTCGGCGCCGAAGGACTCCCGGGCGCGGTCGACGGCGAGGTCGACCTGGGCGGCCGGATCGCCCTCGAGCCGCTCGGAGCACTCGCTGTCGCCGTAACCGCACAGGTCGAAGGCCACCGACGGGAGGCCCTCCTCGATCGCGGCCGCGGCGAACGGACCCCACCCGCACAATGCCTCGGGGTTGGTCTGGTGCAGCAGCACCAGGGCCACCGGAGGGTCCTGCGCCGGGAATTCGGCCGCCCGCAGCACGTCGCCGTCCGGGCTCTCGATCGTGGTCTCCTCGAACGCGCCCGCGGGCATGAGCTCGGCGCAGCCCTCGCGCTCCGTGATCGGCTCGGCGAGGGGGCCGGGCTCTGCGCTCGAGGTCGGCGCCGCAGGCTCGTCCGCTCCGGCACCCTCCCCGGAGTCGGCGCCTCCACAGCCGGCGACCAGCACCAGCAGCCCGACGAGAGCCGTCGCGGTACGCCTCATCGGGCCACGATAGTTCCCGGCCGGCCGGGACCGACCTGACAGGATGTCCCCGTCTCGGAATGCGATGTCGTGGGGAGGATGGATGTCGGACGGCCAGTCCTTCCCGCCGCCCGGCGCGCCTCCGCCGCCCGGCGCCCCTCCCCCCTCGGAGCCGGCCGCGCCGTCGCGGTGGGTGCCGCCACCGATGGGTCCGGGCCCGGTGCCACCGGCCGGGGCGCCCGGTGGCCCCGCGCCGTGGCAGCCGCCGCCGGGCATGCTCGGCGCCGCCCACAAGCCGGGCGCGATGCCGCTGCGCCCGCTGGGTCTCGGTGACATCTACGACGCCGCGTTCCGCATCATCCGGTTCAACCCGAAGGCCACCGTCGGCTCCGCGGTGATCGTGGCGTCGGTGACGATGATGATCCCGGTGCTGATCACCGCACTCGTCACCTTCACGGTCGGCGCCGCGTACGACGCCACCGGCGAGGATCCGACCGCCGGCGACGACATCGGCATCGCGGTGTCGTTCGTGTCGCTGCTCGGTGGCGTGTTCCTGCTCCAGGTCGGCCTGCTGCTCGTCACCGGGATGGTCTCCCACGTCACCCACGCGGCCGCGATCGGACGCCGGCTCACCCTCGGCGAGGCGTGGGCCGCCACCCGCGGAAAGCGCTGGCGCCTGCTCGGCCTGATGCTCGTGATCAACGTGTCGTGGCTGGTGGCGCTCGGCCTGTGGGTGCTGGTCGGCATCGGGCTCGCGCTCGCCACCGACAGCACCGGGTTCACCGTCCTCTACTACGTGCTCACGTTCCTGTTCGTGGTGCTGCCGGCGATGGCGTGGTTCTGGATCCGCGTCTACTACCTGCCGGCCGTGGCGCTGATGCTGGAGCCGGTCGGCGTCTTCGGCGCGATCGCCCGGGGCTATCGCCTCACCGGGCGCCAGTTCTGGCGCACCTTCGGGATCGCGCTGCTCACGCTGCTCGTCGTCGGCGTGGCCGGCAACCTGCTCGCCTTCCCGCTCGGGATCATCGGCCAGATCGCGGTCGTCGCCACCCCCGACTACGGGCTCCTGGTGCTCGTGATCACCCAGGCGCTGAGCACGGTGGTGTCGTCGGCGTTCGTCGCGCCGTTCACCTCGGCGGTCACCTCGCTGCAGTACCTCGACCAGCGGATGCGCAAGGAGGCGTACGACGTCGAGCTGCTGGAGCGTGCCGGGGTGCTGCACTCGTGAACCTCCCCGGTCTCGCGGCACTCCTGCGGCTGCTCGCCGACCCGCCGCTCGACCCCTCCGCCGACGAGGCCCGCGACGAGCTGCGCCGCGAGCTGGTGAAGCCCGAGTACTACGACGCCAACATCGTCCAGCGGATCATCGGGTGGATCGAGCGGTCGGTCGACGACGCGGTGGAGACGGCCGACCGGACGCCGACCCTCACCTGGTTCGCGGGCCTCGTGATCGCGGTGGCGCTCGGCGTCGCGATCGCGCTGCTGGTCACCCGCGCCCGCTCCACCGCACGCGAGCAGAAGGACGCCGCGGCGGTGCTCACCGACGAGCGGGTCACCGCGGCCGAGCTGCGGGCCCGCGCGGAGGCGGCGCTGGCCGAGGGACGGCACGAGGCCGCCCTGGTCGACGGGTTCCGCGCGCTCGCGGTGCGGCAGGTCGAGCGGGGCCGGCTCGACGACGCACCCGGCACCACCGCCGCGGAGGTGGCCCGCGCCCTCGGCGGGGAGTTCCCGACCCACCAGCCGCGGGTGGCGAGCTCGGCCGGGATGTTCGACGGCGTGATGTACGGCGAGCGCGCCGCCTCCCGGGCCCAGGCCGCCGCCGTCCTCGAGCTGGACGACGACCTGCGGAGGGCGCGTTGACCCTCACCGACACCTCTCCCCCGCCGAGCTCCGCGACCGCGGCACCGAACTTCTGGCACCGCCACCGCGCCACGCTGCTCATCGTCGGGATGCTCGTGCTGGCGGTGGCCCTGGTCATCCTCGTCACCCCCTCCGACGAGGGCGGGGACACCCGCCTCGACCCCGACAACCCCGGCCCCGAGGGAGCCCAGGCGGTCGCGCGGGTGCTGGACGACGAGGGGGTCGACGTCTCCGTGGCCCGCTCGGCCGACGCGCTCGAGGCGATCGACGTCGGCGCCGACACCACGATCGTGGTCACCTCCACCGAGTGGCTGGGCACGAGCACGATCGAGCGGCTCCTCGACCACGCGGGCGAGGCGCGGGTGGTGGTCGTCGACCCGACGTTCCTCCTCGACGACCTCGGCGTGCCCGGCGACCCGGGCTTCGTCGACACCGACGACCCGCTGGCCGCCGACTGCTCCGACGACGCCCTCGCCGACCTGCTGGGCGACCTGGAGCTCGAGGTCGACGACGCCCGCACCTACGAGGGCGCGGGCTGCTTCGCTGGCGAGGACGGCGGCGCGCACGTGCTCGTGGCCGGCGACCGGGTCACCGTGCTCGGCGCCGGCGACCTCCTCACCAACGACCAGGTGCTCCGGGCCGACAACGCGGCCGTGGCGCTGCGGCTGCTGGGGCAGTCGGAGCGGCTGGTCTGGTACGTGCCGTCGCGCGACGACCAGGCCGGCGACGACGGCGTCCAGGTGTCCGACCTGCTGCCCGACTGGATCTTCCCCGGGCTGTGGGTGCTGGCGCTCGCCACCGTGCTGCTCGTGGTGTGGCGGGCCCGTCGGCTCGGGCCGCTCGCCGCGGAGCCGCTGCCGGTGGTGGTGAAGGCCATCGAGACGACGCTCAGCCGCGGCCGGCTCTACCGCAAGGGCGGCGACCGCGCCCACGCCGCCCGCACGCTGCGGGCCGCCGCACGCGCCCGCGCCGTCGCGCGGCTGCGGCTGGACCGCCACGTCGACGACGCGACCCTGGTGCGCGACGTCGCCCGCCACACCGGCCGGCCCGAGCCCGAGATCGGGTTCCTCCTGTCCGAGCACGCCCCGGAGCCCGGCTCCGACCGCGACCTGATCGCCCTGGCCAACGCCCTGGCCGCACTCGAGGAAGAGGTACGCCACTCATGACGATGGTTCCCGAGCAGCCCGAGCAGCCGCCCGAGCAGCCACCGCCGCCGCCGGCCCAGCCGCCGCCTCCCGACGCAGGGTGCGGAGGAGCGGGAGGCGGCGCGCAACCGGCTCTCGGCAGTGCGCCGCGAGGTGGCGAAGGCCGTCGTGGGGCAGGACGCCGCGGTGTCGGGCCTGCTCGTCGCGATGCTGTGCGGCGGCCACGTGCTCATGGAGGGCGTGCCCGGCACGGCCAAGACGCTGCTGGTGCGCACCCTCGCGGCGTCGCTGTCGGTCGGCACCCGGCGGGTGCAGTTCACCCCCGACCTGATGCCGGGCGACATCACCGGCTCGATGGTGATCGACTCCAAGGCCGGTGAGCTCAGCTTCCGCGAGGGCCCGGTGTTCACCAACCTGCTGCTCGCCGACGAGATCAACCGCACCCCGCCGAAGACCCAGTCGGCGCTGCTCGAGGCGATGGAGGAGGGGCAGGTCTCGGTCGACGGCGTCACCCACCAGCTGCCGCGGCCGTTCCTCGTCGCGGCCACCCAGAACCCGGTGGAGTACGAGGGCACCTACCCGCTGCCGGAGGCGCAGCTCGACCGGTTCCTGCTCAAGGTGGTGCTGCCGATCCCGGAGCGCACCGCCGAGCTGGAGATCCTCACCCGCCACGCCTCCGGGTTCGACCCGCGCGACGTCCGCGCCGCCGGCGTCGAGGCGGTGGCCTCGGCCGAGGACATCGCGGCCGGGCAGCGGGCGGTGAAGCGGGTGCAGGTCTCCCCCGACGTCGCCGGCTACATCGTCGACATCGCCCGCGCCACCCGGCAGTCGCCGTCGCTCTCGCTCGGCGTGAGCCCGCGCGGCGCGACGGCGCTGCTGCGCTCGGCGCGCGCCTGGGCGTGGCTCTCCGGCCGCGACTTCGTGACGCCGGACGACGTCAAGTCGCTCGCCCACGCGACGCTCGTGCACCGGCTCGGGCTGCGACCCGAGGCCGAGCTCGAGGGCGTCGACGTCGCGCAGGTGCTGGCCTCCGCGCTCGGCTCGGTGCCGGTGCCGCGGTAGGAGACACCTCACCCATGGCGATCACCGGGCGCGTTCCGCTCCTGCTCCTGCTGGGGCTGGTGCCGGTGGTGCTGCGCCCGGCCGGCAGCACGGTGTGGCAGTGGCTCGGCATCGTGGTCGTGCTGTGCGCGATCGACGTCGCGGTGGCGCCGTCGACCCGCGCGCTCGCGCTGTCGCGCCGCCCGACGCCGTCGACCCGGATGAACCACCCGGCCGAGACCGTGCTCGTGGCGAGCAACACCTCGCAGCGGCGGGTGCGGGCGCTGGTGCGCGACGCCTGGCAGCCGAGCGCCGGCGCCACCGGCAACCGGCACCGGGTGCGGCTCGCGCCCGGCGACCGCGCCCTGCTGCGCACCCCGCTGCTGCCCACCCGTCGCGGCGACCTGCGCGCGCTCGGCGTCACCGTGCGCACCCGCGGCCCGCTCGGCCTGGTGGGCCGGCAGAAGACCGTCCCGGTGCCGGGATCGCTGCGGTCGGTGCCGCCGTTCGAGTCGCGCAAGCACCTCCCCTCGCGGCTGGCCCGGCTGCGCGACCTCGACGGCCGCTCGGCGGTGCGGATCCGCGGCGCCGGCACCGAGTTCGACTCGCTGCGCGAGTACGTGCGCGGCGACGACGTCCGCTCCATCGACTGGCGGGCCTCGGCGCGCACCACCAAGGTGGTCGTGCGCACCTGGCAGCCCGAGCGCGACCGCCGCGTCGTGCTCGTGCTCGACACCTCGCGCACCTCGGCCGGGCGGGTCGACGACGTGCCGCGGCTCGACTCCGCGATGGACGCCGCGCTGCTGCTCGCCGCCCTCGCCGCCCGCGCCGGCGACCGGATCGACTTCGTGGCCGGCGACCGGCGGGTGCGCACCCGGCTGCGCTCGGCCGGCTCCCGCGACGTCGCCGCCAGGCTGCAGGACGCGATGGCCGAGCTCGAACCGGTGATCGCCGAGGCCGACTGGAACGGGCTCGCGGGTGCGGTGCAGGAGCTGGGCCGGCAGCGGGCACTCGTCGTGCTGCTCACGCCGCTGGAGCCCGCGGCCCTCGAGGAGGGGCTCCTGCCGGTGCTGCCCGCGCTCACCCACCACCACCGGGTGGTGCTCGCCTCGGTGCGCGACCCGGAGCTCGAACGGCTCACCCGCACCCGCGACGACGCCGACGAGGTGTACGCCGCCGCGGCCGCCGAGTCCGCGCTGCGCCACCGCACCCGCACCGCCGACCTGCTGCGCAAGCTCGGCGTCGACCTCGTCGACGCCGACGCCGAGCGACTCCCGCCGGCCCTGGCCGACCACTACCTGAGCCTCAAGGCCCAGGGCCTGCTCTGACCCGTCGGAACTGCGCCGACCCGTCAGTCGTACGAGTGACGGGTCGGCGCGTCTCGACGGGTCAGCGCGTTCGCGACGGTCAACCGCGGGAGGCGACGTCGTCCTCGAGCAGGTGCCCCGACAGGTCGCCGGTGTGGCCGCGCAGGGCGGCGTTGCGGCCGAGGGTGAACACGTAGGCGAAGAACAGCAGCTCGGCGAGGATGCCGATCCCGACGCGTGCCCACGTGGGCAGCGGGGACGGCGTCACGAACGCCTCGATGAGGCCGCTGACGAACAGCACGACCACCAGCCCGAGCACGATCGTCACCGACTCCCGGCCGGCCTTGGCGATCGATCTCGTGCGACTGAGGTCGCGTGGTTCGACCCACGACCAGAACAGCCGGAACCCGACACCACCGGCCACGAAAACCGCCGTGAGCTCGAGCAGGCCGTGCGGGAGGATGAGGCCCCAGAACACGCCGGCGCGGTCGTGCTGGATCATGATCGACCCGATGATCGCCAGGTTGAGCACGTTGTTGAACAGCACGTAGATCAGCGGGAAGCCGAGGATGCCGAACGCGATGCACTGCGCGGCCACCCAGGCGTTGTTGGTCCAGACCCGGGCGGCGAAGCTCTGCGCCGGGTTCTCGCTGTAGTAGTTCTCGAAGTCGGAGTTGACCAGCTGGTCGATCTCGCCGGGACTGAGCAGGCTCTGCTCCACCTGCGGGTTCGCGAGCAGCCAGACCATGATCACGGCGGTGACGGCGACGTTCGCGGCGAGACAGCCCAGCCACCACCACCGCATCCGGTACAGCGCGGCCGGGAACCGCTCGGTGAAGAACGACCCCACGCTGCGCCAGGTCGAGACCCGCGTGCCGACCAGCCGGATCCGGGCCCGGGCGAGCAGCGAGGACAGGTGGGCGATGAGCGCGCCGTCGGGTGCGGAGGTGCGGACGACGGAGAGGTGGGTGGCGACCTGCTGGTAGCGCTCCACCAGCTCGTCGGCCTCGGGACCGGTCAGCTTGCCGATCGAGACCAGGGCCTCGAGCCGCTGCCACTCGTGCGCGTGCGCGAGCACGTACGCGTCGAGGTCCACCCGGCGAAGCCTAACTAGGGTCCCACCATGGCTCGTGAGCTCTGGTGCGGCGGCGCGGACGACGGCCCGCTCGTCATGGTGTTCCACGGGTGCCCCGACACCCGGCATGTCGCCATGACCGGCGACGCCGCCGCCCGGCAGGTCGGGGTGCGGCTGCTCTGCGTCAACCGGCCCGGCTACGGCACGGTGGCGCCGCTGCCGTTCACCCCCGGGTCGGTGGCCGACGGCGCCGTCGTCATGGCCCGCACGTACGGCCACGAGCGGTTCGCGGCGCTCGGCATGTCGGTGGGCGGCCAGTACGCCACCGCCGCGGCCGCGCGCCACCCCGACCAGGTGGTGGCGCTCGGGTTGGTGTCGTCGCAGGGCGAGCGGGTCGGGCCGGCCGCGGATCCCGCCGGCTACGCGGAATGGGTGGCCGGGATCGACCCCGACGACCCGGACGACGCCGCGCTCGCGGCCCGCTGGTACGCCGGGCTGCCGGCCCCGGACGCCGCGCTGCTGGCCGAGCAGGGCGACACCGCCGTGGCCGCGGCCGTGCGGGAGGCGCTCGCCCAGCCCGACGGCTACCTGCGCGACGCGGCGCTCAGCTTCTCACCGTGGCCGCACCGGCCGGAGGACGTGCGGTGCCCGGTGCGGCTGTGGTCGGGCGAGCTCGACGAGCAGGCCGCCGGCGCGGCGTTCGCGGCCCGGTTCGCCGACGCCGAGCACGTCGTGCACCCCGACACCACCCACCTCGCCGCGCTCCTGGCGCACTGGCACGACGTGCTCGCCACCCTGCGCGCCGTACCTAGACTGAGCTCACCATGGCCGCCGTCCCCGAGTTCGCGACGCTCACCGCCGACGACCTCGTCACCGGCGAGGCGGTGGCCCTCGACCTGCCGCCGGCGAGCCTCGGCCCGCGGATCGCCTCGGGACTCATCGACGTCGTGGTCACGATCGTCGCGCTCATCGCGATGTTCCTGCTCTTCGCGGTCGCCACCGTCCGCGCCGACCCGGCCCTGACCCAGGCCGGGTTCGTGGTGGCGCTGGTCGCCGTGTTCGTGGGCTACCCGACCACCCTCGAGACGCTCACCCGCGGCCGCTCGCTCGGCAAGCTCGCGCTCGGGCTCCGCGCGGTGCGCGACGACGCCGGCCCGATCTCGTTCCAGCACGCGCTGATGCGCTCGCTCATCGGGTTCGTGGAGATCTACCTGCTGTTCGGGGCGCCGGCCTTCTTCTCGATGCTCGTGAGCAGCCGCGGCAAGCGGCTCGGCGACTTCGCGGCCGGCACCTACGTCGTGCGCGACCGGGTCACGCTCAGCCTGCCCCTGCCGCCGCCGATGCCGCAGCACCTGGCCACCTGGGCCCGCGGCGCCGACATGTCCTCGCTCCCCACCGGGCTCGCGCTCGCCGTCCGCCAGTACCTCGGCCGGCTCGACAGCATCGACCCCGCCTCCCGCACCACGGTGGGCGCCCGGCTGGCCGACCAGGTGTCGGAGCACGTCTCGCCGCTGCCGCCGCACGGCACCCGGCCCGAGGACTTCCTGCTCGCCGTGGTGGCCGAGCGGCGCGAGCGCGACCTCGAGCGGCTGCGGCGGCAGAACACGGCACGGCGCCGGCTCACCGCGCCGCGGTGACGCGGGGCGATGCGCGCTCCCGGCGACGTGCTGGTGCACCTGCGCCGCGCCCGTGACCACCTCGACCTCCACTACCGCGAGCCGCACGAGCTCGACGAGGTGGCGCGGGTGGCCGGCCTGAGCAAGTTCCACTTCCAGCGGCTCTTCACCGCCACCTACGGTGTCTCGCCGGCGGCGTACCTCTCGCAGCGCCGCATCGAGCGCGCCCAGGACCTGCTGCGCGCGACCAACCTGACGGTCACCGAGGTCTGCCACGCCGTCGGCTTCTCCAGCCTCGGGTCGTTCAGCAGCCGGTTCCGGGCGGTCGTCGGCGAGACGCCCCGCGAGTTCCAGCGCCGGTACGCGACGTCCGGCGTCCCCCACATCCCCGGCTGCTTCGTGTTCATGTGGGGCCTCGCCGAGCGCTCCGCAACCCAGGAGAAGCGCGAGCCGGACGCCGCGCCCTAGCGTCGGGCGCATGATCACCAACATCTCGATCGCCAGCGTCTTCGTGAAGGACGTCGACGAGTCCAAGGCGTTCTACGTCGACGTGCTGGGCTTCGCCGAGCACACCGACCTCACGCTGGGCGACGGCTACCGCTGGTGCACCGTCAACCACCCGAGCCAGCCCGAGCTCCAGGTGCACCTCACCGTGCCCGGGCCGCCCCACTCCCCCGAGATGGTCGCCGCGATCAACCGCGCGCTCGACGAGGGCGGCATGCACGGACTGGGGATGAGCGTCGACGACTGCCGGCAGACCTACGAGGAGCTCAGGGCGCAGGGGGTGGAGTTCCTGCAGGAGCCCTCCGAGCGGCCCTACGGCGTCGAGGCGGTCTGCCGCGACAACTCCGGCAACTGGATGGTGCTGGTGGAGGAGCGGGCGTACACCGGCGAGGACTTCCCGCACGCGTAGGCCCTTCGAGCTACATCGAGTCGGTGACGGGCTCCACGAGGTCCGGCTCCTCGGTGACCGGCCTGCTCTTCGGGATCAGCAGGACGGCGACCGCGGCGGCCAGGCACATCCCGCCCGCCGTCAGCCACGCGCCGAAGTAGTCGCCGGTGCCCTGCCGGATCAGCCCGGCGTAGCTCGCGGCCACGCCGGCGCCGACCATGTGGGCGGCGAACACCCAGCCGAACACGACGCCGGCCCGCTCGACGCCGAAGTGCTCGCGGCACAGCGCCACGGTGGGCGGCACCGTGGCGACCCAGTCGAGGCCGTAGAAGACGATGAACACGAACAGGCTGGGATGGACCACCTCGGCCAGCAGCCACGGCACCGCCAGCAGCGAGAGCCCGCGCAGGGCGTAGTAGACGAAGAGCAGGTACCGGCTGTCGACCCGGTCGGTGAGCCACCCGCTCGCGACGGTGCCGAGGATGTCGAAGATCCCGATGAGGGCGAGCATCGAGGCGGCGGTGGTCTGCGGCATCCCGTGGTCGTGCGCGGCGGGGATGAAGTGGGTGCCGATGAGCCCGTTGGTCGACCAGCCGCAGATCCAGAACGTCCCGAACAGCACCCAGAACACCGGGGATCGGGCGCTCTCGCGCAGGGTGTCGATCGCCACCCGGGCCGCGCCGCGGGTGGGCACCGGCGCCGTCGGGGGCGGCTCGCCGGGAGGCTGTCCGTACGCCGTGGTGCCGACCGCGGCCGGGGAGTCGGCGAGGAACAGCAGCACGAGCGGGACGAGCAGCAGCGCGAAGACCGACACCAGCGCGGCGGCCCAGCGCCAGCCGGGGCCGTCCGCCAGGTGCGCGATCGCCGGCAGGAAGACCAGCTGGCCGGTGGAGCTCGCGGCCGAGAAGACACCGATCACCACGCCGCGGTGTCGCACGAACCACCGGTTCGCGACGATCGCGCCGAACACCAGGGCGAGCGAGCCGGTGCCGACGCCGATGGCGAGGCCCCACAGCAGCCACAGCTGCCAGGCGGCGTCCATGATCAGCGTGAGCCCCGACCCGGCGGCGACGAGCAGCAGCGAGGCCGCGACCACGCGCCGGATCCCGAACCGCTCCATGAGCGCCGCCGCGAACGGCGCGGTGAGCCCGTAGATCACCAGGTTGAGGGTCACCGCGCCGCTGGTGGTGGCCCGCGACCAGCCGAAGTCCTCCTCGAGCGGCTCCAGCAGCGCGCCCGTCGACGAGCGGAAGCCGGCCGCCGCCACCAGCGCGCCCATCGTGATCGCCGCGACCCACCAGGCCCGGTGCAGCCGGGGGCGCCGGGTGGTCCCCGGCTCCTTCGCGAGCGTCACCCGTCGAGTCTAGGAACGCCGATCACTCGGGGAACGTGAAGTCCAGGTTGATGAGGGCCTGCGCCGTGTCGCCGGCCTCGTCGGGCCGGAGGGTGACGACGACGCACCCGGTCGCCGTCGGTGTCGACCTCCTCGACCTCGAGCCGGCCGTCGCCGACGGCGGCCGAGTCGTTCCAGCCGTCCTCGATCTCCTCGGCGAGGTCGTCGATGTCGTCGTCCTCGCCGGCGGCGAAGACGGCGAACTCGACCGCCTCGCCGTCCTCGACGGCCTGGCCGACCCCGTACGCCCGCACCGGCCCCTGCTGCTCCCGCGAGAGCGTGCTGAGGAAGGCCGCGTAGACGTCGTGGTCGTCCATCGCCTCGGCGATCGGCCCCAGGTTCTCGTCGTCGGCGAGCGTGTCCTCGCGCTCCTTCCAGTCCTGCAGCGCGTCCTCGTCGGGCCCGAGGGCCACCCGGTCGCCGTCGCTCGCGCGGGCCACCCCGCCGACGTCGCCGTCGTCGTCCGGCGGGTCGCCCTCGGTCAGCCGGTAGACCTCCACGAAGGTGCCGCCCTCGGCCCGCTGCAGCGCGGCGTACGAGCCGACCTCGGCGAGCGCGAAGCCGAGGGAGTCCTCCAGCTCGACCAGCGAGCGGCTCTGCAGCGTCCGCGGGAGCGAGATGTAGAGCGGGTCGGTGAGCAGGCCCCGCAGCCAGTCGTCGTCGTCCGGGTCGAGGTCACCGAGCTCGGTGGCCTCCTCGAGGTCCGCGGTCTGAACGAACGCGAACGCCTCGTCGCTCGGGATCGCCGGAAGCTCGGTGAGGGCGTCCTCGACGCTGTAGCTGTCGTCGAGGCCGTCCGAGCCCGACCCCGAGCAGGCGGCCAGGAGTGGCGACACGAGGAGGCAGGCCAGGGCGAGCGCGACGGGAGGGCGAGGACGCACGGGCGTCAGTGAAGCACGGGTCAGGCCCGCGTGTAGCAGAGGTCGGTGACCTCGCGCCCGGCGTCGAGCCCGCGCCGCTCGAACTTCGTGAGCGGCCGCTCCTCCCACCGCTCCACCACACCACCGGTGAGCAGCGGCTCGGCGTCCAGCACCTCGGCCATCCGCTCGGCGTACTCCTGCCAGTCGGTGGCCAGCCGCCAGGAGCCACCGGGCGTGAGCCGACCGGCCGCCACCCGGGCGAACCCCGGCGCCACCAGCCGCCGCTTGTGGTGGCGGGCCTTCGGCCACGGGTCGGGGAAGAAGGTCCACAGCTCGGCGAGCGTGTCGGGGGCGACCCGGTGCTCGAGCGTCCACACGGCGTCGACCATGCACACGCGCACGTTGGTGAGGCCGGCCTCGGCGGCTCGCGCCAGCGTCTCGGCCACGCCCGGGCGCCACACCTCGAAGGCCAGCACGTTGCGGTCGGGGTGCCGCGCCGCCAGCGCCACCGTCGTCTCCCCCACCCCGGAGCCGATCTCGACGACCAGCGGCGCCTCGCGGCCGAACCGGTCGGCCCAGCTCAGGGCGGGGTCGTCGACGGCGTCCCCGGACACCACCCACTCCTCGCGGCGGGTCTCCCACGCCTCCTGCTGGCGCAGGCTGAGCCGGTTGCCGCGGCGCGAGTAGGTGAGCACCTCGCGCACCCGGCGACCGTCCTCGGTGTAGCGGTGGTGCGGGCGCGCAGGAGCGCGCGCCGGTCACGCCGCCGACCCGGCGAGGACGGCGATCACCACGACGACGTAGGCGATGCCGCCGACCACCCCGAGGATCAGGATGCAGGTGCCGACGATCCCCAGGATGTAGCCGACCTTGACGTTCGACCGCCCGCCCCAGCGGCCGCCCGACTCGTCGATCTCCTTCAGGGCGCGATGGCCCATCACCCAGGCGAACGGCGAGCAGAACTGGCACACCGCGAAGCCGAGGATGCCGAGCAGCAGCACGGTCGTGGTCTGCGGGTGGTCGGGCGGCGGCCCGATCGGGATGCCGTTCGGGCCCGAGCTGGTACGGCGAGTAGGGCGAGTTCACGTACGGGCTCGGCTGGTACGGGTTCGGCCCGGGCTGCGGGCTGGGGGGCGGCTGCTCACTCACGGTCCGATCCTCCCATCGACGCAGCCCGGCCAACCACGGGAGACGAACGCGTTCAGCGTGTCTTCAGCAACCCCGGCGCACGCTGTCGGCATGACCACCACCCACACCCTGCGAGCCCTGCCAGCAGCCGCCGGCACCGCCGTCCTCCTGCTCGTGGCCGCAGGCTGCGGTGACGAGCCCTCCGCACCGGGATCGTCCCCGGGCGCGAGCCGGACGACGGCAGGCGATGCGCTACCGACCGGCGACGACCCGGTGGATCTCGATCCGAACGACTTCACGCCCGGCTCGGACCATCCGTACTTCCCGCTCCAGCCGGGCACCCGGTGGTCCTACGTCGAGCAGGACGCCGACGGCACTCGGCTGCAGGTCGTCGTGACGGTCACCGACCAGACCCGGCGGATCGCGAACGGCGTCGAGGCCCTGGTCGTCCGCGACACCGTCACCGAGGGTGGGGAGGTCGTGGAGGACACCTTTGACTGGTACGCGCAGGACGTGGCAGGCAACGTGTGGTACCTCGGCGAGGAGACCGCCGAGTTCGAGAACGGCAGGATCAGCACCCGCGAGGGCTCCTTCGAGGCCGGCGTCGACGGCGCGCTGCCCGGCATCATCATGCCCGCCGACCCGACGCCGGGCATGGCCTACCGGCAGGAGTTCTACGAGGGCACGGCCGAGGACAACGGTGCGATCCTGGCGGTGGGTCAACAGGCGGAGACCGAGGCGGGCCACTTCGACGACGTCCTCCTCACCGCCGACAGCATCACGCTGGAGCCCGACGTCCTCGAGTACAAGCTCTACGCCTCGGGCCAGGGCCTGGTGCTCACCCTCGACGTCTCCGGTGGCGCGGGTCGAGAAGAGCTCACCGGCACCACCACGGTCAGCGCGGCCGCGGCCCGCGCCGCAGGCACCACCCCGCTGGGGCGCCGTACCTCGCCGGGTCCGGTCGCTGAGCGCGAGCCTCAGCCGCCGCCCGACCGGTGCGCTTGTGAGCGCGACGTGCTCGACCTACCGTCAGGACATGGGCCTGTTCCGGCGCGCGCCGGCGGTGCCGCTGCCGGCACCGGTCCGGCCCCTGCCCCAGCTCGCCCGCGACCTCGACCGGCTCGCCGCCGCCTTCCACCGTGACGGGCTGCGGTTCGCCAAGTACGAGGGCGTACGGCTCGCCTACGACGCCGTGCTCGCCGAGCTGTGCCGGGTGCTCGAGCTCCCCACCTGCTCGGCGTCCTCGACCCCGGCCCGGAGCTGGACGGCGAGCGCGCCCGCGTCGAGGACCTCCTCCGCCGCGCCGGCTGGTCGGTCGCTGTCTGAACGACGCCGAGTCGGCGCTTGATGTCACCTCAGGAGGCTCGAGTCGGCTTGTCATGACGCGCCGAGTCGGCGTGCGTGCGGATCGCCGAGTCGGCGCTACTTGTAGCGGAGGCGCTTCGCGCGGTGACCAAGTACCGCCGACTCGGCTCCTGGTGACGTTCGCGAGCCTGAGACACGACGAAGCCCCCCGAAGCCTTGGCGGCTTCGGGGGCTCCTTCGTGTCTCAGACGGTCACTTCGTGATCTTCGTGACCCGGCCGGCGCCGACGGTGCGGCCGCCCTCGCGGATCGCGAAGCGCAGACCCTCGTCCATGGCGATCGGCTGGATGAGCTCGACCGACATCTCGGTGTTGTCGCCCGGCATCACCATCTCGGTGCCCTCGGGGAGGGTGACGACGCCGGTGACGTCCGTGGTCCGGAAGTAGAACTGCGGACGGTAGTTGTTGAAGAACGGCGTGTGACGGCCGCCCTCCTCCTTCGACAGGATGTAGACCGAGGCGTCGAAGTTGGTGTGCGGGGTGGTGGTGCCCGGCTTGACGACGACCATGCCGCGCTCGACGTCCTCGCGCTTGGTGCCGCGGAGCAGCAGCCCGACGTTCTCGCCGGCCTGGCCCTCGTCGAGCAGCTTGCGGAACATCTCGACGCCGGTGACGGTGGACTTCTGCGAGCCCTCGCGGATGCCGACGATCTCGACCTCCTCGTTGACCTTCACGATGCCCCGCTCGATGCGGCCGGTGATGACCGTGCCGCGGCCGGTGATCGTGAAGACGTCCTCGACGGGCATGAGGAACGGCTTGTCCGTCTCGCGCTCGGGCTGCGGGATGTGCTCGTCGACGGCCTCCATCAGCTTGCCGATGGACTCGACCCACTTCTCGTCACCCTGCAGCGCCGGGTAGGCCGCCACCTGGATGACCGGGATGTTGTCGCCGTCGAACTCGTAGTCGGAGAGGAGCTCGCGCACCTCCATCTCGACGAGCTCGATGAGCTCGTCGTCCTCGACCATGTCGCACTTGTTGAGCGCCACGACGATCGCGGGGACGCCGACCTGACGCGCGAGCAGCACGTGCTCCTTGGTCTGGGGCATCGGGCCGTCGGTGGCGGCGACCACGAGGATCGCGCCGTCCATCTGCGCCGCGCCGGTGATCATGTTCTTGATGTAGTCGGCGTGACCGGGGCAGTCGACGTGCGCGTAGTGGCGGGCCTCGGTCTGGTACTCGATGTGCGCGATCGAGATCGTGATGCCTCGCTGGCGCTCCTCGGGTGCCTTGTCGATCGAGTCGAACGGCGACTCCTCGTTCAGGTCCGGGTACTTGTCGTGCAGGACCTTCGAGATCGCTGCGGTCAGCGTCGTCTTGCCGTGGTCGATGTGACCGATCGTGCCGATGTTGACGTGCGGCTTGGTCCGCTCGAACTTCGCCTTAGCCACGGTGGGCTCCTCCTGGTGTGGTGTGTTTCATCGCTCGTACTGGGTGTACGGGACGTGCTGGTGTGGTGCTGGTACCGACGGCCTCGGAGATCACTCCCCGCGGACCTTCTTGACGATCTCGTCGGCGATGTTCGACGGAACCTCGGCGTACGAGTCGAACTCCATGGAGTACGACGCCTGACCGGAGGTCTTCGACCTCAGGTCGCCAACGTACCCGAACATCTCGGACAGCGGCACGAGGGCGTCGATGACCATGTCACCGTGACGCTCCTCCTGGTTCTGGATCTGCCCGCGACGGCTGTTGATGTCGCCGATCACCGTGCCGAGGAAGCTCTCCGGCGTGATCACCTCGACGGCGAACATCGGCTCGAGCAGGACGGGCCGCGCCATCCGCGCCGCCTCCTTGAACGCCTGGTTGCCGGCGATCTTGAAGGCGAGCTCGGAGGAGTCGACGTCGTGGTAGGCGCCGTCCTCGAGCGTGAACTTCACGTCGACCATCGGGTAGCCGGCGAGCACACCGAACTCCATGGCCTCCTGGCCGCCCTGGTCGACCGAGGGGATGTACTCCTTCGGCACGCGACCGCCGGTGACGTTGTTGACGAACTCGTAGCCCGCGCCGGTGCCGGTCTCGGGGTCGATGTTGGGACCCAGCGAGATGACGACCTTGGCGAACTGGCCCGACCCACCGGTCTGCTTCTTGTGGGTGTAGCTGTGCTTCACGACCTCCTTGCGGAGGGTCTCCCGGTAGGCGACCTGCGGCTTGCCGACCGTGGCCTCGACCCGGAACTCCCGCTTCATGCGGTCGACCAGGATCTCGAGGTGGAGCTCGCCCATGCCGGCGATGATCGTCTGACCGGTCTCCTCGTCCGCCTTGACGGTGAACGTGGGGTCCTCGTCGGAGAGCCGCTGGATCGCGGTGCCGAGCTTCTCCTGGTCGCTCTTGGTCTTGGGCTCGATGGCGACCTCGATCACCGGGGCCGGGAAGGTCATCGACTCCAGCACGACCTGGTTGTTCGGGTCGCTCAGGGTGTGTCCGGTCTTGGTGTCCTTGAGGCCCATGACGGCCACGATCTGGCCGGCGCCGACCGACGCGATCTCCTCACGCTTGTTGGCGTGCATCTGGTAGACCTTGCCGATCCGCTCCTTGCGGCCGTTGACCGAGTTCACCACGGTCGAGCCGGCGTCGAGCTTGCCGGAGTAGACCCGGACGTAGATCAGCTTGCCGAGGTGCGGGTCGGAGGCGATCTTGTAGGCCAGACCGGAGAACGGCTCGGAGTCGGCGGGCTTGCGCTCGATCGCGGTGTGCTCGTCGCCCGGCTTGTGGCCGACGATCGCGTCGACGTCGAGCGGGCTCGGCAGGTACTTCACGACGGCGTCGAGCAGGGGCTGCACGCCCTTGTTCTTGAACGCCGTGCCGCACAGCACCGGGTTCAGCTTGTCGGCCAGCGTGGCGCGCGGATCGCGGCCTCGAGCTCGGGGACGCTGAACTCGCCCTCCTCGAGGTACTTCTCCATGATCTCGTCGTCGGCCTCGGCGAGGGTCTCGAGCAGCTTCTCGCGGTACTCGTCGGCCTGCGCCTTCAGCTCGGCGGGGATCTCCTCGACGTCGTAGTCCTCGCCCATCTTGGTCTCGCCGCGCCAGGTGAGCGCGCGCATGCCGACGAGGTCGACGACGCCGATGAAGTCGGACTCCGCGCCGATGGGCAGCTGGAGCACGAGCGGGGTGGAGTTCAGCCGGTCGACCATCATGTCGACGCAGTTGAAGAAGTCGGCGCCGGTGCGGTCGAGCTTGTTGACGAAGCACATGCGGGGCACGGCGTACTTGTTGGCCTGCCGCCACACGGTCATCGTCTGCGGCTCGACGCCGGCGACGCCGTCGAACACCGCGACCGCGCCGTCGAGGACCCGCAGCGAGCGCTCGACCTCGGCGGTGAAGTCGACGTGCCCGGGGGTGTCGATGATGTTGATCTGGTGGTCCTTCCACCAGCAGGTGGTGGCGGCGGACGTGATGGTGATCCCGCGCTCCTGCTCCTGCTCCATCCAGTCCATCGTGGCGGCGCCCTCGTGGACCTCACCGATCTTGTAGGTGATGCCGGTGTAGAACAGGATGCGCTCGGTGGTCGTCGTCTTGCCGGCGTCGATGTGCGCCATGATGCCGATGTTGCGGACGACGTTCAGGTCGGTCGTGATGTTGACAGCCACGTGGCTCAGCGATCCTCAGAGGTTGAGAGTGGACCGGTGGTCGGCAGGGACGGTGTCGAGGTGCCGTCCCGCCTGATCACCAGCGGTAGTGGGCGAAGGCCTTGTTCGACTCGGCCATCTTGTGGGTGTCCTCGCGCTTCTTCACCGCGGCACCGAGGCCGTTGGAGGCGTCGAGGATCTCGTTCATGAGCCGCTCGTGCATCGTCTTCTCGCGGCGCTCGGCGGCGTAGCCGACCAGCCAGCGCAGCGCGAGCGTGGTGCCGCGCGTGCCCTTGACCTCGATCGGCACCTGGTAGGTGGCGCCACCGACACGGCGGGACTTGACCTCGATGGCCGGCTTCACGTTCTCCAGCGCCCGCTTCAGCGTGACGACGGGGTCGGTGCCGTTCTTCTCGCGGCAGCCCTCGAGGGCGGTGTAGACGATGCGCTGGGCGACCTGCTTCTTGCCGTCCTGCAGCACCTTCGAGACCAGCTGGGAGACCAGCTGGGAGCCGAAGACGGGGTCGATGTCGATCGGCCGCTTGGTGGCGGGACCCTTGCGCGGCATCAGCCCTTCTCCTTCTTCGCTCCGTAGCGGCTGCGGGCCTGCTTGCGACCCTTCACGCCCTGGGTGTCGAGGGCGCCGCGGATGATCTTGTAGCGGACGCCGGGGAGGTCCTTCACCCGGCCGCCGCGCACGAGCACGATCGAGTGCTCCTGCAAGTTGTGGGCCACTCCCGGGATGTAGGCCGTGACCTCGACGCCGCTGGACAGGCGCACGCGGGCGACCTTCCGGAGGGCGGAGTTCGGCTTCTTCGGAGTGGTGGTGTAGACGCGGGTGCAGACGCCACGGCGCTGCGGAGACCCCTTCAGGGCAGGCGTCTTGTTCTTCGACACCTTGTCCTGGCGGCCCTTGCGGACCAGCTGATTGATCGTGGGCACCGAGTGGTTCCCTCTCGTTCTACTCTCACGGCCGGCGACCTGCCGGCTCGGACGTGTTGCGGATGGTGCCTGGCGGCGCTCGATGAGTGGGCACGCGACAGGGCCCGGCCGGGGCCGGACACGAGGAACGAGGTTACTCGCCGCGCCGGACGGCTCCAAATGCTCAGGCGGCCTCGCTGGCGCGGTCCGCCGCCTCGGGAAGAGGGACGAGCCGCCGGCGCGGGGCCACGCTCCGCACCTCGGCCAGCACGGGCCGCCACCCGCCGGTCATCCGAGCGTAGACGGCGACGGCGAGCGCCACCCCGAACAGCACCAGGATCCCGCCCAGGGCGAGGCTCCATCGGGGGCCGAACGTGCTCGCGACCACACCGACGATCGGCGCACCGATCGGCGTCCCGCCCATCACGATCGTCATGTACAACGCCATCACCCGGCCCCGCAGATGTGGCTCCGACGTGAGCTGCATCGTGGCGTTGGCCGAGTTGAGCAGGGTGAGGGTCGCCAGCCCGATGAACGGGCAGAACAGCGCGAACGTGAGGTAGCTGGGCAGCGAGGCCGCCACCAGCTCGGCGACGCCGAAGGCGGTGGCCGCGACGACGAGCAGCCGCAGCCGGATCCGCACCCGCCGGGCGGCCAGCAGCGCGCCGGACAGGGAGCCGACCGCCATCGCCGAGCCGAGCACGCCGAACTCGCCGGCGCCCTTGCCGAACACCTCGGTGGCCATGAGCGCGCTCGTGATCTGGAAGTTCATGCCGAACGTGCCGGCGAAGAACACCAGGATCAGCACGAGCACCATCCGCGGCTGGCTCCGCACGTACCGGACGCCCTCGAGCAGCGCCCCCGGCCGTCGTCCGACCAGGTCGGGCGAGCGCAGGGCACGGCGGTCCATCCGCTCGAGCTGGGCGATGACCGCGAGGTAGGAGACGGCGTTCACGAGGATCACCCAGCCGGTGGCCGAGGTGCCGCCGCCGAACGCGTGGATGAGCAGGCCGGCGAGGGCCGGTCCGACGATGCGGGCCAGGTTGAAGGCGGCGGAGTTGAGGCCGACGGCGTTGGTGAGGTCGTCGGGGCCGACCATCTCCGAGACGAACGACTGCCGGGCCGGGGCGTCGAACGCGGAGCCCACGCCGAACACGAACGCGATCACGTAGACGTGCCAGGTCTGCGCGACCTCGGTGACGGCGAGCAGGCCGAGGAGCAGCGAGGCGAGCGCCATCGAGCCCTGGGTGACCTGCAGCAGCCGCCGCTTCGGGAACCGGTCGGCGATCACGCCGGCGTACGGCGAGAGCAGCAGGATCGGCAGGAACTGCAGGCCCGTGGTGATGCCGAGGCCGATGCCGCCGCCACCGAGCGTGAGCACCAGCCAGTCCTGGGCCACGCGCTGCATCCAGGTGCCGGTGTTGGAGACCAGGCTGCCGGCGACGTACAGGCGGTAGTTGTGATTGCTCAGGGAGCGGAACGTGGGACTCAAACCGTGGTCAGCTTCTCCAGGATCGGGGCCGCCTCACGGAGGACGGCGCGTTCGTGCGGGGTCAGGGCGCGCAGCTGCTGCGCCAGCCACTCGTCGCGGCGGCGGCGGTCGGCCAGCAGCGTGGCCTTCCCGTCGTCGGTCAGGGTGACGACGACCTGGCGGCCGTCGGTGTCGTGCGGACGCCGGTTCACGTAGCCGCCGTCCTCCAGGCAGGTGACGGTGCGGGTCATGCTCGGCGGCCGCACGCGTTCGTGGGCAGCCAGGTCGCCCACCGTGAGCTCGCCGTTGCGGTACAGCGCCCCGAGCACCGCCATCGCGTTCATGCTCAGCTCGTTGTCGGGGTGCCGCTCGTTCGCCAGCCGGCGACGCAGCCGCATCACCGACAGCCGGAGCTCCGCAGCGAGCCCGGCGTCGGTTCGGGCGACCTTCTCGACGGTGGGCATGTCGTTAGCATAACTCATTACCCATGCTAACTATTCCTCGGGCCGGGGGTCTCCGACACGCCGCTCGCAGACCCCCGGCCGTCCGTCCTACGTGAGCAGCTCGGTGATCGGGTGGATCGCGAAGTAGACGACGAACATCGCGGCGACGACCCAGAGCAGCGGCCGGACCTCGCCCACCTTGCCGACCACGACCTTGATGAGCACGTAGGCGAGGAAGCCGGCCCCGATGCCCACGGTGATCGAGTAGGTGAAGGGCATCAGCACGATGGTGAGGAACGCGGGGATCGCGATCTCCAGGTCGGCCCAGTCGATGTCGCGCACCTGCTGCATCATCAGGAACCCGACGAGCACCAGCGCGGGCACGGCCGCCTCCGAGGGCACCAGCGCCACGAGCGGGGTGAACGGCACGGTGAGCAGGAAGAGCACGCCCGTCACCACCGAGGCCAGGCCGGTGCGCGCACCCTCGCCGACGCCCGAGGCCGACTCGATGTAGGACGTGTTCGAGGAGACGCCGGCGAGGCCGCCGGCAGCGGCGGCCACCGAGTCGACCACGAGGATCCGCTCGGTGCGCGGCGGGACGCCGTCCTCGTCGAGCAGGCCGGCCTCGGCGCCGATCGCCGTCATCGTGCCCATCGTGTCGAAGAAGTCGGCGAGCATCAGCGTGAACACGAACAGCAGCGCGGTGACGACGCCGGCGCGCTCGAAGGACCCGAGCAGCGAGAACTCGCCGAGGGTGCCGAGGTCGATGCCGACGACGTCGTCGGGCCAGTCCGGCGCGACCAGGGCCCAGCCGGTCGGCGATTCCTGGCGGGTGCCGAAGTCGCCGATCGCCTCGGCCACGATCGCCACCACCGTGGTCACCACGATCGAGATCAGGATCGCCGCCTTGACCCGCCGCACCCACAGCGCCACCAGCAGCACCAGCCCGACGGCGAAGACCACCACCGGCCAGCCCTGGAGCTGGCCGACCCCGGTGTTGCCGAGCTGCACCGGGACGGTGGTGCCCGCGATGTCCGGGATCCGGTTGACGAAGCCGGCGTCGACGAACCCGATGAGGGCGATGAACAGGCCGATCCCCACCGAGATCGCGACCTTCAGGCCCTGCCGGGACGGCGTGGAACACCGCCTGGCGGAACCCGGTGAGCACCAGCACCAGGATCACCACGCCCTCGAGGACGACGAGCCCCATCGCGTCGGCCCACGTCATCTGCGAGGCGATCGCGACGCCCACGAACGCGTTGAGGCCCAGCCCGGTGGCCAGCGCGAGCGGGTAGTTGGCCACCGCGCCCATCAGCACCGTCAGCACGCCGGCGACCAGTGCCGTGCCGGCGGCGATGGCCGGCAGGTTGCTGCCGTCGCCTGGGCCGCCGCCGAGGAACTGGCCGTCCGCGTCCGGCAGGAACCCGAGGATGAGCGGGTTCAGCACGACGATGTAGGCCATCGTCACGTAGGTGACGACCCCGCCGCGGAGCTCGCGGGCGAGGGTCGAGCCCCGCTCCGAGATCTGGAAGAACGAGTCGAGGCCGGTGCCGCCCGGCGTCCGCACGGTGCTCACGGAGCACCACCGTGGCAGACCCGACGGCCCGGGCGGGTTGCCACGCCGATTCGTCCCGGCATGCGGGCTACCGTGTGACCCGTGGAGCTGCGCGACGAACAGCCGAGACAGCACGAGTTCGGCAACAAGACCTACCTCGTCGCCGACGTCGAGCCGCTCGACCTCGACGGCCTCCGCACCGTGGAGGTCGGCACCGCGCTGTTCTTCCTCGGGTTCCTCGCGCTGCTGCCGTTCTACGGCACGCTCAAGGACGACGGCCGCGGCTGGTGGCTGTGGATGTGCCTGGCCGGCGTGGGCCTGGGCCTCATCGGCGTCGAGTACTGCCGCCGCCGCCGTCGCTTCCGCGTGGAGCAGCGCGCGGCGGGCTCCGACACGCCGCCGGAGAGCTAGAAGCTCTCGAACTCGTCCATCGTGACCGTGTCGAAGACGTGGTCGGGGAGCGGCACCGGCTCGTGCCGCTTGGCGAGCCGCACCTCGGAGTGCGCGCCGCAGCCGTGGCCGAATGCGACCACGCGGCCGTCGTCGTTGGCGTCGCCGTTGGCGCAGACGCCGAAGGTCTCGGCGAGCGGGCCGGCCAGCCGCACCAGGAAGCCACAGGTGGAGCAGGGCTCGGGCGCCGAGCGGGCCAGCGGCGAGTCGGGGCCGCCGTCGCCGTCGAACCAGCGCTCGGCGGCGGCATCGCGACCTTCGACCGAGAGGGTGCGCACCCGGCCGAGGCCGAGGTCCTGGGCGACGGTGCGGATCTGTGCCTTGTCGTCGGCGTCGAGCGGGTCGTCGCCGAAGGAGTAGGTGGGCACCAGGCGCGGGTCGTCGTCGGAGACCGGGAGCAGGTCGCCGGGCGACAGGTCACCGGGCTGGAGCCGCTCGCGGTAGGGCACCCAGGCCGGCGCGACGATCGCGTCCGGTCCCGGGATGCAGCACGACCTCGCCGACGGTGAGGGAGCGCTGCCGGTACGCGCGCGTCAGCGTGACCGACCAGCGCCACCCGGCGTAGCCCACGCGGGTGCACGCGAACAGGTGGGAGACGATCCGCTCGCCCTCGGCGAGCACCTCGAGGTGGTCGCCGACCTCGGCCGCCGGGACCTCCTCGACGAGCGCGTCGCGCGCCAGGTCTACCGCGCGCGCCGCAACCGAGTCCGGCTGGGCGGAGAGCAGGGTGGTCACGGGCGCCAGCATCGCATGAGGTGCCGCGCAGCACGGCGACACGGGCGGCGAGTGCGTCCGCGCCACCGGGCAAGATGGGGTGCATGAGCGTCGGGCCCCCGGAGCAGCCGCCGCCCGGCACCGACCCGGCCGCTCCCCCGCCGGCCTCCGGCGATCGGGCCCGGGCGGTCGGCCGCGGGCTCGGCACGGGCGCGAAGGCCACCGCGCGCGGCGCCGCCGCCGCCGGCCGGGTGTCGGGCCGGTTCGGCCGGTACGCCGTCACCCAGGCGAAGCGGGCGGCCGGCGCGCAGGGTGCCGACCAGTCCGGCCTCAACCGGCTGATCTACCTGCACGCCGCCAACGCCGCCGGCGACGCCGCGGTGGCGATCTCGCTGGCCACCACGGTGTTCTTCGTGGGCGCCACGAGCGACGCGCGCAGCCAGGTGGCGCTCTTCCTGGCGCTCACGATGGTGCCGTTCGCCATCGTGGCGCCGCTGATCGGACCGTTCCTCGACCGTTTCAGCCACGGCCGCCGCTGGGCGATCGGCGCCACCTTCGCGATCCGCGGGTTCCTGTGCTGGGTGCTCGCCGGCGCGGTGGCGGCCGACTCCGCACTCCTGTACCCGGCGGCCCTGGGCGTGCTGGTGTCGTCGAAGGCGTACGGCGTCACGCGGGCGGCCGCCGTGCCCCGGCTGCTGCCTGACGGCATCACCTTGGTGAAGGCCAACGGCCGGGTCTCGCTGGCGGGACTCGTCGGTGCCGGCCTGTCGGCCCCCTTGGCCGGAGCCGCCGCGTACTTCGGAGCCGAGTGGTCGCTGCGCTACGCCTTCCTGGTGTTCGTGGCCGGCACGATCGTGGCCATCCTGCTGCCGTCGCAGGTCGACTCCACCGAGGGCGAGCAGTCGGTGTCGATGCGCGACACCGTGGAGGGCAACCGGCGCGGCACCCGGATCCCCGGCGCGGTGGCCTACGCACTGCGCGCCAACTGCGGGCCGCGCTTCCTCTCCGGCTTCCTCATCATGTTCATGGCGTTCCTGCTCCGCGACGAGCCGATCGGCGACTGGGAACCCGCCGTGCTGGTCGCGCTGGTGATCGGCGGCGCCGGGCGCCGGCAACGCGATCGGCATCCTGCTCGCCTCGGTGCTGAAGAAGATCAACCCGGCGGTCACCGTCACCGTCGCGCTGCTCGCCGACGCCGCGATCTGCCTGGTGGGCGCGCTCTTCTACGGCGTCCTGGTGCTGGTGATGCTGGGCCTCACCGCCGGCCTCGCGCAGGCCCTGGCGAAGGTGTCGCTCGACTCGACGATCCAGAGCGGCGTGCCCGTGCGGGTGCAGGCCAGCGCCTTCGCCCGCAGCGACACCACCCTGCAGCTGGCGTGGGTGATCGGCGGCTTCGTCGGCATCGCCATGCCGCTCGTGCCCGCGCTCGGGCTCGGCGTCGCCTTCGCCGTGCTGGCCCTGTGGACGGTGTTCGTCCTGGTGAGCGCTCCGAAGCGCGCGATGGAGCGCGGCCCCGCGCCCGCCCCCGTAGCAGAGCCGGATCAGCAGTACCCGCGCTGAGCGGTACGACGCACCCACGCCGACCCGTCGGTTGTGGTCGCCGCCGCGAAGCGGCCCCCGTACACAAGCGACGTGTCGGCGTCACCCCACGAGAACGCAGGGAAGACGACGAACGCACGGGGTCGGATCCGAACCGGACGACACGCGAACCGAGCGGACGCAGTCGACGAGCTCGAGTCGGCGTGTCATGACGCGCCGACTCGGCGCTCCTGACGTGACATCTGGCGCCGACTCGGGACGCTCGACGAGCGTGGGCGTCAGGAATCCAGCTCGTCAGCCAGCGCCCGCAGCAGCTTGGCGGTGGGCCGGGCGGTGCGGGCCTCGGGGTGGCGACCGCGGCGGTAGGACTCGCCGACGCCGTCGAGCAGCACCACGAGGTCCTCGACGATCGTGGCCATCTCCTCCGGGCTCTTGCGCCGGGCGTGCGCCTGGTTGCGGGTGACCGACGGGGCGTCGAGCACGCGCACCTGCAGGGCCTGGTCGCCGCGGCGGCCCTGGGCGATGCCGAACTCCACCCGCGTGCCCGGCTTCAGGGTGTCGGTGCCCGAGGGGAGCGCGTCGGCGTGCACGTAGACGTCGTCGCCACCCTCCTGCGACAAGAAGCCGAACCGCTTCTCGGCGTCGTACCACTTCACCTTGCCAGTGGGCACTGTGCTGCCTCTTCCCTCGCTCGCACGCGCGTCCCGAGCCGGCCCGTCCGGCGTCTGCGCGAGGGGAAGTGTAGGCCGACGCACCGGCCCCGAGTCATCACGTTTGCCAGGCGTCCCTGGTAACCGCTGTGACTCGTGGGCCACAATGGACGGCTCCGGCTCGGTCCCGTGCGACCCGGCCGGTCTTCCCCAGCAGACCAAAGGAGCCGGCGATGCGCCAGCGGAGGACGCTTGTTGTCACGCTTGTCGTGACGCTCGCGCTCACCGGCCTGGCTGCACTCGCTCCGCTCGGCACGGCCTCCCGTGCCGCTGCCGCGAGCGACCAGGCCGACGGCGAGTCGGCCCTGCACCTGGTCACGCTGCGCGGCCCCGGCGCGTCCGCGACTCGGGGACCGCTGCCGGCGGCGGCGCTCCGCGACCGGCTCCTCGCCGAGCAGGACGAGGTGCTCGCCACCGTCGACGCCCCGACGCCGGTGTACCGGTGGACCACCGCGCTCAACGGGTTCGCCACCCGGCTCACCGACGAGCAGGCGGCCGAGCTGCAAGCGCTTCCCGGGGTCGCCCTGGTCGAGCGCAACACGGTGCGGGAGGTGGCGCGCGGCGCGGCGGGTGCCGGTGGCCTCGGAGCCGTCGGACCGCGCCGCGGCGGCCGCGGTGTGGTGATCGGCGTCGTCGACACCGGTCTCGCTCCCGACAGCCCGGTGTTCGCGCAGTCGCGCCGCTCACCGCGCGCGGGCTACACCGGGCCGTGTCAGGAGGGCGAGGGCTGGGCCGAGGCGTGCACCGGGAAGATCGCCGGGGCTCGGTGGTTCGTGGCCGGGTTCGGCCGCGACGCGGTGCGGGCCACGACGTCGCTCTCGCCGCTGGACGACGACGGCCACGGCACCCAGATGGCCGCGCTGGCCGCGGGCAACGCAGGGGTGCCGGTGCGCGTCGACGGCGAGCGGCTCGGCCGCTTCGGCGGGCAGGCGCCCGACGCCCGGGTGGCGGTGTACAAGGCGTGCTGGAGCGCTCCGGACCCGCGCGGCGACGGTTGCGCCACCGCCGACCTGGTCACTGCCGTCGACCGCGCCACGGCCGACGGCGTGGACGTGCTCAGCCTGTCGGTCGGCGGCCCGCCGGAGATCGACACCGTCGAGCGCGCGCTGCTCGGTGCCACCGAGGGCGGCGTCGTGGTGGTCGCGGCCGCGGGGAACGACCGGGGCGGGCCGGCGGCCCACCCGGTGCCCTGGGTCACCACCGTCGGCGCCGCCGTGGGCGCGACCCCGCGGGGCGAGGTGGTGGGCGCCGGGCTCCGCCTCGACGGCGCGATGCTCTCGCCGCGCGGGCTGGGAGCCCGCAAGGTCGTGCTCGCACGCGGCGCCGGCGTCGCGGGCGCCAGCAGCGACGACGCCGCGCAGTGCGCCCCCGGCGCCCTCGACGCCGCGCGCGTGCGGGGCCGGATCGTCGTCTGCGAGCGCGGGGGCGTGGGCCGCATCGACAAGTCCCGCACCGTGGCGCTCGCCGACGGCGACGGCATGGTGCTCGTCAACCTCGACCGCAGCTCGGTCGACGCCGACCTGCACGCCGTGCCCACGGTGCACCTCGACCGCTCCGCTGGCGAACGACTCCGCTCCTGGCTCGCGCGCCACCCCGGCGCCGGGCTCCGGCTGGCCCCGGCCGGCGTGACCGACGCCGGCCGCCGGGTGGCGCCGTGGTCTCCCCCGGGCGACCCGGCCTCGGGCCTCGTGAAGCCGGACGTGCTCGCGCCGGCCACCGGACTGCTCGCCGCCGTTCCCGACGGCTGGGACGTCGCCACCGGCACCTCCGCCGCCACGGCCTGGACCAGCGGCGTGGCCGCCCGGCTCCTCGCACGACGCGGTGCGACGCCCGCGCGCGTGCAGTCGGCGCTGGTCACCACCGCCGCCCCGACGCCGGGTGCGACCCTGCAGACCGGGGCCGGCCTGGTGCGTCCGCGCCGCGCCGAGCGGCCCGGCCTGGTGCGGGTGGTGCCGCCCGGGCGGCACCGACACTGGCTCGAGGGCGGCGGCCGCCTCGACGGCCCGTCGGTCGTGCTGCGCGGCACCGCGAGGACCGCGCGTCTCACGGTCACCAACGCCGGCCGCCGTCGCACCTACTTCTCCTCCGCGGCCGTCGGCTTCCGCGGCCGCGTGCAGGTGACGCCGGCGGCGCTGCGCCTCGGCCCCGGCGAGAGCGCCACCTTCACGATCACCGTGCTGCGCCGCAGCCGCGGCCCCCGCGTCGACGACGGCGTGGTGACCTGGCGCGGCGCCCGCGGGACGGTGACCCGGATCCCCGCGGTCATCGCCCGGTGACGTCACCGGAGCACCGGCCGCCGCTGCCCCTGCGGACCGCGCGGCTGCTGCTGCGCACCGCCGAGCCCGGCGACCTCGACGCGGTGCACTCCTACTGGGGCGACCCGGAGGTGACCCGCTACCTCCCCTTCGACACCCTCGACCGCGAGGCCGCGCTCGCGCGGCTGGGGCGGTTCTTCGGCTCGACCCATCCCCAGGCCGCGGGTGAGCCGCTGTTCCTGGTCGTGGAGCACGAGGGCCGGCTGGTCGGCGACGTGATGCTGCGCCTCAAGACCGGGGACCCGCCGGCGGTGGCCGAGCTCGGCTGGGTGTTCCACCCGTCGGTGGCCGGACAAGGCCTCGCCTCCGAGGCGGCGGCCGCGATCAGCGGCCTCGCCTTCGGCCACTACCGCTGCCACCGGGTGGAGGCACAGCTCGACCCGCGCAACGAGCGGTCGGCCGCGCTGTGCCGGCGGCTCGGCATGCGACAGGAGGCCCACCTGCGACGTGACTGGTTCGGCAAGGGCGCGTGGACCGACACCGCGATCTTCGGGATGCTCCGCGAGGAGTGGTCGGGACCCGTGACGTAGATTCCCCCCGTGCCCGACGACGACGCTGCCGGCCGCCATCGCCACGGCGCCACCGACCCCGACGAGGGCACCAGCGAGGACCCGACGACCGGGGCGGACGAGCCGGCGGAGGCGGACCCCGAGGACGCCGTCGACAAGGCCGACGACGACGCTGACGCTGACGCTGACGGGGAGCGCCGGGCGCCGCTGTGGATCGAGACCGTCGTGCTGCTCGGCGTGGCGCTGGTGATGGCCCTGGTCATCAAGACGTTCTTCGTGCAGGCGTTCTACATCCCCTCGGAGTCGATGGAACCGGGCCTGGTCACCAACGACCGGATCCTGGTGCAGAAGACGTCGTACTGGTTCGGCGAGCCCGACCGCGGCGACGTCGTGGTCTTCGAGGACCCGGGGGGCTGGCTCACCGGGCCGGTCATGGGCCCGCAGACCTGGCTGGCGAAGGGGCTGGCCAAGATCGGGCTCTACCCCACCGGCGGCCACCTCGTGAAGCGCGTGATCGGCCTCGCCGGCGACACCATCACCTGCTGCGACGAGCAGGGCCGGATCGCGGTCAACGGAGAGCCGATCGACGAGGAC
Organism: uncultured Actinomycetota bacterium; assembly: GCA_963808855.1. Classification (GTDB taxonomy): domain Bacteria; phylum Actinomycetota; class Actinomycetes; order Propionibacteriales; family Nocardioidaceae; genus Nocardioides. The sequence continues at coordinate 170,920 of CAWEHA010000001.1, read as the reverse complement.
GACTTCATCGCGCCGCAGCCCGACACGAGCTGTGACGGCCCGATGGCGTTCGGCGGCAGCTGCCAGTGGGAGGTGACGGTGCCGGACGACCGGCTGTTCGTGATGGGCGACAACCGCGCCGCCTCGGCGGACTCCTCGGCGCGGCTGTGCAAGCCGCGCCAGCGCCGCTGCGACACCGACCGGGCCTACGTACCCGTCGACCTGGTGGTGGGCAAGGTCTTCGCCCTGGTGTGGCCGCTCGGCCACGCCGAGTTCGTCGGCACGCCGGACGCGTTCGACGACGTGCCGGACCCCGAATAGGGCGGAGCGCCTAGCCCTCGGCCAGAGCGACCAGCCGCGCCATGGCGGTGGGTGCGTCGGTGGTGACCATCGGGCCGACGTCCTCGGCCCCGGGCCCCTCGATGGTCGTGGCGACGGTGATCTCGCTGCCCGAGCCGGCGGGCTCGACGACGTGGTCGATGCGGATCACGAGGTCGCCCATCGTGAGCCGGTCGAGGTAGCGGCGGCCGGCCTCGACCACCTCGAGCACCACCGGTGCCTCGATGCCGCCGGTGAGGGTCATCGTGCCGGCGGTGCCCGCGGCGAACGGGCCGTCGAGGACGACGCCCTGGACCGCGGGATCCCAGTCCGACCACGTGCCGGGGTCGCTCCACAGCGCCCACACCGCGGCAGGGGTGGCACTCGAGGTGACGCTGCGCGCGTGCTCGAAGGTCACGAGCCCGCGGCCGGGTCTTGGCTGACCGTCATGCTGCGGTCGCCGAACCGGACGGTGTCGCCGGCCAGGAGGGTGGCGGGCCGGCCCGCGGTCAGCGACTTGGAGACCCCCTTGCGGACGATCACCGAGCCGTTGGTGGAGCCGCGGTCCATCACCACGAGCGCACCGTCGGGGGCCACGTGCACCTGGGCGTGGGTCTTCGACAGCGACATGTCGCTGGACCGCAGCGGCACCAGGTGGCGCACCCGCTCCCCCGGCCGGGCCTCGGGACTGCGGCCGACGAGCGCCACGCCCTCGATGGCGAACGCCTCGCCGGTGTCGAAGGTGACCCGCCACACCGTCGTCGCCGTGGCCGTCGGCTGGGCCGGTTCGGCCGGCAGCGTGGCGGCCGGGCGGCGGTGGGTCGGTTCCCCGGGCGGCTCGGCAGCCGGCTCCGCGGGCGGACCGGGTGACGGGTCGGGCCGCGGCTCGGACGTGGGAATCGGCGCCGTCGTCACGGCGGGGGGCGGTGCCGGCGGCGTCGGCGGCGGGGACGACGGCTGCCCCGCGGGCTGCGCCTCGGGCGCGGGCTCCGGCCGGGGCTCGGGCCGCCGTGGCTCGCGCCGGTGCGGCGTCGGGCCCGGCGGCACCGACGGCACCGCCGGTGCCTGACCCGCCGAGGCCGGCATCAGCCGCATCGCCGTGAGGTTGACGATCTGGCGCGGCCGCTCCTCCCCCTCGTCGTCGGCCGCCGGCGCCGGTCGGACGTCGACCACGATCGTCTGCGTCCACCGGTCGTGGGCGCCGCGTCGCCGCCCGCTCGGGTCGGCCAGCGCGGTCCACGCGAGGGTGGCGAGGCCGAGCCCGAAGGTCGGCAGGGTGGCGATGCCCAGGATGAGGGTGCGCAGCAGCCCCACGACGATGCCCACCGGACGGCCGTCGCGGGCGCGCACCACCCGCAGCCCCACCAGGGCCTTGCCGGGCGAGATCCCTGCGACGCCCAGCAGGACGGCGTAGATGAGCGACACGACCAGCACGGTGCCGACCGCGACCCCCACGCCCTGTCCGACCCGGTCGTCGACGACCAGGCGGTAGGTGACGTAGCCCGCGCCGGCGAAGGCGCTCCACGCCAGCAGCCGGTCGATCACGAAGGCGTAGAAGCGCCGGTCGAGGTCGGCTGCCGGGTAGGACACGGCCTCGGGCCGCGCGGCGTGCTGCGTCATGGGGAGAGGGAGGGGGTTCAGGGATGGGTGACCTGGATGGTCACGCCGTCTCCGAGGTTGATGACCGCGCCCGGGATCAGCTGCACCGCGATGCCGGGCTTGAGCTCCTCGGCGCCGATGCCCGGCTGGTCGAGCACGGTGCCGTTGGTGGAGCCCATGTCGGTGACGACCGCGGAACCGTGGTCGGCACCCGAGCCGGGACGCACCTCCACGTGCGTCGAGGAGATCTCGTGGAGCGGGCTGGGGACGGTGACCAGCCGGGGCTGGTCGGTGGCGGTGAACCGGCGGGCCTCGGGGGCGCGTCCGATGAGGATCACGCGGTCGACCTCGATCACCTCGCCGCTGGAGATGATCAGCTTCGCCACCGGGTCGGTGACGCTCGGTGCCATCGGCTGGCCCGGGATGCCGGGCTGCTGTCGCGCGAACTCGTCGCCGGCCACGCCGGCCCGCGTCATCCCGTCGTGGTCGGTGCCGGGCGGCGGCGGGGGCGGCGGCGCGCCCTGCCAGTCCGACGCCGGTGGCGGCGGCGCGGCCGCCTCGGGCGGCGGCGGCTCCTGGCTGCCGAACACGGTGGGAGCCGCGGTCGGGGCCTCGTCGTCCGGGCCCCACACCGGCGACGGCGGGGTGCTCGGCGGCGGGGGTGGCGCCGGCCAGTCGGGGGCGGGCGGCGGGGCCGGGGAGGCCCAGTCGTCCGCAGGCTGCGGCTCGCCCGGCTGCTCGGGCCCCGTGGTGGTCTCCTCGTGCCAGTCGAACGGCGCCGGCGCGGCGGGCTGCTCGGGCTGCCCTGGCTGATCGAGCAGCTCCGGCTCCTCGAGCTGGTCGGTCTGGTCGTCGGGCTGCTGGTCGATCTGCTGATCGAGGGGCAGGTCGGCGGTGGACGGCGGCTCGTCGTCCTCGTCCAGGATCACGCCCTCGGCCACCGGGTACGGCTCGGCCGGCGCGTCCAGGCCCGACTCGCTGACCTCGGGTTCCGCATGGTCGTCGTCGCCGTCGATGGCGAGCGCCGCGGACGCCGGCGCGGGCTCGGGCTCCACGTCGGGCTCGGGTGCGTACGGCGGGCGGTCGACCCGGGCGACCCGGGCCAGGCCGCCGAGGGTGGGCAGGTCGCCCTCGCCGGGGTCGTCGTCGACGGTGATCGTGAGCCGGGTGACGCCGTCGACGGTGCGCTCGACCCAGGTGGCCGCCTGCGAGCCGTCGAGCTCGACGGTCTCGTCGCCGGCGGTGACGGTGGCGCGTGCCGCCGAGCCGCGGAGCAGCACCCGGGTGGGTGCGCCGTCCCCGCCGCCGACGAGCACGAAGTCCGACAGGCTGCCCAGACCCGTCTGGAGCAGGCCGTCGAGGATGACGTCGAAGCCCTCGCCGTCGTCGATACGCCCCCACAGCTCGCCCACCCGCGCCTTCTCGGCGGCCGGGAGGAGCAGGGTGGTGGCGCTTCCGACGACGGCGAACCAGGATCCGGGACGGTAGGACCAGGTTGCCGCCTCGCTCATGGCAGTGCTCCCAGCTTCTCTTCGAGACTCACCCGCTGTGCGTCGGAGTCATAGGGTCGGTCGTCGGCCAATCCCACCACATCGACGACCACCGCCGTGGCGTTGTCGTGCCCACCGGCCTCGACCGCGGCGGCGACCACGCGGTCCGCGGCATCGCGCGGGTCGGAGGCACGGCCGAGGATCGCGGCGATCTCGTCGTCGTCGATCATGCCGCTGACGCCGTCCGAGCAGAGCATGAGCCGCTCGGCGCCGGCGAGCGGCAGCACGAAGTAGTCGGCCTCGACACTGCCTCGGCCGCCGAGCGCGCGGGTGATGACGTGGCGCTCCGGGTGGTACGCCGACTCCTCGAGGGTGATGGTGCCGGCGTCGACGAGCTCCTGCACGACGCTGTGGTCGACGCTCACCTGCTCCAGCGCGCCGCCGTTGTAGCGGTAGATGCGGGAGTCGCCGAGATTGGCGAGGAGCCACTTGGGCTCGGTGCCGTCGGCGATGAGCAGGGCGACGACGGCTGTGGTGCCGGCCGCGAACCCCGCGGAGCCGTGGGCGCGCTGGGCGTCGTCGTACTCCGCGATCCGGGCCTGGCAGGCGCGCAGCGTCTCGGCGATGACCTCCGGGCCCTTCTCCGGGTCGTAGCCCGTGTCGGCGAGCCGGCCGAACTCCTCGACCACGATGGAGCTCGCGACGTCGCCCCGGTCGTGGCCGCCCATGCCATCGGCGACGACGAAGACCGGCGGCGCCACGAGGTAGGCGTCCTCGTTGACCTCGCGCACCTTGCCGGTGTCGGTGGCGGCACCGTGGTGCAGCTCGACCCCGGTCACGGGCGCACCACTCCGCGTGAGGTCAGTAGCGTTGGAGGGATGTCCGGATTCCGTTCGCTCGCCGACCAGCTGCGTGGCTGGTCCGACGAGCGGATGGCGCGGCTGCTCCTCGCGCGTCCCGACCTGACCACACCTGCCCCTCACGACGTCGGCCAGCTCGCGTCCCGAGCGACCGTGCGTGCCTCGCTCTCCCGTGCCCTCGACACGCTGACGCGCCTCGAGCTCTCCGTGGCTGATGCCCTGGTCGTCGCCGGCCAAACCACGCGCCCGGAGGTGCAGAGCATCATCCACGCCGCGCCCGCCGCTGTCGACGCCGCACTGGACCGTCTGCTCGACCTGGCGCTCGCGTGGGAGCCATCGGACGGCGTCCGCGCCGTCACCGGACTCGCCGACGCGCTCGCCGGTGGCCCGGGAGCGAGCGGCCTGCGACCCCGCTCCCCCGAGCCGCCGCCGGCGGCGGAGGTGGCCGCGACTGCTGGCCGAGGTGACGCCCGAGGCGGCCGCCCTGCTGCAGCACGTGGTCGAGCACGGCGGCGAGGCGACGTCGGGCACGGCGCGGCAGACCGTGACTCCCGGCGACGCCGCCACACCGGCCGAGGAGCTGCTCGCCCGGCGGCTGCTCGTGCCCCGGCCCGGCGGCGGCGCCGTCGTCGTGGCGCCGGGCGAGGTGGGGCTGGCACTGCGCGGCGGCCGGACGACGGCCGAGCCGGTCGACGTCGTGCCGGCGGTCGCCACCAGCGAGCGCGACCCCGGCCTCGTCGACCGCACCGCGGCCGGGGCGGCGTTCGAGGCGGTGCGCCGGGTGGAGCTGCTGCTCGACCACTGGGGCGGCGACCCGCCGGGGGTGCTGCGCAGCGGCGGCCTCGCGGTCCGCGACCTCAAGGCCGCCGCCGGGCTGCTCGCGGTGAGCGAGCAGGCGGCCGCGCTGCTGGTGGAGACGGCGGCCGGCGCCGGGCTGCTCGCCAGCCGGGCCGACGCCGCCGGCGACCCGGTGTGGGTGCCCACCGACGACTTCGACACCTGGACCGGGCAGCCGCCGGCCGAGCGCTGGGTGCGGCTGGCGCGGACGTGGCTGTCCAGCCCGCGGCTGCCCGGCGCTCGCGGGGTCGCGCGACCCGGCCGGCAAGACGTGGAACGCGCTCGCACCCGAGCTGGCGTCGTACCTCACCGCCGAGTCGCGCACGATGGCGCTGACGGCGCTGGCCGACCTGCCGCCCGGCGCGGCGCTGGCCGCCGGCACCGGGCTGCCGTCGCTGCTGGAGGCCGTGGCCTGGCGGCGACCCCGCCGGCCCCGCTCGCGTGCCGACCAGGTCGAGATGGCGGTCGGCGAGGCCGGGCTGCTCGGCGTCACCGGGCTTGGACGCACTGGCCTCCTACGCGCGGGCGCTGCTCCGCGACGACGACCCGGCGCCCGGGCTGGCCGCCCTGCTGCCCGAGCCGGTCGACCACGTGCTGGTGCAGGCCGACCTCACGGCGGTGGCCCCGGGCCCGCTCGAGGCCGCGCTGGCCCGGCAGCTCGCCGTGGTGGCCGACGTCGAGTCGCGCGGCGGGGCGACCGTCTACCGGTTCACGCGCGGCTCGGTGCGGCGGGCGCTCGACGTCGGGTGGACCGCCGTCGAGCTGCACGCGTTCCTCGCCTCGGTGTCACGGACCCCGGTGCCGCAGCCGCTCAGCTACCTGGTGGACGACACGGTGCGGACGTTCGGCACGCTGCGGGCGGGTCCGGTGGAGGCCTACCTGCGCGCCGACGACGAGACCGCGCTCTCCGAGCTGCTGGCCCACCCGCGGGCCGCCTCGCTCGGGTTGCGGCGGCTGGCGCCGACCGTCGTGGTGTCGACGACGCCGCTCGACGTGCTGCTGCCGCGGCTGCGCGACCTCGGCGCCGCCCCGGTGGTGGAGTCGGCCGACGGCGTCGTGCAGGTCGGGCGGCCCGACCAGCTGCGGGCGCGGGTGCCGCGCGACCGGCGGGCGGCGCTGGCGGCCGGGCCCGCCCGGGACGCCGCGCGGGCAGCGGCGGTGGTGACGGCGATCCGCGCCGGCGACCGCGCCGCCCGCACCCGCCCCGCGGCCACGGCCCTCTCCCCCAGCGGCGCCCTCACCGCGCTGCGGGCCGCCCTCGAGGCCGGCACCACCGTGGTCATCGGCTTCCTCGACAACCACGGCGTCGCCGCCGACCGCGTCGTCGACCCGGTCGCGGTGGAGGGTGGCCAGCTCACCGCCTACGACCACCGCAGCGACGACACCCGCACCTTCGCCATCCACCGCATCACCAGCGTGCGGGCCGTCGAGGCCTGAGGGTCCTTTCTGAGCCCGCACGAATCGTTCGATCGAACGATTCGTGCGCCGTTCGGGGCCGATCCGGTGTCATTCCCGTTCGATCGAACGATTGGTGCGGTGGATGGCCGGCTCGTGGTCAGGGGCAGCTCAGGCCGACCTGCTCGGCGAAGACGCAGACCGTCCGGCGCTCGAGCCGCCACTCGCCGTCGGCGAGCACGAAGGGCGTGCTGGCCGGCGCGGCGAGGGGCTGGCCGCGGTCGGTGGCGCCGACGAGCGCGGTGGCGCGCCGGCCCTCGACCTCGGGCTCCTCGACGGTGAACGCGATGTCGGCGTCACCCGAGCCGCCCGGAACTGCCGGAACAACGGCGCGAGGTCGCGACCGCCGACGACCCGGTCCGCCTTCTGCTGCGGGGTGGTCTTGGGGTCGACCAGCGCCCGCAGCGAGGCCTGCATCGAGGCGACCACCGCGGCGTCGTCGGCGTCCTCGCCGTCGCCACCGTCGTCGCCGTCGTCGTCACCTCCCTCGCCCTCGTCGCCCGGCACCGGCGCGGACTCACTCGGGACGTCGCTCGGCGGCACCTCGTCCGACGGGTGGCGCTGCTGGATGCCGGGTCGGTCGGCTCTCGACGCCGACGCCGACGACGTCGACTCCGACGGGCTCGACGACGCGTCGCCGGGCTCGTCGCCACCACAGCCGGCGGCGCCGACGACGAGGACGGCGAGGAGCAGGGGCGTGAGCAGGGAGCGGGTCACGGTGCCCATCGTCTCCCGCGGCCGGTGGCCCTCACCCACGGGTACCTAGACTTGGCCGGTGCATGACGGCCCCCTGATCGTCCAGTCGGACAAGACCCTGCTGCTCGAGGTCGACCACGAGCGGGCCGACGAGTGCCGCAAGGCGATCGCGCCGTTCGCCGAGCTGGAGCGCTCGCCGGAGCACGTGCACACCTACCGGCTCACGCCGCTGGGTCTGTGGAACGCCCGCGCCGCGGGTCACGACGCCGAGCAGGTGGTCGACACGCTGCTCACGTTCAGCCGGTACGCCGTCCCGCACTCGCTGCTGGTCGACGTCGCGGAGACGATGGCGCGCTACGGCCGGCTGCGGCTGGAGAAGCACCCCACCCACGGCCTCGTGCTCGCCAGCACCGACCGGCCGGTGCTGGAGGAGGTGCTGCGCGCGAAGCGGGTGGCCGGGATGCTGGGCGACCGCATCGACGACGACACGGTGGCCGTGCACCCCTCCGAGCGCGGCAACCTCAAGCAGGTGCTGCTGAAGCTCGGCTGGCCGGCCGAGGACTTCGCCGGCTACGTGGACGGCGAGGCGCACGCGATCGCGCTCGACGAGTCCGACTGGAGCTGCGGGCCTACCAGCGCGAGGCGGCCGAGTCGTTCTGGCACGGCGGGTCGGGCGTCGTCGTCCTGCCGTGCGGCGCCGGCAAGACGCTGGTGGGCGCGGCGGCGATGGCGCAGGCGCAGGCGACGACGCTGATCCTGGTGACCAACACCGTGAGCGCCCGGCAGTGGAAGGACGAGCTGCTGCGTCGCACCTCGCTCACCGAGGAGGAGATCGGCGAGTACTCCGGCGCCGTCAAGCAGGTGCGGCCGGTCACGATCGCGACCTACCAGGTGATGACGACGAAGCGGAAGGGCGTCTACCCGCACCTCGAGCTGCTCGACGCCCGCGACTGGGGCCTCATCGTCTACGACGAGGTGCACCTGCTGCCCGCGCCGATCTTCCGGATGACGGCGAACCTCCAAGCCCGCCGACGGATCGGGCTCACCGCCACCCTGGTGCGCGAGGACGGCCGCGAGGGCGACGTGTTCTCCCTGATCGGGCCGAAGCGCTACGACGCTCCGTGGAAGGACATCGAGTCGCAGGGCTGGATCGCCCCGGCCGACTGCGTCGAGGTGCGCGTCACGCTGCCGGCGTCGGAGCGGATGGTGTACGCCACCGCCGAACCCGAGGAGCGCTACCGGCTCGCCTCGTGCACCCACGAGAAGCTACGGGTGGTGGAGGACCTCGTGGCATCGCACGCCGACCAGCCCACGCTGGTGATCGGGCAGTACCTCGACCAGCTCGACGAGCTCGCCCGCACCCTCGACGCCCCCCTGATCACCGGCGAGACGACGGTGAAGGAGCGGCAGCGGCTCTTCGAGGCCTTCCGGGCCGGCGAGGAGGGGCTGCTCGTCGTCTCCAAGGTCGCGAACTTCTCGATCGACCTGCCGTCGGCGGAGGTCGCGATCCAGGTGTCGGGGTCGTTCGGCTCCCGGCAGGAGGAGGCCCAGCGCCTCGGGCGGCTGCTCCGTCCCAAGGACGCCGGGCGCACCGCGCACTTCTACACGGTGGTCTCCCGCGACACGGTCGACGCCGACTTCGCCCAGAACCGGCAGCGGTTCCTCGCCGAGCAGGGCTACGCCTACCGCATCGTCGACGCCGAGGACCTGCCGGCCTGAGTGGCCCGCCCGTCGGCGTCACCCCGACTTCTCGGCCTACTCCTGCTCTTCTCAGCCGATGCTTCGGCCGAGAAGAGCAGGAATCCCCGGTCAACCGGGGATTCCGCAGTCGGATCAGCGTCCGACGTGGCAGCGGCTCGCGCCGACCCCGCCGAGCATGCGGCCCTCAGGAGGCGTCGAGCACCGTGACCGTCGCGCGGCGGGTCTGCCCGAGCAGGTCGAACGACACGGTGAGCTGCTCGCGCCGCTCGCGCACCCGGTCGCGGGCGATCGGGATCCGCACCTCGGCGACCCGCTGCCCAGCACGGATCCGGCCGTAGGTGTAGGCGCCCGTGCGCCACAGCGGCCGGTCCAGGCGCTCGGTGGACCCGTGCTCGCGCAGCCACGCGCGGGCGACGTCGCGCCCCTGCACCGAGACGCCCGGGCTGCGCACCACCCTGGCATCGGCGTACGCGTCGTAGCCGGCCGGCGCGGAGAGCCGGATCCGGAAGACGGCGACGCCGCCCTCGCGCACCTGACGAGTCGCGGTGACGGTGACCCGAGGCGTCGGGTCGTCGTCGATCACCCGCAACGTGCGCGAGGTAGCGGTCGGTGGCGAGGCCGCGCAGCGGCCACACCGTCACCGAGGTGAAGCTGTCCGGGTCGTCGGTGCGGTCGGCGACGTACTCGACCGGGATGGAGCCTGAGGTCTGGCCGGCCGCGACGTCGACGACGACCCGCTGCACGCGAGCCGCGTGCCTCCCCCGCCGTGAGCGCCACGAACCGCGCCGGCCGGGTGAGCGGGCCGCCGGCGATCGTGAACGGCACCCGCGCGGTCCGGCGGCCGCCGCGTCACCCTCGGTGAGCCGCAGGTCGCGCACCGACACCTGCGGCATCCGGGTGGTCGGCGTGGCGGGCAGCGCGGCGGGTGCCGCCGAGAGGTCGGCCACGAACACCTGGCCGCGGGGGCTGTCGCCGAGGATCTCGACCCGGGTGATGCGGGTGAGGTCGACGCCGGTGGCCGCCGACGGGTCGACGAGCACCGGCTGCGCCCACAGCTTGGTGACCCCGGGCGCGGCGAGCAGCGCCGGCAGGGCGGTGCCGCTCTCCGGCTCCAGGACGGCGGAGCCGCCGGCGTCGTCGGAGAGGCGGATCCGGAGCGCGACGTCGCCGCGCCGCGGGTCGACGATCGTGCGCAGCTCGAGCCGGCGCGCGCTGAGGTCGAGCGGACGGACGAGGTCGAGCCCGCCGACCGCACCGGCCGCGCCCCACGTCATGCGCAGGAACCGGCGGGTCGGCGTGCGCTCCCCGGCCGTCGTCCAGTGCGGCGTCACCTCGCCGTTGTTGAGCCGGCCGCACGGCACGAAGGAGCCGCCCTCGGAGGTGGCGATGCCGGTGCACAGCTGGGTGTCGGCACCGGTCGCGAGGCTCGGGAAGGCGTCGATGCCGGGCCGGACCTCCTGGCGGCCGCCGCCGATCGCGTGCGAGCGGACGTCGGCGTCGCCGACCGACGGCGGGGTGACCGCGGCGCCGTCGAACAACGGCAGGTAGGAGGCACCGGTGCCCGCGAACACGCCCACCGCGCCGGCGATGTAGGCGCGGCCCACCTGACGCTGCTCGGCCGCCGTGAGCCGGCCGGGGTTGCGGCGGCCGCAGGCCGCGTCGCGGCCGCCGGACCAGTCGTCCCACGACGGCGCCGCCGAGATCCCCGGCGTCCACTCGCTGTTGAAGAAGTTGTGGTTCGCACCCATCGCCAGCACGGAGCTCTTGAGCGAGCCGTCGGCCGGGTCGAGGTCGCGGGCGACGTCGGTGAACCGCTGCCCCTGCAGGTCGTAGACGTCGCCGTCGCAGTACGGCAGCACGGTGACCGTGGGCACGTACGGCGCGGTGTGGGACGCGAAGTCGGTGGGCGCGAGCAGCACCTGGCCCACGATCCGGTACGGCGCGGACGCCGGGATCTGGATCGAAGCGCGGTCGACGCCCTCGCCGCCGCGGCTGTGCCCGACGAGCACCACCCGGCTCAGGTCGACCAGGTGCTCGACCGCGATCGAGGTCCAGTGGTCGAGGTGACGCCGCACGATGGCGGCCCGGGCGTCGGCGCCGCCGTCGGCGAGCCGGTCGTCCTGGGCGTTGATGCCGTTGACCCGCACCGAGACCGTCGCGAAGCCCTGCGAGGCCAGCGTGCGCTGCACGTAGTCGTAGCCGAGATGGCTCGGGATCTCCTCGAACCGCCCGGCGCAGGGCCACTCCTCCGGGAACGCCTCCGGGTCGGCGGGGTCGTAGCAGTAGCTGTGCCGGCCGTGGAGGAACAGCACGAGCGGCCGCGGCCCGGTGGGAGCGTCCGCCGCCGGCTCGACGACGTGCCCGACCATCTCGATCGGCTCGGGCATGCCCGGCAGCTTCACCGCCGGCAGGTCGTAGTCGCTGCGGACGACGGCGTACGGGCCGGTGGCGGCGGGGTCGGGACCCGGCAGCGGGCCGGCGCGGCGCTGCGCCACCACGTCGGTGCCGACGCGGGCGGTGTCGCTGCCCGGCTCGTCGAGCCGGTCGCCGGAGAGCAGCACGTCGAGGCCGGCCGGGGCCGGCGCGACGGGAGCGGTGACGACGGTCTGCACGGTGCGGCCGTCGTCGCCGGTGGTGCTGGGCCCGAAGGCCAGCCCGGCGCCGGTGATGGTGGGCCGGTCGGATCGCACCGGCAGGTCGACGGGCGAGGTCCATCGGACGGCGAACCGCCCGTCGCCGAGGTCGTCGACGCGCCAGGCGCCGCGGTCGTCGGCGGCCGCCGGCGCCGGGCCGGCGGCCGGGCCGGCGGACGGCACGGGGGGCGCCGCGGTCGCGGGCGAGAGCGTCAGGGCGAGGGCCGCGACGACGGCGGCGGCGAGAACACGCGACAGGGTCACGCGAGGACCGTAGGGCTCCACACCCTCACAGACGCGCCAGCCGCGCCCCCGGTTGCGTCCGGACGCGGGAAAGTCCGTGGTGCAACTGCTTTCAGTCTTCCTACGGTGGGCGGGTCATGGAGAAGATCACGGACAAGCTGCTGAGCTGGGCCTCGATCCTGGAGGACAAGACCCGCGAGCAGGCGGCGACGACGTCGCGGATGCCGTTCATCCACCCCCACCTGGCCCTGATGCCCGACGCGCACCTGGGGCTCGGGGCGACGGTGGGCTCGGTGATCCCGACCCTCGGCGCGATCATGCCGGCGGCGGTCGGCGTCGACATCGGCTGCGGGATGATCGCCGTCCGCACCCCGGTGACCCGCGACGAGCTGCCCGCCGACCGCCGTCCGGTGCGGGAGTCCATCGAGCGCGCCGTGCCGCTGTCGGCCGGCGGCGCCAACCAGGACGTCGAGCGCGCCCACACCCGCGACCGGCTGGAGGTGCTGCGCGCGGAGGCCGAGCGCGCCGGGTTCGACCCCGCGTCGTACGCCGGCCGGTGGGAGCTCCAGCTGGGCACGCTCGGGTCCGGCAACCACTTCATCGAAGTGACCGTCGACGAGGAGGACCGGGTCTGGCTGTTCCTGCACTCCGGGTCGCGAGGGGTGGGCAACAAGATCGCGCAGCACCACATCGCCGTCGCCCGCTCCCTGTGCGAGCGGTGGTGGATCGACCTGCCGCACCCCGACCTCGCCTACCTCGCCGAGGGCACCGACGAGTTCTGGGCCTACATCCGCGAGATGCGGTGGGCGCAGCACTACGCGCTGCTCAACCGCGAGGAGATGATGGACCGGGTCGTGGCCTGCTTCGGCGAGTGGCTGGGGCTCGCCGCGGACGGCGTGGAGCGGCTCGAGGAGATCAACTGCCACCACAACTACACCGAGCGGGAGCGGCACTTCGGCCGTGACGTGTGGCTCTCCCGCAAGGGCGCCATCAACGCCGAGGAGGGCCGGCCGGGCCTGATCCCGGGCTCGATGGGCACGGCGTCCTACGTCGTGGTGGGCCGTGGCAACCCGGTCGCGTTGCGGTCGGCCCCTCATGGAGCGGGCCGGCTGCACTCGCGCACGGCGGCCCGCAAGCGGTTCACCCGCCAGCAGCTGCGGGAGGCGATGGTGGGCATCGAGTACCGCGACACCGACGCCTTCCTCGACGAGATCCCCGCGGCGTACAAGGACGTCGACCAGGTGATGGCCGACGCCGCCGACCTGGTGGAGATCCGGCACACGCTGCGCCAGGTGGTCAACGTCAAGGGTGACTGAGGCGTTCCGGCGTCACCTCCGTAGGCTTTCCCCACGTGAAGGCCCTGCTGCTCGAGAACATCCATCCCGTCGCCGTCCAGACCCTGGAGGAGCGCGGGTTCGAGGTCGAGCTGCGGGCCTCCTCGCTGTCGGAGGACGAGCTCGTGGCGGCGCTGCCGGGGGTCGCCGTGCTGGGCATCCGCTCCAACACGATGGTCACCGACAAGGTGCTGGCCGCCGGCTCCGACCTGGTCGCGGTGGGCTGCTTCTGCATCGGCACGAACCAGGTCGACCTCGTCGCGGCCGCCGACCGCGGGGTCGCGGTGTTCAACGCGCCGTACTCCAACACCCGCAGCGTGGTGGAGCTCGTGATCGGCGAGATCATCGTGCTGGCGCGGCGGCTGGCCGAGAAGACCGAGCGGATGCACGCCGGCGTCTGGGACAAGTCGGCCCAGGGCAGCCACGAGATCCGCGGCCGCACGCTCGGCATCGTCGGCTACGGCAACATCGGCACCCAGCTGTCGAACGTGGCCGAGTCGATGGGGCTGCACGTGATCTTCTTCGACACCGCCGACCGGCTGGCCCACGGCAACGCGCGCCGGATGCGCTCGCTGGACGCGCTGCTCGCCGAGGCCGACGTCGTCTCGCTCCACGTCGACGGCCGACCCGGCAACGCGGGACTGTTCGGCGCCGAGCAGTTCGCGAGGATGAAGCCGCGCTCACTGTTCATCAACGCCGCCCGCGGCATGGTGGTCGACGACGTCGCGTTGCGCGAGCACATCCTGTCCGGCCACCTCGCCGGCGCGGCGCTCGACGTCTTCCCCGTCGAGCCGAAGGCGCAGGGCGACACCTTCGAGTCGGTGCTGCGCGGCCTCGACAACGTGATCCTCACCCCGCACGTCGGGGGCTCGACGCAGGAGGCGCAGGAGGAGATCGGGTGGTTCGTGTCCGGCAAGCTCGCCGGGTTCGTCCACGAGGGCCGCACCGAGCTCTCCGTCGACCTGCCCACCGCCCTGGCGCCCGCCCTGGTGGCGGGATCGCGGCTCGGCTTCCTGCACGTCAACGTGCCGGGGGTGCTGGCCGAGGTCAACGCCCTGCTCGCCGAGCAGGGCGTCAACGTGACCGGGCAGTACCTCGCCACCCGGGGCGAGCAGGGCTACGTCGTCACCGACGTCGCCGAGCCGATCCCGGCCACGGTGACCGACCGGCTGGAGGCATCGCCGCACGCGATCTGGGTGCGCACCTGGTCGCCGCCCGACCCCTGACTTTTGTCATGGGTGGCCGGTGAGGAACGGGACTGAAGAGTTCGCCCGACCGCCGGGAGTGTGGAGTCATGACCACCGACACCCACACCACACCGGCCGTCCAGGTCCGCGGGCTGCGCCGCACCTACGGGAGCGGCCCGACGGCCTACGAGGCCGTGCGCGGAATCGACCTCGACGTCCGGACCGGCTCGATCACCGCGCTGCTCGGCACCAACGGCGCCGGCAAGACCTCCACGCTGGAGATGATCGAGGGGCTCGCGACGCCGACCGCCGGCGCCATCCGCGTCCTCGGGCTCGACCCGCTGGCCGACCGGGCCGCCGTCCGCCGTCGCGTCGGGGTGCTGCTGCAGCGCAGCGGCTTCTCCGGTGACCTGACGGTGCGCGAGACGCTCCGCCTCTGGCACGGCACCCTCAGCAACCCGCGCCCCGTCGACGAGATGATCGAGATGCTCTCGCTCGGCCACCGCGCCGACACCCGGATGCTGTCGCTGTCCGGCGGCGAGACCCGGCGCGTCGACCTGGCGAGCACGCTGATGGGCCAGCCCGAGCTCGTCGTGCTCGACGAGCCGACCACCGGACTCGACCCCGAGAGCCGCCGCGACGTGTGGCGCCTGGTCTCCGACCTGCGCGCCGCCGGATCGACGGTGCTCATCACCACCCACTACCTCGACGAGGCCGAGGCGCTCGCCGACCGGCTCGAGATCATGCACGCCGGCGAGATCGTCCGCTCCGGCACGGCCACCGAGATCGCTGCCGGGCACCCGTCGACGATCAGCTTCGACCCGCTGGGGCACACCCCGCAGGACGTTCTCGGCGTCACCCGCGCCACGCACGAGCACGGCCGCACCACGCTCGAGACGGGCGACCTGCAGACCTCGTTGACCCACCTCCTGGCCTGGGCGGACCGGAACAACGTCCGGCTCGACGGGCTCGATGCCCGCAGCCCCAGCCTGGAGAGCGTGTTCCTCGCCATCGCCGACGGCGGCGACGCGCACCCCACCACAGACCAATCCACCCCGACCCTGGAGGAGAGCCTCCGATGAGCACCACCGCCCTGAACCCGACCCCGTCCTCGAGCGTGCGCGACGGCTTCTCGCTGCGTCGCACGCTCCACCTCGCCCGCTGGAACGCCGTCCTGCTCGGGCGCAACAAGATGTCGCTGCTGTACGCCGTCGCGATGCCGCTCGCGCCGCTGGCCCTCCTGCTCGCGGGCGACCGGGGCGACGAGACGATCGGCGCCAACGCCGCCGTCACCGTGCTGCTCGTGACCGTGCTCTTCCCCGTGTACTACAACGTGCTCTCGCAGTTCGTGAGCCGCCGCGACGAGCTGGTGCTCAAGCGGATGCGCACCGGCGAGGCCCGCGACGTCGAGCTGCTCGTCGGCATCGCGCTGCCGGGCGTGGTGGCCGCGGCCGCCGTGATCGTCGCGTCAGTCGGCATCGCCTCGGCGGCAGGCCAGCCGCTGCCGCTGGCCCCCGTCGTGCTCGCGGTCGGCGTGCTGCTCGCGCTGGTGATGTTCGCCGCCTTCGCCTACTGGACGGCGGCCTGGACCCGGTCGGCCGAGTCGGCCCAGATGACCAGCCTGCCGATCATCCTCATCGCCTCCGTGGGCCCGCTCGGCGCCGGCCTGTCCGGTCTGTCCGACCCGCTGCGCGAGATCATCGAGCGCACCCCGGGTGCGGCGATGGGCGAGCTCGTCCGCGCCGCCTGGTACGGCTTCGACGGCGCCACCGCCACCGAGCCGTCCCTCACCGGCGGCCAGGTGTGGGACGCCGCCGGCTCGCCGCTGCTCGTGATGGCCGCCTGGACCGTCGTGGCCGTCGCCCTCGCCGCCCGGTCGATGCGGTGGGAGCCGCGCTCCTGATGCACACCGGCACCTCACGCCGCCCCGGGTCGACCGACCCGGGGCGGCGTCGCGCGCTCGGCCTAGGTTGTTCCTCGTGAGGTGGCGGCGCTGGTCCCGGCTGAGCCGCGTCGAGCGCGTCGACGTCTACACCCGCACCTCGCTGTACATCGTGCTCTGGGTCTTCTGCGGCTCGGTGGTGCTCGCCGCCGTGGCCGGAGACGACGATCTCTCGCCGGGGGTGACGACAGCCGCGCTGGTGGGAGCCGCGATCGTCACCGCGTTCGGCTCGGCCGCGCTCGCACCGGTGATCGATCTCTACCCGGCCACCCGTCCGCTGCCGTGGCGCCGGGTCGGACCGCTGCTCGTCGCGGCCGCGGCGTACGTGGCGGTGCTCGCCACGATCACCGAGGGTGAGGCGCAGAACGCGGCGGTGGTCGTCGCCGTCGTCAACGTCGCGGGTGCGCTCGGCGGGGTGCCGGACCGGACACTCATCGCGGTGCTGGTCGTCGGGTCCGGCGCGGTGGCCGGGGCGGTGGCGCTCGAGCCACGTGCCGCCGTCGCCGGCGCGGTGATCTCGGCGTTCATCATCTTCACGGTGCGCGCCTCGCTGTGGCTGCTCGGCATCGTCGCCGAGCTCGACGACGCCCGGGTGGCCCAGACGCGTCTCGCGGTAGCCGAGGAGCGGCTGCGGTTCTCGCGCGACGTGCACGACGTGCTCGGCCGCCGGCTCTCGGCGATCGCGGTGCAGGCCGAGCTCGCCGCCACCCTCGCCGACCGCGGCGATGAGAGTGCGGCGGCGCGGATGCTCGACGTCCGCGGCATCGCCCACGACGCCCTTGCCGAGGCACGGGAGCTCGCACGCGGCTACCGGCCGACCGACTTCCCCACCGAGCTCGACGGGGCCACGTCGTTGCTGCGCTCGGCCGGGATCGAGGCCCGCACCGACGCCGACGTGGTGCCGCGCGGCTGGCACGAGGCCGCCGGCTGGGTGGTGCGCGAGGCGGTCACCAACGTCCTGCGGCACTCCGAGGCCCGCGTCGTCGACATCTCCTACGCCGACGGCGTGCTCCGCGTCGGCAACGACGGCGCTCCCGTGCGGGATGCCGGCGACGGCGAGGGGCTGCGAGGACTGCGCGAGCGCCTCGGCGCCCTCGGTGCCACGCTCGACGTCGCGGCCGCCGACGGGCGCTGGACGGTGGCGGCCCGGCTGCCGGGCACCGGCCCGCTGAGCACGGCCGCCTCATCAGGAGCCTCCGAGGAGGTCACGTCGTGATCCGCGTGCTGCTCGCCGACGACGAGCACCTCATCCGCACCGCGCTCGCCCAGTTGCTCGAGCTCGAGGACGACCTCGAGGTGGTCGCGCAGGCGGCAAGTGGCGACGAGGCGGTGGCGATGGCGGTGAAGCACGGCGTCGACGTCGCCGTGCTCGACCTCCAGATGCCCGGCCTCGACGGCACCGCCGTGGCCGAGCGGCTCACCGCCGAGCTGCCCGGGTGCGCGTGCGTGATCGTCACCAGCCACGGCCGCCCCGGCCACCTCAAGCGCGCCCTCGCGGCCGGCGTGCGGGGCTTCCTGCCCAAGACCACCTCGGCGGCCACCCTCGCGGACGTGGTGCGCACGGTGCACCGCGGTGGGCGCCACGTGGACCCGCAGCTGGCCGCCGAGGCGATCGCCGCCGGCGACAGCCCGCTCACCCCGCGCGAGGCCGACGTGCTCGAGCTCGCCGCCACCGGCGCCCCGATCGACGAGATCGCCGACCGCGCCTCGCTGTCGCCCGGCACCGTGCGCAACTACCTCTCCAACGCGATGGCCAAGCTGGGTGCCGCCAACCGTCACGACGCCGTCGCCATCGCGCGCCGGTTGGGCTGGATCTGACGCTCGTCGTCAGCGGGCTGGCGAGCGGCAACGCCCATCAGCACCAACCCGAGGCCGAGCACCAGGCCGTGCGCCATCCGGACCCCCGGTGCGCCGAAGAACTGCGGCAGGTAGGTCACCAGCCCCAGGCCGGCGAGCAGCCCGCCCACCCGGCCGACGGCGCCGCTGTGCCACAGGCCGATCGCCAGCCGCCCGCCGACGAGGGCGAGGGCCAGGAGGCCGAGCGCGAACGTCGTCATCGGCACCGGGGCGTAGCGGAACGCGTCGGCGACGTCGAGCACGCCCGCGTCGCCGTGATCCCCCGCGTACTGGGCCAGTGCGTTGAGCCCGAACGCCTCCGCGCCGTAGTAGGGCAGCAGTAGCGCGACCGCGAGCCACATCCGCGACTCGGCCTTGCGCACCGGCTGACCGGTCCACGGCCACGGGGTGCTGACCACTGCCGAGCGCAGCACGAAGGCCAGCAGCACGAAGCCCGCCATGGCCAGTGAGTGCGAGGCGAGCCAGGCGGTCGACCCGAGGTCGGCGGCCCCCTCGGTGCCGGACTCCGGTCCGTAGGGGCGGAGCGCCGGGTACGCCGCGAGGGCGAGACCGGCGGCGACCAGGCCGGCGCGGACTGAGGTGGTGCGAACGTCCATCGACGTCTCCTTCAACTGTGAACGGTGTTCTCTGTTCGACCAGCATGCACGGCCGGCTAGGAGATTTGCAAGAGCGGTGTTCACATTTGTGACGAGCGCTCTCTGATCTGACAGGATGGCGACGTGCCCGACCGAGGACCGACGCCCCGCCAGCTCGCCCGCGTCGCCAACATCGCGCGCATCAAGGGCCTGGCGCTCGACCAGCTCGCCGAGTCCGGCGCGGCGACGCTGTCGCTGCGGGCGATCGCCCGCGAGCTCAACCTCGTGCCGAGCGCGCTCTACCGCTACTACGCGAGCCGCGACGACCTGATCACCGCGCTGATCGTCGACGCCTACGGCGACCTGGCCGACGCGCTCGAGGCCGCGACCGACTCCCGCCGCGGCCCGCGCGGCCGCTGGGAGGACGTGTGCAACGCCCTGCGCGGCTGGGCGGTGCGGGAGCCGCACCGGTTCGGGTTGGTGTACGGCTCGGCGATCCCGGGGTACGCCGCCCCGCCCGACACGATCGAGCCTGCCGGGCGGGTGGTGCACGCCCTCGGCAGCATGCTGGCCGACGCCGCTCCCCCGCCCGCCCCGGCGCCGGGCCGGGTGCTCGAGCGGCAGCTGACGGCGTCCGCGGCCGTGCTCGACCTGCCGGTCGGGGCTCCGACGATGCTCGCCCTGGTCGGCGCCTTCGCCCGCCTCGTCGGCGCCCTCACCCTCGAGCTCAACGGCCACTTCGTCGGCGGCTTCGAGCCGGCCGACGCCCTGTGGGCAGCGCTGGTGGCCCGGGAGGCGGACGCGCTCGGACTCTGACACGGAGGGGTGAGCCGCCGCTCCGTACAGTCGAGAGCGTGATCGGGAGCGCACGCGAACGGCTCGGGCAGGCGCTGTTCCAGCGCGTCGCCGGGCCGGACGGGCCGCGCCACCGCGCCCGCATCCACGACACCCCCGGCCCCCGCTGGTTCGAGGCCGGCAGCCCGATCACGGTCGTGCACGGCGACGCCGCCATGTTCGTCGGCGGCATCCGCGCGGTGCTGCTGCAGACCCTGCACCCGGTGGCGATGCAGGCGGTGGCCGAGCACTCCGGCTACCGCGGCGACATGTGGGGCCGGCTCCACCGCACCTCGCGGTTCCTGGCGGTCACCACCTTCGGCACCGCCGACGACGCCCGGCGGGCCGTGGCCGCCGTCCGCGGCATCCACGAGCGGGTCACCGGCACCACGCCCGACGGCACGCCGTACACCGCCGCCGACCCGCACCTGCTCCGCTGGGTGCACGTGGCCGAGGTCGACAGCTTCCTGCGCGCCCACACCGTGTACGGCAAGGACCCGCTCGACCAGGCCGGTCGCGACACCTACGTGGCCCAGGCCGGTGAGGTGGCACGCCGGCTCGGCGCGACCGACCTGCCCGCCACCGAGGCCGAGGTCGCCGACGCGCTCGCCGACTTCCGGCCCGAGCTACGCGGCACGCCCGAGGCGCGGGAGGCGGTGCGCTACCTGCTGGTGAAGCCGCCGCTGCCGCTGGTGGCGCGGCCGCCGTACGCCGTGCTCACCGCGGCTGCGGTGGGACTGATGCCCGCGTGGACCCGTCCGCAGCTGCGGCTGCCGTGGCTGCCGGTCTCCGAGCGCACCGTCGTGCGCGCGCTCGGGTCGGCGGCGACGTCGACTATTCGCTGGGCGTTGACTCCACCGGCTAGCAGCGAGTCGACCAGCGCCTGACCGGTTCTGGCCCGGTTGCCGTTGACCTCACGCGGTTTCGACGCGCGGTCGCGGCTTCGTTCCTCAGCCGCGCGCTTGCTCAACCTGCGCCGCCCCACGCCGTCCGCTCCTACGTCGCGGACGACTGGCGGCTTGCTGTCCTCCGGCGAGGGCTCGAGCTCGTTCCTCGCTCGTTCCCTAGCCGGCGTCGTAGAAGGACTTGCGGAGGTACTCGTTCACGTCCTCCTCGGCCACGCGGAACGAGCGGCCGACGCGGACAGCGGCGAGCTCGCCGTTGTGGACGAGTCGGTAGACGGTCATCTTGGAGACCCGCATGATCGCGGCGACTTCCGCGATCGTCAGGAACCTCGGGTCAGTGAGACCCCCGGGGGAGTTGGTCACGGGGCACCAGCTTTCTCTCACGATCCGTCACCGGGTCCCTCCGACCGGATGCACGGGCGCGTCCAGCAGAGGATAGGGCTCGTGTGACGCGTGGGGAAGATGTGCCAAGGTGAAACTTCTGAGTTTCCGGCGCGTCGCCTTGCGCCACGCCCATTCACCGTACCCGAATCGGCTCAGAGCTCCGGGTCCAGGCCGTGCTGCGGGAAGGCCGCGCGGCGGGTGAGCAGCACCTCGCGATCGAGCCAGGTGTCGGGGTCGTACCCCTCCTCCCAGACCCGGAACGACGGCGTACGGCCGTCGCCCAGGGCGGTCGGCGAGCCGCAGCCCAGCCGCTCCCGCACCGCCTCGCGCCACGACTCCGGGACGGCGCCGAGCGGGTCGAGCGGGCGGCCGGCCACGACCGCGAGCAGGTGGGTCCAGGTGCGCGGGACGACGTCGACGACCGCGTACCCGCCCCCGCCGAGGGCCACCCAGCGGCCCCCCGCCGTCTCGTGGGCGAGGTCGTGGAGCGCGAGCGCGGCCGCCCGCTGCCCCTCGATGGTCAGCTGCAGGTCGGCGAGCGGGTCGGCGGCGTGGGAGTCGCACCCGTGCTGGGTGACGAGCACGTCGGCGCCGAAGGCGCGCAGCAGGTCGGGCACGACCGCGTGGAAGGCACGCAGCCAGCCGGCGTCACCGGTGCCGGGTGGCAGCGAGACGTTGACGGCGCTGCCCTCGGCCCCCGGCCCGCCGAGGTCGGCGGCGGCACCCGTGCCCGGGAACAGGAACCGGCCGGACTCGTGCAGCGAGATCGTGAGCACCCGCGGGTCGTCCCAGAACACCTTCTCGACGCCGTCGCCGTGGTGCACGTCGATGTCGACGTAGGCCACCTTGCCGATCCCGCGGTCGAGCAGGCTGCGGATGCCGACGGCGACGTCGTTGTAGACGCAGAACCCGCTGGCCCGGTCGGGCATGGCGTGGTGGAGCCCGCCGGTGATGTTGGCGCTGTGCAGCGACGCGCCGGACGCCACCTGGTCGAACGCCGCCAGGCTCGCGCCGACCACGTGGGCGGCCGCCTCGTGCATGCCGGCGAACACCGGGTTGTCGGGGGTGCCGAGCCCGTAGGCCTCCTCCCCCGCCCCGGGCGCCCGGCTCATCCGCTGCACCGCCTCGATCATCCGGGCGTCGTGCACGGTGAGGAGCTGGTCGTCGGTGGCGATCGGCGCCGGCACGAGCGGCAGTCCGCCGTCACCCGACCCGTGGCTGAGGACGCCGAGGTCGCGGGCGAGGGCGATGGTGAGGTCGATGCGCACCGGCGCCATCGGGTGCTCGGGCCCGAAGTCGTAGGCGGTGAGCGTGTCGTCGAACACGACCGTCGCCGGACCGGCACAGCTGGGCACTCCTGAGACAGTAGCCACATGGCGACCTCGACCGCGGAGCGGCTCGAGGCCGCCCGTGGGGCCGGCCGCCGGGCTTGGGACGTGCTGGCGGTGCGGGTCACCGTCGTCTACCTGGCGCTGCGGCTGGTGTCGGGGGTGCTGCTCGCCCAGGCCGCCGACCAGCAGGTCTGGTTCCCCGGCATCACCGGCCCGAGCGAGGACGACGTCGACCTCGCGCTGTCGTGGGACGCGCAGTGGTACCAGCGGATCGCCGACGACGGCTACCCCGACGAGCTCCCGGTCGGGCCCGACGGGCGGGTGCAGCAGAACCCGTGGGCCTTCTACCCGCTCTACCCGCTCACGGTGCGGTTCGTCTCGGGGCTCACCGGCCTCGACTTCGCCACGGTCGCGCCGCTGCTGGCGCTGCTGGCGGGTGCCGGCGCCGCGGTGCTGATGGCCGAGCTGCTGCGCGACACGGTGCCGGCCGCCCCCGCCGGGCGCGGTGCTCGGCGTCGTCGCGGTGTGGGCGGCGCTGCCCACCGCACCGGTGCTCCAGATGGCCTACACCGAGTCGTTCAGCATGCTGCTGCTCGTCGGGTTCCTGCTGCTGGTGGTGCGACGACGATGGTGGGCGGCGGCCGCCGTCGTGCTGGCCCTCGGCGTCACCCGGCCGATCGCGCTGCCGCTGGCCGTGGTGGTCGTCGTCGCGTGCGCGATGCGGTGGCGGGAGCGCGGCACCCGGCCGCTCCCGGTGCGCGAGCGGTGGGCGATGGCGGGCACCGTGGTGGCGACCGGCATCTCCGGCCTGCTCTGGACGACGGTGGCGTGGGTCGGCACCGGGCAGCGCGACGCCTACCCCACGACGATGACCGCCTGGCGTGGCGAGGGGTCGATCGACGTCGTGGAGCCGTGGGTGGAGCTCTACCGCTACGCCCTCGACTACGGCGACCGGCAGTTCGTGCTCCCCCTGCTCGGGCTGGTGGTGCCGCTCGCGATGTCGTTGCTGCTGTTCGTGCCTCGCGTCGCCGACGGCGTCGACCTGCGCCTCAAGGTGTGGGCGGCCTGCTACGCGATCTACCTGCTCGCGGTGGTGGACGGCACCACCAGCATCTTCCGCTACCTGGTGCCGCTCTTCCCGCTGGCGATCGTGCTCGTGGGCGCCCACCGGACCCGGGTCTCGCCGTGGTGGCGGTGGCGGACGACGTTCTGGATCGTCGCCGGGATCGTCGGCCAGGTGGGGTGGATCTGGTGGCTGGTGCTCTTCGAGCCGCCGTCCGACTGGCCGCCGTGATCTCCCGTCTAGGGTCGGTTTCATGACCGACGCCGTCACCGACCTGGACCAGCTCACCCGCGCGTTCTGGGACTACTACCTCGAGACCAACCCCACCGAGGCGCACCTGCTGGGCGTGTACAAGTACGCCGCGTTCGTCGAGGACGCGACGCGGGCCGCCGAGGATCGCCAGATCGAGGCGCTGCGCACCTTCGCCTCCGACGCCGAGGCGATCGACCCCGGCGGTCTCGACGACGCCCAGCGGCTCTCGCGCCTGGTGCTCGAGCACACGGCGACGTCGACCGCCGACCTGCTCGGCGCGCGGCTGGCCGAGATCGGCGCCGACCCCATCTTCGGCCCGCAGGTGAGCATCCCCATCGTCACCGGGATGCTCTCGCTGCCCGACGCGACGGTGGCGGACGCGATGGTCGACAAGGCACGCGGGGTGGCCCGGCACTACGGCGAGGTGGCCGAGCGGATCCGGGAGGGTGTGGCCGCGGGCCGCACGCCGGCTGCGTTCGCCGTCACGGCCGTGATCGAGCAGATCGACGCCCAGCTCGCCGCCCCGCTCGCCGACGATCCGCTGATGGTGGCGCTGCCCGCTCCCCCGGACGGCGTCGACGCCGACGACTGGCGCTCGCGGGTGGCGGCGGTCGTGGAGTCCGACGTCCGGCCGGCGCTGGCGGCCTACCGCGACCTGCTGCGCGAGGAGGTGCTCGAGCACGCCCGCCCCGACGACCGGTGCGGGATCGGGGCGCTCCCGGACGGCGACGCGGCCTACGCGGCCACGCTGCGCTACTTCACCACCACCGACATGAGCGCCCAGGAGATCCACGAGATGGGGCTCGCGCAGGTGGCGAAGCTGGCCGACGAGTACCGCGCCCTCGGGCCCGAGGTGGTCGGCACCGACGACCTCGGCGAGATCTTCCGGGCGATGCGCGAGGACCCGAAGCTGCACTTCGACTCCGGTGAGGAGCTGGTGTCGGCCTCGGAGTCGGCGATGGCCCGCGCCTGGGACGCGATGCCCGAGTGGTTCGAGACCCTGCCCCAGGCGCCGTGTGCGGTGGAGCCGACGATGTCCGGGCCCAAGGCCTTCTACTTCCCGCCCGCCACCGACGGCTCGCGCGGCGGCACCTTCTTCATCAACGTCGACGACCCCAGCTCGTGGGGCACCTTCGAGCTGGAGGCGATGGCCTTCCACGAGGGCATCCCCGGCCACCACCTGCAGCTCGCGATCGCCGGCGAGCTCGAGGCGCTGCCCGAGTTCCGCAAGCACATCCACAACTCCGCCTACGCCGAGGGCTGGGGCCTCTACACCGAGCGGCTCGCCGACGAGATGGGCCTCTACACCGCTGCCGTCGACCGGATGGGCATGTACTCCGCGGACTCGATGCGCGCCTGCCGGCTCGTCGTCGACACCGGCCTGCACGCCCTCGGCTGGTCGCGGCAGCAGGCGGTCGACTACATGCTCGAGAACTCCCCGCTCGCCGAGGGCGTGGTGCGGCCCGAGGTCGACCGCTACATCTGCAGCCCCGGCCAGGCGTGCTCCTACATGGTCGGCCGGCTCGAGGTCGAGCGGATGCGCCGCGAGGCGGAGGCGCGGCAGGGCGCGTCGTTCTCGGTGCCGCGGTTCCACTCCGCCGTCCTCGACGGCGGGTCGCTGCCGCTCGGCGTCCTCGACCAGGTGGTGTCCGCGCGACTCGCCTGACTTGAACATGTTCAAAAGTAGTGGCATGCTGGCGCCACTGCTGATTTGAACACGTTCAAGAAAGGTTCGACATGGACTGGACCGTCGCCACCTACCTCACCTACCTGCTCGTCGCCGTCCCGCTCACCGTCTGGGTCGCTCAGGTGCTCTCGCGCCACGGCCAGGTGTTCCTGGACGACGTCTTCCGTGGCAGCGAGGGGCTCGCCACCGCCGTCAACCGGCTGCTCGTGGTCGGCTTCTACCTGCTCAACCTCGGCTTCGTGAGCCTCTACCTCCGACTCGGCAGCGAGGTGAGCGACCTGCGCGGGCTGCTGGAGGCGCTGAGCGTGAAGATCGGCGTGGTGACCCTGGTGCTGGGCGTCGTCCACTTCCTCAACGTCTGGGTGTTCAGCGCGATGCGCCGGCGCCACCGGATGGACGCGTTCCGCGCGGCCCCGTTCCCGCCCCCGGGCCACGTGCCCGGGCCGACCGGCTACCCCGCCTACCCGGCCCCGGGTCGGTGACTAGATTGGCCGCTGTGCCGGACCATGCGCCCCGCTCCGCCAAGGCCGCGCAGACCCGCGGGGCCATCGCGGAGGCGGCGATGCGGCTGTTCCGGCGCGACGGCTACGACGGCACCACGATGCGCGCCGTCGCCCGTGAGGCCGGGGTGTCGGTGGGCAACGCCTACTACTACTTCTCCTCCAAGGAGCACCTGATCCAGGCGTTCTACGACCGGCTCCAGGACGAGCACGCGGCCGCCGCCGACGAGGTGCTGGCCGGCACGACGTCGTTCGCCGACCGGCTCGAGGGCGTGCTGCTCGCCTGGCTCGACGTCGCCGAGCCGAACCACGAGTTCGCCGCGCCGTTCTTCAAGAACGCCGCCGACCCGTCGAGCCCGCTCTCCCCGTTCAGCGACGAGTCGACGCCGGCGCGGGAGGCGAGCATCGCGCTGTTCGAGCGGCTGCTCGACGGCGCCGACGTGAAGCTCGCCCCCGCGGTGCGGCGCGAGCTCCCGGTGCTGCTGTGGCTGCTGCAGATGGGACTGGTGCTGTTCTGGGTCTACGACCGCTCCGAGGGGCAGACCCGCAGCCGCGAGCTGGTGGCCGGCATGGTGCCCGTGGTCGACCGGCTGGTGCGGCTGGCCCGGCTGCCGGTGATCCGGGGCCTCGTCGACGAGGTCGCCGGCGTGGTCGGGTGGCCTGAGGGGTCAGGAGCCCTCGGCGAGCTGACGGGACCGGTCGCGGGCCGCCTCCATCGCGGCGAGGAACGCGGCGCGGACCTTGTGGATCTCGAGCTCGCGCAGCGCCGAGGCGGTGGTGCCGCCCGGGGAGGTGACCTGCTCGCGCAGCACCGTCGGGTGCGTGCCGGTCTCGCGCAGCATCTTGGCCGAGCCGACGAGGGTCTGGATCACGAGGTCGGACGCCGTTGCGCGCGGCAGGCCGAGGTGCACGCCCGCCTCGATCATCGACTCCACCACGAAGAAGATGTAGGCCGGGCCGGAGCCGGAGATCGCGGTGACGGCGTCCTGCTGCCGCTCCGGGATCCGCATCACCCGGCCCACCGACGCGAGCAGCCCCTCCGCCTCGGCGAGGTGCGCGTCGTCGCAGTGGGAGCCCGGCGAGATCGCGGCCATGCCCTCGTCGACGAGCGCCGGCGTGTTCGGCATGACTCGGACGACGGCGACGCCGTCGGGCACGTGGGACTCGATGAACCCGGTCGTGATGCCGGCGGCCAGCGACACGATCAGCTGGCCCGGCCGGAGCACCGGGGCGATCTCGCCGAGGACGTCGGCCATGTCCTGCGGCTTCACGACGAGGGCCAGGGTGTCGGCCTTGGTCGCGGCCTCGACGTTGGTGACCACCGAGACGCCGTACCGCTCCTCGAGCTCGGCGGCGCGCTCGGCCCGCTTCTCGCCCACCAGGAGCCGGTCGACCCGGCGGCCGGCCCGGACCAGCCCCGACAGCAGGGCCTCACCCATCACGCCGGCGCCGATGATGGCGGTGGTCGGGGTGTCGCTCATGCGCACCACGCTAGACCGTGCCTCTCGTCGTCGCGCGGGTGTTTCGCCGGGCGCACGAATCGTTCGATCGAACGACTCGTGCTCGGATTCGGCTCGAATCCGCGCACCATTCGTTCGATCGAACGAATGGTGCGGTGGCGGAGGTCTACGACTTCGACACCAGCGAGCGCAGGAAGAAGGTGAGGTTCTGCGGCCGCTCGGCCAGGCGGCGCATGAGGTAGCCGTACCACTCCTCGCCGTAGGGCACGTAGACCCGCATCCGCTCACCCTCGGCGACCAGCCGCTTCTGCTCCTCGGGCCGGATGCCGTAGAGCATCTGGAACTCGTAGGTGCCGGGGGCACGTCCGTAGCGGCTGGCGAGCGAGGTGGCGATGTCGATCATCCGGGGGTCGTGGGTGGCGATCATCGGGTAGCCGTCGCCGGAGAGCAGCGCCTTGAGGCAGCGCACGTAGGACTTGTCGACGTCGAGCCGTTCCTGGAAGGCGACCTCCTCCGGCTCGTTGTAGGCCCCCTTGCACAGCCGCACCCGCGAGCCCTCGTGGGCGAGCGCGCGGCAGTCGTCCTCGGTGCGGTGCAGGTAGGCCTGCAGCACCGCGCCGGTCTCGGGGAAGTCCTTGCGCAGGTCGCGGAGCACGGCGAGCGTGCGGTCGGTGGTGGTGTGGTCCTCCATGTCGAGGGTCACCGTGGTGCCGGCGTTGCGGGCGGCGCGGCAGATGGTGCGGGCGTTCTCGAGGGCGACCTTGTCGCCGACGTCGGGCAGCGCCTGGCCGACGGCCGACAGCTTCACCGACACCTCCGCGTGCCGGGCCAGGCCCTGGGCGGCGAGCTCGCGCAGCACCTCGACGTACGCCGTCACGGTGGCCTCGGCGCGCTCGACGTCGAGGGTGTCCTCGCCGAGGTAGTCGAGGGTGACGGCGAGCCCGTCCTCCACCAGCCGGGCGGTGGCGGCGACGGCGTCGCCGGTGTTCTCGCCGGGCACGTAGTTGGAGACGAGACCTGCGGTGACCGGCATCGTCTCGACCAGCCGCTTCACCCGCGTGCTGCGGGACAGGAGCAGGATCGGCTCACGGAGCAGCGCCATGGCGTCAGGCTAGTTCGGGGCGGTTCAGCCGCCCATGCCGCCCTCGCGCGCCCGGAGGATCGCCTGGGCGCGGTCGGCCACCTGCAGCTTGCCGAAGATGCTCGACACGTGGTTGCGCACGGTCTTGGGGCTCAGCGCGAGCGTGCGCGCGATCTGCGCATTCGTCTGGTGCCGGGCGAGGAGGGCGAGCACCTCGCGCTCTCGGTCGGTGAGGTCGGGGAACAGGTCGGAGCCGGTGGTGCGCGGGGTGGCGAAGTACTGCATCAGCCGGTGCGCGATCACGGGCCCGAAGATCGCCTCGCCGTTGGCGACCGACCGGATCGAGCGGAGGATCTCGGCCTTCATCGCGCCCTTCAGCAGGTACCCGCGCGCACCGGCCTGCAGCGCGGCGAACACGGAGTCGCCGTCCTCCTGCATGCTGACGACGAGCACGGCGATGTGCGGGCTCGCCGCCACGATCTGACGGGTGGCCTCGACGCCGTTCAGCCCGGGCATCCCGAGGTCCATCAGGACGACGTCGGGCTGGCCGGGCCGGGAACTCGGGATCCCTGCGTCGCCCCTTATAGGGTCGGGCCGATCCTTCGAGGGAGGACCCACCATGCCGACCGACAACCCGCTGCGTGCGTACTTCGAGCAGCACGAGGGCCCGACCATCCACAAGTGGATGCACTACTTCGACGTCTACGACCGGCACTTCTCGAAGTACCGCGGCCGGCCGGTGACCGTGCTGGAGTTCGGCGTCTCGCACGGCGGCTCGCTGCAGATGTGGCGCGACTACTTCGGCCCCGAGGCCCTCGTGCACGGCGTCGACATCGACCCGCAGTGCGCCGAACTGGCCGGCGACCGGACCAAGATCTTCATCGGCGACCAGGAGGACCGCGAGTTCCTGCGCTCGGTGGTGGCCGAGGTCGGCACGGTCGACGTCTTGATCGAGGACGGCGGCCACTGGCCCCGGCAGCAGATCGCCACCTTCGAGGAGTGTTACCCCTCGATCGCCTCCGACGGCGTGTTCCTCGTCGAGGACCTGCACACCAACTATTGGGATCGCTTCGAGGGCGGGCTCGGCCGCGACGGCACGTTCATCGAGTACGCGAAGCGACTGTCCGACCAGCTCAACGCCTGGCACTCCCGCGACAACGCCGACTTCGTGGTGGACGACTTCACCCGCACCACGCGGTCGATGCATTTCTACGACAGCATCATCGTGTTCGAGAAGGGCGAGGTACGACGGCCGCGGGCCCGCCGTTCGGGCAACGACACCATCGACAAGACCGAGAGCAAGCGCTCGATCGTCCGCAGCAGGTCTTTCGCCGGTCCGGCCGGGGTCAGCAGCGGCCGGACTGAGCTAGGCCGTCCGCCGTCGCAGCGTCACCGCGCCGAGCGCCAGAGCGCCGAGCGCGAACGCAGTCACGATGCCGAGGTCGCCCCATACGTCGCCGGTGGCGGTGGAGACGGTGATCGTGCGCATCGCGTCGACGGCGTAGGAGAGCGGCAGCACGTCGCTCACGGCACCGAGCACGTCGGGCAGCGCCGGCCGCGGCAGGAACAGGCCGCAGAGCAGGATCTGCGGCACCACGAAGGCCGGCATGAACTGGACGGCCTGGAACTCGGTGCGGGCGAAGGCGCTCACGAACAGGCCGAGCGCCGAGCCGAGCGCCGCGTCGGCCACCGCCACCAGTACGAGCAGCCACACCGGACCGGCGACGTCGAGGTCGAGGAATCCCACGCTGACGCCGACCGCGATGCCGGCCTGCACGGCGGCCACCAGCCCGAAGGCGAGCGCGTAGCCGAGCAGCAGGTCGAGCTTGCCCATCGGCATCGCCAGCAGCCGTTCGAGCGTGCCGCTGGTGCGCTCGCGCAGCGTGGTCACGCTGGTGACGAGGAAGGTGACGACGAACGGGAACAGCGCGAGCAGGCCGGGCCCGACGGCGTCGAAGGTGCCCTCGGCGGCGTCGGCGAACATCCACCAGAGCAGCACCATCAGCAGCGTCGGCAGCACCAGCAGCATGGCGAGCGTGCGGTGGTCGCGGCGGAGCTGGGTGAGCACGCGGCCGGCCACGGCGAGGGTGACCCGGGGGCTCATGCCGCCGCTCCCTGCACCAGCGCGAGGAAGGCCGACTCGACGTCGGCAGCACCGGCGTCGCGCTTGACGTCGGCCGGCGAGCCGTCGGCGAGGATCGCGCCGTCGCGCATCAGCAGCAGCCGGTCGCAGCGCTCGGCCTCGTCCATCACGTGGCTGGACACCAGCACCGTGGCGCCGCCGTCGGCGATGCCGTGGAACAGCTCCCACAGCCGCTGCCGGAGCACGGGGTCGAGCCCGACGGTGGGCTCGTCGAGCACGAGCAGGTCGGGCGAGCCGAGGAGCGCGACGGCGAGGCTGGCGCGGGTGCGCTGCCCGCCCGACATCCGGCCGACCACGTGGTGCCGGTGGTCGCCGAGGTCGACGGCGTCGACGGCCGCAGCCACCGCGTCGTCGCCGACGCCGAGCACCCGGCCGAAGAACCGCAGGTTCTCGGTGACGGTGAGGTCGTCGTAGACGCTCGCGGCCTGGGTGACGTAGCCGACGCGGTGGCGCAGCGGTCGTGGAGCCGGCGGGCTCCCCGAGCACCTGCACGGTGCCGCCGGCCACCACCTGCACGCCCACGAGCGAGCGCAGCAGCGTGGACTTGCCACAGCCCGAGGGGCCGAGCAGCCCGGTGACCCCGGGCCCGAGGTCGAGGTCGAGGCCGTCGATGACCCGTCGTCCGCCGCGCACCACTACGAGGCCGCGCACCTCCACGGTGTTATTCATCATGTGATGAATAATGCGCCTCGGGCGGCCTCAGGGCAAGTCGCCGGTGAGGTAGCGCTGCACCACCGGCGCGTAGGTGGCCACCAGCAGTTCCGGCGGCGCCGAGGCCAGCGGCTCCACCTCCAGCACGTAGCGGGTGAGCACCAGGCCGATGATCTGCGAGGCCAGCAGTGCCGCGCGCCGCTCGGGCTGGTCGACGCCGAGCGCACTCACGACCGGCACGATCACGACTCCGATGAACCCGTCCTCGCAGCAGCCGCTGCCCACCGGGTTCGAGCACGCCGCGGGCGATCGCCAGCAGGGGCAGCCGGTGCGCCTCGTCGTCCCAGATGGAGAAGAACGTGGTGAGCAGCCGCTCCCCCGCGCCGTCCGGGCCGCCCTCGGCCACCACGGCGAGCAGCATCCGGGGGTCGAACGGCACCTCGAGCGCCGCGAGG
This sequence comes from uncultured Actinomycetota bacterium, assembly GCA_963808855.1. Taxonomy (GTDB): domain Bacteria; phylum Actinomycetota; class Actinomycetes; order Propionibacteriales; family Nocardioidaceae; genus Nocardioides. Next base: position 139,468 of record CAWEHA010000001.1, on the reverse strand, counting down.
AACAGGTCCTCCTTGGAGTCGAAGTAGTGGTGCACCAGCGCCGGGTCGACGCCGGCCTCGGCCGCCACCTTGCGCATCGAGGTGCCGGAGACGCCGAGCTCGGCGAACAGCGGGCGCGCGGCGTCGACGATCGCGGCGCGGGTGTCGGGCGCCCCCGGACGGCGGCCGCGCGGGCTCACGCGCCGCTCACCGGGCGGGCACCGCGAGGTGCTCGCGCGCGAACTCCAGCGACTCGCGCAGGTCGACCTCGCGCTCCTCGCGGGTGCTGCAGCGCCGGGTGTTGATCTCCACGACCACCTCGCCGGCGAACCCGGACGTGACCAGGTGGCGCAGGAACCCGTCGGCGCCGGTGACGCCGCGGCCGGGCACCAGGTGCTCGTCCTTGGCCGACCCGGTGCCGTCGGTGAGGTGCACGTGCCGCAGCCGGTCGCCGAGCCGGTCGGCCATCGCGACGACGTCGTCGCGCGCGATCGCCGCGTGGCTGAGGTCGATCGTGGTGTTGGCGTAGGGCTCCTCGGACGGGTCGCGTCCGGGCAGGTACACCTCGGCGCCGCGCCGCTTGGTGGCACGCCAGGGGTACATGTTCTCGACGGCGAACGCCATCCCGGAGGAGTTCTCGAGTGCCGCGATGCCGTCGACGAACTCCTTCGCGTAGTCGCGCTGCCACCGGAACGGCGGGTGCACCACGACGACCTCGGCCCCGACGGCGTGCGCCATCTCGGCCGAGCGCTGGAGCTTGCCCCACGGGTCGGTGCCCCAGACCCGCTGCGTCACGAGCAGGCACGGCGCGTGCACGGCGCACACCGGCACCTCGTGGTGGTCGATGAGCTGCTGGACGGCGGAGGTCTGCTGGCTGAGGGCGTCGATGCCGACCATCACCTCGACGGCGTCGTAGCCGAGGGCGGCCGCCCAGGTGAAGGCGTGCGCCGTCGACTCGGGGTAGACCGAGGACGAGGACAGGCCGATGCGGTTCACGGGCGGCGCGTCTCTCAGGACCCGACGCTGAACCGGTCGATGCGCTCCAGGATGACGCCCTCGCGCAGTGCCCACGGGCAGATCTCGAGCTCGGCGAGGTCGAAGATGTCCATGCACGCCTCGGCCACGAGCGCGCCGGCGACGATCTGGTGGCTGCGGCTCGGCGACACACCGGGCAGCTCGGCCAGCTCCTCGGGCGCCATCTCCACGAGCTTCGGGATCCAGGTGCGCAGCTCCTCCAGCGTCAGCGCCGCGCGGCACCAGCGGCCCGTCGCCCGACGGCGCGGCACCGCAGATGCGGGCCAGCGAGCGGAACGTCTTCGACGTCGCCGCGGCCCGGTGCGGGGTGCCGGCGCGCAGCAGGTTGCCGGCGTCGTGGGCGATCTGGGCCCGGATCTCCTTGCGCACCTTCTTCAGCCGCGTCTCGTCCGGCTCGCCGGCGAGCTCGGTGCGCGCCAGCCGGGCCGCGCCGAGCGGCAGCGACCAGGCGACGTCGGGCCGCTCGTCGGCGCCGGCCGCGATCTCCAGCGACCCGCCGCCGATGTCGAACACGGCGAGCCGACCGGCCGACCAGCCGAACCAGCGGCGCACGGCCAGGAAGGTCAGCCGCGCCTCGTCCTCGCCCGACAGCACGCCGATGTCGACGCCGGTGCGCTCGCGGACGGTGGCCAGCACCTCGTCGGAGTTCACGGCGTCGCGAACGGCGGACGTCGCGAACGACAGCATCTCCTCACAGCCCTTGTCGTCGGCCACGTCGAGCGCCTCGGCCGTGAAGTCGGCGAGCGCGTCGACGCCGGTGTCGGTGACGGCGCCGTCGTCGTCGAGGTGCTCGGCGAGCCGCAGCGGCTGCTTGTGGGAGAACGCCGGCAGCGGCGCGGCGCCGTCGTGGGCGTCGACCACCAGCAGGTGACCGGTGTTCGACCCGATGTCGAGGACGCCGAGGCGCATGGCACCACGGTAGCGACCCCTCCGTAGGCTGATGGGATGCCCGAGGTCGATCTGGTGTTCCCGCGTGCGTTCGTGGAGTTCGTGAACCCGGCCGACGACACCGAGATGATGCGCTGCGACCTCACCTGGCTCACCTCGCGCTACACCTGCATCTTCGGGCGCGGCTGCCAGGGCATCTACGCCGACGCCCCCGACACCGGCTGCTGCACCCTCGGCGCCCACTTCGCCGACAAGGCCGACGAGAAGCGGGTCACGACGTTCGTGGAGCAGCTCGAGGAGCGGCACTGGCAGTTCCACCCGGGCCGCGCGGTCACCCGCAAGGACTGGACCGAGAAGGACGACGAGGGCGCCCGCAAGACCAAGGTGGTCGACGTCGACGGCCAATCGGCCTGCGTGTTCCACAACCGCACCGACTTCCACACCGGCGCCGGCTGCGCCCTGCACGGGCTGGCGCTCGAGCAGGGCCGCAACCCGCTCGAGACCAAGCCCGACGTCTGCTGGCAGCTGCCGATCCGGCGCACGTTCCGCGACGTCGAGCGGCAGGACGGCAGCACCTACACCGAGGTGACGATCGGCGAGTACGACCGGCGCGGCTGGGGCTCCGGCGGCCACGACCTCGACTGGTACTGCTCCGGCAACACCGAGGCCCACGTCGCTCCCGACCCCGTGTACCTCACCCACGAGCCCGAGCTCGTCGAGCTCATGGGTCGCGCTGCGTACGACGAGCTGGTGCGCCACTGCGAGGCCCACGTCCGCTCCCGGTCGGCGCTGGCGATCCACCCCGCCGATCCGAGCCGCCAGGTGCCGAGCTCGCGAGGCACCGTCGCCGGCGAAGGTTGAGCAAGCCCTCCGGCTGAGGAACGAAGCCGGAACGGGCGCGTCGAAACCACGCAAGGTCAACGTGAACGCTCGGGGTGCGAGCACGTGTTAATCGGTCGCGCCTGTGCGACGGTCGTGCCACTCTGCCCGGGACACCCAGCAGAGGAGATCACCATGCGCGCAGCTTCCACCGCCCCGACGTCCTTGTCGTCTCGCCGTGGAGCTGTCCGTTGTCGCCCGATCCCTCTCAACCACCGCCATGCCTGAACCTCGGCATCGTCGCCCACGTTGACGCCGGCAAGACCAGCCTGACCGAACGCCTGCTGTACGAGGCCGGCGTCCTCGACGCGCCTGGGAGCGTCGACGCGGGCACCACCCGCACCGACTCCCTCGACCTCGAGCGACGCCGCGGCATCACCATCCGCGCGGCGGTGACCTCGTTCGCGGTCGACGACCTGCGCATCACCCTCGTCGACACCCCCGGCCACCCCGACTTCATCGCCGAGGTCGAGCGCTCGCTCGGCGTGCTCGACGCCGCGGTGCTCGTGCTGTCCTCGGTCGAGGGCGTGCAGCCGCAGACCGTCGCGCTGTGGCGCGCGTTGCGCCGCACCCGGCTGCCCACGGTGCTCTTCGTCAACAAGGTCGACCGGGCCGGTGCGGACGTCGACCGCGTGGTCGAGCGAGATCCGCCGCCGGCTGACGCCGTCGGTGGTGCCGCTCGCCCGGCCGCTCCGCCAGGGCCGGCGCGACGCCGACGTCGTCCCGCTGGCCCTCACCGACGACGCGGTGGTGGCGGCCCTGGCCGACGGCGACGACGACCTGCTCGCCCGCTGGGTCGACGGCGGCCGGCTGCGTCCCGCCGAGCTGCGCCGACGACTGCGCCGGTGCGTGCGCACCGGCGCGGTGACGCCCGTGGTGTGCGGGTCGGCCACCACCGGCGCCGGCGTGGCCGGGCTGCGCGGCCTCGTGGTCGACGTCCTGCCCCGCGCTCCGCAACGCGCCGGCCCCGTGGCCGGCACCGTCTTCGCCGTCGACCGCGACGACCGCGGCCGGCGGGCCTGGGTGCGGCTGTGGTCGGGCGAGCTGCGGGTGCGCGACCGGGTCGCCCTCGGCGGTGCCCGTCCGGTGCCGGTGACCGAGCTCGCCGTCAGCACGCCCGACGGCACCGTGCCGGCCACCTCGGCGCGGGCCGGCGAGATCGCGGTGATGCGCGGCCCGTCGGCGCGGATCGGCGACACCGTGGGCCAGCCACCGCGGCGGCGCGAGCACCGCTTCGCGCCGCCCACCCTGCAGGCTCTCGTCGAGCCCGAGGACCCGACCCGCCGCACCGCCCTCTACGCCGGGCTCACCGAGCTCGCCGACGAGGACCCGCTGATCGACCTGCACGTCGACGAGGTGGACGGCGAGGCTGCGGTGCGGCTGCACGGCGAGGTGCAGAAGGAGGTGCTGGCGGCCCTGCTGGAGGAGCGGTACGGCGTCCGCGCGCGCTTCCTCGAGACCTCCGTGGTGTGCCTCGAGCGGGTGGCGGCCCGCGGCGCCGCCGTCGACCGGATCGGCGTGGGCGGCAACCCCTACCTGGCCGGCATCGGCCTGCGCGTCGAGCGCGCGGCGGTAGGGCACGGCGTCGAGTTCTCACCCGGCGTGGAGCGCGGCAACCTGCCTCCGGCGTTCGTGGCCGCCACCGAGGAGGGCGTGCGCGGCGCACTCGGTCAGGGACTGCACGGCTGGCCGGTCACCGACTGCGTGGTGACGATGACGGAGTCCGGCTACTGCCCGCGGCAGAGCAAGCCGCACCAGAAGTTCGACAAGTCGATCTCGAGCGTGGCCGCCGACTTCCGGCTGCTCGCGCCGGTGGTGCTGATGGCGGCGCTGACGCAGGCCGGCACCACCGTGTGCCGACCGGTCGACCGGTTCGAGCTCGAGCTGCCCGAGGAGTCCTACGGCGTCGTGGCCGCGCTGCTCGGACGGCACGGCGCCGTGACGCTGGAGACCTCCGGCGACGTTGGCTACCGGCGGGTGGTCGGCCACGTGTCGGCCGCCGCCGTGGCCGACCTGGCCGCGCGACTTCCCGACCTCACCAGCGGGGAGGGGTCGCTGCTCACCGAGCACGACCACCACGCGCCGGTGTCCGACCGGACGCCGCCGTCCAGGCGCCGGCACGGGCCCGACCCGCGCGACCGCGAGGCCTGGTTCCGAGACCGGCCCCGTTGAGGGAGATCGGCGTCTCGACATCGAGAGAACCGACCCCGGTGACGAGCGCCGCGGACGCGTTGCCCACAATGTTCGACATGCGCTTGGACCACCTCTCCTACGCCGCCGGACCCGACGGCCTGGAGGCCACCGCCGCCCATCTGGGCGACCTGCTGGGCGGGGTGTTCGACGACGGCGGCATCCACCCACGGTTCGGGACGCGCAACATGATCCTGCCGATGGCGAGCGACACCTACCTCGAGATCGTCGAGGTGCTCGACCACCCGGCGTCCGACAAGGCCCCGTTCGGCCAGGCTGTGCGCAAGCGCACCGAGCTCGGCGGCGGCTGGCTCGGCTGGGTGGTCGCCGTCGACGACATCACCATCGTCGAGTCGCGGCTCGGCCGCAACGCGGTGGCCGGCAACCGGCGCCGGCCCGACGGCACCGAGCTGCTGTGGAAGCAGATCGGTGTCAACGGCTTGATCTCCGACCCGCAGCTGCCCTTCTTCATCCAGTGGGACAGCCCGGACGCGCTCCACCCCTCGGCCGGCGCCGACGGCGACTTCTCGCTGGCCTGCCTGGAGATCGCGGGCGACCCGCACCGCGTGAGCCAGTGGCTCGGCGAGACCGTCGAGGCGCCGCTGGAGGACGTCAAGGTCGAGTGGGTCGCGCCGCACGGCATCCCCGGCATCCTCGCGGTGCAGCTGCAGACGCCGAACGGCCTCGTGCGCATCTGAGCGTGTCGTGACGCGTCCGCTGCGGGGCGCCGTCGCGAGCCCCAACATCTGGCGTACCCCCGCCACCTACGAGGTGGAGAACCGCGCCGCCGACCCCGACGGCCGGCTGTGGGACGCGCTGCGCGAGACCGGCCCGTGGGACGGGCGGCGGGTGCTCGACCTGGGCTGCGGCACCGGCTACCACCTGCCGCGGTTCGCGGCGGACGCCGCCTCGGTGGTCGGCGTCGACCCCCACCCCGACCTGCTGCGGACGGCGGCCCGGCGCGTGCGCGGCCTCACGAACGTCGAGCTGCGACCGGGCACGGCGCAGGAGATCCCGCTGCCGGACGCGTCGGTGGACGTCGTGCACGTGCGGTGGGCCTACTTCTTCGGGCCTGGCTGCGAGCCCGGGCTGCCCGAGCTGGCGCGGGTGGTGCGCCCGGGCGGCGTGGCGATGATCGTCGACAACGACGGCTCCCGGTCCACCTTCGGCGCCTGGTTCCGGCGCGGGTACCCGCACCTGCCCCCGCCGGCCGAGATCGAGCGGTTCTGGGTCACCCGCGGCTGGACCCGCCGTCCGGTCGACATGGGCTGGCGGTTCGCCTCGCGCGGCGACCTCGAGGACGTCGTCCGCATCGAGCTCCCCACCGCCACCGCCGAGGTGGTGCTGCGCCACCACGAGGGGCTCGAGGTCGACTACGCCGTCAACCTGTGGTGGCGGCGGTTCTGACGGTCCGGAGGTTTCGAGACGGTTGCAGGGCAACCTCCTCAACCACCGGCCTGCCCGGTGGTTGAGGAAGGCGCGCTAGCGCCTGTCTCGAAACCCCGCGTAGGTGCGGTGCCGCACCCACACGTTCGGCTCGACGTAGGTGGCGACGCCGTGCTCGGCGTCGCACCACACCGGGGCGAGCGCCCGCGGCACCTCCACCGGGCCGGTGCGGTCGAACGGGAGCCCGGTCCACTCGCGCCATTCCGCGAGGGTGCCGGGGATGCACATCGAGCGGGGTGCGACCTTCTCGATCCGTCCGCCCGCCCGCACGTGGACGCGGAGCCACGGGTCGACGGGCAGGCCGTCGTCGCGGGTGCGGAAGGCGTAGCCGGCCATCGGCTCGTGCGGGTCGGTCTTGCCGCTCGGCCGCACCGGCGCGACGAGGTGGGCGAAGCCGTGGCGGGCGGCGTTGTCGCGCATCGCGGCCAGCATGCGGCCGGACAGCCCGGTGCCCTGGCGGTCGGGGCGGACGGCGATCTCGATCGCGGAGACGGCGTCGGGGCGCTCGCCGCGCAGGCTGGTGGCCAGGCCGCTGCGGATCGCGGCGTCCCAGCCGTGGTCGGGCAGCTCGTCGTCACCGAGCACCACCGGCACCGAGTGGGCGACCGCCACCACCTCGCCGTCGTCGCGGCCGACCAGGACGAAGTCGGCGAACCGCTCCTCGAGGTTGCCGTAGTAGAGACCGCCGATCGGGTCGTGGCGCATGAACTCCGGCCACGAGGTGTCCATCGCCCACATCGCCTCGGCCAGGTGCGGCTCGTCGGCGAGCACGGTGACCGCGAGCGTCATTAGGACGACCCGCGGACGGTGAGGGTCGGGGTGAGCAGCAGTCCGGCGGCGCTGCGGGACGGCGTCGCGAGCAGGTCCTCGAGCGCGTTGACGAGCGCGACCGCGACCTCCTCCAGCGGCTGCCGCACCGAGGTGAGCCCGGGGTGCACCACCTGCGCCACCTGGGAGTCGTCGAACCCCACCACCGCGATGTCGCGGCCGGGGTAGAGACCGCGCTCGGCCAGGGTGTGCAGCACGCCCATGGCGAGGGTGTCGGAGGCGCACACGAACGCCGACGGCTGGGCCTCCTCGAGCAGCACGGCGCTGGCCTCCTTGCCGCTCCACACGGTGTCCTCCACCCGGGAGGCCATGCCGGTGGTGGAGAGGTCGCGGTCCTTGAGCGCCCGGCTCCATCCGGCGCGGCGGTCCTCCCCGATGCGGGAGTCCTTGCGCCAGCCGATCCACGCGATCTTGGTGTGGCCGCGCTCGATGAGGTGGCGGGTGGCGAGCTCGGTGCCGGCGGCGCCGTCGACGTCGACCCACGGGTGCTTGGCCTCGGGGTCGTCCCAGGGCCGGCCGAACGCCACGAACGGCGCCCGCCGCTCACGCAGCCAGACGGCCTGCGGGTTGCCGAGGTAGGTGTCGGTGACGACGAACGCGTCGACGGCGGTGGAGCGGAGCAGGTCGTCGTAGCCCTCGAGCGGGTCGCGGCCCTCGCCGGAGAAGAGCAGCACGTGGTAGCCGGCCTCGCGGGAGGTCCAGACGAAGGAGTGGACGAACCGGTCCATCACCGCCGTCGCGGTGCCCTCGAGCACCGGGCTCATCCGCAGCCCGATGAGGTGGGAGGCGCGGGTGCGCAGGTTGCGGGCGGCGCGGTTGGGCAGGTAGCCGAGCTCGGCGATCGCGGCCTGCACCCGGAGCAGGGTGTCGGCGCGCAGCAGATCGGGGTTGTTGACGGCGTTCGACACGGTCTGGCGGGACACCCCGGCCAGCTCGGCGACGTCGGCGAGCGTCGGTGGGCGTGCGGGACAGCGGCCGCGTCACGAGACGGTCCTCGCGGTCCATGCGTCCTCCCGACTGGAACGATCCAACGCCGGGGAGCATACGTGTTTCCACAGGTGGTGCGCGTCGCTCCCACCGTTGTCGGCGGCCTGCCCTAGCGTTCCAGCCATGGCGAAATCGAACACACGTTCCCCTCGGGTGGCGTACCGCTGCGGCGAGTGCGGGTGGGTCACGGCGAAGTGGGTGGGACGGTGCGGGGAGTGCCAGGCGTGGGGTTCGGTCGCCGAGGCCGGGGCGCCGGCCGCCTCCCGCACGGCCGCGGGCCCGGTCACCACGCCGGCGGTGCCGATCGGGCGGGTCACCGTCACCGAGTCCGCGCACCGCGGCAGCGGGGTGCCCGAGCTCGACCGGGTGCTCGGCGGCGGCATCGTCCCGGGTGCGGCGGTGCTGCTCGCCGGTGAGCCGGGGGTCGGCAAGAGCACGCTGCTGCTCGAGGTGGCGGCGCAGACGGCGGCGCGCGGTGAGCGCACGCTCTACGTCACCGGCGAGGAGTCGGCGGGGCAGGTGCGCATGCGCGCCGACCGCACCGGCGGCGTCCACGACGAGCTCTTCCTGGCGGCCGAGAACGACCTCGGCGCGGTGCTCAGCCACATCGAGCAGGTGCGGCCCACGCTGCTCGTCGTCGACTCGGTGCAGACGATCGGTGCCGAGGGCGTCGAGGGCGTGCCGGGCGGCGTCACCCAGGTGCGGGAGGTGGCGGCGGCCCTGGTGCGGGTGGCCAAGACCCGCGACATCGCCACGGTGCTCGTCGGCCACGTCACCAAGGACGGCGGCATCGCCGGCCCCCGGGTGCTCGAGCACCTCGTCGACGTCGTGCTGCACTTCGAGGGCGAGCGCACCTCGCGGTTCCGCATGCTGCGGGCGGTGAAGAACCGGTTCGGGCCGGTCGACGAGGTGGGCTGCTTCGACCTCGGCCCCGAGGGCATCGCCGCGGTCGCCGACCCCACCGGCCTGTTCGTGGAGCAGCACCACGGCCGGGTGGCCGGCACCTGCGTGGCGGTCACGATGGAGGGACGACGCCCGCTGCTGGCCGAGGTGCAGGCGCTCGCCACGCCGTCACCGGCGGAGCGACCGCGCCGCACCACCTCGGGCATCGACGGGTCCCGGGTCGCGATGACGCTCGCGGTCCTGCAGCAGCACTGCGGCATCCGGCTGCACGGGCACGACGTGTTCGCCGCCACCGTCGGCGGGGCCCGGCTCACCGACCCCGCCGCCGACCTCGCCGTGGCGGTGGCGCTCTCGTCGGCCACCTTCGTCGTCCCGCCGCCGCGCGGCGTGGTGGCGATCGGCGAGATCGGCCTGGCCGGTGAGCTGCGGCGGGTGCGCGACCTGCCGCAGCGGCTGGCCGAGGCGTCCCGGCTCGGGTTCACGATGGCCGTGGTGCCGGCCACGGTCGACGGTCCGCGCGGCCCGCGCTCCGAGCGCACCGACCGGCAGGTCGACGGCATGCGGGTGGTCGAGGTGCCCGACGTCCGCGGCGCGCTGCGGTTCCTTCACGTCGGCTCCCGCAACGTGAACGCGCTCCAGGTGGTGGAGGGAGCAGCGGCCGAGTGAGGCACGAACTCGGACGCGTGGCGACCGAAGATTGAGCGAGAGACACGCCTGAGCTGGCGAAGGCGTGCGAGCGAGTTGAAATCGGGGCACTAATGTTCCGGCTGTGACGACCGCCGCCGAACGCAGCGACGAGGTGCTGCGCCTGCGCGGCACCCTGGCCGCCACCGCGCCGGGCACTTCGCTGCGCGACGGGCTGGAGCGGATCCTGCGCGGGCGCACCGGTGCCCTCATCGTCGTCGGCCACGACCGCACCATCGACGCGATCTCCTCGGGCGGCTTCACGCTCGACGTCCCGTTCACCGCCACCGGGCTGCGCGAGCTGGCCAAGATGGACGGCGCGATCATCCTCGACCGCGACATCACCCGGATCATCCGCGCCGCGGTGCACCTGGTGCCCGACCCGTCCATCCCCTCCGAGGAGACCGGCACGCGGCACCGCACGGCCGACCGGGTGGCCCGGCAGGCCGGGTTCCCGGTGATCTCGGTGTCGCAGTCGATGCAGATCATCGGCCTCTACGTCGGCGGCATGCGCCACGTGCTCGAGGACTCCGGGCAGATCCTGTCCCGCGCCAACCAGGCGCTGGCCACCCTCGAGCGCTACAAGCAGCGGCTCGACGAGGTGTCCAGCACGCTGTCGGCGCTCGAGGTCGAGGACCTGGTCACGGTGCGCGACGTCGCGGTGGTGGCGCAGCGGCTGGAGATGGTCACCCGCATCGCCCGTGAGATCGAGGACTACGTGCTCGAGCTCGGCACCGACGGTCGGCTGCTCTCGTTGCAGCTCGAGGAGCTGATCACCGGCGTCGACGTCGAGCGCGAGCTCGTCATCCGCGACTACGTCGCGGGCGGCCGTCGCCGCCGCTCGCCGCAGGCCCTGCTCGCCCGGCTCGAGGCCCTCTCTCCGCTGGAGCTGGTCGACCCCGCCTCCACCGCCCGCGTGCTGGGCCTCGGCACTCTGGAGCACCTCGACGGCGCGGTCGCCCCCCGCGGCTACCGGCTGCTCGCCAAGGTCCCGCGGCTGCCCACGCCGGTCGTCGACGGGCTCGTCGAGCACTTCGGCACCCTGCAGAAGCTGCTGTCGGCCGGCGTCGAGGACCTCCAGGCGGTCGACGGCGTGGGCGAGCTGCGCGCCCGCAGCGTCCGGGAGGGCCTGTCCCGCCTCGCCGAGTCGACGATCCTCGAGCGGTACGTCTAGTTGCGGCGACCCGGCTTCGCCGGGTTGGTCTTGGGAGGCACCACGACCGTCTCCGGCTCGGGCTTCTCCAGCTCGAACGACGAGGCGACCGGCTCGCCGCCGAGGGTGGCGGCGTAGACGTCGTAGGTGCCCGGGAGCACCCAGCGCGGGTCGCCCGGGCAGCCGGGCTCGGAGCGCCGGGCGTTCCAGGAGACGGTCGCGGTCGAGACGACCTGGCGCCGCACCACGACGTCCTTCTGCTCCACGGCTCCGGGGCACTCGCGTGACGACCACAGCTCGTCGCCGCCGTCGGTGACCTTGAGGGCGAGGTGCCGGGCGCTCAGCGACCAGGTGCACGCCGGGCTCGACAGGGTGCGCAGCCGCAGCGTGATGGTGACGGGCTCGCCGGCCACGGCGTCGTCGACCACCGGGCTCACCACGACGTCCTCGGCACGGCATTCGCCGTCGGGCTCGGCCAGGTCGGGTGCGGTGGGCCCGGCCGGGCTCGCCGCGGGGCCCGGCGTGGGAGCCCGCGACCCGTCGCCACGGCGCTCGGCTCCGTCGGAGGGCGCGCCCTCGGAGGTGGTCGCGGCGCTCGTGGTGGCACGTTCGGGCGATGTGTCGTCTCCCCCGCGGAACAGGTTGAGCGTGAGCAGCACCAGCGAGGCGAGCATCCCGAGCACGAACAGCCGCCGGCGCCAGTAGACACCGGCCGGCAGCCGGCCGCGCGTCGTCCTCGGGGCGGTCACTCTCCGACGCTAATCAGCGCGGGGGCCGCGATCGTGGTGCCACACCGGCACGGGAGGATTCGGGGTGTGCCGACCTCGGAGCTGCACGAGCCCGTGCTGCGCTGGTTCGACGAGCACGCCCGCGACCTGCCGTGGCGGGGCGCCGCGGCGACGCCGTGGTCGGTGATGGTCTCGGAGTTCATGCTCCAGCAGACGCCGGTGGTGCGGGTGCTCCCGGTGCACGAGGCGTGGGTCGAGCGGTGGCCGACCCCGGCGGCGCTCGCGGCGTCACCCACCGGTGAGGCGATCCGCGCCTGGGGCCGGCTCGGGTACCCACGGCGCGCCCTGCGTCTGCACGCGGCGGCGGTGGCGATCGTCGAACGCCACGGCGGCGTAGTGCCGTCCGGCTACGACGACCTGCGCGCGCTGCCCGGGGTCGGCGACTACACCGCCGCCGCGATCGCGAGCTTCGGCTTCGGCCGGCGGCACGTCGTGCTCGACACCAACGTCCGCCGCGTCCTGGCCCGGCTGGTGAGCGGCGCCGAGCTGCCGAGCACGTCGGTCACCCGCGCCGAGCGCGACCTCGCCGCCGGGCTGCTGCCCGACGACGCCCCGACGGCGGCCACCTGGTCGGTGGCGCTCATGGAGCTCGGCGCGCTGGTGTGCGTCGCGGCCAGCCCGCGCTGCGGCGCCTGTCCGGTGGCCGACAGGTGCGCCTGGACGGCGGCCGGCCGGCCCGCCTACGACGGCCCTCCGAGACGCGCCCAGGCCTGGGCCGGCACCGACCGGCAGTGCCGCGGCCGGCTGCTCGGCGTCGTCCGCGACGCCGACGGTCCGGTGCCCCGCGCGGTGCTCGAGGCCGCCTGGTCGCCCGCCGACCAGCGCGAGCGCTGCCTGGCAGGGCTACTCGACGACGCGCTCCTCGTCCGGGTCGACGGCGACCGGTTCGCCCTCCCCTGAGCCGTCGTCGGCCCTCTCCTTGCGGTTGCCCGCGGCGGCGGCGAGCACGGACGGGTCGAACGCCCACGCGCGGCGGGCGCGCTCGGCCAGCGCCGGGTCGGTCTCGGCCACCCGGTCGGCGACCCGCCCGAGCAGGGCGTCGAGGTCGCGGGCGGTGCGGCCGGTGTGGAACGGCCACTTGTTCTCGGGCCACACCGCAGCCAGCAGGGTCGCCAGCTCGGCGGCGCGGGTGTCACCGAGCGGCCGCGGCTCGTGCCCGTGCTTCATCGGGTCGGCCTCCACCAGCACGCCGAGGTCACGCAGGGCGGCGAAGTCGTCCTCGGTGGTCTCGCGGTAGATCCGCATCAGCCGCGACCGCGCCCGGCGCGGCGACAGGTCGGCCTTGATCACCTCGCGCAGGGCCTCGGCCACGGGCTCGCGCGCCGGGCGGAAGCTGAGCTTGCCGCCGGAGGTGAGGAGCTTGGTCCACTTGCGCACGAACTCCTCGCCCGACCACGACTCGTAGTGCAGCAGCCGCACGGCCTCCATGTCGCCGGAACGCACCAGCCGCTCGCGCACGTCGCGCACGTGGTGCAGGGTCAGCCACCGGTCGACGGCGGGCCGCAGCCCGACCTTGCCGTCGACGTGGCCGTGGAACCAGTAGCCGTTGGTCGGCTCGGCCACCAGGCCGCGGCGGTGCAGGTCGTCCAGCGCCTCCGGCCCGAGGATCGGCTTGAAGTGGGTCACCGTGTCGCGCGGCCAGCGCCGGCGACTCACCGCCTCGTACGGCAGCGCCCGCACCACCTCGACGTCGGCCGGCACCGCGGCGAGCGCGTCGTCGTCCACCAGCAGCACCTCGTCGGCGTCGACGTGGAACACCCAGTCGACGTCCTCGAGCACGGTGAGGAGCACCTTGAGCACGTTGGCGTTGATCCGCTGCCGGGCGTTGAGCTGCACCGGCCGCTTCCCCTGCCACCAGTCCCATCGCGCCGCGACGGCGGTGACGTGCGGCTCCTCGCCCAGCGCGGCGAGCACGTCGGTGTCGCCGTCGTCGACGAACACCACCAGGTGGTCGACCCCACCGGCCAGGTTGCGCGCGACGAACGTCCGCAGGTTCTCCGGTGAGTCCTTCACCGTGCTGGCCGTGACGATCACCCGCGAAAATACGCTGACCCGTCACTTGTACAAGTGACGGGTCAGCGCATGACTGACGGGTCAGGCGGTCGCGCCGCCCTCACCCTCGGCCGGGCCGCCGGACTTGGGCACGTCGCGCGGGCCCTCGTCCTCGACGGGCGCCACCGGGGCGTCGAGGTCGGCGCCGACCTCGGCGGCCTCGAACGGCGGCAGGTCGGGCAGGTCGCCCACCTTCTGGCCCTCGAAGGTGAAGGTGGCGGTGGGACCCTCGCCCTCGGCGTCGACGAGCACGATCTGGCCGGGTCCGACCTCGCCGTACAGCATCTTCTCGGCGAGCACGTCCTCGATCTCGCGCTGGATCGTGCGGCGCAGCGGCCGGGCTCCGAGCACGGGGTCGAAGCCCCGCTCGGCCAGCAGGTTCTTCGCCGCCTGGGTGAGCTCGATCCGCATGTCGCGGTCGAGCATCCGCAGCTCCACCGAGGCGATCATGTTGTCGACCATGTGGACGATCTGCTCCTGCGTGAGCGGCGGGAACACGATGATCTCGTCGACGCGGTTGAGGAACTCGGGCCGGAAGTGCTGCTTGAGCTCGTCCTCCACCTTGTTCTTCATCCGCTCGTAGGAGCCGGCCGCGTCGCCGCTCTGCTGGAACCCGAGGTGCACCGACTTGGCGATGTCCTTGGTGCCCAGGTTGGTGGTCATGATGATCACGGTGTTCTTGAAGTCGACGACTCGGCCCTGGCTGTCGGTGAGACGCCCCTCCTCCAGGATCTGCAGGAGGCTGTTGAAGATGTCGGGGTGCGCCTTCTCGACCTCGTCGAAGAGGACGACGGAGAACGGCTTGCGCCGCACCTTCTCGGTGAGCTGGCCGCCCTCCTCGTAGCCGACGTAGCCCGGGGGCGAGCCGAAGAGCCGCGAGACCGTGTGCTTCTCGCTGAACTCCGACATGTCGAGCTGGATGAGCGAGTCCTCGTCGCCGAACAGGAAGTCGGCGAGCGTCTTCGACAGCCACGTCTTACCGACACCGGACGGACCGGCGAAGATGAACGAGCCACCGGGACGCTTCGGGTCCTTGAGGCCGGCGCGGGTACGCCGGATCGCCCGGGAGAGCGCCGCGACGGCCTGCTCCTGGCCGATGACCCGCTTGTGCAGCTCGTCCTCCATCTTGAGCAGCCGGGTGGACTCCTCCTCGGACAGCTTCACGATCGGGATGCCGGTGGCGACGGCGAGCACCTCGGCGATGAGCTCCTCGTCGACCTCGGCCACCTCGTCCATGTCGCCCGCGCGCCACTGCTTCTCGCGCTCGGACTTCTTGAGCATCAGCTGCTTCTCCTCGTCGCGGAGACGGGCAGCGGCCTCGAAGTCCTGGCCGTCGATCGCGGCCTCCTTGCGCTGGCGGACCTCGGCGATCTTGTCGTCGTACTCGCGCAGGTCGGCGGGCGCCGTCATCCGGCGGATCCGCAGCCGCGACCCGGCCTCGTCGATGAGGTCGATGGCCTTGTCGGGCAGGAACCGGTCGGAGATGTAGCGGTCGGCCAGCGTGGCCGCCGACACCAGCGCCTCGTCGGTGATGGTGACCCGGTGGTGCGCCTCGTAGCGGTCGCGCAGCCCCTTCAGCATCTCGATGGTGTGCGCGATCGTGGGCTCGGCCACCTGGATCGGCTGGAACCGGCGCTCCAGCGCGGCGTCCTTCTCGAGGTACTTGCGGTACTCGTCGAGGGTGGTGGCGCCGATGGTCTGCAGCTCGCCGCGGGCCAGCATCGGCTTGAGGATCGACGCCGCGTCGATGGCGCCCTCGGCCGCGCCGGCGCCGACCAGGGTGTGGATCTCGTCGATGAACAGCACGATGTCGCCGCGGGTGCGGATCTCCTTCAGCACCTTCTTGAGGCGCTCCTCGAAGTCACCGCGGTAGCGGCTGCCGGCCACCAGCGCGCCGAGGTCGAGGGTGTAGATCTGCTTGTCCTTGAGCGTCTCGGGCACGTTGCCCTTGACGATGTCCTGGGCCAGACCCTCCACGATCGTGGTCTTGCCGACACCGGGCTCGCCGATCAGCACGGGGTTGTTCTTCGTGCGCCGCGAGAGGATCTGCATGACCCGCTCGATCTCCTGGCCGCGCCCGATCACGGGGTCGAGCTTGCCCTCGCGGGCGTCCTGGGTGAGGTTGCGGCCGAACTGGTCGAGCACCAGCGACGACGACGGCGCGTCGCCGCCTCCGCCCTGCGTGGCCGCGGCCGCGGACGACTCCTTGCCCTGGAAGCCGGAGAGCAGCTGGATGACCTGCTGCCGCACCCGGTTCAGGTCGGCGCCGAGCTTCTGCAGCACCTGCGCCGCGACGCCCTCCCCCTCCCGGATCAGGCCGAGCAGGATGTGCTCGGTGCCGATGTAGGAGTGGCCGAGCTGCAGCGCCTCGCGCAGGGACAGCTCGAGCACCTTCTTGGCGCGCGGGGTGAAGGGAATGTGGCCGGACGGCGCCTGCTGGCCCTGGCCGATGATCTCCTCGACCTGGGCGCGCACCGCCTCCAGCGAGATGTCGAGGCTCTCGAGCGCCTTGGCGGCCACCCCCTCGCCCTCGTGGATGAGGCCGAGCAGGATGTGCTCGGTGCCGATGTAGTTGTGCGAGAGCATGCGGGCCTCTTCCTGGGCCAACACCACCACTCGCCGTGCTCGGTCGGTGAACCGCTCGAACATGAGTCACGCTCCTCGGGAAAGTCTGCGGGGCCCCCGCGAGTGGTTCGTCGCGGGGAGACGTAGTCCTAACCCCGCGACCAGCCTAGACGTTCCGCCCCACCCATCCAGACCAGTCGTGTTCGCGCACAGCGAACGACCCGGCAGAGGGGATCTGCCGGGCCGTTCGGTGGGGGGATCGTGTGCGTCAGTTCGCGGAGTCGAAGGCCTCGCGGACGTCGGCCGGGATGCGGCCACGGTCGGGGACCTTGAACCCGTTGGAGCGGGCCCAGTCGCGGACCTCGCGGGCGCTGGGCCCTTCGGTGGACGCCGTGCGCCGGGCCGGCCGGCCGCGTCGGCCCGCGACCTTGCGGGCGTTGCCGACATAACCGGCAAGAGCCGAGCGCAACTTGTCGGCGTTCTTGTCGTTCAGGTCGATCTCGTAGGACGTGCCGTCGAGACCGAAACTGACGGTCTCGCTGGCCTCGGATCCGTCGAGATCGTCGACCAGGACGATGTTGACCTTCTGTGCCATTCAGATGCCTTTCTTTTCAGCCGCAGGCAATCTCCTGCGACCGCATGGGGAATTCGTCTCCGATCATGGCAGAGAATGCCGATCGTGAGAAATAGGGTGTTAGTCAGCGATTGCGAACGAACACCTGCTCGAGCCCGATCAGGCTGAGCCAGGGGTCGTGGTGGGTGAAGCAGTCGCATTCGTCGACCACCAGAGGTGCGAGGTATCCGGTGGCGATCACGTCGGCGTCGTCGGGGGCCACGCCGAGCTCGTCGAGCATCCGCTCCACGAGGCCCTCCACCTGCGCGGCGACGCCGAAGAGCATGCCGGACTGCAAGGCCTCCACGGTGTTCTTGGCGATCACCGACCGCGGCCGGGAGAGCTCCACCTGGCGCAGCTGCGCACCGCGGCGCCCCAATGCCTCGAGTGAAAGCTCGATTCCGGGCGAGATCGCACCGCCGATGTAGTGACCGGCCGCATTCACGACGTCGAAAGTCGTGGCGGTTCCGCCGAAATCGACGACGATCAGCGGGCCGCCGTACTTCGAGGCCGCCGCCAGCGAATTGACGATGCGGTCGGCGCCCACTTCGCGTGGATTGTCGGTGAGCACCGATATCCCGGTGCGCACGCCCGGTTCCACCACCACTGCCGGCACCGGCTCGAAATGGCGCGGCAGCATTTCCCGCCAGGTGTGCAACACGGCGGGAACGGTGGCGCACACCGCGATCCCGGTGACGTCGTCGAGCTGACGGCGCAGCAGCCCGCGCAGCAGCACCGCCCACTCGTCGGCGGTGCGGCGCTCGTCGGTGGCGACCCGCCAGTCGGCGCTGACCTCGCCGTCGGCGACCAGGCCGAGCACGGTGTGGGCGTTGCCGATGTCGGCGGCCAGCAGGGTCATCGCGAGGTCATTCGCAGATCCAGTCCGAGGTCGAACACCTTCACCGAGTGGGTGAGCGCCCCCACCGAGATGAAGTCGACGCCGGTCTCGGCCACCTCGCGGGCCCGCTCCAGCGTGAGCCCACCCGAGGCCTCGAGCGTGGCCCGGCCCCCGGACTCGCGATTGAGCGCCACCGCCTCGGCCATCACCTCGGTGGGCATGTTGTCGAGCAGGATCTCGGTGCAGCCGGCCGCGAGCAGGTCGCGCAGCTGGTCGAGGTCGGTCACCTCCACCTCCACCCGCAGCCCCGGGTTCGCTGCCCGCACCAGCTCGAAGGCCGTCACCGCGCCACCGGCGGCGAGCACGTGGTTGTCCTTGACCATCGCCCGGTCGCTGAGGCTCATCCGGTGGTTCACGCCGCCGCCGCAGCGCACGGCGTACTTCTGCAGCGCCCGCAGCCCGGGCAGCGTCTTGCGGGTGTCGAGCACCCGCGCCCGGGTGCCGGCCAGCGCGTCGACCCAGTGCGAGGTCGCCGTCGCGACGCCGGAGAGGTGGCAGGCGAAGTTGAGCGCGGTGCGCTCGGCGGTGAGCAGGTCGCGCACCGGTCCCGCGACCCGCAGCACGACGTCGCCCGGCTCGACCCGGCTGCCGTCGGCCACCCGGTCGCTCACCACGACGTCGTCGCCGAGCGCGTAGCGGAAGGCGAGCTCGGCCACCACCAGGCCGGCCACGACGCCGTGTTCGCGGCTCACGAACCCGCCCCGCCCCTGGCCCATCTCCGGCATCGCGGCGCTGGTGATGTCGTGGCCGCCGTCGGGGAGGTCCTCGGCGAACGCCTCGGCCACCCGGGCGTGCACGGCCGCGGGGTCGAGGCCTGCCGCCGCCAGCTCGTCGACCAGCGCCTCGGGCAGGTGCGGCCAAGGCGACCTTCGCGATCATCGGTCGGTCGCCGGTGCCGGCACGAACGTGGTGACGCTGCCGCCGTCGACGAGCGCGGTGTCGAAGTGCCCCGCGAAGCCGGCGTCGTCGCGCTCGGGGAAGTCCTCGCGCCAGTGCGAGCCGCGGGTCTCCTCGCGGCGCCGGGCGGCCTCGGTGAGGGCGGTCGAGAGGGTGACCAGGTTCGTGGTCTCCCAGGCGCCGGCGTCGACGAGGTCGGCGGTGCGCTCGGCGAGCTTCGCCAGCACCTCCCCGGCCTCGGTCAGGCCGCTCGCGCCGCGCAGCACGCCGACCCGCGACGTCATCACCTCCTGGAGCTCGGTGCGCACCCCGCCGTCCACGAGCGCCGCGGGGCGCCGGTCGGGGGCCGGGTCGCGCCAGGGCCGCAGCTCCTCGGGCAGCACGGCGGCGATCCGCCGCGAGAACACCAACCCCTCGAGCAGCGAGTTCGACGCGAGCCGGTTGGCGCCGTGGACGCCGGAGCACGCCACCTCGCCGGTGGCGTAGAGGCCGGGCACGTCGGAGCGGCCGTGCAGGTCGGTGCGCACGCCGCCCGAGGCGTAGTGGCACGCGGGCGCCACCGGGATCAGCTGCGTCACCGGGTCGACGCCGTGCGAGCGGCACACCTGCAGGATCGTGGGGAACCGCCGCTCCCACGTCTCCGGGCCGAGGTGGCGGGCGTCGAGCCACATGTGCGCGTGCCCGGTGTCGAGCATCCGCCGCATGATCGCCTTGGCCACGACGTCGCGCGGCGCGAGGTCGGCGAGCTCGTGCACGCCGTGCATGAACCGGGTGCCGTCGAAGTCCACGAGCACCGCGCCCTCGCCGCGCACCGCCTCGGAGATCAGCGGCTGCTGGCCGGTGGAGTCGGCGCCGAGGTACATGACCGTGGGGTGGAACTGCACGAACTCCAGGTCGCGCAGCGTGGCGCCGGCGCGCAGCGCGAGCGCCATGCCGTCGCCGGTGGAGACCGCCGGGTTGGTGGTCTGGCTGAACACCTGGCCGAGCCCGCCGCTGGCGAGCACCACGGCCCGGCACAGCACCGCGCCGACGCCGTCGCGCTGCCCCTCGCTGATCACGTGCAGGGTGACGCCGGCGACGCCGCCGTCGTCGTCGAGCAGCAGGTCGACGGCGAGCGCGTGCTGGATCACCTCGATCTCCGGCGCCGCCTCCACCGCGGCGATCAGCGCCCGCTGGATCTCGGCGCCGGTGGCGTCGCCGCCGGCGTGGGCGATCCGGTCGCGGTGGTGGCCGCCCTCGCGGGTCAGCGAGAGCACGCCGTCGGGGTCGTGGTCGAAGCTCGTGCCGAGCGCGATGAGCTCGTGCACGGCCTCCGGGCCCTCGTCGACGAGCACCCGCACGGCGTCGGCGTCGCACGCCCCGGCGCCCGCGACCAGGGTGTCGACGGCGTGCTGCTCGGGGGTGTCACCGGGGCCGAGCGCCGCGGCGATGCCGCCCTGGGCCCACTGCGTGGAGCCGGCGTTGAGCACGTCCTTGGTGACCACGAGCACCTTGTCGACCCGGTCGCGCAACCGCAGCGCGGCGGTGAGGCCGGCGATGCCGGAGCCGATCACCACGACGTCGGCCCGCGTCGTCCAGCCCGGGGCGGGCGCCGTCAGGCGTCCGGGCACGGCGGTGTGCATCCGACGAGCCTAGGGCTCGCCCACCGACCCGAAGGTCAGCGGCAGGTTGTCGATGAGACGGGTGGTGCCGACGCGGGCGGCGACGAGCGCCCGCCCCTCGGTGCCGGGCGGGATGTCGGCGTGGTCGTCGAGCTCGACGAGGTCGGGGGTGGTGATCGCGAGGTAGTCGAGGTCGACGCCGGGTGCGACGCGCAGCTGGGCGCGGGCGGCCGCGCGGGCGTGGGAGATGCCGTCGGCCGCGTTGTCCTGCGCGGCGCGCAGCGCGCGGCTCAGCACGGTGGCGCGCTCCCGCTCCTCGGCGTCGAGGTAGTGGTTGCGGCTGGAGAGGGCCAGCCCGTCCGGCTCGCGCTCGGTCTCCGCGCCCACCACCTCGAGGCCGAGGCAGAGGTCGTCGACCATCCGGCGCACGAGCACGAGCTGCTGGTAGTCCTTCTGCCCGAACACGGCGAGGTCGGGGCGCACCAGACCGAACAGCTTCGCCACCACGGTGAGCACGCCGTGGAAGTGGCCGGGCGCGCACCGCCCCCTCGAGCACGTCGGCGAGCGGGCCGGGGTCGACCGTCACCTGCGGCGGCCCGCCCGGGTACACCTCGTCGACCGCCGGGGCGAACACGACGTCGGCGCCCTCGCGCTCGCAGACCTCGAGGTCGGCGTCGAACGTGCGCGGGTAGCGGTCCAGGTCCTCGCCCGGCGCGAACTGGAGCGGGTTCACGAACACCGACACCGCCACCGGGCCGGCGGTCCGGGCGCGCGCGAGGCGGATCAGGCTCGCGTGCCCGGCGTGCAGCGCGCCCATCGTCGGCACCAGCGCCACCGGGCCGGCGTCGCGGCGGGAGCGCAGGAGGTCCTGCAGGTCGGCGCGGGTGGCGACGACGGCAGGGCGTCACGAAGTGTGCTCCCGCGACCGCGCCTCGTGCTGGTCGAGCACCCGCTTGATGGCGAGCGCGCGGATCGGCAGCACCCGACCGTCGGTGACGGCGCGCGCCAGCGTGGCGCGGGCCAGGGCGAGGTAGCTGGGCAGGCTGGTGGGTGCGTCGGCCGCCACCTGGTCGAGGTGGGCGCGCACGGTGCCGACGTCGCCGCGGACGATCGGACCGGTGAGCGCGGCGTCGCCCGTGCGCGAGCGCGTTGTCGAGCGCGGCCGAGAGCAGCGGCCGCAGCGTGGCGGCGGGGTCGTCGGCGCCGGCGGCGGCGAGCATCTCCATCGCCTCGGTGACCAGCGTGACCAGGTGGTTGGCGCCGTGGGCCAGACCCGCGTGGTAGAGCGTGCGCCGCTCCTCGGGCACCCACATCGCGCGGCCGCCGAGGTCGGCGACGAGCCGCTCGGCGATCGCGTGCTCGTCGGGGCCGGCGGTGAGGCCGAACACGCAGCCGTCGAGCCGGTCGAGGTCGACCTCGGTGCCGGTGAAGGTCATCGCCGGGTGCAGCGCCACGGGCCGCGCGCCGACGGCGGCGGCCGGGGCGAGCACGGCGAGGCCGTGCCGGCCGGAGGTGTGCACGACGTACTGCCCGGCGCGCAGCGAGCCGCTGTCGGCGAGCACGCGGACGACGTTGCCGAGCATGTCGTCGGGCACGGTGAGGAGCAGCAGGTCGGCGGCGCGCGCCACGGCGCTGGGCTTGTCGGCCGGGACGCCGGGCAGCAGGGCCGCCATCCGGCCGCGGGAGGCGTCGGACTCACCGGCGGCGGCCACGATCTCGTGACCGGCGGCGCGCAGCCGGGCGGCCAGGACGGCGCCGACGCGGCCGGCGCCGATGACGCCGATGCGCAGGCGCGTGCTGGACTCGTGTGACATCTGTTCGAACCTTTCGTTCCAGTCCCTCCGACCACCCCCGCCTGGGGCGGGAGCCGGTGTGGGTACCGGACGGTGTGCTCGTTGCTGTCCTCTTCAACGTCGAGAGTAGGGCGGGAGTTACCCCGTCGGAACCGTCGGCATGCGTGACGCATCGCACAGGTCTAGACGCCGTTACGGTTCGGGGCATGTGGAGGCGACGGCGCGAGCCGACGATCGGCGTCGTCGTGCCCGCCTACGACGTGGCCGCCTACCTGCCGGACTGCCTCGACTCGCTGCTCGCCCAGACCCACAGCGCGCTCGACGTGGTGGTGGTCGACGACGGCTCGCCGGACGACTCCGGCGCCATCGCCGAGGAGTACGCCGGCCGCGACCCGCGGGTGCGCGTGGTGCACACCGAGAACCGGGGCCTCGGCGCCGCCCGCAACGAGGGTCTGCGGCACGTGCGGGGCGACCTGGTGGCCTTCGCCGACTCCGACGACGTCGTGCCCCCCGACGCCTACGCCGTGCTGCTACGACACCTGCGGCGCACGGGCAGCGATCTCGTGACCGGCTCGATCGCGTGGTGGGAGGGCGACGCCCTCACCGAGCCGCCCTGGATGCGGCGGCTGCACCGGGAGCGACGCGCGGTCGTGATCGACCAGCACCCCGAGATCCTCGGCGACGTGTTCGCGTGGAACAAGCTGTTCCGCCGCGACTTCTGGGACGGCAACGACCTGTCCTGGCCGGAGGGCGTGCGCTACGAGGACCAGCCCACCACCACGCTCGCCTACCTGCGCGCCCGCCAGTTCGGCGTCGTGCCCGACGTCGTCTACCACTGGCGGATCCGCACCGACGGCACCTCGATCACCCAGCAGCGGGCGAGCCTGCAGGACCTCGAGGACCGGTGGACGACGAAGCGGCTGGCCCGCGCGAGCGTCGAGGACTACGGCTCCGCGAAGGTGTCGGCGGTGTTCCACGACCGGGTGCTGCCCGGCGACCTGCACCGCTACTTCGTGCTGATCCCCGGCTGCGACGACGCGTGGTACCGGCTGCTGGAGTCCGGGGTGCGGGAGCTCTTCGGGGCGCGCTCGCTGGTGCACAGCGGGCTCCCCGCGGTGCACCGGCTCACCGGCTGGCTGGTCGAGCGCGGTCGGCGCGACGACGCCGCCGCCGTCATGACCTGGTTCCTCGCCCTGGACGGCGCCCCGGTGCCGCGGGTGGAGGACGAGCGGGGGCTGCGGATCGACGTGCCCGTGGTCGACGTCCGCAGCGTCGACCGGGCCGCCGTCGAGGTTCGGTAGCGTCCTCGCCGTGAGCGCCGCCGCGGACGACATCCCGCAGTGCTACATCGACAACGACTGGCTGTGCGGCGCCTACTGGGGCGACTACCGGCCCGAGCTCACCGACGCCACCGTCGAGCACCTCTGGATCACCGTCGTGTCGGTGCTGGTGGGGCTCGCCGTGGCCGTGCCGCTCGCCCTGCTCGCCCGCCGCAGCCCCACGATCGAGGGGCTGGTGGTCGGCGGCACCACGATCATCTACACGATCCCGTCGCTCGCGCTGTTCTCGCTGTTCCTGCCGTTCACCGGGCTCTCCCCCACCACGGTGATCATCGGGCTCGCGCTCTACTCGCTCACGATCCTGGTGCGCAACGTGCTCGCCGGGCTGCGCGCGGTGCCGGACGAGGTGATCGAGTCGGCGCAGGGCATGGGCTACTCGCGGGCGCGGATGCTGGTGCGGGTCGAGCTGCCGCTCGCCCTGCCGGTCACCATGGCCGGGCTGCGGGTGGCCACGGTGTCCACCGTGGCGCTGGTGACGGTCGGCTCGATCGTGTCGTACGGCGGTCTCGGCAACCTGCTGCTCAGCGCGGTCGGCAACCAGTTCAAGGCGCAGATCTTCGCCGCGAGCGTGCTGTGCGTCGTCCTGGCCGTGCTGCTCGACCTGGTGCTGGTCGTCGTCCAGCGCCTCCTCACCCCCTGGACGCGCCATGCTCGCTGAGACCTTCGACTACCTCTTCGACGGCGCCCGCTGGTCCGGCCCGAACGGCATCGGCGCGTTCGCGACCCAGCAGCTCCTCCTCACCGTCACCGCGCTGGTCATCGCGATGGCGGTCGGGCTGCCCGGTGCGCTCTACCTCGGGCACCGGGGGCGCGGCGGCTTCCTCGCCGTCAACGTGTCGAACGTCGGCCGCGCCGTCCCGGTGTTCGCGGTGCTGCTCGTGCTGTCGCTCGGCCCGGTCGGCTCGGCGGTGTTCGGCCCGTACGGCCGCGCCGGGCTCGCCACGCTGATCGCGCTCGTGCTGTTCGCGCTGCCGCCGCTCATCACCAACGCCTACGTGGGCATCACCGAGGTCGACCGCGACGTCGTGGAGGCCGCGCGCGGCATGGGGATGCGCGGCAGCAGGGTGTTCCGCACCGTCGAGCTGCCGCTGGCGATGCCGGTGATCCTCACCGGGGTGCGCCTGGCGCTGGTGCAGCTGTGGGCCACCGCCACCATCGCCGCGCTGGTGGCCGGCCCCGGGCTGGGCCGCATCATCACCCGCGGCTTCGCCAACCAGAGCACGCCGGAGGTGCTGGCGGGCGCCATCCTCGTCGCGCTGGGCGCCCTGCTGCTGGAGGCGGTCGCCGTCGTCGTCGAGCGCGCCGCCGACCCGATGCGGCGGGCGCGCACCCGGCCCGCCCGCCGTCCGCTCACCGCCGCCGAGGCCACCGCCGACCGGGATCTGGCCGACGCCTGAGAAACCTCCCACCCGCTGTCGGCGGACGGGGCTACTGTTCTCGGCGGGTACCGAGCGGTGCCCATCGGACACGCGCGGGGCCTGGCTCCGCGGGACACAGAAGGTGGTGCACCCATGAGGCTCACCCGTTGCGCCGCGATTCTCGCGGCCACCAGCACCCTGCTCTTCGCCTCCGCGTGCGGCGGCGACTCCCTCGAGAACGACGATGACGGCGGCGGTGGCGGCGGCGACAAGGGCGAGGTCACCGTCGGCGGCCAGGACTTCACCGAGAGCCAGATCCTGGCGGCGATCTACCAGAAGCTGCTCGAGAACGAGGGCTACTCGGTCGACACCAAGCTCGTCACCACCCGCGACGTCTACCTGCCCGAGCTGAGCAGCGGCGGCGTCGACATCGTGCCCGACTACCTCGCCGGCATCACCGACTTCCTCAACACCGAGAAGAACGGCCCCGAGGCGGAGCAGGTGTCCACCAACGACGTCGACGAGACGCTCGCCGCGCTGGAGCCGCTCGCCGAGGAGCAGGGCATCTCGATCCTCCCGCCGTCGGAGGCCACCAACCAGAACGCCTTCATCGTCACCCAGGAGTTCGCCGAGGAGAACGACCTCACCACGCTCTCCGACCTCGCGGCGCTCGACCAGCCGATCAAGCTCGGCGCCCCGGAGGACTGCGAGGGCCGCGCCGACTGCGAGGGCGGGCTCACCGACGTCTACGGGCTGAACATCACCGAGATCGTGCCGCTCGACTTCGCCAGCGCCCAGCTCAAGGACGCCGTCACCAACGGCGAGGTCGACCTCGGCGAGACCGGCACCACCGACGGCACGCTCGAGGACGCCGGCCTGGTGCTGCTCGAGGACGACCAGGGCATCCAGCCGGCGCAGAACCTCACGCCGGCGGTCAACTCCGACTTCCTCGCCGACAACCCCGACCTCGAGGACGTGTTCAACGAGCTGTCCGCGGCCCTCACCACCGAGGACCTCGCGTTCATGAACACCGAGGTCGACCTGGCGCGCAAGAAGCCGGCCGACGTCGCCCAGACCTTCCTGGAGGACAAGGGCCTGCTGTGACCGCTGAGGCGATGATCCGCCTCACCGGCGTCGGGAAGATCTACGACGACGGCACCGAGGCGGTGCAGGCCCTCGACCTCGACGTCGGCCGGGGCGAGCTGGCCTGCCTGGTCGGGCCGTCGGGGTGCGGCAAGTCCACCACCCTGAAGATGATCAACCGGCTCATCGAGCCCACCTCGGGCCGGATCGAGATCGACGGCCGCGACGTCACCACCAGCGACCCGGTCAAGATGCGCCGCGACATCGGCTACGTCATCCAGGCGGTCGGGCTGTTCCCGCACCAGACCATCACCACCAACGTGATGACGGTGCCGCTGCTGCACGGGGAGTCGAAGAAGACGGCGCGGGAGCGGGCCGAGGAGCTGCTCGACCTCGTGGGCCTCGACCCCGCCACCTACGGCGAGCGCTACCCGCACCAGCTCTCCGGCGGTCAGCGGCAGCGGGTCGGGGTGGCGCGGGCGCTGGCGGCCAACCCGCCGGTGCTGCTCATGGACGAGCCGTTCGGCGCCGTCGACCCGGTGGTGCGGATCCGGCTGCAGGACGAGTTCCTGCGGCTGCAGCGCGAGCTGGAGAAGACCGTCGTGTTCGTCACCCACGACATCGACGAGGCGGTGCGGATGGGCGACCGGGTGGCGGTGTTCGCCGTCGGCGGTCGGCTGGCGCAGTACGCCACGCCGGCCGAGCTGCTGGCCCGGCCCGCCGACGACTTCGTCTCCGACTTCGTGGGCTCCACCCGCGGCCTGCGCCGGCTCACGGTCACCAAGCTCGACCGTGCGCACCTCGAGCCGGTCGACGGCGTCACCGCCGGTCAGCTCGGCGCCGCGATCGACCTCGACTCCACCTTGGAGGAGGCGCTCGCCGCGATGCTGCGCGACGACAAGCCGATGATCGGCGTCAAGGACGGCGCCCAGGTGGTCGGCGTCCTCACTCCCGACGGCGTGCACCGGGCGCTGAGGGCTTCACTGGCTCAACCTCACGATCGTGAGCCCGCCTGATCTGTCGCTGGCCCGGTAGCCGTTGACCTCCGGTGGTCTCGACGCGCGGTCGTGGCCTCGCGAGCTCGGCCACGCGCTTGCTCGACCTGGCCGTCGTCAGCTCGGAGGTTCGTTCCTCACCTCCGAGCTGACCGGCACATCCCGGTGCCAGCTCTCGGTGACGTAGCTGGTCTCCCACCCCATCGACAGGTAGAGCCCGTGGGCGCCGGTGGAGGAGTCGGAGTCGACCTCCAGGCCGACGCGCTCGCGGCCGCGGGCGGCGGCGTCGGCGATGATCGTGCGCAGCAGCCCCTTCGCCACGCCCCGGCCGCGGGCGTTCTCGAGCACGCCGATGTAGGCCACGTAGGAGGCCGAGCCGGAGTCGGTGCCGACGAGGGCGCCGGCCGGCTCGCCGTCGACCTCGGCGAGCCACCAGTGGTCCCACCGGTGTCCGGGGTCCTCGCGGAGCCGGAACAGGAACTCGTCGAAGGTCTCCGGCTTGGAGTTGAAGTGGTCGGTGAACGCCGACTCCAGCACGTCGTGCACGGCGCGCAGGTCGGCGTCGCCGTCGACCAGGCGGACGACGACCCCGTCGCGCTCCCAGTGGGCCGGGTCGTCGACGAGGCCGGCCTCGTCGGGCGTCACCGGGCGGGTCATCTGCCACCACGTGCGCACCCGCTCGAACCCGGTGGCGGCGAGCCAGCGGTGCTGGCGCTCGTCGTCGGCGAAGGCGCCGGTGTCGATCTGCTGGACGGGCAGCCCGCGCGCGGCGCCGACGCTCTCCGCCTGGCCGACCGCCCACTCGACGAGCACGTCGGAGCACGCCCGGCCCACGCGCTCGGGGAGGCCGCGCTCGACGACGTGCACGAACAGCATCCGGCCGGTGGCGCGGTCGTGCACGCTCCCCCAGGCCCGTGCCCGCCCGTCGCCGTCGCGCACGACGACGTTCTGCCGGGTCCGCAGCCCGTGCTCCGACACCTCCACCAGCACGTCGTCGACGCCGGCCCCCGCCCAGCCGCGCCCGGCGCGCTCGTGGTCGCGCAGCAGCTGGGTCAGCTGCGCCACCTCGCCCCGGTCGGCAGGGTCGGGCGTCCCGACCGACCAGTCGTCCGGGAGCCGGTCCGGCTCCTCCACCAGCTCGTCGGGGTCGGACTCGAACCGGCTCTCCTCGGGCAGCACGGCCCGCATTGTGCCGGGTCGCGCCGGCTTGTAACACGTCGTCCATCCGCCTAGGGCGCCCTTGCAGGGGTGCCGGAGGCGGATGGACGGCGTGTTACAGCAGGGCAGCAGCGGTCAGGCGTGCTTGCGCTCGGCCTCGGTGCCGGCGCGCCACTCGGCGAGGACGACGTCGAGCTCCTGCTCGAGCTCGGCGACCCGCACCACGGCCTGCGCGGCACGCTCCTCGGACTCCTCGAGCCGGGCGCTCAGCTGGGCCCCCAGCTCGGCCGCCTCGGCGAGGCGGGTGCGCTCGGCGTCGAGCTCCCGGTTCGCCTCGGCCAGCTCGCTGGCGGCGTCGCCGAGTCGCTGCTCCAGCCGGGAGATCGTGGCCTGGTGGCGCAGCAAGGTGGCGTGGGTGGTGGCGACGTACACGGCCTGCTCCGCCACCCGGGTCTCGGTGAGGGCGCGGTAGGCGGCGGCCTGCTCGGCGCGCTCGTGGGCGGTCTCCCGACGGGTGTCGAGGACCTCGGTGTAGGTGATACGGGTGGCCGCCGTCCCGAGGACGACGGAGGCGGTCGCGGCGGCGAGCACGAGGAGCCACGAACCGGTGGGTGCGGTCCCGGCGACAGCCAGGGCAGCGAGCAGCAGCAGCGCGCAGGCGACCACGAGACGGGTCGAGCGCTGGCGTCGGCGCGTCGGTGCCGATCGCCGGGGTGACGGGGAAGTCATGAGCGCACGGTAGGCCCGACCCGCGCCGGTTCCGGGGAGCCACGCGGGACGTTGGTTGAGGTGCTCCGACCGAGGAACGAGGGAGGAGCCTCGAAACCTCCGCAGCCGATCCGCCCAGCTTGAGCCCCTGGTCGGTGGTTTCGAGGCTCGCTGCGCTCGCACCTCAACCACCGTGGACCTCAGGCGGGCTGGCCCCGCGGGTCGTCCTCATCATCACCGGATCGGACCCGGCAGGCGCGCTCGAGGAGCAGGCCGGCCACGACGACGCCGAGGCAGGCGAGGACGGCGACGCCGGAGCGCACCACACGCTGCTCGGCCAGCTCGGCGGAGTCACCGATCCAGCTGAGGGCGTAGCCGAGGTAGCCGCCGCCCATCAGCGCACCCACGAGGGCGCACGCGCGGGCGAGCACGAGCCGGTTGACGGCCTGCGAGGGGTCGAGCCGCTCGTGGCGCACGTGCACCGTGCGCCAGGTGGCCCACGCCGTGTACCCGAGGATCGCCGCCACCAGCGCGAGCCCGGCCGGCTGGATCCAGGTGACGACGGGCGGCGTGCCCCATCGGTCGGAGAGCGGGTGGAGCAGCCAGCCGAGCACGAGCCCGACGAGCGCCCACACCACGAGCACCACCGGGGACGTCGGGCGGAGCGTGCCCCCGGTGGCGGTCACGAACGGGTCACTCGACGTCGAGCGCGAGGTCCTCGCGCGCCTCGACCCCCTCGACACCGATCGTCGCGAGGAGATCGGAGATCCGGCCCTCGTCGGGCAGCTCCGCGTCGGGCTCGAGGTCGTACCAGGGCTTCAGCACGAAGGCCCGCTGGCCGGCCTTCGGGTGCGGGAGGCGGAGCGTGTCGGTGTCGCTGCGCCGGTCGCCGACCACGATGAGGTCGACGTCGAGCGTGCGCGGCGCGTTGGGCACGTCGGTGCGCTCACGGTCGAAGGCGTCCTCGATCGCCAGGGCACGGTCGAGCAGCCGGTGGGCGGCGAGCGTGGTGTCGATGAGCACCACGGCGTTCAGGTAGGGCTCGGCCTCGGCCGGCGAGTCGACGGGCTCGGTCTCGTAGACCGGCGAGACACCGGTGATCCACACGTCCGGGGTGTCGGCGAGCGCGTCGACCGCACCCTGCAACGCCGCCATCCGGTCACCGAGGTTGGACCCCAGCGCGACCACCGTGCGGCGGATCGGCCGCATCTCGCCGGTGAGGGTGTCGGCGTCGATGATGTTCGGGTTGGGGGTCTCAGTCACGGGGGACCTCGCGCTCTCGGGTGATGGTCAGGGCGACGTCCGAGAACGTCGCGTCCAGGGGGGCTTCTGGCTTGTGGACTGTGACCCGCGCCCATTCAACACGTGTGTCCGAAAGGCAGACACCCGCGATCCGCTGGGCGAGGGTCTCGATCAGGTCGACCGGATCTGTCTCCACGGCGGCTCGCACCGAGGCCACGAGACTCCCGTAGTCGACGGTGTGCCGCAAGTCGTCGGAGGCCGCGGCGGACGCCGTGTCGAGGCCCAGCACCAGGTCGACGACGAACCGCTGACCGTCGCGCCGCTCGTGCTCGAAGACCCCGTGGTGGGCGTAGCACTCGATGCCGCGGACGGCCAGCTCGTCGGTGCTCACGACCGGGTCCGCTCCCACACCCGAAGCACATCACGGGTGCCGCGGACGTCGTGCACCCGCACCCCCCAGACCCCGCGCTGGGCCAGCACGAGCGTGAGGGCGTGGCCGGCGACCTCGCGCTCGCCGACCGGCCGGGGCTGGCCGTCCGGCCCGGCGAGGAGGCGGCCCAGGAAGGTCTTGCGGCTCGCGCCCACCAGCAGCGGCGGGCCGAGCCCGGCGACGGCGTCGAGCCGGGCGAGCAGCTCCCAGTTGTGGTGGGCCTCCTTGGCGAACCCGAGGCCCGGGTCGAGCACCAGCCGGTCGTCCGGCACCCCGGCGGCCCGGGCCGCCGCCAGCCGCTCCCCCAGCTCGCGCACCACGGCCGCGACGACGCCGCCCGGCTCGTCGTAGGTGGCGAGCCGCTGCATCCGGTCGCTGTGGGCCCGCCAGTGCATCGCCACGTAGGCCGCACCGGTGGTGGCCACCAGCGGGAGCATCTCCGGGTCGGCGAGCCCGCCGGACACGTCGTTGACCATGGCCGCGCCGGCAGCGAGCGCCGCCCGCGCCACGTCGGCCCGCATCGTGTCCACCGACACGAACGCGCCGTCGCCGGCCAGCGCCTCGATCACGGGCACCACCCGGTCGAGCTCCTCGGCGACGAGGGGCCGGGTGGCGCCGGGGCGGGTCGACTCGCCGCCGACGTCGAGCACGTCGGCGCCGTCGGCGCGGAGCCGCCGGCCGTGCGCGACCGCGGAGTCGGTGTCGGCGAACCTGCCGCCGTCGGAGAAGGAGTCGGGGGTCACGTTGACCACCCCCATCACCACCGGCCGGCCGTCGGCCGGGCTCGGCAGCGGGGCGCTCACCGCGGCCGGCCCGCTGCCGCCCGGAGCCGGCGGCGCAGCGACGCCGGCACCAGCGCCCGCAGGCCGTGGGGCACCCGGTCGGAGGCGAACCGCTCCGGAGCCGGGGCGTGGCTCCTGGCCCGGTGCTCGGCGGCCACCACCGAGGACCGGCTGACCGCCTCGGCCTCCTCGTACAGGTCGGCATAGCCGGCCCACAGCTCGTCGAGCGCGGCGTGCGTAGCCGGGGTGTCGAGGGCGGGGTCGACCAGCCCGTCGAGGTGCTCCCACGCCGCGCCGGCGAGGTCGCGCAGCCGGTCGGGCAGCACCAGGTCGTCGAGGGTGAGGGTCATCCGGCGCAGCCCCGGGTCGATGAAGCCGTCCGCCTCGCGCGCTCGGGCGTCGTCGGGATGCGTCACCTCGGGCAGCCCGAGGGCGGCGCCCGCCGCCGCCGCGGCCGAGCGCCAGTCGGCGAGCAGGTCGGCGTACCGGACGAAGGCCCGGTCGGTGCCGCGGGTGGCGCGCTCGGTGTGCAGGAGCACGTTGAGCCAGGAGGCCACCAGGTGCGCGTGGCCCATCCGGCTGCCGTAGTAGGTCTCGCGGCTGCCGACCACCTCGGCCGGGGGCCGGAGCATGGTGGCGAACGCCGGCGTCGCGCCGGATGCGGTGCAGGCCGCCCGCCACAGCGGCAGGAACCAGGCGAGCCGCGGGTCCTTCACCACGAGCCGCGGGTGCGCGGCCACCTGGTCGGCCAGCCAGCCGGCGACGAGGTCGCGCTCGGCCGGCGCCGACCCGGCGGCGTCGGTGGCGTCCCAGGCCTCGGGCCGGGCGTCGGCCACCTGCACGGTGGCGGCGCGAAGCAGCCGGTCGTGGAGGTCGACCACCCACTGCGGCTCGGCGAAGCCGCGCGGGTTCGAGGCGTCGGCGGCCACCTCCGGCCGCGGCACGTGGAGGCCGAGGATGCGCAGCAGGCCGGCCAGGGTGCTGGTGCCGCTGCGGCCCGCGCCCACCACGAACACGGCCCGGCGCTCGCCGGTGGCGAGTGGGTCAGAAGTCATAGCCGAAGGCCTCGATGTCGCGGGCGAAGTTGCGGCCGACGATCTCACGCATCTCGGCCGTGTAGGCCTCGCGGTAGGCGGTCGGCGTCGCCCGCGGCGTGGCGTTCGCGTGGGGGACGGGCTCGTAGGGCCCGAGGCCCAACCGGTCGAGCACCTCGGCCAGGTCGTGCGCGAAGTGCTCGGTGCGCCCGACGTGGTCGGCGGCGCGGTCGCGCTGCTCGAGGTAGGCCAGCTGCGGGAGCCGGAGCCGCCGGAACCGCTCCGGCCCCTCCAGCACGAAGCTCTCGAAGGTCGGGAGGTGCTCCAGCACCCCGCGGTAGAACGGGTTGCGGGCCACCGCTCGCGCGGCGCGCAGGTTCTCCGAGCGCTGCGCGGCCCGGCCCCGCCGCTCCACCATCAGGTACCAGGAGTACATCCGGGCCCAGGGGTTGCGGACGAAGCCGAACGTGAAGTAGTCGCCGAGCTCGGGACGCGCCAGCGCCGCGGCCGACCACGTGGCGTGCCGGCCTCCGCGCAGCCCCTGCACCGGGTAGCAGTCCGGCAGGAGCTCGCGGAGCACGAGGTCGACGCTCGAGCCGCCCGTCTTCTGCACGTGCACGAACAGCACGCGCGCGCTGTCGCTGGCGATCACGCCGCGTCCAGGACGGCGGCGAGCTGCTCGGCGTTGCGCGCGAAGTCGAAGTCCCACGGCGACATGAACGCCTCGACGTCGAAGCCGCCCGGCGGGTGCTCGCGGTCGGGGCGGCTCCAGAACAGGTGGCACTCCGCGCCGAGCATCGCCGCGAGGAGCTCCTCGTTGCGGGCGCGGTAGGAGGTGTGGTTGAGCACCACCATCGTCTCGAGCCGGCGGGTGAAGGCGGTGTTGAAGAGCCCGGCCCCGCCGAGCCCGGCCACCACCCGCGCCCCGCTCAGCACCTCGGCCTGCTGCGCCAGGGTCAGCGCGCCGGGGTTGACCACGGTGTACCCGTGGTCGGCGAAGAACCGGTCGACCTCGGCGACGTTGCGGCACGGCCGGTTGCCCCCGTGCCGGGTGACGAACACGCGCTCCGGCCCGTCGGCCCGGTCGCCGACCAGTCCGGAGCGGATCCGGTCGTACACCGCCCGCAGGTCCGGGTGCACGTAGTAGGGGTCGGCGTTCTGGAACATCGGTGTGCAGCCCACCAGGTCGTCGACACGCACGGGCTCGCGGAACCACGCCACGTCGTCCGCGTCGACGCCGAAGGCCCGGAGCAGCGGGACGTCGCGCCGGAACCGGTCACGCTTGGGCCGGTTGTCGTGGTGGCGCAGCAGCACCTTCAGGCCCGGCAGAGCGGCCTTGGCCTCCGGCCATGCCCACAGCCGGGCCACCGCCTCGGTGATCAGGTGCCCGTAGTGACCGGTATTGCGGTAGTCGAGGTAGTAGTACGAGCCGGGCAGGTGCTCCGGCTCCGCCAGCCGCGCACGCCGCTTGAGCCGCGCGTGCCGGGCGTCGACGTCGCGCAGCGACTCGTTCACCGGATGCTCGCTCAGGTGCCAGCGGAAGCTCTCCGGCAGCAGCGAGCTGCCGCGCACGGCGTAGGCGCCGCGGTGCAGCACCACCTCGCCGCGGTAGCGGCGGGCCTCCAGCGCCGGGTAGGGCAGCTCGCCCGGGAAGGCGTCGACCAGCGCGCCGTCGTGCATCACCGCGTCGCGAGCCCGGCGCAGCACACCCTCCGGACGGCGCACCAGCACCTCGACGTCCAGCCCGGGCTCGCGCTCGGCGAGCGTGGTGACCGCCTCGGCGTCGCGCAGCTTGAGGAGCAGCCCGGGGTCGGTCATCGGCTCGCTCACCGGTGGGCGTTGATGAGGGCGATGGCCTCCGAGCGGGTGGCGGCGTTGTGCATGGTCCCGCGGACCGCGGAGGTGATCGTGCGGGCGCCGGCCTTGCGGACGCCGCGCATCGTCATGCACAGGTGCTCGGCCTCGATCACCACGATGACGCCGCGGGCCTCGAGCAGGCGCATGAGGGCGTCGGCCACCTGGGTGGTGAGCCGCTCCTGCACCTGCGGCCGCTTGGCGTAGACGTCGACCAGCCGTGCCAGCTTCGACAGGCCGGTGATCTTGCCGGACTCCGAGGGGATGTAGCCGACGTGGGCGACCCCGGTGAACGGCACCAGGTGGTGCTCGCACATCGACCACAGCTCGATGCCGCGCACCAGCACCATCTCGTCGTGGCCGATGTCGAAGGTGGTGGTGAGCACGTCCTCGGGCCGCAGGTGCAGCCCGCTGGTCACCTCGGCGTAGGCGCGGGCCACCCGGGCCGGCGTCTCGCGCAGGCCCTCGCGGTCCGGGTCCTCTCCGATCGCCACCAACAGCTCGCGGACGGCGGCCTCGGCGCGGGCGTGGTCGAACGGCGGGACGTCCTCCGGGGCCCGGTCGGGCGCCGCGATCGGGTCGGTCACGGGGGCGTCAGACGGTGCCGGACCCGGGGGCGGGCGGAATGGGTTCGTCGCCCTGGCCGCCGAGGCCGGGGTCGCCGTGGACGTCGCCGCCGGGGCCCGGCGGGGTGACCACGAGCGCGCTCTCCTCCTCGGGCCTGCCGTTGGCGGCGGCCCGGTCGCGGATCTCCTGCGGGATCTCCACCGGCGGGATCGTGGACGGGTTGCGAGTGGGCGAGCCGGTCCAGGCGGGCCGGTCATCGCGCTTGCGCAGGGGCTCGAACACCTCGGCGATCTGCGCCTTGTCGAGGGTCTCCTTGTCGAGCAGGGCCAGCACCAGGGCGTCGAGCACGTCGCGGTTGGCCTCCAGGGCGTCGTAGGCCTCCTGGTGGGCGTCGGCCAGCAGCCGCTTCACCTCCTCGTCGACGGCGGCCGCCGTCTCCTCGGAGTAGTCGCGCTGGTGCCCCATGTCGCGACCCAGGAACGGCTCGGCGTTGCCGGTGCCGAGCTTGATGGCCCCGATCCGCTCGGTCATGCCGTACTGGGTGACCATCGCCCGCGCCAGGTTGGTGGCCTTCTCGATGTCGTTGCCGGCGCCGGAGGTGACGTCGTGGAAGATCAGCGCCTCGGCCGCCATCCCGCCCAGCATGTAGGCGAGCTTGTCGAGCATCTCCGAGCGGGTCTGGGAGTACTTGTCCTCGTCGGGCAGCACCATCGTGTAGCCGAGCGCGCGGCCGCGCGGGAGGATCGTCACCTTGTGCACCGGGTCGGTGGTGGGCATCGCCGCCGCCACGAGCGCGTGCCCGCCCTCGTGGTAGGCCGTGATGAGCTTCTCCTTCTCGCTCATCAGTCGGCTGTGCCGCTGCGGTCCGGCGATCACCCGGTCGATGGCCTCGTCGAGCTGCAGGGCGCCGATCATCTTCAGGTTGCTGCGCGCGGTGAGCAGGGCGGCCTCGTTGAGCACGTTCGCGAGGTCGGCCCCGCTGAAGCCGGGCGTGCGGCGCGCCACCGAGATGAGGTCGATGTCGTCGGCCAGGGGCTTCCCGCGGGCGTGCACACCGAGGATCTTGGTGCGGCCTGCGAGGTCGGGCGCGTCGACGCCGATCTGCCGGTCGAAGCGGCCCGGGCGCAGCAGCGCGGGGTCGAGCACGTCGGGCCGGTTGGTGGCCGCGATGAGGATGACACCGCCCCGGACGTCGAAGCCGTCCATCTCCACCAACAGCTGGTTGAGCGTCTGCTCGCGCTCGTCGTGGCCGCCGCCCATGCCGGCACCACGGTGGCGTCCGACGGCGTCGATCTCGTCGATGAACACGATCGCGGGGGCGTTCTCCTTCGCCTGCTCGAACAGGTCGCGCACCCGGGAGGCACCGACGCCGACGAACATCTCGACGAAGTCGGAGCCGGAGATGGAGTAGAAGGGCACGCCGGCCTCGCCTGCGACGGCGCGAGCCAGCAGGGTCTTGCCGGTGCCGGGCGCGCCGTACAGCAGCACGCCCTTGGGGATCTTGGCGCCGACGGCCTGGAACTTGGCTGGCTCCTGCAGGAACTCCTTGATCTCGCCGAGCTCCTCGACGGCCTCCTCGGCGCCGGCGACGTCGTCGAACGTCGTCTTCGGCATGTCCTTGGTGATCAGCTTGGCCTTGGACTTGGCGAACTGCATGACGCCGCGACCGCCGCCGCCCTGCACCTGGTTCATCAGGAAGATGAAGATCAGGATGATCAGGATCAGCGGGATGGCCGTGATCAGGATCGACCCGAGAATGCTCGGCTGCGGGTTCTCCGAGGTGGACTTCTGGATCCCGTCGTTGGCGACCTGCTCGTCGACGGCGGCGAGCAGCGTCTCCTGCTGGCCGTCGATGTAGTAGGAGCTGACCTTGTCGCCCTCGTTGCGGACGCCGTCGTCGAGCGTGGCCTCGATCTTCTGGTCCTGGTCGATGAAGGTGATGTCCTTGACCTCACCGGCCTCGATGTAGGCCTGCATGCGCGAGGTGGGCACCTCGTCGTAGCCGCCTCCGGGCGCGAGGAACTGCAGCAGGAGCAGCACAGCCACGACGGCCAGGACGATGTACGCCCACGGACCCTTGAAAATGCGCTTCACTACAACAGCTCTTCCCTCGTGCACGACCAGGACCGACGACGCTACTCGCCGTCGGCTACGGACTCATCTTCTCAGGCGGGTGGCTGCACCTCTGCGGTCGGCACCTCGTCGTCGAGCGGGACGTAGTCGCCGACCTGGAAGACGCCGTTCGACTGGAGCGTGACGGCCTGGATGCCGGCGGGGCCCTCGTCGGTGTAGGTGACGAGCGAGACGACGGCGGGCCGCCGGATCTTGCTGCCCACCGCGATCGCGTAGGCCGCGCCGCCGGTGGTGCCGGTCGTGAACGTGTAGCCGGTCTCGTCGTTCTCGCCCACCACGCGGGTCGGCCCGGACACCACGTGGGTGTGGCCGCCGAGCACCAGGTCGACGCAGCCGCGCTCCAGGGCGGTGCGGCCCAGGTTGGTGTCGTGCACCAGCAACGTCTGCACGCGCTCGTCGTCCTCGTCGGCGCGGCAGGCCTCGTCGGCCAGCCGCTCCTCCACCTCGCCGAAGCTGAGGTCGCCCGCGTCGCGCCAGCTGCCGAGGCCGCTGGAGCGGGGGTCCTGGACGCCGAGCAACCGCGTGCCGGCGGGCCCGTCCACGATCTCGCCGCCCAGCATCTCCCAGCCCCGCTCGGCGAGGTAGTCGCCCACGAACTTGCCGTTGTCGTGGTTGCCGGCCACGGCCCAGCGGTCCTCGAGGTCACCGAAGACGGCGTCGAGCGAGTCGAGCGAGAAGGCCTCCCACCGCTCGCCGGTGGAGGTGTCATCGCCGGCGTCGAACACCGCGGTGGCACCGCCGGCCTCGCCGACGGCCCGGGCCACCCGGTCCATCCCGATGTTGTCGTGGCGGTCGGACACCAGCACCACCACGGTCTCGTCGTCCTCGGGCTGGCGCAGCTCGAGCCGGCCGGCGTGCTCGGCGGCGGCGTCGTAGAAGACCTTGCTGCTGTCGTAGGTGTCGATCGCGCTGGCGATGAGCCGGCGGGTCTGCGAGGTGGTCACGTCGCCGCGCACCTCGACGCGGTCGAGCTCGGCCGGCAGCGGCACCTGCGGGCCGAGGAACGTGCTCAGCGGCACCCAGTCCTGGCCCTTCTCCAGCGTCTCCTCCTCGCCCTCCCAGGGCGCCCAGACGGTGACCAGCACGAGCACGACCAGGACGCCGGCGAGCGCGCCCTCCCGAGTGGGAACCCGTGCCCACAGCTGGGCGCGGCGGTCGGCGCCGACCACGGCCCAGACGACGATCGGCAGCAGGCCGATCGCGGCGCCGCGCACCGCGGCGTCGACCGCCATGTCCGCGACCGTGTCCTCCACCTTCGTGACCGGGCCCTCGGGCTGGCTGGCGAGCAGCGCGTAGCGCTCGAGCAACACCCGCAGCGAGGGGGCGTCGGTCTTGCCCAGCTGCACGTCGACGCCGATCACGCTGCCGGAGTCGGCTCGCAGGTCGGGCAGCACCGGCCCGGTGCGCACGGTGACCTGGCCGCCGAGGTCGGGCGAGACGACGGCGTCGTGGCTGGCCACGGTGATCGTGCGCTCGCTCTGGAGGAACAGCACGAGCCAGGCCACCGAGGCCAGCACGAACCAGGCCGCCAGGTAGGTGGCGGCCGCACCGACCCGGCGGCGTCGACTCACGTTCGTGCTTGGGCGATGGCGTACAGGCAGACCGAGGCCGCGACCCCGGCGTTGAGCGACTCCAGCGAGCTCGCCATCGGGATCGACACCAGGTGGTCGCACGTCTCGGCCACCAGCCGGGACAGGCCGTCGCCCTCGGCGCCGACCACCACGACGAGCGGGCCGGTGGCCAGGTCGGCGTCGGCGACGAGGTCGGGCAGCGAGAGGTCGCCGTCGGCGGCGAGGCCGACGACCATGCAGCCGGCGTCCTGGAACGCCTTCAGCTGGCGGGTCAGGTTCACCGTCTGCGCCACCGGGGTGCGGGCGGCCGCGCCGGCGCTGGTCTTCCAGGCGGCCGCCGTCATGCCGGCCGCCCGCCGCTCCGGCACCACGACGCCGTGCGCGCCGAACCCGGCGGCGCTGCGCACGATCGCACCGAGGTTGCGGGGGTCGGTCACCTGGTCGAGGGCGACCAGCAGGGGTGCCTCGCCGGCCTCGCGCGCCCGCTCGAGCAGGTCGTCGGGGTGCGCGTACTCGTAGGGCGGGATGCGTGCGGCCACGCCCTGGTGCACGGCGTCGTCGGTCATCCGGTCGAGCTCGCGTCGGCCCACCTCCGACAGCGCGACGCCGGCGTCCGCGGCCAGCCGGAAGGCCTCCCGCAGCCGGCCGTCGCGCTCGGTGCCCTCGGCGACGTACACCGCCGACACCGGCAGCCCGGCGCGCAACGCCTCGACCACCGCGTTGCGCCCCGCCACCCACTCGACGTCGGGGCCGGTCTTCCGGCGCGGCCTGGCCTGGGTCTTCTTCTGCGCCGCCTGGTGGGCCTTGTGGTAGGGCCGGTCCTTGGCCTTGGGCGTCGGGCCCTTGCCCTCCAGACCGCGCTTCACCCGGCCGCCGGAGCCCGCCGTCGGCTTCTTGCTGCTCTTGCGGATGCTGCCCTTGCGCTGAGAGTTACCGGGCATCGTTCAGGCTCCACTTCGGGCCGGTCGGGGTGTCCTCGACCTCGATGCCGGCCGCCTTGATCTGGTCGCGGATCGCGTCGGCGCGGGCGAAGTCCTTGGCCTCACGGGCGCGCTGGCGCTCCTCCAGCAGCCCCGCCACCAGTGTGTCGATGGCGGCGGTGAGCCTGGCGTCGTCACTGCCGGTGGCCCAGGCGTCGTCGGCGGGGTCGAGGCCGAGCACCCCGAGCATCGCCCGCACCTGCGCGGCGTGCGGCGCGGGGTCGTCGACCCGGTTGCCCTCGCGCACGGTGTCGAAGAGCACCGCGACGGCGGCGGGCGTGCCGAGATCGTCGTCCATGGCATCGGCGAAGGCCTGCGGAACCGCGCCGGCCTCGCCCGGGCCCGCCTTGTCGAGGAAGGTCTCGATGCGCCGGAACCCGGCCGCGGCCTCGTCGAGCGCCTCGAAGCTGAACTCGACGGTGGAGCGGTAGTGGGCGCTCACCATGTAGAAGCGCAGCTCGATGCCGCGCACCCGCGCGAGCACGTTGGGCACCAGCAGGCTGTTGCCGAGCGACTTGCTCATCTTCTCGCCCGACGTGGTGATCCAGGCGTTGTGCATCCAGTACGACGCGAACGGGTGGCCCGCGGCGCGCGACTGCGCCTGCTCGTTCTCGTGGTGCGGGAACCGCAGGTCGACGCCGCCGCCGTGGATGTCGAACGCCTTGCCCAGGTACTTCCCGGCCATCGCGGAGCACTCGATGTGCCAGCCGGGCCGGCCGGGGCCGTACACGCTGGGCCAGGCGGCGCTCTCCGGCTCGGTCTCCTTCTTCCAGCCCTTCCACAGCGCGAAGTCGCGGGGGTCGCGCTTGCCGCGCGGGTCGGCGTCCCCCGCGGCCTCCATGTCGTCGACCTTCTGCCGGGTGAGCTCGCCGTACTGCGGCCAGGAGCGCACGTCGAAGTACACGTCGCCCGAGCCGTCCTCGGCGGCGTACGCGTGGCCGTTCGCGATCAGCTGGGCGATGAGCTCGAGCATCTCGGGCACGTGGCCGGTGGCGCCCGGCTCGTAGGTGGGCGGGAGCACGTTGATGCTCGCCAGCGCCTTGGTGAGCTCGGCGTGCATCGCGTAGGCGAGGTTGAACCACGGCCGGTCCTGCTCGGCGGCCTTGGCGAGGATCTTGTCGTCGATGTCGGTGACGTTGCGGATGAACGAGACGTCGTAGCCCTGGTGCGTGAGCCACCGCCGCAGCACGTCGAAGTTCACCGCCGACCGCACGTGCCC
Source organism: uncultured Actinomycetota bacterium (assembly GCA_963808855.1). Classification (GTDB taxonomy): domain Bacteria; phylum Actinomycetota; class Actinomycetes; order Propionibacteriales; family Nocardioidaceae; genus Nocardioides. The sequence goes on along the minus strand of CAWEHA010000001.1, from coordinate 98,835 downwards.
CACGTGCGGCTCGCTCTGCACCGTCAGACCGCACACGTAGATGCCGGCCTTCCCCTCCTCGAGCGGCACGAAGTCCCGCACCTCACGGGTGGCGGTGTCGTAGAGCCGGAACGTCACTGCTCAATCCTAGGGAGCCCTCCCGCGGTGGCCCCATTCGCTGTAACACGTCGTTCGCCCGCCTACGGCGCCCCTGCAGGGTGGCCCTAGTCGGATGGACGGCGTGTTACAGCTGCACAGCCGGCCGCGACCTGTGACGGATGGGGCTGGTGTGACGTACCGTGGGCCGGTGCGCCTTCCCCCACGCCGTGCCGCCGTGCTCGCGGCCGCAGCCACCACCACGCTCGCGCTGCTCGCGCCGGTGCCGTCGACGGCAGCCCCGGCGGCCCCCGCGGCCCCCGCGGCCCCGGAGGTCGCGGCACGACAGGCCGCGCCGAAGCGGCTCATCACCTACACCGAGTGGGACACCACCCGCCAGCTGGCGAACGGCACCCGCGCCGGCGTCGTCATGGACGGCGGCCGGCTGGTGCTGGGCCGGCCCGCGGGCCGGCGGGGCTACGCGGGGCGCAGCTACGACTACGGCCGCTGGACCTCGCCGTGGGTGCGCCACCACGCCTTCACCGAGCTGATCGCCTCGTGGTCGGCGCGCACGCCCGCCGACAGCTGGGTCGAGATCCAGGTGCGCGGCCGCCGTCCGGCCGGCGCCACCTCCTGGGACGTGCTCGCCCGCTGGACCTCGGGCGGCACCCACGTCAAGCGCCGCACGGTCTCCGGCCAGGGCGACGACGGCACCTCGGTCAACGTCGACACCTGGCGGGCCCCCGCCGGTCTCACCACCTACCAGCTCAAGGTGACACTGCTGCGCCGCACCGGCACCCGCGCAGCGCCGTCGGTCGACGCCGTCGGCGCGATGGCGTCGAAGGTGCCGGCCGGCGCGCCCGCGACCTCGCAGCCGGGGGTCGCTCGCGGCCGGTCGATGCGCGTGCCGGCGTACTCGCAGATGATCCACCGCGGCCACTACCCGCAGTGGGGCGGCGGCGGCGAGGCCTGGTGCTCGCCGACGTCGACCTCGATGGTGCTCGGCTGGTACGACGCACTGCCGCCCGCGCGCGACTACGCCTGGGTGCCCGCCCGGCACCCGAACCGGTTCGTCGACCACGCCGCCCGTCGCGTCTACGACCACGCCTACGAGGGCGCCGGCAACTGGCCGTTCAACACCGCCTACGCCGCGCCACTGGCCGGCAAGGCGTTCGTGACCCGGCTCCGCTCGTTGCGCGAGGCCGAGCGGTTCGTGGTGGCGCGGATCCCGCTGGTCATCTCGATCGCCTTCGGCCGCGGTGAGCTCGACGGCGCCCCGATCTCGTCCTCCAACGGACACCTGCTCGTGGTCGTCGGGTTCACGCGGGCCGGCGACGTCGTCGTGAACGACCCCGCCGCCCCGGGCAACGGCAGCGTGCGGCGCACCTACGACCGCGGCCAGCTCGAGCGGGCCTGGCTGACGGCGTCCGGCGGCCTCACCTACGTGATCCGCGACGCCGAGCACCCGCTGCCCGCGGGCGAGGCCAGCAACTACTAGACGGAGTACCCGCCGTCGACGTCGAGCTTCTGGCCCGACACGAACCCGGCACGGTCCGAGGCGAGGAAGCACACGGCCTCGGCGACGTCGGCGGCGGTGCCGAACCGGCCGAGCGGGATGTTGCCGCGGGTGACGGCGAGCGCCTCGTCGGACAGCTCGCCGGAGGCGATGAGCCGCTCGGCCATGCCGTCGGTGAGCATCCCTGGCCCGACGGCGTTCACCCGCACGCCGAACCGCCCCTCCTCCACCGCGAGCGCGCGCACCATCGCCTCGACGGCGCCCTTCGGGGCCGAGGAGAGCCCGTCGCGGCGCGGGAACCGGCTGGTGGCGGCGGTGGTGACGGCGACCAGCGATCCCTGCGTCTCGCGCAGGTGCGGCAGCGCGGCGTGCGCGACGGCGAAGAACGCGGCGGCGTCGGAGGCCAGCTGCTGCGCCATGTCGGCGGGCGCCACCCGCGACAGGTGCACCATCGGCACGTGCGGGCCTGCGGCGTGCACGAGGGTGTGCAGCCCGCCGCCGTCGCGGGCCACGGCGTCGACGACGTCCGGGACGGCGTCGAGGTCGTCGAGGTCGAGCCGGTAGGCCGCGCCGTCGCCCGATGCCGGCGTCCGCCGGTACGTCACCGCCACTCGTGCCCCGCGCGCGGCGAGCAGTGCCGCGATCGGCGCACCGAGACCGCCGGTGCCGCCCACCACGAGCGCGACGCCCGGGCGCGAGCCGAAGTCGGTCATGAGGAGGCCGTGAAGTCGATCTCGTGCCAGCCGGTGGCGCCGTCGGGCAGCACGTCGCGCTTCTCGCCGGTCTGCACCAGGCCCTCCTTGTCGGTGGCGCGCACCCGCACCAGGTGGTCGCCCTCCTCCACCTCCACGACGGCCCGCCACTGCACCCAGGTGTCGGTGCTCGGCACCCCGGCGAGCTCGGCGAGCTGCCAGGCGCCGCCGTCGACGGCGACCTCGACCGCCTCGATGCCGGTGCGCTGCGACCACGCGGTGCCGGCCACCGTCACCTCGCCGGCGCGGACGTCGGATCCCGAGCGCGGCACCTCGACCCGCGACGACATCTTCACCGGACCCTGCTCGCCCCAGCCCTTGTCGGTCCAGAACGCGGTGAAGTCGTCGAAGCGGCTCACCTCGATGTCCACCACCCACTTGGTCGCCGACACGTAGCCGTAGAGCCCCGGCACCAGCGTCCGCACCGGGAAACCGTGCTCGATCTCCAGCGGCTTGCCGTTCATCGCGTAGACGAGCATCGCGTCGCGGCCGTCGGTGACGACCTCGAGCGGGGTGCCGCAGGTCCAGCCGTCCTCGGAGGTCTGGAGCAGCGCGTCGGCCTCCGGCAGCGGCTTCGCCTCGGCGAGCAGGTCGGCGAGCAGCGTGCCGGTCCACCAGGCGTTGCCGATGAGCTGGCCCCCGACCGGGTTCGAGACGCAGTTGAGGGTCACCCAGGCCTCGTGCACCTGCCGGTCCAGCAGGTCCTGGTAGCTGAGCTCGACCTCGTTCTCGACCAGGCCGTGGATCCGCAGCCGCCACTCGTCGGGCACGATCGCCGGCTGCACCGTGGCGGTGTGGATGATGTAGAACGCCGGCACCGAGGTCATCCACGACGACACCCCGTCGACGCCGACGCGCACGTCGTCCGGGACGTCGGGCTGCGTGCCCGGCAGCCGCAGCAGCCGCCGCGCCTGCTCGACCCGGCGCCGACGTCCTCCCGCCAGCCGGCCGAGCAGCCCGCTGAGCGCCGCCACGCCGGCCACCGCGGCCACCACGCCGAGGAACATCCGCCGCGACGATCCGTCGTTCTCGTGGTCGCCGAGCGCGTCCGGCTCCTCCGACGCCGGTGGTGGCGGGTCGGGCTCCTGGAGCCCGCGCAGCCGGTCGCCCAGCAGCGAGATCGCCACCATCCAGGTGATGAAGCCGACCAGGATCGGCGCGAGGTCGGTGGCCACGGAACCGCGCAGCCGCAGCGTCGCCACGGCGCCGACGAGCGCGAGCAGCCCGAACGCCACGGCCGGCAGCCACCAGCGGCGCCGCGCGAGGAGGCCGATGACGGCGTACAGCAGCACCGAGATCACCAGGATGCCGGCCACCAGCAGCGTCTTGTTGCTCTTGCCGATCGAGTCGATCGCGCTCTCCACCACGGCGCCCGGCGTCAGGCGGATCACCAGCTCGGCCACGGCCGTCACCGGCGAGAGCCGCATGTTCATCGCGGCGGCGGTCAGGTAGCTGGTGGCGAGCCCGGCCACGCCCGCGAGCACGCCGACGAAGGCCCACGCGAGCGTGGTCCTCCTCGACTCCGGCGTTCCGAACACACCGCCATTGTGGCCGCACTGCCTGAGGGAGGGCATGATCCCGACGTGTCCGCACCACTCCCCCGGACCGGCATCGGCGTCGACGTGCACCGATGGGCCGACCCGGACGACGGCGTCCCGCTGCATCTCGCGGGCCTGTCGTGGCCGGAGGAGCCGCGGGGGCTGGTGGGCCACTCGGACGCCGACGTGGCCGCCCACGCCGCCTGCGACGCGCTGCTCTCCGCCGCCGGCCTCGGCGACCTCGGCTCCAACTACGGCACCTCCGAGCCGGAGTGGGCGGGCGCCGCGGGCACGGCGCTGCTCGCCGAGACCGCCCGCCGGGTGCGGGCCGCCGGCTTCGAGATCGGCAACGTCGCGATCCAGGTGGTCGGCAACCGGCCCCGGCTCGGCCCGCGCCGCGCCGAGGCGGAGGCGGCGCTCTCCGCCGCCGTCGGCGCCCCGGTCACCGTCTCCGCCACCACCACCGACGGTCTCGGCCTCACCGGCCGCGACGAGGGCCTCGCCGCCCTCGCCACCGCCCTCGTGACGCCGACCCGTCACTAATGCGCTGACCCGGCAGTTGTACGAGTGCCGGGTCGGCGCATTAGTGACGGGTCGGCGCATTCAGGCGGCGTCGTCGGCCTTGCGGTGGCCGACGTGGACGACGCCGTCGAGGACCTTGACGGCGTAGGCGGGGACGGCGACGTGGTCGTCGTCGAGGCAGCGCCCGCTGCGCAGGTCGAAGGCGTGCCGGTGGGAGGGCGAGGCGACGAACGGGACGCCGTCGCGCACGCCGACGATGCCGCGGGCGAGAGTCGAGGCGTGGGCGAACGGGTCGTGGTTGCCGAGCACGAACACCTCGTCGGCGGGCGTGCGGAAGATCGCCACTGCCTGGCCGTGCACGAGGGCCGTGGCGCCGCGCTGCACCTCGAGGTCCTCGAGGGCGCAGACCGGCTGCCACATGCCGATCGAACCTAGGCGGATCGTGACACGGCACGGTTTCGGTGTGTTACGGCTGTGGAAACAGCGCGCTGGCAGACTCGCCGGGTGCCCGCCGCCGTCGCCGTCCTCGCCGCCGGGTCGGGGTCGCGCTCCGGCGCGACGGTCAACAAGGTCCTCCTCCCCCTGGCCGGCGTGCCGGTGCTCGCGCACAGCGTCCTGGCGGCGCTCGACACCCCGGACGTCGTGCGCGTGGTCGTGGTGGTGCGCCCCGGCGAGGAGGACGACGTCGCCGCCGCGCTGGACGCCCACCTCGGCGAGCGCGAGGTGCTGCTGGTGGCCGGCGGGGAGACCCGGCACGAGTCGGAGTGGGCCGCGCTGCGGGTGCTCCGGGCCGACATCGAGGGCGGCGCCGTCGACGTCGTCGCCGTGCACGACGCCGCCCGCCCGCTCGCCCCGTCGAGCCTGTTCGCCGAGGTGGTCGCGGCCGCCCGTGACGCCGGCGGCGCCATCCCGGTGGTGCCCGCCGAGGGGCTGCTCGGACCCGACGGGCCGGTGCTCGGGGCGGCGACGGTGCAGACCCCGCAGGCGTTCCGGGCCCAGGAGCTGCTGGCGGCGCACACGCGGGCGGAGGCCGACGGGTTCACGGCCACCGACACGGCCGGCGTGCTGGCCCACTACGCCGACGTGCGGGTGGTGGCGGTGCCGAGCAGCGTCACCAACCTCAAGGTCACCTGGCCCGGCGACTCAGCCCTGGCGGAGCGGCTGCGTGAGCGCCTCGAGCAGCCGGACGTCGTCGGGTCCCGCGACCCGGTGGGCCGCTGACGGCGCCTCCAGGCGCAGCACCGGCCCGCGCTGCTCGAGGTCGGCCACCAGCTCCGCGAAGTCCAGGGTCGGCAGCGCCTCGAGGCTCGCCGCCACGGAGGCCGGCAGCACCACCGGCGAGCAGACCGTGACGAGCTGCTCGCGGTCGACGGTGGCTCCGACGACGCCGTCCGCGACCGTCCTTGACGGTGTCGGTGACGGGCCGCACGCCCACGACCACCCGGTCCGCCTCCACCGCGGCCGCCACGCAGTGCGCCAGGAACTCCGGCGGCGTCAGCGGGCACAGGCTGTCGTGCAGCACCACCGGCTCGCCGGCCTCGCGCAGCTCCTCCCACGGCACCGTCAGGTCGACGGCCTGGATCCGCGCCTCGCCCAGCCCCCAGGCGGCCGCCGCCACCAGCGCCTCGCCGTGCACGAGCGTGAAGGGCAGCGACCCGCGCCCGTCCTCGACCACCATGCCGAAACCGATCACGTCGTCGTCCACAGGAGAAAAGTACGACGGCCCCGGCAGGTGCCGGGGCCGTCGGGTGTCTTTCGCTGCTACCTCAGGAGGCGAGCACCTCGTCGAGGATGGTCTCCGCCTTGTCCTCGTTGGTGTGCTCGGCCAGCGCCAGCTCGGAGACCAGGATCTGCCGGGCCTTGGCCAGCATCCGCTTCTCGCCCGCGGACAGGCCGCGGTCGCGCTCGCGGCGCCACAGGTCGCGCACGACCTCGGAGACCTTCATGACATCGCCGCTGTGCAGCTTCTCGAGATTGGCCTTGTAGCGGCGCGACCAGTTGGTCGGCTCCTCCACGTGCTCGGCCCGGAGGACGTCGAACACACGGTCGAGGCCCTCCTTGTCCACGACGTCGCGGACGCCGACCAGATCGAGGTTGCACGCCGGGACCCGGACCACCAGGTCCTGCTGGGCGACGATCCGGAGGACGAGGTACTGCCGGTCCTCTCCCTTGATCTTGCGCATCTCGATGGCCTCGATGACCGCGGCCCCGTGATTGGGGTAGACGACAGTTTCGCCGACAGTGAACGTCATATGTGATGAACCCTTTCCTCACGACGATCATACCACGCCCGATTTCGACCTCCGCCGCGTTTCCGCAGGTCAGAGGCACAATGCGAGGTCGATGACCTCTTGACAGCGGCGCGGTTGTGTGGTGTCGGCCACCCTGCGGGCGCCGCTATAGCAGGGTCACGCCCTTCGCTGTGCGCCGCGCGCCCGTGGTCGATACTGCTCCCCATGGCCCTCTGGCAGCGGCGCAAGCGTGACTCGGGCACCGCCACCGACTCCCCCACCGAACCGGCGACGGACGCCGCCCCGGACGCCCCCGGCGACACCCTCACCGAGGACGCCGAGACACCCGCCGAGCCGCCCGCCAAGCCGCCGAAGAAGACCGACGACGCCGAGCAGCCGGCGGAGCGCCGCCGGGTGCGCGACGCCGCGCCGGTCACCCTGTTCTGGGCGGCCCACCCGCGCCAGGGACTCGTGACCGCCGTGGCCATGGCGGTCGCGGCGGCCGCCGCGGGCCGGCCGGCGCGCGAGGCGGCGGTGGTCGGGGCGACGGTGCTCGTGGGCCAGACGATCCTCGGCTGGCACAACGACCTCGTCGACCGCGAGCGCGACGCCGAGCACCACACGCCCGGCAAGCCGGTGGCCGAGGGGCGCCTCGACCCCGGCACGGTCTGGTACGCGCTGGCCATCGCCGTGCTCCTGGTGGTGCCGCTCTCGATCTCGACGGGCATCACCGCGGGCGCCTTCTACCTGGTCTCGTTGCTCCTGGGCGTGCTCGGCAACGTCGCGCTGCGCACCGGGCTGCTGTCGTTCGTCCCGTGGGCGGCGTCGTTCGCGATGTACCCCTTCTACCTCTCCCAGGGCGGCTGGGGCGGCGACGCCACCGGCGACCCGCCCGAGGTGGCGATGGTGGTGCTGGCGGCGCTGCTCGGCGTCGGGGTGCACCTGCTGCGCTCGATCTGGGGTCTGGTGTCAGATGACAAGGACGGCTGGACCTACCTGCCGCTGCGGCTCGGCAAGCGCCTCGGCGCCACCAAGCTGCTGGTGGTGGCGGCGTCGTACACGAGCATCGTGGTGGCGCTCATCCTGATCGTGGGCAGCACCCGCGGCCTGCGAGCCTGACCTGAGACGCGGGCGACGCCGACGGTAGGGTTCGGGCTGTGCTCGTGACCGACCGCCTGCGCCGTCGCGGAGCAGTCTCCGCGGCCGTCCTGATGCTCGCCGCGCCCGCCCTCGCCTCGTGTGGGTTCGACTACGCCACCGACCGGGTCAACACGATCGCCCCCGGCGCCAACGACCGCTCCGGCGACGTCAAGGTGCTCGGCGCGGTGGTGATCGCCGACGGCGACGGGTCCGGCGTCTTCGTGGCCACCTTCGCCAACAGCGGCAGTGACCCCGACTCCCTCGACAACCTCACCGGCGAGACCGACGAGAGCGGCGCGTCGACTCTCTCCGTGGCCGGCGAGACGGCCGCGGTCGAGATCCCGGCCGGCGGCCGGGTGAGCCTCATCGAGCAGGGTGGCGTGCCGGTGCAGGGCGAGTTCGAGCTCGGCGACTTCGTCCCCGTCACGCTCACCTTCGGCAGCGGCCAGGTCACCACGATCGAGACCAACGTGGTGCGGCCGTGCCACCAGTACTCCCCCGAGAAGCTGGGCGAGCTGAGCTTCCCCGAGAGCACCTCCACCGGCGAGTCCGACGAGCGCTACTCGTGCGACATCGTCGAGTCGGAGGTCTGGCCCGAGGGCGAGGAGCCCAACCACGGCGGGGGCGAGCACTGAGCACCCTGATCCTGCTCCGTCACGGCGAGAGCGACTGGAACGCCAAGAACCTCTTCACCGGCTGGGTCGACGTCGACCTCACCGAGAAGGGCCGCGCCGAGGCGGCGCGCGGCGGCCAGCTTCTCGTGGACGCCGGGCTGCTGCCCGACGTCGTGCACACCTCGCTGCTGCGGCGCGCGATCACCACCGCCCACCTGGCCCTCGACGTCGCCGACCGGCACTGGATCCCCGTGCGGCGGTCGTGGCGTCTCAACGAGCGTCACTACGGCGCGCTGCAGGGCAAGGACAAGAAGCAGACGCTGGAGGAGTTCGGCGAGGAGCAGTTCATGCTCTGGCGGCGCTCCTTCGACGTCCCGCCTCCGCCGCTCGACGACGGCGCGGAGTACTCGCAGGCCGGCGACCCGCAGTACGCCGACCTCGGCGACGAGATGCCGCGCACCGAGTGCCTGAAGGACGTCATCACCCGGCTGCTCCCCTACTGGGACGCCGACATCGCCGACGACCTGCGGGCCGGACACGTGGTGCTGCTCGCCGCCCACGGCAACAGCCTGCGCGGCATCGTGAAGCACCTCGACGGCATCGGCGACGACGAGATCGCCGCCCTCAACATCCCCACCGGCATGCCGCTCGTCTACGACCTCGACGACGACCTGCGGCCGACGAAGCCGGGTGAGTACCTCGACCCCGAGGCCGCCGCCGCGGCGGCTGCTGCGGTCGCGAACCAGGGTCGCTGAGGGCTGTGCATTTCACTGGTGAACCAGTGAATTGCGCGTCACCGCAACTCAGGCGCTGACGCTGCTGGGGTTCTCCCCGGTGACCACGAAGACGACGCGGTTCGCCACCGACACGGCATGGTCGGCGATGCGCTCGTAGTAGCGGCCGAGCAGGGCGATGTCGACGGCGGCCTCGACGCCGTGCGCCCAGTCCTGGGAGAGGAGCTCGGCGAAGGAGGTGCGCCGCAGGCCGTCCATCTCCTCGTCGGCGGTGGCGAGCAGGAGCGCGCCCTCGACGTCGCGTGCGGAGATGATCTCAGCGACCCGCGCCACCATCTGCTCGGCCACCTGGGCCATCCGCTCGATCGTGGGCCGGGCCTCCTCGGGCACTGCCACGCCCGGCACACGGAGCCGGGCGATCTTGGCGATGTGCACCGACAGGTCGCCCATGCGCTCGAGCTCGGTGACCATGCGCAGCGCCGCGACGATGGTGCGCAGGTCGCCGGCCACCGGCTGCTGAAGCGAGAGCAGCTCGAACGCCGACTCCTCGACCCGCTCGCGGGCGCGGTCGATCTCGATGTCGCCGCTGATCACCTGCTCAGCGACGGCAACGTCGCCGGTCATGAGGGCCTTGGTGGCGAGTCCGACAGCGCCGTCGACGTCGCGGCAGATGCCGGCGAGGTCGGTGAAGATCTGGTCGAGCTTCTCGTGGAACTGGTGTCGCATGGCGCGGACCCTACGGAGGCGCAGGAAGCCGCCCGGGGCGACGACGTGAACGCAGGGTGAACAGGTGGAGGTCACACGCGCCGTGGCGGGTGCTCGCGGTGGGAAACCGTACGATTTCAATGTGGACGGGACCCTCCAGGTCTTCCTGGCCGCGGCGATCGGTGCTGTCGTCGCGGGCGGCGGCGTGCTTGCGTGGGCGGTGAGCGACCGGCTGCAGCACCGCGTGGAGCCGGTCGAGGAGCCCGCGGTGCCACCGGCCGTGGCCGCCGTGCTCTCGGTGCTGCGCAGCAGCGCCGTCGTCGTCGACGACTCCGACGTCGTGCGCAAGGCCTCGGCGCCGGCGTACGCGATGGGCCTGGTGCGCGGCACCACCCTGGTGTCCCCGGACCTCGCCACGATGGTGAGCGAGGTGCGCCGCGACGGCCAGATCCGCGAGACCGAGCTCGTGCTGCCGCGCTCGGACGCACCGGCCCGGCACGTCACCGTGCGGGTGGCGCCGCTGGGGTCGCGGATGGTGCTGGTGCTCGCCGAGGACCGCACCCGCGAGCGTCGGGTCGAGCTGGTGCGGCGCGACTTCGTCGCCAACGTCAGCCACGAGCTCAAGACCCCGGTGGGCGCCATACGGCTGCTGGCCGACGCCGTCGACCACGCCTCCGACGACCCCGAGGCGGTCCGCCGGTTCGCCGGCCGGATGGTCACCGAGAGCGACCGGCTCTCCCATCTCGTGCAGCAGGTGATCGAGCTGTCGCGCCTTCAGGGCGACGAGCCTTTGGAGTCGCCGCTGCCGGTGGCCCTCGACGACGTGATCTCGGTGGCGCTCGACACCAGCGCCATCGACGCCGCCGCGAAGGGCATCACGGTGGTGAGCGGCGGCACCGAGGGCCTCAAGGTGCTCGGCAACGAGGAGCAGGTCACCGCCGCCGTCGCCAACCTGGTCGCGAACGCCGTGCATTACTCCGAACCCGACTCGAGCGTGCTCGTCACCACCAAGCAGGACGACGGACAGGTCGAGATCGCGGTGGTCGACCAGGGCATCGGCATCCCCAGCGCCGAGATCGACCGGATCTTCGAGCGCTTCTACCGAGTCGACCCGGCCCGACACCGCTCCACCGGCGGCACCGGGCTCGGGCTCTCGATCGTCAAGCACGTCGCCGCCACTCACGGCGGCGAGGTGCGAGTGTGGTCGGTCGAGGGGCAGGGCTCGACGTTCACGTTGACGCTTCCCCGCGCCGAGGGCACCCGGCCGACCCCCGAACCGCAGGAGGAAACGTGACCCGTGTACTCGTCGTCGAGGATGAAGAGAGCTACAGCGAGGCACTCTCGTACATGCTCCGCAAGGAGGGCTTCGAGGTGGCCATCGCCGCCGACGGCCACGCCGCACTCTCGGAGTTCGACCGCCACGGTGCCGACATCGTGCTGCTCGACCTGATGCTGCCCGGCATCTCCGGCACCGAGGTGTGCCGCACCATCCGGCAGACGTCGAACGTGCCCGTGATCATGGTGAGCGCGAAGGACGACGAGGTGGACAAGGTGGTCGGGCTCGAGCTCGGCGCCGACGACTACGTGACCAAGCCCTACTCACCGCGCGAGCTGGTCGCCCGGATCCGCGCCGTGCTGCGCCGGGGTCACGAGACCGACCTGCTGCCCGACACCCTCGAGGCCGGTCCGGTGCGCATGGACGTCGAGCGTCACGTGGTCACCGTCGACGGCCGCGAGCAGCGCCTGCCGCTCAAGGAGTTCGAGCTGCTCGAGTTGTTCCTGCGCAACCCCGGCCGGGTGCTCACCCGCGGGCAGCTCATCGACCGGGTGTGGGGCTCGGACTACGTCGGCGACACCAAGACCCTCGACGTCCACGTGAAACGGCTGCGCGCCAAGCTCGAGCCGGAGCCGGGCGAGCCGAAGTACCTCGTCACCGTGCGCGGGCTGGGGTACAAGCTCGACCTGTGAGTCGGGTGCGGTGGTTTCGAGACGGTTGCTGCGCAACCTCCTCAACCACCAGATGCTCTCGGTGGTTGAGGAAGGCGCGCTAGCGCCTGTCTCGAAACCCCGGCCCTGTCAGGAACTCGCGCCTCGACGTCCGAAACCCGCTCGATACCTGTCACGAGTGTCCGTAGCGTTGGCTCGTGACCGCGACGAGCGCCGAGGAGCGCACCTCCTCCCCGCCGACCTGGCTGCCGCTGGCCGCCGTGGGCGTCACGCTGACGCTGTGGGCCTCGGCGTTCGTGGCCATCCGCCACCTCGCCGACCACTACTCGGCCGGCAGCCTGGCGCTCGGGCGGCTGGTGGTGGGGGCGCTGGTGCTCGGCGCCTTCGCGGTGGGCAGGCGCGGCCTGCCCCGGCCGTCGTGGCGGCAGTGGCGCTCGATCGCCGTGATCGGGGTGCTCTGGTACGGCGTCTACATGGTGGCCCTCAACGCCGGCGAGCAGCGGGTCGACGCCGGCACGGCCGCGATGTTGATCCAGGTGTCGCCGGTGCTGGTGGCCGTGCTCGCCGCGATCTTCCTGGCCGAGCGGTTCACTCCGCAGCTCGCGGTCGGGCTGGCGCTGGCCTTCGCCGGCGTCGCGGTCATCGCGTTCTCCTCGCCGGGCGAGGGGGGCGGCGATGCCGACCTGCTGGGCGTGGCGCTGTGCCTGCTGTCGGCGGTGGCCTACGCCGTCAGCCTGGTGGTGCAGAAGCCCCTCGTCGCGACGATCTCGGCGCTGCACGTCACCTGGCTCGCCTGCACGGTGGGCGCCGTGGCGTGCCTGGTCTTCGCCCCCGACCTCGTGGCCGACACCGCCGACGCGCCGGCGTCCGCCGTGTGGTGGCTGGTCTTCCTCGGCGTGTTCCCGACGGCGATCGCGTTCACCACGTTCGGCTATGCGCTCAACCACATGACCGCGTCGAACCTCGGCGTCACGACGTACCTCGTGCCGCCGATCACGATCGTGCTGGCGCTGGTGTTCCTCGGCGAGGTGCCGCCGCCCCTGGCCTACGCCGGCGGGGTGCTGGCGCTGGTCGGCGTCGCGGTGGCGCGGCGCAAGCCGCGCGCCCGTGCCGCGGTGCCGGCCGCCTAGCCCTGGAGCGCCAGCGCGAGGCCCTCGCGTAGCGAGGACGTGGCGCGGCTGCGCAGCTGGCTCACCCGGGACTCGGTGACCCGCAGCACCTGCCCGATCTCACCGAGCGTGAGGCCCTCGAAGAAGTAGAGGGCGATGACCACCTGGTCGCGCTCGGGAAGCGTGCGCAGTGCGCCGAGGAGCGCGTCGCGGGTGGCCTCGTCGTCCAGCGCCGCGTCGACGGCGGGTGCCAGGTCGTCGAGCGCCGCGAGCTCCTCGTCGTCGGTGGCCGAGAAGTTCGTCGGCCGGTCCTTCAGCGCGCGCAGCTCGGCCTCGGTGATGCCGGCCTCGGCGCACACCTCGGCGTCGGTGGGCGTGCGGTCGAGCCGGTGCTGGAGCCGGTCGCGCGCTCGCTCGACGTCGCGGGTGCGCGACCGCACCGAGCGCGGCACCCAGTCGGCGGCGCGGATGCTGTCGATGATCGCGCCGCGGATCCGGGGTACGGCGTAGGTCTGGAAGGCCCAGCCGCGGTCGGGCTCGAACTTGTCGATGGCATCCATCAGGCCGATGACGCCTTCGGAGACGAGGTCGGCGGAGTCGACCGACTGCGGCAGCCCGCTGCGGACGCGGCCCGCGACGTACTTCACCAGCGGCGAGTACTGCAGCACGAGCTGGTTGCGGAGCTCTGTCGAGCCGGTGTCCTTGAACCGGCGCCACAGCTCGTCGACGGACTCGGCGTCCCCGCTCATGAGCACCTCCCCATGGACCACATGAGTGACGCCCGGAACCCTACCGGGTACCGGGCGTCACCTGTGGAGCTATCGACGAGCCGGAGGGGGGACGGCTCGCCGACGACTTGTCAGCCGTCGAGAAAGGCCAGGTCGTTGATGACGCGCGACGGCGCCATGCGGGTCTGGGCGGTCGGCGCCTCGTCGGCCTCCGGCTCGTCCGCGACACCGAGGCCGGTCACGTCGACGAGGTCGGCGGCGGGAGCCGGCTCCTCCTTGTCGACGACGTCGGCGACACCGAGCAGCACCCGGGTCAGCGCCGCGAGGTCACCGGTCAGGGCGTCGGGGTCCGGGTCGGGGGTGAACCCGCGGCCGAGGGAGCGGTCGTCGAAGCCGAGGTCCGGCGTGGCCGGGTCAGTGCCGGCGAGCGCGGCGGACTGCACCGCGTGGGTGTGCCAGTCGTTCGTGGTCATCTGCTTCTCCTCGTGCGGCAGGTGGGGGACGAAGATCAGGTCATCGGGGGAAAGGCCTCGGCGGCGCGCCGCGGGTGCGACGCGCCGCCGTGGGCTGGGGGGTTTCAGATCCCGAGAGGATCAGCAGGCGCCGGTGGCGAGGCGACCCTCGTCGGAGTCGAAGCTCCAGGTGTCGCTGGCCTTGGTGTTGGAGGCGCTGACGCAGTAGCCGTTCGCGTCACCGGAGATGGTGATGCTGGTGGCGTCGTCGCTCTTGCTGAAGTTGCCGGCCTCGGCCTCGAGAGCGGCTTCGGTGCTGGCGTAGCTACCCATGTCGACGTAGTAGGTCTCCTGCAGGGTGGCGAGCTGCTTGACGTCGGACTTCAGCCCGGCGTCGACGCCCTTCTGGCGCTGGTTCAGGAACAGCGGGATGGCGATCGCGGCGAGGATGCCGATGATGACGATGACGACGAGGAGCTCGATGAGCGTGAAGCCCTTGTCCTTCTCGTCCATGGACTTCTGGAGGCGGTTCAGCATGATTGTCGTTCTTCCTGTGAGAGCGGTGGCACTGAACCACCTGGAGGTTTGCGGTCTTGCAAGAGAGATGTCGGCACCTGATCCGCCCGACTTGAGGGCCTCATGAGGAAGTTTTTCGGCGCGAGGTAAGGTCGCTGATCCCTGTCAACCACGCACAGCAGCGCCCCGGGCGTGCCCGGGGCGCTGCTGTGGGGAGAGGGGAGACGGGAGGGAGCGTGGGTCGGGCCGGCGCGCGTCAGGAGCCGTAGCGCGGTGCGACCTCGCCGAACACCTTCATTCCCCACCCGGAGCGCACGGGGTCGAGGAAGTAGGGCGGTGGCGCGTAGCGCAGCCGGCTGTCGTAGTTGTAGTCCTTCAGATAGCCGGTACCCGGACTACCTGTCGTGCCGACCGGCCCGCGGAAGCGTTGTGCGAGCGATCCGTAGACCTTGAGCGTGCCGAGCTTGGCGCCGAACTGGTAGGACTCGACCCCGAAGCTGTGCATCAGGGTGAGCACCGCTGCGTAGAGCGTGACGTTGGTCAGCACCGAGCCCTTGTAGGTGAGGTTCGCGTACGTGGGGTCGTTGTACGCCGTGCACTTCCCGTTCTTCATCGTCTTGCACGTGATCGTCTGCTTGACCGGGTGGTAGATCTTCACCGAGTTCGAGGCGATCAGTCCGAGGGCGTCGGTGCCGTTCTCGCTGCCGTGGTAGAGCACGTTGTTGGTGACGACGATGTTGTTGTCGGCCGACATCGTGACCCGGCCCTTCAGGGTTCCCTCGACGTAGAGGGTGCCGTAGAGGCAGTTGGCGTCGTCCAGCGTCGCGTTGTGGTCCTCGGCCACCGGGAGACCGTCACCGATCGAGCCGGTCGCGCAGGCGCCGCTGGTCGGACGGTTCGGACTCGCCTGGCTGGCGGGGATGTCCTGCACCAGGACGACCTTGTTCTGCGGCACCGGCACCGAGGCGCCGGCGGCACTCTGCAGGGCAGCGGCCGAGCCGCAGGTGGCGGCGTCCGGCGTGAACCCGCCGGGCCGACCCGACCACTTGCTCCACACCTGCATCATCGGCGTCGCACTGCCCGAGGTGGGCTTGAAGACGATACGGGTCGGTCCGGTGTACAGGCAGCCGCGCTGGGAGGCCGGCAGGGGCCCGCCGGGGGTGACGTACGCACGCAGGTCGCCGATCGTGGTCGGCAGCTCGATCTCGCCGCGGTAGCCGAGTCCCTTGACGAAGACCGGGCTGGTCGTGCCGTTCTTGCGATAGCAGTTGCCCACCGGACGAGGGACGCCGTTGACGGGGTAGCACGCCGAGTACGACGTCGTCGTGGTGCCCTGGAACCGGGGGCTGCCCTGGATCAGCATCGCGTCGTTGGTGTGCATCGGACCGTTGATGCGGTCACCGGTGACGAAGTTGATGTCGCGGCAGTAGCTGGTGTCACGGCCTTCCCAGTAGTACTTCGTGCACTCCTCCGCTGCTTCCACGGGGTCGTCGTAGATGGCCTCGTTGGCCGGGTCGGTGGTCTCGTACACGGTGTAGTAGAGGAACTCGCCGAACCCGCCGCGCCGCAAGGTGACCTGGACCGTGCGGGTCTTGTCGTTGACGCGCCCGGTCGAGCGCAGCTTGACGGTCCCGTCCACGGGCGTGTCCGTGATGTCGACGTCGTAGTGGAACTCGGCGTCCACCGACCCGACCACCTTGCGCCAGCCGAGCGGAGTGCTCGCGTTCCAGCCGCACGACGACACGGAGCCGGTGACGGCGGGGTTGCCCTTCAGGGCGACGTTTCCGCAGTCGACCGTTCGCCAGTAGCCGTCGTCGCGGTTGAGGCGCGCGAGGTAGTCGTCGACGCCGGCTTCGGCCGCGGCGAGCGCAAGCTTCCAGTCGGAGGACCGGTCGACGAACTTCACGGTGTCGAGCGCCTGCTTCAGTCCCACCGTGACGACGGCCGTCACGATGGTCATCGTGACGAGCACGACCAGGACGGAGGAGCCCGCGTCGCGGGGCTGGACGCGAGGAGTGGTCCGGAGCGCGGCCACCAGTCGGGTCAGGATGCTTCTCATGTGTCGTCCTCGGTCTGGAGGTTGATCTCGACGTTGGGCAGGCGGACCCGCTGGACGACGGTGAGGGGCCCCCACCGGGTCTGTCCGGGTCGGGTCTGTGCCGAGAGCATCAGGTCGATGCTCGAGATTCGCTCGAGCTGGCTCGCGCTCATGGTCGTTCCCGTCATCGGCAGGCCGGAGGTGTCGTAGTAGCCGAAGACCGCCGCCGTGGGCCACGTGAGAGACCGGGCCAGGACCCGCGTCTCTGACGGCGCAGCCGGGCGCACCCGGGGTGCAGAACCGGTACCGCCCGTCACCGATGGACTCGGGGTCGATGATCCGCTCCTCGAGGATCCCGGTGCCTGAGACGTTCGGGTCCTGCCGGACGATCAGCGTCACCAGGCTCGGCCCGACCGTGGTGCGCCCGAGGTTGCCGTAGAAGCTGACCTCGGTGGTGGTGGCCCGGACCACGGCGGTGTCGTCCTGGCAGTCGTCGCACACCCGGTCCTCGATCTGCACGGGCAGCACTGCGGTGCGCAGCAGCTTGCTCGCCGCCGACACCCCGAGCTCGGCCTGTGTCGCATTGTCGAGACGGGTCGTCACACTGCCCGCGGCCCGGATCGCGACCACGGCAGTGCTGCCGAGAATCACGGTGACCAGGGTCATGATGGACATCGCCACCATGACCTCGGCCAGGCTCATGCCCGCGTCGCGCCGCCGCGCGGGCGGGGCCAGCTTGCGGGCCGGGGCCGCGCTCCTCACGCCGCTCATTCGAGGGTCGCCGTCTGGGGAGTGCCGCCCTTGACGAGGGTGACGGTGGCGGACTTACTGCCGACCGCGATCCTCCACGTGCCGTACGGGAGGCTGGACTTCAGGCTGCCACCGAGCAGGCCGGAACCGAGCTCCACCCGGGCGCCGTAGGTCGTCGACCCGATCTTCGGGCACCCGGTGTCGAACGCCTGCGTGGCCACGATCGTCCCGCTCAACAGCGGGATGCCCTGGACGGTGACGCCACCGAGCTCCACCACCGTCGCGGACGTCCCTCCGGCGGGGGTCGCCACCGACACGTCGCGGGGCTGGCCGGGCGGGACTCCGGTCAGCGGATCGGGAGTCTGCGGGTCGTTGGTGAGGCAGGAGCCGGCCCACACCTGGTAACCCGACGGGTACGGCCACAGGCTGCCCAACGTGCGCACCTCGGCCGACCGCGACGGACTCCCCGTGTCATCCGGGATTCCGTCACCATCAATGTCGAGGAGGCATGGCTCCAGGGAGCGAGAGCCCGCGGCGGGGAACGCCTTCTTCCCGTTCGGCAGCAGCCCGCTGTTGGCGAGGGTCACCGGCACCGACAGGGACGGCGGCAGCGGGTAACCCTGCGGCGGGCAGACGGTCACGTCGAGGGACGCGGCCTTGTCGTAGGCGATGGTTCCCCGCCACAGCTGGCCGGCCTGCACCGTCGACGTCAGGGTGCCGGTGGGCAGGCCCTGCTGGGTGACGTGGTTCTCTTTCTCGACCGTGATCGTGTAAGTGCCCGGCGCGACGCCGGCGAACAGCGCGCAGCCGTCGGTGCCGGTCTCGGTCGTGGTCGTGGAGCCGCTCCTGCGAACGGTCACACCCGGCTGCGGTTGACCAAGGCTGTCGATCACCTTGACGCCGATGTAGCCCTTGGTCGCGTCGTTGTAGTAGCCCTTCTGCGGGGTCATGATCGTGTCCATCCGCAGCGGCGGCCGGTCACCGAGACCGGGCCAGGTCACCAGTACCCGCACGGTCAGGTAAGCCATCTCGGCCGTGGTGCCCTCGTCGCAGGTTGATGCCGCGGCACTGTCGACGGACCGGGGCAAGGCCTCGCGGGTGACGGTGTACGGGATGCCGTCGACCACGAGCGGCTGCCCGACCGTGCCGCCGGGGAGCGGGCTCGGGTTGACGACGGGCCGCAACGGGATCGTTCCGGGACCGCGGGACTGGCTGCTGAACGCGTCGCGCGTGATCTCGAGCTCGCGGGCCGCGAGGCTGGCCGCAACCGCGCGCTCGCCGCCCTCGTTGGAGGTCCTGACCGTGGCGTTCAGCGTGACCAGAAGCGCCGACGACAGCACGCCGAACAGGGTGAGCGCCACCAACGCCTCGACCAGCGAGAAGCCGCGATCGTCCGGAGTGGGTCGCGTCTCGGGGTTCTTCCTCATGGCCGGCTCACTGGATGAGGTCGAAGATCGAGAAGATGGGCAGGTAGAGGGCGACGATCATGCCGCCGACCACGACACCGAGGAACGCGATCATCAGCGGCTCGATGAGGGCGGTGAGCGACTCGGTGGTCGCCTCCACCTCCTCGTCGTAGAACTGGGCGATCCGGGCCAGCATGTCGTCGACCGCGCCGGCCTCCTCGCCGGAGGCGATCATCTGGACCACCATCGACGGGAAGATCTCGTGCTTGGCCAGGGGCGCGGTCATGGAGTCACCGGTGGCCACCGACTGCCGGACGTCGTCGAGTGCGCGCGAGATCACGACCGAGCCCGTGGTCTCGCCGACGATCTCGAGCGAGGCGAGAATCGGCACGCCGGACGACAGCAGGGTGCTGAGGTTCCGCGCGAACCGCGTGAGCGCGATCTTGGTGAACAGGTTGCCGAACACCGGGATCTTGAGCTTGAGCGGGTCGACGACGTTGCGCAGCTTGGGGTTGTTCTTGTTCTTGCGGTAGAGCGCCAGCCCCACGATCGTGGCCACGAGCATGATCGGGGCGATGATCTTCATCCAGCCCGACAGGACCACCAGGATCTTCGTGGGCAGTGGCAGCTCGCCACCGAGGCCGTCGAACATCTCCTCGAACACCGGGACGATGAAGAGCAGCATGCCCACGCACATCAGGATCGCCATGATGAACACGACGACCGGGTAGGTCATCGCGGCCTTGATCTTGCCGCGCAGCTTCACCTCGGCCTCGAAGGTCTCGGCGACCTGACGCATCGCGACGTCCAGGAAGCCGCCGGTCTCGCCGGCCCTCGCCATCGAGATCATGAAGGGCGGGAACGTCTCGTGCTCGTCGTTGGCGAACGCGCTCGACAGGCTGTGGCCGTTCTCGACGTCGCTCTTGACCTTCGCGACCACCTCGCGCAGCGAGGGGTTGTCGAGCTGCTCGGCGAGGATCGACAGCGCCCGCATCAGCGTCAGGCCGGCGTTGATCATGGTGGCGAACTGCCGCGAGAACACGGCGAGGTCCTTCATCTTGACCCGCTTGCGGCCGAAGCTCAGCTCCATCTGCATGCCCTGGCCCGCGGCCTTGACCTCGAGGGGCACGTAGCCCATCGACAGCAGCCGCTCGGCCACTGCGGCCTCGTTGTCGGCCTTGACCCGGCCCTCGCGGAACCGGCCCTCGGCGTCGCGGACCTTGTAGGCGTACTGACCGGCGCTCATGTCGTCGCCTTCGGGGTGGAGGCGATGCGCCACACGTCGGTCGGGTCGGGGTTGCGGTCCGCGTAGGTGTTCGGGGCCGCGACGGCGGCCGCGGTGGCCGCCTCTGCGGCTACCTTTCCGCTGCCACCGAGCAGGGTGATGAAGTCGCCGACGTTCGTGCAGTACTCGAGGCCCTGGTCCTGGGTGATCCGCCCCGCCTTCACGTGTGCCGCGAGGTGGGCGTTGAGGGTCTGCATGCCCTGGCGTCCGCCGGCCTGCAGCGCTCCCGGGATCTGCTGGAGCTTGTCGTCGCGGATCATCGCCCGGATGCCCTCGGTGCACATCATGACCTCCACCGCCGGCACCCGCCCCCGGCCGTCGAGCGACGGCACCAGGGTCTGGCAGACGACGGCCTGCAGGGTGGCGGCGAGCTGGGTACGGATCTGCTGCTGCTGGCCGGCCGGGAACACGTCGACCACCCGGCTGACCGTGTCCTGAGCCGACTGCGTGTGCAGGGTGGCCAGCACCAGGTGACCGGTCTCAGCGGCGCTGATCGCGACCGAGATCGTGTCGAGGTCGCGCATCTCGCCGACGAGGATCACGTCGGGGTCCTGGCGCAGCACGTGCTTGAGCGCCTTGCGGAAGTCGTCGGTGTCGTGCCCGACCTCGCGCTGGTTGACGATGCAGCCGCGGTGCTGGTGCAGGAACTCGATCGGGTCCTCGATGGTCATGATGTGGCCGCGCCGGGTCCGGTTGACCTGGTCAACCACGGCGGCGAGGGTCGTGGACTTGCCGGACCCGGTGGGGCCGGTCACGAGCACCAGGCCGCGCTTGAGCTTGGCGAGGGTGCCCAACACCGGAGGCATGCCGAGCTGCTCGAGAGGCTTGATCTCCCACGGGATGATGCGGAGCACCGCACCGACCGAGTTGCGCTGCCAGAACACGTTGACGCGGAACCGGCCGACGCCGTGCACGGAGTGCGCGAGGTCGAGCTCGCGCTCCTCCTCGAGCACCTTGCGCTGCTTCTCGGTGAGGATGGCGTAGATGGACTCGCGCAGCTGCGTCGCCTGCAGCGGCTGCGTGTCGGGCAGCGGCGTCATCGAGCCGCGGACGCGCACGCTCGGCGGCGCGCCGACCGTCAGGTGGAGGTCGGAGGCGCCGACCGCTGCGGTCCGCGCGAGCAGCTCGTCGAGGACGATCACCGGCTCGGCGGCAGCGGCGGGGCGCTGGCCGGGAACCTGCTCAGACCACGACACGGAGCACCTCCTCGATGGTCGTGCGGCCCTGGAGGACCTTCAGTCGTCCGTCGTCGCGCAACGTCCTCATCCCTTCGTCGCGGGCCTGGCGCCCGACCTCGTCGGTGGAGGCCCGCCGGACGGCGAGCCGCTCGATCTCCTCGGAGACCGTCATCACTTCGTGCAGGGCCATCCGGCCCTTGTAGCCGGTGCCGCCGCACGCGGGGCAGCCGACGGCGCGGTAGATCTGGGGCACGTCCTCGGGCAGCTCCATCCCGAGGGTCGAGAGCTCGGCCGGGTCGGGGATGTACGCCGACCGGCAGCGCTCGCACAGCGCCCGGCACAGCCGCTGCGCCACGATCGCGTCGAGCGCCGAGCCGACCAGGAAGGGCTCGATGCCCATCTCCACGAGGCGGGTCATCGCGCTCGGGGCGTCGTTGGTGTGGAGCGTCGACAGCACCATGTGACCGGTGAGCGACGCCTCGACGGCGATGGTCGCGGTCTCGTGGTCGCGGATCTCGCCGATGAGCACGATGTCGGGGTCCGAGCGCAGGATCGAGCGCAGTGCCGAGGCGAACGTGAGTCCGGCCTTCGGGTTGGTCTGCACCTGGTTGATGCCCGGCAGCCGGTACTCGACCGGGTCCTCGACCGTGATCACGTTGACGTGCGGCTGGTTCAGGATGTTCAGCGTCGCGTAGAGCGTCGTCGACTTGCCCGAGCCGGTGGGGCCGGTCACGAGGATCATCCCGTAGGGCTTGCGGTACGACTCGGCGAACCGCGCGAAGTTGTGGTCGCTGAAGCCGAGGTCTTCCAGGCCGAGACGGGTGTTGGAGTTGTCGAGCACCCGGGCGACGATCTTCTCGCCCCAGACGGTCGGGAGCGTCGCCACCCGCAGGTCCATCTTCTGGTTGCCGTGGGTGACCGAGAGCCGGCCGTCCTGCGGCACCCGGCGCTCGGCGATGTTCATGTCGGCCATGATCTTGAGCCGCGAGATGACGCCGTTGGTGATGGACTTGGGCGCCCGGTGCGCGTCCTGGAGCACGCCGTCGATCCGGTAGCGCACCCGCAGCTCGCGCTCGGTGGGCTCGAGGTGGATGTCGGAGGCCCGGTCGGAGATCGCCTGGGAGATGAGCAGGTTGACGAACCGGACGACGGGCGCGTCCTCGGTGACCTCGGTGAAGTGGTCGAGCTCCTCCGCCTCGTCGGTAGCGTCGAGGTCCGAGCTCAGGGTCGCGAGCTCGCCCTCGGCCCGGTAGTGGCGGTTGAGGTGGTACTCGATCTCGGAGCGGCCGGCGAGCGTGAACACGACCCGATGCCGGGTGAGCCGGCCGATGTCGTCCTTGAGGTCGAGGTCGGTGAGGGCGCGCAGCGGGACGGCGACCAGCAGGTCGCTGCCCCGGCGCTCGTAGGGCAGCACGGAGGAGCGCCGGGCGAACTCGCCGGGCAGCAGCGCGGCGGCGACGGCGTCGACGCTGAACTCGGCGGTGAGCTCGACGAACTCGACGCCGGCCGACTCGGCCGCGAATCGCAGCAGGTCGGACCGGTCGAGCCGGCCGCGCTCGACGAGCTCCTCGAGAATGCTCTGGCCGGAGGAGGAGAGGGACGCGTCCGCGACGTCCTCGGGGGTCACCAGACCCCGCGCAAGGAGCGCCTCGATCGTGTCGCCGATGCTCTTCAGCACGCTGCTCTCCTCAGGACACACGTCAGGGGTCAACGGCACCGGACGGCGGTCCGGGCCACCTGGGATGTCGGCATCAGCGGCGCGAGACTTGAGGCGACCGGGGCGCGCCGGACCGGGCGAGGTGAGGCGTGGGCCACACGTGCCCGGGCCGTGGGGAGAGTGTGGGCCGGCAGTGGGTCAGACGAGGATGTCGAGCGCCCGCTTGGGGTCGTCGCGGTAGCGCAGGATCAGCTCGGCCGTGGCCTCGTCGATGCGCTCGTGCAGGGCACGGCGGTAGGCGGTGAGGGTGCGCTCGGCCGAGGTCAGACCGGCGAGGGTCTCCTCGATCTGCGCCGCGTCGGTGGGGATCACCCACACGTCGGTCAGGTCGGGCAGGTCGGGCAGCGGCTCGGCGGCCCGGACCCGGTGCAGGGCGGCGCGGGCCCGACCGCTGCCGGTGTCACCGAGCACCCGGCCGAGGGCGTCGACGTCGATCGGCGAGTCGGCCAGGGTCCCGGCGTGGATGAGGTCGACGCGGGCGTGGATCAACCGCCGCCAGTAGGAGATCCGCTCCTCCTCGTCGCGCAGCTGCTCGCGGTAGGAGCGCAGCTCGGGGAGGCTCACATCGGACAGATGGGGGGAGGCCTCGGTGGCGATGACGGTCCGGCGACGGCCGCTGGCCGGGAGGTCCTCGTCGGTCACGCGGCTGATCCTACGGTGAACTGTGCCTCGGGGTGGGTGGTTTCGAGGCTCGCTTCGCTCGCGCCTCAACCATCGTCGGGATCAGACGGCTACCGAGGTCCAGCCCGCGCGCCGGAGCATGACCTGGAGGTCGTGCGGCTTGCTGGCGGCACCGCTCGCGACTTCCTCGTCCAGCACGCCGGACATCACCAGCTGGAGCAGGTGCTGGTCGAAGGTCTGCATGCCGGAGTACTCGCCGGAGGCGAGGATGTCGGGGATGTCGTGCGTCTTGTCAGGGTCGGCGATCGCCTCGGAGAAGCGGGCGTCGCGCACGGCGATCTCCATCACGCACTGGCGTCCGCCGTCGCGCTTGGGCACCAGGCGCTGGCAGACCAGGCCCTCGAGCGAGCCCGCCAGGACGGCGCGCACCCGCTGCTGCTCGTCGGCCGGGAAGAACTCGATGAGCCGGTGCACCGTCTCCTTGGCGTCGTTGGTGTGCATCGAGCCGAGCACGAGGTGGCCGGTCTCGGCCGCCGTCATGGCGGCGTGCACGGTGGCGGTGTCGCGCAGCTCGCCGACGAGGATCACGTCGGGGTCCTGGCGCATGGCGCCGCGGAGGGCATTGGTCCAGTCGTGGCTGTCGCTGCCGATCTCGCGCTGGGTGATGGTGGCCACCTTGTCGGCGTGCATGAACTCGATCGGGTCCTCGAGCGTCAGCACGTGCACGGCCCGCTCGAGGTTGATGAGGTCGACCATCGCGGCGAGGGTCGTCGACTTGCCGGAGCCGGTCGGGCCGGTCACCAGCACCAGGCCCCGGTGCCGGAGCGCGAGCTCGTGCACCGAGTCGGGCATGCCGAGCTCGGAGAGGGGGATCGGGGAGTCGCGCACGCGCCGCATGACGGCGGCGTCGTCGCCCCGGGTACGGAACGCGTTGGCGCGGAACCGGCCGACCCCTTCGATGACGACGGCGTAGTCGGCCTCGTGCCGGGAGCGGAAGTCGTGGTGGAGGTCCTCGCTCATCGACGAGGCCACCATGGCGCGCACCAGGTCGGGGTCGAGCGGCGCGCTCGTGGCGTCCTCGAGCCGGCCGGCGACCCGGATCTTGGCCACCGCGCCGGGTCGGAGGTGGAGGTCGGAGGCATCACGGCGGACGACGAGCTCGAACAAGCTGCGCAGCAGTTCGGCAGCACGCGGGTCGGACATGTTCCTCCTCGGATCGTGGGGTCCCCCACATGTGACGTTCTCGGCATCGGGAACCGGGGACTGAAGGCTCCGCCGGGCTCAAGTCGCGACGGGCTACCGCCGACAACGGTGATGACCGCTCGTTCACCACTCGCAAGACCGGAGAAACCATGGCCCGCACCGTCGGCGTCGACATCGGAAGCTCGGCCGTCCGCGCCGTCGAGGTACAGGGTGGGCGCAGCCCGCGAGTGCTCAAGTCCGGACGGATCCCCCTCCCGCCCGGAGCCGTCGAGGGTGGTCAGGTGCGCGACGCCGCCGCGGTCACCAAGGCGCTGCGCCGGCTGTGGCACGAGCACAAGTTCTCCTCCAAGAACGTGCGGCTCGGCGTCGGGAGCGGCTCGGTGCTGGTGCGCCCGGTCGAGCTCGACTGGATGCCGGCCCAGGACCTCCGCAAGGCGATGCGTTACCTGGTGGCCGACCTGCTGCCCGTGCCGGTCGAGGAGGCGAACATCGACCACGTCGTGCTCGAGGACGTCGAGCGCCCCGACCCGGACTCGACCACCGGGGGCACCAAGCGGATGGTCCGCGTGCTCCTGGTCGCGACGGCCCGCGACGGCGTCGACGATTTGGTGCGCTCGGTGCGGTCCGCCGGCCTCCGGCCGACCACCGCCGATCTGGCCCCGCTGGCACTCGTCCGCGCGGCCGCCCGCACCCAGAAGTCCACCGACGCACCCACCGAGGCCGTCGTCGACGTCGGCGCCGACAAGGTGTCGATCGCCGTGCACACCCGGGGCCGCCCGCGCTTCGTGCGCGTGATCCCCGGCGTGGGCGGCAACGCGCTCACCCGGGCGCTGAGCGACAAGCTGGGCACCGAGTACCCCGAGTCCGAGACCCTCAAGCGCACGACGCCGCTGCCCCGTGGCCTCGCCACCGACGCCGCGGCCTCCGTCCTGCAGCAGGCCGCACAGCGGCTCGCCGACGAGGTGCGCGACACCCTGGCCTTCTACGACCGCTCCGATCCCGCGAACCCGCCGACGCGGATCCTGCTGACCGGCGCCGGCGGCGCGCTCGTCGGCTTCGCCGACCTCGTCGCCGCCACCACCGGCCTGCCGACCGAGCCGATGCAGATGCCCGCCACCCGGTTCGGCAAGCGCGAGTTCGCCGACGACCTCGCCGTGTCGTTCGGCCTGTGCCTCGGGGAGTCGGCATGAGCCTCTGGAGCAAGCTGAACCAGCCCATCGGCAAGGGCGCCCAGGCCAAGGCCGAGACCAAGGCCGAGACCAAGGCCGAGTCGAAGGCCCAGTCGAAGGCCCAGTCGAAGGCCCGGTCGAAGAGCCACGCCAAGACCAGCGACGCCCGAAGCGAGCCCGACCGCGCCCGTCGAGGCGGCGACCCGCAAGACCGGTCGCAAGGGCCGCTCCCGCAAGGCCGACGCGGCCGGGGCGCCCGTGCCGGTCGCCACGACCGCCGTCCCGACGGCGGCGGCACCGCGACCGCTGTGCTCGACCAGCCGCCGGTCGACCTCGCACCCGCGCCCACCGCGCCGGTGCCGGTCGCCGCGAGCCGCAAGTCAGGCGGGACGTCCGCCCTCGCCGCGGTGAACCTGCTCTCGCCCTGGGTGCTCGAGGAGCTGGCCGTGCGCCGGCTCCGGATGCGCTTCCTCGCCGCCGGCATCGCGCTGGTCGTTCTGGTGGCCGGCGCCTATGGGGTCCTGTGGATGCACCTCAACAACACCCGCGAGGAGCTCCGCGGCGACGACGCCGTGGCTGCCGGTCTGAACAAGCAGATCAAGGACATGGGCGACGTCCAGTCCTACGTCGGTGACGTCACCGTGCGCGGCAAGGCTGTCGCCACCGCGATGGGGGGCGAGGTCGCCTTCTCCGGAGTCTTCGTCGAGCTGCGCCAGTCCATGCCCGGCGGTGCCGATCTCACCGGTCTCACCGTCACGCTGCCGGCCGAGCCGCTCAACACCGACGAAGCGCCGAGCGAGAACGGTGACGCCGACACCCTCGTGTGCGACGGTGCGGACCCGTTCGGCTCCCGAGTCGTGGTCGCGTGCATCGAGCTCACCGGCACCGCGCAGACCCGCGACCAGGTCAGCCGGCTGGTGGAGGCCCTCGCCAGCAGTGACCTGTTCGTCGAGCCGTTCATCAGCACGACCACCAGGTCGGACAACGACGACCCCGCCACGAACGGTGTGGAGTTCACCGGCACGGTCGGGGTCTCCCCCGAAGCACGCAGCGGCCGCTACGACGGCCTCGCCACGGCGACCCAGGAGCAGAACGAATCCGGCGAGGAGTCCCGATGAACCTGCGCACCGTACCCGCAACGCTGATCATCGGTGGCGTGGCGCTCGTCGCGGCGCTCGGCCTCGGGTGGATGCTGCTGCTCGGCCCGCTCGTCGCTGACATCGGCGAGGCGAGCCAGGGCCGCACCGACGCCCAGGATCGCAACACCGGGATGACGCTGAAGCTGACGCAGCTGCAGCAACAGGCCGACGCGCTGCCGCAGACCCAGCAGACGGCCGAGCAGCTGACCGCCATCTTCCCGCCGACCGCCGACCAGCCGGGCTTCTTCGCCGAGGTGGCCGACGCGGCCACCGACGCGGGGATCGACCCCCGGGACATCCTCTCGCTCGACCCCGAGGCCCCCCAGTTCCTCGACCCGGCGGTCGTGGACCCCGAGTCGCCGGCCCCGAAGGTGGACAAGGACATCGCGGTCCAGAACGTCACGATCAGCCTCAACGGCACCTACGGGCAGCTGAGCTCGGTCCTGGCCAACCTCGAGAAGATGGACCGCGCCTACCTCGTGCAGTCGGTCGACCTCGCGCCGAGCGAGGGCGAGCAGAAGAACGACCTGACCCTCACCGTCGTCGGTGCGACCTTCGTCGCCCCGCCGCTTGGACCCGCACCCGCGCCGTGAAGACCCGGCGCGGGCCGGTGCCGCCACCGGCCGTTGCGGAGCGGGGCAGGATGCCGTGGCGGCGAAGTCGGCGACGGCAGGATCCGCTCACGGGCCTCCCAGGTGGGGACGAGCTGCGGCAGCAGGGCCCCGCCATGCTGGCGGCAGCGCTGGCCGAGGGACGGCCGGCCGCGATGCTCCTGCTCGACCTCGACGGCTTCAAGCAGCTGAACGACGCCGCCGGGCACCAGTTCGGTGACCTCGTGCTGGTCGCCGTCGGCCAGCGGCTGCGCGAGGTGACCCGGCCCGACGACCTCGTGGTGCGGCTCGGCGGCGACGAGTTCGCCGTGCTCACGCGGGGCTCCGGCGGCCGCGACGAGTCGGCCGCGCTGGCCGAGGCGATCATCGACGCGGTGTCCGAGCCGCTCGACCTCGAAGGCCTGCGCGCCTCGGTCGGCGTCTCGGTGGGAATCGCGCGGTTCAACGACGACGGCAACGACGTCGACCAGCTGCTGCTCGCCGCGGACCAGGCGATGTACGCCGCCAAGGCCGCGGGCACCAACCAGTGGCGGACCAGCACGCCCGAGGACCTCGCCTCGCCCGGGCGCACCCGCCGGCTGCTCGCCGACCTGCGCACGCGGCTCGCCGCCGAGCACCTGGTCGTGCACTACCAGCCGCAGGTCTCGACCCACGACCGCTCGGTCCTCGGCTTCCAGGTGCTCGTGCGCTGGGACCACCCCGAGTTCGGCATGCTGCGCCCGCGTCACTTCGTGCCCCTGGCCGAGCGGTCGGGCCTGATGAGCCCGATCACGCACGCCGTGCTCGACCGCGCCCTCGCCGACCTGCCGAAGCTGCGGGAGGAGGCACCTGCCGCCAAGGTGTCGATCAACGTGACCTGGCGTCACGTGCTCGGTCTCGGGCTCGTCGACGACCTCCGGCGGCGGGTCGACACCCACGGTCTGCTGCCCACCGACGTGGTGCTGGAGATCCCGGAGCCACTCACCCGCGGCGACTCCCAGCCGATGGCGACCTTCGAGGAGCTCGACCGCCACGGCTTCGCGCTGAGCGTCAAGGGCTTCGGTGGGGCCCGGTCGTCGCTGACCGCCCTGTGGAGCACGCCGGGCGTGCGGGAGATCAAGGTGGACGAGAGCCTCGCGAGCGGCGCCTGGCGCTATCCGGAGGCCCGCCTGTTGCGCGCGGTCACCAGCGCTGCGCACGGTCTCGGGATGCGTGTGGTCGCGGAGGGCGTCGAGGACGCCGGCTCCGTGGACACGCTGCGACAGTTGGGCTGCGACGTCGTGCAGGGCTTCGGGATCGGGATGCCGATGCCCATCGACGACGTGCTCTCCTGGCAGCGCCAGCGCCGCCCCTGATCGCACGACCGGCCGCGGCTGTCGTCCTCAAGTCGGCCCCAGCACCTGCCGATGACCTGGGCAACCCCGGTCTGGACCGATTCGTAGGAGGCCACGTGCCCGCCCAGCTGCTCCCCGCCGCCGCAGCAGCCCTCGCGCTGCTGCTGCTCGTGCTGCTCATGCTGCTGCGTCGTCGTTCGGCCCAGCCGGCGACGAAGGGCAGCCGAGGCAGTGCCGAGGTGCGCGAGCTGCGGATGCAGGTCGAGGCACTCACCGAGGCGCTCCGCCTGGCGCGGGACAGCTCGGCGACCGCCCAGTCCGAGGACCAGGCAGCCGACGAGACCGACGAGACCGACGAGCTCCGCGAGCTCCCCGGTACGCCGGTTCTGGTCGAGCAGCCGGCGCAGCCGGTGTTCGGACAGATCGACGGCGGCGAGCCGCTGCCCGACCTCGAGGTCGAGGCGGCATGGGACACCGGCCTCGCTGCCGACGGCCTGGGACTGCCGGCCGCGCCCGACGCCGACCCGAGCCCGTGGGTGGCGTCGGCCGCCCTCGAGGGCCCCCTCACCGACGACCTGGACGAGGCGCCCACGCAGGAGCCGCTGCTCGTGCCGGACGACGTCGCCGCCCTCACCGACGACTCCCTGCTCCCGGTCGAGGCGCCGCGCTTCGACGTCGAGCCCGTGACCGTGCCGGACTTCGCCCCCCTCGTGGAGGCGCCTGCTCCGGCCGAGCCCGCTCCCGACCTCGCGCCGATGTTCGAGGTCGCTCCCGCCATCGACGCTCCGCCCCTGGTGGACGTCGCTCCCCTGATCGACGTCACCTCCCTCGTCGACGACGCTCCCCTCGTCGACCTCGCTCCCCCGGTCGACCTCGCTCCCCCGGTCGACCTCACTCCCCCGGTCGACCTCACTCCCCCGGTCGACCTCACTCCCCCGCGTCGACCTCACTCCCCTGGTCGAGGTCGCACCGCTGGTCGAGGTCACGCCCCTGGTGGACGTCGCCTCCCTGGTCGACGTCGAGCTGTTCGGGGTGCCCCGGGTGGCCGAGGTGATCCCGCTGCTCGACCCGGCGCCCGCGGCCGACCCGAACGCGTTCGAGTCCGAGGAGCTCCCGACCGCGGCCGCCGCCCGCGCCCGGGCGTACGCCGAGCTCTCCCGCTCGCTGGCCGGCGCCAACCGGATGCGCGAGGCCGCCCTGGCCCAGTGGGCCGCGGACCTCACGATCCTGGCCCCGCTGCTCGCGGGCCGCGGCGCCGAGCTGTGCCGCACCCTCCCGACCATCGCCCCCACCGACGCCGCCTCCGCGGTCTCGGCCGCTCGCGCCGTCGCCACGGCGTTCCTCGGTCCGGCCGTCGGCCCGGCCCCCAGCCTCACCGACACCGCCCACCTCTCACGATCGCCGGAGGACACCGCGCGCCCCTACCGGGCCGCCGACGTCTCCGCCGAGCTCCTGCCCGACCACCTGGTCCAGGCGCTCGAGGACGTGCTGGTCACCTCGGCCGCCCATGGGGGCGACCATGCCGGGGTGTCGATCGGACTGCGCTGCGACCTGGTGGCACACCTGGTCCCGGCGCAGCAGGGCCGCGACGCGGCCTCCGTCGTGCGCGAGGTCCTCGAGCCCCACGAGCGGCCGCGGTTCGACGACGCCCTGGCGCGGACGTCGGCCGGTCGCGCGTCGTGAGCGGACTCGAGGACGCCGCCGGCGTGGTGATCGTCCTCGCGGGGGTGCTCGGCCTCCTGGTCGGCTCGTTCCTCAACGTCGTGATCCACCGGGTGCCGGCAGGTCAGTCCGTGGTGCGGCCGCCGTCGGCGTGCCCGCAGTGCCACAACGCGGTGCGGACCCGCGACAACGTGCCGGTCGTGTCGTGGCTGCTGCTGCGCGGTCGCTGCCGCGACTGCGCGGCCCCGATCTCGGCCCGCTACCCGCTGGTCGAGGCCGCCACCGGCGCCGCGTTCGCGGTCACGGCGTGGCGCATCACCGACCCGGTCGTGCTCGTGGCCGCCCTCGTCATGGTCGGCGCCGGCATCGGCCTGGCCCTCATCGACCTCGAGCACCAGCGGCTGCCCTTCGCGATCACCCGGGTGACCACGCTCCTGGTCATCCTCGTCATCGCCGCCGGCGCCGCGACCGGGCTCACGGACCTCGACTGGTCGGCCATCGCCGTGTCCGTGGCGGCCTGGACGGCGGTGTACGCCCTGCTCCACTACGGCAGCGGCGGCCGGGCCATGGGCCTCGGCGACGTCGCGCTCGCGCCGGTGCTCGGGCTGGTGCTCGGGCTGGTCGGCGTGCCCGCGGCCGTCGTCGGCCTGTTCGCGGGCTTCGTGCTCGGCACCGTCGTGCTGCTGCCGTTGCGTGTGACCGGGCGGATCGGGCGACGCGTCGCCGGTGCCGCATCGGTCCGTTCATGCTCCTGGGCGCCGCCCTGGGGCTGTTCGCCGGGCTTCCCCTCGGCGACCTCTATCTGTCCACGATGGGCCTCACCTGACGACGTCGACCGCTCGGGAGGTCGCGGGAAGAAGCTGCACTTCTCCCTCATGACGTGACTCACGCACCACGTGTCACGCCCTCCCCACCAACCTCAATTTTTGCCCTAGTTTGCTCAGAGATGGTGCGCAACACCGGCGTGTGCGGTAGAAAGTTGCTACAACTCCCTCGCTCACGCATGAGCGCGGCTCGCCGGTCTCCCCGGAGGACCTCGCATGTACCCATCTGTACTGGTGGTCGGTCAAGACGACGCCCGACTGGCTGACACGCGCGCCGCGCTTGCGGCCGGCGGTCTCGCCAACCCGGTGGTGGGCTGCTGCTGACGCCGTCGAAGCCGCCGACTTCATCCTCGGCCGGCCCCCGTTCGGCGACCGCCGGGAGTCCCCCCAGCCGGCCGTCGTGGTCACCGACCTCCACCTCACCCGTGGGAGCGGCCTCGACGTCCTCCGTCTGCTGCGCGGGCACCTCACCTCGCGGAACACCCCGGTGGTGATCCTCGCGGACGGCGCCACTACGGCCGAGATCCAGTCGGCACAGCAGCTCGGCGCGGCGGCCTTCCTCTCCGCCGCGATCGCCCCCAGCGTGCTCCTCGGCGTGATCCGCGACACCGGCGTGCCCTGGTCCGTCGGCCGATTGGCAGCGCCGGCATGACCGGGCACGTCGATCCCGGCGCCTCGACGGCCGAGCCTCCCGCCCGGCCCTCGGCACACCTGCTCGGGCTCGACCAGCACGGCGCGGCGTTCCCCACCACGTCGACCCTGCTGCAGACCATCGCCGACCTGCGCCGCGGGTGCGTCGACGACGGGCAGCGCCTCGTGCTGCTGGCCGCGTCGATCTCCAACGCCACCGAGATCGCCGACGTGCACGGCTCCGCCGGCCTGGAGACCGTCACCGCCGAGGTCGCCCGACGGGCGCTCCAGCACGAGCACCTCCGGGTCCGTCTGCTGCGCGCCTCCCCGCTCGGCGGGTTCCTCGCCGCCGTGCTCGTCGACCGCGACGTCGCGCACGGTCAGGTCGCGATGCTCCTGGAGCAGGTGCGCCGACTGGTGGCCGTCGGGGGCGACCGGGTGTGGCCCGTCGTCACCGTGGGCGCCCGCGAGTGCGGGCAGCGCGACGAGGTGTGGACCACCGTCCGCGACGTCCGGGCCACCGTCTTCGCCGCCGGCGCTCGAGGCGCCGGGATCCACGCGCTGGCACTCCGGGGAGGACCACCACGGCCCGCACGAGGGCCTCTCGCTGGTGCGCGACCTCGCGTTCGTGCTGGACGAGCACCCCGAGCAGCTCACCCTCGACTACCAGCCGGTCTACGACCTGCGGGCCGGCGTCATCGTCGGCTCCGAGGCCCTGCTGCGGTGGCAGCACCCGGTGCGCGGCCGGGTCTCCCCCGCCATCGCCGTGGCCGCCGCCGAGCGCACCGGGCTCATCGTGCCGCTCGGGCAGCACGTGCTCGACCGGGCGCTCGCCCAGACCGGCGAGTGGGTCGACCGGCTCGGGGCGCGCTTCCGGATGCACGTCAACGTGTCGCCGCTCGAGCTGCGCGACCCGTCCTACGTCGACCACCTGCAGGCCGCGCTCGACCGCCACCGGGTCGACCCGAGCAACCTGCTGCTCGAGATCACCGAGACGGCGATGGTCACCGAGGACCCCTCGGTCCGCACCTGCCTGCGCGGCGCGCGCGACCTCGGCGTCGGGATCGGCATCGACGACTTCGGCACCGGCTACTCCTCGATCGCTCACCTGCGCTCGCTGCCGATCGACACCGTCAAGATCGACCGCTCGCTGGTCTCCGGCATCGCCGCCGAGCCCCGCGACTTCCGGCTCGCCCGCTCGGTGCTGTCGCTGGTGTCCACCCTGGGCGTCACGATCGTCGCCGAGGGCATCGAGAACGCCCTCGAGGCCGCCCACCTCCAGGCGATGGGCTGCTGGTTCGGCCAGGGCTTCCACCTCGGCCGCCCGGTCCCCGCCGACCGGTTCCTCGGCCGCACCGAGGACCTCCCGGCCGTCGCCTCGCCCGCGGCCACCGCGTAGCCAGCGCCGAGTCGGCGCCTGATGTCACGTCAGGAGGGCCGAGTCGGCGCGTCATGACGCGCCGACTCGGCATCTCTCAGGCGTTATCTGGCGCCGACTCGGCATCCTTCTCGAGCCAGCCGCGGAACGCCTCGAGGTTGCGGGTCGACTCGCCGCGCAGCCGGCGCCACTCCCACTCCTTGCGGATCGAGGAGGCGAAGCCGAGCTCGAGGAGGGTGTTGAAGGACTCGTCGGAGGTGGTGAGCACCGCGCCGAGCAGCCGGTCGAGCTCGGCGGGGTTCACGGCGTCCAGCGGGAGCCGGGCGTCGAGGTACACGTCGCCGACGGCGTCGAGGGCGAAGGCGATGGCGTAGAGCCGCAGGTTCTTCTGGAGCAGCCACCGGTACACCTGCTCGTGGTTCTCGTCGGGGGCGCGGCACACGAAGGCGTGCACGCCGAGCGCGTGCGAGCCGACGTCGAGCCGCACCGCCGTCTCGAGCTTGCGCTCTCCGGGCAGCGAGAACGAGAACAGGCCGGGCCGCGGCTCGGAGTACTCGAGCTCCTCGGAGTCGAGGTAGTCGCGGACGACGGCGGCCGCGGCGGGCTCGGTCTCGGCGGGTCCGTCCAGGCTCACGCCGCCGACTCTCGCATGAGCGAGCGGGCGCGGGTGTAGGCGGCCAGGGTCTCGTCGGCGGTCACGTCCCAGGAGAAGCGGGCCGCCTGGTCGACGGCGCCCGCGGCGAGCCGGGCGCGCAGGTCGTCGTCGCCCACCACCCGGTCGAGCGCGGCCGCCCAGGCGGTGGGGTCGTGGGTGTCGAGCAGCAGACCGCTCACGCCGTCGCGCACCACGGTCGACAGCCCGCCCACGGCGGCGGCGAGCACCGGCGTGCCGCAGGCCTGCGCCTCCACCGCCACCAGCCCGAACGACTCGTTGTACGAGGGCACGGCCACCACGGTGGCGGCGGCGTACCAGCGGGCCAGCTCGTCCTGGGTCACCGGCGGCACGAAGCGGACGACGTCGTCGAGGCCGAGCTCGGCGGCCAGGCTGGCCAGCGCGGTCGGCTTGTCGAGCCCGCTCCCCGACGGTCCGCCGACGACGGGGACGACGAGCCGGGAGCGGAGCTCGGGGCGGCGCTCGAGCAGCATCGCCACCGCGCGCACGAGCACGTCCGGCGCCTTGAGCGGCTGGATCCGGCCGGCGAACAGCAGCACGACGGCGTCGGCGGGAAGGCCGAGCCGCGCCCGCAGCGCCGGGAGATCAGCCGCGGCGACGGGCCGGAACCGGTCCAGGTCGACGCCCGGGTGCACGACGTCGACCCGCCCCGGGTCGGCGCCGTAGAGGTCGATCAGCTGCTTGGCCTCCAGGTCGGTGTTGGCGATCAGCACGTCGGCGGCCTCCACCACCTGCTGCTCCCCGATCACCCGGGCGGCCGGCTCCGGGGTGTCGCCGGCGGCGAGCGCGGCGTTCTTCACCTTGGCCATCGTGTGCATCGTGTGCACCAGCGGCACGCCCCACCGGTCACGAGCCAGCGCCCCCACCTGGCCCGACAGCCAGTAGTGCGAGTGGAC
Organism: uncultured Actinomycetota bacterium; assembly: GCA_963808855.1. Classification (GTDB taxonomy): domain Bacteria; phylum Actinomycetota; class Actinomycetes; order Propionibacteriales; family Nocardioidaceae; genus Nocardioides. Next base: position 63,763 of record CAWEHA010000001.1, on the reverse strand, counting down.
GACGTCGTAGTGGCCCACCGGCTGCGCCGCCTCGGCCCGCAGCACCTCGCGGGCGAACACGCACAGCTGGGCGGGCAGCTCGTGCTTCGTGAGCCCCTCGAACGGGCCGGCGTGGATGTGGCGCACGTGGACGCCGTCGGCGAGGGACACCACCGGCGGCAGCGCCGAGCTGGTGGCCCGGGTGAACACGTCGACCTCGATTCCGCGCTCCGCGAGCCGCCGCGCGAGCTCGACGACGTAGACGTTCATGCCCCCGGCGTCGCCGGTTCCTGGCTGGTCCAGCGGCGAGGTGTGCAGGCTCACCATGGCGAGGCGGGACAGGTCGGTGGCGGGCACGACCATCGTCAACGTCGGCAGAGGTGTCAGTGATTCCCGTGGTGGGTGCCCGAGCCCCGCATGACCGCGATCGCCACGAGCAGGGTGGCGATCCCGCCGGCGACCAGCTGGACGAGGTCGTCGTTGCCCGCCTCCCGCGCGAGCTCGATCACCGACCAGGCCAGCAGCACCGCGCCGGCGGCCGCGATCAGCTTGAGCCAGAGCTGCCGTACCAACCCGACACCCACCGCAGCGAGGGCGATGGTGAGCAGCGCGGCGCCCGCCCACGACAGCGCGGGCTCGACGACGAAGTAGTGGGCGACCCAGGAGGCGCCCCCGAGCAGGGCGGCCCCCATCGCCACGAGCCGGACTGACACGGCGGTCAGTGTGGCAGAAGCGCTCGGGACAGAATGGGGGGATGAGCGTTCGTACTGCCGTCGTCACCGGGGCCAGCAGTGGAATCGGGGCCGCCACGGCCCGCTCGCTGGCCGCGGCAGGCTTCCGCGTCGTCTGCGCCGCGCGCCGCACCGAGCGGGTCGAGGCGCTGGCCGCCGAGATCGACGGGCTCGCGGTCACGTGCGACGTCACCGACGCCGACTCGGTGGCCGCGCTCGCCGAGGCGGTCGGCTCGCCCCTCGACGTCCTCGTCAACAACGCCGGCGGCGCCTACGACCTGGCGGCGGTGGCCGACGCCGACCCCGACGACTGGCGCCGCATGTACGACGTGAACGTGCTCGGGCTGCTGCAGGTGACCCAGGCCCTGCTGCCGGCGCTGCTGGCGGCCGACGACGGCGCGGGGATCATCGTCAACGTCGGCTCCACGGCCGGCCGGATCGTCTACGAGGGCGGGGCCGGCTACGCCGCGGCCAAGCACGGCACCCAGGTGGTCTCCGAGACGCTGCGGCTCGAGCTCTACGACCAGCCGGTGCGGGTGTGCGAGATCGCGCCCGGGATGGTGCGCACCGACGAGTTCTCGCTGGTGCGCTTCGACGGCGACCAGGAGCGCGCCGACGCCATCTACGCCGGCGTGGCCGAGCCGCTGGTGGCCGAGGATGTCGCTGACGCCATCACCTGGGTCGCCACCCGGCCGCGCCACGTCAACGTCGACAGCCTGGTGCTCAAGCCCCGGGCGCAGGCCGCGCAGCACAAGGTGCACCGGGTGACCTGAGAGGTAATCGTCGCGACTACCCATCCGGGCTACGGTGCGGGCCATGAGCACGCACGCCGGCGAGCTGGTGCGCGACTGGCGCCGCCGCCGCCACCTCTCTCAGCTCGAGCTCGCCCACCGCACCGGCGTCTCACCGCGCCACCTGAGCTTCGTCGAGACCGGCCGCAGCCGGCCGAGCAGCACGATGCTGCTGCGGCTGTGCGAGCAGCTCGCCGTGCCGCTGCGCGACCAGAACCGGGTGCTGCTGGCCGGCGGCTACGCCCCCGCGCACCCCGAGCACCAGCTCGCCGACCCGCCGATGGCCCAGGCACACGCCGCGATCGAGGCGATCCTCACCGCGCACCTGCCGTTCCCGGCCCTGGTGATCGACCCCGGCTGGGACCTCGTGGCGGCCAACGACGCCGTGTGGGCGCTGGTGGAGGGCCTGCCGCCGCGGTTGCTGGAGCCGCCGGTCAACGTGGTCCGGCTGACCCTCGACCCCGACGGGCTTGCCGGCCGGATCGTCAACCTCGCGCAGTGGCGCGCGCTGCTGCTGGCCCGGTTGCGCCACGAGCACGGGCTCAGCGCGGACGCCCGTCTGGCGGCGCTGCTCGCTGAGTTCGACGCACCCGACACCGGGCACGAGCCCGGGCCGGAGCTCGTCGTCCCGCTGCGGATCCGGATGGGCGACGACGAGCTGACGCTGCTCTCCACCACGACCGTGTTCGGCACCCCGCGCGAGGTCACCCTCTCCGAGCTGGCGATCGAGGCGTTCTACCCCGGTGACGACGCCACCCGCGCGCTGCTCACCGGGCGTTGACCGGGGCGACGCCGTCCCGCGACGCTGCCGCCATGAGCCCGGACGTCGAACCGCCCCGCAAGGTGCTCGCCTACCTGGACGCGCTCGGCGGCGCGCTGCCGCCGTCGCTCCCGTTGCTCGGGCTGCTGCGCGGGGCCTGGCGCTCGGGGTTCGTGCACGCCGCGCAGGAGCCGGCGCCGGCCGCGGCGATCGCCCGGCGGGCGGGCACCGACCCCGCCCAGGCCGTGGCGCTGGCCGACGCCCTGGTGGCCTTCGAGGTGCTCGACCGCACCGACGCCGGCTACGTGGTGAGCGCGGCGTGGCGACCGCTGCTGCTCGCGGAGCCGCCGACCCCGTTCGAGTCGCAGCTCGCCTTCATCGAGGCGTCGAGCCGGATGCTCGAGGCCGTGGCCTCGGGCGGCCCCAGCTACTGGGACGGCGACGACGCGGCGCGGGTGGCCTACGCCGTCGGGGTGGCGCCCGACCCGGAGTCGCGCGGCGCCCTCGACGTGGCGGGGTTCCTGCTCGCCCAGGACCCGGAGCTGCACCGGATGGTGGCGGCCGGCGGCCGGTACCTCGAGCTCGGCTGTGGCACCGCCGGCACGCTGCTCTGCCAGCTGCAGCTCCACCCGCAGCTGACGGCGGTGGGCGTCGAGCTCGACCCCGCGCTCGCCGCCGTGGCCCGCGAGCGGGCGGATCGGCTCGGCGTCGCCGACCGGCTGCGGGTGGTGTGCGGCGACGCGCGGGACTTCAGCGACCCGGAGCCCTTCGACTTCGGGGCGTGGAGTCAGTTCTTCTTCCCGGAGGAGGCGCGCGCCGGAGCGCTCGTGACTGCTTTCCGGTCGCTGAAGCCGGGCGGTGTGCTGTCCGCGCCGCTGCTCCGCGAGCCCGTCACCGCCGTCGACGCCCTGCGCACCGACGACGGGCGCGCGGCGGCCACCACCGCCCTCCTCCACCAGGGCTGGGGCGTGCCGAACCGCAGCAAGGAGGAGCTGTTCGAGGAGCTCCTGGCCGCCGGCTTCACCGAGCCGCGGCTGCAGGAGGTGGGCTCCGCCCGCGTCGTGCGTGCGATCCGGCCCTGACGCGTCGTGCGAGACTGCCGCCCGTGCAGACCATCGGCCTGATCGGCGGCATGAGCTGGGAGAGCAGCGCGGTCTACTACTCGATGCTCAACACCGGCGTGGAGTCCCGGTTGGGCGGGCTGTCGTCGGCGCGCACCGTGATGGCGTCGGTCGACTTCGCCGAGGTCACGGCGCTGCAGGAGCAGGAGCGGTGGGACGACGTCGCGTCCGTCCTCGCCGGTTCGGCGCGCGCCGTCGAGGCCGCCGGTGCCGACTTCCTCGTGCTGTGCACCACCACGTTCCACATGGTCGCCGACCAGGTGGCCGACGCCGTCGGCATCCCGCTGCTGCACCTGGCCGACGTCGTGGCCGAGGCCTGCCGAGCCGACGGACTGGAGGCCGTCGGGTTCGTGGGCACCACGTTCTCGATGTCGCGCCCGTTCTTCGCCGACCGGATGCGGCAGCACGGGCTCGAGGTGCACGTGCCCGACGAGCGCCACCACGCCGAGGTGAACCGGATCATCTACGACGAGCTCGTGCACGGGAAGGTGCTCGACCCCTCCCGGCGTACCGTCGTCGGCCTGGTCGAGGAGCTGTGGGACGCCGGCGCCGGCGGCCTGGTGCTCGGCTGCACCGAGCTCGAGCTGCTCATCCACCAGCACGACGTCGAGCTGCCGGTGTTCCCCTGCACCACGCTCCACGTCGCTGCGGCCTTGGATCGCGCGCTGGCCTGACCGCACCATTCGTTCGATCGAACGATTCGTGCGGTCCCGAGCCCCAGATTCGTGCACCATTCGTTCGATCGAACGATTCGTGCGGCCGGTCGTGCGGGCCCGTCCTCAGCCTCGCGGAATCGGCGGCTCGGCGTCGGCTCCCTAGAATGGGGACGATCCCGGCCCGCAGGCGACGTTCTGCGCCGCGGCCGCCGTCCCCGCTCGCCGTCCTGAAAGTCCGAGGCTCCCGCATGTCCACACGCTCCGACCTGCGCAACGTCGCGATCGTCGCGCACGTCGACCACGGCAAGACGACGCTCGTCGACGCGATGCTCAAGCAGGCCGGGGCGTTCACCGCCCGTCAGGCCGAGAACGTCGCCGACCGGGTCATGGACTCCGGTGACCTCGAGCGCGAGAAGGGCATCACGATCCTCGCGAAGAACACTGCGGTCCACTACGTCGGCCCCAGCGCCCCCGAGGGCGGGATGACGATCAACATCATCGACACCCCTGGCCACGCCGACTTCGGCGGTGAGGTGGAGCGTGGGCTGTCGATGGTCGACGGGATCGTGCTGCTGGTCGACGCCTCCGAGGGCCCGCTCCCCCAGACCCGGTTCGTGCTCCGCAAGGCGCTCAACGCCGACATGCCGGTGATCCTGGTGGTCAACAAGACCGACCGGAGCGACGCGCGCATCAGCGAGGTGGTCGACGAGACCTACGAGCTGTTCATGGACCTGCTCGACGACTCCCACAGCCAGGACGCGCTCGACTTCCCCGTCGTCTACGCCTCCGGCAAGGCGGGCATCGCGTCGCTGTCGCAGCCGGCCGACGGGACGATGCCCGACGGCACCGACCTCGAGCCGCTGTTCCGCACGCTGCTCGACACCATCCCGGCGCCCGAGTACGACGACGGCGCCCCGCTGCAGGCGCACGTGACCAACCTCGACGCCTCGCCGTTCCTCGGCCGGCTGGCGCTGCTGCGGGTGCGGCAGGGCGAGCTGCGCAAGGGCCAGCAGGTGGCGTGGATGCGCCGCGACGGCACCCAGAAGAACGTGAAGATCACCGAGCTGCTCGTCACCGAGGGCCTGGAGCGCAAGCCCGGCGAGAGCGCCGGCCCCGGCGACATCGTCGCTGTCGCCGGCATCCCGGAGATCACCATCGGCGAGACCCTGGCCGACGTCGACAACCCCGTGGCGCTGCCGCTCATCCACGTCGACGAGCCCGCGATCTCGATGACCATCGGCACCAACACCTCGCCACTCGTCGGCCGGGTCAAGGGCTCCAAGGTCACGGCGCGGCTCGTGAAGGACCGGCTCGACGCCGAGCTGGTCGGCAACGTGTCGCTGCGGATCCTCCCCACCGAGCGGCCCGACGCCTGGGAGGTGCAGGGCCGCGGCGAGCTGGCCCTGGCGATCCTCGTCGAGCAGATGCGGCGCGAGGGCTTCGAGCTCACCGTCGGCAAGCCGCAGGTGGTGACGCGAGAGGTCGACGGCAAGGTGCACGAGCCCGTCGAGCGACTCACCATCGACGCCCCCGAGGAGTACCTCGGCACCATCACCGAGCTGCTCGCCAGCCGGAAGGGCCGGATGGAGCAGATGGTCAACCACGGCACCGGCTGGGTGCGCATGGAGTTCCTGGTGCCGGCCCGCGGGCTCATCGGCTTCCGCACCGAGTTCCTCACCGACACCCGCGGCACCGGCATCGCCCACCACATCTTCGAGGGCTACGAGCCGTGGGCCGGCCAGATCGTCTCCCGCAACAGCGGCTCGCTGGTGGCCGACCGGGCCGGCGCGGCGTCCGCGTACGCGATGACGTCGCTCCAGGAGCGCGGCTCGCTCTTCGTCGAGCCGGCCACGCAGGTCTACGAGGGGATGATCGTCGGCGAGAACTCCCGCGCCGACGACATGGACGTCAACATCACCAAGGAGAAGCAACAGACCAACATCCGGTCCGCCACCTCCGACAACTTCGAGAAGCTGATCCCGCCGCGCCGGCTCTCCCTCGAGCAGTGCCTCGAGTTCTGCCGCGAGGACGAGTGCGTCGAGGTCACCGCCGAGACCGTCCGCATCCGCAAGGTCGAGCTCGACGCCCACGTCCGCGCCAAGATGGCCTCCCGGGTGCGCAAGGGCGCGCCGGCCTGAGGAACTGCGCAATTCACAGGTTCACCAGTGAATTGCGCACTTCCCACAGGAAGGTTCCTGTGGGAAGCGTGTAAAAGCTGTGGGAGGTCTGTCGAAATCACTGGTTCACCAGTGATTTGAGCAGCCGCCATACTGCGCGGGTGTTGCTCGACGTCCAGCTCGACGCGCCACCGGATGCTGTCGCCGACCGGGCCCGCGAGCTGGTGGATGCCGGCGCGGCAGGGCTGTTCACGTTCGAAGGGCCGCACGACGTCTTCCTGCCGCTGGCGGTGGCGGCGAACGTGGTCGAGGCCGACCTGATGACGAACGTGGCGATCGCGATGCCGCGCTCGCCGGTGCACCTCGCCCATGCCGCGTGGGACCTGCAGCTGATGTCGGGCGGGCGGTTCCGGCTCGGGCTCGGCTCGCAGATCCGCCCGCACGTCGAGAAGCGGTACGGCGCCAGGTGGTCGCCGCCTGCGGCGCGCATGCGCGAGATCGTGCGCGCCACCCAGGCGGTCCTCACCGCATGGCAGGACGGCACCCGGCTCGAGTTCCGCGGCGAGCACACCACCCACACGCTGATGCCGCCGACCTTCGTGCCCGGCCCGAACCCGCACGGCCGGCCGCCGGTGCTGCTCGGCGCGCTCGGGCCGCTGATGACGCGGGTGGCGGCCGAGGTGTCCGACGGGTTACTCGTGATGCCGTTCCACAGCCACCGCCACGTCCGCGAGCGCACCCTGCCCGCCGTGCAAGAGGGGTTGGAACAGTCCGGACGGCGCGAGGTGCCGATCTACCCGCAGGCGATCGTGGCGATGGGCCGCACCGACGATGATCTCGCCCGCGCCACGATGGGCGTCCGAGCGCTGCTCGCGTTCTACGGCTCCACCCCCGCCTACCGGCCCGTGCTCGACGTCGAGGGCTGGGGTGACCTCCAGCCCCGGCTCAACGCGCTCTCCAAGACCGGCGACATCGCCGCGATGCTCGCCGTCGTCACCGACGACATGGCCGACGTGCTCGCCGTCCGCGGCACTCCCGAGGAGTGCGCCGACGAGCTGCAGCGACGCTTCGGCGACCTCACCGACCGGGTCTGCTGCTACTTCCCCGGCTACGACGTCCCGCTCGACCAGCTGCGCGACCTCGCCACCGCGCTGGCCCGGGGCTGAGCCGGAGAGTCAGATCAGCGACCGCGGGCGCTGGTCGCGGCCGAGGAAGGCGGCGGCGAGGAGGCCGCCGATCGCGCCGAAGAGGTGGCCCTGCCAGGAGATGCCGGGCTGGCCGGGGAGGACGCCGAGCAGCAGGGTGCCGTAGGCGAGGAACAGGATGATGCCGAGGATGATCTCGCCGGCCGAGCGGGTCCAGATGCCGCGCACCATCAGGTAGACGAGCCAGCCGAAGATCAGCACCGACGCGCCGGCGTGCTCGGTGCCGGTGGGGCCGACGAGCCACACGCCCACGCCGCCGACGAGCCAGATCACGGCAGTGGCGGCCAGGCCGCGGCCCACGCCGGAGACGAGCACCAGGAAGAACAGCACCAGCGCCGGAATCGTGTTGGCGCCGAGGTGGTCGAAACCGAAGTGCAGCAGCGGCGCGAACAGGATGCCCACCAGGCCCTCGGCCTCGCGCGGCTCGACGCCGTAGTCGTCGAGCCGGTGCTCCGCGATCGTGTCGGCGATCTCCAGCACCCAGATCAGCGCCACGAAACCGAGCGAGGCCACGGCCGCCACACCCCAGGTGGAGGGCCGGTCGACCGGACGGTAGGTGCTCACAGCAGCTCTCCGACCCGTGCCACCTGCTCGACGTCGGACGACGTGGGGATCAGGTGCACCTCGTCGGCGCCGACGTCGGCGAGCCGCTTCAGCACGTCGCGCAGCTCGGCCGGGGTGCCGGCGAAGCCGGTGGTGGGGGCCATGGCGTCGACGAGGACGGGAGGTAGCCAGTTCATGTAGTGGCGCAGGTGGCGGTGCACCTGCCCGCGCGCCGCTCCGGAGCCGTCGTCGAGGGCGAACCAGAACGACGTCGTGAGCCGCGGCACGTCCCGCCCGGCCGCCGACCAGGCGTCGCGCGCGAGCGAGAACAGCTCGCTGACGGCGGTCACGTCGAGGTCGAGGGTGACCCCGGCGAGGCCGTCGGCCCAGGTGGCCGCGTCGCGGATCGTGCGGGGGCCCATCGTGCCGACGAGCAGCTCGGGGCCGCCGTCCTGCACGCACGGCGGGCCGACCGGCCGCACCGCGTCGGTGACCTGCTCGCCGTTCCACACCCGCCGCATCACGGCCACCCGCTCGGCCAGTCCGGCGATCGACTGGGTGGCCGGGTCGGCGCCCGCGGCCCGGTAGTCCTCCTCGCGACCGCCCACGCCGACGCCGACCGTGAGCCGGCCGCGCGTCAGCTGGTCGCCGGTGGCCAGCGACTTGGCGAGCAGCACCGGGTCGTGCAGCTGCGGCACCACCACGGTGGTCGTGACCCGCACCCGCGACGTCCACGCCGCCACGGCACCGAGCAGGGTGAGGGTCTCGGGGTTGTCGAAGGCCATCCGCTCCCCGAAGCACAGCGAGGCGAACGGACCGTCGTCCACCGCCCGCGCCCACGCCTCGAGGGTGGCCGGCCCGTCGGCCCACAGGTCCGGCTCCATCACCGGAAGCGTCATCCCGACCCGCATGCCGTCACTGTGACAGAGACCCGGGAACGCCGGAGCCCGGCGCCGACGGCCGTGGTGGCCGCCGGACGCCGGGCTCCGGCCCGTGCTTCCCGGGTCTAGCGCGGGGGCGCGGCGGTGACGGCCAGGCCGTCGATCCGCACCGACCGGTTCGAGTCGGTGACGATCCGCACCACACCGTTGGCCGGCGTGGCGAAGCCGGCGATCCTGATCGCCCGCTTGTTCTGCGGCGTCGACGAGGTGAGGTTGCGCACCGCGAGCAGCCGGCTGCCGAGGTAGATGCGCACCCGGCCGTAGTCGGACTTGGTGGACGCCACCAGGTGCAGCCGCCGCACGTTCGACACGGTGTAGCGCAGCTCGGTCTCCGCCCGCTGGGCCACCATGATCGTGCCGTCGAAGGCGCGCGTCGAAGCGAGCCGCCGCCAGCCGGGGCGGGTGGCCCTGAGCTCCTTGTTGTCGACCGGCACCGTGAAGGTCCGGACGGCGGGCGTCGGGTCCTCGTTGGAGGCCCCGTCGGACGACGTCACCTCGAAGGTGTGGGTGCCGGACGACAGGTCCGCCAGCTCCGCGGTGCCGTCGGCGCACTCCACCGGCGCGCCGTCGAGCGCGCAGGTGAGATCGGCACCGTCCTCGGTGGAGTCCACCCCGAACGTCGACTCCCGCGCCACGAGCACCGAGTCGTTGGCCGGCCCGGCGGTGATGGTGGTGTCGGGCGCTGCGTCGTCGACCAGGGTGATCACGCCGTCGTTGACGTCGAAGAAGTAGTTGCCCACGGCCTCGATCTTGAGTCGGCCCTCGGTGGTCTCGACGTCGGGCACGGCGACCTCCACCGAGCCGTCGTTCGGCGTGGTCTCGGCGAGCACCCGGTCGAACGTCTCGCCGCCGTCGGTGGACATGGTGACCTTCACGTTCGGCGCGAGCCGGGCGGCGTCGGTCCCGTTGACGTCCCAGGTGACGGTCTGCGTGCTACCGGCCGGGTACGACGTGGCGGTGTCCTGGCTGGTGACCAGGAACGGGCCCGCCGCCTTGTCGATGCGCAGCTTCGTGTCCGCCCAGTCGAAGCCGCCGGCGACGCCACCGAGGTCGCGGGCCGTGAGCCGGAAGTTCAACGACGGCTCGGTGTTGCCGGCCGTGCCGTCACCGATGTAGGTGGTGGTGGGCAGGAACTCCGAGAGGCACCGCAGCTCGGGGCCGTCCGGCAGGGTGTCGGTCGGGTTCGAGTTCGGGCACGAGCCCGACTCCGCGTTGGTCTCCCCCGCCAGCACCTGGTCCATGTCGGGGAAGGTGCGCGACGGGTTGCCGTCGGCCAGGTTCTCGCCCGGCGAGTTGTACAGGAGTGTGTCGGTGGCCGACACCGCGGCGTACTTGCCGAACACCCGGAACAGCGGGCCGTTGAGCTTCGTCTGGCTGGTCAGCGCCGTGCCGGCGGCGCCGCCGCGGTCGTTCTGCTCCCAGAGGTAGACGAGGTCGTCGTCGTCGGAGTCGGTGGCCGACCCGGTGAGCGTGAACGGCGTCCGCAGCGGGATGAACTTCCCGGCCGGCGCCTCCACGTCGGGGTTGTGGTTGGCCGACTCCACGTTGGTGAAGCCGCTGTTCTCGGCGGGGCCGCCCTGGGCGATGTCGTTGACCATGGAGACGAACGTCCCGGCGACCGGGACGACGGTCGGGTTGGAGACGTCGGTGCCTGCCCGGGTGAGCCCGTAGGTCACCTGGAAGCCGTTGTCACTCGGGGTGCTGGCGTTGTTGCCGAAGTAGTCCACCACCGTGGCGGTTCCGGGGCCGGTGACCGTCTCGATCGCGGCCTTGATGCCGACGGCGTTGTAGTTGGTGCCGCGGGCGATCACCGGCGTGATGCCGTCGGCGAACTGCAGCTGGAACGCGTCGACGCCGTCGAACGCGGTCAGTCCGACGGACTGGACCTCGTTGACGTTGTTGAGCGTGCTCGTGATGTAGGCGCCCATCTCCGTCTGCGACCGCTGCGAGAAGTAGGGGTCGGTGTGGTCCTGCAGGTCGTCCGAGCCGCAGATGCCGGCGTAGGCCATCACCGAGGATCCGGAGCCCGGCTCGACGGACGTGCCGCCGGAACGGTTGCCGCCCGAGCAGTTGACCTGGGTGCCGTTGAAGGTGTGGCTGCCGCTGAACTGGTGGCCCATCTCGTGCGCCACGTAGTCGATGGCGTAGAAGTCACCGACCGGAGTGGGCAGGCCGGTGCAGCCCTGGGCCTTGCTGTTGGCGCCGACGACGCCGAGCGAGGCGATGCCGCCGCCCGGGATGCCGAGACCGATGTGGCCGATGTCGAAGTTGCGGGCGCCGACGAGCTGACCGATCACGAGTCGGGTGCGGGTCAGGATGCCGCTGGTGCAGCCGTTGGTCGCCGTCTGCGCGGGGTCGAGCTGGGCCGGGGTGTAGCACGGCAGGTTGCCGCAGGGCCCGCCGGCGGTCGTCGCCTTCCCATAGTTGTTGAGGTTGAGCTTGTCGGTGTCGTCGATGAGCAGCATCGTGACGCCGAAGTCGTCGCCGTAGATGTGGTTCACCCGGTTCATCAAGGTGGTCTTGGCCGCGAGCACCAGCGCGTTGGACGCCGAGTCCTGGCTGCCGTCGTTCATCCCCGGCGCGAAGTACTCCGCGTAGGCGGGGTCGGTCAGCAGGGCCAGCCGATAGGTGCGCTGGCGCACCAACGCGTCCGGTCCCTCGCCGACCCGCCCGGCGTCGGTGATCTCGGCCTGCGTCTCCTCGTCGAGCTCCGGCTCGACCAGGGCCTGCTCCGGCTCGGGCAGCGACCGGCCGAGGTAGCTGAGGTAGGTGCCGTCGGACTCACGGAACGCCGGGTCGACGAACCAGGCCCCGTGGTCGCCGCGCACGGAGGCGTGGAAGCCGTAGGGGCTGACGTCGATGCGGATGCTGTCGCCGTAGCCGACGGCGGTGCCGGCGTAGGTCTTGATGTCGGGGTGGGCGGCGGCGAGGCCGGCCTCCATGATCGGGCTCTCGACGACCGCGAAGTCGACGAGCTCACCGCTCGGGGCCGGGACCGTGATCGTCACGGGAGCGGCGCGGCCGGCGTCCTGCTGCGGAGCCCGAGACAGCTTCCCGTCGAGAGCGGCGTCGTCCAGCGCGAACGCGCTGTAGCGAGCCGGGTTCACGAACCGGTCGGCACCGCCGGGGACGCGCCCGGCGATCGGCGACCAGAGGTCGTCACCGGGGGCGGCGGTGGAGACGCGGTGGGGGGCGGTGGGGGTTGCCTGGGCGCTCGAGGTGGCGAGCGCCAGGACGGGGAGCGTGGAGAGAGCGAGGGCGCTCACCGTGATCAGGGCGCGAGTGCGGCCGCGACGGCTGCCCGAGAGAAAGCGTGAAACATTCGACACAGACGTGTCCTCCCAAGAAGAGGCACGCGCGGGTCGGCGTGCGATCGCACTTCATCACGGGATGACGCCGCCGGATAGACCGTCCTCAGTATTTTCTTCAGGCCGGGGCGGGCTCGCGCACGAGGTCGCGGCCGAGCAGCAGGGCGGCCCCCACCGGGAACGCCATCAGGACGGCGAGGCTGCCCGCGATGCCGAGCACCGGGCCGAGGCCGCCGACCACCGCCGAGCCGAGGCTGCCGCCGACCAGGAACACCAGCGTTGCCACGCCGAGCGCGACGCCGCGCACCTCCCCCGGGACGGCGTCGGCGACGGCCGCCCCCATCGAGGGCTGCCCCACGCCGAAGGCCACCGTGACCAGAACGACGGCCACGCCGAGCACGGGCGACGACACCAGCGCCGCACCGAGGGCTGCGATGCCCAGCGCGACCGTGGCGACGACCGCCGACGCCACCAGCGCCACGGTCGGGCCGACCGCCGTCGTGAGCGCCGACGTCGTGCGCGGCACCAGGAGCGCGACCACGGCGCTGGGGGCGAGCAGCAGGCCGACCTGCCACGGCTCGCGCCCGGCGTCCAGGAGCAGCGCCGGCACCCCCACCAGCAGGGCGAACCACGACGCCGGCACAGAGGCCGCCGCCACGGCGCTGCGCACCACCGTTCCGTTGCCGATCACGGCGACCGGCAGGAAGCCCTCGGGGCGGCGGCGCACCCAGCGCGTGGTGACCGGCGCGCCCGCGAGCACCAGCGCTCCGCCCACGGCGGCCACCACCAGGCCGGTGGCCGGCGACTGCAGCAGCAGCACGACCCCACCGGCGGTGACCGCCACCAGGGCCGCGCCGACGACGTCGAGGGTCGCCTCGGTGCGGTGGCGCGTCAGCGACGGCAGGACGAACGGCACCAGGAGCAGCCCGAGCAGCGGCAGGGCCATGACGGCGCGCCAGCCCCACAGGTGCTCGACCACGCCGCCGAGCAGCGGGCCGAGGCAGCTGAGCGCGGCGGCCATCGCGGCCAGCCGGCTCAGCGCGAGGCCGCGGACGGCGCCCGCGTAGCGCTGGTTGATCAGGGTGATGCCCATCGTGGGGATCGCTGCGGCGCCGGCGCCCTGCACGAGCCGGGCGCCGAGCAACACCTCGAAGGTCGGCGCCACGGCGGCCACCAGCGCGCCGGTGGTCATGAGCGCGACGCCCACCAGCAGCGGCAGCCGGGTGCCGACGAGGTCGGAGACCCGGCCGTAGACCGCCGTGGTGATGGCCAGGAACAGCACGTAGAGGCTGATCGTCCAGGTGGCGAGCGCCGTGCTGACGCCGAGGTCGTCGGCCACCAAAGGCACCGCCACCGCAGCCGACGACGAGCCCATGCCGGCGAAGCCGAACAGCAAGCCCAGCAGCACCGCCACCCGGCGGGAGTCGTCGGCATCGCTCACGACTCGACTCAACCAGTTGCCGCCGACATCCATTCCCGTGGGGGATGAGTGGTTTCGAGGCTCAGGCCTGGCGGCCTTCGCACCTCAACCACCGTCTGGCCGCGGTGGTTGAGGTGCGAGGAGCGCTAGCGACGAGCCTCGAAACCACCGTCACCGAAGTCCCAGGAGAGCACCCAGTACTGGACGCCGAACGGGTCGTCGTCGTAGAGCACCTCGGGGTCGGTGAAGGCGCGGTCGAACGACAGCAGGGCGTCGACGTCGGCCCAGAGCTCGCGCGCCAGGGCCGGGTCGGGGGGTGGGGCGGCGCCGCCGAGCCAGGCGCGCAGGTCGCGGTCGAAGCCTGCCGCGCGCTCGTCGAGGTGGCCCGGGGCCTTCTCCGTGCGGCGGGCCGAGCCGTTGCCGACGAGGAGGACGGACGGCACCTCGTCAGTGCGCGTCACGGAGTCCAACAACGACGACGCCACCCGCTCCCCCTGCGGCGACGACGCGCACACGGTCACCGACGACCCCAGCCGGCCCACCGCCGTCCGGCAGGCGGCACGCAGGTCTGCGACCGGGTCGACGAGGCCGGCGTACTCCGGCAGCAGCGCGAGCACGCCGGGCGCCAGCACGACGCGGGTCACTGCAGCCCCCGGATCGCCCGGGCGGGCGGACGGCGTCCGGCGATCGTCCACGCCATGTCGACCACCTGCCGGGTCTCCGGCACCTCGTGCACCCGGTAGACGCGTGCCCCGGCAGTCGCGCACACGGCGGTGGCGGCGAGGGTGCCGAGCAGCCGCTCCCCCACCGGCCGGTCGAGGGTCTCGCCCACGAAGTCCTTGTTCGACAGCGACACCAGCACGGGCCAGCCGGTGGCCACCATCTCGTCGAGCCGGCGGGTCAGCTCGAGGGAGTGGAAGGTGTTCTTGCCGAAGTCGTGCGCGGGGTCGATGAGTACGGCATCGCGCCGCACCCCGGCCGCCACCGCGCGCTCGGCGTAGGCCACGGTGTCGTCGATCGCGGCGCGGACGACGTCGTCGTACTCCACCCGGTAGGGCCGGGTGCGCGGCGTCGCGCCGCCGGTGTGGGTGCACACGAGGGCGACGTCGTGAAGAGCCGCGACGTCGACGAGCTCGGGGTCCGCACCGCCCCACGCGTCGTTGACCAGATCGGCGCCGGCCTCGCAGGCGGCGTCGGCCACCGACGCCCGCCAGGTGTCCACCGAGACCACGAGCTCCGGGTACGACGACCGCACCCGGGCCACGAAGTCGACCACCCGCTCCTTCTCCTCCGCCGCGCCGATCTCGGCGCCGGGTGCGGCCTTGATGCCGCCGACGTCGACGATCTCGGCGCCCTGACCGGCCACCAGCGCGACCCGCTCGAACGCCTTCTCCTCCGCCCAGGTGGCGCCGCGGTCGTAGAAGGAGTCGGGGGTGCGGTTGACGATCGCCATCATCAGCGTGGCGTCGTCGGCGAAGGAGTGCCGGCCCAGCCGCAGCGTCATCGCAGCGTCACCGCCGGAGCCCGCTCGTCGACCGCCGGCGCTGCCCCCACCCGCGCGAGCGCGGCGGCCATGATCTGGGTCGACATCCCGGAGAGGTCGCGCAGGGACTGGTGGCGGTGGGCACGGGTGCCGAGGTCGACCTGCGCGATCGCCTCCGCGCCATGGTCGCCCACGGTGTCGACCAGCGCCGCGAGCTCCACCGCGTACCCGTGCGGCACCGACAGGGTCTCGAACAGCCGCCGCCGCACCGCCCACTCGCCGGCCAGCGGCTGGTGCAGCCAGGCGAGGTCGGGGAACAGCAGCCGGATCAGCGGCCGCGCGACGAGCTCGGTGACTCGGCCGCCCTCGAACGGCACGGCGGTATCGCCCGACACCAGCGGCCGCTCGTAGAAGCCCTTCACCAGCAGCACCGACGGGTCGGTGAGCAGCGGGCCGAGCAGGCCCGGCACGAAGTGGGTGTCCCAGTCGAGCAGGTCGGCGTCCATGAACACCACGAGGTCGCCGGAGGTGACGAACTGCGACTTCCACATCGCCTCGCCCTTGCCGGGGAACGTGCCGAGGTCGGGCCGGATCTCGGCAGACCGGTGCACGACGGCGCCGGCATCGGTGGCGACGTCGTAGGTGGCGTCGGTGGAGTCGCTGTCGATCACCACGATCTCGTCGAGCAGCGCCACGGTGTCGACGAGCGCCTCGCGCACCCGCCCCACCACGTCGCCGACGGTGGCGGCCTCGTTGCGGGCGGGCACGACCAGGCTCACGCTCGTGCGCTCGCGCGCCGCCACGAGGTCGGCCAGGGACCAGTCGTCCCAGTGGTGGGTGCGCATCTCAGCCGTGGACGAGCGCCCGGGTGCGCTCGACGACGTCGTCGAGCGCGGCCTCGGCGGCGGCGCTGGTGGCGACCATGTCGGCGAACCCGTGCACCAGCCCGTCGTACCGCACCCGGTCGACCCGCACGCCGGCCTCGGCCAGGCGGTCGGCGTACGCCTCGCCCTCGTCGCGCAGCGGGTCGTACTCGGTGGTGACGACGAGCGCCGGCGCCACGCCGTCGAGGTCACCGAGCAGCGGGGAGTGGCGGGCGTCGTCGAGGTCGGTGTCGGTGCCGAGGTAGTGACCCGCGAACCAGTGCATCGTGACGAGGTCGAGGAAGTAGCCCTCGGCGTTCTCGGTGCGCGACGGGTAGTCGCCCGCCATGTGGGTGGCCGGGTAGAGCAGCACCTGGGCGTCGACGGCGTCGCGTCGTGCCTGGGCCGCCACCGCCGCGAGGTTGCCGCCGGCGCTGTCGCCGGCGACGACGACCCGGCCGGCGCCGCCCAGCTCGGCCTCGTGCCCCGCCACCCAGTCGACGGCGGCCAGCGCGTCGTCGACGGCGGCCGGGAACGGCGCCTCCGGTGCGAGCCGGTAGTCCACCGACACGACGACGACCTCGGCGTCGCGGCAGAACCGGCGGCAGGTCTGGTCGTGGGTGTCGAGGTCGCCGATCACGAAGCCGCCGCCGTGGAGGTACATGAGCGTGGGCACCGGCCCGCTCGACGCCGGGCGGTAGACCCGCACCGGCACACCGCCGGCTTCGGTGGACTCCACCGACCCCACCGAGATCTGGGTCTCCGGCGTCACCCAGTCGACTGTCATCGCCCGCAGCGCGGTGCGGGCCGTCTCCGGCGTCCCCTCCGACATCGGCGGGTAGCCGGCGTCGTCGATGAGCCGCAGCAGCGCGGCGGTCTGCGGGTCCAGCGGCATGCCGCGAGCCTAGGGCGCCAGCTGGCGCACGACGGCCCGGGCCAGCGCGCGGGCGTAGGCCGCGCGACCTGCGGCCCGGGTCATCCGGCGGGCGTCGCCGCGGTGGCGCAGGTTGCCGAGCTCGACCATGGCCACGGGCACGTCGGAGAGGTTGAGGCTGCCGAGATCGCGGCGGACGTCGAGCCCGTCACCGCCCGCTGTGTAGTTGGCGACGGGCAGGCCGGCGGCCCGCAGCGCCGCGCGCACCGAGCGGGCGAAGGCCCGTGACTCGCGCCAGATGTCGTGGGTCCAGGGACGGCGGTCGGGCGGCGCGATCACGTGGAAGCCGCGCGCGCCGCGCACGTTGGCGCCGTCGGCGTGGATGCTCAGCTTGAGGTCGGCGCCGCGGCGGTTGCCCGCCCGGCCGCGAGCGTCGACGCATGGTCCCCACCGCTTCATCGAGTTGGTGTCGCGGGTCAGGGCCACCCGGGCGCCCAGGGCGCGCAGCCGGCGCGCGACGAGCAGGCTCACCCGCCACGTCACCGTGGCCTCGGCGTATCCGCCCCGGGTCGCGGTGCCGGTGGTGTTGCACGGCTTGCGGAACCCGCCTGCCGGCACCAGCCGCTGGGTCTGGCGCGGGAACCGGGAGTTCCCCAGCTGGTGGCCGGGGTCGAGCACGATCACCTTCCCGGCGAGGGGGCGCTCCCCGACCGCCGTCCCCGCCGAGACGGCCGCAGCCGGCCGCGGCTGCGGTGCCGGACGCACCGGCGTCTGCGCCGGGGACTGCACCACGACCGACAGCGCGGCCGTGAGCAGCACGCCGACGACGCCGGCGAACAGCGCTCGCCTCACTCGTACCCCAGCACCTCGTGGCGCTTCTCCGCCCAGGCCAGCGCGGAGGCGATGGCGTCGTCGACCGTGAGCTCGGCGCGCCAGCCCATCAGCTCGGCGGCGCGGTCGACGTTCGCGTAGGCGCCGACGGCGTCACCGGGGCGCGGCGGTCCCTCCTCGATCGGCACGGCGCTGCCGAAGACCCGCTCGAACGAGGCCACCAGCTCGCGCACGGTCACGCCGTCGCCGGTGCCGACGTTGATGATCGTGCTGGTCGTGCCGGTGCTGGCCAGGACGTCGTCGAATCGCTCGACGGCGCGCACGTGCGCCTGCGCGAGGTCCCACACGTGCACGTAGTCGCGGATGCCGGTGCCGTCGCGGGTGGGGTGGTCGACGCCGGTGATGGTGAACGCGTCCTTCTGCCCGCGGGCGGCCATCACGAGCTGGCCGAGCACGTGCGAGGGCTCCTTCACGTAGATGCCCGACTCGAGGTCGGGGTCGGAGCCGATCGGGTTGAAGTAGCGCAGGATCACGGCGCGCAGGTCGCTCGCCGCCGCGAGGTCGGTGAGCACCTGCTCCATCATGTGCTTGGTGCGGGCGTACGGCGACGGCGGGTCGAGCGGGTCGTCCTCGACCACCTCGAAGCCCTCCTTGGTGGCGTAGAGGCTGGCCGAGCTCGAGAACAGCACCCGGTTCAGCCCGAGCGCGGTGAGCTCGTCGAACAGCTCCAGCGACTTGGCCACGTTGTCGCGGTAGTACTCGTAGGGCTTCTCCACCGACTCGGGCACGATGATCCGCGCGGCCATGTGGATCGTGGCGTCGAGGTCGGGGTGCTCGTCGGCGATCCGCCGCACCAGCGACCGGTCGGCGATGTCGCCCTCGTAGAAGATCCGGTCGCGCACGAACGCCAGCGGCCCGCTCAGCAGCGAGTCGAGGATCACGGGCGTGTGACCCGCCTGCTCGAGCGCCTTGGCGGTGATCGACCCGATGTACCCGGCGCCGCCGGTGACGAGGACCTTCATGCCCGGCAGCGTACGAGGGTCACCGAGGGCCAGGGAGGGTCGGGTCGTGCGCCTGAGAACGGGTCCTGGCCCGGTCTCGGGCACACGACCCACCCCGGCGGAGGACTGGCATGATCCGCGCATGCCCACCGCGCTCATCACCGGGATCACCGGGCAGGACGGGCTGTACCTGGCCGAGCTGCTCACCGAGAAGGGGTACGACGTCCATGGCGTGATCCGGGGGCAGAACAACCCGAAGCGCACTCTCGTGGAGCGGCTGCTGCCGTCGACGACGCTGCACAACGGCGACCTCACCGACATGTCGAGCCTGATCCGCGCGCTGCGGGACGCCGACCCCGACGAGGTGTACAACCTCGGCGCCGTCTCGTTCGTCGCGTACTCGTGGGAGAACGCCCGGCTCACCACCGACGTCACCGCCACCGGCGTGCTCAACATCCTCGAGGCGGTGCGGCTCCACACCGGCGACGACCCGAGCCGGGTGCGCTTCTACCAGGCGTCGAGCTCGGAGATGTTCGGGAAGGTGCAGGAGTCGCCGCAGCACGAGCGCACCCTGCTGTGGCCGCGCTCGCCGTACGGCGTCAGCAAGGTGTTCGGCCACCACATGACGGTCAACTACCGCGAGTCCTACGGCATGCACGCGAGCTCGGGGATCCTCTTCAACCACGAGTCGCCGCGCCGCGGCCCGGAGTTCGTCACCCGGAAGGTCAGCCAGGCGGTGGCGCGCATCCACCTCGGCCTCCAGGACGAGCTGGTGATGGGCAACCTCGAGGCCTGCCGCGACTGGGGCTTCGCGGGCGACTACGTCGAGGCGATGTGGCTGATGCTCCAGCAGGACGTCGCCGACGACTACGTGGTGGCCACCGGCGAGACCCACTCGGTGCGCGAGCTCGTGGAGACGGCGTTCGCCCACGTCGGCATCGACGACTGGCAGCGCTTCGTGCGCCACGACGCCGCGTTCGTGCGCCCGGCCGAGGTGGACCACCTCGTCGGCGACGCGTCGAAGGCCCGCGAGGTGCTCGGCTGGAAGCCGCGGGTCGGGTTCCGCGAGCTGGTGGGCCTCATGGTCGACGCCGACATCGAGGCGGCGAGGACGGGCTGGTGACCCGCACCGCGTTCGTCACCGGCGTCGCCGGCCAGGACGGCGGCTACCTCGCCGAGCGGCTGGTGGCGGACGGCGTCCGGGTGCACGCGCTGGTGCTGCCGCACGACGACCCGCCGCTCGTGCCCGCCGACGTGGTGCTCCACGCCGGCGACGTCTGCGACGTCGAGGCCACCCGTGCGCTGCTGCTCGAGCTGGCGCCCGACGAGGTCTACAACCTGGCCGCGGTGAGCTCGGTGGCGCAGTCGTGGGAGTGGCCCGACCTGGCCGCGCTGGTGAACGGCACGGCCGCGGTGGCGCTGCTGGAGTCGGCGTACCGGGTGCAGGAGAAGGTGGGGCGCCCGGTGGCGTTCGTGCAGGCGTCCAGCGCCGAGATCTTCGGCCAGCCGCCGTCGTCGCCACAGGACGAGCGCACCCCGCGTGCACCCGCTCAACCCCTACGGCGCCGCCAAGGCCTACGCGCACCTCATGGTCGACGTCTACCGCACCCGGGGGCTGCACGCGTCCAGCCTGGTGCTCTACAACCACGAGTCGCCGCGCCGGCCGGCGCACTTCGTGACCCGCAAGATCACCTCCACGGTGGCGGCGATCGCCCGCGGCCGCGCTGACCGGCTCACCCTCGGCAACCTCGACGCCCGCCGCGACTGGGGCTGGGCGCCCGACTACGTCGGTGCGATGGTCGCGGCCGCCCGGGCCGACGTCGCCACCGACTACGTGGTGGCCACCGGCACGGCTCACTCGGTGCGCGACTTCGTGGCCGCGGCGTTCGCCCGGGTCGGCGTCCACGACTGGGAGCACCTGGTCGCCGTCGACCCCGCCTACGTGCGGCCGGCCGACTCCACCGAGCTCGTCGGCGACGCCGGCCGCGCCCGGGCCGCCCTGGGCTGGGCGCCCACGGTCGACTTCGCCGAGATCGTCGGGCCGGATGGTCGACGCCGACCTCGCCGACCTCAACCGCTGACGGGTCAGCCCTCGGACAGCACGCGCTGCAGGTACTGCCCGTAGCCGCTCTTGCTGAGCCCCTCGGCCAGCGCGGCCAGCTGGGCGTCGTCGATGAAGCCCATTCGCCACGCCACCTCCTCGGGCGCGCCGACCTTGGTGCCCTGCCGGGCCTCGATCGCGCGCACGAAGTTGGAGGCGTCGTTGAGGTCGTCGAAGGTGCCGGTGTCGAGCCAGGCGGTGCCGCGCGGCAGCACCTCGACCCGCAGTCGCCCCTCCTCGAGGTAGGTGCGGTTGAGGTCGGTGATCTCCAGCTCGCCGCGCGCGGACGGCGTCAGCGCGCTCGCCCGCTCCACCACGCTGCTGTCGTAGAAGTACAGCCCGGGCACGGCATAGCTGCTGCGCGGCTCGGCGGGCTTCTCCTCCAGCGACAGGGCGACGCCGTCGGAGTCGAACTCCACCACGCCGTACGACGTCGGGTCGGCCACGTGGTAGGCGAACACCGCGGCGCCGTCGAGGTGCTGGAACCGCTGCAGGTTGGTGCCGACGCCGCCGCCGTAGAACACGTTGTCGCCGAGCACCAGGGCCACGGGGTCGTCGCCGACGTGCTCCGCGCCGATCACGAACGCCTGCGCCAGCCCCTCCGGCTTCGGCTGCACCGCGTAGGAGACCTCGATGCCGAACTGCGAGCCGTCGCCGAGCAGCCGCACGAACTGGTCGTGCTCGTGGGGCGTGGTGATCACCAGCACCTCGCGGATCCCGGCGAGCATCAGCGTCGACAGCGGGTAGTGGATCATCGGCTTGTCGTAGACCGGCATGAGCTGCTTGCTCACCGCATGGGTGATCGGGTGCAGTCGGCTACCGGTCCCGCCGGCCAGGATGATCCCTCGCATGAGCAGCGAGGCTAGTGGCTCCTAAGGTGGGGGCCGTGCAGCGCATCCTCGTGACCGGCGGCGCCGGGTTCATCGGCTCCAACTTCGTGCACCACGTCGTCGGGCACACCGACGCCACGATCACCGTGCTCGACAAGCTCACCTACGCCGCGAGCCGCGAGTCGCTCGCCGAGCTCCCGGAGGAGCGGGTGAGCCTGGTGGTGGGCGACGTCGCCGACGCGGCCACGGTCGACGGGCTCGTCGCGGACCACGACGCGGTGGTGCACTTCGCCGCCGAGTCGCACAACGACAACTCCCTCGACGACCCCGCCCCGTTCGTGCAGACCAACATCGTCGGCACCTTCATGCTGCTGGAGGCGGTGCGCCGTCACGACGTGCGGTTCCACCACGTGTCCACCGACGAGGTGTACGGCGACCTCGACCTCGACGACCCGAAGCGGTTCACCGAAGACACGCCCTACAACCCGAGCAGCCCCTACTCGGCGTCCAAGGCCGGCTCCGACCACCTGGTGCGCGCGTGGGTGCGCAGCTTCGGCGTGCGCGCCACGATCTCCAACTGCTCCAACAACTACGGGCCCTGGCAGCACATCGAGAAGATGATCCCCCGCTGGATCACCAACGTGATCGACGGCGGTGCTCCGAAGGTCTACGGCGACGGCCTGTACGTCCGCGACTGGATCCACGCCGACGACCACTCCTCGGCCGTGCTGCGGATCCTCGAGCAGGGCCGCGCCGGCGAGACCTACCTGGTCGGCGCCGACGGCGAGCGGAACAACCTCCAGGTCGCCTCCGCCATCCTGCGGGCCTTCGGCCGCAGTCCCGACGAGATCGAGTTCGTCACCGACCGCGCCGGCCACGACCGCCGCTACGCCATCGAGTCCGGCAAGCTCCGCGCCGAGCTCGGCTGGTCGCCCCGGTTCGGCGACTTCGACGCCGGCCTGGCCGACACCGTCGACTGGTACCGAGCCCACGAGGCCTGGTGGCGCCCGCACAAGGAGGCCACGGAGGCCGCCTACGCCGCCAAGGGCCAGTGATGCCCCTCCCCCAGATCGAGACCACTCCGATCCCGGGCCTGGTCGTCATCCGCCTCGACGTGCGCGAGGACGCCCGCGGCTGGTTCAAGGAGAACTGGCAGCGGGAGAAGATGGTGGAGCTCGGGCTGCCGGACTTCGACCCGGTGCAGAACAACGTGTCCTTCAACGCCAAACGCGGGGCGACGCGGGGCATCCACACCGAGCCCTGGGACAAGTTCGTGTCGCTGGCGGCGGGGCGCGCGTTCGGGGCCTGGGTCGACATGCGCGAGGGCGAGAGCTTCGGTGCCACCTTCACCGTGGAGCTCGAGCCCGGCGTCGCGGTGTTCGTGCCGCGCGGGGTCGGCAACAGCTACCAGACGCTCGAGGACGCCGTCCCCTACATCTACCTGGTCAACGAGCACTGGCGACCCGGCCTCACCTACCCCGCGCTCAACCTGGCCGACCCCGACGTCGCCATCGCGTGGCCGATCCCGCTCGACGAGGCCGAGGTGTCGGAGAAGGACCGCGCCACCCCGCTGCTGGCCGACGTCGTGCCGATGAAGCCGCGCACCACGCTGATCGTGGGCAACAAGGGGCAGCTGGGCCGCGCGCTGTCAGCGGTGTTCCCCGACGCCGTGGGCGTCGACCTCGACGAGCTCGACCTCACCGATCCCGACGCCGTGGCGGCCTGGCCCTGGCACGAGCACGACGTCGTGCTCAACGCGGCCGCCTACACCGCCGTCGACGCCGCCGAGACCGCCGAGGGACGGGTGGCCGCCTGGGCCGCGAACGCGAGCGCGCCCGCCACCCTGGCCCGGCTGGCCGACACCCACCGGCTCACGCTCGTGCACTTCTCCACCGAGTACGCCTTCGACGGCACCCGCTCCCCGCACGCGGAGGACGAGCCGCTGTCACCGCTCGGCGTCTACGGCCAGACCAAGGCGGCCGGCGACGTCGCCGTGGGCACCGCCCGGCGGCACTACCTGCTGCGCACCACCTGGCTCATCGGTGACGGCGGCAACTTCGTGCGCACCATGCAGCGGCTCGCGGCCGACGGCGTGTCGCCGTCGGTGGTGGCCGACCAGGTCGGGCGGCTCACGTTCGCCGACGAGCTCGCCCGCGCCACCCGGCACCTGCTCGAGAGCAGGGCGCCGTACGGCACCTACCACGTGAGCAACGGCGGCGAGCCGATGTCGTGGGCCGAGGTGGCCCGCCGGGTCTTCGCGCTGTCCGGGCGCGACGCCGCCGACGTCACCGAGGTGACCACCGCGGAGTACGGCGCCGGGAAGACGCTGGCGCCGCGGCCGCTGCTGAGCACGCTCTCGCTCGAGAAGCTGCGGGCCACGGGCTTCGAGCCCGAGGACGCCGCGGTGGCGCTCGAGCGCTACGTCAGCGGCGGGTGAGCCCGGCCAGGGCGGGGCGCACGTCGGCGAGGTAGACGAACGCGGCGATGAGCAGCGCGATCGTGATGAGCGAGAACCCGATCGGGATGAACTGCAGCACGACCGCGAGACCGAGGATCGTGCACCAGGTGGTCTTGGTGAGCTTGCCCGCGGCCACGTAGGCCTCGGCGCTGTAGAGCAGCGAGTTCACGAACGCGAAGATCGCGATCGCGAGCGACGCGATCGCGATGAGCAGGTGGACGTAGCTCTCGACGGTGAAGACCATGGCGCGGCCAATCTACCGGTGGCAGGACGAAGCCCCCGCAGCTCATACCTGCGGGGGCCTCGCGCGCGGTGGAGAGGTCAGGCCTTCTTGGCCGTCGTCTTCTTGGCAGTGCTCTTCTTGGCCGTCGACTTCTTGGCGGCCGACTTCTTGGTGGAGCCGCTGGTGGTGCTGGTGGTCGGCTTCTTGGCGCCCGGGTGGGTCGGGTTGACCTTCACCTCGGCGGACACCGACGACGGCAGCTTGGTGCCGCGCACCAGGGCCTCGCCGCGCTTGGCGAGGTCGGTGTAGGTGGCGGTGGCGACCGCGACGTTCTCGTTCACCAGCGACTGCACGCGGACCGGCAGCTCGCGGGCGTCCTTCTGCAGGTCGGACACGCGCGACTCGACGACCGAGCGGTCGAGGTCGGCGACCGACTTCTGGACCTCGGTCAGCTTCTTCTGCACGTCGGCGACGTACTCGCGCACGGCGGTGACCGCGAGGTCACCGGCGCCGACGCCGGCGTAGATCGGCTTCTGGGCGACGGTCGGGATGTTGGACTTCAGGTCGAACTTGGCCTTGGCCATGTCACTTACTCCTGGTTCTCCGGGGTCTCCGGAATTGCGGGGTCTGGGTTCATCGCGAGGAACGACGAGTACACGTCGAGCAGGGTCTTCTTCTGCCGTTCGGTGAGGCCGGTGTCGTTCAGCACGGCGAGTTCCACCGAGCCGCCGACGCCGTCCTCGGGGCTGAGGATCCCGGCACGGACGTAGAGCTGTTCCGCGGAGATCCGCAGCGCCTTCGCGATCTGTTGCAACACTTCGGCCGAGGGCTTGCGCAGACCACGTTCGATCTGGCTCAGGTACGGGTTCGACACGCCGGCCTGCTGGGCGAGCTGCCGCAGGGACAGCCGCGATTGCACGCGCTGCTCCCGTAGGTAGTCACCGAGCGACTCGACGGTCTGCCCGACCTTGCTCTTGGCCACGGCCCCCACTGTGCTAGCAAGAGCAAGCAAAACGCAAACTCAGCAAGCGTGAGGTGCTTCACACCGATACCCGGGGGGTGGTTCAGAGGGTCGCCCGCACCTCGCCGACCGGCTCGCCGCCGCCGAGGAGCGGCCAGGAGCCGCTCGCGCGCACCCCGTCGGCGTCGACGCCGGGCAGGTCGAGCACCCCGGAGCGCACCAGGGCCGCCGCCATCACCACGGGGCGGGCTCGCGGGCCCCCGTCGTCGATCTTGAGCGCCACCGTCCGGCCGTCGGGCAGGGCCACCGCGTAGCACGCCTCCGCGCCAGCCTTGCCGATCGCGCTCGGGACGGCGCGCAGCAGCACGAGCTCGTCGCGGCGGGAGCCCGACACCATCTCGGGGTGGCGGCGAATCGCGTTCGCCACGCGTGCCTCCGGCCCGGAGCCGGAGAGCGCCAGGGAGCGGAACGCGCGGGCCAGCCCGGTGAGGGACGCCGACAGCAGCGGCGCCCCGCACCCGTCGACGGCGACGGCGCCCACCTCCTCGCCGGTGAGCTCGGCGAAGGTGGCGAGGATCGCCTGCTGCAGCGGGTGGCCGGGGTCGCGGTAGGTGGCGGTGTCCCATCCGCGGAGCACGCAGGTGGCGAGCATCGCGGCGTGCTTGCCGGAGCAGTTCATGGCCAGCGGCGTCGGAGCCTCGCCCGCCCGCAGCGCGTCCGCGCGGGCGGCCTCGTCGAGGGGGAGGTCGGGCGGCGTCTGGAGTGCGGACTCGTCGAGGCCGGCGCCGTCCAGGATCCGCCGGACGCCGTCGACGTGCATCGGCTCACCGGAGTGGGAGGCGCAGGCCAGGGCGAGCAGGTCGTCGGGCAGGTCGAGCCCGAGCCGCACCATCGCCAGGGCCTGCACCGGCTTGTTGCAGGAGCGTGGCAGCACCTGCTGGGCGACCTCCCCCACCGACCACGCCACCGACCCGTCGGCGTCCAGCGCGACCACCGACCCGTGGTGATGGCCCTCCACGAACCCGGAGCGGACGACCTCGGCGACGACGACGGGTGCGGACACGGCGACGAGGCTAGCCACCGGTCACTGGCAGGATGACGGCCGTGTCGAGCGCCGTCCCCCAGCACTGCCCCGCGCCGCGCGAGCTCGACGACCTGGAGCTCCTGCTGTCGGGCGCCGTGCCGGGCGACCCCCCGCTCGACCTGGAGCTGCCCGAGGAGCTGGCCGAGGTCTCCGAGCTGGAGCTGGTCGACCCCGAGGGCCTCCCGCTGGCCCGCGCCACCCGTGCGGAGAGCGGCGGCTGGGCCCTGCACCAGCTCACTCGGCCGCAGTACGGGCCGTTCCGCCGTCTCTACCTGACCCCCGCCGAGACGCGCGAGCGCTACTCCGGCCGCACGGTGGTGCCCGTCACCGGCCCGGTCACCGACGTGCAGCTCGACCAGCTGGCGGACCTCGGCCCGACCCTGCTCCTCGCCTTCGTCGGGCACGGCACGCCCGAGCTGTCGCCGGTCGCGCTGCTGCGGGCCACGCTCCGGGTGGCGGAGTCGCTGCCCGACGCCGTGGTGGTGGCCGCGCCGCTGGCCGCCCGCGGCGACGGCGAGCGCGACCACGAGCTCGGAGTCACCGTGGCACTCTCCTACGCCGGCGACGACCCCGTGCTCGGCCTGATCGACGGCGGGGAGGTGCTGCCCGACCTCGACGACATCATCGACGCCGACCGGCCGCCGCCCGACCGGCAGGGCCTGGTGCTGTTCTTCACCGGCCTCTCGGGGAGCGGAAAGTCCACGATCGCCCGCGCGTTGGTCGACCGGCTGCTCGAGCAGGGTCACCGCACCGTCACCAGCCTGGACGGCGACGTCGTCCGGCGTCACCTGTCGGCCGGGCTGACGTTCTCCCGCGAGGACCGCGAGACCAACATCCGCCGCATCGGCTGGGTGGCCGCCGAGATCGCCCGCCACGGCGGGGTGGCGGTCTGCAGCCCGATCGCGCCGTTCGACGAGACCCGGCAGCAGGTGCGGACGATGGCCGACGAGGCCGGCGGCGCGTTCTTCCTCGTGCACGTCGCCACCCCGCTCGAGGAGTGCGAGCGCCGCGACCGCAAGGGGCTCTACGCCAAGGCGCGCCGCGGCGAGATCCCCGAATTCACCGGCATCTCCTCCCCGTACGAGGAGCCCGACGACGCCGACGTGCGCGTCGACACCACCGGCCGCTCGGTCGACGACGCGCTCGCCGACGTCACCACCGCGCTCGCCGAGGCCGGCTACCTCGACCTCGACCCGCCGTCGGAGAGGATGCACCCCGTGGTGCGGCCATGACCGAGCTCCTGACGGGCGACTTCTTCTCCATCCTGGCGGCCGGGTTCCTGGTCGGCATCGTCGTCGGTCTCACGGGGATGGGCGGCGGGGCGCTGATGACGCCGGCGCTGCTGTTCCTCGGCGCCGGGGCGGGCGAGGCCGCCACCGTCGTCGCCGCCGACCTCACCGCCGCGGCGATCTACAAGACCGGCGGCGCCGTGGTGCACGCGCGGGAGGGCTCCCCCAACCTCGGCCTCGCCAAGTGGCTGGTGATCGGGTCGGTGCCGATGGCGCTGGCCGGGCCGTACGTCGTCAAGGCGCTCACCGACGATCCCGACGAGCTCGACTACGTGCTCAAGATGTCGATCGGCTTCGCCCTGCTCCTGGCCGCCGGCACCTATGCGCTGCGGCTCTACCTCAACCTCCGCCGGGTGCGCAGCGGCGGCGGCCACGGCGACCCGAACCCCCGGGTGCGGCCGATCGCCACGCTCCTCGTCGGCGCCCTCGGCGGCCTGCTGGTCGGCGTCACCAGCGTCGGCTCGGGGTCGGTGATCATGGTGGCGCTGCTCATGCTCTACCCGGGCCTGTCGGCGGTGCGCCTCGTGGGCACCGACCTGGTGCAGGCGGTGCCGCTCGTGCTGGCCGCCGCGATCTCCAACGTCGCGATCCACGGCCTCGACATGGAGCTGCTCGTGCCGCTGGTGATCGGCTCGGTGCCCGGCACCATCCTCGGCAGCCGGCTCGCCCCACGCGTGCCGCAGTCGTTCATCCGGCGCGGCATCGTCGTCGTGCTCACGATGTCCGGCGTCGCGCTGCTCGACAAGGCAGGCTGGGCCCCGCTCGGCGCGGAGAAGACCTACCCGATGCTGATCGCCGGGGTCGGCGTCGCCACGCTCGTGCTCGTGCCGCTCATCTGGGGGCTGCTCCGCAAGGAGCAGGGGCTACCCATGTTCGGAGCACCCACCGTGGCGCAGCTCGAGGAGGGCTACCCCCGGCCGGAGTCCTCGTCGTCACGAGAGCCCTGACGCCGCGCCGTGTACGTCCTCGACAACCCCGTCCGGGGTTATGCCTGGGGGTCCCAGACCCAGCTTGCGGAGTTCCTCGGCCGCGCGCCCACCGGCCGGCACGAGGCCGAGCTGTGGATCGGCGCCCACGAGGCCGACCCGTCCGCGCTCACCGACGGCCGCCGTCTCGACGACGTGATCGCCGCCGAGTCCGACGCGCTGCTCGGCTCGCGGGTGCGCGAGCGGCTCGGCGACCGGCTCCCCTTCCTCATGAAGGTGCTGGCCGTCGACGAACCCCTCTCCCTCCAGGTGCACCCGAGCGCGGAGCAGGCGCGGCTCGGCTTCGCCCGCGAGGACGCCGCCGGCATCTCGCTCACCGCCCCCGACCGCAACTACCAGGACCGCTCGCACAAGCCGGAGCTGCTCTTCGCGCTCACCCGGTTCGAGGGCATGGCCGGATTCCGCGACGTCGAGCGGTCGGCCGCGATCCTGCGGCAGCTCCACGTGCCGTGGGCGAGCGACACCGCCACGCGGCTCCTCGACGGCGCGCCGCACGAGGCGCTCCGCACCGTCGTCACCGACACCCTGGCGCTGGAGGGACGCCCGCTGGCCCGGCTGCTCACCGAGCTGGGCGACGCCGCCCGCCACGCCGAGGCGCGGGCCCGACGCACCGCGATCCGCAACCGCGCGCGCCACGCCGGTGCGGACGCCGAGACGGCGCGGGTGTTCGCCCGGCTCGGCGATCTCGTGCGCCGCTATCCGCGCGACCCCGGCGCCCTGGTCACCCTGCTGCTCAACAACGTGCTCCTCACCCCCGGCGAGGCGCTCTTCGTCAACGCCGGCGTCGTGCACGCCTACGTCGAGGGGCTCGGCGTCGAGATCATGGCCTCCTCCGACAACGTGGTGCGGGCCGGCCTCACGCCCAAGCACCGCGACGTCGAGGAGCTGCTGGCGATCACGAGCTTCACCCCGGTGCCCGCGCCCCGCTGGCACCCGGCCGAGCGGAGCGACAACCGGCTCCTCCTCCGGCCGCCGGTCTCGGAGTTCGACCTCACCGTGGGCCGGCCGCCGCTGCGCCGGCTGCCCGCCACCGGACCGCGGGCCGTGCTCGTTCTAGAGGGAAAGGTGGAGGTGGTCACCGACACCGAGCGGCTGTCGCTGCGACGCGGCCAGTCGGTCTTCGTCGGCCACGCCGACGGCCCGCTCGCCGTCGAGGGCGACGGCCGAGTGGCCGTCGGCGCCGTCCCCCTGTGACCGATCGGTCACGATATGGGAACTTGTCTGACAATCCGCCGGAGACCGTCTAGGTTCCGCAGATGCGACCTCGCCTCGAATCCCGTCGGTCTCGGAACCGCACCGCAGCCGCGCTCGCCGCGCTGGCCCTGACCGCCGGAGGTGTCGGCGCACTGCCGCCACCGGCCTTCGCCGCCGACCCGATCGACGGCCCGCAGACCTCCGGCGACCCGCTGTTCCCGAACGTGGGCAACGGCGGCTACGACGTCTCGCACTACGACATCGACCTGGCCTGGGATCCGACCGGCGTGGTCTCCGGGGTCATGGGCGGCACGGTGGACGCCGTCACCACGATCGACGCGGCCACCACCGGCGCGCCGCTGCGGACCTTCTCGCTCGACTTCCTCTACCCGACGATGACGATCGACTCGGTCACCGTGAGCGGCGAGGAGGCCGCGTTCGAGAAGGTCGAGGACGCCGGCGCGATCAAGCACAAGCTCGTCGTGACGCCGGAGACCCCGGTGGAGGGCGCGTTCACCACCGTCGTCGAGTACTCCGGCGTCCCGGTGCGGTACATCGACCCGGACGGCGCCTCCGAGGGCTGGATGGCCACCGCCGACGGCGCGACCTTCCTCAGCCAGCCGATCGGCGCGATGGCGCTGTACCCCAACAACAACACCCCGGCCGACAAGGCCACCTACGACATCGCCATCGACATCCCGAACACGATCACCAGCGCCTCGGGCACGGGCCCGGCTGCGGCCGCCAGCAACGGCGAGCTCACCAAGGTCGTCGGCGACACCCGCACCGACTGGCAGTGGTCGCAGCAGGAGCCGATGGCCTCCGAGCTGGCGATGGTCTCGATCGGCAAGTACGACGTACTCGAGTCCGAAGTGGCTCTGGCCAGCGGCCGCACGCTCCACGAGTGGAGCTTCGTCGACTCCGGCTTCACCGCCACGTCGAAGAACAACATCAACCTCCAGCGCGCCCGCTGGAAGAGCGTGCTCGACGGCCTGGAGTCGATCTACGGGCCGTACCCCGGCAACAGCATCGGCATCGTGGTCGACACCGTCGCCCGGGGTGAACTACGCGCTCGAGACGCAGGACCGCTCGTACTTCCAGTCGTCCGTGAACGCCGGGACGTTCGTGCACGAGGCCGCGCACCAGTGGTACGGCAACAACGTCTCCCCCACCG
This sequence comes from uncultured Actinomycetota bacterium, assembly GCA_963808855.1. Classification (GTDB taxonomy): domain Bacteria; phylum Actinomycetota; class Actinomycetes; order Propionibacteriales; family Nocardioidaceae; genus Nocardioides. The sequence goes on along the minus strand of CAWEHA010000001.1, from coordinate 32,839 downwards.
AGTGGAACGACCTCTACATCAACGAGGGCATGGCCACCTGGGCGCCCACGTGGTTCAACAACGAGGGCGTCACGCCGCCCACCAGCGCCAGCACGACCCACGGCACCTACTACCTGAGCTGGAACAGCGTCGCGGCCGACAACGCCGACTGGACGATTCCGCCGGGCGGGATGACCGACCCGGCCGACCTGTACGCCTTCCAGAGCTACACCCGCGGCGCGATGATGTGGGAGGCGCTTCGCCTGTCGATCGGCGACGACGCGTTCTTCGCGCTCCTCGAGGAGTGGCAGACCCGCTACGCCGGCGAGAGCCACGGCGGCGCCGACCTGCGAGGCCCTGGCCGAGGAGCTCTCGGGCCGCGATCTCACGGCGTTCTTCCAGGACTGGGTGTTCGACGCCGACAAGCCCGCCTGGCCGCAGCGCTACGACCTGGCCCTCGACGACGAGGCGACGTCGTCGCCGCTGGCGCCGGGTGAGTCGGTCACCTACACCCTCACCGCCACCAACCAGGGCTTCGTGCCGCTCACGTCGAGCGTCGTCGAGGTCGACCTCACCGACGTGCTCGACGACGCGACCCTCGACGAGGGGTCGCTTCCGGCCGAGCTTGCGCTGGACGGCGACACGCTCGTCTGGAGCGTTCCGACGACCGCGCGCCGGGGCGTCCGTACCGTCGAGTTCACCGTCGCCGTCGCGGAGGACGCCGGCGGCTCGGACGTCGTGGCCACCGCCACCTCTCGCACCCTGGGCGGCTTCTGTGCTCCCGGGAACGTCTGCCGCAGCGCCCTGGAGGTCCCGAGCCAGCCGGTCACGGGCACGCCCGACCCGGTGCTGGAGGGCCAGGCCCGGGTGGGCCGCACGCTCACGCTCGACCCCGGGCTGTGGGCCGGCAGCGTCGACGTGCAGTGGTTCCGCAACAGCCGCCCGATCGCCGGCGCCACCGACCTCACCTACGACCTGGTGGCCGCCGACCTCGGCAAGGACGTCCTCGCCCGCGCCACCTACGGCGAGGCCGGCTACACCAGCGTCTCCAAGGACGCCGTGGCCGAGGACGTCGCGCCCGGCGTCATGACCCGCCAGCCGGTGCCGACCATCGTCGGCTCCGTCGTGGTCGGGGGGGCGCTCAGCGCCCGGCCGGGCACCCACGACGCCGGCACGACCGTGCGATACCAGTGGCTCGCGAACGGGGACGTGATCGGCGGCGCCACCGCTCGCTCCTTCCGCATCCCGGCTCGCTACCGCGGCGACCGGATCCGGGTGCGGACCATCGTGTCCAAGCCGGGCTACACGACGGTCACCAAGGGGAGCGCGCTCACCGCGCGGGTCGTCTGACAACCGACTGAGTCGCCACCGAGGCCGCGGGGCGGGACGCCGCCCCGCGGTCTCGGTGTGCCAAGTAGTGTGTCCTGGTCGACATACTCGTCGCTTCGTCGCGGGAGCGGGACCGCGGCTACGATGCAGCCTGCTGTTTCCCCTGCCGAGAGGCCCGTTCCACCCTATGACCACCACGCACGCCGACTACCGGCTCAGCCAGCTCGACCAGCTGGAGGCGGAGTCGATCCACATCTTCCGTGAGGTCGCCGCCGAGTTCGAGAAGCCGGTCCTGATGTTCTCGGGCGGCAAGGACTCCATCGTCATGATGCGCCTGGCGGAGAAGGCGTTCTTCCCGGCGAAGATCCCCTTCCCCGTGCTCCAGGTCGACACCGGCTACGACTTCCCCGAGGTGCTCGCCTGCCGCGACAACTGGGTCAACCGGCTCGGCGTCAAGCTGATCGTGGCCAGCGTCGAGGAGGCCATCGCCGACGGCATCGTCGTCGACGACGGCAAGACCTCGCGCAACCGGCTCCAGATCGGCACGCTGCTCCACGTCATCGAGGAGCAGGGCTTCACCGCCGCGTTCGGCGGCGGCCGCCGCGACGAGGAGAAGGCCCGCGCCAAGGAGCGCGTCTACTCCCACCGCGACGAGTTCGGCCAGTGGGACCCGAAGATGCAGCGCCCCGAGCTGTGGAGCCTCTACAACGGCCGGCTGCACGAGGGCGAGCACATGCGGATCTTCCCGATCTCGAACTGGACCGAGCTCGACATCTGGGACTACATCGGCCGCGAGGAGATCGAGATCCCGTCGATCTACTTCTCGCACCAGCGCCGGGTCTTCAAGCGCGACGGCATGTGGCTCTCGGAGTCCGACCACAACCCGCTGCGCTCCGGCGAGACCGTCGAGGAGCGCACCGTCCGGTTCCGCACCGTCGGCGACCTGACGCTCACCGGCTGCGTCGAGTCCGAGGCAGCAACCATCCCCGAGATCATCGCCGAGGTCGCCGTCGCGACCGTCACCGAACGTGGCGCCACCCGAGGCGACGACCGGTTCTCCGAGGCTGCCATGGAGGACCGGAAGAAGGAGGGCTACTTCTGATGGCCGACACCACCGAGACGCCCGTGCAGGGTCTGGCCGGCCGGGACGCCGACCTGCTCCGCTTCGCCACCGCCGGCTCCGTCGACGACGGCAAGTCCACCCTCATCGGCCGATTGCTGCTCGACTCCAAGTCGATCTTCGCCGACCAGCTCGAGGCCGTCGAGGCGACGTCGGTGTCGAAGGGCTACGACTACACCGACCTCGCGCTGCTCACCGACGGCCTGCGCAGCGAGCGCGAGCAGGGCATCACGATCGACGTCGCGTACCGCTACTTCGCCACGCCCGCGCGCAAGTTCATCATCGCCGACACCCCGGGCCACGTGCAGTACACGCGCAACATGGTCACCGGCGCCTCCACCGCCGACCTCGGCCTGGTGCTGGTCGACGCGCGGCAGGGCCTCACCGAGCAGTCGCGCCGCCACGCGGTCATCCTCAGCCTGCTGCGGGTGCCGCACCTCGTGCTGGCGGTGAACAAGATGGACCTCGTCGACTTCGACGAGAGCGTCTACGAGAAGATCCACGCCGAGTTCACGGCGTTCGCCACCAAGCTCAACATCCCCGACCTCGAGGTCATCCCGATCTCGGCGCTCCAGGGCGACAACGTCGTCACGCGCTCGGAGAAGATGCCGTGGTACTCCGGCCCCACGCTCATGCACCACCTCGAGCACGTGCACGTGGCCTCCGACCGCGACCTCGTCGACGTCCGCTTCCCCGTGCAGTACGTCGTGCGGCCGAAGTCCGACGAGCACCACGACTACCGCGGCTACGGCGGCATGGTGGCCGGCGGCGTGCTCAAGCCCGGCGACGAGGTCGTCGTCCTGCCGTCCGGCATGACCTCCACCATCGAGGGCATCGACCTCTTCGACCGCGAGATCACCGAGGCGTTCCCGCCGATGTCGGTGACCGTGCGGCTCGCCGACGACGTCGACGTCTCCCGCGGCGACATGATCGCCCGGGTCAAGAACGCCCCGCAGCCCAGCCAGGACATCGACGCGATGATCTGCTGGATGACCACCACCCCGCTCAAGCCGCGGCAGAAGCTCGCGATCAAGCACACGACGCAGACCGCGCGGGCGCTGGTGAAGGACATCCAGTACCGCCTCGACGTCAACACGCTGCACCGCGACCAGGAGACCAAGGAGCTCGGGGTCAACGAGATCGGCCGCATCCAGCTGCGCACCACCAAGCCGCTGCTGTGCGACCCCTACTCGCAGAACCGCACCACTGGCTCGTTCATCCTCATCGACGAGGCCACCGGCGTCACCGTCGGCGCCGGGATGATCAACTCCGGATCGTGATGCTCAGCCCCTGAGGTCCGGCCGCACGTGCAGCCCGACCTCGGGGTCGACCAGGACCTCCTGGGCCGCCGCGAGGCCGTCGGCCAGCAGCGTCGACGTCGAGCGGCACGTTGCGCTTCACGAGCGCCAGCGCCACCGGTCCGAGCTCGTGGTGGCGCGCCGAGGTGCCGACCCGTCCCACAGCCTTGCCGTCGCGGGTGAGGTCGGAGCCGACGGCGGGCAGCCGGTTCTCCGAGCCGTCGAGGTGCAGCAGCGTGAGCCGGCGCGGCGGACGGCCCAGGGTGTGCACCCGGGCGACGGTCTCCTGGCCCCGGTAGCACCCCTTGTCGAGGTGGACGGCGGGCCCGATCCAGCCGACCTCGTTGGGGATCGTGCGGTGGTCGGTGTCGAGGCCGAGCCGCGGCTCGCCGCGCGCGATCCGCAGCGCCTCGAACGCCCACAGGCCGCCGGCCGGGCCCGCGGCGTCGGCGTAGGCCGTGAGCCGGTCGCGCGGCACCAGGTCGTAGCGGCCGGTCGACGCGCGCCAGGCCACCGCCACCTCGTCGGTGACGTCGGCGACCTCCACCTGCATGAGGAACCGCATCCGGTCGAGGAACTCGACCAGCGCCGCGGCGGCGCCGGGCTCGGTGTGGGCGGTGAACGTCTCGCCGTCGTCGACGCCGGCGACGGCGTGCTCGACGTGGCCCTGGGGGCTCAGCACCAGCCACTCGGTCCAGACGCCGGGCTGGAGGTCGAGCAGGTGCTGGGTGGTGAGCGAGTGCAGCCAGGTGAGGCGGTCGGGGCCGGTGATGCGCAGCGACGTCGCGGTGCGACAGGTCGACGAACCCCTCCCCCGCCACCAGCGAGCGCTGCTCGTTGTTGAACGAGCCGTAGTGGCCCGCCACGCCGGCGTCCGGCGCGTCGGCGGCCACGGCGCCGGGCAGGTCCAGGAGCGGGGACAAGGAGGTCACCCCTCCTCGCGTCGTCCTCGCACTCCACGCACCGGCCGAAGACGGTCAGGTGGCCGATGTCGGCGACGAAGCCGTGGTCGCCCTCGAGCCGGTCGGTGAGCGCCCGGGCGACGTCGACGTCAACCGAGGTGACCTCCCGGCAGTTCCGGCACACGAGGTGGAAGTGCTCGTGTCCGCCGACCGCGTGGTAGGTCGGGCGACCGGTCGGTGAGGTGCGCGTGGCGCACCAGGCCGAGCTCCTCGAGCACCTCGAGGTTGCGGTAGACGGTGGAGAGATTGAGCGTCGGCGCCCGGGTGTGCACGTGGGCGTGCACCTCGTCGGGGGTCGCGTGCCGCAGCTCCTCGACGGCGGCCAGCACCAGCTCGCGCTGGGCGGTGAGCCGGTAGCCCCGCTCGCGCAGCCGGTCGGCGCCAGTCCGCGACCTCAGGCACGTTGCAGCCTCGCCCACAGGTGCGGTTGGAGCTCCTGACCCATGGCCTCCATGTCGTAGGCGTAGAGCAGGTCGCCCTCGACGTTGCCGTAGAGCCGGTGGCCCGCCGTCACCTCCTTGGCGGACTCGGTGAAGCTCACCCCCGCCGTCCGCAGCTCGACCTTGCCCTCGGCGGCGCGGCCGTACCAGATCTCCACGAACCCGGTGTTGTGGGCGAGCACCAGCTCCACCTGACCCTCGGGCCGGCACCGCAGGAACCCGGTCTCCTGAGCCGCCTGCCGCACGGTCTCGCCGTTCTCGTCGAGGATCCACGCCCGGGCGAAGTAGTGCAGGAACGGCCGGCCGTCCTGCTGGAACACCAGCTCCTGGCCGTACTCGTACGGCTCGATGGTCGGATAGTCGCCGCGGCCGTTTCCCTGCCAGGTGCCGAGCATCCAGGCCACCGGGCCGCAGTCGGGGTGCAGGTTCTCGGGGATCTGGAAAGGCACGCGCCGAGTCTAGGGTCGGGGGATGGTCCGTCGACTGGTCGTCAAGGTCACCTGCGGCGCCGAGGCGCCGGAGCGGTGCAACCAGGCGCTCACCGTCGCCGCGACGGCGCTGGCCGCCGGGGCGGAGGTGTCGGTGTGGCTCACCGGCGAGGCCACCTGGCTCGCGGTGCCCGGACCGCGTCGACCTCGACCTCCCGCAGGCCACGCCCGTCGCCGACCTGGTGGCGTCGGTGCTGGAGTCGGGCTCGCTCACGGTGTGCGCCCAGTGCGCCGCCCGCCGCGAGCTCACCGAGCCCGACCTGTTCCCGGGCACGACGATCGCCGGCGCCGCGTCCTTCGTCGCCCTGGCCCTCGAGGACGACGTCCAGGCGCTCGTCTACTGATCCCCCGTCTTGCTTCCGCCCGCGGCGGCGTCGACGGCCTAGGGTCCCGGCGAGGATGGGGACGGCCGTGACCGACACCGCTGAACCGACCGACCAGGATCAACCCGACGCCAGGAGCGACGGCGAGGACGCGAACCAGCCCCAGCGCGAGCTGAGAGTCGCCCTCGCGATGCGCGGCGGTGTCTCCCTCGCGGTGTGGATCGGCGGTGCCGTGTCCGAGCTCGACCTGGCGCGCCGCGGCGTGATCGCGGCACGTCTCGCAGACACCGAGCGCGCGTCGTTCTGGGGTGCGGCGTTGCCGGACGAGATCGACCGGGCGTCCATCTACGCCGAGGTGCTGAGCAAGCTCGGCTATACCTCGATCTCGTTCGACGTGCTCGCCGGAGCGAGCGCAGGCGGGCTGAACGCCGCCATCTACGGCCTGGCGCAGTCGGTGGGAAAGGACATCGATTGGCTGCGCAAGGTGTGGGAAGACCAGGGCGACCTGGCGAAGCTCCTACACGCGACGTGGGACCCCCGCCACCCGTACCGGACCGAGGCCCTGCTCGACGCCGACGGCGTGTTCTACCCGACCGTGCTCGCCGAGCTGCGTGCGCGGGTCGGCGCTGGCCGCACCGACCTGCAGACGGGGAACCTGACGGTCGACCTCGCGGCGACGCTGCAATCCGGCCCACCGCTGCCGGACCGCGACACGGGCGCCGATCTTCGGCCGCGCACCGCGCACTTCCGCTTCCGCCGCATCCCTGCCCCCCACGTGCGGTCGTTCAACGACATCCCGTCCGGCGCCGGTGCCGACGACGACGAGCCCTTGCGGAGGCTGGCGTACGCCGCACGGGCGACGAGCTCGTTCCCGGGTGCCTTCGAGCCGGCCTCGGTGTTCTCCTGGCCGGGTCGAGGCCGCGAGCGGTCGGCGGACGATGACCTGCCCGACTCCATGGCGACGGTGTTCTCCGAGGTCGCCCGACGCGAACCGCGCGTTCGACGTCATGGACGGGGGTGTCTTCGACAACATCCCCATCGGGCGCGCCGTCCAAGCCATCGCCGACGCTCCCGCCGACATCCCCACGGACCGGATCCTCATCTACCTCGACCCGAGCCCGCCCCAGACGGAGCCGACTCCGAGCACGCACCCGGCTCGGCGAGGCGGTGACCGGGTGATGCGCGCACACTTCGTCAAGTCCACCTTCACCGCGCTGCGGTACAAGCTGACCACGGAAACCTCGTGGGACGACCTGCGTGACCTCGGCAGCCTCGCGACCGCAACCCAGGATCTCAAGGCACGCCGGCGGCGGTTCCTGGAATCGCTGCCGACTCGCTGTACCGGGCACCAGCAGCGACGCTCGAGCAGCAGTACCGCACGTTCCGTGCCGAGGTCGACGCTCACCGCGTCGTCGACCTGCTCACAACTCCGGGCACCGGTTTCCTCCGCGCCCTCGTCCCCAGCCCGGCCGTATCCTCCGCTCTCGGCCTCCCGCAGGCGGACGAGGTGCGGGCACGCCTGCTGGGTGCGCTGCTCGCGAGGACGGAACACGTATGTCACGCCGACGCCACCGCGCTCGTGGCGGCCTCCGAGTTGCTGATCTTCTGGGTGCAGACATTGCAGAACCTTCCCGCGGTGTCGTCGACCGCTCCGGACCTCGCAGGTGCCAAGGCCGCGCTCTACCGAGTCCGGACCGCCGGCTTGTTCGTCGAGCAGCGACGTGACGTCGCCGCCGTCGGGCTGGCCCTCGGGACGGAGTCGCAGCCGCCACCAGCGGAGATCGACGACGCAGCGATGGCGCGGTTGCTCTGGACCGACGGCAGGGGTGGGAGCGTGAACCCCTTCGAATCACCGGACGACGAGGAGTTCTGGCGCCGCCTGGACCAGTGCAGAACAGCCGACACGGGCGACCAGCTGGTGGGCCAGGGTTGGGCGCACCTGTGCCTCACCGTCGACGCGCTCGGCGGCTCGGACAACCCCATCGCGCCCAAGCTGTTTCCCGCGAACGCGAGAGTCACCCCGATCGAGTCCAGCCACCTCCAGCGGCTGACGATGGCCGCCGCGTTGGCGGTCGGAGGGTTGCGCGCAACGTCGTCGCCGCAGTTCTTCACGCTCAGCAGCGACGAGCCCGGCCTGTTCGGGGACGACGCCATGCCGAAGGTGGCTACGTACGGACGGGCCCTCGAGCTCGACCGCCGAGCTGCGCAGCCCGGGGCCTCCTCGACCGGCCGACCACGGCCGAGCGTCGGCTCGCGCAGCAAGCTCGCCGGCAACCAGATGGGCAACTTCGCCGCCTTCCTGGACGAGGGCTGGCGCACCCATGACTGGCGATGGGGGCGCGTCGATGCCAGCGCGGGACTCCTGCGAGCCCTCCAGGAGATGCGGAGAACCCCAGAGGTCGTCCGGCCCGACTCAGAGGTGGCCGACCAGCTGCGGACGGCCTTCGAGGCCGACCGGCTCGAGCTGAACCGGCGCAAGCACCTGTGGAGCGACCTCCCCGCGGGGCACCGGTTCCAGCTGGCTGCCCGCGCAGGGATCGGGCTGCAGCGGGCCCTCTGGCCGCTCACACCACGACGAATCTCGACACGCACCGGTGGGCAGCTCTCGTTGGTCCCGGCGGCGGTGCTGCTCATGGCGCTCCGCCCCCTGCTCGTGCTGCTGCCGCTCGTCACCCGGCCAGCCGTCATGGCCGGCGTCGTCGTCACGGTGGCCGGCGCCCATCACGTCGCCCGGACGGACGAGGGAGCGGAGTCGAGCAACCGTTTTCTGTTGGTTGCTCTCGCGATCGCCGTCCTCCTCCTGGCCTCCCAGCTAGCGACGCTGCGCGGGAGGTGGCGGGTCTGGCGAGCATTGAAGCGGTCGTCACCGGACCCTGACGACTTCTGTACCGCCGTCCTCGGGCGGGTCAGGCTCGCTATCCTGGGCGCCCTGGTGCTGCTCGTGGTGGTGGTTGTCTCCGCGATCGCGGCGATCGTGGACCGGGAACCGTGGACGTGGCTCGCGGACGCACTCCTGTGGCTCTCGGGAGTCGACCTCGTCGTAGCGCTGGTTGCGATCGCTGCCCTGAACCTCCGCGCGTCGCGCCTGCTCGCCACCTCCGTCGCGGTGTCGCGGTCGCGACCGGGCCGACTGCCCGCCGACTGGCGTGGGTTGGTGGTCTCGGCCCTGTTCGTGCCGGCGGCGGCAGCGGTCGTGGCGCTCGTCTGGGCGATCGAGGGCCGCGGCGCGGCGGGCCGAGTAGCCACCGCCGTCGCCGCACTAGCCGTGGTCGGCGCGGTGCACCACGCCTGGGTCGAGGGGTGGTGGTCCGCGGCGATGGCGTTGCTCGCCGGCGTGGTCGCAACGCTCGTGCAGGGAGGTGTGTGGGCGGTGCCGATGGTGTCGGACATCCGATGGTTCGAGCACGGCGTCGGCGCGATCGTGCTCGACGTAACGCTCCTGCCCGTCGTGGTCGGGGTGGTCTTCGCACTCGTGATGACGATGCGGCGGCCTGGACTTCCCGCTTTTGTCGTGCTCCCGCTCGTGATCATCGTCGCCGTCTACGGCGCCCACCAGATCGCCCACACGTGGTCGTGGCTGGGCGCCGTTCCGCTCGGGCTGCTGCTCGGCGCTGCTGCCGCCGCGGCCACCACCCTCATCGCGCCGGCCCGTCGGAGCGACGGGTCAGCGACGGAACAGCTGGGCGGCGGCGTCTGAGGGCAGATCGCCCTCGACCGGGGCGTTGGAGGGTCTGACCGCCTTGAACGCCTGGACCGCTGCCTCGGAGCCGAAGTAGAAGGCGATGACCCATTGCCAAGCCGACACGAGCTCTTGACGGAGGTCACCCGGGACCTGCGCGGTGAACTCAGCCGGGAACAGCAACAGCGCCAGGAAGACGATCGACACCGACGCCGCGATCCCTGCCCGCACGGTGCCGGTGGCGGCCGCGAACGCACCGAACACCAGGAGGGCGATCATCCCGATACCGATCGTGAACCACAGGGCGGGCTGCAGCAGGGCGGAGCCGACCTCCTCGAACCCGACCTCGGACCACACAATGTCGCCGGACGCGACCTCGACGTCGTCCGGGAGGGCCGGCCCCAACACCTCGGTCGGTGTGCACCACTCGCCCTGTTGCTCCTCCGAGGCCTCGTCGTTGATCGCGATGCACCGATCGACCGGTTGGCCGTCGAGGGAGAAGAACGCCTCTCGTGGGAATCCCTGGATCGACTGGCCGAAGCTGCCGAGCAGCAGGACCGCCAGCCACAGCGCGACCGCGATGTTCAGGGCACGCCTCGGCGTGTGGTTGTCGGCCATCTCGTCCTTCCCGTTGTGCCGCAGGATCAGCGGGGATGGGTTCGGACGGCAATACAGCCCCCCGTATGCGGATCAGACCAGTCGGGTGCCGAGGAGCTCGCGGGCCTCGGCCGTCGTCATCGGACGGCGTCCGGCCACCTCGCCGAGGCTGACGACGCGGTCGACCAGCTGGCGGTTGCTCTCGACGGCCACGCCCTTGCTCATCGTGAGCACGTCCTCCATGCCGACCCGCAGGTGACCGCCCTTGGCGAGCGCGGTGAGCGCGACCGGGAGCGTCGTACGCCCGATGCCGGTGGCCGACCACGACGTCACGTCCGGCGGCAGCCCCGCGACGCCGGCCACGAGGGCGTCGGCGGTGCCGGGCATGCCACCGGGCACGCCCATCACGAAGTCGACATGCACCCGGCCGCCGTAGGGCAGGCCGTACTTCCGGAGCAGCCGGCCGAGGGCGGCGACGTGGCCGAGGTCGAACAGCTCGAACTCCGGCACCACCTCGCGCTCCTGGCTGAGCTGGTAGAGGTCGCACACGAACGGCCACGGGTTGCTGAACACGTCGTCGCCGAAGTTGGTGGTGCCCATGGTGAGGCTGCACGAGTCGGGGGCGGCGTCGAGCACCTGCAGCCGCAGGTCGAGCGGGTCGTGCACCGAGCCGCCGGTGGAGAGCTGGACGACGAGGTCGGTCGACTCCCGCAGCGCCGTCACCGTGTCCTTCAGCCGCTGACCGTCGAGGGTCGGCCGGTGGTCGTCGTCGCGGATGTGCACGTGGATCATCGCGGCCCCGGCCTGCTCGCACTCGACGGCCGTGGCGACGAGCTCGGCGAGCGTGGTGGGCAGCTGCGGGCAGTCGGCCTTCGCGGTCTCGGCGCCGGTGGGGGCGACGGTGACCAGCAGGGCCTCGGGTGGCACGGCGGGCATGGGCGGCATGGTGCCAGAGTGGGGTCGTGCGAGCGGTGGTGCAGCGGGTGTCGTCGGCGAGCGTCACCGTGGCCGGCGCGGTGGTGGGGGCGATCGACGGGCCGGGCCTGCTCGTCTACCTCGGCGTCACCCACGACGACGGACCGGACGACGTCGCCTGGACCGCCCGCAAGACGTGGGACCTGCGGATCCTCCGCGAGGAGCAGTCGGCCTCCGACGTCGGGGCGCCGGTGCTCGTCGTCAGCCAGTTCACGCTGTACGGAGACGTGCGGAAGGGCCGCCGTCCTTCCTGGACCGCCGCCGCGCCCGGCCCGGTGGGCGAACCGCTCTACGACGCCTTCTGCGCCGAGCTCGAGCGCCTCGGCGCCCACGTCGAGCGGGGCGTCTTCGGCGCCGACATGGCGGTGGCATCGGTGAACGACGGTCCGGTGACGATGCTGCTGGAGCGGTGACGGCAACCGGTTCGGCCACCGGGCGAGCGTGTCGCCGGTGGCCGAACCGTTGGTCGAGGGCCGGGCCTCGAAGTCAGCGGCCCGGCCCTCGACACGGCGGCCGCAGGCGTCACGGGGTCACCGGCGGCCGCCGCGTCCGGGGGCTACACCCGAGCGGCGTGGTGGGTGCGACGGCTGCTGCGGCGCTGGGTGGCCGTCCAGATCAGCAGGGCGATGACGGCGCCGATGATCGAGCCGATGATGCCCGAGGGCTGGAAGAACCCTTCGTCGGCGTCCTTCCCGAACAGCAGGAAGCCGAGGAGTCCGCCGACGAAGGAGCCGATGATGCCGAGCACGATCGTCGCGACGAGCGACAGGTGCTGCCGGCCGGGAACGAGCAGGCGGGCGACGAAGCCGGCGATGGCGCCGACGACGAGGATGGTGAGGATCAGACCGATCATGTCTTTGCCTTTCTGCGGGGAGACGAGATCCTCCACAGAACCACCCCGGGGGCGGTGCCAGCACCCCCCTGGGAGGGTTATTGTCGACGTGTGAGCAAGGACGACGACGCCATCTGGGTGGCGCTGATCGACGACTACGACGTCGTCGTCAAGGGCGTCGCCACGATGCTCGACCCCTACCGGCACCGCGTGCTCGTGGCCGAGCTCGACACCGACCGCCCGGTGAAGGACGACGTCGACATCGCGCTCTACGACTCCTTCGCGCAACCGGAGTCCGACCAGCACGAGATCAAGGTGCTCCTCGACAACCCGCGAGCCCGCCGGGTCGTGCTCTACACGTGGAACTTCCACCCCGAGCTGCTGGATGCGGCCCGCGAGCTCGGCGTCCATGGGTACCTCTCCAAGGCACTGCCGGCGCGTGAGCTCGTCGCGGCGCTGGAGGCCGTCCACCAGGGCGAGATCGTCGTGAGCGACCCGCCGACGAAGACACGCACGCAGCACCACCACGACTGGCCGGGCCGCAACGAGGGTCTCAGCGACCGCGAGTCGGAGATCCTGGCCCTCATCACCCAGGGCAAGAACAACTCCGAGATCGCCACCCTGATGTATCTCAGCCCCAACACGATCAAGTCCTACGTGCGCAACCTCTATCGCAAGATCGAGGTCGACAGCCGCACCCAGGCCGTCGTGTGGGGGGTCCGCCACGGGTTCCTGCCCGACCACCACCGCATCGACCACTGGAAGGGCGGCCCCTGACGCCGACCCGTCAGAAATGCGCTGACCCGTCGCTTGTACAAGCGACGGGTCAGCGCATTAGTGACGGGTCAGCGCAGCGGGATGGACACCTCGGCCACCGAGCCGACGGCGGCGTGGACCACCTGGTCGACCGGCTCCGCCTGGGGGGCGAGGGTGCGCAGCGTCCACTGGCCCTCACCGGCGAAGAACCGGAAGTGGCCGGTGGCCGACGTCGGCACCTCGGCGGTGAACTCGCCGGTGCGGTCGAGCAGCCGCACGTAGGCGTTGCCCACCGGCTCGCCGTCACGCACCACCTGGCCCTGGATCACGGCCTCCTTGTCGGTGTCGATGCCCTTGAGCGAGAGCCCGCCCTGGGTCGCGCCGCACATCAGGCCTCTCCTGCCTCGTCGCCGAGCGCCACGGGGACGCCGACCAGCGAGCCGTACTCGGTCCACGACCCGTCGTAGTTCTTCACGTTCTGCTGGCCCAGCAGCTCGTGGAACACGAACCAGGTGTGCGAGGAGCGCTCGCCGATGCGGCAGTAGGCGATGGTGTCCTTGTCCCAGTCGACGCCGGCCTCGGAGTAGATCTGCTTGAGGTCGTCGTCGGACTTGAAGGTGCCGTCGTCGTTGGCCGCCTTGCTCCACGGCACGTTCGCCGCGGTGGGGATGTGGCCGGCGCGCTGGGCCTGCTCCTGCGGGAGGTGGGCCGGCGCGAGCAGCCGGCCGGCGTACTCGTCGGGGCTGCGGACGTCGACGAGGTTCTTGGTGCCGATCGCCTCGACCGTCTCGTCGCGGAACGCGCGGATCGAGAGGTCCTGCTCCTGCGCGGAGTACGACGTCGTGGGCCGCTCGGGCACCTCGTCGGTGAGCTCGCGGGAGTCGAGCTCCCACTTCTTGCGGCCGCCGTCGAGGAGCTTCACGTCCTCGTGGCCGTACAGCTTGAAGTACCAGTAGGCGTAGGCGGCGAACCAGTTGTTGTTGCCGCCGTAGAGCACGACGGTGTCGTCGTTGCTGACGCCCTTGCTCGAGAGCAGCTCCTCGAACTGCTGCTTGTTCACGAAGTCGCGCCGCACCTGGTCCTGCAGGTCCGTGGTCCAGTCGAGCTTGATGGCGCCCTTGAGGTGGCCCTTGTCGTAGGCCGTGGTGTCCTCGTCGACCTCGACGAGGACGATGCCGTCGGTGTCGAGGTTGTCCTCGACCCACTGGGCGGAGACGAGCGAGTTCTCGCGGGTCATGGTGTGCCTTTCGTTGACGTGCGGTGGTGGATTCGTTCAGGAGGTGGCGGGGGCCAGCCGCCGGAGCACGAGGTACATCTCGCAGCCCAGGCAGAGGCCGACGACGGCGTTCAGGAGCGCGGCGACCAGCGCGAGGCCGGTGGCCACGAAGCCGAGCAGGTCGACGCCGGCCAGGAACCCGGCCAGCGCGACGACGGCGAAGACCAGCCCGACCCCCTGCGCGAACCGGGGCGGGGCGGGGTCCTCGAGGTGGTCCGGCGCGGCGAGCCGGGGCCGCACCAGCGTGCGGAACGCGAGCGAGACCGGCGACTGCTGCACGCCGGCGGCAGCACCCCAGGCGAACAGGGCCGCCTGCGCCGCGAGCAGCGCGACGCCGACGGGGCCGGGCGCCGTGAGCAGCACCGTCGCGAGGACGGCCGCGGTGACGAGCGCGACGAACCGCGGTCCGCGCGGGTCGATCCCACTGGTGGTGCTGGGCATGTCGGTCTCCTGGTCGACGGGAACGTCGGTCCTCCACCATAGTGGAGTAGGTCAGGCGACTAAAGGCACAAGAGGCCGGGGCCGCCGACTCAGCAGGACGGACAGAGCGCCGAGCGCACGCGGCAGTGATCCACCGCGCGGCGCTTGGTCAGCCAGGTCGTCGACACGTCGTCCACCCTAGGGACGCCCACGCCTGCACCCGACTCCGCGTATCGCATCGTGGACACCATGTCCGTCATGCGAGACGCCCGGGCAGGGATCGGACCACCTGGTCGCGGCTGGGCGCCCCAGCGGCGCGCCCGAGCTCGCGCCCGTGCGGGTCGAGCACCAGCGTGGTCGGCGTCCGGAGCACCCCGAGCCGGCGGACGACGTCGAGGTGCTGCTCGGCGTCGACCTCGAGGTGGCGCACCCCTGGCTCGCGCGCGGCGACGTCGGCGAGCACCACCCGGGTGGCGCGGCACGGCGCGCAGAAGGCGGAGGAGAACTGCACGAGCGTGGCGCGCTCCCCCAGGTCGTCGGCCCACGGCGTGTCCGCGAGCACGTTGCCGGCCGGGGAACCGCGGCGGGCCCGTACCCGGCCGTCGCGGAGCACTCGCCACAGCGCGAATCCGGCGGCGACCACGACGGCCGCCACCAGGACCCACGCTCCGGTGCTCACGCTCCCTCGAACCGCGCAGGGCGCGCCCGCATTCCGGCCCGAGGGTGGCCGTCAGGCCCCGGACGGCGCAGAGTGGGGCGGACCAACCATCCGCTGCGACTCGGGAAGCAGCATGGGGTCCTGGGTTGCGGCGCCATCTCGGAGGAGCGTCATGCACAGATTCCCCCTGTCCCGTCCGGCCCGCCGCTCGACCCTCGCCGCCGCCGTCGCGGCCGCGACGGCTGTGAGCCTGTGGGCGGTCGCCACGCCGACCAGCACCAGCGCCGCGGCCGAGGACGACGACCTCGCGGAGACCATCCAGCAGGCCGACGACACCCTGCGTACCCCGTTCGAGCAGTCGAACGGAGCCCGCTGGACGACGGTCGAGGAGGGCCAGCGCTTCTGGCGCCAGCTCGACGCCGCCAGCGACCGGGTGCGGGTCACCACGATCGGCCGCACCAACGAGAACCGGCCACTCCAGCTCGTCGCCGTCGGCGAGCCCGCGCCGGCGTCACCCCAGGACGCCGCCGACGGGTCGGTGCTCATGTACACGTGCTCGGTGCACGGCGACGAGAACTCCGGCCGCGAGGCCTGCCTCCAGCTCGCGCGTGACATGTCCACCACCACCGACCCCGCGTGGCTGCGGCTGCTGCGCGACACCACGGTGCTGTTCCTCAACGTCAACCCCGACGGCTGGGCGGCCAACACCCGCGAGAACGCGCAGGGCCTCGACGTCAACCGCGACTACATGGCACTCCAGACGCCGGAGGGCCGGGCCGCGGTGAAGACGATGCGGGACTGGCGGCCCGACGTGCTCAACGACCTGCACGAGTACGGGCCGAACCCCTACTACCGCACCGACCTGCTGCAGCTGTGGGCCCGCAACCGCCAGACCGACCAGGCGGTGCACGACCTCGCGAAGGAGATGAGCGAGGGCTACTCGGCCGCCGAGGTGGTGGCGGGCGGCTACACCTCGGGTGAGTACGGCCGCTACGTCAAGGACGGCGAGCAGTTCGTGCAGATCGCCGGTGACGCCCAGGGGCGGATCCTGCGCAACTACGCCGGTCTGCAGCACATCGTCGGCATGCTCAGCGAGACGGCGAACGAGCCGCTCAACGACGCGGAGGAGGCCGACCCGGCCCTGCTCAACCGGCGCCGGGTCGAGGTCAACTACCTGAGCGCCGTCGGCAGCGCCCAGTTCACGCTCGAGAACCGCGACACGGTGGCCGAGGAGACCGAGGCCGCCCGCGAGCGGGTCACCCAGGAGGGCGCCGAGCGCAGCGGTGTCGTGTACTTCGCCGGCCAGGACGACATGCTCCCGACGTCCACCAACGCCGTGGAGCCCGAGCCGATGTGCGGCTACCAGCTCACCCTCGCCCAGCGCGACCAGCTGCGGCAGACGCTGCGCCTGCACGGCATCTCGTGGGTCAACCGCGACGGCGGCGCCTACGTGACGATGGCGCAGGAGGACCAGCCGCTGATCCCGCTGCTGCTCGACGCCCGCTCCGAGTACGGCCTGGTCGACGCCACCCCGGTCGAGACCTGCTGATGGGGTCAGGTGGTTTCGAGGCTCGTCGCTAGCGCTCCTCGCACCTCAACCACCGTGAGCCCGCGGTGGTTGAGGTGCGAGGCCGGCCACGGCCGAGCCTCGAAACCTCCGCACCCAGCGCTCAGCCGCCGGCGAACGGCGGCAGCAGCTCCACCACCGACCCGGGCGGCACGACGACGTCGCCCGGGTCGGCGCGGCCGACGGGCCGGTCGCCGATGAGCACCGAGCACGCGAGGATCACCCGGGCGGCCTCGGGGTGGCGCGCGGTGAGCTCCGCGCGGAGCGCCGCGAGCGTCGTCGTCGACTCGACGGCGACCTCCTCGGAGGCCGTGCCGACGGCGGCGCGGGCGGCGGCCCAATAGCGGACGGTGACGGTGCCGGCGGACATGACGTCCGTCTCAGTTGCCCGCGAGGCGCTGCGCGTGTCCTCCACGTTTCGATACTCTCACCAGTAGTTGAACCGGCCGGAGCCCGACGACGTGTTTCGGTCTCACCCGTATCGGGAGGAGACCCGTCCGTGAGCGCACTCCTGCTCCTCACCAGCGCACTGCAGCCGTCCGCGGAGGTGCTGCCGGCCCTCACCCTGCTGCCGCACCAGGTGAAGATCCTGCCGGCGGAGGGCAGTGCGCTGCTCGAGGCACCCGAGTCCGACCTGCTCCTCGTCGACGGCCGCCAGGACCTCGCCGGCGCCCGCGACCTGTGCCGCCTGATCCGCACCACCGGCACCGACGTCCCCGTCCTGCTCGTGGTCACCGAGGGCGGGCTCTCCGTCGTCAGCCACGACTGGGGCGCCGACGACGTCGTGCTCCACACCTGCGGACCGGCCGAGCTCGAGGGGCGCGTGCGGCTGGCCATCGGCCGCCTCGCTGCCGCCCGCGAGGCCACCGACCCCGAGGCGCACGTGATCCGCTCCGGCGAGGTGGTGGTCGACGAGGCCACCTACACCGCCCGGGTCGGGGGCCGCGCCCTCGACCTCACCTTCAAGGAGTTCGAGCTCCTCAAGTTCCTGGCCCAGCACCCCGGCCGCGTGTTCAGCCGCCAGCAGCTCCTCCAGGAGGTGTGGGGCTACGACTACTTCGGCGGCACCCGCACCGTCGACGTCCACGTGCGCCGGCTGCGCGCCAAGCTCGGCTCGGAGCACGAGACGCTGATCGGCACCGTGCGCAACGTGGGCTACCGCTTCGTGCTCCCGGCCAAGGAGAAGGATGCGGCCGCCGACGCCGCGCGCATGAGCGAGCGCGAGTCCCAGGACGCGTGACCTCCGAACTCGACGTCGTCGCCGCCGTCCGGAAGGCCTGTGTCGAGGCCGGTGAGCCCGACCCGCTCAACGAGGCCGACGTCCTGCACCTGCAGAACCACGGTCTCGACGGCGCGCGGCTCGCGGTCGAGGACCACGGCTTCGCGCTCGTGCGCGACGGCGACCTCGCCCTCGCCGTCGCCCCCGCCGCGCGGGGGGCCGGCGTCGGCGACCGGCTGCTCGGGCCGCGCCGACGGCGCCGACCGGGCCTGGTCGCACGGCGACCACCCGGCCGCCGCCGCCCTCGCCCGGAGCCACGGCTGGCGCCGCACCCGCGAGCTGTGGTTCATGCGGCGCCCGGCCTCCGACCCGCTCGACGAGCTGGTGGTGCCGCCGGAGCTGACGATCCGCGCGTTCCGCGACAGCGACACCGCTGCCCTCCTCGAGGTCAACGCGCGGTCGTTCGCGATGCATCCCGAGCAGGGCTCCATGGACGAGGCCGAGCTGCGCGAGCGGATGGCCGAGCCGTGGTTCGACCCGGAGGGCCTGCTCGTCGTCGTCCACGACGACGGCCGCCTGCTCGGGTTCCACTGGACCAAGCAGCACTCCGCCGACGTCGGCGAGGTGTACGTCGTCGCCATCGACCCCGACTCCCACGGCTACGGGCTCGGCAAGCTGGCCACCCTCGCCGGACTCCACCGGCTGCACTCGCTCGGGGTCTCGGAGGTCGTGCTCTACGTCGAGTCCGACAACGCGCCCGCGATCCGCGTCTACCGCGACAAGCTCGGCTTCACGCACGCCCCGCGTGACACCGACGTGCAGTACACATACGGGTGATGTCCACCTCGCCCGACGACGCCGACCTGGCCGCGCTGCGCGCCGAGCGCGACGCGCTGGAGGCGCGGGCGCTCGAGGCGGAGCGGGTGGCGGAGGAGCTGGCCGAGCAGCTGGCCTCGGCTCGCGAGGAGCTGGCGCACCAGGACGCAGAACCCGGTCCGTTGAGCCTGTTCGAGGACTCCGAGTCGCTCTCACCGGGCTCCGGGGCCGACCACGGCGTGCTGCCCGTCGCGCTCGGCGGGGTGGCGTTCGTGCTGCTCGTGGTGGGCGTGCTGTCGCTGGTGAACAACGGCCTGTTCTCCCCGTTCACGTTGCTGATGCTGGGCGTGGCCGCCGTGCTCGGCTGGACGGCGTGGCAGTCCCGGCCGGTCTCCGCCCGCGTCCACGTCGACGACGGCGTGGTGCGGATCGAGCGCGCCGGCACGACGTATCGCTTCGACCTCCGCAGCGACACCTGCCGCGTCGACACCTTCGGCACCCCCGGCGACCACGACTGGCGCATCGTGTTCCGCCGAGGCCGGCTCGAGCCGTTCACCGTCGACGCCTCCATGGTCGACCCGGTCCCGTTCGTGGCCGAGCTGCGCAAGTACCGCCCGCGGCTCTAGGCGCCCGAGCCGGCGGAGGAATCACCGGTTGACCGGGGACTCATGTTCTTGTCAGCCGAAACTTCGGCTGACAAGTGCAGGAATCCCCGGTCAACCGGTGACTCCGTCACCCCAAACCGGCCCGCAGCCGGTCGGCGATCTCCTCGACGGCGGCGCGGGAGGTGGGGCAGCCGAGCAGGTTGAAGAAGCCGTGGATCTGGTCGGGGAACCGCGTCAGCTCGATCCGGACGCCGGCGTCGGCGAGCCGGCGCGCGTAGGCCTCGCCCTCGTCGCGGAGCGGGTCGAAGCCGGCCGTGGCGACGTACGCCGGCGCCAGGCCAGGCGGGATCTCGGCCCGCTGCGGCGAGACGCGCGGATCGGTGCGGTCGGCCGGGTCGGGGAGGTAGGCCTCGGTGCCCACCCCCATGAACTCCCGGGTCAGGTAGAACCCCTCGGCGAAGATCCGCGAGCTGCGGGTGTCGCGCTCGGCCATCTCGGTGGCCGGGTAGACGAGCAGCTGGAAGGCGAGCGGCGACCCGTCGCGGGCCGCGGTGTGCGCGACGGCGGTCGCCAGCGTGGCGCCCGCGGAGTCGCCGCCGACGGCGAGCCGCGCGGGGTCGACGCCGAGGTCGGCGGCGTGCTCGACGGCCCAGCGGTAGGCGGCGAGCGCGTCGTCGTGGGCGGCCGGGAACGGGTGCTCCGGGGCCAGCCGGTAGTCGACGGCGAGCACCTGCACCCCGGCCCGCTCGGCGAGCAGCCGGCACGTCGCGTCGTGCGTGTCGAGGTCGCCGTACACGAACGCGCCGCCGTGGAAGAACACGAGGAGCGCGGTCGACCCCGACCGCGGCACGTAGAGCCGGCCCGGCCGCTCCGCCACCTCCAGGTCGCGCACCGACCCGACCGGCGGCGACCCGCCGGCGGCCGCCGTCTGCCGCCGCACCACCCGTCGTCCGTGCGGCACCGGCACCGAGGTCACCTCTGGCATCACCAGCTTGGTCAGCCGCAGCATCAGCTGCAGCTCCGGCGCGAGGGTCTGGCCGTCGATCACCACCGGCCGTCCGGCGAGCGCCCGCTGCGGCGGGTGGCGGCAGGGTCGTCGCCACGCGCAGGCCGACGATGTCCGCCCCGCGCACGACGGCGCCACCGATGCCCACTGCGGCACCGTACCGATGCCCCAGCCCAAGGACGCAGTGGCTCGGTACCATGCCGTGACCCGCTTTCGAACCCGAAGGTTGCGCCACGCCGATGCCGTCCTCGCCCTACTCCGGCGCCACCGAGCAAGCCGCCAAGCTCCGCCGCGACGCCGAGATGGCGGCCGCCGAGCAGGCCGCCGAGCGACTCGTCGCCGAGGAGCTGGCCCGCGAGGCGATCCAGGCCCGCACCGAGGCCGAGCAGCTCGCGCGTGAGCACGCCGAGGCCGCCGCCACCGCCCACGAGGCGCGGGCGGCGGCCGAGACCGCCGCGGTGCGCTACGCCGAGCAGCGCCGCGAGGCCGAGGAGGCGGCCCAGCGCGCCGCCCAGGCCCGCGAGGCGGCGGAGCGCTCGGCCCGCGATCACGTGCAGATGGCCGAGTCGGAGGCCTCACGACGCGAGTCGGCCGAGCGGCACGCCAGCGAGCTGGCCGAGCGCGTCGTCAGCACGATCGGCGAGCGGGAGGCGGCCGAGACCGCGGCCCGGCGCGCGGCCGCGGACGCCGAGGAGTCGGCCACGGGACGGGCCCGCGCCGAGGAGAACGCCCGCTACCACGCCGAGCTCGCCGAGCAGGCGATCGCCGACCGGGCCGTGAGCGAGCAGCGTGCTCTCGAGCTCTCGGAGGAGATGGCGGGCACCGCCTCGCAGCACGCCGCCGCCCAGCGCGAGGCCCAGGAGAAGCGCGACGAGCTCGAGCGGGCCGCCCGCGACCACGCGCGCGCCCGCACCGCGGCCGAGGAGGCCGCCGAGCGGCAGGCCCGGCTGGCCGAGGAGGCCCACCAGGCCGCGCGCGACGCCGAGCTGCGGGCCCGCGGCGTCGCCGAGCAGGCCTCCGCGAAGGCGGACGAGCACGCGACGTTCGCCAAGAACGCGCTCGCCGAGCGCACGGTGCTCGAGACCACCCTCACCGAGCTCGCCGAGGCCCGGCAGCTCGCCGAGGAGGCCGCCCTGCGGCAGGCCGAGACTGGCCGAGCAGGCGCTCGGCGCCCGCACTCGTGCCGAGAACCGGGCCCGCGAGCTCGCCGACTCCGCCGGCGCGAAGGCCGAGGAGTACGCGGCCTTCGTCGAGCGGGCCGAGTCCGACCGCGAGACCCTCCAGAGCGCGGCCGAGGACCAGGCGAAGGCACGCCGGGACGCCGAGGCGGCCGCCGCCCGCGAGAGCGAGGCGGCCCGCACCGCCCACATCGCCGCCGCCGAGTCGGCGGCGCTGGCCGACCGGATCGCCGCGGAGGCGGCGTCCGCGGCCGAGGAGCACGGGGCGTTCGCGCGCCGCGCGCTCGAGGAGCGGCAGACGGCGGAGGCGGCCGCCGCCGAACAGGCCGCGGCCCGCCGTGCCGCCGACGAGGCCGCTGCCGAGGCCGCGCGGCTCGCCCAAGAGGCACACGACGCCCGCACCCGGGCCGAGGACCACGCCCGTGAGGGCGCCGAACAGGCCTCCCGCGTCGCCGGCGAGTTCGCCACGTTCGTCGACCAGGCAGAGCGGGAGCGCTCGGTGCTCCAGGAGGCGGCCCAGGAGCAGACCCGCGCCCGCGGCGAGGCCGAGCGGGCCGCCGCTCGCCACGCCTCCCTCGCCGAGGAGGCGCACCAGGCCGCCACGGAGGCCGAGCAGCGCGCCCGCGAGCTGGCCGACGCCGCGCAGTCCGCCGCCGAGGAGTACGCCACGTTCTCCACCCGCGCGATGGAGTCGCGGCAGGGCGCCGAGTACGCCGCCGCCGAGGCCGCCCGCGTGGCCGAGCAGGCGCACCGCGACCGCGAGCAGGCCGAGGTGAAGGCCCGCGAGCAGGTCGACCTCCTCACCGAGGCCAACCGGATCGCCGCCGCCAGCCAGGAGCAGGCCGCGGCCGCCGCCGAGGAGGCCCGGCTCGCCAGCCAGCTGCGGCACTCCCTCGAGGACGCCGCCAAGGCCGCCACCCGCTCCCGGCTCGAGGCCGAGGAGTCGGCCCGCGCCCAGGCCTTGCTCGCCGAGACTGCCGCGAAGCAGCGGCGCGAGGCCGAGCAGCGGGTCCGCGACGTCCACCTGCAGGCCGAGGGTCTGCTCAGCGAGCACCGCGAGTCGCTGCGGGTGGCCCAGGAGCAGCTCGGCACCGCCAAGCGGGAGGCCGCGCAGCAGGCCACTGCCCGCGCCGACGCCGAGCGCACCGCCGCCCGCCACGCGCAGGCCCGCGCCGAGGCCGAGACCCGGGCCGCCGACCTCGCCATCCAGCTCGCCGAGGCGCGCGCCCGGCTGCTCGAGGTGCCCCGCCCCGCGGTGCTCGGCTCGTCGTCGGAGCAGGCGGACGAGCAGCCCCCGCAGGTCGAGGCGCCGGTCGAGGCGCCGGTCGAGGCGCCGGCGGAGATCGCGCCGGACGAGCCGACGGCCGAGAGCCGCGCCAAGCGCAAGTGGTTCCGCTCGTCCTGACCGATCCGCCGCGTCACCCGCCGTTCACCCGGCGGTGACAGACTCGCCGGCATGTCACTCAACATCGTCCCGGACCACGCTTCCGGTCCCGGTGACGGCGTTCCCGACGAGGCCTACGACGTCGAGGTGCCCTACGAGCCCGCGCCCGACCTGGTGGCCGCGGTGGAGGGGTTCCCGGACCGGTTCCTCGACCGCGAGCTGTCGTGGCTGCACTTCAACCAGCGGGTGCTCGAGCTGGCCGAGGACGAGACCCTGCCGCTGCTCGAGCGGGTGCGGTACCTGGCGATCTTCACCAGCAACCTCGACGAGTTCTTCATGGTCCGCGTGGCCGGCCTCAAGCGGCGGATCGCGGCCGGGCTGGCCGTGCAGGCGGCGTCCGGCCTCATGCCGCGCGAGGTGCTGGAGCACATCTGGACCTCGACCCGCGAGCTGACGCTGCGGCAGTCGCAGCTGTTCCGCGACCAGATCGTCCCGGCGCTGGCCGACCACGGCATCGAGCTGGTGCGGTGGGACGAGCTCGACAAGGACGAGCAGAAGATGTGCAAGCGGCTCTTCAAGGACCGGGTGTTCCCGGTGCTCACGCCGCTCGCCGTCGACCCCGCCCACCCGTTCCCCTACATCTCCGGGCTCTCGCTCAACCTCGCCGTGGTGCTGCGCGACCCGGAGACCAGCAAGGAGCACTTCGCCCGGGTGAAGGTGCCCGGCAGCTTCGACCGGTTCGTGCCGCTCGGCAACGCCCGGTTCGTGCCGCTCGAGGACGTCATCGGCACCCACCTCAAGCGGCTCTTCCCCGGCATGGAAGTGCTGGAGGCGCACACCTTCCGGGTCACCCGCAACGAGGACCTCGAGGTGGAGGAGGACGACGCCGAGAACCTGCTCGCCGCCCTCGAGAAGGAGCTGCTGCGGCGCCGGTTCGGGCCGCCGGTGCGGCTCGAGGTGGAGGAGTCCATCTCCGACGGCGTCCTCGACCTGCTGGTCTCCGAGCTCGGCGTCTCCACCGAGGAGGTGTTCCGGCTGCCGGGGCCGCTCGACCTGCGCGGGCTGCACGGCATCGCCGACCTGTCGCGCGAGGACCTCAAGTTCGCCGCCTTCGTGCCCACCACGCACCCCCGCCTCGCCGAGGTCGAGTCGGCCAAGCCGGTCGACGTCTTCAAGGCCGCGCGGCGCCGCGACATCCTGCTGCACCACCCCTACGACTCGTTCGCGACGTCGGTGCAGCGGTTCATCGAGCAGGCCGCCGCCGACCCGCACGTGCTCGCGATCAAGCAGACGCTCTACCGCACCTCCGGCGACAGCCCGGTGATCGACGCCCTCATCGACGCCGCCGAGGCGGGCAAGCAGGTGCTGGTGATCGTCGAGATCAAGGCCCGCTTCGACGAGCAGGCCAACATCCGGTGGGCGCGCAAGCTGGAGCAGGCCGGCTGCCACGTCGTCTACGGGCTGGTCGGGCTGAAGACCCACTGCAAGCTCGCGATGGTGGTGCGCGACGAGCCCGACGGCATCCGCCGCTACACCCACATCGGCACCGGCAACTACAACTCGAAGACCGCGCGCCTCTACGAGGACCTCGGCCTGATCACCACCGACGAGGTGATCGGCGAGGACGTCGCGCACCTGTTCAACAACCTGAGCGGCTGGTCGCGCAACGCCTCCTACGAGCAGCTGCTCGTGGCGCCCGACTCGGTGCGCAGCGGGCTGCTCGAGCAGATCCACCGCGAGATCGGCCACCACCGCGCGGGCCGTCCCTCCGGCATCCGGATGAAGGCCAACTCGGTGGTCGACGAGGGGATCATCGACGGGCTCTACCTCGCCTCCCAGGAGGGCGTCACGGTGGAGCTGATGGTGCGCGGCATCTGCGCGCTGCGACCCGGCGTGCCCGGCCTGTCGGAGTCGATCTCGGTGCGCTCGGTGCTCGGGCGGTTCCTCGAGCACAGCCGCGTGTTCTGGTTCGAGAACGGCGGCGAGCCCGTCGCGTGGATCGGCTCGGCCGACCTGATGCACCGCAACCTCGACCGCCGGGTCGAGGTGCTCGTGCGGCTGCCGGACGGCGACAGCCTCGACGACGTCCGCGAGCTTCTCGACCTCGCCTACGACGCCGACACCGACGCCTGGGAGCTCCGCAGCGACGGCTCGTGGGAGCGCAACGAGGGTGACGTGCACCTCCAGGAGGCGCTGATCGAGCGCCAGCGGCGGCGGCGCCTGTCGTCGACCTGACCCCGCACTTGCGTGCTCGGCATACCGCCTCCCCTAGCATGTTGGGCGTTTGTCGCCCTCCCACCAGGAGATGTTCTGTGGCCCTGCGCTTCCGCCCGGTCGACGCATCGTTCTTCGACCTGTTCAGCCAGGCCGCCCAGCACCTCGTGGTCGGTTCCGAGCTGCTCGCGGAGATGCTCAACGAGACCTCCGACAAGGACGCCGTCGCCGCCCGGATGCGGGCGGCCGAGCACGACGCCGACGAGACGACCCATCAGCTCATCCGCCGGGTCAACAGCACGTTCGTGACGCCGTTCGACCGCGAGGACATCTACTCGCTCGGGTCGAGCCTCGACGACGTCATGGACATGATGGACGAGGTCGTCGACCTGATCCTGCTGTACGAGGTGAAGGTGCTGCCGCCGGAGCTGTCCCAGCAGGTGGAGGTGATCCAGCGCTGCGCCGAGCTCACGGCGGCCGCGATGCCGAATCTGCGCGGCATGAAGGACCTCGAGGAGTTCTGGATCGAGATCAACCGGCTCGAGAACGCCGGCGACAAGAACCACCGGCGCATCCTGGCCCAGCTCTTCTCCGGTGAGTTCAAGACGATCGAGGTCCTCAAGCTGAAGGACATCGTCGAGTCGCTGGAGGGGGCGATCGACGCGTTCGAGAAGGTCGCCAACATCGTGGAGCAGATCGCGGTCAAGGAGAGCTGAGCGACCCCATGGAGCTCGGCATCATCATCGCCGTGGTCGTTGTCGCCCTGGCGTTCGACTACACCAACGGGTTCCACGACGCGGCGAACGCCATCGCCACGTCGGTGTCGACCCGCGCCCTCACGCCGCGGATCGCCCTCGCGATGGCCGCCGTCATGAACTTCGTCGGCGCCTTCCTCGGCCAGAAGGTGGCGGCCACCGTCTCCGAGACGATCTCGCCCGGCGACGGGACCCGCGGACTGGTCGTCGTCATGGCCGGCCTGCTCGGCGCGATCGCCTGGAACCTCACCACCTGGTACTTCGGCCTCCCCTCCTCCTCGTCCCACGCGCTCATCGGTGGTCTCGTGGGTGCGGCGATCGCCGGCGGCGTCACCGCCAACTGGGACGTCGTCCTCGAGAAGGTCGTGATCCCGATGGTGATCTCACCGCTGGTCGCGTTCTCGCTCGGCTTCGGCGTCATGCTCGCGATCATGTGGCTGTTCCGCCGTGGCAACCCGTCCCGGCTCAACCGCGGCTTCCGGCTCGCCCAGACCCTCTCCGCAGCGGCCATGGCGCTCGGGCACGGGCTGCAGGACGCGCAGAAGACGATGGGCGTCATCTTCCTCGCCCTGCTGACCGGCGGCTACGTCGCCGCCGGTGACCCGCTGCCCTTCTGGGTGATCTTCTCGGCCGCCGCGGCCATCTCGCTCGGCACCTACTCCGGCGGCTGGCGCATCATGCGCACCCTCGGCCGCCGGATCATCCACCTCGACCCGCCGCGCGGGTTCGCGGCCGAGTCGGTGGCGGCGTCGGTGCTCTACACCACGGCGTACGTCTTCTCGGCGCCCATCTCCACCACCCACACCATCACGTCCGCGGTCATGGGAGTCGGCGCCACCAAACGCTTCTCCGCCGTGCGGTGGGGAGTCGCCCGCTCCATCCTCACCGCCTGGGTCCTCACCTTCCCCATGGCCGGCCTCGCCGCCTGGCTCAGCTACGAGATCCTCCACCTCGTCCTCCCCGTCTGACCTGTTCTCGGCGGGCGCCGTTGGGGTAGTCCCTGACGAAAAGCGCCATTTCCTCGGCCGGAGTGGCGCTTTTCGTCAGGGACTATCGCAACGGGCGAGCTCTCACGCAGTTCGGTAGGCGAGGAACCGGGCGCGCTGGGACGGCGTGAGGGCGCGACGCTGGCTCACCGAGACCGTCGGGACCCAGCGAGGAGGCGGCGTGATGGTCCAGCGGCGCGCGGACGCCGGCCGGAGAGCGGCGCGGTCGTAGGCCTCCCGTAGGCGCCGCACGAAGGCGGACGAGTCGCGGCGGTCGGCCGCGGTCATGAAGACAGGCTCGAGCCCGACCCCGCGGAACACCGCTTCCCGCACCACGTCGGTGTTGCGCCGCTCCCGCTCGAGGTGAGCGCTGCCGTCGTACTCGGCCACCACGCCGGCCGTCGGGTCGATGAGGTCGGGCGTGCCGAGATGGCGTCCGTGCAGGTCGAAGACCGGACGGTTGGCCAACGGTGAGGGCAGGCCGGCGTCGAGCACCCACACCATGCGCATCCCGACCTCCTGCGGCGACCAGCTGTTCTCCTCCCCGTACCCGACCGCCTTGCGAGCGAGCGGGACGCCGGTCCAGCTGTTCTGACCGGGCGTGAGGAAGCGGTCGACCTCCTCGACATTCACCAGGTCGGAGTACGCCGCCATGTCGAGGACGGCAACCGCGCGCCGCAGGTCACCGGCGTACCGCATCTCGAACGAGACGGCCGCGCGTGGGTCGTGGACCGGAATGCCGTCGACCACCCGGATGAGCGCCGGATCGCTCGACTCTCCGCTGACGGCGATGCCCGGCTGCGGTCGGATGTCATGGGTGCCGATCAGCACCGTCACCGGCCGCCGCTCGCCGTTGGGGTGCTGACCGGAGAACCACCGTCCGCCCAGCCACCGCAACGCAGCCCAGCCCGTGATGGCGCACCGGGGCGGCACCACGACGGACGCCTCGACGATGCGCTGGTCCACGTTGTCGGTCGACACCGACGCCGGAACGTAGAAGCCGTGGCTGGTCCGCGCACCGAACCCCATTGCGCCTGACCGCGAGTCGGGCCCGAGTGACCTGACGGGTCGATCCGTGCGGGCACCAGCAACCCCGGTCGCGAGGGATGCACCGAGCCCGGAACGAACACCCCGCCAGCCTGGGCGAATTCGTCGACGTCCCGCGCGCTCTCTCCACAGGGCCGTCCTGCCCGGTAGTCCCTGACTGCCGTCGTGCCCGGTAGTCCCTGACGAAAATGATGGTTCAGGGGGCCGCAACCATGCTTTTCGTCAGGGACTATCGCAGACCCCAGCAATATCTGGTACTATGTCGTCTACTGGTTCGGTTGGTCTTGCTGCCCTCGCCGCCCGGGTCACCGGTCTCGACGTCGAGGCGGCCCTGCGCACCTGCCCGTCGAGCAGCGCAGCGCGCTCGTGCTCGTCGACATGTACGGCTGGTCGGTCGAGGAGGCGGCCCAGGTCCTCGACTGCCCCACCGGGACCGTGAAGAGCCGGTGCGCCCGCGGCCGCGCCCGGCTGCTGCCGCTGCTGCGCCCGAAGGGGAACCCCGGGCCCGCCGGCACGTCACACCGCCGGACCTCCCCCACCAGTCCGACCCGAGCACCGCAGGAGGTGAGACACCGTGACCGAGACCCCACCGGCGCGCGACCACCTCTACCCGGACGCGCTCGCCGACCTTCACGAGGGCCTGCTCGACGCCCGGCCGCCGCCGCCGCGACCGCGCACCTGGTCGGTTGCCCGCGCCGCAGCGATCTCGCCGCCCTGGACGAGGTGTCGGACCTGCTCGCGGCGCACGGCGACGTCGGCCGCTCCCGGCGGATGTCGCGGACCGGCTCGACGCCGCGCTGGCCGGCGCCGCGGCCGAGCCCGCGCTGGCCCTCGCCACCCGACCGTCATCCCGCTGCGCGACCGGAGACCGAGGGCCCGCGCGGGATGCGGGTGCTGCAGGCCGCCGCCGTGCTGGTGCTGGTCCTGGCCGGCGGGGGATCGGCGTCTCGGCGCTGACCAGCGTGGCGGCGGGAGCAACGACACCGGCGACGTCGCCGCGACGCCGGCCGGAGGCGCGGCGGCGCGGCGGCCGCCGGCGGCTACCCGGTGACGGCCAGCGGCCGGAACTGGACCGACGGACACGGTCGGCGCGGCGGCCCCGGGCTTGCCAGCGCGGCTCGCTCCCCGCGCCCGGCCAGCCGGCGCGCCGGGCGGCGGCGGACCGAGGGCGCGGCGCGACGACGCCGCGCCGGCAGCTCGCCGACGCCGAGGCTTCCGGCTGGCCGGCGGGAAGCCCCTGGCCGACTGCGTCGACGGCGCTCGTCGACGGCCCGGGACCCCGCTCGCGGTCGACCTCGCGACCTGGCAGGGCGGGCCCGCGGCCGTCGTCCTGCTGCCGACGCCGGACGACCCCGCGACGCTCGACGTCTGGGTCGTCGGGCCCGGCTGCTCACGGCCGACGCGAGGTCCTCCACTTCGCCCGGGTGGCGCGCCCCTGACGGGCTCGGGGAATGTCGCCACCTACCATCGGTTCTGCATGACGGTCCCCACACCCGGGGGCCCGCACACAGAAGGTGTCTCGACGGCTGTGGACGACGTACGCAACGTGATCATCATCGGGTCCGGGCCCGCCGGGCTACACCGCGGCGATCTACGCGGCCCGGGCCGGCCTCGACGCCGCTCGTCTTCGAGGGCTCGGTCACCGCCGGCGGCGCGCTGATGAACACCACCGACGTCGAGAACTTCCCCGGCTTCCCCGACGGCGTCATGGGCCCCGACCTGATGGACCACCTGCGCGAGCAGGCCGAGCGGTTCGGCGCCGAGCTGGTCACCGACGACGTCACCGAGGTCGACCTGGCCGGCGACGTCGAAGGTCGTCCGACGGCGGCGGCGTCGTGCACCGCGCGACGCCGTGATCCTCGCCACCGGCTCGGCGTACCACGAGCTCGGCCTGCCGCGGCGAGAAGCGAGCTGTCCGGCCACGGCGTCTCGTGGTGCGCGACCTGCGACGGCTTCTTCTTCCGCGACCAGGACATCGTGGTCGTCGGCGGCGGCGACTCCGCGATGGAGGAGGCGACGTTCCTCACCCGCTTCGCCCGGAAGGTCACCGTCGTGCACCGCCGCGACACGCTGCGCGCCAGCAAGGTCATGCAGGAGCGGGCGTTCGCCAACGCGAAGATCGAGTTCGTCTGGGACAGCGAGATCGTGGAGATCCTCGGCGACGACCGGGTCGCCGGCGTGCGCGTGCGCAACCGGGAGACCGGCGAGGAGCGCACGCTCGACGTGACCGGCCTGTTCGTCGCGATCGGCCACGACCCGCGCAGCGAGCTGGTCAAGGGCCAGCTCGACCTGCGACGACGAGGGCTACGTCCTGGTCGACGCACCCGACGACGCAGACCAACGTGCCGGCGTGTTCGCCTGCGGCGACGTGGTCGACCACACCTACCGCCAGGCGATCACCGCCGCCGGCACCGGCTGCGCCGCGGCGCTCGACGCCGAGCGCTACCTGCCGCGCGCGAGGACGCACGCCGCACCGCGACGCCGCGGTCGTCGACGCAGGCGTCGCCGTCGACGCGCGCGACCGCCGGCACTGTCGGCAGCGCATGGCGCCGCACCGCGACGTGCCTGCCGCACGCGGGCGACCGCCGACGCATGCACCGCACGAGAGGACATCCCGTGGGACGACCACCAAGGCCGTCACCGACGACGACGTTCGCGCAGGACGTGCTGCAGCAGCGACAAGCCCGTGCTCGTGGACTTCTGGGCCGAGTGGTGCGGTCCGTGCCGCAAGGTCGGCCCGATCCTCGAGGAGATCGCCGCCGAGCACGGCGACAAGATCGACGATCGTCAAGCTCAACGTCGACGAGAACCCGCAGACCGCGCAGGACTACCGCGTCATCTCGATCCCGACGATGAACGTCTACCAGGGCGGCCAGGTCGTGAAGACGATCGTCGGCGCCAAGCCGAAGCCGAGCTGCTCGCGCGACCTCGCCGACCTACATCTAGCCCGCACTCCGCACGCGCACGCCCATCCGGCCGGGCGCCGGCCCGACGGCAGCGGCCGGCGTCCGCGGCCCGCGTCGCACGGGTACGATCGCGCTGCCGCGATCGCACGGTCCGCACCCGCACCGCGCCCGCGCCGCGACCCGCGAGGAGCACGCCCGCGCATGGCCTGCGGGCGCAGCCTACCGCCTCGGCGACACGCGGCCGGCCGTGGCCGAGATCCGGGCAAGCTGGCCCGGCTCGGGCTGCTCGAGCCGACGCGGAGCCGACGGCGGCCCGACCGGCGCGCCGTTCGACGAGGCGTGCGACCGGGCGCGTCCGGACGTTCCAGCAGCAGCGCGGGCTCACCGTCGACGGCATCGTCGGCCCGGCGACGTACGGCGCGCTGGACGAGGCGCGCTGGCGGCTCGGCGACCGGATCCTGAGCCACGGCCGGCCCACCTGATGATCGGCGACGACGTCGCGGCGCTGCAGCGGCGGCTGGTCGAGCTCGGCTTCGACACCGGCCGGGTCGACGGCGTGTTCGGCGTCGAGACCGAGCAGGCGCTGCGCGACTTCCAGTGCAACGTCGGGCTGCGTCGCCGACGGCACCTGCGGGCCGGCGACGTTCAAGGCGCTCGACCGGCTGGCCCGGACCGTCGTCGGCGGGCGGCCGCCCGCGATGCGCGAGTCCGAGCAGCTCAACCGCGGCCGGGCCCGACGCTGCCCGGCAAGATCGTCGTGATCGACCCCGGCCACGGCGGCGACGACCCCGGCGCGCCGGCGCACGGCCTCGACGAGGCGGCCTGGTCGACGACCTCGCCGCCCGGGTCGAGGGCCGGCTCGCGGCCACCGGCGTGCCCGGCTACCTCACCCGCGGGGCCGACGGCGGCCGCGAGGGCCCGACGAGGCCGACCGGGCGGCGTTCGCCAACGCCGCCAACGCCGACGTGGTGCATCTCGCTGCACGTCGACGGCCCGACCGAACCCCGCGGCGCACGGCGTGGCGACGTACTACTTCGGCAGCGACCGGTACGGGCACTACTCCGCGGTCGGCGAGCGGTTCGCCGGGCTGGTGCAGCGCGAGATCGTCGCCCGCACCGACCTGCTCGACTGCCGCACGCACGCCGAAGACCTGGGACCTGCTGCGGTTCACCCGGATGCCGGCCGTGCGCATCGAGCTCGGCTACGTCACGAACCCCGACGACGCCGCCCGGCTCGGCGACCCGGCCTTCCGCGACGTCGTCGCCGAGGCGATCGTGGTCGCCGTCCAGCGGCTCTACCTGCCGGCCGACCAGGACGCGCGACACCGGCGTCCTGCGCATCCCCGACGGCTGCGCGCCGAGCTGAGACCGCGGCTCGGCCGTCGCGCCTCAGACCGGGCGGAGCGCCGGCTCCGGGCTCATCGAGCCGAGCAGCCGCTCGAGCGCGACCTCGACGTCCTCGCGCCAGGACACGGCGTTGCGCAGGTCGAGGCGCAGCCGCGGGAAGCGGTGGTGCGGGCGGACGGTCTTGAAGCCGACCGCGAGCAGGAAGTCGGCCGGCACACGCAGGTCGGCGCCGGGCCCCTCCTCGCGCGGGCCGGCCCGCCGAACGCCTCGATCGCGCGGACGCCGCGGCGGGTGAGGTCCTTGGCGGCCCTCTGGACGAGCATCCGGCCGAGCCCGCCGCCGGCGAACTCGGGCAGCACCGGGCCGTCATCAGCAGCACCGCGTCGCCGGAGACCGGCGACGTGGGGAACGCCAGGCCGCGCGGGACGTGCGCCGGCGGCGCGTAGCGTCACGTAGCCGGCGGCAGCGAGTCGACGTAGACGACCTTGCCGCACGACCCCCACTCGAGCAGCGTGGCGGACAGCCAGGCCTCCTTCTCCAGCTCGGGGTCGCCGGCCTCCTGCGGCGCGCTCCCGCGGCGACCGGGTCGAGCTCCCAGAACACGCACCGGCGGCAGCGCGCGCGGCAGGTCGTCGAGGTTGTCCAGCGTGAGGCTCGCGACCCGTCGCGACACGGTGC